>NZ_JACGXA010000001.1:2763172-3991344 GCF_014138045.1 Nocardioides ginsengisegetis
CAAGGTCTCCCCGTTGCTCTACCTCGCCGGCATCGGGTCGGCGTTCCTGGCCGGCTGGCTGGCGCTGGTCTTCTACGCGGCGGTCGCCGCGATGTGGCTGGTGCCGGATCGGCGGATGGAGGCCTACGTCGCCGAGCACGGGCTGGCCGACTGAGTCGGCCGACGGTCAGGCCGGGCCCTCCTCGCGCAGCCGCGGCGGGGTGAACAGCTCGGGCCGGATGCCGCGCTTGTCGGCGTAGAACGTCCGCACCCGGTCCATGTCGGCGACCACGTCGCCGGAGGGGGTGAACGTGGGGCCGAAGCCGACGGTCCGCGAGGGGGCGTCGAGGAAGGCCATGGTCACCGGCAGGCCGGTCTGCTGGGAGATCCGCAGGAAGCCGCCCTTCCAGTAGTCGCCCTTGCTGCGCGTGCCCTCGGCGGCGATGCCCAGCAGGAAGGCCTCGTGCTCGTCGGCCTCGGCCAGCAGCTCCCGGATCGTGGCGCCCGGGCTCTGCCGGTCCAGCGGCACGCCACCGGTCGCGCGCAGCAGCGGTCCGAGCGGCCCGCGGAAGAACTCCTTCTTGACCAGCAGCCGGATCTGCACGTCGTTGACCCACGCCAGCAGCATGGTCAGGACCCAGTCCCAGTTGGAGGTGTGCGGCGCCCCCACCAGCACGCCCTTGACCGGCGGCCGTCCGACGGCCTGCCAGCGGGCCAGCCGCAGCAGCAGCCGGGCGAGATTGCGGCGGACGAAGAAGTGGCGCCTCACGAGGCACCGCCCAGGACCGCGGCGACGCGGGGGGCGATCTCGCGGAGGGCCCGGCCGCGGTGCGAGATCCGGTCCTTCTCCTCCGGCGAGAGCTGCGCGGAGGTCAGTCCCGAGTCGGCGTGCTCGGTGGCCACGAACAGCACGTCGTAGCCGAAGCCACCGTCGCCGCGCAGCTCGCGGATCACGTGGCCGTCCATCCGGCCGTGCACCGCCTCCAGGCCGCCCGCGTGGCAGAGCACCACGGAGCAGGCGAAGTGCGCACCCCGGCGCTCGTCGGGTACGTCGTGGAGCTGGGCCAGCAGCAGCTCGTTGTTGCGGGCGTCGGACTTCGGGGGGCCGGCCCAGCGTGCCGACAGCACCCCCGGCATGCCGTTGAGCGCGTCCACGCAGAGGCCCGAGTCGTCGGCGAGCGACGGCAGCCCGGTGACCTCGAAGCCGCGTCGCGCCTTGAGCAGCGCGTTGCCCTCGAAGGTCGGCTGGTCCTCGATCGGCTCGGCGTAGGCCGCGACGTCCTCGAGGCCGAGGACGACGACGCCCGGGACGAACTGCCGCAGCAGCCGCTCCATCTCGTCGATCTTCTTGCGGTTCCTCGAGGCGAGGAAGACCTGGGACATCGGTGGGGCCATCAGTGCGACAGCGCGTCGGACTGGATGCTGGTGAGGTCGGCGCAGCCCTTCTCCGCCAGCGCGAGCAGCGCGTCGAGCTCGGCCCGGTCGAAGACCGCGCCCTCGGCGGTGCCCTGCACCTCGATGAACTTGCCGTCGCCGGTCATCACGACGTTCATGTCGGTCTCGGCGCGCACGTCCTCCTCGTAGGGCAGGTCGAGGCGCGGGACGCCGTCGATGATGCCGACGCTGACGGCGGCGACCGAGCCGGTCAGCGGCTCGCCCTTGAGCGCGCCCGTGGAGCGCAGGTGGGTCACGGCGTCCGCGAGGGCGACGTACGCGCCGGTGATCGCGGCCGTGCGGGTGCCGCCGTCGGCCTGGAGCACGTCGCAGTCGAGCACGATGGTGTTCTCACCGAGCGCCTGGTAGTCGATGACCGCGCGCAGCGAGCGGCCGATCAGGCGACTGATCTCGTGGGTGCGGCCGCCGATCCGGCCCTTGACCGACTCGCGGTCCGAGCGGGTGTTGGTGGAGGCCGGGAGCATGGCGTACTCCGCCGTCACCCAGCCCAGGCCCGAGCCCTTGCGCCAGCGCGGGACGCCCTCGGAGGCCGACGCGGCGCACAGCACGCGGGTCTTGCCGAACTCGACCAGCACCGAGCCCGCCGCGTGGTCCAGCCAGTTGCGGGTGATGGTGATCGGGCGGAGCTCGTCGTCGGCGCGGCCGTCGGCGCGGGAGGCAGTCATGGGCCCGAGACTAGTGCTGCAGCGCGAGCCGCACGGCCCAGGGGCCGAGGTCCCGGGCCCGGCGCTGCATCCACGGTGCGCCCTCGGTGACCAGCCACGCCAGGTCGCGCCGCCAGCTCGGGGCGATCCCGCCCCCGGCGAGCAGGCTGGGCGGCTCGAAGTCCAGGCCCTCCCGCTGCAGCAGGCCGCCGTAGAGGTGAGCCATGGCCCGGTGCCCGAGCTCGGAGGGGTGCAGCCGGTCCACCGACCAGAACGCACGGGTGGTGACCTCCGGACGGCTGGCCAGGTCGATCCGGATGCCGCCGTAGGTCGCGTGCACCTCGTCGTAGACCGCGTTGACCACCTCGATCCGCGCCCACAGGGGCCGGCGCAGCACGCCGGGCAGCCCGAAGACCGCCCCGTGGTCGTGGAAGCGCGCCGTGACCAGCAGCGCCCCCGCGTCGTGCAGCGCCTCCGCACACTCCATCAGCTCGGCCCGCAGGCGCGCGGGGTCCCACGTCGAGCGCATCGTGTCGTTGACGCCGACGATCAGCGAGGCGATGTCGGGGGCGTGGTCGACGGCGTCGGCGAGCTGCTCGCGACGCACGTCGAGGACCGTCGCCCCGGAGACGGCCAGGTTGCAGAAGGACACGTCGTACGACGTCCCGAGGGCCTCGGCCAGCAGCCGGGCCCAGCCCCGCCACCCGCCGGGGACCGGGTCCCCGATGCCGAACGTCGTGCTGTCACCGAGGGCGGCCAGTCGCAGGTAGCGCGAGCCGTGCGTCTGCATGCCTCCAGCGTGTCCGGCGCGGCTACGCCACCCCGCCGTGCGGGTGACGTGTCCCGCAACGGTCGGTGAAGAGCTACTTCACCTCGGCGCGCAGGATCCGCCAGATCCCGATCGCGAGGGGCAGCGCCAGCCAGATGAAGCCGCTGACGAACAGGTGCGCATAGTCGTCGCCCTGGAGGGACATGTCGAACAGCGGCTGCTGGGCGGCCTGGAAGTCGATCCACGGCGCGACGTCGGAGAACCACGCCATCAGCGCCGTGCCGAGGGCGAACAGCCCGGGCAGCACCCACTTGTAGACGAAGAACAGCACGATCGCGCCGGGGGTGTTGAGCAGCAGCGTGGCCAGGGCGAAGCCGCCGAGCATCGCGAGGGTCTGGGTGATGACGAACCCGAAGAAGCCCGACCAGCCGAACGTCCAGTCCGACCCGTTGCCCTGGATCACGCCGTAGAGCAAGTTGCACACCAACCCGACCACGAGCGCGAACAGCACGACGAAGCCGGTCAGCATCAGCCCTGCGATCAGCTTGGCGGCGACCACGTGGGCGCGTCGCGGCTCGAGGGTGAAGGTGACCATGGCGGTGCGCTGGGACCACTCGCTGGTCACCAGCATGATGCCCAGCACCGGCAGCAGGATCGAGGAGACGAATGCCGCTCCGCCCACGAAGTCGCCATAGGTGGACTCGATGTCCTGCACCGTCACGACGATCAGCGCGATCGTGTCGGCCACGAGCGCGAGGATCATCGTGATCCCGATCAGCCACCAGCCGGCGCGGGTGTCGTAGGTCTTGCGCAGCTCGACCCCGACGAGGCGGGTGAAGGGCACCGGTGCGGTGCCGCTGATGTCGAAGGTGGCCGGGGCCGCCTGGGCCGTGGGGGTGGTCATGCCGGCTGTCCTTCCGGGAGCTGGTCGCGCTGGGTGTCGGAGGTGAGCTCGAGGAAGAGGTCCTCCAGGCCGCCCTCCCCCGAGCGCAGGTCGGTGAGCACGATGCCGTGGTCGAGCGCGGCCCGGCCCACCTCGGCCGGCTGGGTCTCGACCTTGAGGCCGTCGCCGGCGGGGGCGACCGCGTGGCCGGCGGCGCGCAGGGCCTGGGCCAGCTTGTCGTTGTCGAGCGAGGTGACCAGCGTCGAGACGTTGCCGGCGCCGGCGAGCAGTGACTTCTTGTCGCCCTGCGCCACGATCCGGCCGTGGCCGATCAGGATCATCTCGTCGGCGATGATCTCGACCTCGTGCAGCAGGTGGCTGGAGAGCAGCACGGTGCCGCCGCGCTCGGCGTACCCCTTGAGCAGGCCGCGCATCCAGCGGATGCCGGCCGGGTCCAGCCCGTTGGCCGGCTCGTCGAGGATCAGCACCTGGGGGTCGCCGAGCAGCGCGTGCGCGATGCCGAGCCGCTGCCGCATGCCGAGGGAGTAGTTGCGGACCCGCCGCTTGGCCTCCTTCTCGTCGAGGGAGACCAGCGCGAGCATCTCGTCGACGCGGGCGTCGTCGAGTCCCATGGTGCGGGCGCCGAGGGTGAGCACCTCGCGGCCGGTGCGACCGGCGTGCTGGGCCGAGGCGTCGAGCAGCACGCCGACGTGGCGGCCGGGGTTGGGGATGTCGTGGTAGTCGTGGCCGCCGATGGTGACCCGGCCGCGGGTGGCCGGGGTCAGGCCGACCATGACCCGCATGGTCGTGGTCTTGCCGGCGCCGTTGGGCCCGAGGAAGCCGGTGACGCGTCCGGGCTGGCACTCGAAGCTGATGTCGTCGACGGCGACGAAGTCGCCGTACTTCCGGGTGAGGCCCTCGACCGTGATCATGCGCCCCAGCCTGCCCCATCCGGGCAAGCCTCCGCACACGACTTGCGGGAACGTCCGGTCCCCTCAGACCTCGCGGACCATGCCCGGGTGGGCCAGCGTGGTCGGGCCGTCGTACTGCTCGGTGGCCTCGCGGAGCGCGACCTCCCGATCGTGCCACGGCGGCACGTGGGTGACGACCAGCGACCGCGCTCCGGCGCGGGTCGCCACGGCGCCGCAGTCGGCGCCGGTGAGGTGCAGGCCGTCGGGGTTGTCGCCGCCGACCACGAAGGACGCCTCGGCCAGGAGCAGGTCGGCCTCGTGGGCGACCCGGTCCAGCCCGAGGCAGGGCGCGGTGTCCCCGCTGTAGGCGAGCGTGCGCCCGTCGGCGGTGATCCGGAGGCCGTACGCCGGCACGGGATGCTCCACCGGCACCGGCTCGACCGCGAACGGCCCGAGCTGGAAGGCGCCGTCGTAGGCGCGGAAGTCGAACTCCTCGGTCATGCCGGGGTCCACCGGGAGGTCGTAGGCCCGCGCCAGCCGCTCGGCGGTGCCGTCGGGGCCCCACACCGGGATCCGCGGCTGCGGGCCGGAGGGGTGGTACTTGCGCAGCACGTAGTAGCCGCACAGGTCGAGGCAGTGGTCGGCGTGCAGGTGGCTGAGCAGCACCGCGTCGATGGCGAGCGGGTCGGCGTGGCGCTGCAGCGCGCCGAGCGCGCCGTTGCCGAGCTCGACGAGCACCCGCCAGGTGCGGCCGTGGTGGTCGGCCTCGAGCAGGTAGCAGCTCGCGGGCGAGTCGGGTCCGGGGTAGGACCCGGAGCAGCCGACGACGGTGAGCCTCATCGGGCATTCATCCCAGGCCGCCGGCGAACTGGGAGGCCGCAACCATCTCGGGGCCCAGGAACCGGCGCCCGATGGTCTCGAACTCCTCGGGCAGCCCCGTGGTCCAGAAGGTGTACGACGGCTCGCCGCTCTCCCGCATCAGGCCACTGCGCACGAGCATCTTGTAGACGTCCTTCGCGCACTCCTCCGCGGAGCTGACCAGGGTGACGTTGTCGCCCATGACGTAGGAGATGACGCCGGTCAGCAGCGGGTAGTGCGTGCAGCCGAGGATGAGCGTGTCGATCCCCTCGGAGACGAGCGGGTCGAGGTACTCGTGGGCGACGGCGATCAGCTCGTCACCGCCGGTGACGCCGGCCTCGACGAAGTCGACGAAGCGGGGGCAGGGCTGCGTCACGAGCCGCACGTGCGGGGCGGCGGCGAACGCGTCGTCGTAGGCCATCGACTCGGCCGTGGCGCGGGTGCAGATGACGCCGATCCGGCCGGTGCGGCTGGCCGCGACCGCGCGCCGGGTCGCGGGGTAGATCACCTCGACGACGGGCACGTCGTACCGCTCACGGGCGTCGCGGAGCATGGCCGCGCTCGCGGAGTTGCAGGCGATGACCAGGGCCTTGACGCCCTGCTCGACGAGGTGGTCGAGGCACTCGAGGGCGTACTCGCGGACCTCGCCGATCGGCTTGGGGCCGTAGGGCTGCCGCGCGGTGTCGCCCACGTAGAGCACCGACTCATGGGGCAGCTGGTCGATCACCGACCGGGCGACCGTCAGGCCGCCGAAGCCGGAGTCGAAGATGCCGATGGGGGCCTCGACGGAGTTGCCTGCGCGCACAAGAGGACAGGCTAGATGTTCCGGCACGAGTTTCGCCCGTTGGGCAGACAGGGCACACCGGTCGGGGGCAGTCTGGGGGCATGGGCACATCCCCTGAGTCCCTGCTGCTGTCGCTTGCCCGCATCTGTGCGTCCGCCACGTCCGGGACGCGGCTGCTCGCGGAGGCCGCCGACCCGTTGACCCAGCTCGCCGGCGTCCCCGCCAACGAGCTGCTGGCCGGCACCGCCGAGATCGAGGACGAGACCGTCGAGATCGCCCTCAGCCTCGTCGACCAGGCGCTCGCCCGGCTCGACGCCGAGTCGGCGCTGCGCGACCTCAACGCGCGCATCGACAACGCCCAGCAGCTGGCCAACATGGGCGACTACGACTGGCACATCGCCACCGACACCAACCGCTGGTCGGACCAGCTGTTCCGGATCTACGGCCACGAGCCGCAGGCCTTCGAGCCCAACTACGAGAAGTTCCTGTCGTTCATCCACCCCCACGACCGCGACCGGATCACCGCGATCCACCAGCACGCCTACAGCACCGGCGAGCCCTACGAGATGATCGAGCGGATCGTGCGGCCCGACGGCGAGGTGCGCTACCTCTCCTCCAACGGCCAGGTCATCACCGACGACAACGGCAAGCCGGTCCGGATGCGCGGCACCTGCATCGACATCACCGACCGGGTGCTGGCCGAGCAGGAGCGCGAGGCGCAGGCGTCTCGCGCCCAGGAGGAGCAGGTACGCCGCAGGGCGGCGCTGGAGATCAACGACAACGTCGTGCAGGGGCTGACCGCCGCGATCTACGCCCTGGAGATGGACGATGCCGAGTCGTCGGGGACGTTCCTGCGACGCACGCTGAACTCCGCCCGGCAGATGATCACCGACCTGGTCGCGCCGCTGGACGGCGACGAGCTCAACCCGGGCGACCTGGTCCGGACCCGGCCGTCGTCCCTGGACGAGGCCTGAGCCGGGCGTCGTTCCTGACCTGTGGCGAAAGCCAAGGCCTGCCCCTGGGTGAGTTGGCAAGCGACGAGGCGTCCCACCACGCAGGCCGTGCTGGCTCGGGCGAATTGTCGTGACCTCAACGCGGATAAAGGTTCACCCTCGCGCGATGCGGCCCCGAGATCTCGGCATCAGACATGTGCGACGACAAGACTGACCTCGTTCCGTGATTCAGCCCTGCCGAAACTTGTCTGTGCCGCCATTGACGCGGGTTACACACACAGAATGCATCCGGAGCCCGCACAAGTGGAGATCCCAATAGTGCGAGTCCTCCTCCCGGGCCGCTGCAACTACAAGGTCCGCCCTTCTCGGATGGAGCCAGCATGAAGACTGCAAAGTTGTTGGGGCGCGGATTACTCCTGAGCACCACGTTCATTTCGGTGTTCAGCGGGGCCGCTGCCTGGGGCCTGGCACAGGACGGGCGCATCTCCGACAGCAACAACATCGATGGTGCTTCAGCGCAGATCGACGGCGAGAGCTACAACCCTTCGAATCCGTCATGTGTCGTGTACTCCGTCATCGTCGCCTCCTTCGATTCGAGGGGGCTGCCAAGACGGCAAGTAGAAACGGGGCTCATGAGGTGCAACAACGCCACCGTCGACTCCGGCGCTTGCACTGGTGGCCACGCCGTGGCCGAACGGTACAACGGGGTCGGTTTCGTGTGCGTCGAAGGAAATACGTTCAACAATGGCCAGTCTACACAGGAACGATCCAGCGAGATGGAACAACCACCACGCAGATGAACGGCTCGATCAATGGCGCCTCAATATCGCAGGGCGGCTTCAAGACAAGCGACATCACCAAGACACGCGCGTGGGGAGAAACCACTGATAGTTGCCCCACTGGCGCTCACTTGGGCAACTTCTACCAGTGGCAACGCAAGATCAGCGGCTCCTGGTCTTTGGTGACCAACCCGAACGTCGAGCACAACCCGGCGCTGACATGTTGGACGGTCGGCACGTACAACAACTCCACGGGAGGCTTCGATGTCCACTAGTTCTGGACTGCTTCGGATCACGGGAATGACCGCCGCTGTTGCCCTCCTGTCGGGTATCGGTCTGGCGGCGTGGTCCGCAGACTCTGACCCGGATCCCGTCGTTGTGGGGAAACCCGGACAACCCGCCGCATATGTTGACACTTCTCAGGGCGCCGGCCCAGGCATGTCCGCCGACGATGCGATCACCCAGGTCGAGAAGTCAATCAATTCGCCGTACATCACTCGCATCGCTGTTGCCGACTCGGGCACTTCTGGCATCGCGCTGGCCATCGACGAGACCGCGCCATCAGCGACTGACGGTCAGCAAACCGCGCTCACGTGGGAGGCCGCAATTGCCCAGGGAGCGATTGGCGAGTTGATGCACACAGATCAGGCGCGCATGAGTGAGGTGTTGTTGCCCGGATCGGTGAGCGTCCACGTTCCATCAGGAGATGGTCTCAGCCTCGACCCACTGTCCATAGGAGCGGTGGCCCCTGCCCAGGTCTTCGCCTCCTCGCGGGACGGCGCCACCGACACCGAACTCTCCGAGCAGGCCGCCCGCACCCTTGAGAAGTTCGGTCTCAAGCCTCAGGTGATCGAGATCAGGAGACCGCTCGGCGCTGCCCTTGTCGTGAAGGCCTCGCTAGCGGACGACAGCACGATCGATTGGACTCTGGATGACTTGAGAGCGGCCCTGTGGGGGCCGACGCACGAGTACGAAGGAATCCTCATCGAGCTCATGTCTCCCAGCGGCGAATCCAGACTGGTCGCCGGGTCGTCGTACAGAACCGGTCTCGACGCGCTGTGGTTCGCTCCCGGGCAGGACGCTCGATTTGGCGCCAGGCACTTCACCCCGGCGCCGTTGGACCTAGAGGCGGCCAACTAGGCCCAGAGCTGGCCTTCCAACCTGTCCTCGGCCTGGTCGATGGTGCCCTCGTAGGCGCCGGTGGAGAGGTACTTCCAGCCGCCGTCGCACACCACGAACGCGATGTCGGCGGGCTCGCCGGCCTTGACGGCCTTGGCGGCCTGGCCGAGCGCGGCGTGCAGGATCGCGCCGGTGGAGACGCCCGCGAAGATGCCCTCGAGCTCGAGCAGCTCCCGCACCCGGCGTACGGCGTCGCGGGGGCCGACCGAGAAGCGGGAGTCGATCAGGTCCGCGTCGTACAGCTCGGGGACGAAGCCCTCGTCGAGGTTGCGCAGGCCGTAGACGAGCTCGCCGTAGCGCGGCTCGGCGGCGACGATCCTGACGTCGGGCTTCGCCCGGCGGAAGAAGCGGCTGACGCCCATGAGGGTGCCGGTGGTGCCGAGCCCGGCGACGAAGTGGGTGATCGAGGGCAGGTCGGCCAGCAGCTCGGGACCCGTGCCCTCCTCGTGGGAGAGCGCGTTGGCGGCGTTGCCGTACTGGTAGAGCATCACCCAGTCGGGGTGCTCGGCGGCGACCTTCTTGGCGACCCGGACGGCCTCGTTGGACCCGCCGGCGGCCGGCGAGGAGACGATCTCGGCACCCCACATGCGCAGCAGCTGGCGGCGCTCCTCGGAGGTGTTCTCCGGCATCACGCAGACGATCCGGTAGCCCTTGAGCTTGGCCGCCATCGCCAGAGAGATGCCGGTGTTGCCCGACGTCGGCTCGAGGATCGTGCAGCCGGGGCGGAGGGTGCCGTCCTTCTCCGCCTCCTCGATCATCTTCAGGGCCGGGCGGTCCTTGATCGAGCCGGTCGGGTTGCGGTCCTCCAGCTTGGCCCAGAGGCGGACCTCAGGCGTGGGCGACAGCCTCGGCAGCCCCACGAGCGGCGTGTTGCCGACCGAGGCCAGGAGGGTGTCGTAGCGGGTCATGCCGCTCAGCCGCCCGCGACGGCCGGGAGCACGACGACCTGGTCGCCGTCGGAGAGCTCGGCCTCGAGGCCGCCGATGAAGCGGACGTCCTCGTCGTTGATGTAGACGTTGACGAAGCGGCGCAGGTCGCCCGCGTCGAGCAGGCGGTCCTTGATGCCGGGGTGGCGGGCCTCGAGGTCGTCGATCAGCGCGCTCAGGCTGGCACCCTCGCCGCTGACGGCCTTCTCGCCGTCGGTGTAGGTGCGCAGGATGGTCGGGATCCGGACCTCGATGGCCATGGGAGCTCCTCTGTCTTGGCTGTCGGTGCTGTCGGTACGGGCGGCGTCAGTTGCTGCCGAGCTGGGGGACGACGGTGACCTCTTCCTCGGTCACGACGCCGTCGATGATCCTGTAGGACCTGAACTCCACGGGGCCGTCGTTATTCCCGTGCTCACGTGTGCTCACCAGCACATAGTGTGCCCCCGGCTCGCTCGCCAGGCCGATGTCGGTGCGGCTGGGGTAGGCCTCGGTGGCGGTGTGGGAGTGGTAGACGACGACGGGCTCCTCGTCCTTGGCCCACATCTCCTTGTAGAGCTCGAGCAGCTCGGTGGAGTCGAACTCGTAGAACGTCGGGCTCCCCGCCGCGTTGACCATCTCCACGAGTCGCTCGGGGCGGTCGCTGCCCTCGGGGCCGGCGACGATGCCGCACGCCTCGTCGGGGTGGTCACGCTTGGCGTGGGCGACGATGGCGTCGTACGTCGCCTGGTCGATGGTCAGCACCGGTCCAGCGTATTTGGGCGCTCCCCGGGGCCTCGCACGGCCCACCATGCAAGACGCCGGCGGGTCAGCCCACGAAGCGTGCCGCGACCTCGTCGGCGAGCGCCGCCTCGATCCGCTCGAGCAGGAAGGGCGCCATGTCGGGCAGGTCGTCGACGGGGAACCAACCGACCTCGGTCGACTCGTCGTCGGCCACGCGGGCCTCGCCGCCGACCCACGTGCAGGCGAACGTGAGGTCGAGGTAGACACCGAGGTCGCCGTTGCCGTGGGTGACCTGCGGGCTCACGCCGACCGAGGCGAGCCGGTCGACCGTGACCACGACCCCCGTCTCCTCGAGCGCCTCGCGCGCCGCGGCCACCGCCGGCTGCTCCCCCGGGTCGACGATGCCGGTCACCGGCGCCCACTCTCCGTTGTCGGCTCGACGGGCGAGCAGCAGCTCCTCGCCGGCGGTCCCCCGGCGGCGGACGACGGCGGTGACGGCCGGCAGCCACAGCTCACGGGTGCCGACGAGGGCACGGAGCTCGGCGATGAACGGAGGGATGGGCATGGGTCTCCTTCACGCGTCGGTGAGCGCCTCGATCAGGGTCTCCTGGAGGTAGCCCACCCACTCGTAGATGTCGTGCGCCTGCGCGCGCGGGTCGTCGTCGGGCAGCGAGTGCCAGTAGTGCTCGTCGTCCTCCTCGACGCCGAGCCGCGTGGCCAGCGCGAGCCGCAGGTCGGTGAACGAGCGCATCCAGACCTCGGCGGTGGGGGCGTCGAGCTCGACGTCGATCATCAGGCCGTCCTCGGTCAGCTCGGGCGGCAGCCCGGCCTCCTCGAGGCCGTCGATGATCGTGCAGGCGGCGCGGGCCTTGCCGTCGCGCAGGGTGCCCTCGGTGAAGCGGCGGAACTCGCCGGCCGCCTCCTCGTCCTGGGGGTAGGCGGTCGGGAACAACCGCGCCAGCACAGGGTCGTCGGGCTCGGAGGTCGGCCCGGAGAAGTCCATCATCGCCTCGAACGGGTCCATGTCCTCGCGGGGCACGGCCGCCTCGTTGCGCAGCAGCTCGACCAGCTGGGAGGCCAGGGAGCGCAGCAGGTCGGCCTCGAAGCCGGTGAAGTTGGCGATGATCCGCTTGCTGCGGCGGTGCCACGCGAAGCCGCTCACGATCATTCCGACTTCTCCATCGTGGCCCACAGGCCGTACTCGTGCATCGCCTGGACGTCGCGCTCCATCTCCTCGCGCGAGCCGGTGCTCACCACGGACTTGCCGTCCTCGTGGACCTCCAGCATCAGCTTCTCGGCCTGTCTCTTGGAGTAGCCGAAGTACTTCTGGAAGACGAAGGTGACGTAGGACATCAGGTTGACCGGGTCGTTCCAGACGATGGTCACCCAGGGCTGCGCCGGGACGGTGATCTCGTCGGGAGTGAGGGTCGGCTCGACCTCGACCGGACTGGCGGCGGACACAGCGCCCATGTTGGCACACTGGCACCCGTGAGCCCGACGACAGCCTTGCTGACCGACCACTACGAGCTGACGATGCTGCAGGCCGCCCTGAAGTCCGGGACCGCCCACCGGCGTTCGGTCTTCGAGCTGTTCCCGCGGCGACTCCCGGAGGGGCGTCGGTACGGCGTGGTCGCCGGCGTCGGGCGGGCGCTGGACGCGCTCGAGCGGTTCCGCTTCGACGCGGCCGACCTCGCCGTGCTGGCCGACGTGGTGGACGAGCCGACCCTGGCCTGGCTGGCCGACTTCCGCTTCACCGGCGACGTCTGGGGCTATGCCGAGGGCGAGGCCTACTTCCCCTACTCCCCCCTGCTGGTCGTCGAGGCGAGCTTCGCCGAGGCGGTGCTGCTGGAGACGCTGTTCCTCTCGATCTACAACCACGACTCGGCGATCGCGTCCGCGGCCTCGCGCATGACGCTGGTCGCCGGCGACCGGCCGTGCATCGAGATGGGCTCGCGGCGCACGCACGAGGAGGCCGCGGTCGCGTGCGCCCGGGCGGCGTACATCGCGGGCTTCGCGACCAGCTCCAACCTGGCGGCCCGGAGCCGCTACGGCGTACCGACCGCGGGCACGAGCGCCCACAGCTTCACCCTGCTCCACGACTCGGAGGAGGAGGCGTTCCGCGCCCAGGTCGCTTCGCTCGGGACCGGCACGACGCTGCTGGTCGACACCTACGACGTCGCGGAGGCCGTGCGCGTGGGCGTCGAGGTCGCCGGGACCGGACTGGGCGCGGTCCGCCTCGACTCCGGCGACCTCGGCGTGCTCGCCCACGAGGTGCGGGCCGAGCTCGACGCCCTCGGGGCCACGGGCACCCGGATCCTGGTGACCAGCGACCTCGACGAGTTCGCCATCGCCGGGCTCGCGGCCGCGCCGGTCGACGGGTACGGCGTCGGCACCCAGCTCGTGACCGGCAGCGGTCACCCCACCTGCGGGTTCGTCTACAAGCTCGTCGCCCGCGAGGACGATGCCGGGACCATGGTCGCGGTGGCCAAGCGCAGCAAGGACAAGATCTCGATCGGCGGCCGCAAGTACGCCCTCCGTCGGCGCGACGCCGCCGGCACCGCCGAGGCCGAGGTGATCGGCATCGGGGAGGCGCCGGTCGACGACGGGGACGACCGCTCGCTGCTGGTCCCGTTGGTCGAGGGCGGCCGGGTCGTGGGCCGCGAGCCGCTGGATGCCGCCCGGGCGCGCCACTCCGCTGCCCTGGCCGAGCTGCCGGTCGCCGTGCAGCAGATGTCGCGCGGCGAGGCCGTCATCCCGACGCTGCACGTGGGCGGCTGAGATGGCCGCGGTCACCTGCGACTTCTTCTCCGAGGTGCTCGAGGTCGGCACCTCGGTCTCGGTGGTCCTGCCGCAGGCCACCCAGGCGCAGATCGGCGTCTCCGCGGTCGATCGCACCGGCGGTGACCTGCCCGTCCTCTACCTGCTGCACGGGCTCTCCGACGACCACACCGCGTGGACGCGCTACACCTCCATCGAGCGGTACGCCGCGGCCGCCGGGCTGGCCGTGGTGATGCCGGCCGTCGGGCGCAGCTTCTACGCCGACGAGCGGCACGGCCACCGCTACTGGGAGTTCGTCTCCGAGGAGCTCCCGCAGGTGATGGGCTCGTTCTTCCGGATCTCCTCGCAGCCGGCCGAGACCTTCGTGGCCGGCCTCTCGATGGGCGGCTACGGCGCCCTCAAGCTGGCCCTCACCCACCCCGGTCGCTTCGGCGCGGCCGCGTCCCTGTCCGGGGGTCTCGACGCGGCCGCGATCGCCGACTTCCCGCACCGGCGCGAGCTCTTCGAGCGGGTCTTCGGCGGCACGGTCGGCCCGGCCGACGACCTGTTCGCGCTGCTCGCCGCGGCACCGGCGAGCGACGTACCTCCCCTCTTCGTGTCGTGCGGCACCGAGGACGAGCTGCTGCCGTTCAGCCACCGCTTCGTCGACGAGGCCCGCGCCCGCGGCATCGAGGTGACCGCCGACTTCCGGCCCGGCGAGCACGAGTGGGGGCTGTGGGACACCGTCATCCGCGACGTCATCGCGTGGCTGCCCCGCGGCGCTGCCGCCCGCTAGCGTGTGACCATGAAGCGCGCGCTGATCGTCGTGGACGTGCAGAACGACTTCTGCGAGGGCGGCTCGCTGCCCGTGCCGGGTGGCGCCCAGGTGGCGCACGACATCGCCGAGGTCCTGCACCACTGGGTGATCCAGGACCCGAAGGCCCCCGACTACGCCCACGTCGTGGCGACCAAGGACCACCACGTCGACCCCGGCGCCCACTGGTCGCGCGACCCCGACTACGCCGAGTCGTGGCCGGTGCACTGCAAGGTCGGCACCGACGGCGAGGCGTTCCACCCCAACCTCGACCCGCAGCCCTTCGACGCGATCTTCCTCAAGGGCGAGCGCGAGGCGGCCTACTCCGGCTTCGAGGGCCGCACCACCGACGGCATCAGCCTGGCCGAGTGGCTGCGGGCCCGCGGCGTCACCGACGTCGACGTGTGCGGGCTGGCCACCGACTACTGCGTGCGCCTCACCGCCCTGGACGCCGCCCGCGAGGGCTTCGTGACCCGGGCGCTGTCACGACTGTGCGCCGGGATCGCCCCCGACACCGTCGAGGCCGCGTGGGCCGAGATGCGGGCCGCGGGTGTGACCGTTGCCTGACCTCGAGACCCGCGTCGAGGACGGCGCGCTCTGGCTGACCATGAACCGCCCGGAGGTCTTCAACGCGCTCAGCGGCGAGATGGCCGTGGAGATCGCCGCCAGCATCGAGTCGGCCACGTCGCGCGACGACGTCCGGGTGGTGGTGCTGACCGGCACCGGCCCGGCGTTCAGCACCGGCGCGGACATCGGGGGCGAGGACGCCCACGAGCGGTTCGACGTACGCGCCCTCGACGTGGCCAACCGGATCATCCGGGCCATCGTGGGCTGCGACAAGCCCGTCGTGGCCGCGGTCAACGGGATCGCCGCCGGGGTCGGCGCCTCCGCCGCCCTGGCCGCGGACATCATCGTGGCCCGCGAGTCGGCCTCGTTCCTGCTCGCCTTCGCCCGCATCGGCCTGATGCCCGACGGCGGCACCACCGCCACCGTCGCCGCCTCCCTCGGCCGGGCCCGCGCGATGCGGATGGCGCTGCTCGCCGAGCCGCTCACCGGGCAGGAGGCCTACGACGCCGGCCTGGTCACCCACGTCGTGCCCGACGCCGACTTCGACGCGCTCGTCGCCAAGCTCGCACGCCGGCTCGCCGCCGGCCCGCCCCTCGCCTTCGCCGCCACCAAGAAGGCGATCAACGCCGCCACCCTCACCGAGCTCGAGGGCGCCCTCGAGCGCGAGCGCTCCGGCCAGACCGTCCTGCTCCGCACCTCCGACGTCGCCGAGGGGATGCGGGCGTTCTCGGACCGGCGGCGGCCGGTGTTCCGCGGCGAGTAGGGGCGGCTCAGGGAATCAGCCCCACTTGTCCGCGAGAGTTCTGATGACGTTCAGGTTGCGGTTGGTGGCCACGCCGAGGTGCTTCTCGACGGTGGCGTTCGTCAGCTTCGCCTCGTGGTAGTTCTCGCCCAGCAGCAGGTGGACGGCACGGCCGCCGACCTTGGCGACCTCGCCGTCGCTCGCGGCCGCCTGGAGGGCCTTGATCGCGGCCGCGGTCGGGGTCTCCTTGAGCAGCGAGACGTAATGCCGTCCGGAGTGGCCGAACGACTCCGCCTCCTCGGCGATCGCGACCAGCTCGCGCTGCGTGAAGACGATGGTCGGCACCTCGAAGCCCCGGTCGGCCTCGAAGGCCTCCTCGAGCGCGGCCTCGATCTTCGCCCGCGACCTCAGCGTCGTGTCGAAGCGGACGTTGCCGGTGTTGATGTGCGTCGCCACGTCGGTGAAGCCGGCCTTCTCGACGGCCGCGACGATGGCGTCCTTCGGGAACTTCCGGTTCGCACCGAGGTTGATCGCCCGCAGGAACGCGATGTGGGTCGCCATGGCGGGATCATGCCAGCCGCCGGCCGTCCTGAGACCCGCGCCACAGGCCGTTCACATACATAGGTTTCCTATGTAATCTCGAGGGGTGCCCACCACCGCGCCCACCACCCTCGAGCTGAGCAGCGACCTCGCGACGTACGCCGCCCGCCTGGTGCGCGCGCTCCGCCGCAACAACGACCTCCCCGCCGGGGCCCGGATCGTGTCGCTGCTCGACGAGCACGGCCCGCTGGGCGTCTCGGCGCTGGCCACGGCCGACCGCTGCTCGCAGCCCACGATGTCCGCGGCCGTCGCCGGCCTGGTCGAGAAGGGCTGGGTCGACAAGCTCCCCCACCCGGACGACGCCCGGAGCAGCGTCATCACGCTGACCGACGTCGGCCGCTCCGCGCTGGCCCACTTCCGGCGCGTCAACGGCACGACGGTGGCCGCGCGCTTCGAGGCGCACCCCACCCACACCCCCGAGGACCTCGCCACGGCCGTCGCCGTGCTCCGCGACCTCCTCGACCCGACCTACGACCCCGAGAGAGGGACCCTGTGACCACGACCAGGACGACCGAGACACCCACCAGCACCGGCTCCGGCGGCTTCTTCGACCAGCCCCGTGCCGTCTGGGCGGTGGCGTTCGCGTGCGTGATCTCGTTCATGGGCATCGGCCTCGTGGACCCGATCCTCAAGTCGATCGCCGACCAGCTCGACGCCACGCCGAGCCAGGTCTCGCTGCTGTTCACCAGCTACATGGCCGTCATGGGCGTCGCCATGCTCGTCACCGGCGTCGTCTCCAGCCGGATCGGCGCCAAGAAGACGCTGCTGTCCGGCCTCGCCCTGATCATCGTGTTCTCCGCCCTGGCCGGGCTGTCCGACTCGATCAGCGCCATCGTCGCCTTCCGCGCAGGCTGGGGGCTCGGCAACGCGCTCTTCATCGCCACGGCGCTCTCCACGATCGTGACGGCAGCGCGCGGCTCGACGGCGCAGGCGATCATCCTGTTCGAGGCGGCCCTGGGCCTCGGCATCGCCACCGGCCCGCTCCTCGGCGGGGCGCTGGGCTCGATCTCCTGGCGCGCGCCGTTCCTCGGCGTCGCGACGCTGATGACGATCGCCCTGGTGGCCACGACGTTCCTGCTGCCGGCCACCCCGCCCGCGGGACGGCGTACGTCGCTGGCCGACCCGTTCCGCGCGCTGAAGCACCCCGGCCTGCTGACCATCGCTCTGACGGCGCTGTTCTACAACATGGGGTTCTTCACCCTGCTGGCCTTCACGCCGTTCCCGCTGGACATGAACGCCCACCAGGTCGGACTGATCTTCTTCGGCTGGGGACTGCTGCTGGCCATCACCTCGGTCTGGGTGGCCCCGATCCTCCAGCGCGCCATCGGCTCGGTGCCGACGGTGCTGGTCGCGCTCTCGCTGTTCGCGCTCGACCTCGCCGCCATGGCGATCTGGACCGAGGACAAGACCGTCCTGGTCGTCGGCGTGATCGTCGCCGGCGCGTTCCTCGGCATCAACAACACGGTGATCACCGAGGCCGTCATGGGCGCCGCCCCGGTCGAGCGGCCGGTCGCGTCCGCCGCCTACAGCTTCGTGCGGTTCTCCGGCGGTGCCGTCGCGCCGTACGCCGCCGGCAAGCTCGGCGAGAACGTCAGCGTGCACGCGCCCTTCTGGATGGGCGCCGCGGCGGTGGCGGTCGCGATCGTGGTCCTGGCCCTCGGCTCGCGGTTCCTCCGGGAGCAGGAGCCTCCGCCGGCCCACAGCGAGCGCGAGGCGGAGGCCGAGCTGATCGGCGACCTGACCTGACGGGTCAGGCGCGGGCGTCGAGGTCGTGCAGCACCCGCGCCAGATCGGTGTCGCGGGACAGGTCGGCGCCGAAGGACGCGTGGGGACGCTCGAGGTAGTGGTGGTGGGCCTTCTGGAGGAGGCCGACCACGAGCACGACGAGGCCGAGGGTCAGGTTGGCGACAAGGATGGTGGTCATGGCAGTAAGTCTCCAACCGCAAGGATCACGCCACCAGTGGCGGTATTGACAGGGTTCGCATACTTCCTGCCATCATGGGTGCCATGACCCTCCGCACCGTGGCCATGGTGGTCCCCCACCGTCCCGGGCTCTTCGAGCTCGGCGTCGTGCAGGAGGTCTTCGGCATCGACCGGACCGACGACGGCGTCCCGCCGATCGACTTCCTGGCCTGCACCGAGCACCCGGGCACACCGGTGGAGCTCGCCAACGGGATGAGCATGTCGTTCCCCCACGGGCTCGACGCGGCCGACGCCGCCGACCTCGTCGTCGCACCGGCCTACGACTACGACCGGCCCCCGTCGGCCGCCCTCGTCGACGTCCTACGCCGCGCGCACGCCCGGGGGGCGTGGGTGCTGTCGGTCTGCTCCGGCGCGTTCCTCCTCGGCGAGGCCGGCCTCCTCGACGACCGCCGCTGCACCACCCACTGGCGCCACACCGACGAGCTGCGCCGGCGGCACCCCCGGGCCAAGGTCGACCCGGACGTGCTCTTCGTCGAGGACGACCGGGTGATCACCAGCGCCGGCACGGCGGCCGGCATCGACGCCTGCCTGCACCACGTGCGCTGCGAGCTCGGCGCGGCCGCGGCCAACCGGATCGCCCGGCGCATGGTGGTGCCGCCGCAGCGCGACGGCGGCCAGCGCCAGTTCATCGACCTCCCGGTGCCGGTGTGCGAGGCGGACAGCCTCGGCCCCCTCCTGGAGTGGATGAAGGCCAACCTCGCCGACCAGCTGTCGGTCCGCACCCTCGCGCGGCGGGCCGCGATGTCGGAGCGCACGTTCGCGCGGCGCTTCGCCGCCGAGACCGGCACGACGCCGGGCCAGTGGCTCCTGGCCCAGCGCCTGCACCACGCGCGCGAGCTGCTCGAGTCCAGCGACCTGGCGGTCGAGAACGTCGCCGGGCGCGCCGGCTTCGGCTCGGCCGCGCTGCTGCGCCACCACTTCGGCAACCACGTGGGGGTCTCCCCCGCGGAGTACCGCCGGACGTTCCGGCGGCCCGACGCCCGCTCCGCCTGACCGGCGTACGACGGGTCGGACTGCTCAGAGGTTGCCGCGGGCGTCCTGCTCGCGCTCGATCGCCTCGAAGAGCGCCTTGAAGTTGCCCTTGCCGAAGCCCAGCGAGCCGTGCCGCTCGATGAACTCGTAGAAGACCGTCGGTCGGTCGCCCATCGGCTTGGTGAAGATCTGGAGCAGGTAGCCGTCCTCGTCGCGGTCGACGAGGATCTTGCGCTTCTTCAGCTCCTCGATCGGCACCCGCACCTCGCCGATCCGGGCGCGCAGCTCGGGGTCGTCGTAGTAGGAGTCGGGGGTGTCGAGGAACTCGATGCCGTTGTCGCGGAGCAGGTCGACCGAGCGCAGGATGTCGTTGGTCGCGAGCGCGATGTGCTGGCAGCCGGCGCCGTCGTAGAACTCGAGGTACTCGTCGATCTGCGACTTCTTCTTGGCGATGGCGGGCTCGTTGAGCGGGAACTTCACCCGGTGGTTGCCGCTCGCGACGACCTTGGACATCAGCGCGGAGTAGTCGGTGGCGATGTCGTCGCCGATGAACTCGGCCATGTTGGTGAAGCCCATGACCTTGTTGTAGAACTCGACCCACTCGTCCATGTGGCCCAGCTCGACGTTGCCGACGCAGTGGTCGACGGCCTGGAACAGGCGCTTGGGGTGCCCCTCGCGGCGGGCCACCGTGGTGCTGCGGGCGACGTAGCCGGGGAGGTAGGGGCCGTCGTACCGCGAGCGGTCGACCAGCGTGTGGCGGGTCTCGCCGTAGGTCGCGATGGCGGCCATCCGGACGGTCCCGTGCTCGTCGGAGACGTCGTGCGGCTCCACGAGGACGGTCGCGCCGACCGAGCGGGCGTGGTCGATGCACTTGTCGACGTCGGGGACCTCGAGGGCGAGGTCGACCACGCCGTCGCCGTGCTTGCGGTGGTGGTCCAGCACCGGGCTGTCGGGGGTGACGCCGCCGGTGAAGACGAAGCGGGCGCTGCCCGAGCGGAGCACGTAGGACTTGGAGTCGCGGGTGCCGGTCTCGGGGCCGCGGTAGGCCTCGAGCTCCATGCCGAGGGCGAGCTGGTAGAAGTTCGCGGTCTGGGTGGCGTTGCCGACCACGAAGCCGATCGCGTCCATCGAGGTCACCGGGAACGGGTCGCTGGAGGCGTCGTACTCGACCAGGCCGACCAGCTGCTTGAGCTGCTCGAGGGTCAGGTCGGCCTTGAGCTCGTCCGCGGTGAGGGCACCGCCGGTCGTGGGGGTCTCGTGGGTCGTCGTCATGGGCGAAGCCTGTCGTGGGGCGCACACCCTGTGCAAGAGTACGTCGAAACCCTGTGCAGATTGTCCAGCAATGGAGGCCCGATGGATGCTCTCGACGGCAGATTGATCGACCTCTTCGCACAGGACCCCCGGATGGGGGTGCTCGAGGCGTCGCGCCGGCTGGGCGTGGCCCGCGGCACCGTGCAGGCACGGCTGGACAAGCTGGTCGCCTCCGGGGTGATCACCGGGTGGGGCCCGGAGCTGTCCGCCGAGGCCCTGGGCTATCCCGTCACGGCGTTCCTCACGCTGGAGATCCGGCAGGACACCGAGGAGTTCCGGGGCCAGCGCGGCGGCCACGACACGGTCGGGCGGCACCTCGCGGCGATCCCGGAGGTGCTCGAGGCCCACACGATCACCGGCGCCGGCGACATGTGGGCGCGGGTCGTCGCCCGCTCCAACACCGACCTCCAGCGGGTCATCGACCTCGTCCTCAAGGAGCCCGCGATTGTCCGGTCCTCCACGGTGATCGCGCTGGCCACCCAGGTCCCCTACCGGGTCACCCCGCTGGCCCGCGAGGCCGTGCGCGACTGAGTCGGGCCGGACTCAGGACAGGCGCGAGGAGAACTCCGCGGCCGCGGCGGCCACGATCGGGCCGATGGTGGCCGCGTCGAGGTCGCCGAGCGTCACGATGCCGATGCTGGACTCCAGTCCCTCGACGTTGCGCACGGGCGAGGCCAGCCCGCGGGCGCCCGCCTGCAGCTCGCCCGAGGTGACGGCGTACGGCGGGGCGTCGGGGCGGCGGCCCATCAGGATCGCCTTGCCGGCCGCACCGTGGGTCAGGGGGTGCCGCGAGCCGACCCGGTAGCTGACGTGGAAGTCGGTCCAGGAGGGCTCGACGACGGCCAGGGCCAGTCCCTCCTCGCCGTCGGCGACGGTGAGGTGCGCGGTGCAGCCGACCTGCTCGGCCAGGGCCCGCAGCACCGGCACAGCGAGGTCGCGCAGCACCGGCTGGACGGCCGAGGCGAGGTGCAGCACCCCGAGCCCGACGTGCAGGCGGCCGCGACTGTCCTTGCGCACCAGCGCGTGCTGCTCGAGCGTGCTGACGAGCCGGTAGACGACAGTCCGGTTGACCTGGAGCCGGCCGGCGAGCTCGGTGACGGTCAGGCCGCCGGGGGACGCCGCGAGGACGTCGAGCACCCGAAGGCCCCGGTCCAGCGTCTGTGACGTCTCAGCCGGCATGCTCTCGAGTGTAGGGGCCGGGACCGTGCCGGGTCGTAGCCAGAATCTAGGACGACTTGCGCGAGGCCCAGTCGCGGATCTGGTTGATCCGGGCGTGCAGCTGGTCGGCCGTGGCGACCGCGGCCGCGGGTCCGCCGCACTCCTTGCGGAGCGCCGCGTGGGTGATCCCGTGGCCCTGGCCGGTGCGGTGGTACCACGCCGCGACGAGACCGTTGAGCTCGCGGCGGAGGACGGCGAGCTGCTCGTGGGTGGACACCTCGGCGACCGTGTCCGGCTCACTGGAGGCGGCCGACCGCGCCTTCTGCTTCTTGGCCCGGTCGCTCTGCCGCTGGTGCAGGAGCTCACGCATCTGGGCGGGCTCGAGCAGCCCGGGGATGCCGAGGAAGTCCATCTCCTCCTCCGAGCCGACGTGCACCTCCCCCGCGTGGCCGAACTCGCCGCCGTCGAAGAGCACCCGGTCGAAGCGGGCCTCGGAGCCGAGCGCCTCGAAGGACATCTCGAGCTCCGCCGAGGCCGCCTCGCTGGCGTTGGCCTGGGCGAGCAGGTCGTCCTCGGCGGCGAAGATGTCGCCGTCGTCGTTGATCTTGCGACCCAGCACGTGGTCGCGCTGGACCTCCATCTCCGAGGCGAAGCCGAGCAGCGTGGGCACCGACGGGAGGAACACCGACGCGGTCTCGCCCCGGGTCCGGGCGCGCACGAAGCGGCCGACGGCCTGGGCGAAGAACAGCGGGGTCGAGGTGGTGGTGGCATAGACGCCGACGGCGAGGCGCGGGACGTCCACGCCTTCGGAGACCATCCGCACCGCGACCATCCAGCGGCGGTCGCTCTCGGTGAACTCGGTGATCTTCTTCGACGCCGCCTTCTCGTCGGAGAGCACGACCGTGGCGGCCTCGCCGGTGATCTGGCGCAGGATCTTGGCGTAGGCGCGGGCCGAGTCCTGGTCGGTGGCGATGACCAGGCCACCGGCGTCGGGCACGTGCCGGCGTACCTCCGTGAGGCGACTGTCGGCCGCGGCCAGCACCGAGGGTATCCAGGAGCCCTTGGGGTCCAGGGCCGTGCGCAGCGCCTGGTTGGTCAGGTCCTTGGTCAGCGGCTCGCCCAGGCGCGCGGCGATCTCGTCGCCGGCACGGGTGCGCCAGGTCATCTCGCCGGAGTAGGCCATGAAGAGCACCGGGCGGACCACGTGGTCGGCCAGCGCGTGGGCGTAGCCGTAGGTGTAGTCGGCCAGCGACCGCGGGATGCCGTCGTTGCCCGGCGCGTACTGGACGAAGGGGATCGGGTTGATGTCGGAGCGGAACGGCGTGCCGGTCAGGGCGAGCCGGCGCTGCGCGGGCTCGAACGCCTCGCGCACGCCCTCGCCCCACGACAGGGCGTCGCCGGCGTGGTGCACCTCGTCGAGGATGACGAGGGTCTTGAAGCGCTCGGTGCGGATCCGCATGGCGAGCGGGTTGACCGCGACGCCGGCGTAGGTGACCGCGATGCCGACGAAGTCCTGCGAGGTCTTGCCCTTGCCCGCGGAGTACGTCGGGTCGATGGGGATGCCGGCGCGCGCCGCGGCCTCGGCCCACTGGAGCTTGAGGTGCTCGGTGGGCGCGACGATGGTGATCCGGTCGACCAGGCGGCGGCCGAGCAGCTCGGCCGCGACGCTCAGCGCGAACGTCGTCTTGCCGGCGCCCGGGGTCGCGACGGCCAGGAAGTCGCGCGGGAGGTCGGTGAAGTACTGCTGCATCGCCGCGGACTGCCAGGCGCGCAGCGACGGGGCCGTGCCCCAGGCCGCGCGGGCCGGGTAGGCGGGCGGGAGGGCGGGGCTGAGCTGGTCGAGCTGGGGGTCGTGCTGGGGGTCGTGGTGTGGCTGGTCCGGGTCGGGCCGTCCCGTCACTCGTCGCCCTCGTCGTCCCGCATGTTCTCCCACGCTTCCTTGCACTCGGGGCACACCGGGAACTTCTCCGGGGCCCGGCTGGGCACCCAGACCTTGCCGCAGAGGGCGATGACGGGGGTGCCCATGACCATCGCCTCGGTGAGCTTGTCCTTCTCCACGTAGTGGGAGAAGCGCTCGTGGTCACCCTCGTCTGTCGGGACCGTACGGCGGTCCTCGCGGACGTCCGTGTCTGTCGAGAATCCGATGGTGGTCACGAGGAGCAACTGTAGGCCAGATTGCCCGTCAGTTCAGATCCGGATCGACGGGTCGGGTGGAGTTCCACGCCAGCTCGCCGGGCTGGCGGCGCAGCACGTCGCGCCACAGGTCGGTGGGGTCGCAGCGGAAGACGTCGGGGGCCAGCGCGGGCACGACGTACCAGCTGCCCTCCTCGATCTCGCCCTCCAGCTGCTCGGCTCCCCAGCCGGCGTACCCGGCGAAGATCCGCAGCCCGTCGAGGCTGCCGTCGACCAGCTCGACCGGGGTGTCGAGGTCGACCAGGCCCAACCGCCCCTCGGCCCCGTCGACGGCCCGGAAGCCGACGGGCACGTCGTCGTCGGCGCGCAGGAGCGCCACCGCCAGGGCGCCCTCGGTGCTGACGGGACCGCCGTGGAAGAGCACCTCGGGCTCGGCGACCACGTCACCCCAGTCGGCGAGCACCTCGGCCACCGGGACCCCCGAGGGCCGGTTGAGGACGACGCCGAGGGCGCCGTTCTCGTCGACGTCGAGCAGGAGCACGACGGTGTCGGCGAAGTTGGGGTCGAGGAGCGCAGGCGTGGCCACCAGGAGCATTCCCGCGCGTGCCTCGCTCATGGCTCCATCATCCCGCAATGGTCCCGCGCCAGACGCCCGGATCCCCCAAATGACGGACGACAGCCCCGGGGCCGACGCAGGGGGAGGGAGGTTCGCGGCGGGAGGACCGCGAGTGCGTCGGCAACCGGGGCTGCCTGGTCTGGGTGGTGTCAGGCGGCGAGCGCCGCCCGGATCCGGTCGAGGATGCCGGGCTCGGGGGCGGGCTGGGTGAACTGGCGGAACGGGCGGTACTTCGCGCGCGCCGAGGCCTCGATCCGGGCGCCCTCACGGGCGGCGGAAGCCTCGTCGTGGGCGCCGGCGCGGCCGGCCATCACGGCGAGGAGGACGTGCTCCTTGGCCGCGGCCTTGGCCATCGCCACGGCCATCCCCTCGTCGAGGGGCTGGTCGCGGTAGTGGTCGACGATCGAACGGACGCCGGGCAGCTCCTCGGCGGTCTGCTGCCATGCGGTGACCACGGCCTGCTCGAGGTCCATCGGCTGGTTCATCAGCTCGCGCTCGATGCGACCCGACAGGCGGGTGTGCCAGCGCAGCTGCAGGGCGCCGAGCAGGCTCAGCGCGTCGGGGAACGTCTCGGCCACGCCGTCGACGTCGAGAGGGAGGGTGCCGTCGCGTCGGGTGTCCGCGGCGGCGATCACGGTGCGGAGGACTTCTCCGCGTCGGTGGAAGGACTTCCAGGTCATGGTCGGCTCCTTGGGCTTCACCTACATACCGTTGGTACGTACTCAGAGTACGGACCCATACCAAGAGTATGCAATTCCGACGCGCGTGATCCCGACCACCCGTACCCGCGGTCGGTCCTAGACTCCGGGGATGACCAAGTCCTCGGTGTCCAAGCTGGTCCCCAAGGTCCCCCACGTCGGGACCAGCCGCCGGCAGCAGTACTCCGCCTCGACCAAGCGGGCGCTGGTGGACGTCGCCGAGGAGCTGTTCACCGAGCTGGGCTACGCCAACGCCTCGCTCGACGCGATCGTCGCCGGCGCGCGCGTCACCAAGGGCGCGCTCTACCACCACTTCAGCGGCAAGCAGGCGCTCTTCGAGGCCGTCTTCGAGCGCGTCGAGACCGACGCCGCCCGGGCGATCCAGAAGTCCCTCAAGGGGCACAAGGACCCGTGGGAGAAGGCCATCGCCGGCCTGCGCGCCTTCCTCGAGGTCGTCCAGGAGCCCCGCTATCGGCGGATCGTGATCCAGGAGGGCCCGGCCGTGCTGGGCTACGAGCGCTACCGCGAGCAGGAGGAGCGCTCGACCTTCGCCAACGTCCTCGACATCGTCCAGGCCGTGCTGAGCGCCGGCGAGTGGAAGCTCGACGAGGACATGCAGCAGACGTTCGCGCGGATCTTCTTCGGCGCGATGTCCTCGGCCGGCGAGTCCGTCTCGGGCGCCGAGGACCCGATCGCGGCCGCCGCCCGGGTCGAGACGGCCATCGGCTTCATCCTGGCCGGCTTCCAGGCGCTGGCCGCGTCCGGCGTGGAACTGCCGAACGGCGAGGTCATCGAGTCCAAGTGACTCGACGGCCCCGCCGTCCGGTGTGGTCTCGCGGCGTACGGCCGCGTGGTCGGGCTACTTCTTGAACGTGACGTCGCCGGTCTTGGCCGGCACCAGCTCGATCCAGGTGTGGCCCGCGGGCACGGTCAGCTTGCCGGCCCGGGTGGACAGCTCGAGCGGCGAGCCGAGGTCCTTCTTGGTCCACGTGCCGCGCACGAGGTGGCCGCCGTGGAAGATCATCGCCTCGCCCTTGCCGGTGAACTTCGTCTCGGGGACCGGGTTGCCGGCCGGGTCGAGGTAGCCGGCGTCGCCGACCTCCACGCGGAGCACCAGCACCGTGTCGGCCGGGAACTCGTCACCCTTGGCGGCGTAGGTGTTCTGGTTGACGTAGCCGCCGCCCTGGTAGACCCAGTTGGTCGTGTGGCCGCCGGAGAACGTGGCCGCGATCGACGTGGCGGGCTGCCCCTTCGGGAAGTCCTTCTCGTCGCCCCACGGGAGGTAGTCGTCGGGGCGGGCGTCGTCCTGCTTGATCGTCGAGGCGACGTCGGTCAGGTTGGCGAAGAGGTTGTACGGCGCGCTCCGCGAGTTGTCGCGGGCGAAGCCGTGCGAGCCCTCGCCGAAGAACGTGATGCCGGCGCCCTTGATGCGGGCGATCGTGCGGGCCGCGGCACCGCTGGTCACCACGTCGGCCTTGACCGGGGACACGATGCCGATGTCGCTGGCGCGCATCGAGCGGACCGGGCCGACGGTGCCGGGGATGTCGGAGTAGTAGAACGCCGCCAGGCGGGTCAGGCCGCCCTCGACGAGCTCCTCGACGACCATGTCCGCGTGGCTCAGGCCGAGCTGCGGGGCGCTGGAGTAGGTGTTGTCCATCTTCGCGACGAGCACCGGGTGGCTCGTCGAGGCGCTCTCGTCGCCGCTGACCTCCAGGCCGGTCAGCGGCCAGGTGGAGTCGAGCGTGGAGCCGCCGGCGATCTGCTGGGAGGCCGGGGTGTCATCGCCCGAGGAGGAGTCGTCTCCCCCGCCGCACCCGGCGAGCAGGAGGCTCGCGGCGAGCAGGACCGAGGCGGACAGGTGGGCACGGCGCACGGGGGAGCTCCGTTCGTCTAGTGATCTGGTCGACTTCAAGTGTGCAACGCGCCCCGTCGACCGTGGGGAGGCGCGCCCGGGAGGACCCGGTCGGCGAACGTACCAGAGCACCGACGGGTCCTCCTCGCGCTTGTGTCAGAGGCCACGCAGGGTGCCCGCGAACCACTGCGTGGTCCACGGGTGCTCGCGCCGGACGCGCTCGCCCTCCTGGGGCGAGTGCAGCATCAGCGCGCGACCGTTCACCCAGCGGAGGAAGACGCCGACGTGGTAGACCCCGCCGCCGTCGGTGAAGAACATGAAGTCACCGCGACGCATGTCCTTCTTCCTGATGTGGCGCATGTGGGCGGCCTGCGCGTCCGAGGTGCGCGGCACGTGGCGGAAGCCCGCCTTGCGGAAGCTGTAGTAGATGAGCCCCGAGCAGTCGAAGCGACCCGGCCCGGCAGCGCCGTAGGCGTAGGGGTCGCCGATCTGGTTCAGCGCGATGTGACGGCCCTTCTGGATGTGCCAGTAGCGCCAGGTGTGATGACGGTGGTGCGCGCCACCCGCGTCGGCGGCCGGGGCGATCGACATGGTGCCGGCCAGGAGGCCGGCCGTGACGACCGGGACCGCGACGAGGGAGCGCAAGCGTTTCGAGGTAGGCATCCGGGCACGTTAGACAGCCCCGCGGGCCGGAAATCAAACCCGGAGGCGGTCTCCACGCGGGGCGGCGTGACCAGCCCCACGTGGAACCCGGGCGTCAGCCGAGCTTGGCGCCGCCGTCGACGTACAGCGTCTGGCCGGTGATGTACGACGCCTCGTCGCTGCACAGGAAGGCGGCGGCGGCCGCGATGTCCTCGGGGAAGCCGACGCGGCGGACCGGGTTGGCCTCGGCGTTGAGCCGGCGGAACTCCTCGACGTCCATCTTGAGGCGGGCGGCGGTGGCGTCGGTCATCTCGGTGGCGATGAAGCCGGGCGCGATCGCGTTGGCGTTGATGCCGAAGGGGCCGAGCTCGATGCCGAGCGTGCGGGTGAAGCCCTGGATGCCCATCTTGGCGGCGGAGTAGTTGGCCTGGCCGCGGTTGCCCAGCGCAGAGACGCTGGAGAGGTTGAGGATCTTGCCGTACTTCTGCTCCACGAAGTGCTTCTGGGCGGCCTTGGTCATCAGGAACGCACCCTTGAGGTGGACGTTCATGACCATGTCCCAGTCGTCCTCGGTCAGCTTGAACAGCAGGTTGTCGCGGGTGATGCCGGCGTTGTTGACGAGGATGTGGATGCCGCCGAGCTCCTCGACGACGCGGGCGATCGCGGCGTCCACGGACTCCGCGTTGGCCACGTCGCAGCCGATGCCGATGGCCTTCGTGGCGCCGAGCTTGGCCGCCGCCTCCGCGGCAGCGGTCTCGTCCAGGTCGATGATCGCGACCGCCGCGCCCTCCTCGGCAAACCGCTTGGCGGTGCCGAACCCGATGCCGCGTGCGGCTCCGGTGACGACTGCGACGCGCCCGTCGAAACGACCCATGGTGAGACTCCTCTGTGCTGCTCGGTGGTGAAGTGCGGTGGACCGGTCGTCACTCTAGGGCGGCCCGCAGCAGGCCGGCGTAGTGGTCTCGGTCCGAGGGATCGGCGTACTTCGTCCGCGGCCAGAAGAAGCCGCGGAGGCCGTCGCCCTTGGTCCGCGGCACGACGTGCAGGTGGAGGTGGGGCACGGACTGGCTGACGGTGTTGTTGACCGCGACGAACGACCCCTGGGCGCCCAGGCCCGCGACGACGGCCGCGGCTATCCGCTGGGCGGCCGCCAGGAACCCGTCGCGCAGCTCGGCGGGCAGGTCCGGCAGCGTGACGACGTGCTGGCGCGGCACGAGGAGGACGTGACCTTTGAACACGGGCCGCTGGTCGAGGAACGCCACGAAGTCGTCGGTCGCCAGCACCACCTCGGCCTCGTGCTCGCCGGCCACGATGCCGCAGAAGACGCAGTCCTCCATCAGGCACCCATCAGCCGGAGACCCGCAGCGCCAGGATCGCCATGTCGTCGCTGGGCGGGACGTCGGCGAACTCGACCACGAGGCGGCGTACGCGCTCGGCCACCGTCTGCGCGGGCAGGTCACCGGCCCGCCGGAGCTCGGCCACGACGCCCTCGTCGTCGATCATGCGCCCACCGTCGCGGCGCTCCAGCACCCCGTCGGTCAGGGCGACCAGCAGCTCGCCCCGCTCGAGCACGTGCTCCTCGGCGAGGTAGTCGACCCGGTCGAGCACGCCGAGCAGCGGCTGGGGGGCACCGATCCGCCGTACGTTGCCGTCGGCGGCGGTGACGAACGGCGCGGGGTGACCGGCGTTGACCAGGCTGAGGTGCAACCGGCCCCCCGAGATGCGGAAGATCCCGCAGACCAGGGTGAGGAAGCGGGACCGCTCCCCCTCGTCGAGGATCGCCGCGTTGAGCCGCTCGAGCATCGGGGCGACCGGGAAGCCGGCACGGGTCAGCGCGCGGATCGTGTGCCGTGCCAGCCCGGTCACGGCCGCGGCCTCCGCGCCGGTGCCGCAGACGTCGCCGACCACGAAGCACCACGTGCCCGCGTCGAGGGGGAACAGGTCGTAGAAGTCGCCGCCGGCGGCCGTGCCCTCACCCGCCGCGGCGTAGACGACGCCGACGTCGAGGCCGGTCACGTCGGGGAGCGAGGGCGGGAGCAGGCTGTTCTGGAGGGCCTGCCCGGTGCTCATCAGCGCGCCGTGGGCTCGGGCGTTGTCGATGGCCAGCGCCGCCCGTCGCGCGATCGAGTCGGTCACGAGCTTGACGTCGTCGCGCAGCGGGTTGCCGGCGGGCCGGCCCAGCGTGAGGTGCCCGAAGCCACGGCCGCGGGCGACCAGGCGCAGCGTGGTCAGCTCCCCGGCGAGGACGGCGTCCTCGGTCCCGTCGAGCTCGTCGGGCCGCGCCTTGGCCAGCGAGTTGCGCAGGTCCTCGACGAGTCGCTCGTCGGCGTGCCACACCTGCTGCAGCACCGGCTCACCCCGGTCGTCGTCGAGGTAGACCGCACACCAGGTGGCCAGGCGGGGCACGACGATGTGGCCGGTCATCGCCATCGTCATCTCCTGGTCGAGCGAGGCGGCCAGCAGGTCGCCCGCCTCGGCCACGAACGTCAACCAGCCCCGCCTCTCGCGCTCGGAGGCTTGGAGGCGGGCCCGGTCGGCGGCCAGGGCGAGCGAGTCCGCGAGTTGCTGGAGCAGCACGCACTGGTCGTCGCTGAAGCCGTGGCGGGACTCCGAAGCGACACCCAGCGACCCGATCACCCGACCCGCCGCCACCACGGGCACCGCGACGAGCGACCGCGCCGAGGTGCCTTCCAGGAGGCGCACCTTGTCGTTGGCCGCGTCGTCCACGAGCACCGGCAGGTGCGGGCTGCGGGGGTCGGGGATGCCGGGCTCCCCCGCCACCAGCCGGGTGCCGCGCAGCGTGTCGGGCAGCCCGCTCACCGCGACCACCTCGAACGCGTCGTCGACCTCGTGCCCGATGAGGAGGTACGCCGCGTCCGCGTCGAGCGCGTCGCGCACCCGCTCGGTCGCGAGCGGGAGGTAGTCGTCGACCGCGAGCCGGAGCAGCGCGTCGTTGCGCAGCCGCAGCGGGTCGGCATCGCGCCTCGGCGTCGTCGACTGCGCGCGGGCCGGGTGCTCGATCAGGGCCCGGCGCTCCTCCGGCACGAGGAGCACCGACGAGCCGTCACCGTGGCTGCTGGCCGCGTGCGAGGCGAAGACGGGAATCGGGACGCCCTCCGGTGAGAGCAGGGCGTAGGCCCCCTGCCAGGTGTCGGTGGTCACCGGACCCTCGGGCGGGCGCTCGCCGGCCACCGGATCGACGAGCTGGTGGAAGGCCCGGCCGACGACCTGCTCGGGCTGCCAGCCGAAGAGTCCGGTGGCGTCGGCGTTCCACGCGACGACGGTGCCGTCGCCCGCCAGCTCGACCACGCCGACGGTGGTCCCGTGCACCGCCACGGACTGCCGGGCCCGCGCGGGCGGCCCCTGTCGGCCCGGCGAACGCTCGCGGTCGCAGACCAGCCAGACGCGCTTGGAGACCGGGGTGTACTCGACGCCCCACGACGAGGCCAGGGACGAGGTGATCATCAGGCCGCGGCCACCCTCGGCGTCCGCGGGTGGCGTGCTCGTCCCGGTGGGCAGGGTGCGGGTGGGGTGCTGGTCGGCGACCTCGACGCGCAGCGACGCGGCGTCGAGGCGGAGGTCGACGACGGCGGTCGTGCCGGTGTGCACCACGGCGTTGGTCACCAGCTCGCTGACCACGAGCGCGGCGTTGTCGATCAGCTCGGGCGCGCCCCACTCCTCCAGCAGCTCGCGCGCGAAACGTCGTGCCTGGCCGACCGAGCGTGGGTCGGCGACGAAGCTGCGCCGGGCGCGTTGGGGAAGAGCGGACATGTGGCCTCGAAGAGGTAGGCGTGCTCCGCACATGGTGACAGACTTGCCGTCTCAGGCGCACGGCCGAGACCGAGGAGGACCCTCATGCCCAGCACCACGTCCGCCACGAGGGTCTCGGGGGGTCGGGCAACCCGTCGAGCCACGCCCACCGAGGACAACGGCGTCGACCCGGTCCAGCTGCGTCGTCTCCTCGAGGCGCTCAACGCCATGCGGGACGGCAACTTCCGCAAGCGGCTGCCGATCTCCGGGGGCGGCCTGGCCGCCGACCTGGCCATCGTCTACAACGAGATCGCCGAGCGGCAGCAGCACCTGACCAGCGAGCTCAACCGCGTGCAGCGGGTCGCGGGGCGCGAGGGGCGGCACTCCGAGCGGCTCCAGTCCGGCGTCGGCGAGGGCGCGTGGGGCAAGGCCATCGAGTCGGCCAACGCGCTGGTCTCCGACCTGGTGCGCCCGACCGGCGAGCTGGCCCGCGTCGTCGCGGCGGTCTCCGAGGGCGACCTGACCCAGCGCATGGACGTCGACCTCGACGGCCAGCCCCTGCGCGGCGAGCCGCTCCGGCTGGCGCGCAGCGTCAACGGGCTGGTGGACCAGCTGTCGGGGATCTCGACCGAGATCACCCGCGTGACCCGCGAGGTCGGCACCGAGGGCAAGCTCGGCGGCCAGGCCCGCGTGCGCAACGCCGACGGCAGCTGGCGCGACCTGATCGACGCGGTCAACGCGATGTCGTCGCGGCTGACCGCGCAGGTCCGCGACATCGCCCTCGTCACGACCGCGGTGGCCAACGGCGACCTGTCCAAGACCGTCACCGTCGAGGTGTCCGGCGAGATGGCCGACCTCAAGCAGACCGTCGACCGGATGGTCGACCAGCTGTCGTCCTTCGCGTCGGAGGTGACGCGCGTGGCCCGCGAGGTGGGCACCGAGGGGCGGCTGGGTGGCCAGGCCGACGTACGCGGCGTGTCGGGCACCTGGAAGGACCTCACCGACTCGGTGAACATCATGGCCTCCAACCTGACCAGCCAGGTCCGCGGGATCTCCTCGGTCGCCCAGGCGGTGGCGCGGGGCGACCTGAGCCAGCAGATCACCGTGACCGCGCGCGGCGAGGTGGCCGAGCTCGCGCAGACGCTGAACTCCATGACCGCGACCCTGCAGACGTTCGCCGACGAGGTCACCCGCGTGGCCCGCGAGGTGGGCACCGAGGGCATGCTCGGCGGCCAGGCCGACGTGCCCGGCGTGGCGGGTCGGTGGAAGGACCTCACCGAGTCGGTGAACTACATGGCCGACAACCTCACCGCGCAGGTGCGCGACATCGCGCAGGTGACCACGGCCGTGGCGCGCGGCGACCTGAGCCAGAAGATCACCGTCGACGTGAAGGGCGAGCTCGCCGAGCTCAAGAGCACCGTCAACACCATGGTCGACCAGCTGTCCTCCTTCGCCGACCAGGTCACCCGCGTGGCCCGCGAGGTCGGCAGCGACGGCATCCTCGGCGGCCAGGCCGACGTGCCCGGCGTTGCGGGCACGTGGAAGGACCTCACCGACTCGGTGAACTCCATGGCCTCCAACCTGACCAACCAGGTGCGCAACATCGCGCAGGTGACCACCGCGGTGGCGCGCGGCGACCTGAGCCAGAAGATCACCGTCGACGTGCGCGGCGAGCTCGCCGAGCTCAAGACCACGGTCAACACCATGGTCGACCAGCTGTCGTCGTTCGCCGATGAGGTCACGCGCGTGGCCCGCGAGGTGGGTGGCGAGGGACGCCTCGGCGGCCAGGCGGCCGTGCCCGGCGTCTCCGGCACGTGGCGCGACCTGACCGACTCGGTGAACTTCATGGCCGGCACGTTGACGGCCCAGGTCCGCAACATCGCCGAGGTGACCACCGCCGTGGCGCGCGGCGACCTGACGCGCTCCATCACGGTCGAGGCGCGCGGCGAGATCCTCGAGCTCAAGAGCACCGTCAACACCATGGTCCAGCAGCTGTCGTCGTTCGCCGACGAGGTCACGCGTGTGGCCCGCGAGGTGGGCACCGAGGGCCAGCTCGGCGGCCAGGCCGACGTGCACGACGTGTCGGGCACGTGGAAGGACCTGACCGAGAACGTCAACATGATGGCGGCCAACCTGACCAGCCAGGTCCGCAACATCGCCGAGGTGACCACCGCGGTCGCGAGCGGCGACCTGACCCGCAAGATCACCGTCGACGCGCGCGGCGAGATCCTCGAGCTCAAGAGCACCGTCAACACCATGGTCGACCAGCTGTCGTCCTTCGCCGACGAGGTCACGCGTGTGGCCCGCGAGGTCGGCACCGAGGGCATCCTCGGCGGCCAGGCGCGCGTGCCCGGCGTCGCCGGCACCTGGCGCGACCTGACCGACTCGGTGAACTCCATGGCCTCCAACCTGACCAGCCAGGTGCGCAGCATCGCCGCCGTCTCCACCGCGGTCGCGCGCGGCGACCTGAGCCAGAAGATCGCCATCGAGGCCCGTGGTGAGGTGGCCGCACTGGCCTCGACCATCAACGCGATGGTGGACACCCTGCGCGCGTTCGCCGACGAGGTCACCCGTGTGGCCCGCGAGGTCGGCACCGAGGGCATCCTCGGCGGCCAGGCCCACGTCCGCGGCGTCGCCGGCACGTGGAAGGACCTCACCGACTCGGTGAACTCCATGGCCGGCAACCTGACCAGCCAGGTGCGCAGCATCGCGCTGGTCACCACCGCCGTCGCGCACGGCGACCTGACCCAGAAGACGTACGTCGACGCCCGCGGCGAGATCCTCGAGCTCAAGACCACCGTCAACCGGATGGTCGACCAGCTGTCGTCGTTCGCCGACGAGGTCACGCGTGTGGCCCGCGAGGTCGGCACCGAGGGCAAGCTCGGCGGCCAGGCCGAGGTGGCCGACGTCTCCGGCACCTGGCGCAAGCTGACCGAGAACGTCAACCAGCTCGCCGGCACGCTCACCACCCAGCTGCGGGCGATCGCCGAGGTCTCCACCGCGGTGACCCAGGGCGACCTGAGCCAGCAGATCACCGTCGAGGCCGAGGGCGAGGTGGCCGAGCTCAAGGACAACCTCAACCAGATGATCGACAACCTGCGCGAGACGACGCGGGCCAACCAGGAGCAGGACTGGCTCAAGACCAACCTGGCGCGCTTCACCGGCCACATGCAGGGTGGCCGCGACCTGCTCGACGTGACGCGGCTGATCGTCAGCGAGCTGACGCCGCTGGTCGGCGCCACGCAGGGGTCCTTCTTCCTCACCGAGTCCGGTCCCGAGGGCGACTCGCTGCGCCGGATCGCGTCGTACGGCTTCCGGCGCCGGGAGAGCGTGCCCGACGTCTTCGGCTTCGGCGAGGGCCTCGTCGGGCAGACCGCCGTCGCCCGGCACACCGTGCGGATCACCGACGTGCCCCGCGACTACCTCCGCATCTCCTCCGGGCTGGGCGAGGCGCCGCCGCTGGAGATCGCGATCCTGCCGGTGGTCTTCGAGGAGCAGGTGCTCGGCGTGGTCGAGCTGGCGTCGTTCTCGCCGTTCACGACCGTGCACATGCAGTTCCTCGAGCAGCTGATGGAGATCATCGGCGTCTCGCTCAACGCAATCATCGCGAGCTCGCAGACGCAGCTGCTGCTGGTGGAGTCGCAGCGGCTCGCGGGCGAGCTGCAGAACAAGTCGGGCGAGCTGCAGACCCAGCAGCGCGAGCTCCAGCAGAGCAACGCGGAGCTGGAGGAGAAGGCACGGCTGCTCGCGCGCCAGAACCGCGCCATCGAGATCAAGAACCTCGAGATCGAGGACGCCCGACGGGCGCTGGAGGACCGCGCCGAGCAGCTGGCCCTCTCCTCGCGCTACAAGTCGGAGTTCCTGGCCAACATGTCCCACGAGCTGCGCACCCCGCTCAACTCGCTGCTGATCCTGGCCAAGCTGCTCACCGACAACCCCGACGGCAACCTCAACAGCCGCCAGGTGGAGTTCGCGCAGACCATCCACAGCGCCGGCACCGACCTGCTGCAGCTGATCAACGACATCCTCGACCTGTCCAAGGTCGAGGCCGGCAAGATGGACGTCCACCTCGCCGACATCGCCGTCGCCGGGATCGTGGAGTACGTCGAGGCGACGTTCCGCCCGCTCACCGCGGAGAAGGACCTCGACTTCACCGTCGAGATCGCGCCCGACGTGCCCCGCACGCTCTACTCCGACCAGCACCGGCTCCAGCAGGTGCTGCGCAACCTGCTCTCCAACGCGGTGAAGTTCACCTCCGCGGGCAACGTCACCCTGGCCATCCGGCACGCCGGTGAGGAGCGCTTCCAGATGGCGCCGCTCACCGCCGCCGAGCACGTGCTGGCCTTCGAGGTCTCCGACACCGGCATCGGCATCGCGCCCGAGCAGCTGCGCACGATCTTCGAGGCGTTCCAGCAGGCCGACGGCACCATCAGCCGCAAGTTCGGCGGCACTGGCCTGGGCCTCTCGATCAGCCGGGAGATCGCCCGCCTGATCGGCGGCGAGATCCACGTCGAGAGCGACCCCGGACGCGGCAGCACGTTCACCCTCTACCTGCCCGTCCGGTACGACGGCAGCCGGGCGCCGCAGCCGGAGGCAGCCGGCCCGCGGCAAGAGGCGACGCCCGAGGCGGAGAAGCCCTCGGCCGCCGAGCTCATGCACGAGGTGATCGTCGACGACGAGCCGGCGATCCACGACGGTGACCGGGTCCTGCTGGTCGCGCTCTCCCAGGCGGACGTGGCTCGCGCCGCGGTCGACATCGGCCGGGGCCACGGCTACAAGGTGGTCGCGACGCTGCAGGCCGACGACGCCCTGGTCGTGGCCCACCAGCGCGTGCCGGCGGCGATGGTCGTCGGGGGGGACATGGTGACCCACGACGGCAGCTCGCTCCTGCACGGACTCAAGCGGCACCCCACGACCCGGCTGATCCCGACCGTGGTGACCCACGCGCCGGGCGCCGTCGAGGACGCCCGTGACGGCCTCGTGGCCGGGGCGCTCGGGGTGCTCGAGGAGCCGATCACCCGGGCCCGGCTCGACGCCGCACTCGAACGCGTCGACGTCTTCCTCAACACCGCGCACCGCCGAGTGCTCGTCGTGACCGAGCAGGCCGCCGGCGACGCGTCGGCGGTGGCCGAGCGGGTCTCGACCCTCGAGGGGATCGACGTCGAGGTCGCCGGCAATGCCAGCGACGCGACCACGGCCCTGGACGGCGACGCCTACGACTGCGTCGTGGTCGACCTCGGCCTGAGCGGCGGTGGCGGCTTCGACGTGCTCAAGCGGATCCGCTCCCGCAAGGCCCTGCGCGCCACCCCCGTGGTGGCCACCGGCGTGGACGACCTGTCGGCCCGTGAGACCAACCGCCTCCAGCCCTACGCCGAGACGCTCACCCTGGCGCGGCCCGGCTCGGTCGACCAGGTCCTGGACGCGGTCTCGCTGTTCCTGCACCGGGCCGACGTACGCCCGCCGGTGCCGGCCCTCGTGCCGACCGCCGAGCCGCGGGAGGGCGAGCAGGTCTTCGTGGGACGGCGGATCCTGATCGTCGACGACGACGTCCGCAACGTCTTCGCGCTCACCAGCGCGCTCGAGCAGCACGGCATCGACGTGCTCTATGCCGAGAACGGCGAGGCGGGTCTGGAGACGCTGCGCCGCGAGCCGGAGATCGACCTGGTGCTGATGGACGTCATGATGCCGGGCATGGACGGATACACCGCGATGCGCGAGATCCGGAAGATGCCGTCGTTCCGCGACCTCCCGGTGATCGCACTGACCGCCAAGGCGATGCCCGGCGACCGCGACAACAGCCTCACCGCCGGCGCGTCGGACTACGTCACCAAGCCGGTCGACGTCGACCAGCTCCTCTCCGTCTTTCGGTCGTGGCTTTCATGATCGAACGCGCCAAGATCCTCCTCGTCGACGACCGGCCGGAGAACCTCCTCGCCCTCGAGGCGATCCTGAGCTCGCTCGACCAGACGCTCGTGCGCGCCGGGTCGGGCGAGGAGGCGCTGCGGGCCCTGCTCAAGGACGACTACGCGTTGATCCTGCTCGATGCCCAGATGCCGGGCATGGACGGCTTCGAGACGGCGGCCCGGATCAAGCGGCGCTCGCGCACCAAGGACGTGCCGATCATCTTCCTGACCGCGGCCGACAACGAGCAACGCAACTCCTACCGCGGCTACGCCGCGGGCGGGGCCGACTACATCGCCAAGCCCTTCGACCCGTGGATCCTGCGGGCGAAGGTGCAGGTCTTCGTCGACCTCTGGGCCGCGGGCCGCAGACTGGCCAGCCAGGCCTCGTTCCTGCGCCGCCAGATCGACGACCAGGAGGACAGCGCCGACGTCCTGGGCGTGCTGCGCGACCAGGTCGCCGAGGTGTCCTCCGCGACCGAGGGGCTCGAGCAGGCCTTGACCGAGAACGACCTCGCCGGGGTCCGCGAGGCGACCGAGCGGGTCCGCCAGCAGGTCGACGACCTCCACGACAGCATCGCGGCGCTCCAGTCCACGGCGACCACGGCGGGGCTGACCCGGCGCGAGTTCGGCTGACGCGCCCCTGATCAGCCCGTCGAGCGCGCGATGGCGACCAGGTCGCGGACCGGGCCGGCCGGTGGCGTGGCCGAGCCGACCCACACCGCACGGAACGCCCGCTCGAGGTCGAGACCGGTGACCGGCACCTCGACGAGCTGACCGGCCGCGAGGTCGCGCTCGACGACCCGCCGGCTCAGGAAGGCCGGTGCGCTCCCTGCCCGGACGGCCTCGCGTACGGCCGTGGCCGTGGTCAGCTCGAGGGCGGGCGCGGCGCCGGTCAGCCGGTGCCGGGCCAGCGCGGCCTCGACCACCTCGCGGGTGCCCGACCCGGCCTCGCGGCCGGTGAGCGCGAGCTCGGCGACCTCGTCGGGCTCCAGCGGCGAGCGGCGCCGGGTCAGCGGCGTGCCGGGCGGTGCGACCAGCACGAGCCGGTCGCGGACCACGGTCCGGGAGCGCAGCCCCGCCGGCACGTCGAGGCCTTCCACGAACCCGACGTGCGCGGCTCCGCGGCGTACGGCGTCGACGACCTGCCGGGAGTTCCCCGCCGTCAGGCTGACCGCCGTCGGGCGGTGCCCGTCGGCGACCTGGCGCTGCCGGAGCAGCACGAGCCACCGCGGCACCAGGCTCTCGGCGACGGTCATGCTGGCGTGCACGGCCAGGTCGCGGCCGCGGGCGCTGCGCAGGCCGTCGATGGCGGTGTCGAGCTCGTCGGCCACGTCGAGCAGCCGGCCCGCCCACTCGACCAGCACGACTCCCGCGGAGGTGAGCTGGGAGCCGCGCGCACCCCGCTGCAGCAGGGTGAGGCCGACCTGCGCCTCGACCGCCCGGAGTCGCTCGGACGCGGCTTGCTGGGAGACGCCGGCCTCGCGGGCCGCTCCCCCGATGCTGCCGTGCCGGGCCACGCCGACCAGCAGCCGCAGGGCCGGCAGGTCCGGGACGTGGCTGGCGGGCTGGGTCACAGGGCAGACCTTACGCCGGTCACAAGGATCCCCTGTGCATGCACAGGAACGTGACCGCTACTCGGGACGACGTACGCCGCCCACGCTGGAGCCATGACCACCCTCCTGGCCGTCCGGCCGCTCGCTCCCGGGCGATCGAGCGTGCTCGACTCCTTCGGGCCCAACTGGTTCGCCACCGTGATGGGCACGGGCATCGTCGCGACTGCCGGTGCGACGCTGCCGTTCGTCGCGCCCGGGCTCGCGGACCTCACCGCGGCGGTCTGGGCGCTCGACGCCCTGGTGCTCCTGGTCGTGGGCGGCGCGACCGTCCGGCACTGGCTCCGCCGGCCTGACGTCGCCCGCGCCCACGCGTACGACCCCGCGATGGCGCACTTCTACGGCGCCCCGGCGATGGCCCTGATGACGGTGGGCGCCGGCGCCGTCCTGGCCGGGGAGCCGCTCGTCGGCACGCACGCCGCGGTGGCGCTCGACGCGTTGCTCTGGACGGCGGGCAGCGTGCTCGGCCTCGCCACCACGGTGCTGGTGCCGCGGGCCGCTCGCGCACGCGGCGACTACCGGCTCGAGGCCGCCTCGGCCACCTGGCTGATGCCCGTCGTGCCGCCGATGGTCAGCGCGGCCACCGGTCCCCTGCTCCTCTCCCACCTGCCCGACGGCCCGGCCCGGCGTGCGCTCGGGGCGGCCTGTGTCGCGATGTTCGCCCTGGCCCTGCTGGCCTCCATGCCGGTCGTGGCCGCGCTGCTGAAGCGCCTCGCCCGCCACGGGCGCGGCCCGGCGGCCACGGTCCCGACGCTGTGGATCGTGCTGGGCCCGCTGGGCCAGTCGGTCACCGCGGCCCACGCCCTGTCCGCCAGCGGGGCGATGCCCCCGTCGTTCGGGCTGCGCTACGGGCTGCCGACCCTGCTCCTGGCCGGGGCGTGGGCGACCTTCGCCGCCGCCGCCACGGTCCGGGCCGCGCGGGACGGCCTGCCGTTCACGATGGCGTGGTGGTCGTTCACGTTCCCGGTCGGCACGGTCGTGACCGGCACGTCGGCGCTGGCGGCCGCGACCGGCGCGCAGGCGCTGGCCGTCGCCTCCGGCGTGCTCTACCTGGCACTGCTCGCCGCCTGGGCCACCGTCGCGACCCGGACGCTGGGCTCCCTCCGGACCTGAGGCGCGTCTCAGACGTCGAGGCGATCGACGTACGACGCGGCGTCGTCGAGGCCGATCACGACCTGGCGGTACTTCGCACCGGTGAGGTCGAGCACGAGCGCGGGCTGGCCGCGGCGCACGGACACGAGGGACGAGCCGGCCCGCGAGCGCCAGGTGCCGATCTTGCGGACGAACGGGAGGCCGAGCCCGGGCGCCCGGAGCCCGCGCACGGCGCGCAGGCCGTCAGGCTCGACGCGCGCCGCCGCGATCGAGGAGACGGGGACGTCGAGGTCGCGGACGAGGCCGCCGAGCTTCTCGAGGGTCGTGAACCGGACGGCGAGGGTGCCGTCGTGCAGGGTGATCGTGGCCATGGAGCCATTCTCCGGTCCACACCACCTCCGACCTTCACAACTTATCTGTTGTAAAAGCAGTTGGTTGTGTCTAGGCTCCTGCCATGACGGTCATGGAGGACGAGCTGAGCCGGGTCTTCGCGGCCCTGGCCGACCCCACCCGCCGCGCGATCCTGGCGCGGCTGGCACGGGGCGACGCCACGGTCAACGAGCTGGCCGAGCCGTTCGCGATCACCCAGCAGGCGGTGTCCCGGCACGTGAAGGTGCTCGAGCACGCCGGCCTGGTCTCGCGGTCGCGATCGGCCCAGTCCCGCCCCTGCGCCCTCGAGGCAGCCCGCCTCGACGACGCCGTCGGCTGGATCGAGCGACACCGCGCGACCTGGACCGAACGCCACGACCGCCTCGCCCACTACCTCAAGGAGCAGCAATGACCGTCCAGACCGGAGAGCTCACGATCACGCGGGTGCACCGTGCCCCCGCCGAGCTCGTCTTCGACTGCATGACCACGCCGGAACACCTCACCCACTTCTGGGGGCCGACCGGCACGACCACCCCCCTCGCCAACATCACCGTGGACCTGCGCCCCGGTGGCGTCTTCGAGACGGTCATGGTCAACGACTCCGACGGCGCGACCTACACGATGCGGGCGGTCTTCGTCGACGTACGTCGCCCCGACCTGCTCTCGTGGGAGGAGCCCGACGTGGAGGGCGGGATGCGCACGACGGTCACGTTCGCCGACCTCGGCGATGGGACCACCGAGGTGGTCACGCACCAGACCAACGTGCCGGAGATGTACCTCTCCCCCGAGGCGCAGGCCGGGATGCAGACCAGCCTGGACCGCTTCGACGCCTACCTCGCGGAGCTCGCTGCGGGGTGACGCTCACGCCTGCTGGTAGGCGCGCTCGTGCTGCGCGTCGTAGTCGTAGCACGCGTCGCCGACCACGTCACTGGGCGCCTGGTAGCGCGCGAGGATCTTGCAGTCCCACAGCTCCTGGGTGCCGGCGACCTCCTTCCAGTGGCCGTCGACGACGGCCCACAGGGCCAGGTAGCCGCCACAGTCGTTGACGCCGCCGATCGCGAAGCCGTCGGTGCGCAGCGTCTGCACGGTCACGCCGACGTACCCGTCGGCGCAGCTGGAGGCGTCGGCGTTCTGCTGGGCGAGGTCGCCGATGAACTGCTTGAAGTCGGCAGGCGCGCCGGTGAGGTGGGCCGCGTCGCTGCGCTGCTTGACCTCGACGCCGGGCGACTCGCCGCCGGCGTACGAGATCAGCCGGGGGGCCTCCTCCTGCTGCGTGGGCGAAGCGCTGGTCGGCGCGGGTGAGGTCGGGGCGTCCGCGGCGGTGGCCGAGGTCTCGTTGCCGCAGGCGGCGAGCGCGAGCAGCGCCGTGGCGCCGAGGACGAGTCGAAGGGGCAGGGTCGCGGGTCGGTGTCCGAGAGTCATACCCCAGAGACGCCCGGGCGCCGGGGTTGGTTGCGAGCAGTCACCGGAAACTTTCCGGACGGACGCAACAACGTGGAGGACCCGGCGCACGGGGTGCGCTGGATCCTCCACGTTGTCGTCAAGAGGTGATCGTGTGGTGGAGCTGGCGGGAATCGAACCCGCGTCCTCGAGCGTCGAACCAGGTCTTCTCCGGGTGCAGTCGGTGATGTCGCTTTTCTCGGCCCCGGCGCTCGCACAGACACGTCGCCGACAGGCTCAGTCAGGAAAAAGTCCCGATCAACCCTCCTGACAGAAGTTGACCAGCAAGTCTCCTAGATGACGCCAGGGTCCGGGACGGAGACGGATGCCCGGTCTGACGCTTCGATCACTGCTCAGGCAGCGAGAGCGAAGGAACTGCGCTTAGCGTTGGCAGTTATTGGTTTCCAGCGGTCGTTTACGAGATGACGCTGGCTCCTCGACCCGCTTCCCCTGGAACTAACGTCCCAAGTCGAAACCGATCAGCCCCTCTTGAGTTGTGTACCTGCATGCACAGGCTATCCGACTCAACCAGCGCGAGGCACCAGGGATTCCCGCGCCGGCGACAGCGTGGGCAGGAACCAGACCGTGACGAGGCCGAGCACTGCCCCTGCCACGGCGCCCGTCACCAGACCGTCCACCAGCAGCCCGGCCATCGGCCAGCCCGCCCCGGGCACCGAGGCGCCCAGGAAGATCAGGCACATGGCCGGTGGCCAGGCCACCGTGTTGGCGCCGACCCAGCGCCACGGGTGGGAGGCCGCGCCGCGTAGGGCGACCGCCTGCGCGGACCCCAGCACGGGGCCCATCACCAGTCCCAGACCCGCGGCGCCGAGCAGCACCAGCGGCAGCGGCGGGGAGCTCCCGCCACCATCCCCCGTGTCCCCCGACAGGACGGCGGGCGCCGAGGCACCCGCCCATCCCAGGCCGGCGACCAGCACGGTCGCGAGCACGTAGCGTCCCCTCTGCAGCGAGGACAGCCAGCGCCCCAGGCCCCATGCCTGCGCCGACCCCAGGGCCACTCCTTCGACCAGCCCACCGAGCACCACGACACCCAGCGCCAGCCAGTCGCTGCCGAGCCCACCGGCTCGCGACGCGCCGGCCGCCGCCGTCATCCCGACGGCCTCGGCGGACGCGCAGAGCGCCACCCACACCGGGAGCGTGGGCGCCGACGTCGGGGCCTCGGCCCGGCGCAGGTCGGCGGGGTGCACGGTGTGCATGGCCCCCACTTCACCCGCCCGACCCGGCGTCGGGCAGGGCCGAAGGTCCCGAGGTCGGCCCCGCGTCCGGGGTCAGCCGAAGAGCTCGACGCCGTTGTGCCAGCAGACCGCGCGCAGCCAGTCCTCCCCCAGACCGAGCCGCTCCAGACCCTCCAACTGGTGGGCGTAGGGATAGGGGATGGTCGGGAAGTCCGAGCCGAGCAGCACCTTGGGCTGGAGGTCGACCAGCCGCGGCACCAGCTCGGACGGGTACGGCGCCTCCTGGTCGAAGAAGTCGGTGAAGATCATCGTCGTGTCGAGCCGCACACGCTCGTGGCGCTCGGCGAGGTCGAGGAACTCGGCGTACTCCGGCGCCCCCATGTGCGCGACCACGACCGCGAGCCGCGGGAACCGCTCGAGCACCCGGGCCAGGGCGCCCGGGCCGGTGAACTCGTTGCCGACCGGGCCGGAGCCGGCGTGCGTGACGATCGGGGTGCCGGCGTCCTCGAGGATCCCCCAGACCTTGTCCAGCTCGGGGTCGTCGAGGTGGAACTCCCCCACCTGCACGTGCACCTTGAACACCTCGACGCCCGCCTCGATGCCGGCAGCGACGTAGGACGGCGCCTCCGGCTCGGGGTAGAACGTCGCCGACCACAGCGACTCGGGGACGTCGGCGGCGAAGCCGGCCGCCCAGTCGTTGAGGTAGGTCGCAACCCCAGGTCGGTGGGCGTAGGGCAGAGCCGAGAAGCGGCGTACGCCGAAGGAGCGGAGCTGCTCGACCCGCTCCTCGTGGCTGCCGCGGTAGCGGATCGGCCAGTCGCGCCCGATCTTCGGGCCGGCCTGGTCGAACTGCGCCCAGACCTTGGCCTGGATGTTCGGCGGCAGGAAGTGGACGTGGACGTCGAACAGCCCGGGCAGCCCGAGGTCCTGCCAGAAGGCGCGGACCGGACCCGAGTCAGTCACCCATGCCCTTGAGGCGGCGGCCCACGGCCTGCTCGGTCTCGCGGTTGGCCTGCCGCTCGGCGAGGGCGTGCCGCTTGTCCCACGACTTCTTGCCCTTGGCGAGGGCGATCTCGATCTTGGCCCGGCCGTCGACGAAGTAGAGCGACAGCGGCACGATCGTCAGGCCCTTCTCGTTGACCCGCCGCTCGATCTTGTCGATCTCGACACGGTTGAGCAGGAGCTTGCGCTTGCGGCGGGCGGCGTGGTTGGTCCAGGTGCCCTGGGCGTACTCCGGGATGTGCACGCCGTGCAGCCAGGCCTCGCCGCCGTCGATGTCGACGAAGCCGTCGACGAGGGAGGCGCGGCCCATCCGCAGCGACTTCACCTCGGTCCCCATGAGGACCAGCCCCGCCTCGAAGGTGTCCTCGATGAGGTAGTCGTGGCGCGCCTTCTTGTTCTGCGCAACCATCTTGCGCGGCGCGTCCTTCTTCGAGTCCTTCGGCATCCCGCCATCCTCTCAAACCCCGGCAAGCCGATTCCCCATCGAGTCGGCGCTGGCTATGGCGCCCGCGCGCGTGGGCGCCCTGGTCAACGGGAGCGGTGAGCTGTGAACCCTTTCCCTGCCCGGGTCGGTTCATGGCTCACCGCCGGGTCGACCCGGCGGTGGGTGGTGAACCATTTCCCGGTCGGGTTCGGTTGCTGGCTCACCGCTGGGGCAGCGATGCGTCTCCGCTCAGAACCAGCTGACGGGGTTCACCGGGGTGCCGTTGACCATGACGGTGAAGTGCAGGTGGCAGCCGGTCGACCAGCCGGTCGTGCCGACATAGCCGACGACGTCGCCGCGGCCGACGTGGGCACCGCTGCCGACGCGGTAGCGGGAGAGGTGGTTGTAGATGACGGTGACGTTGCGGCCGTTGAAGGTGCCGAGGTTGAGGTAGAGGCGGTTGCCCCAGACCGAGGAGTAGTACTCCGACATCACCGAGCCGCCGTTGACGGCGTACAGCGGCGCACCGCACGGAGCGCCGAAGTCGTCGCCGTCGTGCAGGCCCCAGTAGTGGTAGATCGGGTGCATCCGGTAGCCGAAGGGCGAGGTGATCGGCCCGTTGACCGGGTGCAGCAGGAGGCCGCCGGTCGGGCCGCGGTAGCCGCCGTGGGCACGGCGGGCCGCCGCGAGGATCTGCTGGCGGATCTGGTCCTCGCGCTTCTTCAGCCGCGCGAGCTGGACCTGGTCGTGCCGGCGCGCCTCGGTGGCGGCGTGCTGGGCGTCGCGGCTGCGGTTGACCAGGTCGCGGACCTTGATCTTGGCGTCCACGGACTGCTGGTGCAGGTCCTTCATCGTGACCAGGTGCTCGGCGGCCTGCTGGCGCTGCAGGGCGACCTCGTCGCGGGCGGACTGCACCTCGTCCTCGCGGACCTGGAGCAGCACCTCGGCGGCGTGCAGGTCGTCGTAGGCCCGGGTCTGGCGCCCGACGATGACGTTCTTGATCTCGGCCTGGCGGGTCAGGTCGGCCGGCGACTGGGCGTCGAGCAGCGCGGAGAACGCGAGCAGCTGCGGGTCACCCTCCTCGTAGATCGAGGTGATGGTGTCGGTGACGTTCTGGCGCTGGTCGTCCAGCGCCTGCTGCCCCTCGACGAGGTCGGCCTGGGCCGAGGCGAGCCGGGCGACGGCGGCGTTGAGCCTGGCCTGCATCTGGTTGTCGTAGATGCGGGCCGCCTCGAGCTTCGCGCGTACGGCGGTCAGCTCACCCTTGGCGCCGGCGAGCTGGGTCCGGGCGCTGGCCAGGGCGGCGGAGGTCTTGCGCAGGCGGGCACTGGACTCGTCCAGGTCGTGGCCGGCGGCCTTGATCTGGCTCTGCACGTGCTTCTGCTTGTGCTTGAGGTCGTCGGCGAACGCGTGAGGGACTGTCACAGCGCCCATCGCGATCGCGCAGGCCGCGGAGGCCGCCACGAGGCGATGGCGTGCGGCACGGGGGAAGAAGCGCACCGGTCTGCCTTCGATGTTCGGGGAAGTGAACGGCTCGACCGTAACCCGCGGCGATCAGACTTTGAGGTATTTGCGCGTCAACACGAGTGTCGGGATCAGCGTGAGCACCGGACCGAGGATCGCCATGCAGATGACGGCGACGACGTACTCGGGCATTCCGATCCACGGCATGAACTTCAGACCGGTCGCGGCGCGCTGGTCGATGCCGAAGTACATGAAGGCGCCCAGGGCCCCCGAGGCGAGCGCGACGCCGAGCAGGGCGGTCACCAGCGCCTCGAGGAGGAAGGGCAGCGCGATGTACATCGTGGAGGCACCCACGAGCCGCATGATGCCGATCTCCTTGCGGCGCGCGAACGCCGCGAGCCGGATGGTGTTGCCGACCAGGAGCAGCGCCGCGAACACCAGGAAGCCGGCCGTGCCGAGCGCTCCCCACTGGAGCGCGTTGATCGAGCCGTAGATCGGCTTGAGCACCTCACGCATGTCGCGGATGCCCGAGACGCCGTCGAGGCCGACCACGGCGCTCTCGATGCCCTTGTACTGGTCGGGGTCCTTGAGCTCGATCCACACCGACTGCGGCATGTCCGCGGCGGTGGCGGCCGGGTTGGGGCCCTCGAACTTGTCCGGGCCGAGGAGCTCCTTGACCTTCTCGAAGGCCTGCTCCTTGGACTCGGTGTGGTAGTCCGCGACCTCGGGGCTGCTGCTGACGACCTTCTCGATCGCCTGCTTCTGGGTGTCGGTGACCTCACCGGTGCAGGCGGGGTTGTCGTCCTTGTCCTTGCACAGCCACACCGTGATCTGGAGCTGGCTGCCCCAGTGCTGGGCGGCCTTGTCGGCCTGCTGGTTGAGGAGGACGCCGAGGCCCACGAGGGTCAGCGAGACGAACAGGGTCAGGATCACCGCGATGTGCATCGACAGGTTGCGACGAAGGCCCTGGCCGAGCTCGGAGAAGACGTAACGAAGCTGCATGAGGGAAGAGGCTCTCTTCGGGGTCGAGGATCAGTGCTGGAAGCCGTAGACGCCTTGCGCCTGGTCGCGGACGACTCGGCCGTCCTCGAGCTCGATGACGCGCTTGCGCATCTGGTCGACGATGCCGGCGTCGTGGGTGGCCATCAGCACGGTGGTGCCCGTGCGGTTGATGCGGTCGAGCAGCTTCATGATGCCGACCGAGGTCGTGGGGTCGAGGTTGCCGGTGGGCTCGTCGGCGATGAGGATCATCGGGCGGTTGACGAAGGCGCGGGCGATGGCGACGCGCTGCTGCTCACCACCGGAGAGCTCGTCGGGCATCCGGTCGCCCTTGCCCTCCAGCCCGACCAGCTCGAGGGTCTCGGGGACCACGCTGGCGATCTCCTTGTGGCCCTTGCCGATGACCTGGAGCGCGAACGCGACGTTCTCGCTGACGGTCTTGTTGGGCAGCAGGCGGAAGTCCTGGAAGACGGTGCCGATCGAGCGGCGCAGCCGCGGCACCTTCCAGGCGGCGAGGCGGTTGATCTCCTTGCCGGCGACGTAGACACGGCCGGACGAGGGGCGGTGCTCCCGCAGCACGAGCCGCAGGAACGTGCTCTTGCCGGACCCCGAGGCCCCGACGAGGAAGACGAACTCGCCCTTCTCCACGTCGACCGTCACCTGGTCGAGTGCAGGGCTCCCCTGTCCTGGGTAGGCCTTGGAGACCTTTTCGAAGCGGATCACTGGATCGAGGGTAGTCGAGAGCCCCTGAGCGGCCCCGCACCCCGTCGCGAGCGTCACATCGGGGTGTTGCGGCTCACGTCCGGGTCAGGCAGGCGCCTCGACGACCCACCACGCGGCGTACGGCGGGAGCCAGACGAGGCCGTCGGCGCCGGCGGTCACGGGGTGCCCACCCAGCGCGTCGTACGGCGAGCCGAGGCCGGCGTCGTGCAGCCAGCCGATCGGGAACGGGCGGGACTCGCGGGTGACGTTGTAGAGCCCGACCATCGGACCGCTGGCATGGGTGCGCACGGTGGCGAGCACGCCGGGGTCGGTGTCGACGACGACCCGGCTCTCGGCGGAGGCGTGCAGCTGCGGCAGCGAGGCCCGGACGCGCGCGAGGTGGGCGAGGCCGCCGAAGATCTTGCCGGGCTCGGTGCGCAGGTCGTGGCGCTGCGCGGCCCGATCGGCGTCGAGGCGCGGCCGGTGCGCCCAGCGGTTGTCGTCGGCGTGCCCGGGCTCCTCGGCCCAGTGCGGATCGTTGGGCTGGCCGAGCTCGTCGCCGCTCCACACGACCGGGATGCCGCCCCAGCCGGCAACGATCGCGTGGGCGAGGAAGATCCGCGACAGCCCGCCCTCGGGGTCGCGGGCCAGCCCGGCGAGCGCGGCCGACGTGCCGCTGATCCGCTTGTCGCCGGTCTCGGGGTTGTGCTGGAAGACCAGCCCCTCGGACCACGAGCCGGGGAAGTCGCCGGCGTACCAGTCGGCCAGGAAGCGCCGGTGGTCGTGGCCGTTGAGCCCGACCGCGGCGGCGTCGCCGTCGTCGATGGCCCAGCCGATGTCGTCGTGGCAGCGGATGTAGGCGATCCAGGTGCCGGTGGTGGGCGCCGGCGGCAGCGCGGCGAGCGCATGGCGGGCCAGCACGGTGTCGCCGGTGGCGAGCATCGACCAGACCTGCACCATCAGGCTGTTGTGGTAGGCGAGGTCGCTGACCCGGCCGGCGTGGGAGCCCAGGCCGAGGTACTGCACCAGGTCCCGCGGTCCCACGATCGCCTCGGCCTTGAAGACCAGCGCCGGCGCGCCCAGCCGCGCGACGGTGCGCAGCACCTGGGTGATCGCGTGCACCTCGGGCTGGTTCTGGCAGGCGGTGCCGAGCCGCTTCCACAGGAACGCGATGGCGTCGAGGCGTAGCACCTCCACGCCGGTGTTGGCCAGCGCCAGGATGATGTCGGCGAACTCCAGCAGCACGGCCGGGTTGCCCCAGTTGAGGTCCCACTGCCACTCGTTGAAGGTCGTCCAGACCCAACCCTGGAGCTGCTCGTCCCACGTGAAGTTGCCGGGCGCGAAGTCGGGGAAGACCTCCGGCAGGGTCTCCTCGAAGGCGTCGGGCAGGGTCCGGTCGGCGTGCACGTGGAAGTAGTCGCGGTAGGTCGCGTCCCCGGCGCGGGCCTTCTCGGCCCAGGCGTGCTCGCGCGCGACGTGGTTGAGCACGAGGTCCATCACCAGGCTGATCCCGCGGCCGCGCAGCGTGGTGGCCAGGTCGCGGAGGTCGTCCATCGTGCCGAGGTCGGGGCGGACGGCGCGGTAGTCCTGGACGGCGTAGCCGCCGTCGTTGTCGCCCTCGCGCGGCATCAGCAGCGGCATCAGGTGCAGGTAGGTGACGCCGAGGTCCTCGAGGTGGTCGAGCCGCCGGGCGAGGCCGGCCAGGTCGTCGGCGAAGCGCTCGGTGTAGCAGGCGTAGCCGAACATCCGGGGCTGCTGGAGCCAGTCCGGCTGGAGCAGCCGGCGCTGGTCGAGGCGGTGCAGGTCGGCCGGGCGGGCGGCGTACGCGCGGGCGGCGATCTGCACGAGCCGGCCGGCGACGGCCTCCGGGTGCGGGTAGACCGCGGCGAGGCCGGCGAGCAGGTCGTCCCACCACCGGTCGAGCCGCAGCGCGAACGCCTCGCGGCGCTCCTCGGAGAGGCCGGCCAGCTCGGCAGCGGCGGCGGCGTGGACGTCCTCGGGAGTACCCATCGGATGCATTCAAGCGCACCGGACGCCGATATGTTGAGGCCCATGTCCGACCTGCGGCTCCTCGCGCCTGCCGCCGTCGTGGCCGTGCTCGCCCTGGTGGGCATCAGCTCGTGCGACGACGGCTCCTCGTCCCCCGACGCCGCGCCGACCGCGTCCGTGACGAAGCTGTCCGACCTCGACACCACCGCGATGGTGGTGGCGCGCGACGCGTTCTGCTCGGGCATCGGCCCCGACACGCTGCAGGCCGCGCTCGGCACCACGAAGTACGACGGCCTGGCCTACAACAACGGCGAGCACGCCCGGCTCGTCAAGGGTGTCCGCGACGTCGCCCACGAGTACGACTGCACGTGGCGCGCCCAGGACGGCTCCGTCGCCCGGGCCTGGGTCTTCGCGCCGCCCGTCACCGTCGACCGAGCGACCCAGCTGCGCGACGCGGCCGTCGGCCGGGGCTGTCAGGGCACGAACGACGCCGGTTTCGGCAAGCCCTCGGTCGCCACCCGCTGCGGCACGCCCCGCGGGCACTTCCAGGGCTACTACGGGCTGTTCGGCGACGCGTGGCTCAGCTGCACGCTGGCGGTCCCCGGCAAGCAGGAGCCGGCCGACCTCACCGAGCGGGCCAGCGACTGGTGCGCCGCGGTGGCGCTGGCCGCGTCCGGCCAGACCGCCGGCTGACTAGTCAGGCGCTCCCCAGAAGTGGTGAGGGGTCCCTGAACCCCGCACCGCACCCTTCCCCCCACCTCGACGCTGGAGTCGGGTTCTAGGGGGGAACACGATGGGAGCAGGAGCCTCTGATCGACGGCTGCGGACGGGTGCCAGTGCACTCGTCGGGGCGGCGTTCACCGGCGCGACCCTGCTCGCATCCCTCGGGGCCGGCCCCGCCACCGCGGCGGGACCGGCCCCTGCTCCGTCCCCTGCCCAGCTGGGGCACCAGCTCGTCCGCGACCCCGTCCCGCGGGTCGACGTCCACGCCCGGACGGCCGCCGCGGACCGGGCGCTGGTACGGCGGGCGCCGTATCCGTTGGCGGACACGTTCGCGCTGCACAGCCTGCCCGGCTCGGCGCACACGATCCTGCTCGACTTCAACGGCGACGACGTCTCCGGAACGGCCTGGAACGCCCCCGACCTCGGCCTGCCGGACGGGCGCTACCGCGGCTGGAGCCTGGACGGCGACCCCGCCTTCAGCGACGTCGAACGCGCCGCCGTGCAGGACATCTGGCAGCGGGTCGCCGAGGACTTCGCGCCCTTCGACGTCGACGTCACGACCCAGGACCCCGGCCCGGACGTCCTGGACCGCAGCAGCCCCGACGACCCGACCTACGGCACCCGGGCCGTGATCACGTCGAGCCAGGCGGCGGCGCGGGCGATCTGCCCGGACGGCTGCTCGGGGATGGCGTTCTTCGACGTGATGGACCTCGCCGTCGACCACGCGGCCTACCAGCCGAGCTGGGTCTTCTCCGACATGGTCGGCAACGACCTCAAGGACATCGCCGAGGTGGTCAGCCACGAGGTGGGCCACAACGTCGGGCTGCTGCACGACGGCACCACGACGCAGGAGTACTCCTTCGGACAGGGCAGCTGGGCGCCGATCATGGGCGGCGGCTTCTCGCGCCCGATCGTGCAGTGGAGCCGCGGCGCCTACGCCGGAGCCAACAACCCGCAGGACGACCTGGCACTCATCGCCGCCAACGGGGCGCCGCTGCGCGCCGACGAGGCCGGGGACACCACGGCCGGGGCCGGACCGATGCCGGCGGGACCGGCGTACATCACGAGCGATGCCGACACGGACGTGTGGTCGCTCGGCGCCTGCAGCGGCTGGGTGCACGTCGCGGCCCGGCCGGCGCCGCGGTCGCCGAACCTCGACATCCTGCTCCGGCTCCTCGAGCCGGACGGGACCATCGTCGCGTCGGCCAACCCGCCCTCACGCGAGGTCACGCGCGACCGGGCGACCGGCATGGGCGCGTGGCTCACACTGCGGCTGCCACCGGGGAGGTACGACGTGTCCGTCGAGGGGGTCGGCCACGGGGGCGCGCTGCACGCGTACGACGGCTACGGCAGTGTCGGCGCCTACACCGTGCGGGCGTCCGGCTGCGCTGCGTCACTGCGGCGGTAGCGCCGGATCAGTTGGCCTCTAGTTGGCGTCGGCCTTGTCGGCGCCCCGACGCCAGCGGATACCGGCCTCGAGGAAGCCGTCGAGATCGCCGTCGAAGACCGCCGAGGGGTTGCCCACCTCGTAGCCGGTGCGCAGGTCCTTGACCACCTGGTAGGGGTTGAGGACGTAGTTGCGCATCTGGTCGCCCCAGCTGGCCTGGACGTCGCCGCGCAGGCCGTCGAGGTGGGCCTTCTCCTCGGCCTTCTTCAGCGCGAGCAGCTTGGCCTTGAGCACGACCATCGCGCTGGCCTTGTTCTGGAGCTGGCTCTTCTCGTTCTGGCAGGAGACCACCGTGCCGGTGGGGATGTGCGTGAGGCGGACCGCCGAGTCGGTGGTGTTGACCGACTGGCCGCCGGGACCGCCGGAGCGGTAGACGTCGACGCGGATCTCCTCGTCGGGCACGTCGATCTCGTCGGTCTGCTCCAGCACCGGGACGACCTCGACCGCGGCGAAGCTGGTCTGGCGGCGGCCCTGGTTGTCGAAGGGGCTGATCCGCACGAGGCGGTGGGTGCCGGCCTCGACGGACAGGGTGCCGTAGGCGTAGGGCGCGTGGATCGCGAAGGTGGCGGACTTGAGCCCGGCCTCCTCGGCGTAGGAGGTCTCGAAGACCTCGACGGGGTACTTGTGCTGCTCGGCCCAGCGGACGTACATCCGCATCAGGGTCTCGGCGAAGTCCGCCGCGTCGACGCCGCCGGCGCCGGCGCGGATCGACACGAGCGCCTCGCGGGCGTCGTACTCGCCGTTGAGGAGGGTGCGGATCTCGAGGGTCTCGACGGACTTCTTGATGCGGGTGAGCTCGCGGTCGGCGTCGGCCATCGCGTCGGCGTCGCCCTCCTCCTGGCCGAGCTCGACCATGATCTCGAGGTCCTCGATGCGCGAGATGAGGGAGTCGAAGCGGTCGACCTCGCCCTGGAGCGCGGAGAGGCGGCCGGTCACGCGCGTGGCGTTGTCCTGGTCGTCCCAGAGGTCGGGGGCGGCGACCTGCTCGCCGAGGTCGGCGATCTCCCGGCGCATCTCGTCAACGTCGAGCACCTGCTCGATGGTGCGCATCGTCGCCAGAAGGGTCTTGATCTCTACGTCGAAGTCGATGCCTGCCACAAGAGCCAAGGTTACGTGGCCGCGGGAGGAATGGACGAACCGCTCTCCCCCACGTCGGCCACGGCGTCCACCGGGTGGGGCACGGGGCAGCCGGCCGGGAACGTGCCCATGCGCTCCACGTCGTAGCCGTCGGGGTAGCTGCGGATCCACTTGAGGTCCTGCACGGTCTGGGCGCGGGTGCGGGCGGGGAAGGCGCGCAGGGCCAAACCGCGGGCCTTCAGCGCGCCGCGCGAGGCCCGCTCGACGAGGGGGTGCGGGGCGGCGTACCGGAACGCCTCGCGGAGCGGCGGGTCCATCAGCGCACGGGAGAACACCTCCACACCCCGGGCGGCCGGGCGCGGGTGGAAGGTGAGCATCAGCGCGAGGGTGGCGTCCGCGACCCGGCGCGCGCCCTCGTCGTAGGCGAAGTGCTCGGCCTCGTAGTCGTCCATCAGCCGGGCGAAGTCGTCGTAGGTCTCCGGGATGTCGGGGATGTTCATGTGCCTGCCGAGGGTCCGGTAGTAGTTGACCGACGCCCGCAGCTCCGTGGGCGTGAGCGGGCGCTTGCCGTAGTCGTCGAGCCAGCGCTTGGGGACCACCACGAACGTCGAGAGCACGTAGCGGAACTCGTGGTCGGGGATGTCGTAGGCCTTGTGCATCTGGTTGATGCGCCGGACCGCGGCCCGGCCCTGCGGGTGGTCGAAGCCGAGCCGGAAGGGCTGCTCGAGCAGGATCGCGGTGTCGTCGTACCGCTTCTGGACCGCGCCGGTGAACTCGCCGGTCTGGTCGAGGAGGCGGCCGATTCCGGGCACGGCGTAGGTGCGGAAGAGCGCGAAGCTGAGCGCCTGGTTCATGTCCCAGGGGAACTCGTACATCACGACGTTGCGGTAGATCTCGGTGAACTGGGTCTCGGGATCCATGGAGTCGTTGACGAGCTTCCAGTGGTCGCGCCTCATGCCCACCGATAGTAGAGCGAGCGCTCTAATCTGGCTAGGGTGGCGGTGTGCGCACTCCCCTGCAGTCCCGCAGCTCGACCTCCGCCGACCGGATGCTCGACGCCACGCTGGCGCTGCTCGCCTCCGGCGGGCTGTCGGCGGTGACCGTCGCGGCGGTGGCGGCGGAGGCCGGGACGTCCAACGGGTCGCTCTACCACCGCTTCCGCGACCGGACCGGACTGCTCCTCGCCGCCCAGGACCGGGCGCTCGGGGCGATCGAGGCGGCGACGGCCGCGGCGTTCGCGCGCGCCGACGCGGAGCCGTCGGACGGCGAGGCGCTGGCCCTGCTCTGCCGGGCGGCGCTGGAGATCTTCGAGCGGCACCACGGCGCGATGCGGGCCTTCCTGGTCGAGGCGCAGGGCCAGCCGGAGTTCGAGCCGCGCACCCGGGCCGCCTCCCACCTGCTCGCCACCACCGTCACGGGCTGGCTCCAGCGCCGGCTCGGTACGTCGCCCGCCGACGCCGAGGCCGCCTGGCGGGTCCTCTTCGCGATCGGGGCGGCCCAGGCGCTCTTCGCCGACGAGGACGTCTCCCCGGGGCGGGTCTCCCCCGACGAGCTCGCCTCCGCGCTGACCCGAGCGGTCGCGGCCGTGGTCGGTCAGCCCGTCGAGACGATCGCGGACGCCTCGGAGCCGACGACGGGGTGAGCCGGCGAGCCGGGCACGGTCAGCGGCAGGTCGAGCGGGGCGTGCACGGCGACGGTGACGGACTGGGTGGTCGCGTCGACGCCGACGTCGTACGTCAGCCCGGGGTAGGTCCGGTAGGCGCCGATCGCCAGCAGGTAGTCGTGGACGGAGGCCCGCACACGCGCCTCGGTGAGCGCGAGCCGGTCGTCAGGGACGCCATCGAGGTAGGTCTCCCGGCCGGTCGCGCCGAGGTCGGCGCCCTGCAGGGCGGCCCCGTCGGCGATGGTGTCGAGGCCCTGCCGCTGGAGGTAGGCGGCCGAGGCATCGACGACGAGGACCACCGCCATCGCCAGCACGAAGGCGAAGCCGATGATCATCAGCGTCACCGTCCCGCGCTCGTCGCGGCGGCTCACGGGACCTCCTGGAACTGGCCGATCGGGACGGTGTGGCTCGCGTCGAGGGCGAAGCCGGGGGCGCTCCCGCCGAGCGCGCTGGGCAGCAGCGGCAGGTCCACCCGCGAGCGGACCACGACCGTGATCACCGAGGTGCCGGCGTGGCAGTCGTGGGGGTAGGGCGTGCAGCTGACCGCGATCGACAACGGTCCGGCGTGCAGGCCCTGGTCGTCGAGCGCCTGGCGAGCCGCCGCCTCCGCCCGCGCACGACCGATGCCGTCCGACGGCGCCAGGGCGTAGGCGCGGCCGGCGGCGCGAGCGGCGGCGCTCACCGCGAACGCGCCGCGCTGCACCTCGAAGGCGCTCATCAGGATCCAGAGCATCGGCACCAGCAGCAGGATGCCGAGCCAGCTCATCTCGACGAGGGCGCTCCCCCTCTCGGACTTCACGGCGCCTCCTCCGAGACGGCGTGGCCGGCGACGTCGAGCGAGACGGCCGGGCCGCCGATGCCGAGCGCGGGCACCCGCGCATGCACCACGATCTCGATGCCGGGCGCGCCGTCGACCATCACGCGGCGTACGTCGATGTCCTGGGCGAAGCGACCCGCGACCACACCGGCGATCTGCGACCGGGTCCGGGCGACACCGTCGGCCGGACCGCGCCCCTGCACCGCGGCGTACCGCGCGCCCTCGGAGGCAGCCGCCGCGAGGGTGTTGCGCACGAGCAGCACCAGCCCCACCTGCAGGATGCCGAGGAAGAGCGGCACGAGGACGGCGAGCACCAGCACGAAGTCCACGACGGCGGACCCGCGTTGCGATGCTCGACGGCGCACGGCTGGGGCCTAGTTGTGCACGGAGTTCAGGGCGTCGCGGAGCATTTGGGACAGCTGGTCGCGTGCGACGCCCCAGATGACCATGACCAGGCCTGCGGTCATGACCGTGATCAAGACCCAGCCGGGCACGTCGCCGCGGTCGTCGCGGTCGGCGCGGTGACGGGGCTGCACGAGCGCGGCGTGGAGCCGCAGGAGGGTGAGGGGCAGCTGGTGCATGGTCGTTCCGTTCTCTCGAGTGACTCAGGGCGCGGTCAGGTGGAGCCCGACGACGCCGGGCCAGAAGGCGAAGAGGATGGTGATCGGGAGGACGAGGAAGACGACCGGCACCATCATGAAGACCTCCTTGCGGGCGGCGACCTCGATCAGCTCGCGACGTCCGGCCTCGCGGACGTCGGTGGCCTGGGCGTGCAGCACCTCGGCGAGCGGGGTGCCGCGCTCGACGGCGACGGCGATGCCCTGGGCGAAGCGCGCGACCAGCGGCAAGCCGGTCGTGGCGGCCATCCGGTCGAACGCCGCGCCCACCGGCTCACCCGTGCGGACGGCGGCGAGGACCCGGCCGAGGTCGGAGGAGAGCTCCCCGCCCGATCGCTTCACGACCCGGTCGAGCGCACCGACCGGACTCTCCCCCGCGGCCACGGCCAGCGCGAGGAGCTCGGCGACGGTCGGGAACTCCGCAAGGATCCGGCGCTCCCGCGCCTTCACCTGCCCCGACAGGTGGTTGTCGCGGGCGAGCACGCCGGCCACAAAGGCGACGAGGCACAGCAGCAGGCTGGACAGCCCCGCGCCGGGGTCGGCGAGGGTGCGGAGGACGGCGTACGCCGCGGCGATGGCGAACGCGCCGAGCCCCCACATCACCTGCTCCACGCGGAACTCGTGGACGGTCTTGTCGATGTCGGCGCGCTCGAGGCGGCGGCGCACCGACGCCGCGCCGCCGAGCACCCGCTCGACCGTGTCGGCGGCCGAGCGCAGCACCGGGCCGAAGATGCCGGCCGCTGCCGACGTCGGGGAGGACGAGGCGACCCGGAGGGCGGGGGTGCGGCCGACGTGCGGGAGGTCGCGGACGTAGGGAAGGACGCGTACGGCGATCTGGGTCCGCCGGATCACCCGGACGCGGGACGCGGCGACGAGCAGGCCGCCCGCGCACACCGCGCCGAGGAGGGCGCCCCACCAGGCCGGGGTCACGACAGGATCCGTCGCTCGACGGGGAGCCGGCCAATCCGCATCATCAGCCGGTAGGCCACCACGCACGCAGCCGCGCCGATGGCCAGCACGATCACGCCGCCGGTCGACGCATAGCGGTGGATCACCTCGGACTGGAAGGACATGAAGAGGAGCACGATCCACGGCGCGGCCACGGCGAGCCGGGCGCCGTTGATGGTCCAGGCCTGGCGCGACTCCATCTCCGAGCGGGTGCGGGCCTCGTCGCGGAGGTACCCGGACAGGTTGCGCAGCAGCCGGCCGAGCTCGCCGCCACCGACCTCCCGGGCGATGCGCAGCCCCTCCACCACGCGGTCGCCGACCGGGTCGGCGAGCCGGACCTTGAGCCGGTCGAGGCACTCCCCGAACCGTCCGGTCACCTGGTAGTCCAGCGCGAACTCGTCGAACGCCTCACGCAGCGGCTCTGGCCCGCGCGTGCCCAGGGCCGCCAGCGCGTCCGGGAGCGAGAGACCGGCGCGGACCGCGCTCGCGAGGTTGTCGACCGCCTCGGGCCAGACCTCGGCGAACTCCCGCTGCCGCCGACGTGCACGCCCCGACACGATCGCGACCGGCAGCCACGCACCCATCACCCCGAACGTGAAAGCGACCGGCGGCGTCCCCGACACCACCTCGACCACGAGCGTGGCCACCACACCGGTGACGACGCAGACGATCGCGAAGCCCGTCGGCGAGACCGACCCGAGGCCGGCGCGGGCGAGCAGCTGGGTGGCGCGGCCGTCAGTCCGACGCGGCCTGGACGGCTGCCGGGGCAGGAAGAACGCCGACCAGACGAGCAGCAGCCCGGTCCCGACGCCCAGTCCCACCAGCGCCCCCATCAGCGGGCCTCGCTCAACAGACGGTGTACGTCGATCCCCGCGCGCTCGAACAGCTCGGGGCGCGGCGCCGCGCCGCCGGTGCGGGCGAGCTCCCCGCCGCGGCGGGTGAAGATCGGCTCGGTCTCGATGATGTCGTTCTCGACCCGGCCGGGGACGCCGACGATCTCGTTGACGCGGCGCACACCGTGGGGATCGAGCCCGAGGTGGACCACGAGGTCGACGCTGGCCGCGACGGTCGGCACGACGAAGCGGGCGCTGATGTTCTCGCCGGCGAGGAGCGGCAGCGTGCAGACCTTGACCAGCGCCTCCCGGGCGCTGTTGGCGTGGATCGTGCACATGCCGGGCAACCCCGCGTTGAGGGCCAGCAAGAGGTCGAGCGCCTCCTCGGAGCGGACCTCGCCCACGATGATCCGGCTGGGTCGCATTCGCAGGCTCTCCTTGACCAGGTCGCGCAGCCGGATCTCGCCGGTGCCCTCGAGGCCGGACTGACGCGTCTGGAGCGGCACCCAGTCGGGGTGCGGGAAGCGCAGCTCGAAGACCTCCTCCGCCGAGATCACCCGCTCGCCGCCGGGGATCGCTGCCGCAAGACAGTTGAGCATCGTGGTCTTGCCGGCCTGCGTGCCGCCCGCGACCAGGATGTTGAGACCCGCCCGCACGCTGGCCTCCAGGAACGCCGCCGCGCGCGGCGACAGGCTGCCCAGCTCGACCAGGTCGTGGAGCCTGGCCGCGCGCAGCACGAACTTGCGGATGTTGACCGCGCTGAAGCCCCGGCTGATCCCCTCGAGCACGACGTGCAGCCGGTGCCCCTCGGGCAGCATCGCGTCGACGAACGGCTGGCTGATGTCGATGCGCCGGCCGCTGGACTTGAGCATCCGCTCGACCAGCTCCTGCACCTGCGCGGTGCTGAGCATCAGGTTGGTCAGCTCGTGGCGGCCGTTGCGGGCGATGAAGACCCGGCTCGGGTCGTTGATCCAGATCTCCTCGACCGACGGGTCGTCGAGGAACGGCTGCAGCGCCCCGAAGCCCGACACCCGCGCGACCAGCTCGCCCACCACCGCGTCGATGTCGGTGACCGGAGCGACGGCGCCGGTGAGGCTCCGCTCGTCGTGGGCGCGTACGACGCCCTCCGCGAGCCGGCGTACGAGCCCGGCGTCGCGCTGGGGGTCGACGCCCTCGCGACGCACCAGCTCGCGCACGTGCTGGTCGAGCTGCTCCACCAGCCGGGCGTGCGCCTCGGCGTGCCCGTCGGCGTGCTTGACGACCATGGAACCTCCCCCGAGTGAGGCGTCAGTCCGAACCTAGGTGCTGGTCGTCCTACCCACGAGGGGGCGAGAGCAATCTGTGGACAAGGCAAAGACCCCGGGCGGACCAGACCGGCGACCCTCCCCGATCTCCCCCGGATTCGACTCGCGCAACGCCCCCGCACGGGCGCACACTGTCTCTGGGGCAGGGGGTCCGTCGGGGCGACTCGACGGATTGGGCGCATGTGCGTTGCAAGGGGTGGGGTTCGCTGTGCCGACGATGCCGCTGGTGGGTCAGGAGTTTGCCGGGTTCCGTCTGCGTGCCGTGATCGGCCGGGGCGGCATGAGCGTGGTCTACCAGGCGGAGAACCCCCGGATCGGCAGCCTGGTCGCGCTGAAGATCCTCGCGCCCGAGCTCGCGACCAACGACGACTTCCGCGCCCGCTTCCTCCAGGAGTCGCGCATCGCCGCGTCGCTGAACCACCCCAACGTCATCCCGATCTATGACATGGGGCCCGAGGACGACCTGCTCTACATCGCCATGCGGTACGTCGCCGGCAGCGACCTGCGCGCGATCCTCAAGGCCCGCGACCGGCTCGACGCCGCACAGTCGATCATGCTGCTCCAGCAGGTCGCCCGGGCCCTGGACAACGCGCACCGGCACGGCCTGGTGCACCGCGACGTCAAGCCCGCCAACATCCTCGTGCAGCGCGGCACCGACGAGGACCCCGACCACGTCTACCTCGTCGACTTCGGCATCAGCAAGCACGCGCTGTCGCACAGCGGGCTCACCGCGACCGGGGAGTTCCTCGGCACCGTCGACTACATCGCGCCCGAGCAGGTGCAGGGCCACGACGTCGACGGCCGGGCCGACGTCTACGGCCTCGCCTGCGTGCTGTTCGAGACGCTGACCGGTCGGGTCCCCTTCAAGAAGGAGGCCGACGCCGCGGTCATCTTTGCCCACGTCGAGGAGACGCCCCCGCGGCCGTCGGACCTCAACCCGGACCTCCCCTCGGACATCGACGACGTCCTCGCGGTCGGCCTGTCGAAGAACCCCGACGAGCGCTACGGCACCTGCCACGCCCTCATCGACGACGCCGCACGCGCCCTGGGCGAGCTCGGGCAGGCACCGCGCACCGTCATGGTGCCACCCGGGGAGAACCAGCGTGTCGTACCGGGCGACCACCGGCAGCGAGCTCGCTCGGGCTCCGGCCCCAAGCCGACCGGTTCCAAGGCAACCGCCGGCCCCCGTGGGGGCGGACTCCCTCCGGGAGCCGGCGGCTCGGGTCGGCCCGGCGGTCGGGGCGGGCCGGACGACGCCGACGAGACGCGGGGCGGCCGTCGTACTGTCCTGGCGGTCCTGGGCTCGGCGCTCGCCGTCCTCCTGGTGGTCGGCCTCGGCGTCGCCTGGGCGCTGCTCCGCGACGACGGGTCGCCGGTCGCGGGCCCCGCGGGCGCAGCGTCCACGAGCGCGGCACCCGACAACCACATCCTCGACGAGGTGGCCGCGGCCTACACGAGCGGTGCGTTCGCCAAGGGGATCCTGTCGCCGTCGGACTGCGAGGCGATGAGCGCCACCGAGGTGCACTGCACCATCCCCGGCGACAGCGCCAACGACGTCGTGCTGCGGACCTACAAGAGCCTCCCGGCCCTCTACCACGCGTACAAGGCGGAGGCCGAGCGCGAGTCCGGGCGGATGTTCATGGAGAACACCCCCGACGGTGACTGTCGGCGGACCCAGTCCAACGGCGAGGTCAGCTGGAACCACGAGTTCGAGCACCCGAAGACCTTCTCGATCAAGGACCACGAGTCGGGGCACCTGAACCCGGACACCCAGGCCGGTGGCCGCGTCTGGTGCATGGTCGACCGGCACTCCGTCATGCACATCGTCTGGACCGAGAACTCCGCGATGCTGCTCGGCGTGGTGACCGGCAAGCCCCATGCGCTCTTCATCGACTTCTGGAAGCCCTTCCACCACGACCTCATCCCCGACGAGATGCACATGGGCGACGAGAGCAGCGGGACGACGGACATGGCCAGCCCGACCGACTCGGCCAGCCCCCACATGTAAGTGGAGACGTCCCCGCTGCCCACCGGCACGGTGTCGCTGCTTTTCTCCGACATCGAGGGATCGACGGCGCTGCTGTCCCGGCTCGGCGCGAGCTACGCCGACGCGCTGACGGGTCAGCGTCGGGTCCTGCGCGCGGCGTGGGCGGCGTACGACGGCACCGAGCTCGGCACGGAGGGCGACAGCTTCTACGTCGTCTTCTCCACGGCCGGCGCGGCGGTCGCCGCCGCGACGCGGGCGCAGCGCGATCTCGCCGCCTTCGCGTGGCCGGGCGGGGAGCAGGTCCGGGTCCGGATCGGCATCCACACCGGGTCGCCCGAGCTGCACGAGGGAGCCTACGTGGGCATGGACGTGCACCGCGCCGCGCGGATCGCTGCGGCCGCGCACGGCGGTCAGGTGGTCGTCTCGGAGTCGACCGCCTCGCTCGTGGCCGGCAGCCTCCCCGCGGACGTGGCGCTGCGCGACCTCGGGTCGCACCAGCTCAAGGACATCCCCCGGGCAGCCCACCTCTTCCAGGTGTCGGTGGCCGGCCTGCAGGTCGACTTCCCTCCGCTCAAGACCCTGGGCGCCGTGTCGAGCCTGCCGACGCCGACGACGTCGCTGGTGGGTCGCGACGCCGAGCTCGCCGACCTCGTCGCGCTCGTGCGCTCGCCCGGGCTGCGGCTCGTCACCCTGACCGGCCCGGGCGGGGCGGGCAAGACCCGGCTGGCCATCGGGGCGGCGGCGAGGCTCATGGAGACCTTCCCCGACGGCGTCTTCTTCGTCCCGCTGGCCGCGGCGACGACGCCCGAGGTGATGTGGATGACGATCGCCGAGGTGCTCGGCGCACCCGCGGAGACCCGCCTCCCTCCGGCGTTCCTCGAGCACGTCGCGCACCTGTCGGCGCTCCTCGTGCTGGACAACCTCGAGCAGCTCCCCGGCGCCGACGCGGTCGTCTCGCAGCTGCTCGGCTCCTCGCCCCGCACGGTCGTGATCGCCACGTCCCGGCGGCCCCTGCACGTGGCGGGCGAGCACGAGCACCCGGTGCCCACGCTCGAGCTGCCGGACCGGCCGGCCCTGGCGGAGGCTGCGCAGTCCGGCGCCGTGCAGCTGTTCGTCCAGCAGGCGTCGATGGTCCGCCCCAGCTTCGCGCTCTCCGACGACAACGTCGGCGACGTGGTCGAGGTCTGCCGCCGGCTCGACGGGTTGCCGCTCGCGATCGAGCTGGCCGCGGCCCGCTCGAAGCTGCTCACCCCCGCCGCCCTCCTGGCCCGGCTCGGCACCGCCCTCGAGCTCCGCGACCCGGGGGTGGACCGGCCGACCCGGCAGCAGACGCTGCGGGCGACGATCGGCTGGTCACACGACCTCCTGCCCGCGACGCAGCAGGCGGTCTTCTGCCGGCTGGGTGTGTTCGCGGGCGGTGCCGACCTCGAGGGCGTCGAGGCCGTGTGCGCCGACCGTCTCGGAGACACCGATCCCCTCGACGTCGTCGCCGACCTGGTCGACGCCAGCCTCGTGAGCGTCGGCCAGGGCCCCGGCGGGGAGCCACGGGTCTCGATGCTGGAGACCGTCCGGGTCTACGCCCTGGACGAGCTGCGGGCGACGGGCGAGCTCGACGACGTACGCCGCCGCCACGCGGCGTACGTCGTGGCCGTGCTGGAGGCGCTGGAGGCACTGCAGCGCGGCGCCGTGGACCGGTTGCTGGAGGGCCGACAGCGCTTCGAGACCGAGCACGACAACGTGCGCGAGGCGCTGGCCTGGGCCCTGGAGGCGCCGGGGACCGACCCGACGCGTGCCGCCCTGGCCATGCGCCTGTGCCTCGGGGCGTCCGGGTGGTGGCAGGACTGCGGCTGCTACTCCGAGGCCCGCGGGTGGCTCGAGCGCGCCATCGCGCTGGCCGGCCACGACGAGAGCCCGGAGCTGGCGGGGTGCCTCACCGCGCTGACCACGGTCTTCGGCATCCAGTGCGACTTCGCGCGCGCCCACGGGACCGCCACGCGCAGCGTCGCGGTCTGGCGGCAGCTGGCCGAGGACGGACGGGGCGACAACGAGCGGCTCTCCTCGGCGCTGCGTGCGCTGGGGTCGTGCGAGCTCAACCTCGGCCACGCCGACGCCGCCCGCGCGGCCCTGCAGGAGGCGGTCTCCGTGGCTGCTGTGGTCGGAGACCGCGGCGCCGTCGCGGACGCGCTGCGGGTGCTGGCCTTCGTCGAGGCCTCGGAGCAGGACCTCGAGCGCGCGGTGGAGCTGGCCGAGGACGCGATCACGCTCTACGACGACCTCGGCGACGAGCACGGCGCCATGCGGCTGCGGCACAGCCACGCCTGCTACCTCCGGCTGATCGGGCGCGCGGACGAGGCCCAGCGCCGGATGCAGGACCTGGTCCCCGACGTGTTGCGGCTCGGCGACGCCGGCGCCCTGCTCGTCCTGGCCGAGGACTACGGAGCGGTGCTCGCCGAGGTCGGCCACCACCACGAGGCCGCGCTGCTGCTGGGCGCTGCCGACACGGCGCGCGCCCGCGAGGGCGCCCCGCGCGAGCCACCCCAGCAGGCCCAGATCGAGGCGCCGTACGCCGTCGCGCGGGTGGCCCTGGCCGACGCCTGGGACCGCAGCTATGCGTCCGGACGGGCGATGGGCATCGAGGACGCGTTGTCCTCGTTGCCCGACATCACGCCGTCGGCGCCTCGCTCCCCATCGGCATGAGCCCGAGCTGCACCATCAGCCCGGCCACGTCCGGGTGGGAGCTGAACCGGCTGACCTTGCCGTCACTGTTGAGCTGCACGAAGTAGGACCCGCGCCCGACGACGCTCTTGCCGGTCGGGGGGATCGTCGCCCCACCCATGTCCAGCGGGCCGGTGTTGGTGCCGGTGAACTCCAGCTCCACCCCGGCGCCGTCCTCGCCGACGACCCGGTGGGTGGCGCGCGCCCGCATGTCCGGGAACGCCGTGAACCAGCTGGTCATGTACTGCCGGACCTCGTCGGCCGTGGTCATCGGCTGGGGCAACGTGAGGTCCTCCCACACGAAGCTGTCGGCGAAGAGCGCCAGGAGCGCGTCGGGGTCGTGCTCGTCCCACGCCTTCAACCCCAGGTCGTCCAGCCTCTCGATCTCCTGCCTGTCCATGGTGCCTCCCACCACTCGGAATTCGACCTCCATCGTGTCCCGGCTCCCCCGGGCGCGCATGACCCGAACGGGCGGGCCCGGCAATGCCCCGACTTTGGGGACGACACGTCCCACCGCCCGTCCGACGGTGGACACGATGCAACGGAGCGCGGGAAGGACCCGGACACGGATGGTCGCCGCCGTCGTGGCGGTGACCTTCGTGGCGATCTGGTACGGCGTCCGCAGCCAGGACGGCGAGGGCGCCGACACCGGCTGCGCCCTGACCGGGGCCGGCCTGGTGGCGCTGTCGGCCGCGCTGACCAAGGGCGACACCAGCGAGGAGGTGATCCGGCTCGTCGGCCCGCGGATGGACGACGCCGAGTGCCGGGCGGCGGTGCGACACCTCGTGGACGACGGCGCCGCGACGGTCGACGTACAGGGCCCGAACGGCACGACCGAGCAGTTCATCACCTACCCCGAGCTGACCCACCCGGCGACATCGGCGCTGGTCGACGAGACCGCGCGCTGCGACGGATGGCGCATCATCGACATCGCCTTCCAGCTCTGCCTCAACGGCGACCTCGGGCCGCGGTGAACCTCAGGCGCCGACCTGCTGCACCACCCGCGGGCGCAGCGTCAGCTCGAGGCCCCTCGGCATCATCGTGAGCCGCTCGGTCACCTTCAGCTCGTACGCCGGGTCGCCGGCCAGGTCGAAGCGGTGCACCAGCCGCGCGAGCACCAGCACGGCCTCGTGCAGCGCGAACTGCCGGCCGATGCAGGCCCGCTCGCCCGTGCCGAAGGGCTTGTAGCTGTGCGGCAGCCGGCCCTTGGACCGCTCGGGCAGGAAGCGGTCGGGGTCGAACTCCTCGGCGTCCTCGCCCCACACCGCGGGGTCGCGGTGCACCATCGGCAGCAGCACGATGGCCCAGTCCTGCGGGCGCATGCGGTAGCCGCCGACGGTCGTCGTCTCGCGCGGGCTGCGGGCGAAGCCGGGCGCGGTCGGCCACAGCCGCAGCGACTCGTCGAGCACGCGGCGCAGGTAGCGGAACTTCGCGACCTGCTCGAAGGTCGGCTCGGCGTCGGGGTCGCTGCCGAGGATGGCGTCGGTCTCGGCACGGGCCGCGGCCAGCACCTGCGGGTGCTTCGCGAGGTAGTGCAGCGCGAAGGTCAGGGCACCCGACGTCGTCTCGTGGCCGGCGACGAGGAAGGTCAGGATCTGGTAGCGGATCGCCCGGTCCGAGAGCCGCTCGCCGGTCTCGGGGTGCGCCTGCTCGAGCATGATGCCGAGCAGGTCGTCGGGCGCTCCCGGCGTACGCGCTCCCGCCCGGCGCTCGGCGATGAGGTCGTCGAGCATGGTGTCGATGTAGGCCTGCTGGCCGGCGTTGCGGCGCCTGAGTCGACGCCGGACGATCCCCGAGCCGGGCAGGCTGGACAAGGCGCCCATCCGGCGGCCGGTCTCCAGCGCGGTCACCATGGCGGGCACGAACGGGTGCGGCTCGACCTGCGTGAACGACCCGAAATCGTGGCTGAAGGCCGCCCGCGCGATGGTCTCCATCGTCAGCTTGGTCATGTACGTCGCCACGTCGACCGGCCGGTCGTCGGGCAGCACCTCGAACAGCTCGCGGACGGCCTCGAGCATCACGCCGTGGTAGCGCTGCATCGCCGGCCGGGTGAACGCGGGCATCAGCAGGTCGTGGGCGAGCTGCCAGGTCGGCTCGTCGTTGTGAGCGGTGAACAGCCCGTCACCCGCGAACTCCCGCAGCGCCTCCAGTGCCGGCGGCAGCGCCTTCTCGAAGCGCTGCTCGTCGCACAGCTCCGCGCACAGCCCGGCCCCGGTCACGAAGACGAACTTCGTGCGGAACACGTGCTGCTCGAGCAGCGGCCGGTAGGACGCGGCCCGCTGCATGATCGTCTGCACCGCGGTGTCGGGCCGCAGGTCGCCGACGTCGCCGACGATCCGGCGGCGCCCCGGCGGGTGCGGGAGGACCTGGCCGGACCAGTCGTTGCGCATGGGTGCTCCTGCGGGCAGGCAATTGGATGTGGGTTCAATAGTTCTCCGCCTACTGAACCGCTGTCAAGTAGTCTGTCCGCGTGACCCGCACCCGCCTCTCCCCCGAGGAGCGCTCCCAGCAGCTGCTCGACCTGGGGGCCGAGCTGTTCGCGGCGACGCCGTACGAGGACGTCCACATCGAGCGGGTCGCCGAGCTCGCAGGAGTCTCGCGCGGGCTGCTCTACCACTACTTCCCGAGCAAGCGCGCGTTCTTCGCCGCCCTCGTACGCCGGCAGGCCGAGGTGATGGCCCGCGAGACCGCGCCCGACCTGACCCTGTCGCCGGTCGAGCAGCTCGGGCACGGGGTCGAGGCGTTCCTGGACCACGTCGCCCGGCACCAGCACGGCTCGCGGGCCGCGCACCACGGTGGCGCCTCCGCCGACCCGGAGGTCCGCGCGATCATCGAGGAGTCGATGCGGCTGCACGAGCAGCGGATCCTCGACGTGCTCGCGCCCGACGCACCCTCCCCCGAGCTGCTCCGCGTCGCCGTGCGCAGCTGGCTGGTGATGCTGCGCAGCATCGGCCAGGAGTGGATCGACCGGCCGGAGCTGGGGCGCGACGCCGTCCGCGACGTCTGCGTCGGCGCGTTCGTCGGCATGGTGCAGGGGGTCCCGGTCGACCAGCGGGGCGAGCACCTCGACCGGCTGGTCAGGGAGCTCGTCGGCTGAGGCGGCTGAGTCAGGCCGCGGGAGGGCGGGGCTCCGCTGCCGCCCCGCCCCAGGCGCACCCCCGAACGGCCTTAGCGGTGAGCCATCAACCAAATCCCACCTGGAAAAGGTTCACCACCCACCGCCCGTCCGACCCGACGGTGAGCCATCAACCGAACCGAGCAGGGAAAGGGTTCACAGCTCACCGCTCCCGCCGCCAGGGCGCCCGCGCATGCGGGCGGCGCGGGCGCCACAGTCGGCCGGCAGTTGCGCCGACTCAACCCCTCTCAGCCCGGCAGTTGCGCCAGTGAGACTTGTCTCGGTGTCGTGGAGGACGTGCTGACCCGAGTTGCGCCCTGTCGTCGCTGACTGACTTTGAGTCGATTCGATCGCGCGTTCTCCACGACCCAGCTCGATGCGCATTCAGGGCGCGCCGGCCGGGCTCGTGACTTGATAGGAGCCTGGCTGAGGTCTCATCACTGGTTTGTCCGTGACCCGGCTCGGCGCGCTGTCCCTGTTGAAAGGACGGCACCAGCATGACTCACAACCACACACAGATCGAGTCCGCCCAGGTCGGGATCTACGGCGGCGTGGACACCCACCTGGACTTCCACGTCGCGGCCGCGGTCAACGCACTCGGCGCGCTGCTGGGCACCGCGGTCTTCGCGACCACGGTCCAGGGCTATGCCGAACTACTGGCCTGGCTCCGCGCCTGGGGACCACTGGCCCAGGTCGGGGTCGAGGGAACCGGCTCCTACGGCGCCGGCCTGGCCCGTCACCTGCACCGCCACGATGTCGAGGTTCTCGAGATCAACCGGCCCGACCGGGCCAGCCGCCGACGCCGCGGGAAGACCGACGCCTACGACGCCGAGGCAGCCGCCCGGACCGCGTTGGCCGGTCACGCCCGAGCCGCCAAGATCAACACCGGGGCCGTGGAGTCGCTGCGGATGCTGAAGCTGCAACGCGACTCCGCGGTCAAGCAGCGCACCGCCACGCTCAACCAGATGCACCAGCTCAGGGTCACCGCGCCCCAAGAACTCCGCGAACAACTGACCGGCCTGACCAAACACACCCTGGCCACCCACTGCGTGCGGTTCCGCGTCACCCGCGACACCAACAGACTCACCGACCCCGTCCAGGCCGCCAAGAAGGCCCTGCATGGACTGGCCCGCCGAGTCCTGGCGCTCACCGCGGAGATCACCGAACTCGACGCCGACATCGCGGCCCTGACCAGGGCCATCGCCCCGGCCACCAGTGCCGCGGCCGGTGTCGGGGCCCAGACCGTGGCACAACTGCTGATCGCCATCGGCGAGCAACCCGAACGGTTCCACAGCGAGGCCGGCTTCGCCGCCCTCTGCGGCACCAGTCCAATCCCGGCCTCCTCGGGGAAGACCCAACGTCACCGCCTCAACCGCGGCGGGAACCGACAAGCCAACAGTGCCCTGCACATGGCCACCCTCAACCGGCTCTGCCACCACCCACCGACCAGGGCCTACATCGCCGCCCGCACCACCGATGCCAAGTCGGACCCCCACCTGCGCCGCAAGCTCAAGCGCTACCTCGCCCGCGAACTCTTCACCCTGCTGCGACAAGACCTACGAGCCCTCAACACCCCCGACATCGCGGCTTGACGCGTCATAGGAGCATCGACTCGACGGGGGTGACGGGCTGACCCACCCAGTCCACGACGTCGGCGATCGACTCGACCACGCGGGTCGGGCGGTAGGGGAAGTGCTCGACGTGCTCGGCCTTGGTGGAGCCGGTCGTGACCAGGATGGTGCGCAGGCCCGCCTCGAGGCCGCTGATGATGTCGGTGTCCATCCGGTCGCCGATCATCACGGTCGTCTCGGAGTGCGCGTCGAGGCGGTTCAGCGCGCTGCGCATCATCAGCGGGTTGGGCTTGCCGATGTAGTAGGGCTTGCGGCCCGTGGCGGTGCTGATCAGCGCGGCGACCGAGCCGGTCGCGGGCAGGGTGCCGTGCACGCTCGGCCCGCTGACGTCGGGGTTGGTCGCGATGAAGCGGGCGCCCGCCTCGATCAGGCGGATCGCGCGGGTGATCGCCTCGAAGGAGTAGGTGCGGGTCTCCCCCAGCACGACGTAGTCGGGGTCCCGGTCGGTCATCACGTAGCCGATGTCGTGCAGGGCCGTGGTCAGCCCGGCCTCGCCCACGACGTACGCCGTGCCGTGCGGACGCTGGTCGGCGAGGAACTGCGCGGTGGCCAGCGCCGAGGTCCAGATCGCCGACTCGGGGACGTCGATGCCGCTGCCGAGGAGCCGGGCGCGGAGGTCGCGCGGGGTGAAGATCGAGTTGTTGGTGAGGACCAGGAAGCCGAGCCCGGACTCCTTGAGCCGCTCGATGAACTCCTGCGCGCCCGGGATCGGCACCTCCTCGTGCACGAGCACGCCGTCCATGTCGGTCAGCCAGGTCTCCACGGAACGCGAGGGGTTCATGGGGCCATCATGCTGGACGAGCTCACCTGCGGGGCAGCAGGACCTCGAGGCCCTGGGCGGGGTCGTCGCCGGAGATCCGGCCGCCGAGCGCCGCGACGACGGTGCGGGCCTCGTCGAGCCGGCTCAACTGCTCCGACTCACCGTTCCTCGGCCGGGGCACGACGCCCTCGCTGGCGACGCGCACTCGCAGGTGACCGCCCTCCTGGCCGGAGAAGATGATCCGGACCGCGCCGGTGCCGCGCCGGACCACCTCGGCGAGGACGAGGTCGAGGACGTGCTCGACCGGCCCGGGCGTGTAGGTGAGCTCGAGGTCGCCCTCGGCGGAGGCCGTCAACGCACGGTCGCGCGCGGCGAGCCGGTCGGCCCAGCGCTGGGCGAGCTGCGTGGCGAGGTCGACGAGCGGCAGCTCGGCGCCGGCGACGAGGCTGCCGGACCGGGCCAGCTCGACAAGGTCACCGGCCACCTGGTTCATCCCGTCCACGGTCTTCATGGAGCGGACGGCGGTCTGCCGCACGTCGGCCGGGACGTCCTCGCGCAGGGCGAGCTCCTCCATCTCCAGCCGCAGCCCGGTGAGCGGCGTGCGCAGCACGTGGGAGGTGTGCTCGGCGAAGTCGCGCTCGCGCCGGAGCCGGTCCTCGAGCTGGGTCGCGCTGGTGCCGAGGGCGAGCGCGATCGCACGCGCCTCGGGGATCTTCGTCTCGGGCAGGTCGAGGTCGAAGCGGCCCCGGCCGAGCGCCGCCGCGGCCGTGGCGAGCTGGCGGAACGGCGCCGACAGCCAGCGGGAGAAGAAGAACCCGCACAGCCCCGCGACGGCACCGATCAGCAGGAACAGCGCCAGGACCGAGCTGATGTCGCGGTAGAGGATGTCCTTGATGACCTCGGGCGACTGGCTCACCGTGACGTCGCCGCCGGCGACCTCGGAGGACGAGGCGATGTCCTTGGCCGGGTCGTTGCTGTCGTCGTACGTCGAGCCGTGCACCTCGACGGCCGGCGCGCCGTGCGGGGAGTAGACGAGGCGGTCGTCGGCGCCGACCAGACCGCGGAGGAACGTCTCGTCGACCTTCCCGCCCTCGGCCTGCCGGCGGTCGACGATGTCGGCGATCAGCACCGACTCCTCGTGCACGTGCGCGCTCTCCTGCTCCCGGATCAGGTCGCGCAGGATGAACGAGCGCAGGATGCCCGCACCGAGCAGGAGGCAGACGGAGAGGACGATGAAGGCAAGGGTGAGGCGGTTACGCATCGGAGGGGCCGCCTTCGAGGCGGAACCCCACGCCTCGAACAGCCACCACGCGCTCCGTCACACCGACGCTCTCGAGCTTCTGGCGCAACCGACCGATGGTGACGTCGAGCGTCTTGGTCGAGCCGTACCAGTTCTCGTCCCACACGTCGGCCATCAGCCGACCGCGCGACACGACCTTGTCCCGGTTGGCGGCGAGGATGTTCAGGACCTCGAACTCCTTGCCCGTCAAGGGGACCTCGTCCTCGCCGGCGTAGACGCGCCGGGCCGCCACGTCGATGCGCAGGCCCTCGCCGTGCGCCTGGTCGGCGGCGGCGGATCCGTTGGCCGAGGTGGTGCGGCGCAGCAGGGCGCGCACGCGCGCCTGCAGCTCGGCCAGCCCGAACGGCTTGGCCAGGTAGTCGTCGGCCCCGTAGTCGAGACCGACCACGCGGTCGAGCTCGCCGGCACGCGCGGTGACGATCATGATCGCCCCGCCGTAGCCGGCGTCCCGGGCCCGCCGACAGACCTCGAGCCCGTCGAAGTCCGGGAGTCCGAGGTCGAGGATCACGACCTCGACAGGATTCGAGGTGAGCGAGTCGAGGGCCTTCTGCCCGTTGTCGACCCAGGTCACGTCGTACCCCTCACGCTCCAGCGTGCGGACAAGGGGGAACGCGATGTCCTCCTCGTCCTCGACCACCAGAACTCGCTGCGCCATGGTGAGGAGCATAGAGGGCATGTGCCCCCGAACATCGGCAATCCCGACGCCGGTCACGGTGGATCGCGCCGTGACCGGTGACGCCCGCTCGACCACGCCAGGCCGAAGGCCAGCGCGGCGAGCAGCACCAGGGCCACGCCGCCCCAGGCTCCGGGTCGCACGAGCGCAAGGTAGAGGAAGCCGACCTCCGGCACCGACCACACGACCCGCGACACGGTCGTGCCGCTCGTGGGCACCGGCCACGGGTCGATCTGCGGGTTGGCGTCGCCCTGGGTGAGCAGGTGTCTGCCGTGCGCGGAGACGATCCGGTGGGTCACGTTGCCCTCGACCCCGGACGAGGCGGGCGGGACGTAGGTGACCACGTCGCCCACCCGCAGGTCGCCGACCGGCACGGCGCGCTCGAGCACGACGGCACCGCGCGGGATCCCCGGGGCCATGTCGTCGGTGCGCACGACGTAGCGCTCCAGCCCCAGGCCGATGGGCAGCAGCGCGAGCACGGTGACGGGAGCGAACACGGCGAAGCCCACCAGCAGGCGGCTGCGGAGCGAGGGGGCCGGCTGGTAGGGGGCGGTGACGATCTCCATTCGAGCCTCTTGTCATTCCCGAGAGATGAGTGTGGACGGGCCTCGCAACGGGCTGCCCGCCCAGCGTCCCCCCGGTCGCCGAGCGGGCCTCTCCCGTCCGGACCGGTGCGGAGGCACTCCCTCCCCGGGTGCCTCCGTACCGACCGTGTCCCCCCATGTATCACTTCCGGTGACCGCGTTCCCCCCAGGTCCGCGACCGCCGTGTCCCCCGTCGAGCCGTGGTCGTCGACATCGGCGACCGGGGCTCGAGCCTTAGGAAAAGACCGTCGTTCCACCCCCAAGGTAGAACCGGCCGGGCAACGGCCGATCCACAGGCGATCCACCGTTCGGTAACAACCGGCGGTGCCCACGGTGGTGCCTCACGAGGCGAACAGGTCGCCGTGGTCGGCGATCCGCTCGAGCACCTCGTCGAAGCGGAACTGCTCCAGCCCGAGCGGGTCCTCGGCCCCCTCCGCGACCTCGTCCCAGGTGACCGGCGTGGCGACGTAGGGGCGCTCCCGGCCGCGCAGGGAGTACGGCGAGATCGTGGTCTTCGAGCCGGCGTTCTGCGACCAGTCGAGGAACACCTTGCCGCCGCGCTTGGCCTTGGTCATGGTCGCCGTGACCAGCTTCGGGTGCGCGGCCTGGAGCTCCTCGGCGACCTCCTTCGCCAGGGCGGTCGAGTCGTCCGACGGCATCCGGCCCGGGAGGTCGGCGTACAGGTGCAAGCCCTTGCTGCCGCTGGTGACCGGCTTGGCGACGAGGTCGCGCTCGGCCAGCTTGTCGCGGACCAGCAGGGCCACGCCGCAGCACTCGTGCAGCCCGGCCGGCTCGCCCGGGTCGAGGTCGATGACCAGCCGGTCGGCGTTGCGCGGCCGGCCGTTGCGGCCCACCGTCCACTGGTGCACGTGCAGCTCGAGGGCGGCGAGGTTGACCAGCCACGTGAGCGTCGCGAGGTCGTCGACGATCGGGAAGACGAGCGTGTCGCCGCCTCCGGCCTCGACCGAGCGCGCGGCGCGGGACCCCGTCGTGGGGACCCGCGCCGTGCGCACCCAGCTCGGCGTGCCGGCGGGTGCGTTCTTCTCGAAGAAGCTGTCGCCCTGCACGCCGTGCGGCCACCGGATCCGGGTCACCGCGCGGTCCTTGAGGTGCGGCAGCAGGGTGGGTGCGACCTGGGCGTAGTAGTTGAGCACCTCGCCCTTGGTCGTGCCGGTGCGCGGGTAGAGCACCTTGTCGAGGTTGCTGATCCTGAGCGTGCGGCCCTCGACGTCGACGAGGAGCTCCTGGCCGGCCATGGGCCACAACCTAATCGGATCAGTGGTGGTGGGCGTGCTTGTCGTCCAGCGGGATGTCGCCGCACTGCGGGCCCTGCGGCGGCAGCTCCTGGACGTCGTCGCGCGACGCCCAGCCGCTCGTCACCGGCGGGGTCACCGACTCGACGAAGACCCGCCCCTGACGCAACTGGCGCACCACGACGATGGTGCCGCCCTCACGGGACCGGCCGTCGATGCTGGACGCGCACGACGGAGCCTTCCCGACCAGCCGGACCTCGCCCCGCAGGAAGAAGTCGTCGACCCAGCCGATGGCCGGACGGCCCTCGACGGTGCGGACCTGGAGCATCTGGCCGTCGATCGAGAGCACCTCGGCCAGCGTGCCGTCGTAGACCGCGTCGACCTGGTGGGCGGCGTCCGGGCCGTCGTACAACGGCACCTTCTCCTCGGCCACCATGCCGTGGTCGTCGCGCCCGGAGACCATCACCAGCCGGGGCTTCTCCACCACCGACGGGGTGCCCATCGACGCGGGGGCCGCGCTGCTGCCGCCGAGGCCGTGCAGGCCCACGGCGACGAGCAGCGCGGCCGCGCCGAGCGGCGCACCGATGCGGACGAGCCTCACGGGCACGTCGTGGGGTTGGCGGTCCCCTTGCTCAGGTTGGTGGAGATCGTGCCGCACCACGCTCCCCCGTCTCCCTGGCGGTGGAACACCTTGTCGGACTGGGTGCTGCCGAGGTTGTAGGACCAGGAGTCGTAGGTGACCTCGCTGGCCCCCGTCCCGGAGAGGAATCGCACGGTCTCCGCCCCGGTGTTGTTGAGGAAGCCGGACGCGATGTCCATGACGTAGCGGCCACCCGCGGGGATGACGGTGCCGGCCGGGATCTGCTTGGGCGCCCCGCCGCCACCGGCGACGTCGTCGATGTAGAAGCCGCTGACGTCCACGGGCGCGGTGAGCGGGTTGTAGAGCTCGACCCACTCGGTGCCCGTGCCCGAGGGGGCCATGAGGAACTCGTTGACCTTGACCTGGGTCGGGTCGCCGTTGGTGCCGGTGCCCGCGCCGGTGACGTAGCTGCGGGTACCGGTGTCGTAGGTGACGGTGTAGCCCGAGCCGTTGGTGCCCGTCGTGACCAGGTGGATGGTGCCGCCGTGGTTGAACGTGCCCGAGTAGTCGATGGCCGCGCCGGTCGTGTCCGTGGTGTCGCAGGGGTTGTTCATCATGTAGATGTCGGCCGCGATCGCCCGGTAGGTGTTGAGGGTGCGGTTGCCCGGGTGGCCGAACGAGTTGGTGCCGCACGAGATCACGGTCATCTGCGGGTCCAGCGCGTTGACGTAGTTGGCCGACGAGGAGTGCGCCGAGCCGTGGTGGTTGGCGCGGAGGGTCTCGACCTTGCCCATCTTGGTCAAGAGCTGCGACTCGACGTCGTTGTAGGTGTAGCCGTTGACCGACGAGGAGTACTCGCCGTCGCTGTCGCCGGCGGTCGCGTAGTTGTAGGCGCCGTAGGTGAACTTCACGCCGATCGAGTAGTCGTTCTCGCTCGGCGGGTTGGCGTCGGTGGAGTGGTTGCCGCTGACCGGCGTGGTGCCGTCGGCCTGCATCACGCCCTTGGCGTTGGCCTCCTCGATGGTGCCGGTGGCGCCGCCGAGGTCGATGCCCGGCCAGGTGCCGGTGTTGGTCAGGGTGACGACCTTGCCCTCGATGTTGGCCCGGTCGGCCTGGCCGGCGGGTCCGTAGAGCCAGCAGATGAAGCGCTGGCCGGTCATGCTCGTGGTGCCGACGTTGTGCCAGGCCACCTCCGGCTCGGGGGCCGTCGAGGTGCCGGTGTCGCACTTCCCGTTGGAGTTCGCATCGGTCCAGGTGCCGCCGTCGTGGTCGATCAGGCTGCCGACGGTGAAGCCGAGGCCGCCGATGCTCGTCGGCGTCAGCAGCTGGTAGAGCCCGTTGCTGTAGGCCTGCGTGTCACCGGGGTTGCCGGCGTAGCCGATGTGGTCGAGGTGGTGGTGGCTGGCCATCACGTAGTCGAGGTGCACCGGGTTGGCGCCGGTGCCGCAGATCCCGCGGATCTGGGTGGCCACCGCGGTGGCGTTCGTGTTGACGCCCTTGGTGTTGTAGGCGTTCTCGCCCAGGTCGATGAGCATCGTCTTCCCGGTCGGGCCGACGAGGAGCTGGCTGTCGCCCTGGTCGACGTCGAACCAGTAGATGTTGAGCTGGCCCGGCGTCCACGTGCCCGAGGTCGAGCAGGCGGCCGCGTTGGGCACGGCCGCGTCCGCGGTGGAGGTGGGCACGAGGAGGGCGAGGAAGCCCAGAGCGAGGCTCAGGGCAAGCGTGATCGACACGCGCTGTGCACGAGGCATGGGGATCTCCCGAGAGATGGCGCGGCGCGGGGGTACACCGGCGAGCCAGATCGTGGCGCATGCAGGGGGTCGTCGTACAGGGGTTGGGCGGTGCGAATTCGTGAACTTCGTGTGACGCGCGTGGGTCAGCGGCCGATCGCGATGACCGGGACCCGGGCCGGGTCGAGCCGGGCCATCAGCCTCCGGATGAAGGGGCGGGGCGCGCTCACGCAGCCGCCGGTCGCGCCGGAGCCGTTGACGTGCAGGAAGATCCCGGCGCCACGGTGCCGGACCTGGCGGTGGTTGAAGCTGGTGACGATCGACCACTCGTACTGCCGGGGGTAGTCCGTGAGCCGCTCGGAGGAGTTCGCGTCGCTGGCCGGGAGCCGCCAGCGGAAGCCGCCCTGCTCCTGGTTGCGGTAGCGGTTGTAGAAGTCCGAGGCGTTGTCCTGCACCCAGAAGTCGCCCCGGTGGATCCGCCGGTAGTCGATCTTCCAGACGTCCTTGGCCGCGTGTCGTCCGAACGCCCACGGGAGCCGGTAGGTGCCGAGCGGCGTGGTGCCGGTGCCCTGCCGGCGCTCGCGGCCGGGCACCAGCCCGCCGTACCCGATCCGGCCGTCGGTGGCGCGCATCCGCACCTGCCAGCCGTCCCTGTTCTTGACCCAGTAGGTGACCCGGGCGTGGTAGCCCCTCGTCCGGTTGACCGTGACGACCTGGCGGGTGCCGGGCCTCAGGGACACCTCGACGCCGTCGAGGCGTCGGGTCCGGGTGGCCGCGTCCGCCGGCGGTGCCGCCGTCAGGATCGGGAGCAGGGTGAGCAGCAGCGTGGTGGCCAGCAGGCCGATCCGGGTCATGCGTCCTCCGCGAGGTCCTCGGGCGTCAGATCGGCCCGGAGCCCGCGGAAGGAGGGCTGCCGCAGCCGCTGCTGCGACGAGAGGCCGAGGGCCTCCACGTCGACGACCAGCACCGGCTCGACCCACCGGGTCCCGAGGGCGTCCAGCCGCGGCACCTCGTCGACGAAGGGCGAGTCGGCGCGGGCGAGCGGCTCGAGCAGCTCCCGCAGGACCGGACCCTTCGCGCCGGCGATGCCGCTGCCGACCCGGCCACGGTAGACCAGCCCCTGGCTCGTCGGCTCCCCCACCAGCAGCGCGCCGAGACGGTGGGCCGAGTCGGTCTCCGGCCGCCAGCCGCCCACGACGTACGACGCGCGCCGCCGGTGCGGGAACTTCAGCCAGTGCGGGCTGCGCTGACCGAACTCGTAGCGGGAGGCGAGCCGCTTGCTGACGATGCCCTCGAGACCCTGCTCGCGAGTGGCCTCGAAGAGCATGTCGCCGTCGTCGTACGTGCCGGGCACCTGCCAGTGCACGTCGGCGAGGCCCAGGCCCAGCAGGGCCTCGCGACGGACCGACAACGGCTCGCGGGACAGGTCGCGGCCGTCGAGACGGACCAGGTCGAAGACGAGATAGGTCACCGGACGGCGTTGGACCAGCTTGGCCGCCCGCGTCGGGCTCTTCACGTGCATCCGGTCGGCGAGCGCGCCGAAGCTCGGCCGGCCCTCGTCGAAGGCGACGACCTCGCCGTCGAGCAGGAGGTCGCGGCCGGCCAGGCCGTGCAGCTCGGGGAAGGTGACGGTCACGTCGTTCTCGTTGCGCGAGGTGAGGCGGACCCCGCGCGGGGACGCGTCGGCGAGGATGCGCATGCCGTCCCACTTCACCTCGTGCGTCCAGCTCTCCCCCGTGGGGACGTGGACACCGCGAGTGGCGAGCATGGGGCGCATGGGGCCATCCTGCCGTGACAAACTGTTCGGCATGCGAGCGATCTGGAAGGGCGCCGTCAGCTTCGGGCTGGTGAGTGTTCCCGTGAAGCTGTACTCCGCGACCGAGTCGCACGACGTGTCGTTCCGGCAGGTCCACGCCAAGGACGGCGGCCGCATCAAGTACCAGCGCATCTGCTCCATCGACGGCGAGGAGGTGGCCTACGCCGACATCGCCAAGGGCTACGAGACCGAGGACGGCGAGATGGTCATCCTCACCGACGACGACATGGCCGAGCTGCCGTCGACGTCGTCGCGCGAGATCGCCGTCGAGAAGTTCGTGCCGAGCGACCAGATCGACCCGATGCTCTTCGAGAAGTCCTACTACCTCGAGCCCGAGAAGACCGGCGCCAAGCCCTACGCCCTGCTCCGCCAGGCGCTCCTCGACGCCGATCGGATGGCCGTGGTGACCGTGGCGCTGCGCCAGCGCACGACCGTGGCGGTGCTCCGCGTCCGCGAGGACGTGATCGTGCTCCAGACCATGATGTGGCCCGACGAGATCCGGCAGCCCGACTTCAGCATCGACATCGGAGAGGTCAAGGACGCCGAGGTCGCGATGGCCAACATGCTGGTCGAGACGCTGGCCGGCGACTTCGACCCCAGCGAGTTCGAGGACGACTACGCCGAGGCCGTCGAATCGCTGGTGAAGGCCAAGATCGAGGGCGGCGAGGTCAAGAAGACCCCGACGTCGACGAAGTCCTCCGGCGAGGTGGTCGACCTGCTCGCCGCGCTGCAGCGCTCCGTCGAGGCCGCCAAGACCGCGCGGGGCGAGGCGACCGACGAAACATCCGACGACGACTCGAAGCCGGCCGCGAAGAAGTCCACGACCAAGAAGACCGCCGCCAAGAAGACCGCCGCCAAGAAGACCGCCGCCAAGAAGAAGGCCAGCTGATGGAGCACACCGTCGTCCCCGGAGAGCCCTGCTGGATCGAGCTGTTCACGCCCGACTCCGACGCCGCAGCAGACTTCTACGGCGCCCTCTTCGGCTGGACCGCGACTCCGGCCCAGGAGGAGTTCGGCGGCTACCGCATGTTCCTGCGCGGCGACCAGCCGATCGCGGGCCTGATGGCCAACGACGGCAGCGCCGGCAGCCCGAGCGCCTGGTCGGTCTACCTCGCCAGCGACGACGTCTCTTCGACCGCCGACAAGGCGCGCGCGGCCGGCGGCACCGTCGTGGCCGAGCCGATGCCGGTGGGCGACCTCGGCCACATGGTGGTGCTCCTGGACCCGGCCGGCGCCCTGATCGGCGGCTGGCAGCCCGGCACGTTCCCCGGCTTCATCACCCGCAACGAGGTCGGCGCACCGGCGTGGTTCGAGACGCTGAGCAAGCAGTACGACGCGGTCGTGCCGTTCTACCGCGACGTGTTCGGGTGGGACACCCACACGATGAGCGACGTGCCGGAGTTCCGCTACACCACGCTGGGCCAGGACGAGAACGCCCGGGCCGGGATCATGGACGGGACGACGTTCCTGGGCGACCAGCCCTCGCGCTGGCAGTTCTACATCCAGGTCGAGGACACCGACGCGACCACCGCCCAGGCCGTGGAGCTCGGCGCGACGCTGCTCCAGCCGGTCGACGACACGCCGTACGGCCGTCTGGGCATGCTGCAGGACCCGGCCGGCGTGCTGTTCCTGCTGATGGGGCCGACGAAGGACTAACGCGTGCCGCGGGCCGCGGCGGTGTCCGGCGTACGCCGGTGCAGCCGGTTCATCCCGGCGTCGCTCAGCCGCGGCGCGAGCACCGTGAGGAGCTCGCCGGGCGTGCCGAGCGGGTGGTTGACCGTGACCGGCCGCTCCCGGAGGGCCCGCTCGACCAGGGCGGCTGCCTCGTCGACGTCGAGCTGACGGCGGTCCTCGGCGCCGCCGGTCGGCACCAGCATCGGGGTGCGGACCGCGCCGAGACGCATGTTGGTGAAGGTGACCCCGTCGGCCAGCGTCTCCCGGGCCGCGACCCGGGACCACGTGTCGAGCGCGGACTTGGAGGCGAGGTAGGCCGAGAACTTCGGCGCGCGCAGCTGGACGCCCCACGAGAGCACGTTGACGACGTGGCCGAAGCCCCGCTCCCGCATCCCCGGGAGCAGCGCCAGGGTGAGCCGCACGGGTGCGAAGAAGTTGATCGCCATCGTCCGTTCCACGTCGTGGAAGCGGTCGGTCGAGAGGGCGAGCGAGCGCCGGATCGAGCGGCCGGCGTTGTTGACCAGGAAGTCGACGCCCCCGTGGTCGGCGGTCACCCGCGCGACCAGGTCGGCGACCGCGTCGGCGTCGGTGAGGTCGGCCGGGTGGACGTGCGCGTGCTCGAGCCCGGCGGCCGCGGCCTCGAGCTGGTCGGCACGACGGGCGACCAGGATCGTGGTCGCGCCAGCGGCCGAGACCCGGCGGGCCGTCGCCGCACCGATGCCCGACGACGCGCCGGTCACGAGGACCGTCCGGCCGGCCAGCTCCACCGGCCGTCGGCGGCCGGCGAGGCGGTAGCGGGTCACGCCTCGTCGCCGGCCACGAGCGGCCAGGGTCGGGCCTGCTCGATCTGGGCGGCCAGGCTGAACAGGGTGGCCTCGTCGTCCGTGCGGCCGACGAGCTGGACGCTCAGCGGGAGGCCGTCGGGGCCGGTGCCGCACGGGACGGCCGCGGCCGGGTTGCCGGCGACGTTCCAGAGCGCGGCGTAGGCGATCGCGGGCATCGCACGGAGCGAGGCCAGGACCGTGCCGACGCCGTCCAGGCGGCCGACCACCGGCGGGCGGTGCGCGATCGTCGGGGTGAGCAGGACGTCGATGTCCTCGAAGACCCGGTTGGCCTTGGCCGAGACCTTCTCGGTCTCCTTCAGCGCCCAGTCGATGACGCCCTGGCGGACCCACGTGCCGAGCCGGTAGGTCTCGCGGGTGCGGCGCTCGAGCCGCTCGTAGTGCTCCACCGCGTCGGCCTCGGTGCGGATGCCGGCGAAGAACTGCGGCACGAACGCGGCTGTCGGGTCGGGATAACGCGGGTCGACCTCGCGGACGTCGTGGCCCGCGTCGGCCAGCAGTCGCGCCATGTCCGCGACCGCCTGGACGTGGAGCGGGTCGGGCTTCACGCCGAGCGTGACGGGCTTGGTCGTCCAGCCGATCCGCAGCCGGCCGGGCCCGCGCTGCGCGGCCGCCACGAACGGCTCGTCTCCCCCGGCCCGGTAGAGGTCGGTCGGGACGTTGCCCCGGATGGCGTCGTAGACGATCGCGCTGTCGAGGACCGTGCGGGTCAGCGGGCCGGCGGTGCCGAGCGCCCACCACAGGTGCGGCTGGGGTGCGGTGGTGACGCGGCCGCGCTGGGGCTTGAGGCCGAACAGGCCGCAGCAGGCGCTGGGGATCCGGATCGAGCCGCCCCCGTCGCCGCCGATCGCGACCGGGACCAGACCGGCCGAGACCGCAGCCGCCGTGCCGCCGCTGGAGCCGCCGGGCGTGCGGGTGCGGTCCCACGGGTTGCGGGTGATGCCGCGCGACGCGGACTCGGTGTAGGGGAACGCCCCGAACTCCGGCATCGTGGTCTTGCCGACGATCACGGCACCGGCGGCGCGGAGGCGTCGTACGAGCTCGGCGTCGGCGGACGCCGGCGTCGTGTTGGCCTCGCCTCCGAACGTCGTCACCGTGCCGGCGACGTCGATCTCCTCCTTGATGGCGATCGGTACGCCGTGCAGCGGGCCGGGCGTCGCGCCGCCCGCCACGGCCGCGTCGCGCTCGGTCGCCTCGGCGCGCGCCTGCTCACCCAGCACGACCGAGAACGCGTTGAGCGCCGGGTCGCGTTCGGTGATCCGGGCCAACGCCTCCTCGACCACCACCCGGGCGGTCAGGTCACCGGAGGCGGTGAGGCGGGCGGTCTCGGCGGCGCTGGTGCGGGACAGGTCGGTCACTCGGGCAGCGTAGCGATCACGCGAGCGAGTCGAGCCAGGCCTGGTGCAAGTCCGAGAAGCGGCCCTCGCCGCCGGCGATGAGATCGGCCGGCGTGCCGTCCTCGACGATCCGGCCGTGCTCCATGACGAGCACCCGATCCGCGATCTCGACGGTGGAGAGCCGGTGGGCGATGATCACGGCGGTCCGGCCGGCCAGGACGGTGCGTAGCGCGTGCTGAACCAGCCGCTCGGAGGGCACGTCGAGCGAGGAGGTGGCCTCGTCGAGGATGAGGACGGCCGGGTCGGCGAGGAACGCCCGCGCGAAGGCGACGAGCTGGCGCTGGCCGGCGGACAGCCGGCCGCCGCGGTTGGCGACGTCGGTGTCGTAGCCGTGCGGGAGCGCGGCGATGAAGTCGTGGGCACCGATCGCGCGCGCGGCCTCCTCCACCTGCTCCATCGTGGCGTCGGGGCGGCCGAAGCGGATGTTGTCGGCCACGGTGCCGGAGAAGAGGTAGTTCTCCTGGGTGACCATCACGACCGCGTCGCGCAGGGTGTCCGAGGCCAGGTGGCGTACGTCGATCCCGTCCAGCAGCACGCGGCCACGGACCGGGTCGTAGAACCGGGTCGCCAGCTTGGCCAGCGTGGTCTTGCCCGCGCCGGTCGTGCCGACCAGGGCCAGCGTCTGTCCCGCGGGCACCGTCAGGTCGAGGTCGGGCAGGACGGGGATGTCGTCGACGTAGGAGAACGACACGTGGTCGAAGCGCACCTCGCCGCGCGCCCCCTCGAGCGGGACCGGGTCCGTGGGCTCGGGCACCCCGGGCTCCTCCTCGAGCACGCCGGAGAGCTTCTCCAGGGCGGCCGAGGCGGACTGGAAGGTGTTGTAGAACTGCGAGATCTCCATCATCGGCTCGAAGAACTGGCGCAGGTAGAGCAGGAACGCCGCGAGCACGCCGACGGTGACCTCGCCGTGGTAGGCCCGGAAGGCGCCGTAGAGGAGCACGACGCCGATCGTGACGTTGCCGATCAGCTTGATGCCCGGCATGAACCACGCGACGAGCCGGAAGGCGTCGAGGTTGGCGAGGCGGTACTGGTCGTTGACGTCGTCGAAGATCTCCTGGTTGCGACCCTCGCGACGGAAGGCCTGCACCGCGCGGATGCCGCCCATCGACTCCACGAAGTGCACGATCACCAGCGCGACCTTCTCGCGGGTGACGCGGTAGCTGCGCGCGGACTCCTTGCGGAACCAGTTGGTCAGCCAGGCCAGGAACGGGCCGCACACCAGCGCGACCAGGCCGAGCCGGACGTCGAGGAAGAGGAGCAGCCCGGCGGTGCCGACCAGGGTCAGCGCGGCCGTGACGAGGCCGTCGAACCCGGTCTCGAGCATCTCGTAGATCGCGTCGACGTCGGAGGTCTGCCGCGAGATCACCCGGCCCGAGGTGTAGCTGTCGTGGAAGGCGGGGCTCAGCGCCTGGAACTGGCGGAACACCCGCCGCCGGATCTCGAAGAGGATGTCCTGGCCGATCTGGCCCGACCGCACGAGGAAGAGGTTGCGGGCGACCGCCTGGGTCAGCGTCGCCACCAGCATGATGCCGACGATGACGAGCAGCGGCCCGGTGTCCCCGGTCGCCCGGATCGGCCCGATGCCGGTGTCGATGCCCTCCTTGACGAGGTAGGGGATCGAGAGGCGCGCGGCGTTCTCGACCACGACGATGACCACGAGCAGCTGGATCGCGCGCTTGTAGGGCGCGAGCATGTCGCGCAGCAGCCGCCGCGACCGGCCGGCGAGCCGGACCGTCGTCTCCTGGGTCAGCTCCTCGGTGATGTCGTCGGCCGCCACCCCGCGCCACTCCTGGGGCTTCTGGTCCTGCTGCTGGTCCTGCACCTGCGTCATGCCGACACCGCCTCGGACTCGGCGGAGAGCAGCTCGCGGTAGGCCGGCACGGTGTCCAGCAGCTCGCGGTGGTCCCCGACGTGGGTGATCGTGCCGTCCTGGAGCAGCGCGACGCGGTCGGCGAGCAGCACCGTCGACGCCCGGTGGGCGACGATCAGGCCGGTCGTGTCGGCCAGGACGCGGCCGAGAGCCTCCTCGACGAGCCGCTCGGTGTGCACGTCGAGCGCCGACAGGGTGTCGTCGAGGACGAGCACCTGGGGCTGGGCGAGCACGGCGCGGGCCAGGGCGAGCCGCTGGCGCTGGCCGCCGGACAGGGCCATGCCCTGCTCGCCGATGCGGGTGTCCAGGCCCCACGGCAGGTCGTGGACGAAGCCGGCCTGGCTGACGGCCAGGGCGGACTCGATCTCCTCCTCGGTGGCGTCGGCACGGCCGAGGGTGAGGTTCTCCCGGGCGCTCATCGAGAACAGCGTGGGCTCCTCGAACGCGGTCGCGACCAGCTGGCGCAGGTGCGGCAGCTGGAGGTCGCGCACGTCGATCCCGTCGATCGTGACCCGGCCGCCGGTGACGTCGTACAGCCGCGGCACCAACGCCGTCAGGACGGTCTTGCCGGAGCCGGTCGCCCCCACCAGCGCGACGGTCTCGCCGGGAGCCAGGTCGAGGTTGACGTCGCGCAGCACCAGCTCGTCGGGCGCGTCGGGGAAGGCGAAGTCGACGTGTTCGAACCGCAGGTGTCCCCGCGGCCGGACCACCACGGCGGTGCCGGACACGATCGTCGGCTCGGTGTCGAAGATCTCGAGGATGCGTGCGGCGGCGGTCATCGCCTCCTGGGCCATCGCGAGGATGACGCCGAGGGAGGAGACCGGCCAGACCAGGCTGAGCATCAGGGTGATGAAGGCGACCAGCTCACCCGGCGTGAGGTAGCCCTTGCCGACCCCGATCGCGCCGAGCAGCAGCACCACCACGACGGCGAAGTTGGGGATCACCTCGAGGAAGGTCCAGAACTTCGCAGCCAGCCGGACCTTGTCCATGCTCGTGCCGTGCAGCGTGCGGGCGGCCGACTCGTACTGCTGGGAGACGTGGTCGCTGCGGCCGAAGGACTTGATGACGCGGATGCCGACCGCGCCCTCCTCGGCGCGGGTGGCGAGGTCGCCCTGCTCGTCCTGCACGCGGCGCGAGATGACGACGTAGGCCTTCTCGAAGCGCATGCTCAGCCACACGATCGGCGCGGACGTCGCGGCCACCACCAGCCCGAGCGGCCAGTACATGTTGAGCAGCACCCCGGTCACCACCGTGACCTGGAGGATGTTGATCACCAGGAACAGCAGCCCGAAGCCGCTGAACCGCCGGATCGCCGACAGGTCGGTGGTCGCGCGCGAGAGCAGCTGCCCGGACTGCCACCGGGAGTGGAACTCCATCGGCAGCTCCTGGAGCCGCGCGTAGAGGTCGTGCCGCATCGCGGTCTCGAGCCCCAGCACCGCGCTGGACTGGACCCAGCGCCGGATCCAGATCAGCAGCGCCTCGACGATGCCGAGCGCCAGCGCGAGCAGGCCCAGCGGCAGCACCGGCCCGATCTCGCGGTCGGTGATGGGACCGTCGATGAGTGCCTTGGTCACCAGCGGGATGGCGATGGTGAGCCCGACCCCCGCGACCGAGGCCGCGGCCATGATCGAGAGCGCGACGGCATGGGGACGCAGGTAGCCCCGGAGCCGCCAGAGCGAGTGCACGCCGGCGGGCGGGTCCGAGAGAGGATTGGTTGACATTGTCATCAACCCTATGACGGGCCGCCGACAATCCGTAACAGGTTTTCGACGTTGCGGTGCTTACGTGTCATGGAGGGCACGGCGGCGGTGTCGCGGGCAGGACGGGTGCGCCGCGTAGCCGATCGCGTCTCGCCGTCAAGGAGCTTCGCCCGCTTCGCGGCGCCTTCGGCGTCCTTGACGCCGAGCCTCGCGCGATCGGCTGCAGGCGGCGGTCGGGGCGGACAGCCCTCGCTGCGCTCGGTCCGCCGCCCCGCCCCAGGCGCACCCCCGAACGGCCCCAGCGGTGAGCCATGAACCAAACCCGACCTGGAAACGGTTCACCAGCCACCGCCCGGTCGACCCGGCGGTGAGCCATGAACCGAACCGGACAGGGAAACGGTTCACAGCTCACCGCTCCACCCACGACTCCAGGGCGCCCGCGCATGCGGGCGGCGCGGCGAAGCCGTGCCGACAAGCGCGCCGCTCAGCCGACCGTCAGGGTCCCGGAGTCAAGGACGGCGAAGCCGCCGCGCAGCGGACCGAGCGAAGCGAGGGTCCTTGACGCCGGGAGACGGTCGGCCACGCGCGCGGGCGCCACAGTCACCACCGCCCGAGTCGCACGAAGTGCCCTCTCGGCCCGCGGAGAGCCGCACGAAGTGCCCTCTCGGCCCCCGGAGAGCCGCACGAAGTGCCCTCTCGCCCCCCGGAGAGCCGCACGAAGTGCCCTCTCGCTCAGCCGGTCGCCAGCAACCCGCGCACGACGCGCAGCCCCACCGACATCCGGGCCAGGTCGGCGGAGTCGTCCTTGCAGATCTCCTCGAGCGTGGAGGCGGCCCGGGTGACGACGACTGTGTCGGCGTCCTCCCACGCAGCGATCCGCGCGGTGGCGGAGTCGTCCGGCGAGGTCGCCGACAGCACCTGCGCGGTCAGCTGCGTGTGCACGCCGTGCAGGTCGTCGCGCAGCGCCGCACGTGCCATCGTCTGCCAGCGGTCCTCGCGCGGGAGCGCCAGGATCCGGTTGACCAGCGCGGGCAGGCCGAGCCGCTCGCCGAGGGCGAAGTGCAGGCGGGTGACCTCGATCGGGTCGAAGCCCTCGCGCCGGGCGATGTCGATGATGCCCATCAGCGTGTACGCCGGCGGCAGGACCGCGACGCGCGTGGCGAGCTCCTCGGGGACCGCCTTGGCGACCAGGTCGTCGCGGCGCTCGTGGAAGGCCGTCAGCTCGCGGCCGGTCATCAGGTCGGGCAGCTCGGCCATGACCCGCTGGACGTCCGCGGCGAAGAAGTCCACGAGGCCCTGGCTGTCCAGCGGCGGCCGCCGGTTGGAGACCAGCCAGCGCGAGGCCCGCTCGACGAGGGTGCGCATCTCGACCCGCATGTGGGTCTGCACGCCGGCCGAGAGCACGTTGTCGTAGCTCTTCAGCTCGTCGCGCAGCGGCAGCGACGCGAAGATCTCGCGCGCCACGAAGTTGGCCCGGGTGAGCTCGGCCGCGGTCGAGCCGGTCTCCCCCGCCAGCCGCGGCCAGTAGGTCATGCCGGCGCCGTTGACCAGGTCGTTGACGACCTGGGTCACGATGATCTCGCGACGCAGCGGGTGGTCGGCGATCTGGCTCTCGAAGCCCTCGCGCATGGCCTGCGGGAAGTAGTTCCGCAGGTCGATGTCGAGGTAGGGGTCGTCGGGCAGGTCGGAGGCCAGCAGCTCCTCGGCGAGCACGATCTTGGTCCACGCGAGCAGCACCGAGAGCTCGGGCAGGGTGAGGCCGTCACCGCGCTCGAGGCGCCGCTTGACCTGCCGCGAGCTGGGCAGCCCCTCGAGGTCGCGGTTGAGGACGCCGTCGCCCTCGAGCCGCTTCATCCAGTCCTCGTGCACGTGCAGCAGCGACGGCGCGTGCGCGTCGGCGTTGGCGAGCGCGAGGTTCTGCTCGTAGTTGTCGCGCAGCACCAGGTGGCCGACCTCGTCGGTCATCTGGGCGAGCAGCTTGTTGCGCTGCTTCTCGGTGAGGTCGCCGTCCTTGACCACGCGGTCGAGCAGGATCTTGATGTTGACCTCGTGGTCGGAGGTGTCCACCCCGGCGGAGTTGTCGATGAAGTCGGTGTTCATCCGGCCACCGCGCTGGGCGTACTCGATCCGGCCCAGCTGGGTGAACCCGAGGTTGCCACCCTCGCCGACGCACTTGGCCCGCAGGTCGCGGCCGTTGATCCGGATGGCGTCGTTGGCCTTGTCGCCGGCGTCGCCGTGGGTCTCGTCGGCGGCCTTGACGTAGGTGCCGATGCCGCCGTTCCAGAGCAGGTCGACCGGCGCCTGCAGGATCGCCTTCATCAGCTCGGCGGGCGTCATCGCGGTCACGCCGTCGTCGAGGCCGAGCGCCTTGCGGACCGAGGCGGCGATCGGGATCGACTTCAGCGACCGCGGGAAGACGCCGCCGCCCTCGGAGATCAGCGCCTTGTCGTAGTCCTGCCACGAGGAGCGCGGGAGGTCGAAGAGCCGGCGACGCTCGGCGTACGACGCCGCGGCGTCGGGCGTCGGGTCCAGGAAGATGTCGCGGTGGTCGAAGGCCGCGACGAGGCGGGTGTGCTCCGAGCACAGCAGCCCGTTGCCGAAGACGTCACCGGACATGTCGCCGATGCCGACGGCGGTGAAGTCCTCGGTCTGGCAGTCGATCCCGCGCTCGCGGAAGTGCCGCTGGACCGAGACCCACGCGCCGCGGGCGGTGATGCCCATGGCCTTGTGGTCGTAGCCGACGGAGCCGCCGGAGGCGAAGGCGTCGCCCAGCCAGAAGCCGTAGTCGTTCGAGACGCCGTTGGCGATGTCGGAGAACGTCGCGGTGCCCTTGTCGGCGGCGACGACGAGGTAGGAGTCGTCCCCGTCGTGGCGTACGACGGACCGTGGCGGCACCGTGACGCCGTCGACGAGGTTGTCGGTGATGTCGAGCAGGCCGGAGATGAAGGTCTGGTAGCAGGCGATGCCCTCGGCGAGCCACGCGTCCCGGTCGCTCGGGTCGGGCAGCTGCTTGCAGAAGAACCCGCCCTTGGCGCCGACCGGCACGATCACGGTGTTCTTGACCATCTGCGCCTTGACCAGGCCCAGCACCTCGGTGCGGAAGTCGTCGCGGCGGTCGGACCAGCGCAGGCCACCGCGGGCGACCGCGCCGAAGCGCAGGTGCACGCCCTCGACGCGCGGGCTGTAGACGAAGATCTCGTAGCGCGGGCGCGGCTCGGGCAGGTCCGGGATCGCGGACGGCTCGAGCTTGAAGGACATGTAGGGACGGACGCCGACCCCGTCGGCCGGCGGCTGGAAGAAGTTGGTGCGCAGCGTCGCCTTGATGTGGGTCAGGTAGGACCGCAGGATCCGGTCGTGGTCCAGGCTCGCGACGTCATCGAGGGCGCGGCCGATCCGCTCCTCGATCTCGGCCACCTTGGCCACCCGCGCCTCGGCGTCGGCGGCCAGCCCGTTGACGCCCGGGGTGAACCGGGCCTCGAAGAGCTGCACCAGCATCCGCGTGATGTCGACGTTGTTGCGCAGCGCGTCCTCGATGTAGTCGAGGGCGAAGGGCGAGTTGCCCTGCTTCATGTACTTCGCGTAGGCGCGCAGCACCGTCGCCTGGCGCCAGGTCAGCCCGGCCCCGAGGACGAGCGCGTTGAAGCCGTCGATCTCGTTGTAGCCGTCCCACACGGCGCGCAGCGCGTCCTGGAACAGCTCGCGCGCGTGGGCCGGCATCGCGTGGCCGTAGCGCAGCCCGAACTCGTAGATGTAGGTCGGCTGGTCGAGGCCGTCGAGCTCGTAGGGACGCTCGTCGACCACCTCGACGCCCATCGAGGAGAGCATCGGCAGGATCTGCGAGAGGGACAGAGCCGGGCCCCGGCGGAACACCTTGAGCCGGGCCTCGCCGCGGCCCGCGTCCACCTGCTCGTAGAGGGACAGGTCGATCCCGCCGCCGTCGGCGTCCTCGGCCCGGATCGCCTCGAGGCGGCCCAGGTCGACCGAGCCGGTCCGCGGCGCGTAGTCCTCCTTGTAGGCCTCCGGGAACGAGTCGAGGTAGCGACGCCCCAGCCGGGCGCCGACCTCCTCGCCGTACTCGGCGATGACGGCGGTCATGAAGTCGTCGCGCCACGAGCGGGACGCATCGGTCAGCCTGCGCTCGAGGTCGGCGGTGTCGACCTCGGGCAGCAGCACGCCCTTGGGCGGGTGCACGACGAAGTGGACGCGCGCGGTCGTCGACTCGTTGACGCTGACGTTGAACTCGACCGACTCGCCGGACAACCGCTCCTTGAGGATCTCGGAGAAGCGCTCGCGGACGCTGGTGTTGTAGCGGTCCCGCGGGAGGTAGACGAGGACCGAGACGTAGCGGCCGTAGGTGTCGCGGCGGATGAACATCCGGACCTGGCGGCGCTCGCGGGCGTGCATGGCGGCCTCGGCCATCGGCGCCAGCTCGTCGACGGGCGTGTGGAACAGCTCGTCGCGCGGGTAGGTCTCGAGGGTGTCCATGAGGGCCTTGCCGGCGTGGCTGCGCGGGTCGTAGCCGCTGCGCTTGAGCACGGCCGTGGCCTTCTCGCGCAGCAGCGGGATGCGCATCAGCGACTCGGTGTAGGCGGCGCTGGAGAAGAGCCCGAGGAAGCGGCGCTCGCCGACGACCTCGCCGTTCTCGAACTTCTTGACCCCGACGTAGTCGAGGTACGCCGGCCGGTGGACTGTCGCCCGCGAGTTGGCCTTGGCGAGCACGAGCAGGGTCTTCTCGCGGGCCTTGGCCTTGACCATCGCGGGCAGCTTGCCGAAGGAGGCCGACATGTCCTGGTCGGAGCGCAGGATGCCGAAGCCGGTGCCGGGCACGGCCCGGAGCAGCTCGTCGTCGCCGTCGCGCTCGAGCTTGTACTCGCGGTAGCCGAGGAAGGTGAAGTGGTTCTCGGCCAGCCAGGTCAGCAGCTCGCGGCCCTGGCGGATCTCGTCGGCGTCGAGCGGCGGCGGGGACGTCTCGAGCTCGTCGACGATCGCGAGGACCTGGGCGTGCATCTTGTCCCAGTCCTCGACCGACTCGCGGACGTCGCGCAGCACCCGCTGCACGGCCTCCTCGATCTCGGCCGGGTCGTCGGCGCGGTCGCCCTCGCGGATCCGGTGGATCTCGACGTGCATCCACGACTCGCGGACCGCGCCCCCCTCGGGCTCCAGCGAGCCGTCGGCGACGGGGTGGACGCTCTGCAGGGTGCCGGTGATGTCGCGGACGACGTCGAAGTGCGGGTGGATGACCACGTGCACGTCACGCAGCTGGCGCGAGAGCTCCATGGTCAGGGAGTCCACGAGGAAGGGCATGTCGTCGGTGACGACCTCCACGACGGAGTGCCCGCCCGCGGACCAGCCGTGCTCGGCCAGGCTCGGCGTGAACGCGCGGACCGAGGCCGTGCCCTGCGGCCGGTTGGCCGCGAGCTTGTAGTGCGAGGCCAGGGCGCCGTAGATGTCGACGTCGGCGCGGTCCACGAGGTCCTCGGGCGCCACGTGCCGGTAGTAGGCCTTGATCAGGGCCCCGACCGCATCGTGCGGAGGGCCTCCCGCGCCCTTGCGAGCCATGGCCAGGTCGGTGGCCTTGGCGAGGAGATCGGACTTCTCGGAATCCAGCGTCGTCGTTGACACACCACGACCCTAGGACTCCGGGGTGACCTCCACAACATGGGGCCCCTGTGACTGGTGGGCCATCGCCCAGAAGCCGGATCAGAGCTCCGAGCGGAGCTCCCACAGCAGGGGGTAGTACTGCATCGGGAGCCGCGAGCGCAGGTAGCCCGCGCCGCTGGACCCGCCGGTGCCGGACTTGGCGCCGATCATCCGCTCGACCATCACCACGTGGCGCGCGCGCCAGCTCGCGGCGAGCTCGTCGTGCTGCAGGAGGGCCTCGCCGAGCGCCCACACGGCGGCGTACTGGGAGCGGTCGTGGGCGACGGTCCGCAGGGACGCCGAGATGCCCTCGTCGCTGTCGGCGTCGAGGCCGGCGGAGCGGAGCACGTCGACGAAGGCGTCCCAGAGGGTCGGCTCGTCGAGGCGGGCACCGAGGCGGTCCTGCTCCTCGGCGGTCAGGCCCCGGAAGCGCTCGACGTACGACGGGTCCTTGGCGCCGCTGAGGAACTCCAGCTCGCGGAACTGCACCGACTGGAAGCCGCTGGCCGGCGCGAGCCGCTGGCGGAACTCCAGGAAGTCCTGCGGGGTCATCGTCTCCAGGACGTCGACCTGCTGGACCAGGACGCGCTCGATCACGTGCACGCGGGCGAGCAGGTGCTGGGCCCACCACAGGCGGCCCTCGGTCATCGCGTCGCGCGCGGCCTGGACCTCGTGGAGGAGCTGCTTGAACCAGAGCTCGTAGACCTGGTGGATGGTGATGAACAGCAGCTCGTCGTGGGCCGGCGGGTCGGACTCGAGGTGCTGGGAGTCGAGCAGCTGGGGCAGCCGCAGGTAGCTGCCGTAGGTCAGCTGGGCACCCTGCTCACCGAAGGACACGAAGGTCTCGCTCATGACTGGACCGTATCGCTGCACCGATCTGTGCCCGGGGCTCCCCCGCCGCCCACCCCTCCGCCATGATGAGCGCCATGAAGTTCCGACACGAGCTGTCCTACGACGCCAGTCCGGACCAGGTCTTCGCGATGCTGGCCGACCCGGCGTTCCGCGAGGCCGCCTGCGCCGCCCAGGACGTCATCTCCGCCGAGGCCACCGTCGAGCGCTCCGGCGCCGGCTTCACGATGACCGTCGACCAGCTCCAGAACACCGACGACCTGCCGTCGTTCGCACAGAAGTTCGCCGGCTCGTCGACCCGGGCGATCCAGCACGAGGTCTGGGCAGACTCCACCGGCGGGACGCTGCGGATCGACGCGCCGGGCAAGCCGTCGGAGATCGCCGGCACCATCACGCTGCGCCCCGAGGGCAGCGGCACCGTCGAGATCGTGGAGCTCGACGTCAAGATCAAGGTCCCCCTGATCGGCGGCAAGCTCGAGAAGCTGCTCGCCGACAAGGTGCGGGCGGGCATGGACGCCGAGCACGGCGTCGGCATCGAGTGGCTGAAGGGGAACCGATGACCAAGCGACTGACCCACGACCTGACCTACGACGCCCCGCTGGCCGACGTGGCCGCGATGCTGGTCGACCCCGCCTTCCGCGAGGAGGTCTGCGCCTACCAGGGCGTGGTCCGGTCGAACGTCACCGTGCACCCCAACGGCGCCGGCACCGAGGTCGTCATCGACCAGGTCCAGGCCGCCCAGGGCATCCCGTCGTTCGCGAAGAAGTTCGTCGGCGACGAGATCAACATCGTCCAGAGCGAGAGCTGGGCCGGCGACGAGGCGCGGATCCACGTGACGATCCCGGGCAAGCCCGGCGAGATGAGCGGCACCGCCACGCTGCGCGAGTCGGGCGGGCGCACGACCGAGACGGTGAGCCTGGACATCAAGGTCAACATCCCGCTCGTGGGCGGCAAGATCGAGGGCCTGATCTCCGACCTGCTGCTCAAGGCGCTCAGGGCCGAGAACAAGGTCGGGAACGACTACCTGTCGCGCTGACCCTCCGCCCGGGCCTCCTGCTCGCCCGCCTCGCGCGCATCCTGCCTGCGACGTACGGCGACCACAGCCCCGAGCACCACGAAGGGACCGAACGCGAGGGCGAGGGTCAACGCCTTCTCGTGCGGGTGCAGCGCGCCCATGTGGAGGGCCGTCACGAGGGTGATCAGGAGGTCGTTCATCGCGCCCCCAGTCTGCCCGACGGGCTCCCGGTCCAGACCGCCGCGGGTGCCCGCGTGACGCCGCTCACGGTCGCTCGTTCAGGCGATCGGACCCGGCAATTCGGACCGGGTCACGACTCGGAAGGTCCACCACCATGAAGCGCATCGCCGCCCTCGTCGTCCTCACCGCTGCCGCCTCCCTGGTCAGCCTCGCGCCGGCCCAGGCCGACCCGAGCGTCTGCTTCACCTACAACATCAGCGTCAACGGACAGGGCCAGGCCGGCACCCAGTGCCTCCCCGCCTGACCTGACCACCCACGTCACAGGGCCCGGACCGACTCGGTCCGGGCCCTGTGCGCTTCCTCACCGCCCGAGCAGGAACAGCCGGGGGGACGCAGGAGGTTCTTACAAGGTTCAACGAACTGCCCCCGTCCCACGAGGAGAACCCGCATGGCTGACCTGTTCGAAGACCTCCAGACCCCCGCCTGGCGCCTGCGCAACCGCCTCGTCATGGCTCCCCTGACCCGCAACCGGGCCGACGCGGGCGGCGTGCCCGGCGACCTCGCGGTCGAGTACTACGGCCAGCGCGCCACCGCCGGCCTGATCGTCACCGAGGGCACGCAGCCCTCCGCCGTCGGCCAGGGCTACCCCAACACTCCCGGCCTGCACTCCGCCGAGCAGGTCGCCGGCTGGAGCCGCGTCGCCGAGGCCGTGCACGACCGCGGTGGGCGCATCGTGGCCCAGCTGATGCACGCCGGCCGCGTCTCGCACCCCGACAACACCGGCGGCCTGGGCAGCATCGCCCCGAGCGCGCTCGCCGCACCCGGTGAGATGTTCACCCCCACCGGACCGAAGCCGCACCCGGTCCCCCGCGCCTTGGAGACCGACGAGATCGCCGGCGTCGTCGAGGAGTTCGTGCAGGCCGCGCGCAACGCGGTCGAGGCCGGTCTCGACGGTGTCGAGGTGCACGCCGCCAACGGCTACCTGATCCACCAGTTCCTCGCGCCCGGCTCCAACGAGCGGACCGACCAGTACGGCGGCTCGCCCGAGGGCCGTGCCCGCTTCGCCATCGAGGTGACCCGCGCGGTCGCCGAGGCGATCGGCCCGGACCGCGTCGGTATCCGGATCTCCCCCGCGCACAACATCCAGGGCGCCACCGAGGAGGACCCCGCCGACGTCGAGGCGACGTACGGCGCCCTCGTCGAGGCCATCGCGCCGCTCGGCCTGGCCTACCTCAGCGTGCTCGCCGACCCGCGCCAGGACCTGGTGCAGCGGCTGCGCAAGGACTTCGGCGGCGTCTTCGTCGTCAACGACGGCTTCGGCAGCATCACCACGCGCGAGGACGCCCAGGCGATCCTCGATGACGACCTCGGCGACGCCGTGGCCGTGGGCCGGCTGTTCCTGGCCAACCCCGACCTGCCGCGTCGCTGGGAGACCGGCGCCGAGCTGAACGAGCCCAACCCGGCCACGTTCTACGGCGGCGGCGCCGAGGGCTACACGGACTACCCGACCCTCGACTGAGCTCGCACGACACGACGAAGCCCCCACCGGCACAGCCGGCGGGGGCTTCGTCGTCCAGACGGGGTCGGCTGGCGGGCGCCGCGTAGCCGCGAACGTCGGAACCACCGGTTAACCGGCGATTCCGCCAGCGAGAGTGCGCAGGATCATCACCGGGCGCCCCGAAATGATGATGCTGCGCACACAGCAGCCCAGTTCCCCGTCCAGGGGCGCCACGCGCGCGGGCGCCACAGTCAGCCTCAGGAAGTTGCCCCGACTCGACGAGCAGAACGAAGCCCCCACCGGCACAGCCGGCGGGGGCTTCGTCGTACGTCAGGAACGCTCAGCCCATGTAGGGGTAGCGGTAGTCCGTCGGCGGGACGAACGTCTCCTTGATGGACCGCGGGCTGGTCCAGCGCAGCAGGTTGACCGCGGCGCCGGCCTTGTCGTTGGTGCCCGAGGCGCGGCCACCGCCGAAGGGCTGCTGCCCCACGACGGCACCGGTCGGCTTGTCGTTGATGTAGAAGTTGCCCGCGGCGAAGCGCAGCTCCTTGCGGGCCCACGCGATGGCGCGGCGGTCCTGGGCGATGATCGCGCCGGTGAGCGCGTAGGGCGCGAAGGACTCCATCTGCGCCACGACCTTCTCGAAGTCGCCGTCCTCGTAGACGTGGACGGCCAGGATCGGGCCGAAGTACTCGGTGGAGAACATCTCGTCGGTCGGGTCGGCGATCTCGACGACGGTCGGGCGCACGAAATAGCCCACCGAGTCGTCGGTCTGGCCGCCGGCGATGACGTCGAGGCCGTCGGTGGCCTGGGCGCGCGCGATGGCCCGCTGGTGCTTGGCGAAGGCGCGCTCGTCGATGACGGCCGACATGAAGTTCGACAGGTCCTTGGGCGAGCCCATCGAGATGCCCTCGACCTCGGCGACGAGCTCGTCCTTGAGCTGGGTCCACAGCGAGCGCGGGACGTAGGCGCGGGACGCGGCCGAGCACTTCTGGCCCTGGAACTCGAAGGCGCCGCGGATCATCGCGGTCTTGAGGACCTGCACGTCGGCCGAGGGGTGGGCGACGATGAAGTCCTTGCCGCCGGTCTCGCCGACGATCCGCGGGTAGGAGCGGTAGCCGGTGATGTTCTCCCCGACCGTGCGCCACAGGTGCTGGAAGGTCGGGGTCGAGCCCGTGAAGTGGATGCCGGACAGGTCGCGGTGCGTCAGCGCCACGTCCGAGACCTCGAGGCCGTCACCGGGCAGCATGTTGATGACGCCCGGCGGCATGCCGGCCTCGACGAGGAGCTCCATCGTCAGCGACGCGGCGAGCTGCTGGGTCGGGGACGGCTTCCACACGACCGTGTTGCCCATCAGCGCCGGCGCGGTCGGCAGGTTGCCCGCGATCGCGGTGAAGTTGAACGGCGTGATCGCGTAGACGAAGCCCTCGAGCGGGCGGTGGTCGGTGCGGTTCCAGATGCCCGGGCTGTTGGCGATCGGCTGGTCGGTGAGGATCTGCTTCGCGTAGTGGACGTTGAAGCGCCAGAAGTCGATGAGCTCGCACGCCGAGTCGATCTCCGCCTGGAAGGCGGTCTTGGACTGGCCGAGCACGGTCGCGGCGTTGATCCGCTGGCGCCACGGGCCGGCCAGCAGGTCGGCGGCCTTGAGCAGGATCGCGCAGCGCTCGTCGAAGGGCATCGCGCGCCACTCGGGCGCCGCGTCGAGGGCGGCGTCGACGGCGGCCTGCGCGTCGGCCTTGGTGCTGTTGCGGGTCACGCCGAGCACGTGCTGGTGGTCGTGCGGCTGGACGACCTTGATCTCCTCGCCACCGGCGGGGCGGAACTCACCACCGATGTAGGCGTGCAGGTCGTGCTGGGTGGCCTCGAGGCGGCCGATCTCCGCGAGGAGGGCGTCCCGTTCGGGGCTGCCCGGCGCGTAGGTCAGGTTCGGCTCGTTGGTGGGAGCCGGGGGGAAAGAAATTGCGTCCATGGCAGCGACCATAGCGACCTCACGGGGGCAACGCCGAGTCGAGGAAAGGGGCTACAGCAGGTCGCGGATCTCCTGGGTGGCGAACCACGCGAGCTCGGCGTCCTCGTCGGGACCCTCCGGTCCCCAGTCGCTCGTGTCGACGTGGGCGGAGGCGACGTTCTTCCACGGCACGTCCGCCGCGACGTCGACCAGCGTCGGGTCGTCGCCGGGCACGGGCACCACCGACGGCACGTCGGCGGCGAGCACGAAACGCCGCGGCAGGTCACCGCTCCCCCGCAGCCCGGCCGAGGTGCCGCCGGCGGCCATCAGCGCGGCGTACTCCCAGCCCTCGTCGTCGCCCTCGGGCCACTCGGCGCGCAGCGCGTCGGTGACGGCGTGCGCGCGCAGCGGCCCGTCGAGACGGCCGTCGGCGACCAGCGCCGCGAGCGAGGTCGAGGTCAGGGGCACGTAGACGCGGACGCTCATGGGGCCGGGGTCGCCTTCCTGGGGGCCTTCTTCTTCCGGCCGCGCGGGACCCGCGGGCGTGCGCCGGTCGCCGTGTCGAGCAGCTCGTCCAGCGCCTCACGCAGGCAGGTCGCCAGGAGCTCCGCGTCGGGCAGCAGGTCCCGGTCGGCGGTGAGTCCGTAGTAGACGCCGCCGTCGTACGACGTCACCCCGATCGCCAGCGGGTGCCCGGGCAGCAGCGGGTGGACGGGGTAGGTCGCGACCATGCGTGCGCCTGCGGCGTAGAGCGGCGACTGCGGGCCGGGCACGTTGGTGACGCTGAGCTGGTAGCCGCGGCGCAGCTCGGCCGCCGCCACCCTGGCCCCGATCGCGTGGAACGTCGTCGGCGCGAAGCCGGCGATGCCCGCGAGCCGGTTGGCGGCGACGGCGCGGCCGGTGTCCTTGTGGGCCTGGAAGGAGTAGGACACCTGGTGGAGGCGGACCACCGGGCTGGACTCCCCGATGGGCAGGTCCACGAAGTGCGCGGCGATCTGGCTGCCGAGAGACGTTGCCTCGAGCTCCTGGTCGATCACCGAGATCGGCACCACGGCGTGCACCTGGCGCATGCCGTGCATCGACTCGCTGCGGGTCATCAGCCAGCTGCGGAGCGCCCCGGTGATGGTGGCCAGGATGACGTCGTTCACCGTGCCGCCGTGGGCGTTGCGGACGGTGCGGTAGTCGGCCAGCTCGGTGCGGACGGCGACCACGCGGCGCTGCAGCGACAGCGGCCCGGTCACCGGGTAGGGGCGCGACGGGCGCCGGCCGGTCAGGGCGTTGACCACGCCGCTCGCCCGCTGCGCCGCGGCGTCGGTGCCGCGCAGCACGGCACCGGTCCGGCTGCGGATCGTGGCCGCGACGGTGCGCGGCTGGGTCAGCGAGTCGCGCACGGCATCGGCGAGCAGTCCGCCCTGGGTGACGCGCGGGCCGGGCCGCCACTCGTCGCCCCCGAGCTCCTTGGGGGTCTCCCCGACGTCGAGCAGGACCTGGCCGAGGTCGACGGTGTCGACGCCGTCGACCAGGACCTCGTGGGACTTCGACAGCAGCGCGACCTGGCCGCCCTCGAGGCCCTCGACGAAGTACATCTCCCACAGCGGCCGGGACCGGTCAAGGGGCCGCGACACGATCCGGCCGACCAGCTCGAGCAGCTGCTCGAGGGTGCCCGGGCGCGGCAGCGCGGAGCGGCGTACGTGGTAGCCGAGGTCGAAGTTCTCGTCGTCGACCCAGACCGGGTTGGCCAGTCGTCCGGGGATCGACTGGATCCGCTGGCGGTAGCGCGGCACGAAGGAGATGCGGTCCCGGATCAGCTCCACGAGCCGGTCGTGGTCGAAGCCCGAGTCGCCCGGGTCGAAGATCTCGACCGTGGCGTTGTGCATCGGCGTCGCGGCGGACTCTGCCGCCAGCAACGCCAGGTCGCGCGGCCGGAGCCGCTCGGTCATCTGGAAGCCCTTTCCTCGGTGCGCGTCGGCGTCTCGCCGGGGTCCCCGGCGTGACGGCTTGCTCAACGTGGGATTCTGGCAGAGGTGACGCCCCGAGCGGGCTCCAGTCCCACGTGCAGCCGCGTGCCGTCGAGCACGTCCCGACCCTGTTAGGAACCCGATGCGCCGGATCCTCGCCACCGTGGCGGTCCTCCTCGCCCTGCCCGTCCTCGTCTCCTGCGGCGGGGGCGACTCCTCGTCGGGCGACGCCCCGACGAAGACGATCGAGGTCACCATCAACGGCGACTCGGTGACGCCCAACGGCGACCGCATCGTGATCGACCACGGCCAGACGGTCGAGCTGGTCGTCAAGGCCGACAAGCCGGGCGAGATCCACGTGCACTCGACGCCGGAGCAGGAGTTCGAGTACGGCGCCGGCACCACCACCCTGACCGTGAAGAACCTCGACAAGCCCGGCATCGTCGACATCGAGTCGCACTCGCTGGAGAAGACGATCGTCCAGCTCGAGATCCGCTGACGTGCCGTCCGGGGTGTTCGCCTCCCACGCGGACAAGCTGACCTTCGCCCACGGCATCGGCGGGGCCAAGGACCTGCCGGTCTCGCCCGAGCTGGCCATCGCCGGCGCGGTCGCCGCGCTCACCGTCTCGTTCACCGTCCTCGCGGTCGCCTGGCGCAACCCGCGCTACGACGAGGCGACGAGCGGCCGTCCGGCGCCGTCGTGGCTGTCGGCCGTCGTGGACTCCGCCGCCTGGCGCGTCGGCCTGCGGGTGCTGGGCTTCGTGGTCTTCCTCTACGCCGCGATGGCGGCCGTCCTCGGCAAGGACCTCCTCACCAACCCGTTCTTCGGCATGTACTACGTCTGGTGGTGGGTCGGGCTGGTCCCGGCGTCCTTCCTCCTCGGCCCGGTCTGGAAGGCGATCAGCCCGGTTCGCACGATCAACCTGGCCTTCGCCCGGCTCTCGGGCAGCGACCCCGACGAGGGCGTCTTCACCTACCCCGAACGGCTCGGCCACTGGCCCGCCGCGGTCGGCCTCTTCGCCTTCGTGTGGATGGAGCTGGTCTACCCCTTCAGCACCGAGCTCGGCCCGGTGCGGCTGTGGAGCGCCGTCTACGTGGCGGTCATGCTCATCGGCGGTGCACTGTTCGGCTCGACCTTCTACGAGCGGGCGGACCCCTTCGAGGTCTACTCCTCGCTGGTCGGGAAGATGTCGGTCTTCGGGCGGCGCGGGCAGCAGCTGGTGCTGCGCAGCCCGCTGGCCAACCTCGACACCGTGGTCGTCCGGCCGGGCCTCGTCGCGGTCGTGGCGGTGCTCTTCGGCAGCACGGCCTTCGACTCGTTCAAGGACTCCTCGCCGTGGGTCCGCTTCGTTCAGTCGACCGACCAGTCGACGTACCTGTTGAACAACCTGGCCCTGCTGGTGTTCTGCGTGGGGGTCGGGCTCGTCTTCTCGCTCGGCTGCGTGCTCACCGGGATCGGCGACGACCTGCGGCACCGCGAGCTGCCCAACCGGTTCGCCCACTCGGTGGTGCCGATCGTGGTCGGCTACGTCGTGGCGCACTACCTGACCTACCTCGTCGAGGTCGGCCAGCAGACGCTGATCCAGGCGAGCGACCCGTTCAGCGACGGCAGCAACTACCTCGGCACCGCCGACCTCACCGTCAACTACGGGCTGTCCTACCACCCGACGTTCCTGGCCACCACGAAGGTGCTGGCCGTCGTGCTGGGCCACGTGCTGGGCGTCGTCGCGGCCCACGACCGCGCCGTGCGGGTGCTGCCCAAGCGGCACCAGCTGACCGGTCAGCTGCCGCTGCTGGTGGCGATGGTGGCCTTCACCGTCGGAGGGCTCTACCTGCTGTTCGCGGCCTGACGGCCCCGGCTCCGGCCGGGACCCCGAGCACGGCGTCGACGACGCCCGCGACCGCGCGGGCCAGTGGGGAGTCACCGACCTCGGCGAGGGTCCGGCCCGCGACGAGCGCGCGGTCGGCGGTGGCGCGGTCCTCCGGGAGGAAGTGCAGGGCGGCCGAGCGGGTGAAGCCGGAGACCATCCCGGCGATGTCCTTCTGCGACCAGCCGAGGCTGGCCCGCATCCGGTTGACCACGACGTGGGGTGTCGCGTCGGTCAGCTCGCGGAGCTCGACGAGGCCGCGGGCCAGACGAGAGAGCCCGACCGGGTCGGCGTTGCCGACGACCAGCACCTCGTCCGCGACGGCCAGCGCACCCAGCGTCATCTGGTTGCGGCCCGGGCGGGAGCCGAACTCCGAGGCCGGGTCGTCCTCGAGGCTGAAGCCGGTGTCCACGACGACCTGGCCGTGGTCGCGGGCCACCTCGAGGAGGTGCTCGACCGCGCCGGCCCGGACCTCGACCCAGCGGTCGGGACGGGGCAGGCCGGTGACCACGCTCAGGTGGGCGTCGAGCCCGCGCTGGACGGAGGCGAACCGCTCCGCCAGCTGACCCGCCGTGGCGAGCCGGGCGGCCGAGAGCAGACCGGAGACCTCGTCGAGGATGCCGAGCGCCTGCGCGACGGAGCCGCCCCAGGGATCGGCGTCGACCAGCACGGTGCGCAGCCGCCGCCGGCCGAGCTCGGACGCGATCGCCGTGGCGAGGGTCGTCCGTCCCGGCGCACCGGCGGGACCCCAGACGGCCAGCACACGGCCCTCGGACGGCACGGCATCGCCGGGGTCGGGCAGCGGGACGGCCGGCCCGTCGGGGCGGGCCCGGGTCCCGTCGGGGTCCTCGGGCACCGCGGTCACGGCCTCGGGCAGCGCGTCGAGCCGGTCCTCGGCGACCAGCCAGGGGATGCCGATCCGGGAGGCGCGCAGGCGGCCGGCGTCGTCCACCCCGGCCGGCACGATCGCGACGGGCCGGACGCCGTGCTTGCGGAGGTGGTCGGTGGCGGCCAGGTCGAGGCCGGGAGCGTCCAGGCCCAGCACGGCGACGTCGGCCTGGCCCGCGGTCGCGGCCGCGAGCAGGTCGGCGACGTCGACGCAGCGCTTGAGCACCACGATGCCGGGGCTCTCCCCCAGCAGCCGCAGGGCCGGGGACTCCCAGGCGGCACCGGCCGCGACGACGAGCACGACGACGGGCACGGGTCAGCTCCGTCGTACGACGGTGACGACGGGGTCCTCCAGCGAGCCGAGCAGCGCGAAGAACGCCGCGGCGTCCTCCTGCGCGACGGCCAGCACCAGCTGGCGCTTGCCGGTCGTGCTGAAGCCCTCGTCGACGGGCGGGGCGTCGACGACGGTGACGCCGGACAGCGCGGGTCCATCGTTGGCGTGCCTGGCCCGGGACGCGGCGGGGACCAACCACACGTCGACCACGGAGCCCGCGTCGACCGACCCGGGCACCTGCTCGGCGTCGACCGCGACCGGCAGCTCCACGGAGTCGCTCTCCCCGGCCGTGCCGACGGCCGCGCGCGGCAGGAGCTCGCCGGCGCCCACGCCCCGGGTCAGCTCGAGGTCGGCGGGCAGCTCCTCGTCGACGGTGAAGTAGCCCGCGAGGTCGGCGTCGTCGACGAACCGGACCCGCGTGGCGACGAGGTCGTCGGCCCGCAGGCGGTCGCCCGCACCCATGTCGGAGGCGGCCGACCAGACCTGCACGCTGTCGTCGGCGGCGGCCATCAACCTCGACCCGGCGACGACCGAGGCGGCCACGATGACGATGCCGACCCACATGCGCGGGTCACGCCAGCCGGGCGTGGCCGCGCGGGTGGCGGCGGGCGGTTCCCCGAGATCCCTGGACACGGGAGACATCATGCTCAGCGACGGCCGATCGGAAACCCCGTCCTCCACAGGCTGGGGTGGGGGCCGCCGCGCCGGGGTCCGGGATGCGACCATGGGCGCATGTCCGGCACGCCCCGCTTCCTCACCCTCGCCGACGTCGCCGAGGTGCTCAACACCTCCAGCGCCCAGGTCTACGCGCTGGTGCGACGCGGTGACCTGCCGGCGATCAAGATCGGCGGCCGGGGCCAGTGGCGGGTCGAGGCGGCCCAGCTCGAGGACTTCATCCAGCGGATGTACGCCGAGACCCGGACGTTCGTCGACGAGCACCCCTACGTCGAGGCGGGCGAGCGCCCCGAGGCCTGAGGGTCCTCAGCCCACCTCGGAGCCGAGCTTCACCTCGATCGTGCGCTCCTTGCCGTCCCGGACGACGGTGAAGCGCAGCCGCTCGCCGGGCTGGTGGGACCGGATGGAGACGATCAGCGCGATGCCGTCGCTGACCCGCTCCCCGTTGACCGCGGTGATGAGGTCGCCCTTCTCCAGCCCGCTCTTGTCGGCAGGCGTGCCGGAGAGGACCTCGTCGATGACGGCGCCCTTGCCCTCGTCCTGGCCTCCGGTCTGGACCTTCGCCCCGATGACGGGGTAGCGGGCCTCGCCGGTGCGCAGGATCTGGTCGGCGGTCACCTTGACCTGCTCGATCGGGATCGCGAAGCCGACGCCGATGTTGCCCGACTCGCCACTGGTGCTGCTCCCGGTGGTGGCGATCGCGGAGTTGACGCCCACGACCTGTCCCCGCAGGTTGACCAGCGGCCCGCCGGAGTTGCCGGGGTTGATGGCCGCGTCGGTCTGCACCGCGTTGATGTACGACGAGTCGTTGGCCGAGTCGCCGGTCGTCACCGGCCGGTGGAGTGCCGACACGATGCCGGCCGTGACCGTGGAGCTCAGGCCGAGCGGCGAGCCGAAGGCGACGACCCCCTCGCCGACGCGCAGCTGCTGGGAGGAGCCCAGCGAGGCCGGCTTGAGGCCCTTGGCGCCCGCGGCGTACAGGACGGCGAGGTCGTAGACCGGGCTGCGGCCCACCAGGGTGGCCTCGTAGCGGTTGCCGTCCTGGTCGACGATCTCGATCGGGCCGTCGTCGGAGGCCGCCGAGGCCACGACGTGGTTGTTGGTGATGACGTGCCCCTGGCGGTCCAGCACGAAGCCGGATCCGGTGGCGCCGCCCTTCTCGCCGTCGTACTCGGCGGAGATCTGGACGGTGCTGGGCAGCAGCTCCTGGGCGACCGCGGCGACCGAGCCGTTGTCGGCCGCCAGGGGCGGGGCGTTGACGGTGTCGACGCCGGCCAGGCCGCTGGAGACGGTGCCGACGTTGTCGGTGCGGAAGTGCTCGTAGGCCACCCCGCCGACGGCACCGCCGACGACGCCGACCACGAGGGCGAGGACGGCCACGACCGGCCAGATCCACCCGGGCACCCGGCCGCGGGGCGGCGCGGGCCGGGCAGGCGCGACGGGCAGCGCCTGCGTGCCCGGCGGCGGGAACGACGCCCACTGGCCCGGCGGCGGCTGGGAGGTCGGCGGCATCCAGGAGAGCGGCCGGGTGGGCTCGCCGTCGGTGCCGTCCGCGGGCTGGGGACCGGGTGCGCGACCCGGTTCGTCCTCGTTCACCCCCCTATCTTCACCCCGGGGGCGAAATCAGGGTGTCAACGGGTGCGGTGCAACCGCGCCGCGCGGTGGCCGGCGAGGTCCGCGGTGGGGCTGGGCGTGGACGCGCCGAAGGAGTCGGTCGGTCGGACCAGGTTGGTCACCGGCGCCCGCCGGTCACCGGCCGGGGCGTCGGCCGGGGCCAGGCCGAGGGCCAGCACGCCCATCACGGCGGCCCCCACCGCGCCGCCGCCGATGGCGACCAGCCCGGTGTTGATCCGGGAGCGCTGGTCGCCCTGGCGGGCGTGCGCGAGGTAGACGTCGCCGGGGGGCATGCCGGGGCTGCCCAGGAGCGACCCCTTGAGGTGGTCGGAGGCGCCGGTGCTGCCGAAGGAGAGGCCGGCGAGGCGGGTCTTGACCCAGCCCTCGCGCTCGACCTGGTCGCGGCAGGCGTGACAGGTGTGGACGTGCGCCCAGGCACGCTCGGCCTCGTCGGGCGGGAGCTGGCCGTCGAGGAGCGCGCTGACGCGGGAGCCGAGGTGTCCGATCACGGGCGCATCACCGGGCCTCGTGCGGTCACGGTGGGGCCGGAGTATCGGACCCGGCCGTCGGTGGGAGCGCGGTGCGCGAGCGCGGAGCGCAGCATCGCGCGGCCGCGGTGGATGCGGGAGCGGACGGTGCCGAGCTTGGCATCGAGGATCTCGGAGATCTCCTCGTAGGAGAGCCCCTCGACGTCGCAGAGGACGACCGCGGCGCGGAAGTCCGGCGGCAGGGTCGCGAGGGCGCGCTCGATGTCGTCGTCGAAGGTCTGGTCGGCGTACGCCGCGTCGGGGGTCGGCGTGGTGCTGGTCAGGCGGTCCGCGCGCTCGTCGGAGAGGGCGTCGAAGCGGATCCGCTGCTTGCGGCGGGCCTGGTCGAGGAAGAGGTTGGTGGTGATCCGGTGCAGCCAGCCCTCGAAGGTGCCGGGCGTGTAGGTCGACAGGCTCCGGAAGACGCGGACGAAGACCTCCTGGGTCAGGTCCTCGGCGTCGTGGCGGTTGCCGGTGAGGCGGTAGGCCAGGCGGTAGACGCGGTCGGAGTGGCGTTCGACGATCTCGTCCCAGGTGGGGACGCCCGTCTCGCCCGACTGGTCGGCCTGGATGGCGTCCACCGGTGTCTCCTTGCCGCGCGAGGACCGCGCCTGTGATCCGAACAGCGTCCTGACCTCTCTCACGCTAGGAACTGAGACTGAGAGGACCCTGTGAGGGTTCCCTCCGCCGACCTGAGAACTCATCAGCCCCAACGACCCGGGGCCTCCCGGTGTTCCCGGGTTGTGCCGCTTCTTCCCCGGGCCGGGACACGCTTCACGATACGGTGGGGCCGCGCCCGGCTCCGGCGGTCGGCGCCCGAACCAGGAGGCCACCATCACCACCCCGATCAAGCCCGCGAGTTGGTCCTACGCCGAAGGGTTCGTCGCCGAGGACGAGGTCCTCGCCGCGGCGCGTGCGCGCGCCGAGGAGGTCGGCGTCGTCGCGATCGGCTCCGGGGGCGGCGCGGCCCTCCGGTTCCTGGCCGCCGTCCTGGACGCGCGCGCCGTCGTCGAGATCGGCACCGGCACCGGTGTCTCCGGCCTCTGGCTGCTGCGCGGCATGCGCTCCGACGGCGTCCTCACGACCGTCGACATCGAGGCCGAGCACCAGCGGCTGGCCCGTCAGTCCTTCAGCGAGGCCGGCATCCCGGCCAACCGCGCGCGCACGATCTCGGGCGCGGCGCTCGATGTGCTCCCCCGCCTGACCGACGGCCACTACGACCTGGTCTTCTGCGACGGCGACAAGGCGGAGTACTCCGCCTACCTCAAGGAGGCCCTGCGCCTGCTGCGCCCCGGCGGCGTCGTGGCCTTCGACAACGCGCTGTGGCACGACAAGGTGGCCGACCCGGCCCAGCGCGACGAGGACACCGTCTCCATCCGCGAGCTCGGCAACGAGATCGCCGAGCACCCCTCGCTGGTCGCCGCGCTCCTGCCGGTCGGTGACGGGCTGCTCGTCGCCAAGAAGGAGTGGTCCCCCGAGGGCTGACGCCCCGGGGAGTCGCTCAGAAGCGCGGGGCGGCGGTGAAGCCGTCCCAGCCCTCGGCGACGGCGACGACGTCGCACGCCTCGATGAGGATCGGCGCGCTGCCGATCAGCTGCGAGCCCGGCGCCTCGGCGGCGCCGGCCGTGAACGTCTCCTGGAAGGCCGCGCGGGCCTCGTCGGTGGAGAAGACGTAGCAGCCCTCGAACCACTCGCCCGCGCGCATCCGCCACGTCTTGAAGTGCAGCCCGGCCAGGCCGGTGAACTTCGCGTGGGAGGTGCCCTCGACGTACGACGCCAGCTCCTCCTCGATGCCCGCGGGGGCGTCGACGAGGGACCAGCGGACGGTCAGGCCCTTCACGAGATGGCCCCGGTGGGGTCTTCGCTGCGCAGCCACTGGAGCAGCAGGCGGGCACCGAAGCCGGTGGGGCCGGTGGTCCACTCGTGCCACTCCGACGGCGAGTCGCCGACCGAGGCCAGGTCGAGGTGGGCCCACGGGGTGGACCCGACGAAGTGCTGGAGGAACAGGGCGGCGATGATCGCGCCGGGTCCGCCGGGAGCGTTGTCGGCGTCGGCGACCTTGGAGGCGAGCTTCTCCTCGTAGGCCTCGGCCAGCGGGAAGCGCCACACGGGCTCCCCGGCGGCGGCGCCCGCCTCGTCGACGATCCGCGCGAGGGCCTCGTTGTTGGCGAAGAAGCCGCCGGTGCGCTGGCCCAGCGCGACCTTCATCGCGCCGGTGAGCGTGGCGACGTCGACGATCACGTCGGGCTCGATCGTGTCCACCGCGTAGGCGAGCGCGTCGGCCATGACCAGGCGGCCCTCGGCGTCGGTGTTGGTGACCTCGCTGGTGCGCCCGCCGTAGTGGCGGACCACGTCGCTGGGACGCAGCGAGTTGCCGCTGACGGCGTTCTCCGCGGCGGCCACGAGGCCGACGACGCGCACCGGGCAGCCGACCGCGGCGAGCGCGGCCATGACCGCGATGACCACGGCGCCACCGCTCATGTCGCGCTTCATGTTGACCATGGCCTCACCGGGCTTGATCGAGAGACCGCCGGTGTCGAAGGTGATGCCCTTGCCCACGAGGACCACGGTCGGGGTCTTGCGGCCGGCCTTGACCGGCGCGTAGTCCATCCGGATCAGCCGCGGCGGCGTGGCGGAGGCCTGACCGACCCCCACGATGCCGCCGAAGCCCTCGGCGACGAGTCGCTGCTCGTCCCAGACGGTGACCTCGAGACCCGACTCGGCGCCGGCGAGGCGGGCCTGCTCGGCCAGCCACTCCGGGCTCTTGAGGTTGGACGGCACCGTCGCGAGCAGGCGTGCGCGCCAGCCGGCGCCGCCGACCGCGAGGGCGCGGTCCAGGGCCGGGGCGAGCTCGTCGGCGTCGGGGAGCCCCGTGAGGACCACGCGGCCGACGGGCGGCTTCTCGGGAGCCTCGGAGCGCCAGTGGAACTGGAACGACCCCAGCATCAGGCCGACGACGAACGCCTCGAGCCCGGCCTCGTCGGTCAGGCTCGCGATCGAGGTGGCGACGCTGGCCCGGCCGGCGACCGCGCGACCGAGTGCCGCACCCGCACGACGGAGGTCCTCCGGACGCTGCTCACCGACCCCGACGAGGAGCACCCAGCGCAGGGCCTCGTTGTGCGGGGCCCCCTGCGGGACGGGGTAGGACGTGACCTCCCCGACCTTGCCGGTGGCCTCGTGCATCTCCAGCACGGCGAGCAGGTCGACCACGAGGTCGGCCCCGAGCTCGTCGGCCCCGGGGCCAAGCAGCACCGAGTTGTCCGGTCCGTCGGGCGCCGGCAGCACCGGCAGGGCCACCACCTCGGCCCCCACGATGGCGTGCGCGCGCAGGTCACTGAGCGCGAACTCCGGGGGTGATGCCTGGGTGGGAAGGGACAGAGTCTGGGGCGACGTCACCGTGTGTGTCACTGCGAAGCGGGTCGGCGTCAGCCGACGACGGCCTTGAGGGCGTCGCCGAGAGAGCCGGCCTCCTCGGCGTTGAGCTCCACCACGAGGCGTCCCCCGCCTTCGAGCGGGACGCGCATCACGATGCCGCGCCCCTCCTTGGTGACCTCCAGCGGACCGTCCCCAGTCCGCGGCTTCATGGCCGCCATCCGCGCACCTCTTCCTTGTGCAGTTCCAGAGGCGAGCCGCTCCGAGCGAGCAGGCACGCCGTACGCAGCGTCCATTATCCCCCATGAACCCGGCGCCCCCGACCACGGCACTCCCGAGGGCCTGTTCCGAACAACTCGCGAGCGGACGTCGGAGGCTGCTGGCATCATCGCTGCATGCATGCACGGTCGGCGTTGTTCGACGTCTACGGCGACCACCTGAGGGCCCGCGGCAGCCAGGCCCCAGTGGCGGCCGTCGTGCGCCTGCTCGATCCGGTCGGCATCGCGGCGCCCGCCGTGCGCACCGCCATCTCGCGGATGGTCGGCGAGGGCTGGCTGGAGCCCGTCGCCCTGCCGGCCGGCCGCGGCTACCGCACGACCGACCGAGCCAACCGGCGGCTCGACGAGGCCGCCGACCGCATCTACCGCCGCACCGAGCCCGTGTGGGACGGCAGCTGGCACCTCGCGTTCGTGGCGCCGCCGCCGGGCCGCAGCGCCCGCACCCGCCTGCGCGCCGACCTCGGGTTCGTCGGCTACGCCGAGCTCGCCGACAACGTCTGGGTGAGTCCCTTCCACCGCAGCGAGCTCGACGAGGTGCTCGAGCGGGCCGGCGCCCTGGTGCGCACCGCCCGGGCGACCGACATCGACCCGCCGCCCACCGGCGCCTGGGACCTGGAGTCCCTCGAGCGGGCCTACGTCGAGTGGCTGGCCACCGCCGACGACCTCATCGCCCAGCAGCTCGACGCCCACCGCGACGAGGACGAGGCGGCCTTCGCGGCGCGCTTCCACCTCGTCCACGAGTGGCGCAAGTTCCTCTTCGCCGACCCCGGCCTGCCCTCCTCGCTGCTGCCCGACGACTGGCCGGGGCGGGCCGCGGGCGAGCTGTTCGCCAGCGAGGCCACGCGGCTCAAGCCGGGCGCCGACCGGTTCGTGGCGAGGTGCCTCGACGTCTGAGACACGGGCTGGGCAGACTGCAGCCCATGACCGACTCCTCCTCCACACCCCCCGGGTCCCCCGACAGTGCTGTGCTGCTCGACGTCACCGACGGCGTCGCGACCATCACGCTCAACCGCCCCGACGCGATGAACAGCCTCGACATCGCCACGAAGGTGCTGCTGCTCGAGACGGTGCGCACCGTGGCCGACGACCCCGCCGTGCGGTGCGTGGTGCTGACCGGCACCGGTCGCGCCTTCTGCACGGGCCAGGACCTCAAGGAGCACGTCCAGCTGCTCGAGAGCGGCGGCAGCGACCAGCTGTTCAGCACTGTCGACGAGCACTACAACCCGATCGTCACGGCCCTCGCCGGGATGGCCAAGCCGGTCATCGCCGCCGTCAACGGCGTGGCCGCGGGCGCCGGCGCCAGCCTGGCCTTCGCGTGCGACCTGCGGGTCGTGGCCGACACGGCGGGCTTCAACCTCGCCTTCGCCAACGTGGCCCTGTCCTGCGACACCGGCGCGAGCTACCACCTCCAGCAGCTCGTCGGCCGGGCCCGCGCCATCGAGCTGCTCTACTTCCCGCGCACGATCAAGGCCGATGAGGCACTCGAGCTCGGGCTCGCGACGAGCGTCGTGCCCGCCGACGGGCTGGCCGCCGAGGTGGGCGCCCTGGCAGCGCGGCTGGCCGCCGGCCCGACCGTGGCCCTGGGCGCGATGCGGCGCTCGGTCGCCTACTCCGCGGGGCACTCCTTCGAGGAGTCCCTGGCGTTCGAGAGCTCGATGATGACGCTCACCGGCGCGACCTCCGACCACCGCGAGGCGGTCGCGGCGTTCGTGAACAAGCAGAAGCCGACCTTCGAGGGACGCTGAGCAGGGCTACTGCTCGAAGTCGTACTCGCCCCGCCAGGCGCCGAAGATCGACAGGACCTGGCGGGGTGCGACCTGCCGCATGCGCGTGCGCGGCGGGTGGGCGCCGTACTCGACCGTGAGGGCGTTGCCCCGGAAGTTGTGGTTGAACCAGCCGGTCATCGTGCCGTGGCAGACGCCGCCGCACGTGAAGGACTTGGCTGGAAGGTCCAGCGCCTTGGCGACGCGCGTGGCGAACTTCGGCCGCTTGGTGTCGGTGTCGACGCCGTGGAGCGGCTGGTGGAAGCTCAGGATCCACTGCGGCCGGACCTTGCCGAGGAACTTCATCATCGCCCGGGTCTCGGGCTCCGAGGCCGGCTTGCTGCCGGACTCGTAGTTGCCGTCGAGGTCGGCCCAGTGGAAGGGGTAGTTGCGGTTGAGGTCGACGCCGTGGGCGTTGCGACGGGTGCCGGCGGCGAGGCCGTCGGGGTTGTACGTCGGCACGACCCACAGGTCGACGCCGAGGATGGGGTCGCCGTCGCGCAGCGCGCGCAGGATCTGGGCGGGGGCGCTCTCGTTGCCGTGCATGGTGGCGATCAGCACGACCTTGGCGGTGTGCGGGCGGCCCTGCTCGCCGAGGTGCCAGGCCACGATGGGCCGGCCCTGCACGGACTTGCCGATGACCCGCTTCTCCACGACCGCGCGATGGGCAGTCGTGGCGGCCTGTGCGGGCGCGACGGTCTGGCCGGAGACGGCGCTGCCGGCCAGCAGGGTGAGTGCGGTGAGGACGGTCCCGAGGCGTCGACGCACGAGTCGCTACACCGCCGCCGTGAGGTAGGCCCAGGTGAAGACGCAGACGCCGACGAGCATGCCGACATGGGCCAGGACGGAGAGGCCGGGGCCCTCGGACCAGGTGTCCTCGGAGCCGGTCGACGCGTGCCGGCCGTGGCTGGGCATCCAGCGCACCAGGATCAGCAGGCCGGCGACGACCACGACCCACCAGAAGGCCAGCGCGACGATGCCCGTCGCGGCACCGCCGAGCGCGGAGCTCTCGTCGGCGACGAGGTAGACGAGCCACGTCACGAGCGCGAGCGCGCCCGCACCGGTGTGGAGGTTGAGGAGCCCGTTGCCGACCTGGAACCTCCCGGCGCCACCGTCGTCGTTGCCCAGGCGGAGCCTGGTCAGGACGATGACGACGGCCGCGAGGGCGGTCAGCACGTAGACGATCACCTGGGTCGACACGCCGAGCATCCTGCCCTACGCCGGGGGTTGGTCGCCACGACCCTCCGGGTTCGTGGACCGTTCATCGGCGGCCCCGGGATCGGGGCGCGACTCGATCTGGGTGGCCAGCCGGTCGAGCAGCGCGTCCACCTCGGACATCCGGTAGCCGCGGAAGGCCAGCGAGAACCGCACGCGCCGCAGGTCGTCGGACGCGAGCGGCCCCGAGGCGGGCAGGCCGAGGTCCGGGCGGTCGCCGTACTCCTCGGCGAGGGGGGTGCCGCGGCCCGCGGCGAGCGCGGCGATCCCGCCCATGGCGAGCACGATCAGGATCGCGAAGAGCCACATCACGACAGGTCGCCGTTCCTGGCGGCCACCATCAGGGCCACCGCCTCGTCGACGTCATCGGTCAGCGTGAGGAAGTCGAGGTCCCGCTGGCTGATCGTGCCCTCGGCCAGCTGGGTGTCGCGCATCCAGTCGAGCAGGCCCTGCCAGTACGTCGTGCCGAGCAGGACGATCGGGAACCGGGTCACCTTGACCGTCTGCACCAGGGTCAGCGCCTCGAACAGCTCGTCGAGGGTGCCGACGCCGCCGGGGAGCACGACGTAGCCCTGGGAGTACTTGATGAACATGGTCTTGCGGGCGAAGAAGTAACGGAAGTTGATGCCCTTGTCGACCCACTGGTTGAGGCCGGACTCGAAGGGCAGCTCGATGCCGAGGCCGACGCTCACGCCGCCGGCCTGGCTGGCGCCCTTGTTGGCGGCCTCCATCGAGCCGGGGCCGCCGCCCGTGATGACCGCGAAGTTCGCCTCGGCGAGCTTGCGGCCGACCTCCTCGGCCAGGGCGTACGTCGGGTGGTCGGCCGCCGTGCGCGCCGAGCCGAAGACGGAGATCGCCGGCCCGAGCTCGGCGAGGGCCCCGAACCCCTCGATGAACTCGGCCTGGATGCGTAGCACCCGCCAGGGATCGGTGTGCACCCAGTCGGTCGGGCCGCGGCTGTCGAGGAGGCGCTGGTCGGTGGTCTCGGTCTCCTCGGCCTGGTGGCGACGCTTGAGGACCGGGCCGGTGTAGCGGTCCTTCACGACCCGGCTCCCAGCCAGGTGCGCAGCAGCCGCTCGCAACGCTCGATGTGCTCGACCGGCACGTGCTCCTCCTGCTTGTGCGCCAGCATCGGGTCGCCGGGGCCGAAGTTGACCGCCGGGACGCCGAGGCCGGTGAAGCGGGCAACGTCGGTCCAGCCGAACTTCGGGTTGACCTCGCCGCCGACCGCCTCGACGAACGCCTTGGCCGCGGGCACGTCGAGACCCGGCAGGGCTCCGGGCGCGCTGTCGGTGAGGGTGACGTCGTAGCCGTCGAAGAAGTCGCGGACGAACTGCTCGGCCTCGGCCTCGCTGCGGTCCGGCGCGAAGCGGAAGTTGACCTCGACCACGCACTCGTCGGGGAGCACGTTGCCGGCGACGCCGCCGCGGATGAACACGGCGTTGAGGCCCTCGTGGTACTCCAGCCCGTCGATGACCGGCCGGCGGGCGTCGTACTGCTCGAGCCGGGCGAGGATGCCGGAGGCCTTGTGGATGGCGTTGACGCCCTTCCAGCTGCGGGCGCTGTGGGCGCGCTCGCCGGTGGTGCGGACGTCGACGCGCAGGGTGCCCTGGCAGCCCGCCTCGACGACGGCGTTGGAGGGCTCCATGAGGATCGCGAAGTCGCCGGTCATCAGCTCGGGGTTGCTGGCGGAGAGCTTGGTGAGGCCGTTGAACTCCGCGTCGATCTCCTCGGCCTCGTAGAGAATGAACGTGACGTCGCGGTTGGGCTCGGTGACGTGCTTGGCGAGCCGCAGGATGACCGCGTCGCCGCCCTTCATGTCGCAGGTGCCGAGTCCGTGCAGGAGGTCGCCCTCGCGGCGCGCGGGCAGGTTGTCGTTGACCGGCACGGTGTCGAGGTGGCCGGCGATGACGACGCGCTCGCCGCGGCCGAGGTCCGTGCGGGCCACGACGGTGTGGCCGTGGCGGGTGACCGTGAGGTGGTCCAGCGGGCGCAGCGCCGCCTCGACGGCGTCGGCGATCGCCCGCTCGTCCTGGCTGACCGACTCGATGTTGACCAGCTGCTCGGTGAGGGTGACGGCGTCGAGGTCGAGGTCCAGATGAGGCATGGGGTCATCCAACCAGTTCCCAGAAACTGGAACAGGTTCTAGTATCCCCTCATGCGCCACGGCATCGTCCTGTTCACCTCCGACCGCGGGATCACCCCCGCGGCAGCCGCGCGGGCGGCCGAGGAGCGCGGGTTCGACACGTTCTACGTCCCCGAGCACACCCACATCCCGGTCAAGCGCGAGGCGGCCCACCCCCGCACCGGCGACGAGACGCTCCCCGACGACCGCTACACCCGGACGCTGGACCCGTGGGTGTCGCTGGCCACGGCGGCCGCGGTCACCTCCCGGATCCGGCTCTCGACCGCCGTCGCGCTGCCCGTCGAGTCGGACCCGATCACGCTCGCGAAGCAGATCGCCACGCTCGACCACCTGTCCGGCGGGCGGGTCACGCTCGGCGCCGGCTTCGGGTGGAACACCGACGAGCTCGCCGACCACCACGTCCCGGCCGGGAGGCGCCGTGCGGTCCTGAAGGAGTACGTCGAGGCGATGCGCGCCCTGTGGACGCAGGAGGAGGCGTCGTACGAGGGCGAGTTCGTGTCGTTCGGCGCCTCGTGGGCCTGGCCCAAGCCCGTGCAGGCGCACGTGCCGCTGCTGATCGGCGCCGGCGGCGGACCGAAGACCTTCCGCTGGATCGCCGAGCACGCCGACGGCTGGATGACCACACCGGTCGAGCAGGACATCACCGGCAAGGCCGACGCCCTCCGGGCTGCCTGGGCCGAAGCGGGGCGGTCCGGCTCACCGGACCTCCACGTCCTCGTCGCCAGCCGCCCCTCCCCCGACGACCTCGCGTCCTGGGCGGCCGCGGGCGCGACCGAGCTGATCTGGGGCGTGCCGGACGCCGGCCCGGAGGTCGTCGAGGCCTACCTCGACAAGCTCGCGGGCCGGCTCGGGGTCACGCCCGGCTGACGGCGACCGTCGCCTTCTCGTTGTCGCCGACGGTCACGGCCGTGCCGTCGCCGTTGGCCTCGCCGACGGCGAACGACGACGCGAGGGTCTCGCTCGAGATCAGCGACTCATGGGTGCGGGCGGCCGCCTGCACGGCGGGCGAGCCGCCGATCGTCAGCGCGATCCGGTCGGAGACCTCGAGGCCGGCGTCGCGACGGGCCTGCTGGACGGCGCGGACCAGGTCGCGGGCCAGGCCCTCGGCGGCCAGCTCGGGCGTGACGGCCGTGTCGAGCACGACGAAGCCGCCGCGCGGCAACATGCCCGTCACCGACGCGTCGTCGGCGGACCCGGCGACGGTCTCGAGGGTGTACTCCCCCTCGACCAGTGCGAGCCCGCCCGCGGTCACGGTGCCGTCGTCGGCCACCGACCAGTCGCCGGACTTAGAGCCCTTGATGGCGGTCTGCACGTCCTTGCCCAGGCGGGGGCCGGCCGCGCGGGCGTTGACGGTCAGCTTCTGCGAGACGCCGTACGCCGCGGCCTCGGGCGCGTCGTCGGCCAGCAGCCGCACGGCCTTGACGTTGAGCTCGTCGGAGATGATCCCCTCGAAGCCGGCGAGCGCGGCCGGGTCGGCCACGACGACGGAGAGCAGCGAGAGCGGCAGCCGGTTGCGCAGGTTGCCGGCCTTGCGCAGCGCGGAGGTCGCCGAGCAGATGTCACGGACCTGGTCCATCGCGGCCACGAGCGCGTCGTCACCGGGCAGCTCGTCGACGGTCGGCCAGTCGGTCAGGTGGACCGAGCGCCCGCCGGTCAGGCCGCGCCAGATCTCCTCGGTCGTCAGCGGCAGCAGGGGTGCCGTCACCCGGCACACGACCTCGAGCACGGTGTAGAGGGTGTCGAACGCCTCGGCGTTGTCGCCCCAGAACCGGTCGCGCGAGCGGCGGATGTACCAGTTGGTGAGCACGTCGAGGAACGACCGCGTCGAGTCGCACGCGTTGGCCACGTCGTAGTTGTCGAGCTGGTCGGTCATCTGCGCGACGTACTGGCGGCACTTCGCGAGGAGGTAGCGGTCGAGCGGGTCCTGCGACGCGGTCGACGCCTGGGCGTCGTACCCCTCACCGGCGGCGTTGGCGTAGAGCTGGAAGAAGTACCAGCTGTTCCACAGCGGGATCAGCACCTGCCGCACCGAGTCGCGGATGCCCTGCTCGGTGACGACCAAGTTGCCGCCGCGCAGAATCGGTGAGGACATCAGGAACCAGCGCATCGCGTCGGCGCCGTCGCGGTCGAAGACCTCGCGCACGTCGGGGTAGTTGCGCAGCGACTTCGACATCTTGTTGCCGTCGGAGCCGAGCACGATCCCGTGGCTGACGCAGGTCTCGAACGCCGGCCGGTCGAAGATCGCCGTCGCCAGGATGTGCAGCGTGTAGAACCAGCCGCGGGTCTGGCCGATGTACTCCACGATGAAGTCCGCCGGGAAGTGGTGCTCGAACCAGTCGGAGTTCTCGAACGGCACGTGCACCTGCGCGAAGCTCATCGAGCCGCTGTCGAACCACACGTCGAGCACGTCCGGGACGCGACGCATCATCGACTTGCCCGTCGGGTCGTCCGGGTTCGGGCGCACCAGGTCGTCGACGTACGGGCGGTGCAGGTCCTTCACCTCGACGCCGAAGTCCCGCTCCAGCTGCTCGAAGGAGCCGTAGACGTCGATGCGCGGGTAGGCCTCGTCGTCGCTCTTCCACACCGGCACCGGGGAGCCCCAGAAGCGGTTGCGGGTGATCGACCAGTCGCGGGCGTTCTCCAGCCACTTGCCGAACTGGCCCTGCTTGATGTGGTCGGGCACCCAGCGGATCTGCTCGTTGAGCTCGAGCATCCGCTCCTTGATCGCGGTGACCTCGACGAACCACGACGAGACGCCCTTGTAGATCAAGGGCTCGCGGCAGCGCCAGCAGTGCGGGTAGGAGTGCTCGTAGGACTCGCGGCGCAGCAGGATCGTGCCCGGGCTGACGGCGCCCTGGGTCTCGGCAGGCTCGACCGACGAGTAGTTGCGGGTCGCGGCCTTGAGGTGGTCGATGACGTGGGGGTTGGCGTCGAAGACCAGCATGCCGGCGTAGTCGTCGACGGGGTGGGTGAAGCGGCCGTCCTTGCCGACCGGCATGACCGCCTCGATGCCCTCGCGGTCGGTCACCTCCTTGTCGACCTCACCGAACGCGCCGGCGGTGTGGACCACGCCGGTGCCGTCCGTGGTGGTGACCGCGTCGTCGGCGGCGACCACGCGGAAGGCCCGGTCGTGCCCGGCGTAGTAGGTGAACGGCGGCGTGTAGGTGCGGCCGACCAAGTCGGCGCCGCGGTAGCGACCGAGCACGACGGGCTCGCCGTCGGGGCCCGCGAGCTCGCGGGCGTACGACGCCAGCCGCGCCTCGGCCAGCAGGTAGCGCGCGGTGCGGTCGGTGCCGGGGACGGCCGCCTCGACGACGACGTACTCGATGTCGGAGCCGACCATGACCGCCAGGTTGGACGGCAGGGTCCACGGGGTCGTCGTCCAGATGAGGATGTGGGCGCCGTCGAGGACCTCGTCCTCGCCGGTCGCGTCGAGCGGGTAGCCGACCGTGACCGCCGGGTCGTTGCGGTTCTGGTAGACGTCGTCGTCCATCCGCAGCTCGTGGTTGGACAGCGGCGTCTCGTCGTTCCAGCAGTAGGGCAGGACGCGGAAGCCCTCGTAGACCAGGCCCTTGTCGTAGAGCTGCTGGAAGGCCCAGATGACCGACTCCATGTACTCGGGGTTCATGGTCCGGTAGTCGTTGTCGAAGTCGACCCAGCGCGCCTGGCGGGTGACGTACTCGCGCCAGTCACCGGTGTACTTCATGACGGACTCGCGGCAGGCCGCGTTGAACTTCTCGATGCCCATCTCGACGATCTCGTCGGTGGTCTTGATGCCGAGCTGGCGCATGGCCTCGAGCTCGGCGGGCAGCCCGTGGGTGTCCCAGCCGAAGCGGCGCTCGACGCGCTTGCCGCGCATCGTCTGGTAGCGCGGGATCAGGTCCTTGACGTAGCCGGTGAGCAGGTGGCCGTAGTGCGGCAGGCCGTTGGCGAACGGGGGGCCGTCGTAGAAGACGAACTCGTTGGCGCCGTTCTCCCCCGCGTCGCGCTGGTCGACGCTGGCCTGGAAGGTGTCGTCGGCCTCCCAGTAGGCGAGGACGCGCTCCTCGATCTCGGGGAAGCGGGGGCTCGACGGGACGCCACCCTCGGCGTTGGTGGAGACCTTGGGGTAGGTCATCGGCTCTCCTGCGGTTCGTCGTCGGTCTCGGTGATCGAGCTTGTCGAGATCACGAGGACGACGCTCCCAGTTCGGGATGCCGCGGTACCACCTCGCTTGCCGCGCCCCCGTGCTGCCTGGGGACATGACCGCTTCGTTCACGGCTGTGACGGGCCTACCCGTCCGGTTCTACTGGGTCTCGGTGCTTGTCGGGACCGTTCTTCCGGAGGCTCGCCGCTGATGACGGCTCGAACGCCTGTGGGGCACAGCGTACGGCGCCCCCTCGGCCGGTGCGAATCAGTTGCAGAGGTTCGCGGGATAGTCCCCACCACAGTTGTCCCGAAATCGGTCTGTGACAGCAACTGTGGTGGGGACTATCGCGATTCTGCCCTCGGAGACGCGACCCGTGGGCCCTAGACGACGCGCCGGTGACGCAGCCAAAGACGGCGCTGTTCGACGTCGAGGGCTCGACGTTGCTCGACGGTGTGGGTGGGGACCCACCAGTGCGGGAGCTCGAGCGTCCACTCCCTCTTTGCCGCGGGCACATGGCGCGCCCGCCGGTAGGCGTCGTCGAGTCGATGTACGAAGAACGACGAGTCACCCAGGTCGCTGCCCACCATCGTGACGGGCTCCAGCCCGACCCGACGGAAGTCCGCCTCGCGACGCAGGTCGACGGCACGCTGCTGCCCTTCGAGGTGCAGCTCGCCGGCGTACTCACCGGTGACTCCGGCCTCCGGATCGATCAGGTCCGGGGTCCCGATGTGTCGACCCTCGCGATCGAACACCGGGACGTTGAAGAGCGGGCGTGGGTGGCCCGCGTCCAACTGCCACGCCAACCCCATGAGGACCTCGGGTGGAGACCAGGCGTTCTCCACGGCGTGGCCGAGCGCCCAGCGGCACCGCGGGATTCCCGTCCAGCCGCTGTGCGCAGCGGCATACGCGGCCATCTCCGCGATGCTGACCAGATCGGAGTACGCCGCCATGGAGAGCACCACGGCTGCAGCCCGGTCGCTGGGCGCGTAGCGCATCTCGAAGCAGGCGGATCGCACCGCGGTCGTCACCCTGAGACCGTCGACGCACACGACGTCGCGCGGATCCAGGCGCTCCTCGGAGATTGCGATCCCGGGCCGCTCGCGCACGGTACGGCCGGCGGTCGCAACCACGACAGGGCGCCGGCCATTGACCCCGCGGCTCCCGTCGAACCACGCCCCACCCAACCAGTGGAGCGCTGCCCACCCGGTGACAGCACCGTCGTGCGGTGCGAGCACCGAAGCCTCGAGGATCCGTTGGTTCGGGTCGTCCGCGGCGACTCCGGCAGGCACGTAGAAGCCCCGGGAGATCTTGCGCCACGCCTTGCCCCGCGCCTGCCCGACCGTGGGGCCGTTCTCGCCCGTCCGGTCGAGACGCACCGGCGCGACCAGCTCAGGTCGCGAGGGGTGGAAGGGAGGCAGTTCGTGCACGCCTTCATGCTCGGCGGGACCGCCGACGTGGGCGTGTGGTTATCCACAGGCGCCGATTGTCGGGATAGTCCCCACCGCTGTTGTCGTGATTTCGCCCCTGGGACAGCAACTGTGGTGGGGACTATCCCGACAAGCCGTCCAGCCAGGCCAGCACCCGGGTCGCGACCTCGTCCGGGGTGAGGTGGGTGTTGTCGAGGCGCAGGTGGGGCATCCCCGCGAGCACCGCGTCGGCCGCCGCCGGGCGCTCGGGGTCGGTGTTCATCCGGTAGGATTCCTCGAGCTCACGCACGTGCGCGTCGGACCAGGCGAGGTCGCGCTTGGAGCGCTTGTGGTCGATCCGGTCGGCGTGCCGGTTGCGGTCGAGCCGGACCGGGAGGTCGGCGTACAGCTCGAGGCACGAGACCCGCAGCCCTGCGTCGGCGTAGGGCGCGATGAGCCGGCGCACGTAGTCGGCGTCCTCGGGCAGCTCGACGTTCCAGACGAACGAGAAGATCAGCCGGGTGTCGTTGGCGACGGCCTCCTCGACCACCCGCCGGCGGAACTCGGCGTTGAGGACGCGGAAGGCGGGCGAGTCGAAGCCGAAGATCTCCAGCAGCGGCTCGATCGTGTGGTGGTTGTGGAAGAGCCGGAAGTCCGAGGCGGCACACACGGCCCGCCCGACCGTCATCTTGCCGACGGCCGGCGGTCCAGTGATGAGCAGCAGCTCCCCCGATGACATGCGCCGGACGATATGCGGTTGCCGCGCAACGGCGCGACCCGATTGGCTTGCCCCATGAGCGACATGTGGCTGCCGGCCGACCAGGACCCCCGGATGCAGGCCGGGCCGACCCGGGGCGAGCGCGACTGCCTCGTGGGCTACCTCGAGCACTACCGCACCACTCTCGAGCTCAAGTGCGACGGCCTCACCCCCGCGCAGCTCGCGACCCGATCGGTGCCGCCGTCGTCGATGTCGCTGCTGGGCATGGTGCGACACATGGCCCGGGTCGAGCAGAGCTGGTTCCGGCGGGTGATCGACGGACACCTGGAGATCACCCGACTGTTCCAGGAGGACGACGGCGGGTTCGACTTCGACGCGGCGGCCGTCGACGAGGCGTTCGTGGCCGACACGTGGCGGCTCTGGCGCGACGAGGTGGCCCACGCTCGCGAGGTGCTCGCGCGCACCGACCTCAACGCGGTCGTCGACGTGCACGGCGAGCCCAGCGAGGTGCGCGACATCATCGTGCACATGATCGAGGAGTACGCCCGCCACCTCGGCCACGCCGACCTGCTCCGCGAGTGCATCGACGGCCGCACCGGCCAGTGAGGCTGTGACTCGGCCCATTCCCTAGGCTGGGGGCGTGACGAACGCAGCCTGGGGCCACGGCCTCGCCACCCTCGACAGCACCGGATCCGTCCTCGACGTCTGGTTCCCCTCCCCTGCCCTGGGCTCGGCGCCGGCCGACGCGGCCGCACCCGCCGAGCTCACCGCGCTGGAGGGCAGCGACGAGGCCCGCGGCACCACCCGGGAGGTCCGGCTCGTCGAGATCGCCGACCTCGCCGAGGCGCCGACCTCCACCGAGGACGTCTGGCTCCGCCTGCACCTGCTCTCCACCCGCCTCGTCGCCCCCCACGGCCAGTCGCTCGAGGGGATCTTCGGCTTCCTCGCCAACGTCGTGTGGACCTCCGCCGGCCCGTGCGCGGTCGAGGGCTTCGAGCTCACCCGCGCCCGGCTCCGCGCCACCGGCCAGCACGTCACGGTGTACGGCGTCGACAAGTTCCCGCGGATGGTCGACTACGTCGTGCCCAGCGGCGTCCGGATCGCCGACGCCGACCGCGTCCGCCTCGGCGCCCACCTCGCGTCCGGCACGACCGTCATGCACGAGGGCTTCGTGAACTTCAACGCCGGCACGCTCGGCGCCTCCATGGTCGAGGGCCGCATCTCGGCGGGCGTCGTGGTCGGCGACGGCTCCGACGTCGGCGGCGGGTCGTCGATCATGGGCACCCTCTCGGGTGGCGGCAAGGAGGTCATCTCCGTGGGCGAGCGCTGCCTGCTGGGCGCCAACGCCGGCATCGGCATCTCGCTCGGCAACGACTGCGTCGTCGAGGCCGGTTGCTACGTCACCGCCGGCACCAAGGTCACCATCACCGACATGGACTCCAAGCCCAAGGTCATCAAGGCCGCGGAGCTCTCGGGAGCCAACAACGTGCTGTTCCGCCGCAACTCCGTCACGGGGACCATCGAGGCCGTGCCGTGGAAGGGCGACGGCATCGAGCTCAACGCCGCCCTCCACGCCAACTAGGCGGCGAGCGGCCGTGAGAGACCGCTCATGAGGATCCGGACCTTCGTCGCCCTGGCCGTCGTCGGCGTCGCGGGCATCGCCGTGGCCACGGGGTACGGCGTGCTGCACCACGTCCCCGACCTGCTGAGCCCCGACGAGTGCCGCGCCAGTGTCGCCGGCCACGAGGTCACCCTGGCGACCGAGCAGGCCGAGAACGCTGCCCTGATCTCGGCGATCTCGGTCCAGCGCGGCATGCCCGCACGGGCGGCCTCGATCGCACTGGCGACCGGATTCCAGGAGTCCAAGCTCTACAACCTGGAGTCCGGGGACCGCGACTCGGTCGGCCTCTTCCAACAGCGGCCGAGCCAGGGCTGGGGGACGCGGGAGCAGATCCTCAACCCCTACTACTCGATCAACGCCTTCTACGACGCCCTCGAGAAGGTCGACGGCTACGAGACGATGCGCATCACCGAGGCCGCCCAGGAGGTGCAGCGCTCCGGCTACCCCGAGGCGTACGCCGACCACGAGGCCGACGCCCGGGTCCTCGCCTCGGCGCTCACCGGCGAGTCCGCACACGTGTTCAGCTGCAGCGTCGACGAGCAGGGCAGCGCCTCGAAGAAGGTCGGCAGCAACGGCCTGACCCACCGCGCCGAGACCGTGCGCCGCGACATCGAGGCGGCGTTCGGCGACCAGACCGCCACTCCCGTCGGCGACGGGGGCCGGGCCTTCGAGGTCACGATCGACCAGGTCGGCCACGGCTGGGCGATGGCGCAGTACCTCGTCGCGATGGCCGACCGGCTCTCGATCTCCGACGTCACCTACGACGGCCATATCTGGTCGTCGGGCTCGTCGTCGAAGGACGGCTGGACGACGGCGTCGGGCGCCGGGTCGGCGCGACTGCGCGTCAGCGTCCACCGCTGAACATGCGGAAGGCCCGGCGCAGTGCCGGGCCTTCCCTGCGGGTCCGACCTGTCCCCTGACGGGTCGGACCCCTTGCCGTCCGGACCGCGGCCCCCGATACGTCGTCCACACACCCCCGTGGGTGCGGACGACCGGACTGCGCTTCCATCGGGCACCTTCATGGTGACTGCCGACCGGGGCCGAAAAGCGTTTGTTGCACGATCACATCAATGTGGGACAAAGGGTGGGAATCACCGGCTCCCGCGGGCCCGGATGACCGAGGATGGGCGCGTGCCCAAGGTCTCCCCCGCCGCCGACGACAGGACGCCACTGGCCGGCTCCCGCATCGACATCCCGGTGCGCATCGGCTGGCTGCTGCGGACCCACCGGATGGTGGCCGGGCTGTCCCTGCGCGAGATGTCGCTCGAGCTGACCGAGCGCGGCGTGGGCCTGTCGGCGTCCACGCTGAGCAGGATCGAGACCGAGGGTCATCGCTCGCCCGCGGCCCTGGACGGTTATGCCAGCGTCCTGGGGCTGCCCGACGGGGTGTTGAGGGGCACCATCGGTCTGCTCTGCCGCACCTTCCGCTACGCACCACCAGAGTCCCGGGAAGTGGGAGAACCCGGGAGGCCGAGCCTCGAACGGTTCAGCGCGGCATGCGACGGGATCGACGTGGAGGCCCCCTCGGGCGGCGCGTGGATGCGCTTCGCGCGCGCGCACTCCCACACCAGCGGCTTCGGGTTGCCGGTCCGCCTCATGGAGCCGCACCTCGTCCGCATCAACGCCGAGCTGGGACTTGCCGTCGGCACTGCGATGATCACGCGGCACGAGGCCCTGTCCTCGCTCCGCATCGGCCCGTACGGCGACCTGCTCGAGGACGTCACCCGGCACGAGATCCTCGTCCCCGGCCACCCCGCCGTCGACCGACTGTTCGGCCCCCTGTCGGACCGCCCCACTCCCTCGCTGCTGCACTGGCTCAACGACCTCCTGAGCCACGAGCGTGTAGAGCTCTGCCGGAGCGCGACGTACGCCCTCCAGAGCATGCTCCTGAGTGGCGACCTCGACGCCCGCGAGTGGGCGACCCTCGTCCCGGCGCTGGTCGAGGCGTGGTCCGACCCGGACCCGGGACGGCGCTCGGCCCTCGCGCAGCTCGCGACCGCGCTACCGCCCGAGCTGCAGCGCGAGGTACGGCGGTCCTGCGACGTCGACGCCGCGCTCCCGGCACCACCGCCGGACTGGTCACGGAGCCGCCGCAACCGCCACTACGAGAGGGCGCGGGAGCTCGGGCGGGCCGTGTGCGCTCGCCTGGGACACCCCGAGGAGCCGCTGCTCGACCGACTCGTCTTCGAGAGCCTCTTCGAGATCCGGGGCGTGCGGATGGCCCACGCACTGATGCTCCTGCGCGCCTCGGCGTTCCGGGATCCGTTCGCGGAGGTCCTGCTGAACGAGCTCCCCCGAACCCGCGACGAGGACTCGCGCACCGCCATGCGGAGGGCGCTGGTGAGCATGCACCAGGGCCGCCCGCTCCCGGAGGGAGCCGGGCTCCTGGAGTCCGAGGACGACGCGGACTTCGTCACCGGGGTGCGACTGATCGGGTCGGGTGGCGGCGTGCTGCCGGACGCCGCCGTCGAGCGAGGGCTGGGCGGGGACGAGGAGGCTCGACGCCACACGGTGACCGCCCTGGGCCAGGCCAATGACCCGCGGCTGCGTGCGCTGCGGGAGCGGGCCGGACTCTCGCGAGAACTCCGCGACTCGGCCGTCTGGTGGTCCGACCGCAGTGGTCGAATCCTGATCTGAGCCTGAGTGAAGGAGGTGGGATGGCCGCTTGACCCCCGTGCATGCGGCCACCCCACCAAGCCCCGGCCCCACTCCAGGGCGGCCATGTTGTCCGGCCTGGGGAAAATCTAGGGGAGCGTTGGACAGCGCATCGCTTTGTCCCGGAACGGCGCTTTTCCGGGACAAAGGCTCGAGGGTGCCGTGGCACGTGTATCCGCCGTGCCGCGGACGACGGTCACTCCTGGGGACGGACCACAGCGGGAAGATCGACCCAGAAGGCAGCACCCTCGCCCGGCGTTGACTCCACCCCCATGAGTCCCCCGTCGCGCTCGACGATGGAGCGCGACAGGGCGAGGCCCAGGCCCGTCCCACGGACCTCGGGGTCGGCGAAGCGCACGAAGGGCTTGAACACGTCGGCCTGCTGCTCCGGGCTCAGGCCGGGGCCCGTGTCGTGGACGGTGATGCGCACGTGCGCGATCCCCTGGTCGTCGGACGACGCGGATGTCACCACACTGACCCGCCCCCCGGGGTGGTTGTAGGCGATCGCGTTGCCGACCAGGTTCGCGAGCACCTGCCGCAGCCCGGACGGCGTGGTCAGGACGCACTCGGTGATGTCCGGGGAGAAGGAGACCGTCACTCCGGCGGTGAGTGCGGGCGCCCGCAACCAGTGGACGACGTCACTCACGGCCTCCGCGACGCTGACCGCCTGGCGGGGCGTACCGCCGCCCAGCTCCTGCCCCGTCTCCAGGAGGGAGTCGATGACCGCGAGCAGCTGCTCAGCGGCGCTGAGCACCACCCCCGAGTCCTTGACGACGCCGGTGGCGAATCCCGCGACCGTGTCCCGGTCGGGCCCCTCCTGGTCCGACTGCTCGACCAGGTCCGCTGCCTCGTCGGCCAGGAGCTCGGCGGTGCCGATGATGGCGCTGATCGGGGTGCGCAGCTCGTGGCCGAGCGCCGCGAAGAAGTGCTGCTGGCTCTCCCTGGCCTGGTCACCTCGGGCGATGGCATCGGCCAGGGACACCCGCGCCCGCTCCGCGGCCATGCGTGAGGCCAGGGCGGCAGTGAGCACCTGCACCGCGGCCAGGGTCTCCGCCGGCCACGGGCCGGGCTCGGCACGGGCCACGCCGATGCTGCCGTAGCTCGTGCCGTCGCAGAGCATGCTGCTGCCCACGGCGGCGTAGGAACCGCCGGCCTCGATCTCGGTGCGATCGCCCTCCGCCTCCCCGTCGAGCAGGCCGGTGTCGGTGATGCCCACGACCCCGTGCTCGCGGACCTGCTGGGAGAACCACGGAAGCGACAGGGCGCGGCCCGCACCGGCGTCGGCGCCCACATGGGCCGTGGGGATCACGCCCTCGGCGACGCGCTCCATCAGCCAGGCGCGGTCCCCGAGTCGGATCCAGCCCTGCTCCTGGTCGGGGCGCAGCGTGGTCGACACCACCGACAGGCGTGACGCGGTCGGGTTGACCGATGCGAGGGCGTCCACCGTGACCGTGAAGGCCTCGGTCAGGCTGAGCCCACCGGTCAGGATCCTGGTCACCGCCGCCTGCACCTCGGGCGGGATCGGGGCGGGCGTCGCGAACACGAGGGCCCGCTCGGGTCCGAGCACGTCGTCAGCCACCGAGGACCACCCTCGCCGGCGAGGGCCGCAGGCCACGGCTGGCGTCGATGCGCACCGGGCCGGACGCCCGGAGCCGCTGCTCGACGCCTCGCTCCACCAGGTGCACCAGCTGCGCGAGGGCCAGGTTGCGGCCGGGGCACGCGTGGGGGCCGGCGCCGAACGGGAGCCAGGCACCCGGCCGTGCCGTGTCGTCGCACCAGCGGGTCGGGTCGAAGTCCGTCAGCGGCTTGAAGCCGGACTCCGGGCCGGGCGCCACCTCGCCGAGCTGGCCGAGCGCGCGGGGGCTCACGACGAGGGGCGTGTACGCCGGCAGGGTCACGCCGCCGATCACCGACTCGTCGACAGAGATCCGCGGGAGCAGCCAGGTCGGCGGGTAGAGACGCAGGGTCTCCCAGACGATCGCGGTCCGCAGCCGCGGATCGGCGCCGGCCGCCGCAGCTACGTCCGGATGGGCTGCGAGCTGCTGGAGCACCCAGGCACCGGCCGCGATCGGCACCTGGACTCCGGCCGCCAGGGCAGTCGCCATCGCGCTGGACGCGGAGACACCGACCTCGGCGAGGGCGGCACGCAGGTCGCGGAGCGCCCGCTGCTCGCGCCGACGGTCAACGGACCACCGACGAGGCGGTCGTGCCGCGCTGATCACCGGCGCCAGCGCGTCGACCCACGTCAACGTCAGCATCGCGATGTGGTCTCGGGTTGCCTGACCCGCAGCCGGCACCAGCGCTGCGGTCGTCGACCGGCTCACGGGCGTCCGGAGCAGGTCGAGGGGGTGGACGGTGATCTCGTCGAGGCCAAGGGGCGCGTCGGGCCAGACGGCGGCGAGCTCGGCGACGAAGACGCCCCGTCCCACGGCGACGGCATCGGACGTGAGGGCTGGAGTGTGCTTGTCCGGACGCCCTTCCGGTTGATCTGCACCCATGCCCGCGAGTGGGCGTCGGCTCGCGTCGAAGGGGATCGGGAAGCGACGTACGTCCTTGAGGACGGCGCGGGCGTCGGCCAGCGTCGGGACGAGCACCGGGCCGCGCGGGTTGAGCCAGACCGGGGTCGGTGACCCGACCGCGGAAGCAACGGCACCGAGGATCCCGTCGGGATCCCCGGTGCCGTCATCGGGTGTCGCCAACGACATCAGTGCGTCGGGACCCACGGGTAAACGCCGCGCAGAGCGCGCAGGGCGCGCGAGGTCGCGCGGCGCTGCTTGATCTTCGAGATCACCGAGGCTCCTTTCCTGGGGGTGGATCCGTGCCCCGAGTGCCCGGATGAGGGCGGACCGCTCCGTCGAGAGCTTCAGGCGTGTCCCCATGGGCTCAGCTGAGGCCATCGAGGAGGTCGGCCAGTTCTTGACGGCGAATCGGCTTGGGCAGGAAGAGACTAATGCCCAGCTCGTTGAGAATGGGGCGTTCATCGCGAGCCGACGCGCTGACGATCACGACGTTCATGTCCCGGGCGTGTTCGGGGTGGGCATTGAGCCAGCGGGCGACGTCGATGCCGGACATCCGCGGCATGGACAGGTCGAGGAGCAACAGGTCGTAGTTCCCCGCGGAAACCGCCTCGACAGCCTCCTGCCCGTCGGTCACCTCGTCGACGACGTGGCCGAGCTTCTCGAGCATCCGGCGGAGCAGCTCGCGCACGATGTCGACGTCGTCGGCGACGAGCACCCGCAACACGCGAGCGGTCTGGACCGCGTCCGCTGTGTGGACAGCCGCGTCCGGATGCGGGACAGGCGTCCCCGCGTCGACTGCGTTGTCACTGTCGGTCATGCGGTTCCCTCGTCGGTCACGTACGTCGCGACGCGGACCCCCACCCACGACCGACGTTCCTTGCTGGCTTGACCCCCGGGTTCTGCTGGTGCCTATCTTGCCCGGTCCTGGCCCGCTCGCGTGCCATGTCCGCCGAACCCGGACAGCGAAACCCGGCCGGATCAGCCTGCGAGCCGGGCGACGGCGGCGTCGATGCGCTCGTCGGTGGCGGTGAAGGCGATCCGAACGTGGCGGTTGCCGGCGACGCCGTAGAACGACCCCGGTGCCGCGAGGATGCCGCGCTCGGCCAGCCAGGCCACCGTGGCCCAGCAGTCCTCGTCACGGGTGCTCCAGAGGTAGAGCGAGGCCTCGGAGTGGTCGATGCGGAAGCCCGCGTGCTCGAGGGCCTCGCGCAGCCGGGCCCGGCGCGCGGCGTACCGGGCGTGCTGGTCGGCCACGTGGGCGTCGTCGTCGAGGGCCGCGATCATCGCGGCCTGCTGCGGTGACGGCATCTGCAGGCCGAGGTTCTTGCGGACGGCCAGCAGCTCGCCGACCAGGGCGGGGTCGCCCGCCACGAAGGCACAGCGGTAGCCGGCGAGGTTGGACCGTTTGGAGAGCGAGTGGACCGAGAGGATGCCCTCGGCGGAGCCCCCGCTGACCGACGGGTGCAGCACCGAGACGGGCGAGGCCTCCCAGGCGCACTCGAGGTAGCACTCGTCGGAGACCAGGATCGTGCCGCGCTCACGGCACCAGTCCACGACCTTCTTGAGGTGCTCGACGGGCAGCACCCGACCGGTCGGGTTGGAGGGGCTGTTGAGCCAGAGCAGCGCCGGGGTCTCGGGGCCGAGCGAGGTGAGCGAGTCGGTGGCCACCGCGCGGGCGCCGCACAGCGCGGCGCCGACCTCGTAGGTCGGGTAGGCCAGCGCCGGATAGGCGATCAGGTCGCCCGCCCCGATGCCGAGGTGGGCGGCCATCGAGCCGATCAGCTCCTTGGAGCCGATCACCGGCAGCACGGCGTCCAGACCAAGGCCGGTGACGCCGTGGCTGCGCTCGAGCCAGTCCAGGCAGGCCTGGCGGGTCTCGACGCGCCCGATCGTCGTCGGGTAGCCCGGCGAGTCCGCGGCAGCGCGCAGCGCGTCCTGCACGACGGCAGGGGTCGGGTCGACGGGAGTGCCGACCGAGAGGTCGACGATCCCGTCGGGGTGCGCGCGCGCCGTGGCGGCGTACGACGTCAGGTGGTCCCAGGGGAAGTCCGGGAGCCGCGTGGAGACGAGTGGCCTCACTCGTCGTGCGGCTGCGGCGGGAGCGCCTCGACGATCGGGTGGTCCTTGTCGATCTCACCCATCTTGGCGGCACCGCCGGGCGAGCCGAGGTCCTCGAAGAACCCGACGTTGGCGGTGTAGAAGTCCTTCCACTGCTCCGGGGTGTCGTCCTCGTAGAAGATCGCCTCGACCGGGCAGACCGGCTCGCACGCACCGCAGTCGACGCACTCGTCGGGGTGGATGTAGAGCATCCGCTTGCCCTCGTAGATGCAGTCGACAGGGCACTCGTCGACGCACGCACGATCCTTCAGGTCGACGCACGGCTGGGCGATGACGTAGGTCACCAGTTCCTCCTGAGGGAGCACGTTGCACAACGGACAGACCACCCTGGAGCGGTCGGGCACAGCCTAGTATCCCGTCGTGCCTGTCCCCCCGGAAGCCCACGGTCTGGGCCCGCACGTGGTCGGCCAGCGCGTCGTCGTACGTCGCATCCTGCCCGGCGAGACCGGCCCCTCGGGCGGCCCCGCGATGACGGACCTTCTCGGCATCTGTCTGGCCTGGGGCGACGGCTCCTGCGTCGTGGCTCCCGAGCACGGCGACCCCGTGACCATCCGGCTCGCCGACATCGTGTCCGGCAAGCCCGTGCCTCCGCGGCCCTCGCCGCGGCTGCGGGTCAGCCCCCTCGAGGCCCAGACGCGGGCGCTCGCGCTCTGGCCGGACCTGGAGACCGAACACCATGGCGCGTGGCTGCTGCGGCACTCGCCCACCTCGACGGCGCGGCGCGCCAACTCGGTGCTCGCGTTCGGACCCTCCGGCGTCCACGACGACCTCGACGCCGTCGTGCAGTGGTACGCCGGCCGCACCGGGCGACCGATCGCGGCGGTCATCACTGGGTCGCCGGAGCACGCGTTCTTCCGCGACCTCGGGTGGGGCGCGGAGAGCAACGACGACGACACGCTCTTCCAGCTCGCGTCGGTGGCGAGTGCTCGGCGTGGGCTGGGATCTCGACAGGCTCGATCAACGAAGCCGGCCGTGCTCGAGGAGGACGGCGACCTCGTGGTGGCGCGCATCGGCGACCTCGCCTCCGGCGTGGCGGCGTACGCCGACGACTGGGTCGGATTCCGCAGCATCGAGGTGGCCGAGTCCGCACGCCGGCAGGGGCTGGGCCTGCAGGTGATGGCCGCCCTGCTGGAGTGGGGCGCGGAGCGGGGTGCGCGCACGGCGTACCTCCAGGTGCTGGGCGACAACGCGCCCGCGCTGGCGCTCTATGCCGGGTTGGGGTTCGTGACCCACCACGCCTACCGCTACCTGGCGCCGCCCACCGCCTAGGTGCGCCGGCGCCCGCTCCACCCGGGCAGACGCTCGGAGCCGGCGGTGATGGCCGGCCAGGCGACCTTCATCACCGCGAGCACCAGGACGCCCGAGACGAGCATGCCGGCCACGTTGGCGCCGAGCTGCTCGAGCGAGCCGACGATCTCCTGCCGCTGCCACAGGGCGATGCCGAGGGCGAGGTTGCCGGCGGCAGGCACGGTCGTGACGCTGATGAAGACGCCGACCATGACGTTGGCGCGGTCGATCGCGAGGGCGAGCACCCCGGCCGCGCCGGCGATCAGCGCCACCACGAAGGACCAGATGTCCGGTTTCCAGATGAAGCCGGTGTTGGGTCGCGGCCGGGTGATCATGTCGGGCGTGACCGCCCCCGAGAGGTGGGCACCGACCGCCAGCACCGCGACGACGAGGATCGCGAAGACGAAGCTGAAGAGCAGCAGCCGCAGGCTGCGGTAGACCAGCGACCAGCTGCCCAGCACCACGCCGGCACTGGCCGCGGCGATCGCGCTGAACTCCGGGCCGACGACCATCGCGCCGACCACCAGGATCGCGGAGTCGGTGACCACGGCGATCGCGGCGAGCGCCACCGCGAGCACCAGGAAGACGTGGAAGGACACGGTCGGCTGGGCGCCGTCCGCCGCCTTGGCCTCGACGCCCTCCCAGATGACGGCGTCGTCGGGGTGGCCCGGGGCGAGTGCCTCGATCTCCTCGGCGCGCTCGAACGGCGTGCCGGTGGGTGTACTGACGACGATGCCGCCGCGGCGGTCGAGGCCCGCCTCGTTGAGGCAGTGCAGCAGCACCCCGGCCTTCTCGCGGGCCACGTCGCACTCGATCAGGTCACCCTCGGGATCGAGGCAGGCCCCGCGCTGGACGGTGACGTTGGTGGTCCACCTCCGCTCGCGCAGGAGGTCGAGGACCTCACCGGAGAGGTCGGAGGGCGTGGTCAAACGGAAGTGAACGAGCACGCGCGACACAGTAGGCTGTGCCCGTCCTCCGTGAGGCCTGACAACCCTCGCGACGCGGGGGTCCGTGCGTCCGGCGTCACCGACGAGAGGCCGACGACGAGTCGGCGAAGGTGTGGTGGCACCGCGACTTTGCCCCCGCCCACACCTCCAGGGCTTTCGTGCCTATCTGGAGGTGAATCGCATGTCCCATGGTTTCGAGACGCTCGCTGGCGCTCGCTCCTCAACCACCGAGCGCACCCTGTGTGCAGACCTTTCCTCGGCCACGCCCGGACAGACCGTCCGGTTGCAGGGCTGGGTGCACCGCCGCCGCGAGCTCGCGGCCCTGACCTTCCTCGTCGTGCGGGACCGCACGGGCCTCGCGCAGGTCGTGGTCAAGGACGTCGACCTGGCCGTCCCGCCCGAGGAGACCGCGGTGACCGTGACCGGGCTCGCGACCGCCAACCCGCAGGCGCCGGGCGGGATCGAGGTCACGTCACCCGTGATCGAGGCGCTCGGCGACCCGGCCGACACCCCGCCGGTCGAGCTGTGGCGACCCACCCTGACCGCCGGGCTGCCGACCCTGCTCGACCAGGCGGCCACGACGTGGCGGCACCCCGCCCAGCGGGCCAAGTGGGAGCTGGCCGCGGCGAGCCTGCACGGCTTCCGGTCGACGCTCGACGCCACCGGCTTCACCGAGGTGCACTCCCCCAAGCTCGTGGAGTCCGCGACCGAGTCGGGCGCCAACGTCTTCGAGGTCGACTACTTCGGACGCAAGGCCTACCTCGCGCAGTCGCCGCAGTTCTACAAGCAGGTGCTGGTCGGCGTCTTCGAGCGGGTCTACGAGGTCGGCCCCGTCTTCCGGGCCGAGCCGCACGACACGGTGCGGCACCTCGCGCAGTACACCTCCCTCGACGTGGAGCTCGGCTTCATCGAGGACCACCGCGAGGTCGTGGCCTGCCTGCGCGACGTCGTCGCGGGGATGGTCGCGGCGATCCACGAGCGGGCCGCGTCAGCGGTCGAGCGGCTCGCGATCGACGTGCCGGTCGTGCCGGACGAGTTCCCGGTGCTGCACTTCCGCGAGGCGCTGGAGATCGCCGGCGCACCCGCCGACGAGCCCGACCTGGCGCCGGCGCACGAGCGGGCGCTCGGGGCGTGGGCCAAGGAGGAGCACGGCAGCGACTTCGTCGTCGTCGAGGGCTACCCCACGGCCAACCGGGCGTTCTACAGCCACCCGGACCCCGAGGACCCGCACTGGTCGCGCTCCTTCGACCTGATCTTCCGCGGCACCGAGCTGGTCAGCGGGGCCCAGCGGCTGCACCGGTACGACGACTACGTGGCGACGCTGGCGGAGCGGGGCTATCCGCTCGAGCCCTACGCGTCGTACGTCGACGCCTTCCGCCGCGGCATCCCGCCGCACGGCGGCTTCGCGATCGGACTCGAGCGGTGGACGTCGCGGCTGACCGGCAGCGCCAACGTGCGCGAGGTGACGCTCTTCCCGCGCGACCTGCACCGGCTCGCGCCGTAGGAGGTGTGGCTCAGCCCGCGGGCGTCCCCGTCCGCGGGCCGGGCCACGGCGTGGTGCGCCCCATGTCGAGCGCGCGCTGGGCCACGAACGGGTCGGCCTGGTTGTGCAGCCACGGCCGGCCGAACCAGACGAAGCCGTCGACCAGGGCGTCCGCGAGGTGCCGCACGTCCCGGGGCATCCCGTAGCGGGCGGCGCCCGGCTGGGCGGTCGGCGGGATGCCGAGGGTGACGCACCGGCGCATCTTCTGCGTCGAGCAGGTGCGGGCGTCGTTCTTGAGGCCGCCCGGCGTGGACGGGATGACCTCGCCCCACGTCATGGGCCGGCCGTTCTGGGCGGTGTCGACGATGAAGTGCTTCGAGCCGAAGCCGTCGCGCTTGAGGATGCGCACGATCGCGGCACCGTGGCGGATGTTGCTGCTCGCGCTGTTGTAGTGGGTGGAGTCCAGTGCGAAGCCGCGGGCGTGGCGGATGCCGGTGCGCTTGAGGATCGCGGCGCAGCGCTCGGGGTCGTGCCCCTTCTCGTTCTCGCACCAGTCGGCCGCGCCGGCGTCGATGTAGACGCTGGTGCGTTTGAGGGCCGAGAGGGTCTTCGTGGCGAAGGTCAGCAGCTTGGCCGTCACCGTCCTGTTGGGCGCGCACCACAGGAACGGCCCGTCGGGCTGCATCACGACCAGCGTCGGGGTTTCCGCGATGCCGCGGGCCAGGCCCTTGATCCACGCGCGGTAGCTGGTCCGCTCGGCCTGGCTCGGCGGTCGGTTGCAGGCCTCGTGCTCCCACGGCGCCATCCGGAAGACCGCGAGCTGCACGAGCTTGCTCGGGTCGCCGTCCTGCGAGGCGGCGATGTAGCTGCGGACCGTGTCCTCGATGAGGGCGTCGGGCACGAACGAGCCATACCACTTCGTCCGCGGTCGGAGTGCGACCTTGCCGATGAGGTGCTTCGTGGTGCCCGACGCGGAGAGGTACGGCGCCCACACCTGGTCCTGGGGCCCGTCGTAGACGCCCCAGAGCCGGTTCGCCAGCGGGTTGTGCGGGTTGGCCCTGGCCGGCTTCTCCGGCACCTGCCAGACCTCCCAGCGGGGTGTCGAGCGGGCCGCGGCCGCCGGCTCAGCGGCGAGGGCGCCGATCATCAGGACGGCGAAGAGCAGGGCTGCGAGCTTGTTCATGGTGCTGTCCCGCGCGGGGGGTCGCGGGCTCCTTCCGAGGGCGGCAGTCTCGCAGCGCCCCTCGCGCCGTGTCCGACGAACAGGTCACGAGAAGGACACGGCGCGTCAATTCGCTTATCAACACTTGCTTAGTATGGTTACCGCATGTTGCGCGACCGATGGGACCGTCCGGTGGACGGCGGAAGCTGGTTCGTCCACCACGGCGAGGACTCGTTCGGCGACGCCGAGAGCCGCTGGGAGGCCGACGTCCCGCGGGTGACCCCCAACGACCGGTTCTTCGTCCGCAACCACACCCGTCCCCCGGTGATCGACGAGGGCGCGTGGCGGCTGCTGGTCAGCGGCGACGGCGTGGTCGGCGACACGACGTACTCCCTGGCGGACCTGAAGGCCTTCACCAGCACCACCTACGAGCGCGCGGTGGAGTGCACGGGCAACGGACGCAGCCTCTTCGGCACCCAACAGGGCACGCCCACCCCCGGCACCCCGTGGGAGCTCGGCGCCATCGGCGTGGCCCGCTGGACCGGCGTCCCGCTGCGCACCGTGCTGCGGCACGCAGGCCTGCGCGGCGACGCGGTGCAGGTGATGCCGGTCGGGCTGGACGCTCCCTATGTCGAGGACGGCATCAACCACGGACGCGTACGACGCCCGCTGCCCATCGGCAAGGCGCTGGACGACACGATCATCGCGTGGGAGATGAACGGCGAGCCGCTGCCGCCCGACCACGGCTTCCCCGCCCGGCTGGTCGTGCCCGGCTGGGTCGGCATCGCGAGCATCAAGTGGCTCGGCGAGCTGCGGGTCACGACGTCAGTGGTGGACTCGCCGTGGAACACGCGGTGGTACCGCATGCACGGCGACGACTGGTCCGGCGACCACGCCGTGCTGGACCGAATGCCTCCCAAGAGCGTGGTCGACGTGACCGGCGAGCCGAGCGTGGGGCACCTGACCCTGCTGCGCGGCCGCGCGTGGTCGGGCGAGGCGTCGATCCGGATGGTCGAGGTCAGCACCGACGGCGGCGAGTCGTGGGACGAGGCGCACCTGACCGGCCCCAACGAGCCGTCGAGCTGGGTCGAGTGGGAGCACCCGTGGACCCCGACCGGCGTCGGCCCCGCCACCCTGATGACCCGGGCGACCGACAGCCTCGGCCGCGTGCAGCCGCTGGAGGCGCCGCTCAACGACGACGGCTACCTCTTCGGCGCCGTCGTACGCCGCGTGGTGACAGTCACTTCAGAGGTCAGACGCCGCACGCCGGCGTGAACCGCGGGTCGGCCGGCCCGTCGTGGGTGAGCGCGTCGAGGGTCCAGGAGATCGCGGCGGTGCTCATCGGGATGCGGACGTGCTCGGCCAGGTCGGTCGGACAGGCGTCCTGCAGCGTGATGTTGGTGGTGCGCGGCCCCGCGGCGAGGTAGGCCGAGGTGTAGGGCACGACGACCTCGTCGTAGCGGGTGGTGATCTGGGTGTAGCTGACCTGGCCGGGCGTCTCGTCACCGGCGTTGAGCCGGCGCAGGAAGGGCGAACCGGCTGACTGCTGGTCGCAGGCGACGCAGAAACCGCCCGTGCCGGAGCCACCGCCCGAGCCCGAGCCGCCCGGGACCACGGTCGACCCGTGGTTGGACGGGGAGAGCCCGACCAGGTCATCCACGACGGCGTCACCGCCGAGGAACTTGATGTAGTAGCGCGGCATCATGCCGCCCTGGGAGTGCCCGACCATCGAGACCTTGCTGGCCCCGGTCGCGTCGAGCACCTTCTGCGTGAAGCGCTTGAGCTGGCGTGCGGAGTCGGCGATCGGGCCGGTGCCGCGGTTGCCGTAGTCGAGGGAGAAGACGCAGAAGCCCCGGTCGACCATGGCGGCCGAGAGGTCGTCGAGGAGGCTCTTCCGGTCGCCGAACGTCCCGTGCACGATGATCACCGGCTCCGGCCGCTGCGTCGTCGGTCGGCAGGACCAGTCGTTGGCGCCGGTCGGCTCGCCGAAGGGGTTGGTCGGGTAGGCCGGGTCGGCCACGCTCATGAGGGGCAGCACGATCACGATCAGGATGGCCAGTCCGAGAGCTGCGATCCACGTCCTCATGCGGGCCCAACGAGCCACGCGGGTCCCGGGTCACGGGCTACTTGCAGATCACCGTGTCGCTGGGGATGTAGTGGGTGTGGAAGGTCTCCTGGTGGTCGAGCGCGGACTGGCCGACCTTCCGGAAGTAGCGGACGACGTCGATGTCGAAGCCGTCGTAGCCCTCGTTGGGGTAGCAGTCCTTCGTGTGCAGGGTGCGGGTCTTCGGCGGCACGAAGTGGTAGCGGTCGCCGGTGGTCGTGGTGATGTCCCAGACCTTGGTGGACCACATGCTGACGGTCACGACGCCCTGGCTGGTGGGGGTGCTCGGCGTGACGTGGGCGCTGATGAGGACGCCGTACGGCGTGTCGTTGGTGAACCGCAGGTCGACCGAGCCCCAGGCGACGGTGGCCTCCCGGCCGACCGGGTAGCGGTCGATGTAGAAGGAGTGCGGCTTGTGCTCGACGTCCTTGAGCCCGGCGAAGAACATCGCGTTGAACGTCGTGGTGGCCATCTGGGAGACGCCGCCGCCGAGATCCTCGGCGAAGATGCCGTTGCTGATGATGAAGCCCTCGGTGAAGCCGTTGGCGCGGGTCCGCTCCCCCACGGTCTTGTTGAGGGAGAACGTCTGGCCGGGCTTGAGGACGGTGCCGTCGACGAGCTCGGCGGCGCGGCCGATGTTGACGTTGCGGTACTCCGCGTAGGGGTAGTAGGTCGTGAACGTCGAGATCTGCTGCTTGATCCCGAGCTTGCGGGCGTCCTTCGTGGTGAAGGCGGCCCGGGCGACGGTGGCCTTCACCTTCATCTCGCGCTTGCCGTCGGGCCGGGTGACCAGGGAGAGGAAGGCGTCGGTGACGTCGGAGGGGTGGAACGTGACGCCGGGCTTGTCGGGGATGACCCGCGGCCTGCCGTTGACCAGCGCGACGGTCGCGGGGACGGGGGCGCCGTGGTCGCTGATGGCCCGGTCGACGAGCTTGATCAGCTTCTTCTCGTCGACGGTCGGCTCGAGCCTGCCGTCGTGGGGCTCCAGGGCGAGCGCGTCGGCGTAGTCGCGCGGCTGCAGCCGGATGCTGGCGTCGCCGAAGTCGAGGGTGACGGCGCTGGAGAGGGCCGGGTTGGCGAAGCTGTCGAGCGCCTTCTGGACATCGGCGTTGTCGACGTCGGGCTGCACCTGGTGGAGCGCCACCTCGACACCCTCGTCGGCCAGCTCGGTGAGGTAGGCGTCCTCGACCTGCTGCGCTGCCTCCTGCGGGTCGATCGCGAGGCCGGGGCGGGCGGAGGTCGTGACGATCTTGCCGTCCTTGAACGAGACCGTGCCGTCGACGGGGTGGTGGCCGGTCGTCGCGGCCAGGTTGGTCATCGCCTGGGTCAGGGCGGCGGTGTCGACGGCCAGTTCCGGCGCGTGGTCGCCGCCGGCGGTGTAGTAGTCCCACAGGTGGGAGGGGCGCCAGCTCCGCTCGCCGCCGGCCGCTGCGACGCTGGCGGCGTAGTCGACCCCGAGGCCGATCTGGCTCGGCACGAGCTCGACGGGCTGGCCCCCGACGGTGACCGTGATCGGCGCGTCGACGCGGTCGGCGAGGCCGTCGCGGAGCGTCTGCTCGGCGACCACGGGCCGCAGCCCGCCGACGCGGACACCGGCGATCTCGGCGCCCTGGGGCAGCTTGTTGCCGGCGAAGGCGTACGCCGCGGCGTACCCTCCCGCGACCAACAGGACGAGGACCAGCAGCATGACCAGGACGACCTTGCCGCCCTCGCTCTCGCGCTCCTGGTCCATGCCGCAATCCTAGGGAGCGGGGTCGTCCGCGACCGGGCGCACGCGCCGGGGGCCGCGGGTCGTGGCGAGGCCGACGAGCAGGACGAAGAGGGCGAACCCGATGACGACGTACCCCTGGGTGTCGGTGCCGATCGCGTAGTCACCCTCGGGCCGCTGCGGGACCAGGTAGGCCACCATCAGCGCGAAGCCGACCGCGAACGCGAGGCGGCGCCACCAGCCGGGCGGCAGTGCCGCGAGGGCCGCCAGCGTGGCCGCGACGGCGAGCCCGAGGCCCCACCACAGCTCGTGGAGGGCGACCGCGCACAGGCCGGTGGCCGCGCCGACGGCCAGGAGGCCGACCGCGACCGGGAGCTTGACCATCACACCCCGGCGAAGAGGTCCGTCTCGAGGCCGTCCTCGCCGACCGGGCCGGGCGTGCCCTTGGCGATCCGGTAGAACTCGATGCCCCAGGCGGTCGTGCCGACGTTGTTGGAGAGCGCGAAGAACGGCCCGTCGACGGCGATCTGGGTGGCGTGGGCGGCGAGGGCGGCCATCTTGCGGTCGACGTACTCCTGGGCGTCGACGGCGGCCGAGAGGTCCTCGTCGGGGATCACGAAGAACGGCATCGGGCCGTCGGGGTCCATGCCCTCGAAGCTCGTGGTGTCGCCGGCGGCGCGGATGGCGCGCAGGCCCTCGCGCATCCGGGACTCCGACATGGCGCCCCAGTAGATCTTGGCGATGTCCCAGGGCGCGCCGAGGTCCTTGCGGTAGGACGGGATGGCGGCCAGCTGCGCGGCGTACATCGCGACGCGGTGGGCCTGGATGTGGTCGGGGTGGCCGTAGCCGCCGAACTGGTCGTAGGTCACCAGCACCTGCGGGCGGACCTCGCGGATCACCGTGACGAGGTGGTCGGCGGCCTCGGTGAGGTCGGCATGCCAGAAGGCGTTGTCGTGGACGTCGTCGGCAGCGACCGCGTGGCCGTCCTCGTGCCACTTCATGCCGGAGTCGCGGTAGGTGCCGAAGCCGCCCAGGAAGCGGTGGTCGGTGACGCCGAGCTCCTTCATCGCCGCCTCGAGCTCGCCGCGACGGTGCTCACCGAGCCCGTCCTCCTTGTCGGCGGCGAGGTGCTCGAGCTCGGGCACGAGGATCTCGCCCATCTCGCCCGCCGTGCAGGTCACGAGCGTCACGTCGCGGCCCTCGGCGACGTACTTCGCCATCGTCGCGCCCTGGCCGATCGACTCGTCGTCGGGGTGGGCGTGCACGAGCAGGAGGCGGTGGTCGGCGGTCATGGTCGCCAGCCTAATGGGCGCGTTCAGGGCCGCTTGATCCGCTTGGGGGCGGTCGGCAGGACCAGCGGGGGCGCCGGCGGGGTGGCCGGGTCGTGGTCGGGGTGGTCGAGCCACCCGTCGTACTCGTCGATCAGCACGTCGAGGACCAGCTCCGGAGCGTCCGTCGTGACCGCCCACGGGTGGTCCTCGTCGTCGTCCTCGCCCGCCAGCCGTTCGCGGGCGAGGTCGGCCTGGAAGCCGTCCCGCACCAGCCGCGCCACGACCGCCCGGGCGTCGTCCTCGTCGAAGAAGATGCCGCGCATCAGGCAAGTATGGCGCGCAGCTCCGGCAGGAACGGCAGGTCGGAGTCGAGCCACGGCACGTCGTCGAGCTCGGCGAGGCTGAGCCAGCGGATCAGGTCGTGCTCGGCCGGCGTCGGCTCACCGTCGGCCAGCGTCGCGCGGGCGACGATCAGCACGTGGGTGTTGGCGATCTTCGCCTCCCCCTCGAGCCAGTGGTCGACGGTGATCGCGCAGCCGAGCTCCTCCTGGATCTCGCGGACGATCGCCTCCTCCGTGGACTCCCACGGCTCCACCTTCCCGCCCGGGAACTCCCACCGCCCCGCGGCGGACGGGGGCGTGACGCGGCGTGCCGCGAGCACCCGGTCGTCCCGGATGATCGCGGCACCCACCACGAGTCTCGTCACGCGTGTCCTTGTCTCAGTGCGTCGGCGGCGGGGGCGGCGGCGGGTCGTCGGCCGGCGGGGGCGGCGGGTCGTCGGACGGCGGGGGCGGGGGCGGAGTGCCTCCCCCACCCGTCGGCGGCGCGACGGTCTTGAGCTTCTGCCACGGCGACTTGCCGGCGATGTTGCCGCCGCCGGGAGCGACCGTGATCCGCCAGTAGCTGCGGCCGACCTTGGTCGAGACCGCACCGATCGAGTAGCGACCGTCGTTGCCGGTCGAGCCCTTCTTGATGCTCACCCAGTGCGTGCCCGCCCAGCGCTGGAGCGTGATCCCTGCGTGCCGCGCCGGCAGGATGCGCCCGCGCAACGTGAAGGAGTGCCCCTTGGTGACCGTGGCGTTCACGAAGCCGCCCGTCACGAAGGGCCGGACCAGGATGGTGAGAAGCCGGCTCGAGGCCTCGTACGCCGTGGTGCCGGCGTAGGACAGCTTCAGCGCACTGCTGACGAAGGGACGCACCTTGAAGTCGTAGTTGCCGCTCGAGCCCACCTTGGGCCTGGCGACCGTGCCCCACTTCTTCTCCGACAGCTTGCGGGACTGGATCTTGAGCTGACCGGCCATCCCCGTGCCCTCGAAGCGCTTGCGCAGCTCGGCGGTCAGGGGCAGGCGCTTGCCCGCGATGATCGTGATCTTCTTGGGCGTCTTCTTGTCGTTCTCGAACTTGGTGCTCGTCGCGAATGCCTCGAAGTCATAGGTCTTCGAGCTCTTGGCGGTCTCTACCTGCAGCCCATCCAGGTAGAACGGGTTACCGTCGCAGCCGTAGGCGAAGCCGAGCCACGCACCACTTCCGTCACCACCGTGGGCGGTGATGAAGCCAGCGATCCCCTGGTTCGCGGCGTCCTGGTCGGCCACACCGTCCGTGTAGTGCCTCCACTGGTACGTCAGTCCTGCCGCGTTGACAACACGCCATCCCTGTGACGCCTGTGCGGGAACGAAGACCTTGCCACGCCAGACGCCGTCGAGTCCGGGCTGCACGTAGGTGACAACGCCCTGCCCTTGGACCCCGGCGTCCGTGGAGTAGACGGAGACCCGCAGCGACTTCAGGCTCGTCGGATCCTGCACATGCAGCATGGGCCCGGCAGCGAAGCCGTCAGCGGTCACCCAGCCGACCGAGCGACTTCCCAAAGGGGCACGTCCTGGCCCCTTCGCAACCTTGAACGCGGGCGGAGACGAGGGTGCCGCGGACGGGTCCAGGCAGTCCTGCGAGGCCAACCTGAGAGAAGCAGCAGCGAGGTGGTTCCCCTCGACGTTCGTTGGCGCCGTCGCGGACTGCGCCGGAAGCATCAGGAAGGAGGAGGCGACCAGCGCCGAGACGCCGGCAGCACTGAGTATGGATCTGCGCATGTGAGTCCTCGAGACAGGAAGGATCTCCCCGATTGATCCTTCGTCGGCGGTCAAGATAACACCGTCGGTCGGGCCAAGTCGGGGTCCTCAACACAGTTAGGTTGAGGCCATGCACGGTTCGCAGGACCCCTTGTCCTCAGCGGGCATCCACCTGACCCGTAGCGACGAGAACGCCACCGAGATCGATGAGCTTGCTGGTCTGCTGGGTGGCACGGTTGGAGTGGACGCCGTGCTCGACGACCTCAACCGCCAGGGTCACCGAACGTTGGCGCCGGGACGGGCCGTCACATGGGCGATGACGTGGGACAGGCACGATCGCCGGGATGCGCAGTGGTGGCCACAGGGGGTCACGACGTCGGCTGATGCTTCCGACACGGAGGACATTCGTGGGCGTCGCGTCGTCGCTGTCAGCTGGTACGCCAAGAACAAGCAGGGGTCGCGGATCAGCTTCATCGACCTCGCCACGCGCCGCTATCGCCACGTGCTGCTTGTCCAGCCAGTTCGCTCGGCCGACGGGTTGGTGTCACTGGCCCCACTCCGGGTACACGCCGGCGGGATCGTCTGGTGCGGCGGGTACCTCCACGTGGCGGCTACCGCACAGGGGTTCATGACATGCTGGCTGGACGACCTCCTCCGGGTGCCCGACGAGCACGTCGGAGACCTGTCGACACACGGCTACCGCTACGTCCTGCCCGTCCGCTTCGCCTACCAGGCCCACTCGGCCCCCGAGGAAGAGCGGATGCGCTACTCCTTCATGTCCCTGGACCGCGGCGTGACGCCGCCCGAACTGATCGTCGGTGAGTACGCGAGAGGCGACCAGACAAGGCGTCTGGTTCGGTTCGGGCTCAATCCGCAGTCGCACCTGCTGGTGGAGGACGAAGATGGAGCGTCACGGCCGCTGGCGGTGAACCCAGAGGGCTTGGCCCAGACCCAGGGCGCGACAGTGGCACGCGGTCGCTACTACCTGACGGTCTCCCACGGCGCCTCGACGTGGGGATCGGTCTATTCAGGCCTTCCGGGAGCCTTCAGACGTCACCGCTGGGCCGCCCCGATGGGTCCGGAGGACATCGCCTACTGGCCGTCGACGGACCGACTCTGGTCGGTGACGGAGCACGCCGGACGCCGTTGGGTGTACTCCATGCGCCGCTCCTGGTTCGACAGGTAGCTCGTCAGTCGAGCTTGTCGAGACCCAGAACGCCAAAAAAGGCACCACCTCCTCACAGGTGGTGCCCTTGCGCAGTTGGACCGTTCTGTTGCCCTAGGGTGAGACAGGCGGTCCGGACCATTCTCGCGCAGCGGCGAACAGAGAATGGCCCGGACCGCGTCTGTGTGTCCCGACTTTGTTGCTTCAGTTGTAGCTAGGGGGTTGCGGGAGCAGCGCCCCCTGGGGAGCAAGCCCCGGGACAGTCACTCCGACTGTCCCGGGACCCGCCCGTGAGACCTACTGGGTCACTTGACCGCAACAGTCGCGGTCTTCGCAGCCTTGTTGGTCGACGTGGCCGAAACGGTGGCGTAGTAGAAGTTCTTCTTGTCACCGTTCAGGTCAGCACGCTTGAAGATCGCCTTGCCGTCGGCGCCCAGCACCTTGGACTTGACGCGCTTGGCAACGCCGTTCTTGACCCGGTAGAGCTTGACAACCGCGTCAGCGCCAGCCTTGCCAGCGTTGACCGTGATCCTGTCGTAGCCTGCGATCGAGTCGCTGGCCGGGACGTGCTTGGTGAAGATACCCGGGTGGATCGCGACCGGGTCGGCGTTCTTGAAGGAAACCGTGTCGGTCTTCTCGCCCTGCGGGATGAGGTCACCGGTCGGCGCAGAGTTCTGGCCGTCCTGCTCACGAAGCGTGGCGGTGATCGTCGCGGTGCCAGCCTTGGCGCCCTGGAAGACGTAGGTCGTCTCGCCCTGCTGGTTGGTGGTGCCGTACGAGTTGCCGTCACCGTCCTGCAGGTCGTCCGGACCGGTGCGGTAGAACGTCACGTCGAAGCCGGAGAGCGGCTCGCCGTTCTGGTCCACAGCCTTGTAGGTCTCGGTCACCGTGGTGCCAACCGGCTGCGTGTCCGCACCCGTGTGGGTCAGCGTGTACGTCGAGGCCGCGTAGTCGATCGAGTACCAGTGAACCGTCTCCGACTTGCCGGAGAGGGTCTTCGTACCCGTCTTGCGAACCGCGTCGAACTTCGGCGTGGCCGGAACGGCGTCATCCCACGTGTTCGTCGGAGCGTTGTTCCACGTGCCCGTGATGGTCTGGTCGCCGGCAGCGGTAGCAGACAGCTCCAGGGCCGCGTCCTCGTTCTTCAGCTGCGAAGAAACCGAGGCAGGGTCGTTGTTGTTCCAGTGCGCGGCGGGGGCGTCGTCGCTGATGGCCAGCGGGACACCATCCACGAGGTTGCCGAACTGGTCGGTCGCGAACAGGTTGTAGTTCACCGACTCGCTCGTGGGCGCCTTCGGCAGAACCGTGACGGTCTGCGTGTCGTCGCGCTCGATCTTGACCTCGCCACCGTTCAGCGGGCCCTCGGTCGCGGGCGTGTAGGCGTTGCCAGCGTCGGTGCCGTCGATGCCGTTGGTGAAGTCGACGTCGAACGTCTTGGTGACGTTGCCGGCCTTCACGGTCACGGTCGCGGTAACGGTGCTGGACGTGTCGAACGCCGCGTCCTTCTCGATAGCGGACACGATGCCCGTGGTGCCGTCGTCAGCGGTGGTCAGCGTCTGGGAAGCACCCAGGTCCTTCCACTCGCCGAACAGGCCACCCTGAGCGGGCGCCGGGTCGGCAACCAGGTCGGCCTCGGTCTCAGCGTTGGGGCTGAAGAAACCGTGGTCAACCGTGACGGTCACCGGGTAGTCGGTCAGCGTGACGCCGTCCGAGTTCTTGACGGTGATGTCGAGGTCGACGGGGCGTCCGGGAGTGGACGCGTCGTCGATCAGGTTGGCACCGCTGATGGTGATGTCAGCCGCGGAGGTGGGGTTGGCGTTCTTCAGCCAGTCGATCTGCAGGCTGTCACCCGGGGCGTTGTCGGCGGGGGGCGTGTTGCTCGCCCCGGCGTCGGCAGCGTCACCCGAGGTGGCGGCGTCCAGGTCGGCGTTGAGCTCGTTCGGCTGAACGGTCTCGCTCGGGTCGGTCAGCGACACGGTGACAACACCATCAGCGTCGGAGACGTCCTTGGCCGAGTTGTTGCTGATCCGGGTCGTACCGGCCGGCTGCGTGGCCGAGACGATCGAGTCACCAACGCCCGCGGGAGCGGTCTCGGTGCCCGGGGCGTAGTCGAACGTGATCTCGCGGCCGCCAAGAGGAGTCTTGTCCTCGAGACGCAGGATCCCGTCGAACGACTTCGTGGAACCGGCGGGCGCCTGAGCGACAGAGCCATCCTTGAAGACGATGGTGGCGTTACCCATCTTGACCGCCAGCGGAGCCGACTGGAGGTCGCCCGCGGTCTGGCCCGGGTTTCCGTCCTTCTCGACGTAGGTGTTCAGCGTGTAGACGCCGGGCACACCGCCGGTGGGCGCGGGGACGGTCGCCTTGCCGTCAGCACCGGTGGCAGCCGTGGAGCCGCTACCTGCGGTCTGCGAGTCGCCACCCGCGAACGGAACGACAGTCCAGGCGTACTGGACAACCTGACCGGCCTTGGGGGCACCCTGGTTGTCCTTGACCGTGATCGTGACCGGGCTGGCCGCGTACTCGCCGAAGTCGAGCGCGTTGCCGAGCTCCGAGGGGTTCGCCGTGATGGCGGCCGCAGTGTCGGAGTAGGTCTGAACGGTAACGGACCGCTGGAAGTCCTTGGCGGCCTGGTAGCCGTCCTCGTCATCCACGTTCACCGTGTAGGTGTAGGTGTTGCCGTCGGCGTCGCCGGCGACGGTGAAGACAGCCTGACCGAGAGCGTTGGTGTACTCCGTTGCGCCGCCAGTCTGGACAACCTCAGCACCAGCGACAGCCTTGCCGTTCTGGTCGAGCACGGTGACCGTGACGTCAGTGTTCGGGTTGCTGTTCGGCGGGGCCGGGTTTGCCGCGGTGGCGGTGACCGTGGTGATGGTCTGCTTGTAGACCGTCACACCCTCGTTGTCGTCCGTGTCAGCGTTCGCCTGGACGACGGCCTGGTCGACCTTGGGGTCGGTGGTGTCGTAGGGGTAGTGCGCGCCGGCCGTGCGGTCGAAGTTGACGATGCCGCTGAAGGTGCGGATGCCGTTCGCCGGCTTGCCGTACACGCCACCGTTTGCAGCGTTGACCGTCTGCGGGTCGTTGAGACCGTCCTGACGGTCCTGGACCGTGACGTCGTTCGTCAGCTCGGAGGTCGTACCCGAGATGACACCGAAGTCACCGGTGTGACCGGTGTAGGGCGCCTGGAAGATACCAACGGCAGAACCGGGAGCGTTGGAGATGTCGATGGTGGTCGCGTTCGCGTCCACGATGCCCGAGGCGGTGTCGTCGCCACCCGCAGTGGGGATCTCGCCGCCGGCGTTGTTGAGGGGCTGCGCCGTCACGTTGACGAGCACACCGTAGAGGTTGACCGGCGGGGTCCACTCGGTCGAGAACACGCCATCGGTGCGCGACACGGTCGCAATCACGACGGGAGTCACGGGGTTGAGGGGCGAGGTGTACTCGAAGCGCACCTGGGCGACGGAGGCGCCACCGCTGGCCACGAGGTGGACCGAGGTGTTTGCACCGTCGTTGCGGACGCCGAACGGGGCCTCCGTGTAGAGGGTCGAGTCGGTCGGGGCCGTGAACTGGTCCGTCATCGCGTCGGCCGAGGCCGAGCCGGCGAGCAACGGGAGACCCGTCACTGCCATAGCGGAAATGGCGGTAGCCGCCAGTCCCCGCTTCATGCCGCTGCTGATCATGCTGATTCCTTCCGGAGTGAATATCGGGAGGGAGTCCCCCGCCCGACAGGCCTTCCCGAGAGAGGAGGCCCACGTGTGACACCCGGACGCTGATCCCGAGTGCAGGGCAGACGCTAGGGCGGGTCTGCCAAAGTGACCGTTGTTGTTGCAGGTCACATTTGTTTCTGCAATAAATAGGGCCGGGGGCCGGACGTCCGGCATACGAACATGACTCAGGCGGGGGCCACGAGTGAGTGACACGAGCGCGGCTGCGCCTGTACAGGCGCGCAAGCGAGGCCGGCCGCAGCGGCTGCCGGAGGATCCGAGCCCGATGGGCTCGACCACGATCGGCTGCGACCAGCGCATCGCTTGGCTGCTCACCTCGGCGCGCCTGCTCAACCCCGACCCCGAGCTCGCCCGCCGCGACGGCTTCATCAAGGCGCTGGCCGACCAGGGCATCAAGATCGACAACTCCCGCATCTCCCGCTGGGAGTCCGGCCTGCACCCGGTGTCGGGGCAGGTGGCGGCGACGTACGAGCAGGCGCTGGGGCTCACCGAGGGCTCGCTGGTGGCGGTGGCGGCGGGACTGCGGCGTACGTTCGGCAACGGGCCCGCGCCCCGCGAGGGTGCGCTGCGCGGCGCCGACCTCACCGACGGCGACATGGACCGCCTGCTCGAGCTCATCGACGAGGGCAAGGGGACGGGCGCGCACTGGCTGCGGCTGGTGGGCCAGTTGGGCACCTACGACCGCGTCTACCTGCGCCAGCAGGAGTGGGCCGCGCTGTCGGCCCGGCTCGTGCAGGAGCTGGCGGTGTCGGTGGGCGTCGGTTTCGTACGGCGCTATGAGGCCGCTGCGGGCCTGATCCGGCACCCCAACGCGCAGCGCCACCTGACCCGCGCCATCGGCGGGTTCGTGATGAACCCCGACACCCAGGTCGTCGCGCCGGTGCTCAGCCTGCTCACCGAGATCGCCGACGAGGCCGCCGGCGACCTCGTGCTGCGGATGCTGACGTCGGAGGACAAGAACCTCCGCAGCGCCGCCTCGTCGGTGGCGGCCGTGAAGGTGTCGCGCGGGCACTTCGGTGCCCACGCCCTCCCCCAGCTCGAGAGCCACGTGGTCGGCAGCCTGCGCCGCGGTGAGTCGCTCGACGGCCGCCTCGACTCCTTCGACCTCGCGGTGCAGCTCCCCGACGAGTCGTGGGAGCGGGCGATGGGCGGCCTGCGCAACCGGCGCGCCTTCGATCTCGTGATCGGCTCCCGCAGGGGCGGCGAGCTGGTGCCGACGCAGCAGACCGCGGCCGTGGTGCAGCGGCTCTCCGCCGCGGTCCAGCGCGACACCCCGACCCACAGCCCTCACGAGAACGACGCGATGCTGCGCCGCCTGCTCCGCGAGTCGCTGCTCCACGCCCACAAGCCGCGCCGGCACCACGCGGCACTGCTGCTCGCGGCCACGCCGTACGCCCCCGCCGTGGCCAAGCACTGCCAGGACCTCGCCACCCACAGCAACGACCTGATGGCCGCGCGGGCGCTGACCGTGCTGATGCGGGTCGGGCACCGGATGGGGCGCTCGCGGGTGCTGCTGCAGTCGCTCGCCGAGACCCGGCCGACGATTCGCGCGCGGGCGCTGGTCAACCTCGGCCTCAACCCCGAGCCGATCAAGCCCGCCGAGGCGGACGCGCTGCTGGGGCACCTCGACGAGCACTCGCGGCCGGTGGAGCGGCACGCCACGATGTTCGCGCTCGGGATGAACGGCGGCACGACGCTGAAGAAGCTCGCCAAGAGCGACACCGAGTGGATGGCACGCAGCGCGACGTGGTGGCTCGACCAGGGGCCGGCCCTGCACGACAGCGACGCAGCCCTTGACCAGATCGGCGCCCAGACGTAGACTCGAACACATGTTCGAACAGTTGCGATCCGTGAGCTCCTTCGGGAGCGCGCTCGCGCTGCTCGAGCACGCCGACCTCCCGACCTCCGACGAGGCGATCATCGACGAGATCCGGGCGGCCGAGCGCGCCAAGTGCCTCCTCGAGGCCCGTCAGGCGAGGCTTGCCGCCGCCCTCGACCGCTCCCAGCGACGAGCCCAGGCCGACCGATGCGTCCCGGCCGACCAGCTGGGGCGAGGGATCGCTGAGCAGGTCGCCTTCGCCCGCCGGGAGTCGCCCCACCGCGGACGCCAGCACCTCTCGCTCGCACGGATCCTGGACGCCGGCGAGCTGCCGCACACCGCGGCCGCCTTCGACGGCGGGCACATCACCGAGTTCCGCGCGATGACCATCGCCCGCGAGACCGCCTGCCTCAGCCTCGAGGACCGCCTCGCCGTCGACCGGGCCATCGCCGGCGACCCCGAGGCGCTGGAGGGCTACTCCGACCGTGTCGTCCTCGCCGAGCTCCACAAGCTCGTCTGCCGGCTCGACCCGGCGTCCGTGGCCGAGCGCCGCCGTCGGGCCGAGTCCGAGCGCCGCGTGACGTTGCGTCCCGCGCCCGACACCATGGCCTACCTGACCGTCCTGCTCCCCGTGGCCCAGGCCGTGGCGGCCTATGCAGCGCTCAAGGCCGCCGCCGACAGCACCATCGCGACCGGCGACCCCCGCGGCCGGGGGCAGGTCATGGCCGACACACTCGTCGCCCGTACGACGGGAATCCGCGAGCACTCTCCCGACGGCCAGCCCGTCGTCCCGGTCGCCCTCGGCGTGACCCTGTCCGCCGAGGCCCTGCTGGGCGGCCACCACGACACCGCCCACCTCGACGGAGTCGGCCCCATCCCGGCCGGCCTCGCCCGCGACCTGGTCCGCCGAGCGCTGGCCGCGGGTCAGCGGATCTGGCTCAAGCGGCTCTTCACCCGGCCGTTCGACGGTGACCTGGTCGCCAAGGACGCTCACAGCCGCCTCTTCCCCGAGTCGATGGGCGGCCTGCTCGAGGATCGCGACCAGTTCTGCCGGACGCCCTGGTGCAACGCGCCCATCGCCCACCGCGACCACGTCACCGGGCATGCGGTGACCGGCACGACCGAGGTCGACGACGGCCAGGGGCTGTGCCAGCAGTGCAACCACGCCAAGCAGGCCCCCGGCTGGCGGGCCCGACCACGCCCCGACGAACCCGGCCACACCGTCGAGACCACCACACCCACGGGGCATCGCTACCTGTCCACCGCGCCCCCAGTCCTCCGCGCCCGACGTGGCGCCTACGTCGAGCAGTGGCCCGGCCACTGGGTGCTCGTCGCCTGACCGCTCCCTGCGCCTACGCCAGCCCGTGCTCGAACGCGTAGGCAGCAGCGGCGGTGCGCGACCCGACGTCCAGCTTGCCGAAGATGTTGGACAGGTGACGGGCGACCGTCTTATCGCTGAGGACCAGCTCCGCGGCGATCTGCGTGTTGGAGCGACCCGTGGCCACCAGGCGGAGCACCTCCACCTCGCGTGCCGTGAGCCCGCCCGGCAGGGACGCCGGCACCAGGAGCGAGTCGACCTGTTCGAGCGCCGGTCGGGTGCCGAGCGCCTCGAAGGTACGCCGCGCCACGGTGAGCTCGAGCGACGCCGACGACCCGTCGCCCAGCGCGGCGAGGGCGCGGCCGATCTCGACGCGCACCCGGGCCACCTCGTAGGGCGCGTCCAGCGACGTCCAGAGCGAGGACGCCTTGCGCAGGTAGGGCAGCGCCCCCGCGGCGTCGCCCGTGTCCAGGGCAACGCGCCCACGCGCGTAGGCCGCCGCAGCGACCAGGGACGCACAGTCGAAGGACGAGGCGATCGCCTCGAGCTCCTCGACGAGGTCGGTCGTGGGCTGTTCGCAGGAGCGGAGCACCTCGACGGCGCCGACCAGCAGCCGCGAGCGGGAGACCGGGTCGCCGACCTCGGCGAGCAGACGACGTACGGCGCCGACCGCGGCGGACTGCCGGCCGCGCGCGACCCACAGCAGCGCGAGCCCGGGCTGGGGCTCGTAGCCGTGGCCGGCGGCTGCCTCGTAGGCGGCCTCGGCCGCGTCGAGCTCCCCCAGCACCCGGTGGGCGTCGCCGCGCTCAGCGTGGGCGAGACCGCAGGCGGCCTCGTTGCGGGAGGAGACGTAGCGCGGGATGGCGTGGGCGTACTCCTCGATGGCTTCGCGGTACGCGCCGCGCAGCGCCATGATCTGGCCCCGGTGGACCGCGCACTGCCCGGTGAACGCGACCAGCCCGGGCTGCGCCTGGCACCACCGGTGCAGCGCCTCGGTCCAGGCGGCCGCGCGGCCCAGGTCACCGACCTCCTGGCAGCCCTCGATCATCACGCAGTAGGCCTCGCCGGCGAAGATCGCTGACACCTCGCCGGCCGCCACCCCGACCATCGCCTCGTCGAAGAGCGCGAGTCCGGTGCGCACGTCACCGGAGTAGACGGTCACCCGGCCCATCGCCGCGAGGCCGATTGCCAGGAGGTCCGGGTCGGCGAAGCGCCGCGCCCGCTCGACCATGTCGCCGGCACGCTCGAGGGCACGCGGGAGGTCGCCGGCGTGGAGCGCCATGAACATCTGTCGCAGGGAGACGTAGCCGCGCTCGACGACGTCCTCCTCGACGGATTCGAGCAGCCGCTCGGCCCGGTCCCCAGCCGGCGGACAGCTCAGGGTCACCGGTGGTCGCGTGCAGCATCGCCAGCCAGGACGCGGCGCGGGCGGCGGCGGTGGTCCGCCCCTCGTCGAGGTAGCCCTGGAAGGCGCGCTGGAACCCGCCGACCGCCTCGTCGTGCCGACCGAGCAGCTGGGCGACCGTCGCCAGGTGCAGGGAGTCGTCGGCGTCGAGCGACGACGGGTCGGCGGCCGACCACGCCTCGAGCGCGGCGATCCAGTCGCCGCGCTCGAAGGTCTCGCGGGCCCGCACGAGGTCATCGACAGTGCCCATGCCCGGATCGTAGGGCTCAGGCGGTGGCGCTGGTCCGGTTCCGCGACCGGGCCACGATCCGGGCGACGACGTACGCCGCATCTCGGCCGGCCCCCTCCATCAACATGGACGTGAAGCCGAACTGGAAGCACAGGCCGACGAAGAAGAGCCCCGGGGCGTCGTCGACCACGCCGCGGTACTCCCGCGGCCAGCCGTCCTCGCCGAAGACCGGCAACCGGATCCAGTCGAACTTCTGCTGGAAGCCCGTGGCCCAGACGACGTTGCGGACGTCGACCGGCTGCCCGCCGACCGTGGGCTGACCGTCCACCACCCCGTCGACGCGCTCGAGCCTGCGGTCGACACCGCGCTGCACGAGGTCGTCGCGCTTGACCCTCAGCATCGGGCCACCGTGGTGGCGGATCTCGCCGGTGAGCTTGCGACCGATGGGCGTACGACGGGTGAGCACGTGCCGCCAGACCCGGATCATCAGCGGGAACGCGATCCGCGCCCGTCCGGACTCCAGCCGGAACGGAATCTGCCCCGGGTCCCGGCCGGCCAGGATCGTCTCGTGCGTCTCGGCCACCTCGTAGGCGATGTCGCAGCCGGAGTGCGAGCCCCCGACGACCAGGACCGGGCCGGCCTGGAGCTGGCCGGGACGGCGGTACTCGCTCGAGTGGAGCTGGAGGATGCCGGGGTCGAGGTCGCGGGCGAGGTCGGGGACGTGCGGCGCGCGCCCGAAGGTGCCGGTCGCGACCACGACGTTGTCGCAGGTGTAGTCACCGTGCGAGGTGGTGACGAGGTAGCCCTCCCCCGCCCGGTCGACGGCCTGGACGCGGACCCCGAGACGGACCGGCAGCTCGAAGTGCCGGGCATAGGCCTCGAGATAGTCGGCGACCTGGTCCTTGCCGGGGTAGGACCACGGCTCGGCCGGGAAGGGCAGGCCGGGCAGCCCGTCGTACTTCGCGGGGCTGTAGAGCCGGAGCGTGTCCCACTGCTGGCGCCAGCCGTCCCCGATGCGGGCGCCGGCGTCGAGGACGACGCAGTCGCGGCCGTGGCGGGTGAGGTGGTACGCCGTGCTGAGGCCGGCCTGGCCGGCGCCGATGATGACGGTGTCGATGTGGGTGGTCATGCCTCCGACTGTTGCGCCGGTGGCGTGCCCGGCGCATCGGGCTTGTTGTGCATCCTGCGGGGCTGCTCAGTGGGTGGAATGACCCATGATGACGCCCGTCAGACGAACAGGGCCCGGGGCAGTCACTTCGACTGTCCCGGGCCCCACCCATGAGAACTAACTGGTCAGCGAACCTCTGCGGTGCGCGTGACACCACGCAGGTTGGTGTCGGTAGCCGTCACCACTGCGTAGTAGAAGTTCTTCTTGTCCCCGTTGAGGTCGGCACGCTTGAACTTCGCCTTGCCGTCTTCGCCGAGCACCTTCGACTTGACGCGCTTGGCGACGCCGTCCTTGACGCGGTAGAGCTTGACCATGGCGTCAGCGCCCGCGTTGGAGCTGTTGACGGTGATCAGGTCGTAGCCGTCGATCGAGTCGGTCGCAGGCACGTGCTCAGCCTGGATGCCCGGGTGAATCACGGCCGGGTTGGTCGGGCCGGGCGCCTCGTCGTCGTTGACGATCGTGCCGGTGGCGGAGCCGTCGGTCACCGTGCCGTAGCCGGCAGGCGTCACCGTCACGGTCAGGGTCTCGTCGGACTCCTCGACCGTGTCGGAGAGAACCGGGACATCGATGTGACCAGTGGTCTGTCCCGCCGGGATGGTCAGGTCACCCGAGGTGGCCGTGTAGTCGCTGCCGGCCTTGGCAGTGCCGTCCGACGTGGCGTAGTGCACCGTCACTGCCTGCGAGGACGGGTTCGCCACGGTCACCGGGAACGACAGCGTGGCTCCGCTGTTGCCCTCCGACACCTGGGCGTCACCGACCGACACGGCCGGCTCAGCATCGTCGTTCGTGATGGTGCCGGTCGCGGAGTCGTCACCCAGGGTCCCGTAGCCGGGAGACGTGAGCGTCACGGTCAGGGTCTCGTCGGGCTCGTTGACCGTGTCGGAGAGGACCGGGACGTCGATGTGACCGGTGGTCTGACCAGCCGGGATCGTGAGGTCACCCGAGGTGGCCGTGTAGTCGCTGCCGGCCTTGGCGGTGCCGTCCGTGGTGGCGTAGTGCACCGTCACGGGCTGCGAGGACGGGTTGGCGACCGTCACCGGGAACGTCAGCGTGGCGCCGGCGTTGCCCTCCGAGACCTGGGCGTCACCGATGGAGACGGAGGGCTCGGTGGTGCCGCCACCGCCGCCACCGCCGCCGGCCGGAGTCGGCTCCAGGTCGAACTCCTTGCCGGAGTTCACGGAGCCGGTGGCCGCGTCGACCTTGCTGATCTTGATGTCGTCGAGGAAGTACTCGCCGTCCATCTGCGCGGACGAGCCGGCACCGCCGACGATGAAGGCGAGGCCGCCGTCGACCTGGCTGCGGTCAGCCGCGTCCTCGTTCTTCACGATGGTGGCGTCGGGGTGGGCCACGACGTAGTCCTCGAGCGTGATGCTCTGCTGAGCCTGGTCGCCGTTGACGCCCCAGACGCCGTTGGCGGCGTCCCACGTCTGCCAGGTGCTCTGCGCCGGCGCGCCGTTGTTGGCGGGGTAGAAGAACAGCGAGGCGTCCGTGGTGCCGTTGCCGTCGTTGTCGACGGAGAGGCGCAGGTAGGCCGGCTGCTGCGGGGTGTTGTTGCCGGTGTTGGCCCGCGAGTAGGTCGAGTAGGTGAGGGTGCGCAGGTCGCGGACCAGGGTGCCGTCGTACTGCTCGGTGCGGAACAGCTCGACCCGGTCGGGGTTGTCCGCCGTGCTCAGCGACATCTTGAGGCTGCCGGTGCCCTTGGGCGGAGTGCCCGGCCCGGTGACGAACTGCTGGTCGGACGTCAGGTAGACGGCGTCGTCGTAGGCCTGGTGGGCCCAGCCCTGGGGGTGGGTCGGGTCGACGGTGAGCTGCGTGGTGCCGCCGTCGGTCTCGGCGTTGGGGCCGAAGTCGAACAGGGTGTCCTGGCCGTTCTTGCCGACGATGACGCGGTCGACGAAGTACTCGCCGTTGGTCATCGTGTTGGCAGCACCAGAAATCAGCGAGACCGCGCCGCCGTCGTGGTTGATGTCGAACCGGTTGTTGACCAGGATCGCGGCAGTGTGGGCCGCGTGGTAGTCAGCCAGGCTGATCTCGCCGGTGCCGGAGTCGCCGTCCACGTTCATCAGCCCGTCCACGACGTTCCAGTTCTGCCACTCGCCGTTGACGACGGGCTGCTGGGACGGGTTGTTTCCGGGGAAGAAGAACAGGCTGTGCCTGTCGCCTGTCGTGGCGGCGTTGCCGTCGTCGTCGACGGTGAGGCGCAAGTAGGTGGGCTGGCGGTCGGCGCCGCCGGACGTGCTGCGCGCGAACGTGGAGTACTCCAGGCGCGTGATGTCGCCCAGGTTGGTGTTGTCGTAGTCGTCGGTGCGGTAGAGCTCGGTCTGCACGTCGTACTGACCGATGGTCATCTTGTGGCTGCCCGTGCCGTACGGCGCGTGCTGCGGGCCGGTCACGTCCGACTGCTCCGGGACGGTGTAGTCGCCGGTGGGCGTGTCCTCGTAGGCCTGGGTGTACCAGTGGGCACCATCGCGGACGATGATGGGCGCCGGCGCGGGCCCCGGGTTGGCGTGGGCACCGGTCGTGCCGATCCCGACAATGAGCATGGACCCGACAGCAAGCATGCTGATGCGGCCCCCGTGAGCTAGAGACATCTTTTCCCCTGTGTATGTGTGTGCACGGAAAATGGCATCAGGCTGCACACACGTACCCGAGACCCCCGGTTTGAGAAATCACCCCCCGGCCCTCGCGACAGTAGTTGCCCGCGTCCACTATTCCGAGACTTCTTGTGACATTTCCGGGCGCAGGACCACCTCAGGCGTAAGAAACACCCCTCCGGGTGAGACCAGACCGATGGGTCTGGGGCCAGTCGGCGGCCCGCGGGGCTGGCGCGCCAGCCCAGAAAATGCCACAGAGCGCCACCCGGCAAGGTGGCGCTCCTGATGCCGTCGGACCGCACGAGGGTCCTGCCAGACACAGGCGGTGCGGGCCGTTCCCGCGCTGCGGCGAACAGAGAACGGCCCGCACCGCGTCTGGGTGTCCCGACTTCTTGCTTCAGCTGTGACCAGGGGATCGCGGGAGCAGTCCCCTGGGGGAGCCGGTCCCGGGACAGTCACTGGGACTGCCCCGGGACCCGCCCGTGAGCACTACGTGGTCACTTGACGGCGATGGTGGCCGTGCGACCCTTCAGGTTGGTGGCGGTCTCCGACACCTTGGCGAAGTAGTAGTTCTTCTCGCTGCCGTTCAGGTCGGCACGCTTGAAGATCACCTTGCCGTCGGCGCCGAGCACCTTCGACTTGACCTTCTTCGCCACGCCGTCCTTCACGCGGTAGAGCGACACCACGGCGTCCGCACCGGCGGAACCAGCGTTGACCGTGATCCGGTCATAGCCGGCGATCGAGTCGCTCGCGGGCACGTGCACAGCCTTGATGGCCGGGTGGACGACAACCGGCGGGGTCGTCGCAGTCGGCTCGAGGTCGAACGCCTTGCCGGAGTCGACGGAGCCGCTGGCCGCGTCGACCTTGCTGATCGTGATGTCGTCGAGGAAGTACTCGCCGTTCATCTGGGTGGCCGCACCGGCACCGCCGACGATGAACGCAACGCCGCCGTCGACCTGGCTGGTGTCAGACGTGTCCTCGTTCTTGACGATGGTCGCGTCGGGGTGGGCCACGGCGTACTGGTTGAGCGTGATGCTCTGCTGCGCGTCGTCACCGTTGACGCCCCAGACGCCGGTGCCGGCGTGCCAGGCCTGCCAGGTGCTCTGCTCGACGGCCCCGTTGTTGGCCGGGTAGTAGAAGAGCGAGGCGTCCGTGGTGCCGTCGCCGTCGTTGTCGACGGAGAGGCGCAGGTAGGCCGGCTGCTGCGGGGTGGCGTTGCCCTGGTTGGCCCGCGAGTACGTCGAGTAGTCGATGGTGCGCAGGTCGCGGACCAGGGTGCCGTCGTACTGCTCCGTGCGGAACAGCTCGACGCGGCCCGCGTTGTCGGCCGTGCTCAGCGACATCTTCAGGCTGCCGTCGCCGACGGGCGGGGTGCCCGGCCCGGCGACGAACTGCTGGTCGGAGCTCAGGTAGTTCGCGTCGTCGTAGGCCTGACTGTGCCAGCCCTGCGCGTGGCCGGGGTCGACGGTGAGCTGCGACGTGCCGCCGTCGGTCTCGGCGTTGGGGCCGAAGTCGAACAGGGTGTCCTGGTGGTCGTTGCCGACGATGACGCGGTCGACGAAGTACTCACCGCGGGTCATCGTGTTGGAGTCACCGGAGATCAGCGAGACCGCGCCGCCGTCGTGGCCGGCGTCGAACCGGTTGTTGGCGAGCACGGCGTTGGGGTGGGCCGCGGCGTAGGCCGCGAGGCTGATCTGACCGGCGCCGGAGTCACCGTCGACGTTCATCAGACCGTCGGTGACGTTCCAGTCCTGCCACACGCCGTTGACGACGGTCCCGTTGTTGGCCGGGAAGAAGAAGAGGCTGGTGTCGGCGCCGCCGGTGCCGTCGCTGTCGACGGTGAGGCGCAGGTACGTCGGCTGGCGGTCGGCGCCGCCGGCCGTCGTGGTGCGCGCGAACGTGGAGTACTCGAGCCGGGTGAGGTTGCCCAGGTTGACGCCGTCGTAGAGGTCCGTGCGGTAGAGCTCGGTCTGCACCTCGAACTGGCCGACGGCCATCTGGTGGCTGCCGGTGCCGAACGACGCGCGCTGCGGACCGGTGACGTCGGACTGCTCCGGGACGGTGTAGGCGCCGTTGGTGGTGTCCTCGTACGCCTGCGTGTACCAGTCGGCGCCGTGGCGGACGACCATGGAATCGGGGCTGGGAGTGCCGTCCGCGAAAGCGCCGGTCGCCCCGATCCCCACGATGAGCAATGAACCGACAGCAAGCATGCTGATGCGGGCCCCATGAATGTTGAACATGTATTTTCTCTCTGAGATGAGTGTGCGCACAGAAAAGTGCCATCGGAGTCGCACCCGCACCCGATGACCCCCGCGTTGAGTCCCCATCCCGCGGTCTAGACAAGGTTAAGGGCCCAGACCGCCGGCCCCGACCACATGCAGGCCATTTCCGCGCGAAAACCTCCCCCAACCGAAAAATCACCCCTTGGGGTGGAGGTTCGGCCAACGACGTCCGAGGCATCCGGGGTCTCGGCAAGCTCGACCAGCGGATGTCAGCGGATGTCAGCGGGGCTGGCGCGCCAACTGCCTGCTCTGCGCGACGAGGCGTCCGGCGGAGTCCCAGACCTCGCAGTCCTCCTCGAACATCCCGCCGGCCATGTTGCGGGTGGCGTGGCGGACCTTGAGCCAGCCCGGGGCCGGCTTGGCGCGGACGTGCGCGGTCAGCTCGAGGGTCGGGGCCCAGCCGGGCATGCCGAGGTCGAAGGTGACGGGCGGCAGGGCGTCGACGATGGCGAGCAGCAGGATCGGGTCGGGGTCGCGGCCGTCGGCGAGGCGGAACCAGGCGCTCATCACGCCCTCGCCGCTGGGCTGACCGACGGCCCAGCCGATGTTGGCGGGGTGGAAGCGGATGTCGAAGCGCTCCATGATCGGCGCCATCCGGCGTACGTCCTCGGGCGCGAGGGTGGTGGGGACGCAGTCGTCGGGGGCGGGCATGTCGGGCTCGACGGCGGTGGTGCGGACGTCGTCGGCGCCGAGGTCGAGGTCGCCGTACGTCGCGAGCGCGGTGATCCGCACGTCGTCGCCCTGGCGCAGGTCGGCGGCCGCGGTGGCGACGCTGCCGCCGTCACGACGTACGTCGATCGCCACCTGCGCGGGTCCGGGCCGCGACGCGGACAGGTAGTAGGCGCTGATCGACAGCGGGTCGGGCTTGCCGGGCAGCGCGGCGCGCAGGGCGTTGCCGAGGACGGCCAGCAGGTAGCCGCCGTTGACGCCGCCCCCGACCACCCAGCCGGCGTTGAGGTCGGCCGAGTACAGCCCGTCGGACTCGCGGGTGACGTCGATGTGGCTGTCGAACTCGTGGCCCATGCGGCGACAGTACGGGCCGTGGTTTGGGCGCCGGAAGGACAGGGGAGATACGCCACATGCACTCGCGCCTCTCGGGCCTCGCGCTCGCACTGACCCTGTCCACCACCGCCCTCGCCAGCGGCTGCGAGTCCGACCCTGCACCGGCGGCGGAGCCGACCACCTCCTCCCCCTCGGCCGCCGCGGGACCCGCGGTGGTCATGCCGACCGGGGCCGGCGTCTTCACGTCGTGCGTGATCCTCAGCGAGGGCGATGGGGACTACCTGTGGAGCGGCACGCAGTTCCGTGCCAAGGGCGACGCAACCCTGGACTCGGCGGGTCCGCACCTGATCACCAACGCCAGCGTCGTGGGCAGCTGGGTCGCGGAGGACGCCAAGGACGACGGGATCATCGTGGCCTGGAAGCGTGCGGGGAAGTTCCTCGACATGCTCGGCCCGCTCACCCCGGCGAAGGGGGCCTCGCTGACGGCCGGCACGACGTACCGACTGGTGCTGCGCCTGCGCCCCATCGTCGAGGCGCCGCAGTCGACCATCAACGGCTTCGACGTGACGTGGTCGACCGACGACGGCCAGGGCGACACCCTGACCGACCCCACGGTCATCAAGCTCGCGCACAGCCAGCGCGACTGCTGAGCCGGGCCCTAGTCTGGGGCGCGTGACGCAACGCCGCCCGACGTGGGTCTACGACGCCGGACAGGAGCCCGACCCGCGCTTCAGCCTCGCGAACGAGCGGACCTTCCTCGCCTGGATACGTACGGCGCTCGCCGTCCTCGCCGGCGCGGTCGCCCTGCACTCGCTGGGCGTGCCGGAGTCCGACTGGCTGCGCACGACCGTGGTCGTGGTGCTGGTGCTGTTCGCGGGCGGGATGACCGCATTGGCCTACCGGCGCTGGGCGCGGGTGGAGCGGGCGATGCGGACCCGCACGCCGCTGCCGTCGTTCGGGCTCGGGCTGGCGATGACCGGCGCGATCGTCCTGGTCTCGGTGCTGCTGGCGGTGGCGCTGGCGGTCAGCAGCTAGGTCAGGGGAAGGATCCCCGAGCAGACGATCCGGAGCCACGAGATCCGACCGTCGGTCACTTCGTAGTACGCGTGCTGCTCGCACACGTGGGGGCCTTCGGGGAGCGTGAGGCGCATCCGGTAGGTCACGCTGTGGCGGTGGGCCACCTCGGCGGTCCGGACGTCCTCGAGAGAGTCGAAGGTCTTCTCCGGGCTGAACCACGTGCCCAGAAGGATCTCGTCGACGAACGCCTCGGCCGACCCCGCCTCCCAGGCCCGGCCCGGCGTCACTCCCCGGAAGTCCAGGTCGGGCGCCAGCACCTCCAGCACGGCGTCGCGATCCTTGGCCACGAGGGCACGCGCGAACGCCGTACCCGCCTTCTCCTCCGCCGTCACCGTCATCGCACCAGCGTCCTCGCCCGGAGCGCGTCGCGCCACCGCCCGGACGGGTCAGATGACGGCTAGTGGTTCTTGAGGTACTTCAGGATGACCGCGGCCTGGGCGCGGGCGCCGGCGGCGTTGGGGTGGGCCGGGACACCGACGGCCGGGTCGTTGACGGAGGGGCCGTAGATCTCGCCGTACCGCACCGTGGGCAGCTGGCAGAAGTCGTGGCCGAGCGTGGGCGTGAACGTGTTGACGAACTCCGCGCCGCCCTCGGCCGCCGCCTGCTTGACCATCGCGTTGAGCTCGATGAACTTCGCGTGGATGTAGGCCATGTCCTCGTCGGTGGCCGGGACGGTCGGGTAGCAGCCGTGGTCGGGCACCAGCGAGAGGTAGTCGATCGCGAGGATCCGGGCCTTCGGCGAGATCCGGTGGATCGCCCGGAATGCCGCGACCAGCTTGGGCTCGCTCTCCTGGATCCGCTCGGAGAGCCGGTCGTGGCCGCCGGCGGTGTACTTCGCCTTGCAGCCGCCGAGCGGCGGCTCGGAGCCGATGATCGGGACCGGGTTGTCCGGCAGGCTCGGCACCGTGCCGTCGGGCAGCGGGTTGGCGACGGGGAGCGCGTTGAGGCAGTCCATGCCGGCGCCGGCGATGCCCGCGTCGTTGCCGCCGATGCCGACGGTGACCAGGTCGGTCTGCTTCGTCAGGCGGTTGAACTGGGGCGGGTTCTGGCCGCCGGCCGGGAGGTCCTGCGGCGCCGTGAAGTCGTCGGTCGTGGCCGAGCCGCAGGTCGCGTCCTTGATCGGCACGCCCAGGGTCGCGGCGATGATCTTGGGGTAGTTGTGGTGCGACTGCGCGCAGTCGATCGGCGCGTAGGTGTCGTCGGGCGTGCCGTCGGAGTTGGCGAAGACGACGTCGGCGGACCAGGAGTCACCGAGGGCGACGTACTGCTTGTACGCCGGCGCGGTGGCCGCTGTGGTGGTGGTCGCGCGGGTCTGCGGCGCCGGCGCGGCGTGCGCGGGCACGAGGGGCAACGACAGGGCGGCGACGGCGACGACGGCCAGCAGCGACTTCATGGCGTGACAACGCGCCGGCCGGGGCGTTGGTTACGCGACGGCTCCCTCGGTGGGAGCACGATGGTGGGCCCTGCAACCAGCCAGCAGCGCGACGAGCACGAGCAGCGCGACACCCGAGACCGGAAGCTCCAAGACCCACCACCCCCGTGCGCCAGATCGTGCTACCGCGGGCGGCTCGTTGTCAGCGGTCGTGACCGAGTCGTGACCTGACAGGGGGCTGCTCCGGCGTACTTACCGGGCACTCCCGGACGTTCTGGAGGGTTGCAACCCTCCAGAACGTCCGGGATCGCCGGTCCACCGGCGATCCCGCCCGGCGATCCCGGAAGGACTATCCGCAGGCAGCCGCCGCCGCCCGCCCGGCGGTCCGCCCGGAGAACAGGCAGCCACCGAGGAACGTGCCCTCGAGGGCGTTGTAGCCGTGCATGCCCCCGCCGCCGAAGCCGTTGACCTCGCCGGCGGCGTACAGGCCGGGGAGGGGCTCGCCGGAGGAGGTCAGGCAGCGCCCGGAGAGGTCGGTCTCGAGGCCGCCGAGGGTCTTGCGGGTCAGGATGTTGAGGCGTACGGCGATGAGCGGGCCGGCCTTGGGGTCCAGCATCTTGTGCGGCGTGGCCACCCGGATCAGCTTGTCGCCGCGGTAGTTGCGGGCGCCGTGCATGGCGGTGATCTGGGCGTCCTTGCCGTAGGGGTTGTCGATCTCGCGGTCGCGCTTCTCGATCAGCGAGCGCAGCGACTCCTCCGAGATCAGGCCCGGCTCCCCCACCCGGTTCATGCCGGCGACGAGCTCGGCGACGGTGTCGGCGACGACGAAGTCCTCGCCGTGCTGCTTGAACGCCTCGATCGGCCCGGGGGCGCCGGGGCGGACGCGGGACAGCAGCAGCTTGATGTCCTTGCCGGTGATGTCGGGGTTCTGCTCGGAGCCCGACAGCGCGAACTCCTTCTCGATGATCTTCTGGGTCAGCACGAACCACGAGTAGTCGTGCCCGGTCGTGCGCAGGTGGGCGAGGGTGCCGAGGGTGTCGAAGCCCGGGAAGTACGGCGCGGGCAGCCGCTTGCCGGTCGCGTCCAGCCACAGCGACGACGGCCCGGGCAGGATCCGGATGCCGTGGTTGTCCCAGATCGGGTCCCAGTTGCGCAGCCCCTCGACGTAGTGCCACATCCGGTCGGGGTTGATCACCCGGGCGCCGGCCGCCTCGGTGATGGCGATCATCCGGCCGTCGACGTGGGCGGGGACGCCCGCGACCATGGTCTTCGGCGGCGCGCCCAGCCGGGCCGGCCAGGACTTGCGGACCAGGTCGTGGTTGCCGCCGATGCCGCCGCTGGTCACGATCACGGCCTGCCCGCGCAGCTCGAAGTCGTCGGTCTCGACCCGGCTGCTGGCCTTGCCGCGCTCGATGTCGGAGGGCTCCAGCACCCGACCGCGTACGCCCACCACCGCGCCCGACTCGACCACCAGCTCGTCGACCCGGTGCCGGAAGCAGAAGACGATCCGGCCGGCGTCGGCGTGCTCACGGACCCGCCGCTCGAACGGCGCGACCACCCCGGGGCCGGTGCCCCAGGTCAGGTGGAACCGCGGGACGGAGTTGCCGTGGCCCTCGGCCCGGCCGTCGCCCCGCTCGGCCCAGCCCACGACGGGGAAGATCCGGTGCCCCATCTGGTGCAGCCAGGAGCGCTTCTCGCCGGCCGCGAAGTCGACGTACGCCTCGGCCCACTGGCGCGGCCAGTGGTCCTCGTCGCGGTCGAACTGCGCGCTGCCCATCCAGTCCTGGAGGGCGAGCGCGTGGGAGTCCTTGATGCCCATCCGGCGCTGCTCGGGGCTGTCGACGAGGAAGAGCCCGCCGAGGCTCCAGAACGCCTGCCCGCCGAGCGACTGCTCCGGCTCCTGGTCGAGCAGCAGCACGCTGCGACCCGCGTCAGCCGCCTCCGCGGCAGCGGTGAGGCCGGCGAGGCCGGCTCCGACGACGATGACATCGGCGCTCTTCATGGGAACAGGTTCTATCAGCGTTCGGGGCCGCTCACGTCCTCACCCCGAGGTTGCCCGCATGGCGATCTCCAGCGCCGCGTCGACCGACTCGGACCGGCCGGCCCGGACGTAGAGGTCCCACATGCCGCCGAGCCGGTCGCGGCCGGCCGTCATCGGGCTGTGCGCGAGCCATCGGGCGAGCTCATCGTCGGCGTCCCGCACGTCGTAGAGACGGGCGACGGCGGCCGTGTGCGCCCCCAGCACCAGCGCGGCGACGTCGTCGATCGCGAGGGCCGCGAGCAGGCGGGCGTAGCCGTCCAGCAGGTCGGCGGTCAGGATCTCCTCTCCCACCTGGCGGGCGAGCTCGACCAGCTCGCGGAGGAGGGTCCTGGCCTCCCCGACCCGACCGAGCTCGAGCAGCGGCTCGACCATGTCGAGCCGGGCCTCGAGCTCGGTGCGCTGGTCCCCGCGCTGTCGGGTCAGCGTCACGACCTCGGCGAGCCGGTCGAGGGCCTGCTCGGGCTCGCCGGCCCGCACGTGCAGGTCCGCCCGGCGGCCGAGCACCCACGAGAGCCGCAGCCGGTCGTCGGCGCGGCGGGCGAGCGCGATGCTCTCGTCCAGCAGGGCCCGGCAGCGCTCGTGGTCGTCGGTGTGGAAGCGCTCCAGGAGGTGCAGCGCCTCGGCCGTCCGGCGGTCGTCGCCCAGGCGTCGGCTCATCTCCAGGGCCCGGGTCACCATCCCCTCGTCGACGCCCATGCCCAGCGCACCGAGCACCGCGGCCAGGTCCGGGCTGTCCTCGTCGCCGGCCAGCTCGACGGCCCGGCGCAGCCACTCGTCCGGGTCCGGCTCGGGGTCGGGGAGCCGCCAGAGCTCGCGCAGCATCGCGGCCAGGTGGACGCCCAGCGCCGCCAGGTCCGGCGGCGGGGGCACCGCCGCGCCCGGCCGGAGCGTCCACGCGAGCGCCTCGCGGATGTTCGGGTAGTCGGTGCGCAGCTGGCAGCGGGCATCGACGTCGCCGGCGGTGTGCAGGCGGGCGGTGAGCCGCGCGACGAGCTCGGCGCAGTACGCCGCGTGCGCCCGGCGTACGTCGTCCTCCTCGCCCGAGTCGGCCAGCAGCTCGAGGGCCACGTCGCGGACGGTGGCCAGCAGCACGACCCTGGGCTGGCGGTCACTGTCCTCGCCGAGCACGACGAGCGCGGCGTCGGCGAGCTCGGCGACCGCGTCGAAGGGGTCCTGCCCGTCGGCGGCGACGGCCTGGACCCCGTCGAATCCGGCGCCCTCCACGAAGACCGCCAGGCGGCGGAACACCCGTTGCAGGTGGGGCTCGAGCAGGTCGTGGCTCCAGGCGATGGTGTCGCGGATCGTCCTGTGTCGGGCCGGCCGGTCTGCCGCGTTGTCGCCCAGCGCGGTCGAGCTGCGGAGCTGGACCAGCAGCGCACCGGGGCTGAGCAGCCGGGTCCGGGCGGCGGCGAGCTCGACCGCCAGCGGCAGCCCGTCGAGGCGCCGGCACAGCTCGACCACGTCGTCGACGTAGCGCTGGTCCAGGACCAGGTCGGGGCGGACCAGCCGCGCCTGCTGGAGGAACAGCTCGACCGCCTCCGGCCCGGGCAGCGGCTCGACCGAGCGGACCGACTCGCCGCGCAGGTGCAGGGGACGCCGGGACGTCACCACGACGACCAGGCCGCGGACGGAGTCGAGCAGGTCGGCCACGACCGCGTCGGCCGTCGGGAGGTGCTCGAGGTTGTCCAGGACCAGCACGAGGCGCTGGTCGCCGAGATGGTCCAGGACGCTGTCGCGTCCGGCCACGTCCCCGCCCAGGCCCAGCGCCTCGGCGATGGCGGTCCAGATCCGTGCCGGGTCGGTGACCGCCGCGCACGGCACGAAGTAGACCCCGCCCGGGAACGTGTCGCCGAGCGAGGCCGCGAGCGCGGTGGCGAGCCGGGTCTTCCCGGCACCGCCGAGGCCCGTCAGGGTGACCAGCCGGGCCCGCCCGGAGGACACGAGGTCGAGGAGGTCGGCGAGCTCGCGGTCGCGACCGACCAGGGGCGTGGTCTCGGCCGGGAGCCGGCTCACCGCGCCGAGGCTCTTGAGCGGCGGGAAGGCCTCGTCGAGACCCGGCCCCGTGAGCTGGTGCAGGTGCTCGGGTGCGGCGAGGTCCCGGAAGCGGTGCCAGCCCAGGTCGGTGGTGCCGAGTCCGTCGGGCAGCGGACCGAGCAGCTGCCGAGTCACGTCGGTGAGGACGACCTGTCCACCGTGGGCGGCCGCGGCCACACGGGCGGCCCGGTGGACGTCGAGGCCGACGTAGGCGTCGGCGTGCCGCGCCGGGTCGCCGCTGTGGATGCCCATCCGGACCCGGACCACGGCCCCGCCCGGCCACTCGTGGGCCGCGAGCGCGCGCTGCCCCGCGGCCGCGGCGAGCACGGCGGAGCGGGCCGTCGCGAAGACGACGTAGAAGCTGTCGCCCTCGGTGCCGAGCTCGTTGCCGCCGTACGTCGTCCACGCCTCGCGGAGGATCCGGCGCTGGGCGTCGAGGACCTCGGCGTACGACTCGCCGGCGCGGCTGAGCAGCGCGGTCGAGCCCTCGATGTCGGAGAACAGCAGCGACACCGTCCCGGAGGGCAGCTCGACGTCCATGCTGCATTGTGCGCGAGACATCCACCTCCGGGGGTCCCGCTGGGCCACAATGACCTGCATGGAGGTCGTGCAGCGGCGCTCACGGGCGTGGGTCGCCGCCCTGGCTCTGGCCAGCGCCGCGGTGCTCCTGGTCCACCTCGTCTCCCCGGTCGGGTGGGTCGGCGACACGACGTACCTCGCACTGATCTGCGGCGGTGCCGTCCTGGCCCTCGCGGGCTGGCGGCAGGCCACGGGCCCCCAGCGCCAGGTGGCCCTGCTCATCGCGGCCGGGCTCGCGTCGACGGCGCTGGGTGACGTGATCTGGCTGAGCTACCAGTGGGCCGGGCTCGAGCCCAACGTGTCGCCGGCGGACCTGCCCTACCTCGCCAGCTACCTCGGGCTCGGCGGCGCCGTCTGCGTGGTGCTCGCCCGCAGCAACTGGCGGGGCCGCTTCGACGCCGACGCGGCCATCGACGCCCTGACCGTGGTGACGGTCAGCCTGCTGGTCTTCTGGAACTTCTCGATCGAGTCGATCGTCGCCGACGGCTCGGTGCCCGCCCACGTGCGCGTGGTGTGGGCGACCTACCCGGTCGCCGACGCCGTCGTGCTCGCGCTGGTGATACGGGCGCTGCTCAACCGGCGCTCGCGCGCGCAGCTGGGCCTGTGGTTCGGGGTCGGCATCTCCTGCTGGCTCGCCTCCGACCTCGGCTACCTCCTCCTCGACGCCACCCAGTGGCAGAACGCCCTGCTCGACGCGGGCTGGATGGCCGGCTCGATGCTGATGGCGCTGGGCGCCTGGCACCGTGCCGCTCCGCTGGTGCCGGTCCTGAACGACGACGAGCCGCTGGGCGCGACGCTCGGCCGGCTCGGCATCGCGATCCTGCCGCTGCTCGTCCCGCCCGGGCTCGAGCTGCTCGACCTCGCCCGCGGGCTGGACCCGAGCCCGGTCGAGACATTCGTCGGGCTGACCGTCCTGCTCGTCCTGGCCTTCGCGCGCACGGCACGGCTGCTGCGCTCCGAGGCGCGGGCGCGGGCCGACGCCCGGGCGGGCCGCGACGCCGCGCTGGAGGGGTCGCGGGTCAAGTCGGCGTTCCTCGCCACGATGAGCCACGAGATCCGCACGCCCATGAACGGCGTGATCGGCCTGACCGGGCTGCTGCTCAACTCCGACCTCACCGCCCGCCAGCGGCAGTACGCCGAGGGCGTGCGCGGCGCCGGCGAGGCGCTGCTGATGATCATCAACGACATCCTCGACTTCTCGAAGGTCGAGTCCGGCCACCTCGACCTCGAGGAGATCGACTTCCCGCTCGTGAGCATCGTCGAGGACGCGGCCGAGCTGCTCGCCGAGACCGCCCAGCGCAAGGACCTCGAGCTGCTGGCATGGTGCTCCCCCGAGCTGCCGCTGGCGCTGCGCGGCGACCCGGCCCGGCTGCGACAGGTGCTGCTCAACCTCACCTCCAACGCCGTGAAGTTCACCGAGTCCGGCGAGGTCGTGGTCCGGGCCCTGCTCGAGGACGAGTCCGACGAGGAGGTCGTGGTCCGCTTCGAGGTCAGCGACACCGGGCTCGGCATCGAGCCCGACCAGCAGGAGCGACTGTTCGAGCCTTTCCTGCAGGCCGACTCCTCGACCACGCGCAAGTACGGCGGCACCGGTCTCGGGCTGGCCATCTCCCGCCAGCTCGTCGAGGCGATGGGCGGCCGGATCGGGGTCGACAGCGAGCCGGGCCGGGGCAGCACCTTCTGGGTGACCCTGCCGCTGCGCCGGGCGCTGGCGCCGAGGCCCGCGCCCCCGCACCACGCCGACGTCCTCTCCGGGATGCGGGTCCTGGTCGTCGACGACAACCAGACCAACCGGCTGATCCTCACCGAGCAGCTGACCGCGTGGGGCATGGCGCCCGACACCGCCCCCGACGGGCCGACGGCACTCCGGCTGCTGCAGGGATCGACGTACGAGCTCGTGGTGCTGGACCTCTGCATGCCGGGGATGGACGGGCTCGAGCTGGCGAGGCGCGTCTCGGCCGACCCGGCGCTGGGCGGGCCGGCGATGGTGCTGCTGACGTCCGGGCCCGACGTGACGTCGGGGGAGGCGGGCGAGGTGGGGATCGCGGCCCGGCTCACCAAGCCCGTGCACCTCGCGCAGCTCCACGACGCGCTGCTCGAGGCGCTCAACGCCCCGCGCACCGTGGCGGTGCCCGACACCCCCGTGGCGGCCGAGCCGGCGCCTACGGCCACGCTCGGGCGGGTGCTGGTCGTCGAGGACAGCGAGGTCAACCAGATGGTGGCGGAGGGGATCCTGCACCACCTCGGCTACTCGGTGACGCTCGCCGACGACGGGCACTCCGCGCTGCGGCTGCTCGCGGACCAGACGTTCGACGTGGTGCTCATGGACTGCCAGATGCCCGGCATGGACGGCTACGAGGCGACCGGCGAGATCCGGCGGATCGAGGGCACCACGCGGCACACGCCGATCGTGGCGATGACGGCCGGGGTGATCGACGGCGACCGCGAGCGATGCCTGGCCGCGGGCATGGACGACTACGTGTCCAAGCCGGTCAGCCCGCGCGAGCTCGGCGACGCGCTCCAGCGCTGGGTGGCCGCCCCCCGGGCCTGAGGCCGGCTCACCCCACGACCTGGTCCCCGGAGATCAGGTAGCCGTCGCCGTCCCGCGCCAGCTCGATGCGGCGGGTCTCGGTCTGGGAGCTGCCATCGGTCGTGTAGGTGATCGTGGCGTCCACGGCGCCACCCGGGGCGGGGGCGACGTCGACGGAGACCTCGTCGATGGTGTCCCAGAAGCCCGCGTAGTCGCCGTACGAGGTGCGGCTCTGGTAGTCGCGGGACAACATCGACCACCCGGCCTCCGTGTCGTCGGGCAGGACGCCGTAGTAGTCCTCGACGAACGCGGTCCTGCTCCCCGAAGCCGGGGCCGGGGAAGGGGCGGAGGAGGTCTCGTCGCTCTGGGACAGGCTCGACGACGTGCCCGTGGACGTGCGCGTGGACGTGTCCGGGGACCTGTCCGCGGACGTCGTGCCAGAGGATCCCGCCGTCGGGCCGCCAGCGGTGTCGCTGCCGTTGCCGTCGTTGAGCAGGAGGTAGCCACCCCCGAGCGCCGCCACCAGCAGCAGGACGGCCAGGCCGACCAGCAGCGCACGGCGACTCCCCTGACTGTCCTGGCTGTCCGGGCCGGACGGCACGGGAGCCGGCGCGACGTACGCCTCCTGCGGTGTGGGGGTGGGATCGGGAGCGGACTCGGGCAGCACCGACGTCGCGGCGGCCACGGGGACCGAGGCACGGGTGCCGCTGTCGTCGTGGTCACGATGGATGCGGTGCAGCGCCTGGGCCACTTCGCTCATGGACCAGCGCGCGTCGGGGTCCGGGTCCAGCATCCGCTGGAGCGGGCCGGCGAGCGCCCCGGGGTCCTCGGCCGCTCGCACCTCCCCCGAGGTGATCTCGGTGAGCATGGCGAGGTGGTTGGCCTGCTCGGGGAAGGGTGGACGCCCCTCGACCGCGGCGTACAGCGTGGCGCCGAGCGCCCAGACGTCGTCGGCGGGCGTCGGCTCGAGCCCGCGGGCGAGCTGGGGCGAGAAGTACGCCGGGGTGCCGGACACCAGGCCCGAGTGGGTCAGGACCGCGTCGCCGGTCGTGCGGGAGATGCCGAAGTCGGAGATCTTCGCGTGGTCGTCATCGGTGACGAGGATGTTGCTGGGCTTCACGTCGCGGTGCACCGTGCCGCGGGCGTGCGCAGCGGCCAGACCGTCGGCCACCTGGGCGCCCAGGCCGGCGGCCCGCCCCGGCGCGAGGCGGCCGTCGGCCATGATCTGCGCGAGAGTGCGGCCGGGGACGTACTCCATCACCAGCCAGATGTGGTCCCCCTCCTCGATCACGTCGTACACCGACACCACGTTGGGGTGGTTGAGCGGCGCGGAGGAGCGCGCCTCACGCATCGCCCGGGCCAGGTCGGGGGTGGCCTCCCCCGGCATCAGGCCGACCTGCTTGGCGGCCACCACGCGGCTCAGGACGACGTCACGGCACAGCCAGACGCTGCCCATCCCGCCACGGCCCACCTCACGCTCGACCTCATAGCGGCCGGCGATGGTCTCGGGTGACATGTCGCCCCTCTCGTCGGTTCTCCGGGTTTGTTACCCAAAGCGAGCGAGAGTACGCAATGCGGCCGGGACCCGGCCAGCTCAGAGGCCGCTCCACCACTCCGTCGTCGGCAGGTCCCCGCCGACGTCGAACCGCTCTCCCGGCCGCGGCTGCGCGAGGCGTACGCCGGCCTCGGCGGCCTCCCGGCGCGCCCAGTCGGCCGGGGCTGCCCAGGTGTGGAAGGCCAGGTCGAAGGTGGCCCAGTGGATCGGCAGCATCACGTCGCCACGCAGCTCGACGTGGGTCCGGACCGCCTCGGCGGGGTCCATGTGGACGTCGGGCCAGCGGACGTCGTACGCCCCGATGGGCAGCACCGTCAGGTCGACCGGACCGCGCTGGCGGCCGAGCTCGGCGAAGGCCGGGGTGTAGCCGGTGTCGCCGCCGAAGAAGACGCGGCGGTCGCCTGCCTCGACCAGCCAGGACGACCAGAGCGTGAGGTTGGAGCGGAACAAGCGGCCCGAGAAGTGCCGGGCCTCCGTGCAGGAGAGCACCAGGCCGTCGAGGTCGACCGACTCCTCCCAGTCGAGCTCGAGGATGCGGTCGTCGGGCACGCCCCAGGACCGCAGGTGCTCGCCGACACCGAGCGGGACGACGAACGGCACGTCCTGGGTCCGGGTCAGCCGGTCGATGGTCGCGGTGTCGAGGTGGTCGTAGTGGTCGTGGGAGATCAGCACCGCGTCGAGGCGGGGCAGGTCGTCGATGCTCGCCGGGACGGGGTGGCTGCGGCGCGGCCCGACCGTCGCGGACGGCGAGACTCGCTCGCTCCAGACCGGGTCGGTCAGCACCCAGCGCCCGCCCACCTCGAGCAGCACCGTCGAGTGGCCCAGCCAGGTGGCGGCGCAGTCGGCCGCCTGCTCGGCCCAGCGCGGGGCGACCAGCGGGACGGCGCCGGCCGGCTTGCCGACGTTGCCCTTCGTGGCGAACTCCCGCGCGATCGACCCGCGGCCGCCCGACTCGACCACCCGGGCCGGCTCACGGTTGTGGAAGACCCCGTCGTAGTGGTGCGGGGAGTCGTAGCTGTCCCGGCCGCCGGCGCCGAACGAGCGGCGCAGTCCGACCAGGGCGCGAGGCGTCAGCGTGGGCAGCACGGGTCCATTCTGACCCGTGGACCCTGAGCCGGCACCCGACTCACGCGGGTCCGTCCCACGACCAGTGCGGCAGCGGGACGTCCTCGGGGACGTCGTCGGGGGTGTCCGGGTGGGCCGCCATCAGGTCGGTGCCCCACCGGAAGTAGGCCAGGAGCGTGTCGTGCAGCGGGCCATCGTCGCCGAAGCCGGCGTCGTGGAGCGCCGCCGCGAAGCACGCCACCGCCCGCTCGTCGAGGTCGTGGTGCTCGCCGTTGCCGGCGTGGAGCCGCAGCACGTGGCTGTGGTCGGCCATCGCGCCGGTGTAGGCCGCCGGCCCGCCGAGCGCCTCGGCCCAGTACGTCGCCAGCCGCTCGAGGTGGTCGGGGTGCTGTCCCGGGTGGCCGAACGGGTGGCTCGCGACCGGGTCGGCCAGGCACCTCTCGTGCCAGGCGTGGGCGAGCCGCAGCAGGCCGTCGTACCCGCCCGCGGCCTCGTAGATCGTCGGCTCCATGGACCGATGCTGGGGGACGTCCTGCGCGCCGGGCAAGGGCTGGGCGGAGGGGCGTAGGTTGACCGCATGATCGGTTTCCTCATCGCCGGCCTCATCATCGGGGCCCTCGCTCGACTCATCAAGCCGGGCAAGCAGAACCTCGGCATCCTCGCCACCCTCGGGCTCGGCCTCGTCGGCTCGCTCATCGGCGGCCTGATCGCCTCGGCACTCGGCACCGGCTCCATCTGGGAGCTCAACGTCCTCGGCTTCGTCCTCGCCGTGATCGCGGCCGTGCTGCTCATCGGCGTCGCGGAGGGAGTCGCGGGCAAGAACCGCACCCGCGCCTGACGCCGTCGTCAGGCCCTCGGCGGCCGGCTCGGCTCGAGGACCGGCAGACCTGACCGGGCGGCGCTGCGGCCGGTCTTGTGCAGGTAGACGTCGAGCGCCGCCTCGCCGAACGGCTCCCCCAGGCCGCACCCGCGCTCGATGTCGGGGAAGGCGGCGAGCAGCGAGGGGGCGGCCAGCACGCCGTCGTACGCCGCCTGGCCGTGCGCGATGACCCAGCTCCGGAAGTCCGTGAAGAGGTCGTCGCCCAGCCCGAGGCCCGGGAGGCACAGCGCATCGGCCTGCTGTGCCACGTCACGGGTGTAGAGGGTCCGGCTGACCCGGACCAGCGTGCGGTGGAAGTCGGCCACATCCCCGGCGTCCAGTCCCGCCAGCGCCCGCTTCAACGCGTGCGCCTGGCGACGGTCGCCGTCGGTCGCCCCGCCGGAGCAGGAGCGCTCCACCAGCCGCCAGAAGTCGGCGTCCTTGCCACCCGTCGTGGCGCAGTACGGCGGGAGGGCGGCCTTGCCCCGCTCCGTCCCGCCCTCGGGCTGGACGGTCCCGCAGGCCGAGGCCGCGAGGAGAACGAGGGAGCCCAGCAGGGCCGCGGCGCGAATCCGAGTGTTCACGGGCGCAGTATGGCTGCCACGGCGCCGTACTCGTAGCCGGGACAGCGCGCTGTCCCGCGCTTACTCTGGGACCGACTCAGCGGCGATACGGGGAGGAGTCGGGATGACGTCATCGCTCCAGGCCGTCGTCGTCGACTGCCGCAACCCGCAGGCACAGGCGGCCTTCTGGGCCAAGGTCCTGGGCCGAACGTCGGTCGAGCGCAACACCGACGAGTACCTCGTCAGCGATCCCGCCCGCCAGGCCACGCCGCTCTACTTCATGAAGGTGCCCGAGCCCCGGGTCGGCAAGAACCGGCTCCACCTCGACCTGGTCACCGAGGGTGCCCTCGACGACGAGGTCAGCCGGCTCATGGCGCTCGGCGCCCACTTCGTGGAGGTCCGGCAGGACCCGGCGACCCTCGACAACCCCGACACCTGGGCCGTCCTCGAGGACCCCGAGGGCAACGTGTTCTGCGCGGCCAGCTCCTCCACCGTCACCGGCTGGGCCTGACCGAGGCGCTACGCCGCCGTGCGCGTCCGCAGCGGCAGCAGGTGAGCCTTGCCCTCGCGCTCGGCGACCATGCGGGTCGCCTCGAGGTCGTACTGCTGCGCCAGCTCGACGGCGCGGGCGAGGTCACCGTCACCGGCGGCGCGGTTGACGCCCTCCACGAAGGAGGCGTGCAGGACGTTGAGGTCGTCGATCAGGCGGGTGGGAGTCATCGTGCTCATGCCGTGCTCAACGAGCGAGGCGCCCGCAGGCTTCCCCGAAATCTGTGTTTGTGACCGGAATCAACACATCCGGGGGTCGTCCGCCCCTGGAGCCCGGCGCCGACCCGGACCCGTTCAGTAGGGTGCGATCCCATCCACAAGCACGCTGACGGGGGCCCCGATGGCAGTACGTGTCGACCTCAACATCTCGCTCGACGGGTTCGCCAGCACGACGGACCAGACGCCGGAGAACCCCTTCGGCGACGACTGGCCGCGGCTGGTCAGCGCCTACACGGCGACCAGGACCTTCCGCGAACGCGTCCTGCACGACACCTCGGGCGAGGGAACGACGGGGGTGGACGATGCCTACGCGCAGGCGTACTTCGCCGAGCTCGGCGCGGAGATCATGGGTGCGGGGATGTTCGGCCTGCACAACTTCCCCGACGACCCGGACTGGCGCGGCTGGTGGGGCGACGAGCCGCCGTTCGGGTTCCCGGTGTTCGTGCTCACGCACGGCGCGCCCCGGCCGCCGATCGAGATGGCGGGAGGCACGACCTTCCACTTCCTGTCCGCGACCCCGCAGGAGGCACTGGACCGCGCACTTGAGGTCGCCGACGGCAAGGACGTGCGGGTGGGCGGTGGACCGACCGTCGTGCGCGACTTCCTGAAGGCCGGGCTCGTCGACCACCTCCACGTCGCGATCGCGCCGATCATCCTCGGCAGCGGCATCCGCCTGTGGGACGACCTGCGCGGCCTGGAGTCGACGTACGACGTCACCGCCGAGACGGCCGAGAGCGGCACCGTCCACCTGACCTTCCGGCGGTAGGCCGGAGCCGGTCAGACGTTGAATCAGACGTTGAAGCGGAACTCCACGACGTCGCCGTCGGCCATGACGTAGTCCTTGCCCTCCATGCGCACCTTGCCGGCCTCCTTGGCCTTCTGCATGGTGCCGGCGGCCATCAGGTCGTCGAAGGAGACGATCTCGGCCTTGATGAAGCCGCGCTGGAAGTCGGTGTGGATCACGCCGGCGGCCTCGGGAGCGGTCGCGCCCTGGGGGATCGTCCAGGCGCGGGTCTCCTTGGGACCGGCGGTCAGGTAGGTCTGCAGGCCGAGGGTGTCGAAGCCGACGCGGGCCAGGACGTCGAGGCCCGGCTCGGTGACGCCCATCTCGGCGAGCATCTCGCGGGCCTCGTCCTCGTCGCCGAGCTCGACGAGCTCGGACTCGAACTTCGCGTCGAGGAAGATCGCCTCGGACGGCGCGACGATCTCGCGCATCCGGTCCTTGAGGGCCTCGTCGGCGAGCTCGTCGGCGTCGCAGTTGAAGACGTAGATGAACGGCTTGGCGGTCAGCAGCGACAGCTCTCGGATCAGCGCGCGGTCGACCTTCGTCGCGATGATCGGGGTGCCGGCCTCGAGGTGGCCGAGCGCCTCCTTGGCGGCCTCGAGGTTGGCGACGACGGCCTTGTTGCCGCGCGCCTCCTTCTCCAGGCGCGGGATGGCCTTCTCGACCGTCTGGAGGTCCGCGAGGATCAGCTCGGTCTGGATCGTGGAGATGTCGTTGGCGGGGTTGACCTCGCCGTCGACGTGGGTGACGTCCTCGTCGCGGAAGACCCGCGTCACCTGGCAGATCGCCGAGGACTCGCGGATGTGGGAGAGGAACTTGTTGCCCAGGCCCTCACCCTGCGAGGCGCCCGCGACGATGCCGGCGATGTCGACGAACTCGACGGTGGCGGGCAGGACCTTCGCGGACCCGAACACCTCCGCGAGCTGCGGGAGCCGCTCGTCCGGCACACCCACGACACCGACGTTCGGCTCGATGGTGGCGAACGGGTAGTTCGCCGCGAGGACGTCGTTCTTGGTCAGGGCGTTGAAGAGGGTCGACTTGCCCGCGTTCGGAAGTCCGACGATGCCGATGGTGAGTGCCACGGGCGGCGAGTCTACGAGTGCGTACGCCGCCCCGACGAATCACACTCAGCGTCTGGCGGCGTCCTCGACGCAGAGCGTCGCCCAGGGGAGCGCCTCGAGGCGCTCCTCGCCGATCGGCCCACCACAGACGTCGCAGGTGCCGCGGCTCCCGTCCTCGATCTTGACCAGGGCACGTTCGACGTCGACCATCGTCAACTGCAGCTGGTCGTGGACGGCGACCTGCGAGAGCCGGTCGACGGCCATCGAGGTCCCCTCGCCGACGCGCTTGCCGAAGGAGATCTCACCCCGGTCTCCCGGCAGGGCCGTGAGCTGGGCCATCTCCCGCTCGAGATCGGCCTTCTTCTCGAGCAGGGTCGTGCGGGCGGTGTCCATCCCTCCAGTCTCCTTCCTGCCACCAAAGGTCTGACACGCTGGCCGGGTGCCCGCCGCAACGTTGGACCTCGCCCGCGTCCGCTCCGCCTTCCCCTCCCTCGACCTCGGCGTCGCGCACTTCGACGGTCCGGGTGGGTCGCAGGTGCCCACTCCGGTCGCCGAGGCCGTCGCCGCCGCGATGACGGCGGGCCTGTGCCAACGCGGCTCCGCCAGCGAGACCGAGCGGCGCACCGACGCGGTCGTCACCGAGGCCCGGTCGGCCATCGCCGACCTGCTGGGCGGCGAGCCCGGTGGGGTCGTGTTCGGCCGCTCGATGACCCAGCTGACCTTCGACCTCGCCCGCACCCTGTCCCGGGCCTGGGGCCCGGGCGACGAGGTCGTCGTGACCCGGCTCGACCACGACGCCAACATCCGGCCCTGGGTGCTCGCCGCCGAGCGCGCCGGCGCCACCGTGCGGTGGCTCGACTTCGACCCCGAGACCGCCGAGCTCGACGACATCGAGTCCGTGCTCTCCACCCGCACCCGCCTCGTCGCGGTGACCGCCGCGTCCAACCTGTTCGGCACCCGCCCCGACGTCCGCGCGATCGCGGACGCCGCCCACGAGGTCGATGCGCTCGTCCACGTCGACGGCGTCCACCTGGCCCCGCACGCCCCCGTCGACCTGAACGGCCTGGGCGCGGACTTCCTGGCCTGCTCCCCCTACAAGTTCTTCGGACCGCACCTCGGCACGCTGACGGCCTCCCCGCGGCTGCTCGACACGCTGCACCCCGACAAGCTCCTCCCCTCCAGCGACGCGGTGCCGGAGCGCTTCGAGCTCGGCACGCTCCCCTACGAGCTGCTCGCCGGTGTCACGGCCGCCGTCGACTTCATCGCCGGGCTGGTCCCGGGTGAGGGCCCGCGCCGCGACCGCATCCTCGTGTCGATGCACGCCGTGGAGGCGGCGGAGGCCGCGCTGCTGACCCGCCTGCTCGACGGGCTGACCGCCCTCGACGGCGTGACCGTCCACGGCCGCCCCGGACGGCGTACGCCGACCGCGCTGTTCTCCGTCGACGGGCTCGCCGGCCGGGAGGTGCACGCCAAGCTCGCCGCGATCGGCGTCAACGCCCCCGCGAGCACCTTCTACGCGATCGAGGCCTCCCGTCGGGCCGGCCTGGGCGACGAGGGCGCGGTCCGCGCCGGGATCGCGCCCTACACCTCCCCCGACGACGTCGACCGGCTGCTCGAGGGCGTGGCCGGGCTGGTCGGTGGCGCCCGTTAGCGTGGCGCCGTGCGCATCGCGACCTGGAACGTCAACTCCCTCCGCTCCCGCATCGACCGGGTCGAGGCGTTCCTGGAGCGCCACGACGTCGACGTCCTGGCCCTGCAGGAGACCAAGGCCCGCGAGGACCAGCTGCCGCTGATGGGCCTGCAGGCGCGGGGCTACGACGTCGCCGCGGCCGGCACCAACCAGTGGAACGGCGTGGCGATCATCAGCCGGGTCGGCCTCGAGGACGTGCAGGTCGGCTTCGACGGGATGCCCGGCTTCGGCGACCCCGTGGCCGCGGAGGCGCGGGCGATCGGGGCGGTGTGCGGCGGCGTACACCTCTGGAGCCTCTACGTCCCCAACGGCCGCAAGGTCGAGGACCCCCACTACGTCTACAAGCTCGACTGGCTGGCGCGGCTGCGCGAGGCGGCCGGGAAGTGGCTCGGCGAGGACTGCGCGCTGGTCGGCGACTGGAACATCGCCCCCACGGACGACGACGTCTTCGACATCAAGCAGTTCGAGAAGTCGACGCACGTGACGCCGCCGGAGCGGGCGGCCTTCCAGGCGTTCCTCGACGACGGCTACGCCGAGGTCACCCGCGCGCACGCCCCGGGCTACACCTACTGGGACTACTACCGCCAGCGCTTCGAGCGCGACCGCGGCCTCAAGATCGACTTCGTGCTGGGCTCGCCGTCGCTGGCCGCCCGCGTGACGGGCGCCTTCATCGACCGCGAGGAGCGGGCCGGCACCGGCGCCTCGGACCACGCCCCGGTGGTCGTCGACCTCTCCTGACAAGCACTGCCTGACGAGTTCTGTCGGTGGTCTCGTCCATGCTCGTGGGCATGGAGATGCTGATGTTGTTCCTGGTGCTGCTCGTCGGGCTCTCGCTCGGCGCCGTCCTCGGCGTGCTGTGGGTGCGCTCGCGCGAGTCCCACGTCCAGGGCATCGGCCAGGGGATGGTCGACCAGGCCGAGGTGATGCAGGGCCTCGACCGGCTCCAGGACACCATGCGCGACCTCGAGCACAACCGGGTCGCCTGGCAGGGCCAGTTCAGCCAGCAGGTCAACGACATCCGGCACTCCACCGACACGCTGCGCCGCGAGACCCAGTCGCTGTCGACGGCGCTCCGCAAGCCGCAGGTCCGCGGCCGCTGGGGCGAGCTCCACCTCCGTCGCGCCGTGGAGCTGGCCGGGCTCGTCGACCGCTGCGACTTCTCCGAGCAGGTCCGCCTCGACGACGGCGCCCGCCGCCCCGACCTGGTGGTCCAGCTGGTCGGCGACCGGCAGGTCGTGGTCGACGCCAAGGTGCCGCTCGACGCCTACCTCGACGCCACCTCGACCGACGACGAGGACGAGAAGGCCGCCCACCTCCGTCGCCACGCCCAGCAGCTCCGCACCCACGTCGACGGGCTCTCCTCGAAGCAATACTGGCGCTCCCTGCGCGAGACCCCCGAGTTCGTGGTCCTCTTCGTGCCGGCCGAGTCGTTCCTCGCCGCCGCGCTCGAGACCGACGCCTCCCTGATCGAGTACGCCGCCGAGCGGCAGGTCGTGCTCGCCACCCCCACCACGCTGATCGCCCTGCTGCGCACCGTCGCCCACGGCTGGACCCACGAGGCGCTGGCCGAGCAGGCAGCCGAGATCCACCAGCTCGGCCGCGAGCTGCACGAGCGGCTGTCCGGCTTCGGCAGCCACCTGGACAACGTCGGCCGCTCGCTCAACGCCGCCGTCGGGCACTACAACCACGCCGTCGGCTCCCTCGAGGCGCGGGTGCTGGTCTCCGCTCGTCGGTTCAACGACCTGTCGGTGACCGACGAGCGGCTGGCCTCACCGCGCCAGGTCGAGTCCACGACCCGCTCGCTGGGCCGCCTCACGCCGGCCGACGGCCCCGTCGAACTTCACCCCGTGGACCGGCGCGCCGCCCCGGACGAGGACGAGGACAGTCCTACCTTGGCCCTGTGAGCCAGAGTCGAACCCTCTGGGAGGAGGGGCGCGAGCCGGGCCGTGCGGTCGTCGCCCTGGGGCTGGCGGTCGCCCTGACCGTGGTCGTCGTCGACGTCGGCATGGTCGGACGGGTCAGCCTGTTCTTCGACCTGTGCTTCGTCGCCCTGTGCATCGGGCTGGCCCTCGCCGTCCGTCCGACCGACTTCTTCACCGTCGGCGTGCTGCCGCCGATGCTCATGGTGGCGATCTTCACGCTGCTGGCCTTCACCCGGCCCGACGCGATCGCCCACCCCGACGACGGCGTCGTCCAGGCCGTCGTGTCCGGCCTCTCGCGGCACAGCGCGGCCCTGCTCGTCGGCTACGGCCTCTGCCTCGGCGTGCTCGCCGTGCGTCAGCGGATCAGCCGCCAGGTCGACAGCACGACCGGCGGGCGCTGAGCCTCACTCGAAGCGCGACGGGTCCCCGGCACCCACGCGGAGCACCTCCGGGGCGCCCTCGGACCAGTCCACGACGGTGGTCGGCTCGGCCGGGGTCTCCCCCGCCTCGATGACGAGGTCGACCACGTGGTCGAGCTCCTCCTTGATCTCCCAGCCCAGCGTCCGCGGCTCGGTCTCCCCGGGCAGGATCAGGGTGCTGGTCAGCATCGGCTCGCCGAGCTCCTCGAGCAGCGCCTGGTCCAGGACGTGGTCGGGGATCCGGACGCCCACCGTGCGCTTCTTCGGGTGCATGAGCCGGCGCGGCACCTCGCCCGTGGCAGGGAGAATGAAGGTGTAGGGGCCGGGCGTCGCGGCCTTGATCGCCCGGAAGGCCGAGTTGTCGACGTGCACGAACTGCCCGAGCTGTGCGAAGTCGCGGCACATCAACGTGAAGTGGTGCTTGTCGTCGAGCCCCCGGATCCGCAGGATCCGGTCGCGGCCGTCGCGGTTGCCGAGCTGGCAGCCGAGCGCGTAGCCGGAGTCCGTCGGGTAGGCGATCAGCGCGTCGTCCCGCAGCGCCTCGACGACCTGGGTCAGGAGCCGGGGCTGGGGGTTGTCCGGATGGAGGTCCACGAAGCGCGCCACCCGGCGGAGTCTAGGCGGGTGGGAGCCTCTGACGGGACTGACACGGGATTCACAGGCGGGTCGCAGGCCCGGCTCCTATCCATGGACCATGACGCACGACGCGGACCGCAAGGTCACCTACGTCCTCCCGGTCCACAACGAGGACGGCAACCTCCCGCTCTTCCACCAGCGGCTGGTGGCGGCCACCGAGGAGCGTCCGGACCTGCGGTGGGAGTTCGTGTACGTCGACGACGGCAGCACCGACGACTCCCTGGAGCACCTCCTCGAGCTGCGGCACGCGGACCCGCGGGTGACGGTGCTGTCCCTCTCGCGCAACTTCGGTCACCAGGTGGCGGTCACAGCGGGCCTGGACACCGCCACCGATGCCGACGCGGTGATCGTGATGGACACCGACCTGCAGGACCCGCCGGAGGTCAGCGTCGAGATGGTGCGGATCTGGGAGAAGGGCGTCGACGTCGTCTACGCCCAGCGCCGCAGCCGCCGGGACACCACCTTCAAGCGGGCCACCGCCTGGGCGTTCTACTGGCTGCTGGACCGGCTCGCCTCGACCCGGATCCCCCGCAACACCGGCGACTTCCGGCTCATGGGCCGGGCGGTGGTGGCCGAGGTGGTCCGCTACCGCGAGCACGACCGCTTCCTGCGCGGGATCGTCGCCCACGTCGGCTTCCGCCAGGAGGCACTGCTCTTCGACCGCGACGAGCGGCACGCGGGCACCAGCGGCTACCCGCTCCGCCGGATGATCGCCTTCGCGAGCGCCGGCATCCTCGGCTTCTCCACCGTGCCGCTGCGGATGATCTCCCGGCTCGGCTACGCCCTGTCCGCGCTGAGCGCGGCGGGTGCGGCGTACGTGCTGTGGGTGCGCCTGTTCGTGCCCGAGTCGACGGTGCCGGGCTGGGCGTTCCTCGGCGTCGCGCTGTTCCTGCTGAGCGGGCTGCAGCTGATCATGATGGGCGTCATCGGCAGCTACGTCGGCCGGACCTACGTCGAGACGCAGAACCGGCCGCTCTACTCGCTGGCCCTCACCGCGCGGGGCGAGTCGCCCTGAGCCTCAGGACCGCCCGGCGGCCTTGAGGTCGCGGCGCAGCTCCTTGGGGAGCGCGAAGATCAGCGACTCCTCGGCGCTGTGCACGGCCTGCGCGTCGGGATAGCCGCGCTCGGAGAGGAACGCGAGCACGCCCTCGACGAGGTCCTCCGGCACGCTCGCACCCGACGTGACGCTGACGGTCCGGACGCCCTCGAGCCAGGCCTCGTCGATCTCGGAGGCATCGTCGACGCGGTAGGACGCCTTCGCGCCGGCCTCGAGCGCGACCTCGACGAGCCGCACCGAGTTGGAGGAGTTGCCGGAGCCGACCACGATCACCAGGTCGGTGTCCGGGGAGATCTCCTTGACCGCGAGCTGGCGGTTCTGGGTGGCGTAGCAGATGTCGTCGCTCGGCGGGTCGAGCAGCAGCGGGAAGCGCTCGCGGATCGCGTCGACGGTCGCCATCGTCTCGTCGACCGACAGCGTGGTCTGGGAGAGCCAGGCGACCTTGGCCGGGTCGCGGACGACGATGCCGGCCACGTCGTCGGGGCTCTGCACGAGCTGGATGTGCTCGGGCGCCTCACCGGCGGTGCCCTCGACCTCCTCGTGGCCCTCGTGACCGATGAGCAGGATGTCGTAGTCGTCGGCCGCGAACCGCTTGGCCTCGTGGTGGACCTTGGTCACCAGCGGGCAGGTCGCGTCGATCGTCTTGAGCTCGCGCTCGGCGGCCTCGGCGTGCACCAGCGGCGAGACGCCGTGGGCGGAGAACACCACGGTCTGGCCCTCGGGCACCTCGTCGAGCTCCTCGACGAAGATCGCGCCGCGGGACTCGAGGTTCTGCACGACGTGCTTGTTGTGCACGATCTGCTTGCGGACGTAGACGGGGGCGCCGTAGAGGTCCAGCGCCTTCTCGACGGTCACGACGGCGCGGTCGACGCCGGCGCAGTAGCCGCGCGGCGCCGCCAGCAGGACGGCCTTGGCCTCGTCCGGGGACAGGATCGGCGGGGTGCCCAGGTCGGTGCTCATGCGGGCCAGTCTAGGTCTGTCCCCCCTGTGCCCTAATCTCGCGGCCATGGCCCTCGAGACCTCTCCCCAGGCACCCGCCCCGGTGCGGCAGGTCGCCAACGCGATCGCCGGCTGGGTCGACCGCCTCGGGCCGATCTGGGTCGAGGGGCAGATCGCACAGGTCAGCCGCCGGCCGGGCATGCAGACGGTCTTCATGACGCTGCGCGACGCGGTCGCCGACATCTCGATCCCGGTCACGTGCTCGCGGATGCTCTTCGACGGCCTCAACCCGCCGCTGGTGGAGGGCGCGAGCGTGGTCGTGCACGCCAAGCCGTCCTACTACGCCAACCGCGGCACGCTCTCCCTGCAGGCCCGCGAGATCCGGATGGTCGGCCTCGGCGAGCTGCTCGCCCGCCTCGAGCGGCGCCGCCAGCTGCTGGCCGCCGAGGGCCTCTTCGCCGCGGAGCTCAAGCGGAGCCTCCCCTTCCTGCCCGGCTGCGTCGGGCTCGTCACCGCACCCAACTCCGCGGCCGAGCGCGACGTCCAGGAGATCGCCCGCCGCCGCTGGCCGGCCGTCGGCTTCGACGTGGCGTACGCCGCGATGCAGGGCCCCCGCGCCGCGGCCGAGGTGATCGAGGCGCTCCAGCGGCTCGACCGCAAGCCCGAGGTCGAGGTGATCGTCATCGCCCGCGGCGGCGGCTCGGTCGAGGACCTGCTGCCCTTCTCCGACGAGGCGCTGATCCGGGCCGTCCACGCCGTCCGCACGCCCGTCGTGTCGGCGATCGGCCACGAGCCGGACACCCCGCTCCTCGACCTGGTCGCCGACGTGCGGGCCGCCACCCCCACCGACGCCGCCAAGATGGTCGTGCCCGACGTCGCCGAGGAGCTCCGCAACGTCCGGGCCGCCCGCGACCGGATCCGCGCCTCCGTCACCGGCTGGCTCGCGCGGGAGCAGGCCGGCCTCGACGCGCTCCGCTCGCGCCCCGCCCTGGCCGACCCTCGCAACCTGCTCACCGCCCGCGAGGAGGAGGTCGACGCGCTGCTCGCCCGCGCGCGTCGGACCCTCCGGCACGCCCTGGACCGGGCCGGCGACGACATCCACCACCAGCGCGCCCGGGCCCGGGCGCTCTCACCGCTGGCCACCCTCCAGCGCGGCTACGCCGTCCTCCAGGACGCCGACGGCCACGTCGTCACCTCGGTCGACGCGGTCGCCGCGAAGGCGAAGGTCACCGTCCGGGTGGCCGACGGCCGCATCCATGCCACCACCACCGCCATCGAGCGCGAGGAGTCCTGATGAGCCCGAAGACCACCCCGTCCGAGACGGAGCCCGAGCTGTCCTACGAGGCGGCCCGCGAGGAGCTCATCGACGTCGTACGCCGCCTCGAGGTGGGCGGCACGACGCTGGAGGAGTCGCTGGCGCTGTGGGAGCGCGGCGAGAAGCTCGCCACGGTGTGCCAGGACTGGCTCGACGGCGCGCGCAAGCGACTCGACGCCGCGGCCGGCGACGAGGACTGAGTCAGCCCTTCACGGGCTTGGTCGTCAGGGAGGCGACGACGGTCCTGAGCTCCTCCGGCGACGCCGAGCCGTAGACCAGCACCGAGATCCGGCCGACCTCCGCGGCGTACGCGTGGTCACCACCGCTGTCGGTGAACGACTCCCACGTCGACCCGACGTCGCTGGTGATCGACACGTCCTTGCCCTGCGTGGGGTCGGCGTCGACGTAGCGCTGGACGAGCTCCTGGATCGAGGCGTCCTCCTGGTGGAGGCCGACGAACAGCCCGTCGGACGTGCTCATCGCCAGGTCCAGGACCGGCCGGTCGCCGGGCAGGAACGTGCGGTCCTTGACGTACCAGCCGGAGGGCAGGCTCGCCGGGTAGACCGGCTTGACCCCGGACTGCTGGATCTCGCCGACCAGCGCGAGGTAGTCGATGTGCTCGGGCTCGTAGCTCGGCGTCGTGCGAAACGCGCCGCGGAAGACGACGACACCCCCCACGACCAGGAGCAGCACGAGGATCGCCCCGATCAGGCCGCCGGTGGACCGCTGGTAGCGACCGGGCCGACCGGTGCCTGACGCTTCGCTCACGACCCCATTTCAACAGGTGCCCTAGATTGCGCCCGTGCCGCCCCTCGCCGACCTCGTCCCGATCGCGGCGCTCCTGGTCCTGCTGGCCACGGCCTACCGGCACCCCTCGGGACGCGTCGAGGCGCTGATCGCGGTGGCCATGTCCGCGGTCACGCTGGCGAGCGGGACGCTGTCGCTCGACGAGGCGTGGGCAACCGTGTGCTACCTCGGACCGGTGGTGGCGTTCCTGGCCACGATCCTCGTCGTGGCCGACGTCTGTGCCCGGGCCGGGCTCTTCCGCGCCGCCGCCCAGGTCGTCCGCGACGGCAGCCGCGGGCGCAGCGTGCGCCTGCTCGGCGGCGTCTTCGTGCTGGCCGCCGCGGTGACGGCCGTGCTGAGCCTCGATGCGACCGTCGTGCTGCTCACCCCGGTCGTGGTCGGCGCTGCGGCGGGCCTGGGCACCTCGACCCGGCCGGGTGCCTATGCATGCCTGCGGATGGCCAACTCGGCCTCCCTGCTGCTGCCGGTCTCCAACCTGACCAACCTGCTGGCGATGCCGCACCTCGGCCTCACCTTCGGCGGCTTCGCCCTGGTCATGGCGCCGGTGCTGGCGGCCGTCCTGGTCGTGGAGTACGCCGTCCTCCGCATCGCCTTCCGCCGGGACCTCGCAGCCCGCCCGGCCCCGCACGAGGGCTCCGCGCCGAGCCACGACGTGGCGCTGCCGCGGGTCCCGCTCGTCGTGGTCGCCCTGATGCTGGTCGGCTTCGCGGCCCTGTCGCCACTGGGCGTCGAGCCGTTCTGGGTGTCCGGCGTCGCTGCCGTCGTGCTGGCGCTGTGGGCCCGCCGGTCCGGCCTGCAGACCGTCCGGGACGCCGTGCACGCCGCCCACCCGTCGTTCGCGCTCTTCGTGCTCGGCCTCGGGGTCGTCGTCGCGGCGCTCTCGAGCGGGTTCCTCGGCGACCGGGTGGCCGACCTGCTGCCCGACTCCACGTCGTACGGCGCCCTCCTGGTCATCGCCGTGGTCGCCACGGTGCTCGCCAACCTGCTCACCAACCTGTCGGCCACGCTGCTGGTCGTGCCGCTCCTGGCGCCGCTGGGCGCGCCGGCCGTGCTGGCTGCGCTGCTCGGCCTGAACATCGGCTCCGGCCTGACCTACACCGGCTCGCTGGCCAACCTGCTGTGGCGCCGGGCCCTGGTGCGGCTCGGGGAGCCGCCGAGCCTGGGCGAGTTCCACCGGCTCTCGCTGGTCGCCACGCCGCTGACCCTCGTGGCCGCCGTGAGCATGCTGGCCCTGGTCACCTGACGCGCAGTTGCGGACCACATGGTCCGATCGAGCCGCAGATGCGGCATGATTCGCGCATGACCACCTACCGGGTTGCGGAAGCAGCCGAGCTGCTCGGCGTCAGCGACGACACCGTCCGTCGCTGGGTCGACGCCGGCCGGCTGCCGACCGACACCGTCGAGGGCAGGACGGTGATCCCGGGGGTCGACCTGGCCGCCCTGGCCGAGTCCCTGGCCGACCACCCCGACCGCGAGCGCACCCGCGCCTCGGCCGTCAGCGCCCGCAACCGGCTGTCCGGGATCGTCACCCGCGTCGTGAAGGACACCGTCATGGCCCAGGTCGAGATGATCTGCGGCCCCTACCGGATGGTCTCGCTGATGAGCACCGAGGCCGCCGACGAGCTCGGCCTCGAGCCCGGGGTGCGAGCCATCGCCTCCGTCAAGTCAACCAACGTCGTCGTGGAGCGCCCGTGAAGAAGCACATCGCCGCCCTGTCCCTCCTCACCCTGCTCGCGCCGCTCGCGGCGTGCGGCGGCAACGACAGCGGGGACACCACGATCACCGTGCTCGCCGCGTCGTCGCTCACCGAGACCTTCACCCAGCTGGCCGACCAGTTCGAGAAGGACCACCCGGGCGTGACGGTCAAGCTCAGCTTCGACTCCAGCGCGACCCTCGCCCAGCAGGCCGTCGACGGCGCGCCCGGCGACGTCCTGGCGACCGCCGACACCGGCACCATGGACACCGCCCGGGACGCGCTCGCGAGCGACCCGAAGGTCTTCGCCACCAACACGATGGTGCTGGTCACCCCCGCCGACAACCCGGCCGGCATCACCGGCTTCCAGGACATCGAACAGGGCGGCGTCACCTACGTCGTGTGCGTGCCGACCGCCCCCTGCGGCAAGGTCGCGGCCGCCCTCCTCGACGACAACGGCGTGCAGGCGAAGCCCGCGAGCCAGGAGGTCGACGTCAAGTCGGTGCTGGCCAAGGTCACCAGCGACGAGGCCGACGCCGGATTCGTCTACACCACCGACGCCCAGGCCGCCCGCGACGCCGTCGAGACGTTCGAGATCCCCCAGTCGGCCGACGAGCCCACGTCCTACCCGATCGCCACGCTCGACCAGTCGAAGGAGTCCGACCTCGCCCAGCAGTTCGTCGACCTGGTGACGTCCGCCGACGGGCAGGCCGTCTTCACCGCGGCCGGCTTCGGGACCCCGTGACGACCCCGTGACCAGGTCCGCCCGTCCGCTCGGACGCCCGCCCCTCGTCCTGGTCGTCCCGGGCACGGTGGCGGCCGCCCTGCTGGTGCTGCCGCTCATCACCCTCGTCCTGGACACCCCGTGGGGCAGCTTCTGGGACGAGGTCCGCACCCAGGCGGTCCGCGACGCCCTGCGGATCACCGCGCTCGCCTCGGCGGTCACGGTCGTCGCGTGCCTGGTCCTCGGCACGCCGCTGGCCTGGCTGCTCGCCCGCGTCGACTTCCCCGGGCGGAGCGTGCTGCGGGCGGCGGTCGCCGTACCCCTCGTGCTGCCGCCGGTCGTGGCCGGCGTGGCGCTGGTGACCGCCCTGGGCCGCCACGGCGTGGTCGGCGCGCTGCTCCGCGACGCCGGGCTGACCATCCCCTACACGACGACGGCGGTCGTCATCGCGCACACGTTCGTCTCGATGCCGTTCTACGTCCTCAGCGTCGAGGGCGCGCTCCGCGCGGGCGGCGAGCAGTACGACGTCGTCGCGGCGACCCTGGGCGCCGACCGGTGGACGACCTTCCGCCGGGTCACGCTGCCGCTCGCGATGCCGGGCGTGATGGCCGGCGCGATGCTGGCCTGGGCGCGGTCGCTGGGCGAGTTCGGGGCCACCATCACCTTCGCCGGCAACTACCCCGGCACCACCCAGACCATGCCGTCACTGATCTACGGCGCCCTCCAGGCCGACCCGCAGGTCGCGCGCACGCTGAGCATGGTGCTGCTCGTCGTGTCGCTGGCGATCCTCGCCGCCCTCCGCAACCGATGGCTGACGACACCATGACCGCCGGGCTCTCGGCCACCGTCCGCGTCGACGGCCGCCTCGACGCGACCATCACCGCCGACGCCGGTGACGTGGTCGCCGTGATCGGGCCCAACGGCGCCGGCAAGACCACGCTCCTGCGCGCCCTTGCCGGCCTCGTCCCCGCCGCCGGCCAGGTCTCCGTCGGCGGCCGGTCGTGGACGTCGCCCCCGGTGCTCGTGCGCGACCGCAACCTCGGCTTCGTCTTCCAGGACCAGTCGCTCTTCCCCCACCTGAGCGCGCTCGACAACGTCGCGTTCGGCCTCCGCTCGCGCGGCACCTCGCGGGCCGAGGCGGACGCGACAGCCCGCGCGTGGCTGGAGCGGTTCGGCGTGGGCGACCTCGCGGCCCGCAGGCCGCGGGAGCTGTCGGGGGGCCAGGCCCAGCGCGTCGCGATCGCCCGCGCGCTGGCCCCCGCACCCGACCTGCTGCTGCTCGACGAGCCGTTCGCCGGGCTCGACGTCGGCGTCGCGACCGCGCTGCGCATCGAGCTGGCCCGCCACCTCGCGTCGTACGACGGAGTGGCGCTCCTCGTCACCCACGACGCGATCGACGCCCTCACGCTCGCCGACCGCGTGCTCGTCCTCGACGAGGGTGTGGTCGCCCAGACCGGCGCCCCGCGCGACGTGGCCGCCCGTCCGGTCACCGACCACGTGGCACGGCTGGTCGGCCTCAACGTGATCCGCGAGGGCGAGACGTTCCGCTCGTTCAGCCCGAGCGCGGTGACGGTCTCCCTCGGCCAGCCCGAGGGCTCGGCGCGTCACCGCTGGCACGGCGCGGTGCTCGGCCTGGCCCCGCACGGCGACGCCGTACGCGTCCTGGTCGCGGCCGACCGCGAGCTGATCGCCGACGTGACACCCGCGGCCGCGGCGGAGCTCGGGCTCGCACCGGGGCGCGAGGTCTGGCTGTCGGTCAAGCAGACGGCCGTGGAGACGTGGTCGCGCGATCCGGCGTGACCGTTACCATCACGCCATGACCGAGAGCCGCAGTCCGTCCTCCTCCGCTCCCGACCGCAACCTGGCCCTCGAGCTGGTCCGCGTCACCGAGGCCGCCGCCATGGCCGCCGGCCGCTGGGTCGGACGGGGCGACAAGAACGGCGCCGACGCCGTGGCCGTCAACGCGATGCGCGTGATGATCTCCAGCATCGGCATGGACGGCGTGGTCGTGATCGGCGAGGGCGAGAAGGACAACGCCCCGATGCTCTACAACGGTGAGCGGGTCGGCGACGGCACCGGTCCCGAGTGCGACGTCGCGGTCGACCCGATCGACGGCACCACCCTGACTGCCAAGGGCATGAGCAACGCCGTGGCCGTCCTCGCCGTCGCGCCGCGCGGCTCGATGTACGACCCCTCCGCCGTGTTCTACATGGAGAAGCTGGTGACCGGCCCGGAGGCGGCCGACGTGGTCGACATCCGCAACTCGGTCGCCGAGAACATCCACCAGGTCGCGAAGGCCAAGGGCTCGAGCCCCTCCGACGTGACCGTGGTGCTGCTCGACCGGCCCCGCCACCAGCACCTGGCCGAGGAGATCCGCGCCACCGGTGCCCGGATCAAGTTCATCGTCGACGGCGACGTGGCCGGCGCCATCTCCGCGGCCCGTCCCGACAGCGGCGTCGACCTGCTGCTCGGCATCGGCGGCACCCCCGAGGGGATCATCGCCGCCTGCGCCATGAAGAGCCTCGGCGGCGTGATCCAGGGCCGCCTGTGGCCGCAGGACGACACCGAGCGGCAGAAGGCCCTCGACGCCGGGCACAACCTCGACCCCGACTTCGTGCTCTCGACCGACGACCTCGTCACCGGCGACGACTGCTTCTTCGTGGCCACCGGCATCACCGACGGCGACCTGATGCGCGGGGTGCGCTACCGCGCGGGCGGCTGCACCACCGAGTCCCTGGTGATGCGCTCGCGCAGCGGCACGATCCGCAAGATCAGCTCCGAGCACCAGCTCTCGAAGCTACGCAGTTTCGCTGCGATCGACTTCGAGGGCTGAGCCCAGCGCCTGCCGCCGCAGCGCGGTGGTGACGTGGTCGATGACCCGCGGGTCGACCGCCATCCCGACGTGGGAGGCGGTGACCTCGACGGGCACGGCGAGCGGGTCGACGCAGGCCCGCCAGTCGACGATGCCGTCGCGGCGGCTGTAGATCGCGGTGAAGCCGACCCCCAGCGGGACCGGTGACCGGCTCTCGTCGAAGCTCTGGCGCGCGCACGACCCGGCGACGCACTCCTCCGACATGAGCCCGGGCACCCCGGCCCGGCTGAGCCGGACGAGGACGTCGAGGCTCGCGGTCAGCGAGATGTGGTGGGCGGCCGGGGCCAGCATCGGGCTGCCGAGGGTGACGATCCCGGACACGAGGTCGGGACGGCGTACGGCGAGCCCGCGCGCGAGCATCCCGCCCAGGCTGTGCCCGACGATCTGGACGCGGGTCCCCCGGCGGATCACGATCGACTCCAGCCGGGACTCGAGCTGGGCCGCGGCGTTGAGCGTGCAGCCGATGTTGGCGTGGATGTGGGACCGGTAGGTCCGGAAGCCCTGGGCCCTCAGCGAGCGGTGCATCAGGCTGAGCGTGCCGTCGCCGGCCATGAAGCCCGGCACCAGGATCACCGGATCGCTGACGCGGGAGCTCGCGCGGGCGGCGTAGGGCGTGGCCCGGCGGGTGCGGGCGTCCCCCACGGCCCGGAGGGCGAAGCGGCCGGCCTCGGTCACCAGGCTGCCCTCGCGGAGGACCGCAGCCGGGTGTGGCCTCTCGAACCCCTCGGGGCGGAGGAAGCTGGCCAGTGTGGAGGACCTCACATGCCCACGGTACGGCCGAGAACCGCCGAATCCTCGTCAATGACGGACAGATCACGTCCGTTTCCTCACTATTTGATTGACTTGAGGTATGCCTCCGCGTGTGTCCGACGAGCTGCTCGCCCCGCTGCCGTCCGGGATCGAGCTCTGCTACCAGACCTTCGGCGACCCGTCGGGTCGTCCGCTGCTGCTCGTGATGGGGCTCGGCGGGCCGATGAACTGGTGGGACTCCGACCTGTGCCGGATGCTCGCCGAGGCGGGGTTCTACGTCATCCGCTACGACAACCGCGACACCGGCCGGTCCAGCCGGATCGGTGTGCGGGTCAAGCGGTCCACGATCGTCCGGGCCTTCACGGGAGGTCGCGTGCGGGCGCCGTACAGCATCCCGGACCTGGCCGACGACGCCTTCGGGCTGCTCGACCACCTCGGCCTCGAGGCCGCCCACGTGGTGGGCGTGTCGATGGGCGGGATGATCGCCCAGACCATGGCGATCACCCAGCAGCGGCGGGTGCTGAGCCTGACGAGCATCATGTCCACCACCGGCAAGCGCAGCGTCGGGTGGCAGCACCCATCACTGCTGCCGACCCTGATCGGGTCCCGCGGGCCGGGGCTGGAGAACTACGTCCGGTCCAGCCGCCGGGTGTGGCGACTGATCGGCTCGCCGGGCTACCCGCAGAGCGACGCCGAGCTCCGGGCCAAGGCCGAGGAGACGTTCGCACGGGGCGTCTCGGCCAGCGGCGTGATGCGCCAGATGCTGGCCGTCCTGACCCAGCCCAACCGGTCGCTGCGCCTGCGCGCACTGCGCGTGCCGACCCTGGTGATCCACGGGCTGGACGACAAGATGGTGCACGTCTCCGGTGGCCGCGCGACTGCCGCGGCCATCCCGGGGGCCGAGCTGCTGCTCATCCCCGGGATGGGCCACGACATGCCGCCGGCGCTCTTCGAGAGCTACGTCCAGGCGATCTCCCGCACGGCCGACCGGGCGCGGGTCACTCGCTGAGGCGTGCCCCCGTGTCCGTGTCGAAGACGTGCACGTGGTGCGGGTCGGTGGTCACGTAGAGGGTGTCGCCCTTGTGCACCGTGTCGCGGGCGCTGACCCGGACGATGATGTTGTTGGGCGTGCCCTCCACCCCACTGGTGCCATAGACGAACGCGTCCGCGCCGAGCTCCTCCACGACCGTCACCCGCACCGGCAGGCCACCCTCGTCGCTGCCGACCTGGCGCCACGCCTCGGGGCGCACCCCGACGGTGATGTTCTTGGTCAGCCGCTGCGCAGCGGCCGGGTCGACCGGGACCGTGAACTCCCCGATCCGCGCCTTGCCACCGTCGTTGTGGGCCTCCAGCAGATTCATCTGCGGCGAGCCGATGAACCCGGCCACGAACAGGTTGGCCGGCCGGTCGTAGAGACCCAGCGGGGTGTCGACCTGCATCAGCTCACCCAGCTTCATCACCGCCACCCGGTCACCCATCGTCATCGCCTCGACCTGGTCGTGGGTGACATAGACCGTGGTCACACCCAGGTCGGCCTGCAGCTTGGCGATGTCGGTGCGGGTCTGGACCCGCATCTTCGCGTCCAGGTTGGACAGCGGCTCGTCCATGCAGAACACCTGCGGGTTGCGCACGATCGCGCGCCCCATCGCGACCCGCTGGCGCTGGCCACCCGAGAGCGCCTTCGGCTTGCGCTCGAGGTACTCCTCCAGGCCCAGGATCTTGGCCGCCTCGGCCACCCGCTTGTTGCGCTCCTCGGTCGGGACCTTGGCCATCTTCAACGCGAACGCCATGTTGTCGGCCACGCTCATGTGCGGGTACAGCGCGTAGTTCTGGAACACCATCGCGATGTCCCGGTCCTTCGGCGGGGTCTTGGTGACATCGCGGTCACCGATGAAGATCTTGCCCGCGTTGACCTCCTCCAGCCCCGCCAGCATCCGCAGCGAGGTGGACTTGCCACACCCCGACGGACCGACGAGCACCATGAACTCGCCGTCGTTGATCTCCAGGTCCAGGCCGGGCACCGCGGGCTTGTCCGCCCCGGGATACCAGCGCTGCGCCTTCTCGAAAGTCACTGTTGCCATGTTGGTTCTTCTCCTTCACCGGCAGGTACGTGCCGGACGATCCGTAGTGAAGTGACGCGCCTCACACTAGGGGTTGGCGCGGGATGGGCCTAGGCCCGTCTCGACAGCGGGCACCTCCCGTCCTGACGGGTCATCCGCGCGCCCCGACGGCGGGGCTGCGCACCGAGCCGCCCGGCGCGAGCGGCATCGGCAGCCGAACGGTCCCGACGTCGGCCCAGCCGGGGTCGACCAGGGCCTGCACGGCGCGGGCACCGAGCTCGTTGAAGGGCAGCGCCACCGACACCACCCGCGGACGCAGCCAGGTGGCCAGCTCGCTGCCGTCGAAGGAGACGACCGAGACGTCGCGGGGCACGTGGAGGCCGTTGCCCGCCAGGGCCTGGTAGGTGCCCATGGCGATCCGGTCGTTGAGGCACAGCAGCCCGGCGGGTCGCGCGCCCCGGCGCAGCCAGGCGTCGACGGCGTCGTAGGCGTCCTCCACACCCCAGTGGCACGGGACGACGCTGGTCACGCTGCGGCCGGCCTCGGCCAGCCGCGCCCGGATGCCCTCCAGCCGGCCCGGACCGGCCAGGGCGTTGGGCGTCGGGTCCTCGCCGATCACGTGGATCTCGCCCGTGACGCCGGCGTCGAGGAGCACCCCGGCGGCGGTCCGGCCGCCGGCGTACTCGTCGGGGAGCACCGCGGGGATGTTGGTCGTCGGATCGACGCAGTTGAGCAGGACGGTGCGCAGCCGCTTGAGCTCGGCCGGCACCCGCACCTCGAGGCTCGTCAGCGTCGCGTAGACGATGCCGTCGACCTGCCGGTCGAGCATCTCCTCGATCAGCAGGTGCTCCAGCGCGGGGTCACCCTGGGTCTCGCCGATGACGAGCAGGTGCTCGCTCGCGCGGGCCGCGGCGCTCGCACCGGCGAGCATCTGGCTGGCGAAGTGACCGCTCGCGACGAAGTCGGAGATCACCCCGAAGGTGCTGGTGGTCCGGGTGCGAAGACTGCGGGCGTTGCGGTTGGGCCGGTAGCCGAGGTGGGCCACCGCTTCGCGCACCCGGCGCTCGGCATCGGCGGAGATCCGCATCTCCGCCGACCTCCCGTTGAGGATGTACGACGCGGTCGTGGTCGAGACGCCGGCCCGCTCGGCGACGTCGGTCAGCGTCACCTTCTTCGTCGTCACCATCCCGCCCCCTCTTCCCGTCCGCGTTTCAAATCGTTGCTTGACAGTGACGTGCGCCACAGAACATGATCCTGCTGATTCGATTCAGCATGTGTCGGGGGTCACAGTAGCCCCGCTGGCACCCTCCGAGTCAACCAAGTGCCACTCGCCGTCAAACCTGAGGAGAAACGATGCGAGTACGAGGTCGTACCGCCCTGATGGCGGCCGTTGCCGCCGCGTCCATGTCCCTCACCGTCACCGCATGCGGTGGCGGTGGGAGCTCGTCCGACAGCAAGACCGTCACCATCTGGAGCAGCGTCGACCAGCCCGTCCAGGACGGCCTGCTCAAGGCTCTGGAGGCCAAGATCAAGGCCGGCGGGGACGACATCACGATCAAGTGGGAGAAGGTTGAGAACATCAACCAGCTGATCATCACGAAGATCCAGTCGGGCGACACCCCCGACATCGCACTCGTACCGCAGCCGGGCGTGGTCTCGCAGATGAACCAGCTCGGCGCCGTCAAGGCCCTCGACGACGCCGTGGACATGAGCTCGCTGCAGTCGAGCATGATGCCCGGCACGCTCGAGTCCGGGACGATCGACGGCAAGCTCTACGGCCTGCTCGTCAGCGCCAACGTCAAGGGCCTGGTCTTCTACAACAAGAAGGACTGGGACAAGAAGGGCTACGACGCGTCCACGGTCACCGACTTCGCCAGCCTCGAGGCGCTGGCCGACAAGATGAAGTCCAAGGGCGACACCCCGTGGTGCTTCGGCATCGAGTCCGACACCGCCACCGGCTGGCCTGCCACCGACTGGCTCGAGACGCTGGTCATGAAGCAGTCCGGCGCCGACGTCTACAACCAGTGGGTCTCCCACGACATCGCCTTCGACGACGCTGCGGTCAAGTCTGCGGGCCAGGAGATGGAGAAGCTCCTCTTCGGCGACGGCAGCGTGCTCGGCGGCATCAAGTCGGCCACCAGCACCAACTTCGGTGAGGCGGGCACGCCCATGTTCGACAGCCCGTCCAAGTGCGAGATGCTCGTCCAGGGCTCCTTCATCACCGGCTTCTTCCCGAAGCCCGTGGTCGCCGACCTCGACGCCAACGTCGGTGTCTTCGGCTTCCCGCCCGCCACCGCCGGTGGCGAGAACCCCGTCGAGGGTGGTGGCGACCTGCTCACCATGCTCAACGACAGCGCCAACGTGAAGAAGGTCGTGGGCTACCTGTCGGAGACCGACATCGGCAACGACGCGGCCCCGAACAGCTCGTTCTTCTCGCCGCACAAGGACTTCGACACCAGCCTCTACCCCAACCAGGTCACCAAGGACGAGGCCGACTACGCCTACAACGCCTCGACGTTCCTCTTCGACGGGTCGGACTCCATGCCCGCCGAGGTCGGCACGGGCTCCTTCTGGAAGGAGATGACCGCGTGGATCAGCGGTGACGAGGACCTGGACACGGCCCTGAAGAACATCCAGGACAGCTGGCCCAGCTAGCCGTCCGGGCCCGAGCAGCACCCGGGGGCGCGGGCAACCACCGCCCGCGCCCCCGGTGCACTCGGGTTCTCCGTCGTCCCTCAACCCCGTCACGACCCAAGGAGGTCGGCACACCATGGGCGGTAAAGCGGTCATTGCCCTGTTGACGGTCATCGCCGGTATCGGCGGCGCGATCATCGTCTTCTGGTTGCTCAACAAGCTTGCGGAGATCCTGCCAGGCAGGTGGGAGGACCGGATCAAGCCCTACCTCTACATCCTCCCGGCCTTCGGCGCGATCGTGCTCTACCTCGTCTACCCGGCGGTGCTGACGGTCATCAACAGCTTCAAGGACAACTTCAGCCGCGAGTACGTCGGCTTCAAGAACTACAGCGCCCTGTTCCAGGACCACAACTTCCGGGACACGCTGTTCAACACCGTCCTGTGGATCCTGATCGTCCCGGCGATCACCGTCATCCTCGGCCTGCTGGTCGCGGTCCTCGCCGACCGCCTCAAGCCGACCGGCGAGAAGGTCACCAAGACCGTCATCTTCCTGCCGATGGCGATCAGCATGATCGGCGCGGCGACCATCTGGCGCTTCGTCTACGTCTCCAACCCCAAGGGCACGGCCCAGACCGGACTGCTCAACGCCTTCGTCGGCACCCTGGGCTCCGACCCCGTCCAGTGGCTGCAGAAGCAGAACTTCCACCTCAACAGCCTGCTGCTGATGGTGATCCTGGTCTGGCTCCAGGTCGGGTTCTCCATGGTGCTGCTCTCCGCGGCGGTCAAGGGCGTCCCCGTCGACACCCTCGAGGCTGCCCGCATCGACGGCGCCAACGAGCGCCAGATCTTCTGGCGGGTCGTGCTCCCGCAGATCAAGGGCACGGTCATCACGGTGTTCATCACCGTGACCATCGGCGTGATGAAGATCTTCGACATCGTCTACGTCAACACCAACGGAAACTTCAACACCAACGTGCTGGGCAACGAGTTCTACAACCAGATCAGCACCTTCATCAACTACGGCAAGGCGTCGGCGATCGTGGTGATCCTCATGGTCGCGGTCGTCCCGATCATGTGGTACCAGGTGCGCAACTTCCGGGCCGAGGAGGCGAACGGATGACCGACACAGCCGCAACTCCCGCCACGGCGACGCCCACGGGGCAGCCGCGCCGGGCCGCCACGCACGTCGACGCCAACCCGGCCAAGGCCGGGTGGTTCGCCAAGATCGTCCTGACCGTCCTGTGCGTGCTCTGGATGGTCCCGATCCTGGGCACCTTCGTCACGTCGTTCCGGACCATCGACGACGTGAACAAGTCCGGGTGGTGGCACTTCTTCACGCCGACCGGGTTCACCGACGCGACGATCGACAACTACCACCACGCCCTGTCCGGCAAGGGCATGGGAGACGCGTTCATCAACAGCCTCGCGATCACCCTGCCGGCGACATTCATCCCGATCCTGGTGGCCGCGGTCGCGGCGTACGCCTTCACGTTCATGGAGTTCAAGGGCCGGGACTTCCTGTTCCTGATGATCGTGAGCCTGCTCGTCGTGCCCAACTACGTCGCGTTCATCCCGATCACCAAGATCTACCGGGACGTCGGCATCAACGGCACGTTCGCGGCGGTGTGGCTGGCCCACATCGGGTTCGGCATGTCGCTGGCGATCTACATCCTGCGCAACTACATGGCGACCCTGCCCAAGACCGTCATCGAGTCGGCGAAGATCGACGGCGCCAGCCACTTCCAGACGTTCTACAAGCTGGTGCTGCCGATGTCGGTGCCCGCGCTCGCGTCGTTCGCGATCTTCCAGTTCCTCTGGGTCTGGAACGACCTGCTCGTGGCCCTGGTGTTCCTCGGCCCCGGCGACAAGGAGCCGGTCACGGTCAACCTGACCCACTTCAAGACCCAGCTCGGACAGGGCTGGGAGCTCACGACCGCCGGCGGCTTCCTCACGATGCTGCTGCCGATCATCGTGTTCCTGGCGCTGCAGCGGTTCTTCGTCCGCGGCCTGACCGCGGGCGCGGTCAAGGGCTGAGCCCAGGACCATCGAGTCACACCTCGAACGCCCGGGCAGCCCACTGCCCGGGCGTTCGCGTTTCCACCCATCCCCCACCCTGCCCCCCACCCTGCCCCCACCCTGCCCAAGGAGTGCGTCCGCATGCTCTTCCCCCTCGGGAACCCCTCCACCCCCGGCCCCCGCACCTGCGTCGAGATCGACACGTCGGGTGAGGGGATGCCGCGCGTGCTGTGGACCGGCCCCGCCGCCGACGGCAGCGCCCGACCCGGCGGGTTCCCCGTCGTGGCCAACGGTCCGGGCATGCCCCTGCTCGGGGAGCAGTCCCACGGCCGCCTGACCCGGCCGCACCTGCGCGGGCACCGGCTCGACCCGGCCGTCGCCTCGGCCGGCCGCTCGTGGACCACCCACTTCGAGCCGGTCTCGGTCGAGGCCGTGGGGGACGTCCTCGCGGTCCACGCCACCGACAAGGACGCCGGCCTCGAGGTCCTGCTGGAGCTCGAGTCGGTCGCCGGCGGCTCCCTGCGCGGCCGCTGCACCGTGACCAACACGGCCACCCACGCCTACGTCGTCGACGGCCTGGAGGTCGTCCTGCCCGTCGAGGACCACCTCGTGGAGGCGCTCGACTTCACCGGCCGTCACGAACGCGAGCGCAGCCCCCAGCGGCACACCGTGACCGACGGCCTCTGGCTGCGCGAGGGCCGCGGCGGACGGCCCGGCCTGGACGCCGCCACGATGGTGGTGCTCGGCACCCCCGGCTTCTCCGGACCGCAGGGGTCGGTGCTCGGCTGCCACGTCGCGTGGAGCGGCAACTACGTGCTCCGCGTCGAGCGGGACGCCGCCACCGGCACCACGATCGGCGGCGGCGAGCTGCTGATGCCCGGTGAGGTCGTGCTGGCCGAGGGCGGCCACTACACCAGCCCGTGGGTGTTCTTCGGCGCCGCCGACGACGGCCTCGACGGGCTGGCCGCCAGCTGGCACACCTGGCAGCGCTCGCTGGCCGCGCACCCCGCGCACCAGCCCGTGGTGCTCAACGTGTGGGAGGCGGTCTTCTTCGACCACGACCTGCACCGGCTCAGCGGCATCGCCGACCGGGCCGCGCGGGTCGGGGTCGAGCGCTTCGTGCTCGACGACGGCTGGTTCCGGCACCGCCGCGACGACACCGCCGGGCTCGGCGACTGGTGGGTCGACGACGCGGTCTGGCCCGACGGGCTCGACCCGCTCATCGACCACGTGCGCGAGCTGGGCATGGAGTTCGGCCTGTGGTTCGAGCCGGAGATGGTCAACCCCGACTCCGACCTGTTCCGCGAGCACCCCGACTGGATCCTGTCCGCCGGGCCGCACCGGGCCCCGCGCGAGCACCGCTACCAGCAGGTGCTCGACCTGACGCGGCCCGAGGTCTTCGACTTCCTGTTCGAGCGGGTGTCCGCGATCCTCTCGGCCCACCCGATCGACTACGTGAAGTGGGACCACAACCGCGACCTCCTGGAGGCCGGCACGGGTCAGCGGGGCGGGGCACCCGCCGCCCACGAGCAGGCCCTGGCCTTCCACCGCCTCCTCGATGCGCTCGCCGAGGCCCACCCCGAGGTGGCCTGGGAGTCCTGCGCGTCCGGCGGCGGCCGGATCGACCTGAGCGTGCTCGAGCGGGTCCAACGGGTGTGGACGTCCGACATGACCGACGCCCTGGCCCGCCAGCAGATCCAGCGCTGGTCGACCCAGCTGGTGGCCCCCGAGTACCTCGGCGCCCACGTCTCCTCCCCCGTCTCGCACACCACCGGCCGCACCCTCGACCTCGACTTCCGGTGCGCCACCGGGCTGTTCGGCGCCTTCGGCATCGAGTGGGACCTCACGCAGGCCTCCGAGGAGGACCTCGACCGGCTGGCCGACTGGATCACCCTGCACCAGCGCCTGCGGCCCCTGCTGCACACGGGCCGCGTCGTGCGTCCCGAGTCCTCCGACCCGGCCGTGCTGCTGCACGGTGTGGTCGCTGCGGACCGCTCCGCCGCCCTGGTCGCCCACGTGCAGCTCGACGAGTCGACCCACAACCGCGGCGTCGCCGTGCGCGTGCCCGGGCTGGACCCGGAGGCGTCGTACCGGCTGTCGTGGGAGGGCCCGGTGACGCTGCGCCACGTCAGCATGTCGGCGGCGCTCCCCCAGGAGGGGCCGACGGCGGGGGTCGAGGTCAGCGGTCAGGTGCTGGTGGCGCGCGGGTTCTGGATGCCGCGCCGGATGCCGCAGACGGTGACGCTGGTGACGGTGGAGCGCACCGGTCAGTGACCGGGGCGCAGGGCCTTCCGGGAGCCGCCGGGGAGGTGCTTGCGCTCGACCGAGACGCCACCCCAGACGGCGATCCCGCGGATCCGGACGGTCGGCGAGGTCTCGTCGAGCTCGGGCGCGACCAGTCCGGACGGACCGGTGTAGCCGCCCATGATGCCGGTGCCCTCGACGACCACGTTGGTGTGCGGGTTGACCAGGATCGAGGCACCGCCCATGAAGGCGTTGACGGTCACGACGACCTCGGATGCCGCGAACTTGGCCTGCCGCATGTCGAGGTTGGCGCCGCCCATCAGGGCGATGACCGTCAGGTGCTGAGGGACCACCCAGACGCCCTTGCGGTCCACGCCGCTCATGATCGCGAGGTGGCGCTCCTGGACCGGCCCGACCACCACCGGTGAGGACACTGTCGACCGCGGCGTGACCTGCGGGCCGTCCTGGTGGGCGGGCAGGTCGAAGGTGATCGGCACGAGGTCGGCGTAGGTCTTCGCGGCGTACGTCGCCTCCAGGCGCTGCTCGAGCTCGTCGAGGTCGATCCGCCCGTCACCGGCCGCCTGGCGCAGCACCTCCGCGACCTGGTGACGCTCCGCGTCGGAGATCCGCATGCGCGCCGGATCGAGCTCTCCTGCCATGCGACACAGCCTAGTTCGGGCTGGTTCGGCGTCTGCGACTAATCTGGCTGTCCGTGAGCACTGAGCCTGAGTTCCGCTACTCCGACCTCCTCCCGACCGGCAAGGACGACACGCCCTACCGGCTCGTGACCACCGAGGGGGTCTCGACCTTCGAGGCAGGGGGCCAGACGTTCCTCCAGGTCTCGCCCGAGGCGATCCAGCGGCTGACCGCCGAGGCGATGCACGACATCAGCCACTACCTGCGGCCGGCCCACCTCGCCCAGCTGCGCAAGATCATCGACGACCCCGAGGCCTCGGGCAACGACCGGTTCGTGGCGCTCGACCTGCTGAAGAACGTCAACATCTCCGCCGGCGGCGTGCTGCCCATGTGCCAGGACACCGGCACCGCGATCGTGATGGGCAAGAAGTCCGAGGGCGTGCTCACCGGCGCCGACGACGGCGAGGCGATCAGCCGCGGCGTCTACGACGCCTACACCAAGCTCAACCTGCGCTACTCCCAGCTCGCGCCGCTCACGACGTACGAGGAGAAGAACACCGGCACCAACCTGCCGGCGCAGATCGAGCTCTACTCGACGCCCAGCAAGGACGGGAAGCCCGAGTACAAGTTCCTCTTCATGGCCAAGGGCGGCGGCTCGGCCAACAAGTCGTTCCTCTACCAGGAGACCAAGGCCGTCCTGAACCCCGAGCGGATGCTGACGTTCCTCGACGAGAAGATCCGCTCCCTCGGCACGGCCGCCTGCCCGCCGTACCACCTCGCGGTCGTCATCGGCGGCACGTCGGCGGAGTTCGCGCTCAAGACCGCGAAGTACGCCTCGGCGCACTACCTCGACAACCTGCCGACCGAGGGGTCGATGTCGGCCCACGGCTTCCGCGACCTCGAGCTGGAGGAGAAGGTCTTCGAGCTCACGCAGTCCTTCGGGATCGGCGCGCAGTTCGGCGGGAAGTACTTCTGCCACGACGTCCGCGTCGTCCGGCTCCCCCGCCACGGCGCCTCGTGCCCGGTCGCGATCGCGGTGTCGTGCTCGGCCGACCGCCAGGCGCTGGGCAAGATCACCGCCGAGGGCGTCTTCCTCGAGCAGCTCGAGACCGACCCGGCGCACTACATGCCCGACGCCGGCGTCTCCGACGAGATCGCGGCCGGCGAGGTCGTGAAGATCGACCTCACCCAGCCGATGTCGGAGATCCTCGCGACGCTCTCGCAGCACCCCGTGAAGACCCGGCTCTCGCTGACCGGCCCGCTCGTCGTGGCCCGCGACATCGCGCACGCCAAGATCAAGGAGCGCCTCGACGCCGGCGAGGACATGCCGCAGTACCTCAAGGACCACCCGGTCTACTACGCCGGCCCGGCCAAGACGCCCGAGGGCCACGCGTCCGGCTCGTTCGGCCCGACCACCGCCGGCCGGATGGACTCCTACGTCGAGCAGTTCCAGGCCGCGGGCGGCTCGATGGTGATGCTGGCCAAGGGCAACCGCTCCAAGCAGGTCACCGAGGCGTGCCACGCGCACGGCGGCTTCTACCTCGGCTCGATCGGCGGCCCGGCCGCGCGCCTGGCCCAGGACTGCATCAAGTCCGTGTCGGTCCTCGAGTACGAGGAGCTCGGCATGGAGGCCGTCTGGAAGATCGAGGTCGAGGACTTCCCCGCCTTCATCGTCGTCGACGACAAGGGCAACGACTTCTTCACCGATCCCTCCGGCGCCGTCAACATCCCCATCTCGGGCATCCGGGTCCGGTCCGCGGAGTAGGCGCGAGAGGGCACTCCGCGGCACTCCCACAAGCGTGAGGGGGCACTCCGCGCCACTCCCGCGCGGGAGTGGTGCCTCCGATCGCCCTCTCGGGGCCCCCTGACTGCCCAGGAGTGCCTTCTCGGCGAGGATGGGGGCATGGAGTACGTCGAGATCGCCCGTGCCGAGTCCGAGCGTGGCGAGCTGGTGCTCCGCGAGCGCCGTGAGGAGGGCGCCCCGACCTCGCTGGAGCTGCGCGCCAACGGCGTCTTCGTGATGGACACCGTCGAGACGAGCAGCGAGCGGGCCCTGGCGACGGCGGCGCTGGCGCTGGTCGAGGACCCGCGGGCGGTCGTCGTGGGCGGGCTGGGGCTCGGCTACACGATGCACGAGGTGCTGGCCGACTCCCGCGTGGAGAAGTGCGCGGTCGTCGAGATCGAGCAGTCGCTCGTCGACTGGATGCGTGACGGCACGGTCCCCCACGGCCCCACGCTGCTGGCCGACCAGCGGGTCGTGCTCGTGGTCGCGGACGTGGCGGCGGCGATCGCCGAGGCTCCCGACGACAGCTACGACCTGGTGCTGCTCGACGTCGACAACGGCCCGGGCTACCTCGTCCACGACAGCAACGCGGCGGTCTACCGCGCCCCGTTCCTGGAGCACGTGCGGCGGGTGCTGCGACCGGGCGGCGTCCTGGTCATCTGGTCGGCGGACCGGTCCGAGGATCTCGAGGCCGCGCTGCGTGAGGTCTTCGGGAACGCCGACACCACGTCGTACGACGTCCTGCTGCAGGAGCGCGACGAGCAGTACTGGCTGCACACCGCCCGCGCCGAGGGCTGAGCCGCCTCAGTCGGAGCCGGGGGCGCTCGCCGGGATCGGGTCGGGCGGCGGCGGAGGCCTGACCTCCTCGTGCGCGCGCTCGCGCACGGCCCGCCGGATCTGCTCGAGGTTGTTGCGCAGCGCGTCGGAGACGAGCTCGTCCATGCGGGGGTCCGCGAGCATCTCGATGAGCACCCGCATCACGGTGTCGGTGACCTCCGAGACCAGCGCCTCGTAGCCCGGGAGCTTGCTCACGAGCCGGGCGTTGGGGTCGTCGCGGAGCTTCTCGGCGACGAGGTCCTTGAGCTCGTCGTGGTTCTCGCGGATCGCGTCGGAGATGTTCTTCGTGTAGTGCCCGGTCTGGATGACCGCCGCCACCTCGTCGAGCACCACGATCGTGAGCGGCCGCTTGAGGACCGTGAGCAGCCGCAGCGAGTGGCTGCCGGCCCACTCGACGAACGACGGACGCTGCATGCCCATCCGGAGCAGGAGGGCACCCACCAGTGCGGCGAGCACCGAGCCGCCCAGCAGCACGCCGAGGACGAGCAGGACGGCACCGATCGGGCTGAGGTCGGCGAACCACTGAGTCACGGGGCCACGCTAGTAGCGTCGTGCCCATGAGCGACTACCGCATCGAGCACGACAGCATGGGCGAGGTCCGGGTCCCGGCCGACGCCCTGTGGCGGGCCCAGACCCAGCGGGCGGTGGAGAACTTCCCGATCAGCGGGACTCCCATCGAGCCGGCCCTCATCCACGCGCTCGCGCGGGTGAAGCACGCCGCCGCGCTGGCCAACAAGGAGCTCGGGGTGCTGCCGGCGGAGGTCGCGGACCCGATCGCCGCGGCGGCCGAGCTGGTGGCCCGGGGGCTCGAGGACGACCAGTTCCCCATCGACGTGTTCCAGACCGGCTCCGGCACCAGCTCGAACATGAACGCCAACGAGGTGATCGCGAGCCTCGCGAAACAGGACGGCCACGACGTCCACCCCAACGACCACGTGAACGCGAGCCAGTCGAGCAACGACACCTTCCCGACGTCGGTCCACGTGGCGGCGACGCTCGCCGTGGTGGAGGAGCTCCTCCCGGCGCTGGCGACGCTGGAGCGCAGTCTCGCGGCCAAGGCGGCGGAGTTCGCCGACGTCGTGAAGTCCGGCCGCACGCACCTGATGGACGCCACCCCGGTGATGCTGGGCCAGGAGCTCGGCGGCTACGCCGCCACGATGCGGTACGCCGGGGAGCGGCTCGAGTCGGTCCTCCCCCGCGTCCGCGAGCTGCCGCTGGGCGGCACCGCGGTCGGCACCGGCATCAACACGCCACCCGGCTTCGCGCAGCGCGTGATCGCCGTGCTCGCCGAGAGGACCGGGCAGCCGTTCACCGAGGCCCGCGACCACTTCGAGGCCCAGGGCACCCGCGACTCGCTGGTCGAGCTCAGCGGGGTGCTCCGCACGATCGCGGTCGGCCTGACCAAGATCTGCAACGACCTGCGCTGGATGTCGAGCGGCCCGACCACGGGCCTGGCCGAGATCCACCTGCCCGACCTCCAGCCCGGGTCGAGCATCATGCCCGGCAAGGTCAACCCGGTCCTGCCCGAGGCGACGCTGATGGTCTGCGCCCAGGTGATCGGCAACGACACGACGGTCACCGTGGCGGGCGCGAGCGGCAACTTCGAGCTCAACGTGATGATGCCGGTGATGGCGCGCAACGTGCTGGAGTCGATCCGGCTGCTCACGACCTCCACCACCCTGCTGGCGACACGCTGCGTCGACGGGATCACCGCCGACGTCGAGCGGATGCGGCAGTATGCCGAGTCCTCGCCGTCGGTGGTCACCCCGTTGAACAGGCACATCGGCTACGAGAACGCCGCCAAGGTCGCCAAGCAGGCGATGGCCGACGGCACCACCATCCGCGAGACCGTCATCGCGATGGGCTTCGTCGAGCGCGGCGAGCTCACCGAGGACGAGCTCGACCAGGCACTCGACGTGAAGGACATGACCCACCCGTGACCCACATGAACACCCAGGAATCCGTCCGTGCGCAGTACGCCCGCGAGGGCAACCTGACGACGCGGCGCTCCGTGTGGCAGCCCACCGCGGACGGCCGTGACCCGGCCACCGAGGCGGCCCGCACGATCGCCGAGGCCCGGCCCCGCCGCGTGCTCGAGGTCGGCTGCGGCACCGGCGCCTTCGCCGAGCGGCTGGTCGCGGAGAACCCGGACGCCGAGATCGTCGCGACCGACCAGTCCGAGCGGTTCGTGGAGCTCACGGCGGCCCGCGGCGTCGAGGCCCGGGTGGCCGACCTGCAGGACCTGCCCTTCCCCGACGACAGCTTCGACGTCGTCGCGGCGATGTGGATGCTCTACCACGTGCCCGACCTCGACCGCGGCCTCGCCGAGGTCCGCCGCGTGCTGCGGCCGGGCGGCCTGTTCGTCGCGGTCACCAACGGCGACGAGCACACCGCAGGCCTGCGCCGCGAGGCCGGCGGCGAGGCGATGGTGACGCAGTTCAGCAGCGAGAACGGCGAGCAGTCGCTCCGCCGCCACTTCGACCAGGTCACCCGCGAGGAGTTCGCGACCCGCGCCGTCTTCCCCGACCACGCGGCCGCGGAGGCCTACCTCGCCTCGATGCAGGACGGGTTCGACTGGCGGCTGCCGCACTTCGAGGGGAGCAAGGAGTACGCCGGGCACGTCACGCTGTTTGCGGTCAGTTGATCGCGCCGTGCCCGGCGGCCTCTCCCCCTCAGCGGCGCGTGAGCCGCGCGCGGTGGGTCAGGGGCCGGGACACGTTGTCGACGTTGTCCCGTCCGGTGACGCGGTGCAGCAGGACGCCCCGCGTCAGGTGCTTCAGCGTCACGTGCCAGGCGCCCGCGGTCGTGGTGGTCCGCATGCCGCCGGCCGTGCGCCAGGCCGCCGCCCGGGTGGCGCAGCGGGTCCAGGTGCCCGTGACGGGCCGGTAGGCGTACCAGCGGAGGCCGCGCTTCTCGACCGCCCGGACCCGCACCCACTTCACGCCGGTGCCGGCGTCGGTGGCGCGGCCCCGCAGCGTGCGCCAGCTCGTCACCGAGCTGCGGCTGTACTTCGGCAGGCCGAGGGTGACCTTCGGCGCGGTCGTGTCCCGGGTGACCGTGACGGCCGAGGCCGCTGCGACGACGGCGCTGTTGCCGGCCTCGTCGACCAGGGTGACGCTCGGCGTGTAGGTGCCGGCGGCGGCGTACACGTGCTGGAGGGCGGAGCTGCCGGTCCACACCGTGTCGGTGGTGCCGTCACCCCACGAGACCGTGCGGGCGACGTTCGCCGCGTCGCTGAAGTCGTCGTGCAGCGCCGTCTGGGTCAGGCTCACCTTCGACCAGGATGCCCAGGCCGCGGACGGTCCGGCCGCGAAGGCCCCCGTCGGCGCCGTGGTGTCCCCGACCACGACGGCGGCGAGGTGCACGACCGCGACGTTGCCGTGCTCGTCGGTCAGGGTGACGGTCGGGCGCCACAGGCCCGTGCCGGAGTAGGTGTGGTTCGTCGTCAGGCCCGACGCCCAGGCCTGCGGCCCGGAGCCGTCGGCCCAGTTGACCACCCGGGAGATCTTCGCGGCCGGCGACACGTCGTCGGCGAGCGCGGTCTGGGTGACGGTGGCGACCGCCCCGGACCTGCTGACGTCGAAGGCGCCCGTGGGTGCCGTCAGGTCGGGCAGCACCTTGGTCATCGACGCCGAGGAGCCCTTGCGCTTGAGGTTGTACGCCGTGACGGTCAGCCGGACCGTCGCGTTGGACGGCGCCGTCACGGTGGCCACCCAGGCGGGCGAGGAGACGGTGTCGCGGTCGAGCACGACGCCCGACGTGTTGGTCACCGAGACCCGGTAGGACGTGGCGTTCTTCGCCGCGTTCCAGGCCGTGGTGAGCCGGTAGGCCGAGGTCGGCTTGGTCACCGACATCGTGAGTCCCGAGACCTTGCCGGGCCGGCTAGGCGGCTTGGCGGCGACAGGCTGGTCCAGCAGGCCCGAGCCCACCACCAGCAGCACAGCGGCCGCCAGCACGGCGACCGGGCGCGTCCAGGCGCGCATGCGAGAGTCGGACATGGTTCCCCCCTTGGACCAGACGGGGGTCGAGACCGACCCGCGTCACCAATGACGATGATCCGGAGGCGGGTCGGGCGGTAGCCCAACGGGGGCCAAGCGGCCCGTTCGGCGCATGAGGTCGGGGTGGTCGTCTCGGCGACCAGCACCCGGAGGGACTACGCGGAGTGGCCCGTTCGGGCTACGGGGAGGACGGAGTGCCCCCACTGGTCAGGACCAGTGGTCAGTACCAGCCGTGGCCGGACTTGAAGCTCAGCGCGCCACAGGGCGAGCCGTAGCGGTCCTGGATGTAGCCCAGGCCCCAGCGGATCTGCGTCTCGGGGTTGGTCGCCCAGTCGGCACCGGCCGAGGCCATCTTGGAGCCCGGCAGCGCCTGCGGGATGCCGTAGGCCGAGGAGGTCGGGTTGTCGGCGTCCACGCGCCAGCCGCTCTCGCCGGTGTAGAGCGAGTCGAGGCAGGGGAACTGGTCCTGGCCGAAGCCGAACTCCGAGAGCAGCGCCTTGGCGATCTCGCGCGGGTCGCCGGAGACATCCTCGGTGCGGGTGATCGCGTTGCTGTCGGAGCCGTCGGCCTGCGCGAGGGCGGCCTCCTTGGCCGGGTCGGCGGCGTCGCGACGGTCCTCGGACCGGGAGGTGACCGCCGAGCGGTCGGCGACGTGCTTGTCGCCGAGCGGGGAGGTGACGCTCGAGCCGAACGACGCCGCGGCGGTCGACACGCTCGCCGGGGCGCTGAGCATCCCGCCCGAGACGGTGACGCCCGTCGCCGCAACGGCCACCGAGGAGAGCATCACGGTGTTGCGGACGACCATCTTCTGGGCGTTCTTCGCGACGTTGCTCGAGGGCGTGTTGCGGTGCTTGGGGACGTACTTGGCGTGCTTCGACACAGAGGAACTCACGGGGGGTAGACAACTCGGGCTTGATCACTGCAACCGGGCTGGACACCCATGAGGTCACGAAACGATCACGGGCCACCTTGCATGAGCCCAGGGGGCCATGCAAACCGAACCGCACAGAAAGTGGCGGGTATTACGTCACACCAGTATCACTGGTCACATCTGTCACAGAACGCACACCGGCCCCGCTGACGTACTCCCGGGATGTCCGGTGGACCTCCGGGGAGTGTCGCGGGGCCGGCGCTGGGGTGAACGCGGGCGATCAGGGTGTGGCTACATGTTGACGCTCTCCAGCATCTCGGTGACCAGGGCCGCGATCGGGGAACGCTCGGAGCGGGTCAGGGTGACGTGGGCGAAGAGCGGGTGGCCCTTGAGCTTCTCGATCACCGCGACCACGCCGTCGTGGCGGCCCACCCGCAGGTTGTCCCGCTGGGCGACGTCATGGGTGAGCACGACCTTGGAGTTGGCGCCGATCCGCGAGAGCACCGTGAGCAGCACGTTGCGCTCCAGCGACTGCGCCTCGTCGACGATCACGAACGCGTCGTGCAGCGACCGGCCCCGGATGTGGGTCAGCGGCAGCACCTCGAGCATCCCGCGGTCCAGGATCTCGTCGATGACCTCCTTGGACGTCATCGCGCCGAGCGTGTCGAAGACCGCCTGGCCCCAGGGCGACATCTTCTCGGACTCCGAGCCGGGCAGGTAGCCGAGCTCCTGGCCACCGACCGCGAAGAGCGGGCGGAAGACGACGACCTTCTTGTGCTGGCGGCGCTCCATCACGGCCTCGAGCCCGGCGCAGAGGGCCATCGCGGACTTGCCGGTGCCGGCCCGGCCGCCGAGCGAGACGATGCCGACCTCCGGGTCGAGCAGCATCTCCAGCGCGATCCGCTGCTCGGCCGACCGGCCGTGGATGCCGAACGCCTCCCGGTCGCCGCGCACGAGGTGGACCTGCTTGTCCGCCCCGACCCGGGCCAGGGCGGTGCCGCGGTCCGAGAGCAGCACGAGCCCCTGGTGGCAGGGCATCGAGCGTGCCTCCTCCAGGTCGATCACGCCGTCGTCGTACAGCTCGTCGAGCTCGGCGGCGCCGACCTCCACCTCCGCCATCCCGGAGTAGCCGGTGTCGGAGTCGCTGACCGCCTCGGCGCGGTACTCCTCGGCGTCGAGGCCGACCGCCGAAGCCTTGATCCGCAGGGGGAGGTCCTTGGAGACCAGGGTGACGTCGAAGCCCTCGTTGGCGAGGTTGCGGGCCACAGCGAGGATCCGCGTGTCGTTGTCGCCCAGCCGGAAGCCGGACGGCAGCGACTCGGGGTCGGTGTGGTTGAGCTCGACGCGGAGCGTGCCACCCTCCTCCCCCACCGGCACGGGCTCGTCGAGACGTCCGTGGAGGATCCGCAGCTCGTCGAGGCTGCGCAGGGCGGTGCGGGCGAAGAACCCCAGCTCCGGGTGGTGCCGCTTGCCCTCGAGCTCGGTGATGACCACCACGGGGAGGACCACCTCGTGCTCGGCGAACCGACGCAGTGCGCCGGGATCGGCCAGCAGCACGCTCGTGTCGAGGACGTAGGTGCGGACGGAGGTGGGAGCGGAACGCTTCTGGTTCTTCTTGGCCGGAGTCGGCACGATGGTCACCCCTCAGCAGGCCGCGCGCGCACTCTCGCCCGGCCCTAGTTCACGCAGGTGGACCGGGACGGGACCCGAAAGCCGGAGCGCCGGCCTCCGAACGCACGGCAGGGATCGTCCTGCCGAGCTGTGCAGTCGTGAATGCTCACGAGCGGGCCTCCCGATACGGACAGCTTCCCCACTGGCCGTTACCGAAAAAGTACGCCGCGAACGGCCGTTGCGTGCACGACACGCCAGAACGCGGGGTGAACGTCGTGTGGCGGGCCACTCACGCGCCGTAGCGGCGCTCGCGCTGGGCGTAGGCCCGGATGGCGCGGAGGAAGTCGACGCGCCGGAAGTCGGGCCAGTAGGCCTCGCAGAAGTAGAACTCGCTGTGCGTGGACTGCCACAGCAGGAAGCCCCCGAGCCGCTGCTCGCCGGAGGTCCTGATCACGAGGTCGGGGTCGGGCTGGCCCTTGGTGTAGAGGTGCTGGGCGATGTGGTCGACGTCGATGACCTCGGCCAGCTCCTCCAGCGTCATGCCCTTGTCGGCCTGCTCCTGCAGCAGCGAGCGCACGGCGTCGGCGATCTCGCGGCGGCCGCCGTACCCGACGGCGATGTTGACCAGGATACCGTCGACGTCGCGGGTCGCCTCCTCAGCGGCCTTGAGCCGCTCGGCGGTCCGGGCCGGCAGCAGGTCGAGGGCGCCCACGGGGTGCAGCCGCCAGCGCTTCTCGTCGGCCAGCGAGTCGACGGCCTCCTCGATGATCTGGAGGAGCGGGAGCAGCTCGGCGGGCGGCCGGTTGAGGTTGTCGGTCGAGAGCAGCCACAGCGTGACGTGCTCGATGCCGACCTCCTCGCACCAGCCGAGGAGCGGCTCGATGTTGGCGGCGCCGGCGCGGTGGCCGTGCGCGGTGTCGGCGCCGACGGCCCGGGCCCAGCGGCGGTTGCCGTCGAGCATCACCCCCACGTGCTTGGGCAGCTGGTCGGTCGGCATCCGTCGCAGCATCCGTGCCTCGTACGCCGGGTAGAGCACCCGCCTGAGCCCGCGCTTCCAGTCCGCCACGATCCCGATGCTACCGGCGGCCGTTGGTCGCGCATCGTCGACGTGAGGGGTGACGTGGGCCGCTTTCGATTCCGCGCGTTCTCGCGGCCCCGGTACGGTCGACACATGAATGACCTCGTCCGTCACCGCCTCGACGACCTCGCCGACAGCGTCGAACGGCACGTCGCCGAGGTGAAGCCCAAGCTCCGCGGCTGGATCCACGCCGCGACCGCGCCGCTGACTCTGGCGGCCGGCATCGTGCTCGTCGCCCTCTCCCCCGACTCCCAGACCCGGTGGGGCTCGACGATCTTCAGCGTCAGCGCACTGGTGCTGTTCACCGTGTCGGCGGTCTACCACCGCGGCACGTGGTCACCGCGCGTCTGGGCGTTCCTCCGGCGCTTCGACCACGCCAACATCTTCCTGCTGATCGCGGGCTCCTACACGCCCTTCAGCCTGATGCTGCTCGAGGGCGGCCAGCGGGTCCTGCTGCTGTCGACCGTGTGGACCTGCGCGGTGCTGGGCGTGCTGTTCCGGGTGTTCTGGACCGACGCCCCGCGCTGGCTCTACGTGCCGATCTACATCTCGATGGGCTGGGCCGCGGTGTTCTTCCTGCCCGGCTTCGCCCACGGCGCCTCCGAGCGGCTCGGCGCGCCGATGGCCACCGCCGTGCTCGTCCTGGTCGCCGCCGGCGGCGCGCTCTACACGCTGGGTGGCGTCGTCTACGGCTTCAAGCGGCCCAACCCGTGGCCGCGCTGGTTCGGCTTCCACGAGGTCTTCCACAGCTTCACCATCGTCGCCTTCGTGACGCACTACGTCGGCGTCTCGCTGGCGACGTACTCCCTGCGCTGAGGCTCACCGGGTACGTCGCCGCCGGTTGACGCCGCCGGTCGTGGCACGCGGCGCCTTGGGGATCGTGGTCCCCCGGCCGTGCAGCATCGTGACGAGCTGGGCCAGCTGCTGCTCGGCCTTGTCGGTGCGGGTGAACGTCGTCAGGGCCAGCACCGGCTTGAACCGCTGCCGGGCGATCGCCTTGGGGTAGGTGAACTCCTTGAGGCCGTCCTCCCCGTGGATGCGCCCGAAGCCGGAGTCGCCGATGCCGCCGAAGGGCAGGCTCGGGATCGCCGCGAACGTGATCACGCCGTTGATCGCGGTCATCCCGGAGCGGATCCGGGAGGCAAGCTCCATGCCGCGGGCCTTGGAGAAGACCGTCGAGCCGAGGCCGTAGCGGGTGGCGTTGGTGCGCTCGATCGCCTCCTCCATGTCGCGGACCTTTGCGACCGTGAGGGTCGGGCCGAACGTCTCCTCCTGCACGGCCAGGGAGTCCTCGGGCACGTCAACGAGGATCGTGGGCTGGACGAACCGCTCCCCGACCGCCTCGACGCCACCGAGCACGGCGCGCCCGCCCCGGTCGAGGGCGTCCTGGATGTGACTGCGGATCACGTCGAGCTGCTTGGGCATCGTGATCGGGCCCAGCTGCGACCCGGGCTGGGCGTCCGCGCGCAGGCCCCTGGCCTGGTCGAGCAGCCGGGCCAGGAAGTCGTCGTACACCTGCTCGTGGACGTAGACCCGCTCCACGCCGGTGCAGGTCTGGCCCGCGTTGGAGCAGGCACCCCACAGGGCCGCGTCGGCGGCGGCGTCGAGATCGGCGTCGGCGTCCACGATGAGCGCGTCCTTGCCGCCCGCCTCGATGACGACGGGGGTCAGGGTCTCGGCGCAGGCAGCCATCACCCGCTTGCCGGTGGCCGTCGAGCCCGTGAAGGCGACCTTGTCGACTCCGGCGCGGCACAGCGCGGCGCCGGTGTCCCCGAAGCCGGTGACGACCTGGAGCACGGGGTGGCCGACGGACTCGAGGAACGTCTGGGCCAGCCACTCGCCGACGCCCGGGGTGTACTCGCTGGGCTTGAAGACCACGGCGTTGCCGGCGGCCAGGGCGTAGGCGATGGAGCCCATCGGGGTGAAGAGCGGGTAGTTCCACGGCCCGATCACGCCGATCACGCCGAGCGGCTTGTACTCGACGGTGGCGGCCTGGTTGGCCATCACGAGACCGGCGGAGACCTTGCGGCGCTTGAGGACCTTCCCGGCGTGCGTGGCCGCCCAGCCCAGGTGGTCGATGCCCAGCGCCGCCTCGAGGGTCGCGTCGCCGTGGGGCTTGCCGGTCTCGCGGTGCATGAGGTCGGCGAGCTGGGCGAGTCGGCGGGTGACCACGCCCTTCCACGCGGTCAGGTGCTTCTCGCGGTCGTCGAAGGAGAGCGCGGACCACCAGGCAGCCGCCTCGCGGGCCCGGGCGACGGCCTCGCGCACCTCGGCCTCGGTGTGCACCGGGTGGGTGGCGACGACGTCCCCGGTGGTGGGGTCGAGCGACTCGAAGGTGGTGGCGCCCTCGGGGCGCGCCTGGACTGTCGTCATCGGTTGCTCCGGATCTCGTCGGCCGCCTTCTCGGCGACCATGATGGTGGGTGCGTTGGTGTTGCCGCGGGGCACGGCGGGCATGACCGAGGCGTCGACGACGCGCAGGCCCTCCACGCCGCGGACTTGGAGCCGGTGGTCGACGACTGCGTCCTCGCCCGACCCCATCGCGCAGGTGGAGACCGGGTGGTAGAGCGTCTGCGTCCAGGTGCGGATGTGGTCGAGGAGGTCCTCGTCGGTCGGGTCGTCGGGGAGGTTCCAGGGGCGCTCGAGGTGGGCGGCCATGGCGCCCTGCGTGGTGATCTCCCACGTACGACGGGCGCCGGCCAGCAGCGCGTCGAGGTCGGTCTGGTCCTCGAGGTAGGCGGCGTCGATCGCGGGGTGCCACGCGGGGTCGGTCGAACGCAGCCGGATCGAGCCTCGGCTGGCCACCGAGACCAGGGTCGCAGCGGCGGTGAACATCCGGCTGGTCGGCTCGTGGAAGCCGTTGTCGTAGAAGCCCGACGGGGCGGTGTGCACCTGGATGTCCGGTGCGGGCAACCCGTCGCGGCTGGTGAAGAACCCACCCGCCTCGCCGACGTTGGACGCGAGCGGGCCGGTGCCCCGGGCCTTCCACCGCACGAAGTTGCGGACGTTGTTGAGCTGGGCCAGGTCGGTGATGCCGCGGGTGTACCAGAGCAGCGGCACGACCGGGTGGTCCTGGAGGTTGGACCCGACGCCGGCCAGGTCCACCTTGGTGTCGATCCCGACCTCGGCCAGGTGGCTGCCCGGGCCGATCCCGGAGAGCATCAGCAGCTGCGGGCTGTTGATCGCGCCGCCGCAGAGCATTACCTCGCGGGTGGCGTGCACGGTGTGCTCGCCGCCGGCCTGGCGGAACCGCACCCCCGTGGCCCGGTCGCCGTCGAGCTCGATGCGGGTCGCGAGCGCGTCGGTGGTGACGGTCAGGTTGGCCCGCTCGCGGGCGGGGCGGAGGTAGCCCTCGTTGGTGGACCAGCGGCGGCCACCCTTGCACGTCACCTGGTAGAGCCCGGCACCCTCCTGCGAGGAGCCGTTGAAGTCGTCGGTCGGCTTGAGGCCCGCGCTGGCGGCGCTGTCGACCCACAGGTGGCTGAGCTCGTGGGTGTAGCGGCGGTCCTCGACGTGCAGCGGACCGCCCTGGCCGTGGAACGGGCCGCCGAGGCGGGCGTTGTCCTCGGCCTTGGTGAAGAACGGCAGGCAGTCGTCGTAGCCCCAGCCGGCGGCGCCGTACTGGTCGCGCCAGGAGTCGTAGTCGGCGCGGTTGCCCCGGATGTAGATCATCGCGTTCATCGACGAGCAGCCACCGAGCGCCTTCATCCGCGGCCAGTAGGCCCGGCGGTTGTTGAGCTGCTTCTGCTCGGTCGTGGAGTAGTTCCAGTCCCAGCGGGTCTTGAACATGGTCGGGAAGGCCGCCGGGATCATCACCTCGTCGGCGTCGGCCTCCCCGCCGGCCTCGAGCAGCAGCACGCTGACCTGCGGGTCCTCGCTGAGCCGGGCCGCGAGCACGGCGCCGGCGCTGCCCGCGCCGACGATGACGTAGTCGAAGGTGTCCTGGGTCACGCCGCGAACCTACTCCCCGGTACGTCACCCCGACAGGGTGTTCCGGGGGCTCACTCGCCCGAGACCCTCCGGGCGTGCTCGAGGTGGAGGATCGGCAGGCCGTGGTGGCGGAGCCGGTGGGCGAGGTCCTGGTGGAGCCGCGTCGCGAGCCGGTGGTCGGTCACCGACACGATGATCTCGTCGACCGGCTCGCTGTAGAGGATCTCCTCGACGGCGTCCATGGGGTCGTGCCGCACGGACACGGTGCCGATGACGGCGCCGCCGGCGGCCCGCTCGATCATCGGCAGTGCATAGCGGAGCACGCCCTCGGCAGCAGCGGCCTTGGCATGCCGCTCGGGGTGGAGCAGGTGGATCTCCGAGGGTGCCGGGTTGGGCACGACGAGGCGGAACTGCGTGGGTCCCTGCGCGGCGCGCTCCTCGATGGCGTGGAGCAGCGTCCCGTCGGGCTCGGGGTGGTCGGTGACGACCAGGACGCGGGCGGGGATCGGCTCGGCCATGAGCACCTCCTGGGGTGGCGGATGGCACCGAGTGTGATCCGGGCCACCTGCCGACCACCTGAACGTCGCTGCCGCGGCAGTAGCGTGACCGTCATGGACGCAGAGGCCTGGGACGAGCGGTACGCCGCGGCGGAGCTGGTGTGGTCGGTGACGCCCAACCAGTTCGTGGCGGCCGAGCTGGCCGACCTGCCGCCGGGCCGCGCGGTCGACCTGGCCGCGGGCGAGGGCCGCAACGCGATCTGGCTGGCCCGGCGCGGCTGGTCGGTGACGGCGGTGGACTTCGCGCAGGTCGGCCTCGACAAGGGCCGCCGGCTCGCCGGGGACGCCGACGTCGCGTGGGTCTGCGCCGACGCGACGACGTGGCGGGGCGAGGACTACGACCTGGCGGTCGTCGCCTACCTGCAGCTGCCGGCCGCCGAGCGCGGCGAGGCGGTGCGGCGGGCTTTCGAGGCGCTGCGCCCCGGCGGCACGTTCCTGCTCGTCGCCCACGACTCCACCAACCTGGCCGAGGGCACCGGCGGCCCGCAGGACCCGGCCGTGCTGATGACCGCCAGCGACGTGCTCGGCGACCTGGGCGACGCGGCGTACGACGTGCTCCACGCGGACCGCGTGGCCCGGCAGGTGCCCGACGGCCACGGGGAGGCGGACCGCACCGCCTGGGACTGCCTGGTCCGGCTGGTCCGCCGGGCCTGAGCCCTACTGGCCGGCCGTCTCCATCGGGGTGACCGTGGTCGTGCCGTGCACGAACGCGTGGTCGGTGCCGGCCGGGATCGGGGCGCCGTAGTCGACGACGGGGCTGGAGAAGGTGATGCCGTTGCCGCCCATGATCCAGTCGATCTTGATCTGGCCGGTGCCGGCGTAGCAGCCGCCGTCGTAGTGGGCGCCGTTGTAGCCGACGAAGCCGGTGGCCGCCGCGACCTTGCACATGAACTCGGTGTGCTCGTTGGTGTCGCCCACGACGAAGACCGGCTTGCCGGTGGCGCGGAGGGTGTTGAGCAGCGAGATCTCGGCGCCCGTGGCGGAGTCGCGCTCGGCCTCGAGACCCTGCGGGCTGTTGTGGATGTCCACGACGTAGAACTCGCCGCCGGTCGCGCGGTTGCGCAGCAGGACGTAGGGGATGGGGCGCATCTGGTGGTCGAAGACCGTGGTGATGGAGCCGGTGTCGACCAGCTCGAACATCGCGTAGCTGTAGGCGATCTGCAGGCGCACGCCGTTGTTGCCGAGCGCGGTGCCGGGCCAGATGCCGTAGCCGGGGAGCTGGTTGCGGAAGACCGCGAGCTGGTCGTCCTGCATCTCCTGCATCCCGACCAGGTCGACGCCCCGGTTGACGATCGCACCGGCCAGCATGCCCGCCCGCGAGGTGCCGGGGCCGTAGCCACCGGGGCCGGCGGTGTGTTGGCTGCCGAGGACGTTGAGGGTGCCGACCTGGAAGGTGAACGGCGTCCCGGGAGTCGGCGGGGGCGGCGGAGGCGGCAGCTTGGCCAGCGGCGCGGCGGCCTTCTGCACCTTGTACGGCGGCAGCGTGGCCAGGCTCGTGCCGGTGCGGGCCAGGACGAGGTGCCGGTCGGCGCCGCGCGACGTGCCCGACGGGCGGGCCTTCACCGGCACCGGCCCGACGATGGTCGAGGCCATCGGCGAGGCCTCGAGCCGCATCTGTCCCGGCACCATCAGCGTGCCCACGACGACGGCCACCACGGTCAGGAGGGTGGCCGTCACCAGGAGCTCGAGACGGTGCTCGATACGGGGGGCTGAGCGGCGACGCACCGGAGAAGGTTAGCCGCCCGGGCCGTCCTTTGCGGCATCTCCGTGAGGACCGTCACCCGCCCCGAGCAGCGGGTGTGGCCGGCCTCGGGTCGTGAGGTCCGTCAGCGGGGCGAGCGGACGTGCACGCGCGTGTGCAGGAACTCGTGGTCGCTGGCCTGGCGCACCTGCCCGCCGTCGTCCTCGCGGTAGTGGGAGAAGTCGATGCGGCGACCACCCATCAGCCAGTCGATGCGCAGCCGGCGCTGCGGCGGCGAGCAACGGTCGGGCCCGGCGTGGCCGCCGTTGGCGGAGCGGACATCGGTGTGGCCGGCGACCTTGCAGAACCACTCGGTCTTCTCGTTCATGTCGCCGACGACGAAGACCGGCTTGTGGTCCTGGCGCAGCCGGTTGATCAGCCGGATCTCGGCGCGGGTGGCGGAGTCGCGCTCGGCCTCCTCGCCCTGCGGGCTGTTGTGGATGTCGACGACGTACATCTTCCGGCCGGTGGACCGGTTCTTGAGCTTCACCCACGGGACGGGGCGCGACTGGTGGTCGAACCGGGTGGTGATGGTGCCGGTCCGCAGGAGCTTGAACTGGTGCTCGCGCCAGGCGATCTGGAGGCGGATGCCCTGGTTGCCCAGGCGGGTGCCCGGCCAGATGCGGTAGTGGTCGAGGCGGTTGTGCAGGACGCGGTACTGGTCGGTCTGCACCTCCTGCATCCCGATCACGTCGACGTTCTTGTGCTTGATCATCCGCGCGGTGATGCGGGCGCGGTGGGTGCCCGGGCCGTAGCCGCCGGGTCCCGCGGTGTGCTGGCTGCCGAGGATGTTGAAGGTCGCCAGCTTGAAGTTGAAGGCCGTCGGCCGCCGGGCCGCCTGCTGCGGCTCGGCGCCCTGCGAGGGCGTCGTACCGCCCGGGATCGGGAGCAGCGGGTCGGCGGCGTCCGCAGTCGCGGGGAGGAGGACGCCGGCGGCCAGGACGGTCGCCGTGGCGGCGGCAGCGAGCATGCGGGAAGGGCGGTAGTACGGGGGCATTCAACTCACGTTAGCCAAGCCCGGGGGGCCCGTCGCAACTTCAGGACGGGCATCGTGACCAGACCCACAGGGCCTTGTCACGCGGGTCGATCAGTGCCGGTGGCGGTGCCTGGAGACGGCCCTGGAGTGGTGGTGCGGGCGGCGCAGCACCCGCATCGTGACCCGGGCCCGGACCAGGTCGTGGTCGCTGGAGAAGCGCACCCCGAACCCCTTGTCGTGGCGGTAGCGGCTGAACCGGATCGGGCCGCTGCCCATGATCCAGTCGATCCGCGGGTGGGCCGGCGCGTGGCACCGCCCGTGGCGGATGCCGCCGCCGTTGGCGGCCCACAGGTCGGTCTTGCGGACCATCCGGCAGAAGAAGCCGCGCTTCTCGTTCATGTCCCCCACGACGAACACCGGGCGGTGGTGGCTGCGCAGGTGCCGGACGAGGCGGACCTGCTTGCCGGTGGCGGCGAACCGGGAGCGCTGCTGGCGCGGGCCGGGCGAGTTGTGGACGTCGACGACGTAGACCATCCGGCCCGTGCGCAGGTTGCGCAGCTTCACCCACGGGGTGGGTCGGTGCTGGTGGTCGAAGGGGGTGCGCACCCAGCCGGACTGCACCCGCCGGAACTTCCAGGTCCGCCAGCCGATCTGGAGCGGGATGCCGGGGTAGCCCAGGCGGGTGCCGGGCCAGAAGCGGTAGCCGTGCATGTGGCGACGCAGCACCCGGAGCTGGTCGAGCTGGACCTCCTGCAGGCCGATCACGTCGATCCTGCGGCGCTTGATCGCGCGGCCGGTCACCTTGGCGCGGACGTAGCCCGGCCCCCAGCCGCCGCGGCGGACGGTGTGCTGGCTGCCGAGGATGTTGAACGTCGCGATCTTGAAGTGGGTCGTGACGTGCCGGTGCGTGCGGTGGTGGTGCACGCGGTGGTGCCTCGTCGAGGCGCCGGACGAGGCCGCGAGCGCCTGGCCCGGGGAGGCCGGGACGAGGGTGATCAGGGAAGCGAGAAGGGTGGTCACGAGGGCCCCGAGAAGGACCGCCAGCCCGTGTCTGGTCAGCTGCACCGCAGGAGGTTAAGCAACGCGGTCGACGGAATCCGGCATTCGGGTCGCGTCGTGACGAATCCGAGATGAACTCCCGGGTCCGATGGTCAGGAGCGCTTCTCGTCGGCCCGGTCGTAGACGCCGGCGTCCTGCGCGGCCTGGGCCTTGCGGAGCTGCTTGACCAGGCTGAACCCGAGGAACGCGACCGCCGCGGCGAGCATCAGGAAGATCGCGAACGCGGTCCACCCGGCCTTGACGTCCTCGGGCTTCGGGGACTCGTCGACGAGGCTGATGATCTGGCTGGCGACCAGGTTGGCGATCAGGAACAGGTGCGGCATGCCGCCATTGTCCCACTCCCCCGCCGAGCGGGGTACGCCGGTCAGGCGCCGTCGCCCCGGGCGGGCAGCGTGACCGTCGCGTGGACCAGGTCGTGGTCGCTGGCGGCGCGCACGGACGCGCCGTCCTCCCAGCCGTAGTCGCTGAACGTCAGCGGGCCGCCGCCGAAGATCCAGTCGATGTGGAGCCAGCCGGTCGGCGGCTGGCAGTCGTCGGCGGAGGTCGCCGTACCGCCGTTGGCCGCGACCAGGTCGGTCCTGCCGACGACGGAGCAGAAGACCTCCTCGTGCTCGTTCATGTCGCCGATGAGGAAGACCGCCTTGTGGGTGGCGCGGAGCTCGTCGACGAGCCGGATCTCGTGGCGGGTCGCCTTGTCGCGGTCGTGCTCCTGGCCGCGCGGGGAGTTGTGCACGTCGACGACGTAGAGCTGGCGCTGGCTCTTGCGGTTGAGCAGCCGGACCCACGGGATCGGGCGCATCTGGTGGTCGAACGTCGTGGTGATCGTGCCGGTCTCGAGCAGCTCGAACTTCGAGGTCCGCCAGGCGATCTGGAGCCGCAGGCCCGAGGGGCCGAGCCGGTCGCCGGGCCAGATGTCGAAGCCGTCGAGGTCATGGCGGAGCACCTCGAGCTGGTCGGCCTGCACCTCCTGCATCCCGACGAGGTCGAGGCCCTTGCGCTCGATGAGCCGGGCGGTGATCGCGGCGCGGAGCGCGCCGGGGCCGTAGCCGCCGGGACCGAGCGTGTGCTGGCTGCCGAGGATGTTGAACGTGGCGATCTGGAAGGCGGCGTCCTGCGGCACCTTGGCCGCAGGGGTGCGCGCCTGCACGGGCGAGGTCAGGCCGGTCAACGCGAGGGCCGCGAGCAGCGTGAGGACGACGCCGGATCGGCGCCCGAGGAAGCGTCTGGTCACCCGGAGAAACCTAGGTGCGGGTGGGCCGGCGGTCGGTGGTTACCGGCCAGGAACGGCCGTCCGACGGCCCGGATGACCCGTTCGGGTCATCCGGCGGTGGTCGGGTCGATCCCGGCGAACAGGTCGTCCTCGGGGCCGATCTCGCCGACGTGGCTGGTGACCAGCTCGAAGTCCTCGGTCGGCCACACCTTCTCCTGCAGCTCGCGCGGGATGGCGAACCAGAAGCCGTCGGGGTCGATCTGCGTCGCGTGGGCCAGCAAGGCCTGGTCGCGCACGCCGAAGAAGTCGGCGCACGGCACCTTGGTCGTCACCCGGGCGTCCCACTCGGGCTCGGGCTTCCACTCCTTGAGCCGCTCGGCCCACGGCGACTCGAGGCCGTGCTCGAGCATCGCGTCGTGGATCGCCTGCATCCGGCCTCGGTTGAAGGAGTGGTGGTAGTAGAGCTTGAGCGGCTGCCACGGCTCGCCGTGCTCCGGGTAGCGCTCGGGGTCACCGGCCGCCGCGAACGCCTCCACGGCGACCTTGTGGCACATGATGTGGTCGGGGTGGGGGTAGCCGCCGCGTTCGTCGTACGTCGTGACGACGTGGGGGCGGAACTCGCGGATCAGCCGGACGAGCGGCGCGGCCGCCTCCTCGAGCGGCACGAGCGCGAAGCAGCCCTCGGGCAGCGGCGGCTTGGGGTCGCCCTCGGGCCAGCCGGAGTCGACGAAGCCGAGCCAGTCCTGGCGGACGCCGAGGATGTCGCGGGCCCGCTCCATCTCCTGGCGGCGGATCTCGGTGATGTTCGCGAGCACGTCGGGGCGGTCCATCTTGGGGTTCAGGATCGAGCCCCGCTCACCACCCGTGCAGGTGGCGACGTGGACGTCGACGCCCTCGGCGACGTACTTCGCGGTCGACGCGGCGCCCTTGCTGGACTCGTCGTCCGGGTGGGCGTGCACGTGCATGAGGCGGAGTCCGGCGCGGGAGGGGTGCTGCGGCATGGGGCGATCCTAGATGGGACCCTTGGGGGGTGAGCTCCACCCTCGCCGACCGGTACGGCGCCCCCGCGCCCTGGCGCCGTCGCGCCGTCATCGCGGCCAGCGTCGTCGTGGCGGTGGCGTTCCTCGGCTGGCTGGGCTGGACGGCGTGGGAGCACGCCAACCCGCCGGTGGAGTCCTCCTTGGTCTCCTTCCACGTCGAGGGGGAGCACGCCGTGACCGCCGAGGTCGAGGTGCGGCTGCGCGACGACTCGGTGGAGGCGCAGTGCCTGCTCCGGGCCTACGCCGAGGACCACACGGTCGTCGGCGAGCTGTCCTTCACCCCCGACCCGGGGGCCGACCAGCCGCTGCAGGAGACCATCCGCACCGAGCGGGTGGCGACCTCGGTGCAGATGGTCGGATGCACCGCACCGGGCGCTCCGCGGCCCAACTGAGCCGCGACGAACCTGCGACCGGCGTCACCAGTTGTTAAACTGACCCTTCTGACCGTCCCGCTGGGCCGTCCAGGATGGGCCCGCGACCTACCGGCGCACGCCCGATCGGCCGCCGACGAGGGACGCACCACCCAGACCACCACGGGCGAGAACGCATCGCCGTACACGCACGAAGAACCGCAGGAGACACCCATGACGCAGTCCACCGAGCAGGGCACGATCTGGCTGACCCAGGAGGCCTACGACAAGCTCCAGGCGGAGCTCGCCAACCTCAAGGGCCCGGTCCGCCAGGAGGTCATCGCCCGCATCAGCGCTGCCCGCGACGAGGGTGACCTCAAGGAGAACGGCGGCTACCACGCCGCGCGCGACGAGCAGGGCAAGGTCGAGGGCCGGATCCGTCAGCTCGAGGACATGCTGCTGCGCGCCAAGGTCGGCGAGACGCCCGAGGACGACGGCACCGTCTCCCCCGGCATGAAGGTCACCTACAAGTTCGTCGGCGATGACGACGACGAGGCCGAGACGTTCCTCCTCGGCGCCCGCGAGATCGAGGACTCGGTCGAGGGCCTCAAGGTCTACTCCCCGCAGTCCCCGCTCGGCTCGGCGATCATCGGCGCGAAGGTCGGCGACACCGTGTCCTACGACGCCCCCAACGGCAAGACCCTCGAGGTCGTCGTCGTGGCGGCGGTCCCCTTCACCGGCTGAGGTCTATTCGTAGACGCGGTAGCCGCGCTCGCGCAGCCGGCCCATCACCTGGGCGGCGTGCTGCTCGCCCCGGGTCTCGAGCTGCAGCGAGACCTCCACCTCGTCGAGGTGCAGCGAGGGCGAGATGCGCTCGTGGACGACCTCGAGCACGTTGGCACCGACGGCGCTGACCTCGCCGAGCAGCTGGGCGAGGCCGCCGGGGGTGTCGGGGATGCAGACCTGGAGGTTGAGGTAGCGGCCGGCCGCGGCCATGCCGTGGCGGATCACCTTGCCGAGCAGCAGCGGGTCGATGTTGCCGCCGGACAGCAGCGCGACGGTCGGCGTCGTGAACTCGGTCGGGCGGTCCAGCATCGCTGCGACCGCGGCCGCTCCGGCGGGCTCGACGACCATCTTGGCCCGCTCGAGCAGCGCCAGCAGGGCACGCGCGAGCGAGTCCTCCGAGACCGTGATGATCTCGTCGACGTGGTCGCGGACCGCGGCGAAGGTGATGGCGCCGGGCAGCCCGACGGCGATGCCGTCGGCCATCGTCTTCATGTGCTCCAGGGCGGTCGGGGCGCCCTTGGCCAGCGAGCCGGGGTAGGCGGCTGCGCCCTCGGCCTGCACGCCGATCACCTTCACGTCGGGCCGCTTGGCCTTGACCGCGATCGCGACGCCCGCCAGCAGGCCACCGCCGCCCGTCGGGACCAGGATGGTCTTGACGTCGGGTGACTGCTCGAGGATCTCGAGCCCGACGGTGCCCTGCCCGGCCACGATGTCGACGTGGTCGAAGGGGTGGATCAGCACCGCACCGGTCTCGGCCGCGAACGTCCGGGCCGCGTCGAGGCAGTGCTCGAGGTAGGTGCCGTGGAAGACCACGTCGGCGCCGTACGCGCGGGTCGCACGCTCCTTGGGGATCGGCGCGCCCTCCGGCATGAAGACCGTCGACTTGATGCCGAGCAGCTGCGCGGCGAGCGCGACGCCCTGGGCGTGGTTGCCGGCCGAGGCCGCGACGACGCCGTGGGCGCGCTCCTCGGGCGTGAGCCGCGAGATCCGGACGTAGGCGCCGCGGGCCTTGAACGAGCCGGTGCGCTGGAGGTTCTCGCACTTGAGGCTGACCGGTCCCCCGGCCAGCGCGGAGAGCCAGCGCGACTCCTCCATCGGCGTCGTGATGGCGACACCGCGCAGCACCTCGCGGGCGGCTTCGATGTCGGCCAGGGTGACGGTGCCGGGGTCAGTCATTCCTCACGCTTTCGTTGGTCGGCGGACTCTCGCCGAGCTCCTGGTAGTCCTCGGCCAGCTGTTCCTCCGCGTCGTCCCCGACACGGGTGTTGCTGGCCAGATGTTGCACGACCGAGTTGACGGCCGCCGCGAGGGGTACGGCGACCAGCGCGCCGGCGACGCCCGCGACGAGCACGCCGCACCCGATCGCCACGATGACACCGAGGGGGTGCACGGAGACCCAGCGCCCCATCAGGAACGGCTGGAGGACGTGGCCCTCGATCTGCTGGATCAGGATGACGCCGCCCATCATCAGCAGCGCGGTCAACGGCCCCTGGTCGACCAGGGCGACGAGGATCGCGACGGTGCCGGCGATCGTCGCTCCGACCATCGGGATGAACGCGCCGAGGAAGACCAGCACGCCGATCGCGAGCACGAACGGAACACCCAGGATCGCGGCCACGATCATGATCCCGATGGCGTCGGTGAGCGCCACGATGACGGTGGCCCGGACGAACTGGGTGAGCGAGATCCAGGCGACCCGGCCGGAGGAGTCGACGTGCTCGCGGGCGGCGCGCGGGGCCAGCCGCACGAACCACGCCCAGATCCGGTCGCCGTCGGCGAGGAAGAAGTAGGTGGAGAACAGGATCACGAAGAAGCCGGCCAGCACGTGGGTCAGGACCGTGCCGACCTCGGTGACGCTGCTGAGCTTGACGCCATCCTTGGTGCGGTCGCTGATGCCCTTCTGGATCTTGTCGATGTAGTCGTTGATCTGGGAGTCGCTGGCGTGCAGCGGCCCGGTCTTGAGCCAGCTCTTGATCTCGCCGAGGCCGGCGACGACCTGGTCGGCGAGGTCGTTGGCGCCGTTGGCGACCTGCTGCCCGGCGAAGGTGAGCAGGCTGGCGACGAACGCCAGGCCGGCCAGCACGACGAGGATCGCGGCGAGCCCCCGCGGGAAGCCGACCCGCTGGAGCAGGTCGACCACCGGGACGGCCAGCGCGGAGAGGAGCAGCGCGATGACCAGCGGCACGGTGATGACGGCGAAGTAGCCGATCACGCGCGCGATGACGTAGCCCGCGATGGCGATGATCAGGAACCGCCAGGCCCAGGCGGCGGCGAGGTCCAGGCCCCACGGCACCTGCGCCCGGCTGAAGTTGGAGGGGCCCGTGGCGATCGGCTCGGGCTCGGGACGGCGTACGTCGCGCAGCTGCGCCCACTGGTGCGCGATCCGCTGGGCGATGCCCTCCTCCTCGTCGCGGGAGCGCATCCCGATGATCGGGAGCCGGCGCCGGGGCTCGTGGGACCCGTCGGCGGTCGGTGTCTCAGGGCTCGGGTCCGTGGGGTCGGTGACGCCGTTGGCGCCCGGACCGTCAGCCTCGTTGCTCACGTCGACAGGCTACCGAGCGGCCGGGGCCACGAGCCGCAGCACCAGCCGGTAGGCCGCCTCGGGATGCGGGCCCGCCAGCAGCCCGGCGGCCGCCAGGACGTAGTCGGTGTCGACGACGACCCGGGCGTGCTCCGGCAGCTGCCAGCCGCCGTCGAGGTCGCGACCGGTGCTGGTGGCGAGGACCCGGGCGGCGACGCCGTCCCGGCCGTGGCGCAGCACCCCGCCGGAGCCGACGAGCAGGTCCACCTCGCGCAGGTCCTTGCCGGTGCGCTCGACGACGCGGCCCTCGGGACTGACCACGACCTTGCTGCGGCCGGCGTGGCGACGCAGCGCGAGGCCCACCGCCGCCCGGGCGATCGCCTCGTCGTCGTCGCGGCCGGCGTCGTCGTCGGGGAGGTACGACGGGTCGTGCTGGCGGGTCGCCGCGGCCTCGGCCAGGTCGGGCAGGTCGGCCGCCTCGACGGTCGTGACCGCCGACCAGCGCATCCCGAGGTCACCCTCGACGGTGCGGGTGACCGGCGTGGTCGCCACGACCTCGCGGGAGAGCTGGGCGTCCTCGGGGTCGACCTCGACGACGGAGTGCACGTCGGTGGTGGCGCCGCCGACGTCGACGACCACGACGTCGCCGACCCCCGGATGGGCAGCGTCGAGGCCGCGGGCCAGCAGCTCCACCCCGGTCAGCACCACGTCGGGGGTCGCGCCGCGCACCATGGCGGTGAAGTCGGCGCGGCTGCTGAGGTGCTTGCCGCCGATCACGTGGGCCAGGAACATCTCCCGGATCGCGGCCCGGGCCGACTCCGGCGCCAGCACGCCGATCTTGGGGACGACGTTGTCGGCGAGCACGTGCGGGACGCCGCCGAGGATGGCGGCCACCTCGGCCTGCGCCTCGACGTTGCCGGCCACCACCACGGGTCCGGTCCAGCCGGAGGCGGCCAGGGCGCGGGCCGCGTCGACCAGCACCTCGCTGTTGCCGCCGTCGGTGCCGCCGGTCAGCAGCACCACGTCCGGCCGGGTCGTCCGGCCCAGCGCGTCACCCAGCGCCCGCTCAGCCGGACGACCCGCCATCGCGGTGACCGCCACGACCTTGCCGCCGCTGCTCAGGGCGACGCGACGACCCGCCTCGGCGGTCACCAGCTCCTCGTTGCCGACGACGGCGATCCGCAGTCCCCCGCCGGCGCTCGAGCAGGCCAGCACCTCGGCGGCCGCCGCCCGCGGGTCGGCGGCGGTCAGGTCGGCGAGGCACGCGTCGTACGCGTCGAGGACGTCGGTCTCGATGGTGGTGCGGTGGCTCGCCGAGGCAACGATCCGGCCCTCGCCCAGGTCGACGAGGGCCGCCTTGGTGAAGGTGGAGCCGAAGTCGACGCAGACCGCCAGGTCAGCCGAGGGCACGGTCGAGGTCGGCGACCAGGTCGTCGGCGGTCTCGATGCCGACGCTGAGCCGGATCAGGTCCGCGGGCACCTCGAGGTCGGTGCCGGCGACGCTGGCGTGCGTCATCCGGCCCGGGTGCTCGATGAGCGACTCGACGCCGCCGAGCGACTCGCCGAGGGTGAAGACCTCGGCCTTGGCGCACGCGGCGAGCGCGGCCTGCTCGCCGGCCTTGACGCGGAACGACACGATGCCGCCGAAGCGCTTCATCTGCTTCGCCGCGACCGCGTGGCCGGGGTGCGACTCGAGGCCGGGGTAGATGACCTCGGCGACGCCCGGGTGGGAGGTCAGGAACTCCACGACCTTCTCGGCGTTGTCGCAGTGGCGGTCCATCCGGACCCCCAGCGTCTTGAGGCCGCGGTGGGTCAGGAACGAGTCGAACGGGCCGGCGACGGCGCCGATGGCGTTCTGGTGGAAGGTGATCGACTCGGCCAGGTCGAGGTCGCGCACGACCACGGCGCCGCCGACGACGTCGGAGTGGCCGCCGACGTACTTGGTCGTCGAGTGCACGACGATGTCGGCGCCGAGGGTCAGGGGCTGCTGGAGGTACGGCGAGGCGAAGGTGTTGTCGACGACGAGCAGCGCGCCCGCCTCGTGGGCCACGGCGGCCAGCGCCTCGATGTCGCCGATGTTGAGCATCGGGTTGGTGGGGGTCTCGACCCAGACGAACTTCGTCTGGCCCGGACGGATGGCGGCGCGCACGGCGTCGACGTCGGAGACGGCCGCCGGCGAGTGCTCCAGGCCCCAGACCTTCTCGACCTTGTCGAAGAGGCGGTAGGTGCCGCCGTAGGCGTCGTCGGGGATGACCACGTGGTCGCCGGGGCGGCACACGGAGCGGACGACGGTGTCCTCGGCGGCCAGGCCGGAGGCGAACGCGAAGCCGCGCTCCCCCTCCTCCACGGCGGCGAGGGCCCCCTCGAGGGCGGTGCGCGTCGGGTTGGCCGAGCGGCTGTACTCGTAGCCGCCGCGCAGTCCGCCGACGCCGTCCTGCTTGTAGGTCGAGGTCGCGTAGATGGGCGGGATCACCGCGCCGGTCATCGGGTCGGGCTCGTAGCCGGCGTGGATCGCACGCGTCTCGAAACCGGACTTGCTCCTGTGCTGCTGCTCGCTCATGGGCTCACGCTATCCAGTCCTTACGGAGCGGTGACGTCGCCCCGGCCGGGAACGACGCGGCCGGGTCCGGTGTTGTTCACTGGTGAAAGCCTCTTCCCTGCAAGGAGTCACCACCGTGTCGCTGTTCTCCCGCCACAAGTCCGAGCTCGTCGCCGACGACCAGGCCCTCGCCGGTCGCAGCGAGCGCCAGTTCCCCCTCGCCGCGACCCACAAGGTCCTCGGCACTCCCCTGGTCACCGACGAGGTCCCCGACGGCTACGAGGTCGCGTTCTTCGGCCTGGGCTGCTTCTGGGGCGCCGAGGAGATCTACTGGCAGAAGCCGGGCGTCTGGTCGACGTCGGTCGGGTACGCCGGCGGCACGACCCCGCACCCGTCGTACGAGGAGGTCTGCTCGGGCCGGACCAACCACACCGAGGCCGTGCGGATCGTCTTCGACCCCGCGAAGGTCTCCTACGCCGACCTCGTCAAGACGTTCTTCGAGGTGCACGACCCGACCCAGGGCATGCGCCAGGGCAACGACATCGGCACGCAGTACCGCTCCGCGATCTACTACACGACCCCGGAGCAGGAGCAGACCGCCCGCGAGCTGACGGCGATCTACGGCGCCGAGCTCGAGCGTCGCCGGCTCGGCAGCATCACCACCGAGATCCGCACCGCGCCGACCTACTACTACGCCGAGGACTTGCACCAGCAGTACCTCGCGAAGAACCCGCACGGCTACCGCTGCCACTCCAACACCGGCGTGAAGTTCCCCGCCTGAACGAGCAGAAGACCGAAGGCCCCGCGTCTGTTGACGCGGGGCCTTCGTCGTCCTCGGCATGAGCGTCGCCAGCTCGACCTGGTCTCCACCCGACGCACTGATGGCGGGTGAGGGGAGGTGCTACTTGATGGCTCCGTCCTGGTTCCAGCGTTCCATCAGACCGAACTCCGGCTTGGCGAAGACGGCCTGGGCAACGGGGACGCCAACGACCTTGAAGACGTGCACTTCCTGCACCGCTTGCCCCGGGCACGTTGCGGCTTCGGCAGTGCCGAGACGCTTCCCTGCGTGAATCTCGGTGCGCTTGAGCCCGGGCAAGGACCCAACCGCGATGTACTCCCGACTCTCGAACGCGATGCTCGCGCTCAGGGAGCAAGAGGCCTCGCCCTGCTCATCCGGGTCGCACCCAGCGGTCCACGAGGAGATGAGCAGGAGACCTGCCGCAGTGGGTAGACGGGCTCGCACGTTCATCGGACGCCATGTTGGCAGAGGCGGTGCCCCACATCCGCTGATCGGAGAAGATGCAGCACCTGTCGTGGTCTGAGCGCACAATTCCACTGTGCGGTGGCTGGTGAGGCTCGGGGTCGGACTCGCGGTGGTGGTGGTCGCGGCCGTGCTGACATTGGCCCTGCGCCAGGACCCGACGGAGGCGACCGGTGTCGTGAACGGGCCCGTGGTGGCAGTGTCGATACCGGGTGCGCCGTACCCGCTGGCAACCGTCAGGGGCAATCTGATTCTGCGCGGTGAATGCCTGATGCTGGGCAACTCGGTGGTGTTCTGGCCCGCCGGGACATCGTGGGACTCCACGAGCCAATCGGTGCTGTTCTCGGGCGACTTCGACGGGTCCGTGAGCGTCGGTTCCCACTTCGTGGGTGGCGGAGGGTTCTACAACCCTGATGACTTCCTGCGCGGACTGGGCGAGGCTGGAGACGCGCTGCGGGACTGCGGCACGGCGACCGGGGCACGGAGTCTCGTGCTTGCCTACCCGAAGCTGCCGCGCTGACCTGTGGTGCACCGACAGCCACCGGCAGCACCCGTGAAGAACCCCCACGGCTGCCGCTGCCACTCCAACACGGGCGTGAAGTTCCCCGGGACCGCCTGATCCGGGGTTGTTAGCCTCCCCCGGTGACACGTGGAGACCCGCGCATGCCGCCCGATGAGTTCACCGTCATCACGCTCTGCGGATCGATGCGGTTCCGTGAGGAGTTCGCGCGTCTCGACGCCGAACTGACGCTGGCCGGCCACGTGGTGCTGACGCCGACCGCGCTGGATCCGTCCACGGAGCTGAGCTCCGAGGACCGCGAACGGCTCGGTCGGGTCCACCTCCAGAAGATCGCGATGGCGGACGAGGTCCTCGTCGTCAACGTGGGCGGCTACCTCGGGGAGAGCACCCGTCGGGAGCTCGAGCACGCGCGGTCGCGCGGGCTTCCGGTGAGCTTCCTGGAGCCCCACGCCGAACCCGGATGAATTTCCCCGGCTGACGATGTCGTATCCCCTGCTGCCCGTTCGTGGATAGGTTGACGCGGGCACCTGGCTCGCTGCACACATCGACGGGAAACGAGGAGCAGGGGATGACCGAGTACCTCATCTACTTCAACCAGCAGTGGGTCGGCGACCACACCGAGGAGTGGTTCCGCGGACGCGGGCCGCTCGCCCGCGCGGTCATCGACGACCTGCATGCGGCCGGTCAGTACGTCTTCGCCGGCGGGCTGGTCGAGGAGGTCGAGGAGGCCTTCAGCGCCGACGCGACCAGCGGCACCCTGTCCTTCACCGACGGGCCGTTCACCGAGAGCAAGGAGTGGCTCGGCGGGCTCACCATCGTGGACGTCCCCGACGAGGAGACCGCCCGGATGTGGGCCGGCCGGATCGCCGAGGCGTGCGGGTGGCCCCAGGAGGTACGCCGGTTCAAGCCGCGCGGCCCGAGCGTCTGACCCGACTCCGCCACCGGCACACAGCAGCGCCCGGACCCCCCTGGTGTCCGGGCGCTGCCTGGTGTGGCGGTGTGGTGTGGCGGTGTGTTCAGTCGGGGACCCGCATCCCGGCCGGGGGCGGGCTGAACTTCTTCCCCTGCAGGAGGTGCTCGGCCAGGTTGGCCGAGGTGGCGTCCGGCGGGGGCGACTGCGTGACCGCGCCGTGCCGGGGCACGGACAGGGACGAGCCCGTGTCCTTGATGTCGGTGCCCTGCTGGGTGCCGCAGGCCGCGGTCGTGGCGGCGAGGGCGAGGCCCGCGAAGGCCAGGGCAAGGCCGCGACGGCTGGTGGTGCTGGTGGTGTGGGACATGACGGTTGGTTCCTTCTCGTGGTGTGGGGTGGTGGATCAGGGCCGGTAGTCCGGGACCCGCTTGCCGGCTGGCGCCGGGGACGGGGCCGGGAGCCGGCCGTGGGCGGCCCGACGGGCGTCGGCGTCGAGCGAGCGCTCGGACCGGTCCTGCTGGGTCTGCTGGCCGGTCGCGCCGGACAGGTTGCTGCCGAGGTCCTTGACGGTGTCCGTCCGGGCGCCGCAGGCGGCACCCGTGGCGAGCAGGCCGAGGAGCGAGGCGGCCGCGATCACGCGTCGGCCACCGGTGGTGAGGTGAGACATCACGGTTGTTCCTTTCCAGGGCCCGCGGCGGCGGTCGCCGGCGGGATGCAGGGACAGACCGGCGGATCGGCGCGGTGATACATGGGCCCGGCGGATGGCCCGGAAAAGGCATGTCCTTCACCGCCGGCGCGTGCCACGGTGGAGGCACGATCGGCCGGCTGCGTCTCGGCCTCGGACGTATCAGGTGGGCCCCGCGCCCCTCTGTAGGTCCGAAGGAGGCAGGCCGATGGACACCGTGACGCTGGCAGGGCAGACGAGCAGGCCCACGAGGAGGCCGACGATGGACGAGCCGCCGACCGTGCTCTCGCTCGTCGCCGCCGCCCGCGACGGGGACGCCGGCGCGTGGGACGCCCTCGTCGAGGAGTTCCTGCCGCTCGTGCACGGCGTCGTACGCCGCTTCCGGCTCAGCCCGGCCGACGCCGCGGACGTGAACCAGACCGTCTGGCTGCGGCTCGTCGAGCACCTCGGCGACCTGCGCGACCCGCGGGCGTTGCCCGGCTGGCTCGCGACCACCGCCCGGCGCGAGGCGCTGCGGGCCGTGGAGTCGGGCCGCCGCACGACCAGCATCGACCCCCAGGGCCCGGCCCTGGACGGAGTGCCCGGCGACCTTCCCGGTGAGGCGGACATCGCCGAGGACCTGCTGCGAGACGAGCTGCGTCGGGCCGTCCGCGCCGGACTGGCCGAGCTGCCCACCCAGCGGCGCCGCCTGCTGGAGATGCTCATGGACGACCCACCGGTGCCCTACGACGAGATCAGCAGCACCCTGAAGATCCCGGTCGGCAGCATCGGGCCCACCCGGGCCCGGGCACTGCGCCAGCTCCGCGACACGCGCGCGATGCGCGCCTACACAGCCTCGCCGGACCCGGCCGGCGCCTCGGGAGGAGAAGGTGGTCACCATGTCCCCGTTCAGTGAGAGCCCGTTCGGCGACGACGAGCTCGAGGGGCTCGTCGGGGAGACGCTCGCGGCCGACCGGGAGGTGCCCGACGGGTGGCGGGAGGCCGCGCGCGCTGCCTACGCCTGGCGCAACGTCGACGAGGAGCTGCTGGCGCTGACCTTCGACTCCGAGCGGGAGCCCGCAGCGGCCGTCCGGGGTGACGACGAGGCCCGGACGCTGGAGTTCTCCGGCGACGGGCTCACCCTGGAGGTCGAGCTGACCGGCGGACGGGTGCTCGGCCAGGTGACCGGCGCCGGCGAGGTGGTCCTCGAGTGGGCCGACGGCCGCACCGCCTCGGCCATCGCCGACGGGTCCGGCTTCTTCAGCCTGGACACGCCGCTCGCGGACGGCGGTCCGGTGCGCTTCTGCGTCCGTCGCGGCGGAGCGCGCCTGGTGACCGAGTGGGTCGTCCCCTGATCGCGAGATCCGCTCAGGTGTAGGGCGGGAACAGCGCCGGCACGGGGCTGCCGAGCGGGTCGATCGCCGTCCCGGCCCGAGCCAGCACGGCGTCCCGCGCGGCGAACACGTCGGCGTCCGCGCCCGGCTCGGCGGCGATCAGGCCGACCACGACGGGCGCGGCAAACGACGTGCCGCTCCAGCGGGCCATCCCCCGGTCGAAGACCCGGACGTCCCCGGTGTCGGGGGTCTCGTGGCAGACGTACGTGCCGTCGGGATAGGCGTTGACGAGGTTGCGGCCGAGCGCGTAGACGTCCGCCGACGGGCCGTGGTTGGAGAACCGTGACACGTGGCCGTCCCGGTCGAGCGAGCCGACCCCGAGCGCCCAGTCGAAGGCGGCTGGCCACAGCGGCGCCGCCGTGGCGTCGTTGCCCGCCGCGGCCACGAGGAGGCAGTTGGGGGTCTGGCTCAGGTCCTGCTCCCAGAACGCCTCGAAGCTCAGCAGCGGATGGTTGCGCCGGGTGACGGCGCCGGCCGAGAGGTTGATGAGGTGCGGCTCGCGCGCGAGGGCCTGGCGGAGCTGGGCGACCATGTCGGTCTCGAGCATCGCCCCGGTCCCGGTGAGGAAGCGTTCGACGTACACCGTCGTGCCGGGTGCCAGGCAGCGCACGACCCCGGCGATGAAGGTGCCGTGCCCGGCGTAGGGGCGCAGCAGCGCGACGTTCTGCTCGTCGTCGCCGTCGACGTCCTCGAGCCAGGGCGTGGGACCCAGCGGCTGCCCCGCCGCGGCGTGCCAGCCGCTGTCGACCACGGAGACCCGGACTCCCCCGCCCAGGCCGGCGTCGGACGCCACGGCCGGCCACGGCTTGTCGAGCCCGGTCTCCGACGGCTCGCTGGCCGGGCACAGCCGGGTGTTGCCGGGACCGCAGAGGTGCACCCAGTGGTTGGGGGTGGCCACGACCTCGGTGTCGTTCACGCCCCGCGCGTCCAGGGCGTCGAGGGCGAGCGGGACCCGGCGCGGGTCGCCGTCGACGCGCCCGGGCAGCAGCACCCGCACGATCGGGAGCGGGTCGCGGCCGCTGTCGTCGAGCGGCAGGTCGGCGTCGGTGACCGTGCCGTCGAAGTCGCCGCTCCCGTTGAGCACGTCGAGCACCTCGTCGACCCGCGCGCGGTCGGTCGAGCGCACGAGCAGCACGTCCGGGTCGTAGAGGTAGTGGAAGTCCTCGGGCAGCTCGGAGTCCCAGGCGACGCGCTCGGCGCCGTGGTCCTCGCGGACCAGCTCCACCTGCTCGACGACGCGGCGGCGGTCGTCTCCGCTGGCGAGGTCGTTGATGGGCACGGGCGGCTCCTTCCCGAGAGGGACGTTCCCCCGGACGCTAGACCTGCGGGACGATCGGGGAATCGCCTGATTTGGGAAGGCCACGGATGCCGACCGATCGCTCCCCGACCAGCGCCGCCGAGCTCCTCGACCTGGCGTTCGAGGACCACGACCTGGCGCGGACGCGGGCGCGGGCGCTGCTCGACGGCGCACCGGACCCCTGGTGGGAGTCGGTCGCCCGGCACACGCTCGGGCTGGTGCTGCGCGACACCGGGGAGAGGGAGCCGGCCGTGCGGGAGCTGCGGGCGGCACTGCGGCTCGCGGTCCGGTCCGGGGACGCCGACCGGGCGGCCGACGTGCGGGCCACCCTCGGCCTCACCCTGGTCACGCAGGGCCGGACACGCGAGGGGCTGGCGCAGCTGGGCCGGGCCGTGGCCGGCGCGGACGACCCCGACCTGGCCGCGAAGGTGCTGATGCGACGCGGGCTGTCGCTGTCGTGGGTGCTCGGCCGCCACGACGACGGTCTCGCCGACCTCCGGGGCGCCCTGGCCGGCTTCCTCGCCACGGGAAACGCGGCGTGGGAGGCGAGCACCCGCAACGTCCTGGGCCTGCTCCTCCTGACGGTCGGGGACGTGGTGGCTGCCGAGGAGCAGGTGCGGGCCGCCCGCGACCTGTTCGTCGACCTCGGGCACGACGTGGAGGCCGTGCTCGCCCAGCACAACCTCGGCGTGGTCGCCGTGACCCGCGGCGACCTGCCGGCGGCGCTCGCGGCCTACGACCGCGCCGACGAGAGGTACGCCGACCTCCACCTCGACACGACCCCGCTGGCCATGGACCGGTCGACCGCGCTCCTCGCCGCCGGCCTGCCCCGCGAGGCCGTGGCCGTCGTGGACGCCGAGCTGGAGCGGCGACACGGGCTCCCCGTCCAGCGGGCCGAGCTGCAGCTGCGCCGGGCCACGGCCCTGCTCGCGGCCGGGGAGGCCGCGGCCGCGCTCGACCAGGCGCGAGTGGCGCTGGCGGCCTTCCGCAGGACCGGCCGGGGGTGGGACGCGCTGCACGCCCATCTGGTCATGGTGCGCGCACGGGAGATGGCCCGACGGGTGGACCGACGCCTGCTGCCGACCGCGCGTCGCGTGGCGGAGGAGCTGGAGTCCGCCCGGTCGGAGGAGGCCGCCGTCGCGTGGCTGGTGGCCGGGAGACTCGCCGCCCGGGTCGACCCAGCGGCCGCGGCCGGGCTGCTGGCACACGCCGCGGCGCACCGCACCGACCGCACCGCGCTCGTCCGGGCTGGTGGCTGGCTGGCGCTGGGACTCGAGCGGGAGCTGGCCGGCGACCGCCGCGGGGTCGCGCACGCCTGCCGTCGCGGCCTCGCCGCCCTGGACACCCACCGGGCGACGTTGGGCAGCTCCGAACTGCGCGCCCTGGCCACCGGCCACGGCGAGGACCTGGCCCGGCTCGCCCTGGCCCAGGCCGTCGACGGCGGGCCGCGCAGCCTGCTGTGGTGGAGCGAGCGCTGGCGCGCCACGGCGCTGACCCAGCCGCCGGTCCGACCGGCCGGGCCCGACGACGTCGCCGCGCCGCTGGCCGCCCTGCGCGACAACGCCCGGCGCCTGCAGACCGCACGCCGCGACGGGGGCGACGTGGCCCGGCTCGAGGCGGAACGGGCCCGCGCGGAGGACGACGTACGGCGCCGCCTGCGGCGTGCCGCCGGCACCTCCCCCACGACGTCGGCCGACCTGGACGTGGCCGCGCTGGTGTCCGCGGTCGGCGAGTGCGCCCTGGTCGAGCACGTGGAGGTCGGCGAGCGGCTCCACGCGGTCGTCGTCCACGGCGGACGGGTCCGGAAGGTCACGCTCGGCAACGCTGACGAGACCTTCCGCAGCGTCGACTTCGCCCGGCACGCCCTGCGTCGCGCCGCGGCCGGCCGGCCGGCGCCGCTCGCCGAGGCGGGGTCGCGCCTGCAGGAGGCCCTGCTCGGCGGCGCGGCCGACCTGCTCCGCGACGTGCCGGCCGTCGTCGTATCACCGACCAGCCGGCTGCACGGGGTGCCCTGGGGGCTGCTCCCCGTCCTCGCGGACCGGCCGCACAGCGTCGTACCGTCCGCGGCGCTGTGGCTGCGGGCCCGGGAGCGCCGGCCGGTGAGCACGCGGGTGGTCTTCGTGTCCGGGCCGCTGCTGACGACGGGCGGGGCGGAGATCGACGTCGTGGCGCCGCAGCACCACGACGCGATGGTGCTGCGCGGCCGGGACGCCACGGTCGAGCGGAGCCTGGCCGCGCTCGACGGGGCGGGTCTGGCGCACGTCGCGGCGCACGGGCGCTTCCGGAGCGACAGTCCGTTGTTCTCCGCGCTCGACCTCGACGACGGGCCACTCACGGTCCACGACCTCGAGCGGATGGCGCGGCCACCGCACCGCGTCGTGCTGTCGGCCTGCGAGTCGGGGGTGATGGCCCCGGTGGGGGCCGGCGAGCTCCTCGGGCTGGTGGCCACGCTGCTCCAGGTGGGCACGGCCGGCGTGGTGGCCAGCGTGGCGGTCGTCGACGACCGGGCCACCGTCGAGGTGATGGTCGACCTCCACGCCGGCCTGCGCGACGGCGCCGACCTCGCCACCGCCCTGCTCGGCGCGCGGCGGGCCGCGCGCGGCGACCCGGTGCGCGAGGCGACCGCCGCGAGCTTCCTCGCCCTCGGGGTCTGACCGCGACATGCCCGAATTGAGGTATTCACTCCGGTCACGGGGCATCAAAGACTGTCGGGGATCCATCCGTCGACCCGGAGGTCCCCCATGCGCACCCCACGTCTGCTCGCCATCACCGCCGCGTCCGCGCTGGCGCTCGGCGCCCTGTCGGCCTCGCCGGCCGGGGCGTCCCGGGCCCACGACCCGCTCGCGAAGCCATCCGGCAAGGTCGTGCTGGCGCGGGGGCTGGTCGGTCCGCTGACCCTGGCCGTGGAGGGAAAGAACGTCTACGTCACCCAGAACTTCACCGGCGAGCTGGACAAGGTCGCGGGCGGCAAGGCCACGAAGGTCTACGCCTCCAAGGCCCACAACGAGGTCGGCGGCGTCTCGGTGCGCGACGGTCGCGTGCTGTTCGCCGAGACCGAGGGCAACGGGGAGTCCAACACCGACTCGTGGCTCAAGCTGTTGCGCCCGGACGGCAAGGCACGCACCCTGGCCCACATCCGCGCCTTCGAGAACGCCAACAACCCCGACGGCGTGATCACCTACGGCATGCCGGACATCTCCGACGAGTGTGCGGCACAGTGGCCGACCGACCAGTTCGGGCCGCCGGTCTACGAGGGACAGCTCGACTCACACCCGTATGCCACGCTCCAGACCGCCAAGACGGTCTACGTGGCGGACGCCGGCATGAACGCCGTGCTCGCGATCGCCGACGACGGCACGATCACCAGCCTCGCGGTCACCCCGGCCGTGCCGGTCGAGATCACGGCCGACCTCGCCACCGCCCTCGGTGCCCCCGACTGCGTGGTCGGGCTGACCTACTACGGCGAGTCGGTGCCGACCGACGTCGAGATGGGGCCGGACGGCAAGCTCTACGTGACCACGCTCGGCGGCGGCCTCGGTGAGCAGCTCCCGCTCGGCGCGGTCTACAAGATCAACCCGAAGACCGGGCACATGAGCCAGATCCTCTCCGGCCTGTTCACGCCCACCGGCATCGCCGTCACGCCGAAGGGCAACATGCTGATCGCCGAGCTCTTCGCCAACAAGATCGTCAAGGTCCGGCACGGCGAGACCGCGGTGCACACGTGGACGAAGGCACCGCTGCCGGCCGCCGTGGAGATCAACCACCGCACCGTCTTCGCGACCATCGACGCGCTGCCGCCGGACCAGGGCGCACCCGACGGCAAGGTGGTGCGCTACCTGCCCTGACGGTCAGGCGTTCAGGGCGTCCAGCGGGCGGGCGGGTCCTCCCCGACCAGGCCGTCGACGGCCTCGCGGAGCAGGTCGGCGTGGCCCGTGTGCCGGCCGTACTCCTCGACCAGGTCGCACACGAGCCGGCACAGGTTGGCGTGCCGGCCGTCCGGCCAGGAGACGTACGCCGGCTGCTGGAGCCCGCCGTCCGCGATCGCGGCGGCGAGGACCTCGTGCGACCGGGCCACGGCGTCGTCGTACAGCGCGTAGAGCTGCTCGGGGCTGTCGGCGGCGGCCGAGTGGAAGTCCCAGTCCTCGTCGTCCCCGGGGGCGCTGTCCCAGGGCTCGCCCAGCGGCAGCCCGCGGAACTTGCTGTTGAAGATGCCCGCCTCGCACTGGGCGAGGTGCTTCAGCAGCCCGCCGAGGGTCAGGGTCGAGGCCCCGATCGTGGTGGCCAGGCCGGCGGCGTCCAGGCCGCCCGCCTTCCAGCGGAACGTGGTGCGGAGCCGGTCGAGGGCGCCCACGATGTGCTCGGTCTCGGTGCCGGCGACGGGCGGCTCCCACGGGTAGTCGGTGACGGTGTCGGTGCTCATGCCGGCACCGTAGGACGCATTCCGGTCGAATCGTTGCCGGAATACGTGGCACGCTGGCCGGATGGACGAGTCGAACCCGACCGCGCGGGCCCTGGTGTGCCTGCAGGTGCTGCAGGACCACCCGGGCATCACCGCCGCGCGGCTGGCCGAACGGCTGCACGTCTCGGACCGCGCGGCCCGGCGCTACGTGAGCGTGCTGCGCGAGGCCGGCATTCCCGTGGAGTCGGTCCGCGGGCCCTACGGCGGCTACCGGCTCGGCCGCGGCCTGCGGCTCCCGCCCCTCGTCTTCAACGCCACCGAGGCGCTCGGCCTGGTGATGGCCGTCCTCGACGGCCACCACGACGCCAGCGACCCGACCGGCCTGGTCGGCGGGGCGCTCGGCAAGATCATCCGGGCCCTCCCCGAGCAGGTCGCCGCCCAGGCCGAGGCCGTGCGCCGGGCCACCGCAGCGGCCCCCGACCGGGCCGCCGCCCGGCCCGACCCGGCCACCACCGCGACGCTCGTGCAGGCCTGCTCGGACCGTCGCCGACTGCGGCTCGGCTACCGCACCGAGTCCGGCTCGGAGTGGGAGGTCGAGGTCGACCCGTGGGCGGTCGTCGTACGCCACGGGCGGTGGTACCTCGTGTGCCGGTCGCTGCGCGCCGACGCCGTGCGCACCTACCGGGTCGACCGGGTGCACGACGTCGTGGCGATCGAGGGCGACTTCGAGCCGCCGGCCGACCTCGACCCCGTCGCGCTGCTCGAGGAGAACCTCGCGGTGGGCTGGGAGTACGACACCGAGGTGGTCGTGTCGGCGCCGCTCGAGTCCGTCGCGTGGCGGCTGCCCCGCGTGCTCGGCCGCCTCGAGGCCGTCGATGAGGGCACGACCCGGCTCGTGGGCAGCACCAACAACCCGTGGTGGTACGCCGAGCAGCTGGCCGGCCTGCGGGCGCCGTACCGCATCGTCGGCGGCCCCGAGCTGCAGGAGGCTGCGCGGTCGATCGGGCAGGGCCTGTTGGCGGCTGTCACAATGACGTCATGACCGAGCTGCCCCGCAAGGCCGCTGCGCGGACGGCGAGGCTGGCCGCGCTGCCGCTGGGCTACGCCGGACGCAATGCGATCGGGCTCGGCAAGCGGCTCGGCGGCAAGCCGGCCGAGGCCGTGATGAACGAGATCCAGCAGCGCACCGCCGAGCAGCTGTTCCGCACCCTGGGCGACCTCAAGGGCGGGGCGATGAAGTTCGGCCAGGCGCTGTCGGTGCTGGAGGCCGCGCTCCCCGAGGAGTTGGCGGCGCCCTACCGCGAGCAGCTGGTGAAGCTGCAGGACTCCGCTCCCCCGATGCCCACGCAGGTGGTGCGCGACGTGCTGGCCCGCGAGCTCGGCCCGGACTGGAAGGACCAGCTGGTCTGGCTCGACGGCGGCCCGACCGCGGCCGCCTCGATCGGCCAGGTGCACAAGGGCCGCTGGCACGACGGGCGCGAGGTGGCCGTCAAGGTGCAGTACCCCGGCGCCGGTGACGCGCTGCGCTCCGACCTGCGCCAGCTCGCCCGGTTGGCGCGGACGATCGGGCCGCTGGTGCCCGGAGTCGACATCAAGCCGCTGGTGGCCGAGCTGCAGGCGCGGGCGACCGAGGAGCTCGACTACGCACTGGAGGCCGAGGCGCAGCGGACGTTCGCCGCGGCGTTCCGCGACGACCCCGAGATCGTGGTCCCGGACGTCGTCGCCGTCGGCGAGACCGTGCTGGTCACCGAGTGGCTCGAGAGCCCCGCGTCCCTGGCCTCGGTGATCACCGAGGGCAGCCAGGCGGAGCGCGACCACTTCGCCGACCTCTTCGTGCGGTTCCTCTTCGCCGGGCCGGCGCGCACCGGGATGCTGCACGCCGACCCGCACCCCGGCAACTTCCGCGTCGTGCCCGACCCCGACGGCGGACCCGCCCGGATGGGCGTGCTCGACTTCGGCGCGGTCGCGCGGCTGCCCGAGGGCGCGCTGCCCGTCGCGATGGGCTCGCTGATCCGGATCGCCGGCATCGAGGACGACGAGGCGCTGCTCGAGGGCCTGCGGAGCGAGGGCTTCGTCAAGGACCGTGTCCGGATCGACCCGGCCCAGCTGCTCGACTACCTGTCGCCCTTCGTGGAGCCGACACAGGTCGAGCGGTTCCGGTTCTCCCGGGCCTGGATGCAGCAGCAGTTCCAGCGCATCAACGACCCGCGGTCCCCGACGTACACGATCGCGATGAAGCTCAACCTGCCGCCGTCGTACCTGCTGATCCACCGCACCTGGCTCGGCGGGATCGGCGTGCTCAGCCAGCTCGAGGCGGAGGCGCCGTTCCGGCAGATCCTGACGGAGTCGCTGCCGGGCTTCGCGGAGCCTGGCCCCGACCCGAGCTGAGCACCGCCACCGCGGCGATCGCCCCGGCGACGCCGCACAGCGGCCACAGCAGCGCCGGCGCGGTCGCGTAGATCGCCGTGCCGATGGGCGCGGCGAGCATGGTGCCGCTGGTGGCGGCGCCGGTGTAGAGGCCCTGGTACTGGCCGACGAGGTGGTCCGGCGCCGCGTCGAGGACGTGGGCGGTCGCGGTGGTCTTGTAGAGGATCTCCCCGGCCGTCAGCACCACCATCGCGAGGATCGCGGTGGCTGCCGAGACCGGCAGGCCGAACAGCGCGAAGCCGGCGCCGACGAGGAGGTAGCCGGTCGCGATGATGGGGTACGACGACCGCCGCTTGAGGCGCTGGGCCACCGGGATCTCCAGCAGCAGGATCAGGCCGGAGCCGATCGCGTTGAGCGCGGTGTAGAGCGCGACCGGCTGGCCGGCGTCGCGCAGGTGGATCGGCACGGTCGTGTAGAGCTGGCGGTAGACGATGTCGACCAGGACGACCGCGGGCAGCAGGGTCATCAGCGCCCGGTCGGCCCGCAACGCCCGCCACAGGCTGGGCGCAGACGCGTCGCGCATGACGTGCGGCTGGTCGTGCGGCAGGAACGGCGCGACCGCGAACCGGATCGCCAGCGTCATCAGCCCGTCGATCACGAACAGCGCGTCGTAGCTCTGGCTGATGATCAGCGCCCCGAGCGGCGGGCCGATCACGAAGCCGGCGTTGGAGGCGGCCCGGCCCACCGCCACCGACGTACGTCGATCGCCGCGGGAGACCGCGAGCGCGGACAGCGCGCCGGTGGAGACCGACGCGGTCGCGGCGAGGTAGGCGAAGACCGGCAGCGCGACCGCCAGGGCCTCGACCGGCAGCCACGGCACCGACGCGATCCCGAGGCCGGACACGGTCGAGCAGGCCATCAGGGTGCGGCGGTGGCCGAAGCGGTCGCCCCAGCGGCCGCCGGTGAAGTTGCCGACCAGCATCCCGACGCCGAACGTGCCGGCGATCAGGCCGGCGGTCGGGACCGGCAGGTCGCGCGGGCCGGTGAGGTAGAGGGTCAGGAAGAGCATCAGGAACGACGTCATCGACCCGATGAAGCGCCCGGCCGCCAGCACCCAGACGAGGCGCGGGACCTCGCGGAGGTTCACGACGCCCTCACAGGGCCAGGTACATCACGTGCAGGCCGACGCGACCGTGCGTGGGCGAGCGGAACGCACCCGGCACCGTGCCGACGACCTCGAAGCCAAGCGAGCGCCACAGCGCGACGGCGGCGGTGTTGGTCTCGACGACGGCGTTGAACTGGATGCCGGCGAAGCCGTGGTCGCGGTGCCACTGGACGACGTGCTCCCCTAGCCGGCGGCCCACGCCGCGGCCGCGCGCGTCGGGGCTGACCATGAAGGAGGCGGTGCCGACGTGGTCGCCGTGGCCGGGGCGGTTGGGCCCCATCTTGGCGCTGCCCAGCACCCTGCCCTCCTCCTCGAGGACGACAGTGAGGCCGGGGGGCCGCTCCATCCACCAGCTGCGGCCGGTCTCCTCGGTCAGGTCGAGCGGGAAGGCGTAGGTCTCGCCCTCCTGCACCGTCGCGTCGAAGAACGGCCAGATCCGCGGCCAGTCGTCGTCCGTTGCGGGCCGGATGTGCGGGTCGGTCACTCGCCCGTGGACCCGTCGATCGACTCCCGCAGGAGGTCGGCGTGGCCGTTGTGCCGGGAGTACTCCTCGATCATGTGCACCAGGATCCAGCGCAGGCTGAACGTCTCGCCGGTGCGGCTCTTCCGCGTCGAGAGGGTGCCGAGGTCGGAGACCTGGTCGACGATCGCGTCGCTCGTGGCGACCTCGCGGTCGAGCAGGGCGCGCAGCTCCTCGGGGCTGTCCTCCGACGCGGAGTGCCAGTCCCAGTCGGCGTCGTCCTCCCAGTCGATGGAGGCCCACGGCTCGGCGTACTCCTGGCCGAGGAAGATGCACGCGAACCACCAGTGCTCGACGAGCGCGAGGTGCTTGAGCATCCCGCCGAGGGTCATCTCGGAGGGGGCGAGGGTCTGGTTGAGCTGCTCGCCGGTCAGGCCCTCGGTCTTCATCCGGAGGGTGTCGCGCTGGAACGTGAGGAAGGCCCGCAGCGTCGTGGTCTCGTCGGCGGCGAGGGGCGGATCGGTGCGGATGATGCTCGAGGTCTCGGTCACGGCCGTCACGCTAGTCGGCGCGCGTCATGCGAGCACCCCGGTTTCGGGGTCGCGGTCGGTGATGCAGTACGCCGATCCGGCCGGGTCGGTGAGGACGGTCCAGCGGTCGTTGCGCTGGACGACCGTCGCGCCGAGCCGCTGGTGGCGGGCGGTCTCGGCGGCGCGGTCGTCGCTGGCCAGGTCGAGGTGGGCCCGGACCGGCCCGTCGGGCTCGTCCAGGCGCTGCAGCAGGATCCGGAAGGGCATGCCGGTGGGGCGCTCGAGGCGTCGAAATCCCCGGCTCACCGGTGATTCCGACAGCTCCCAGCCGGTGAGGGCGTGCCAGAACTCCGTCTCGGCGTCCGCCAGGCTCGCGGGCAGGTCGAGGCAGACCTGGTCGACCAGGCTGCGGTGCCCGCCCGGCCAGGTCGCAGGCCGGGGACGGGTCGACGAGCGGTGCCGGACGAAGCAGAACGTCAGGTCGCCGGGGCTGCGCATCACCACGTAGCCGTGGTCGTCGACCTGCGTGGCCCCCAGCGCCACCGCGCGGGCGGCCTCGGCGCGCGGGTCGTCGACGTGCAGGTCGAGGTGGATCCGGCTCGGCCCCTCGCCCAGGCGCTGGACGCGCAGGAAGTCGTCGCCGTCGGGCGGGACCAGCGTCGCGAACTCCTCGCGCTCGCCCCGCGGCGCCGAGACCCGGTAGCCGGTGACCTGCGCCCAGAACAGCACTCCGTGCTCGAAGTCCTTCGACGCGAGGTCGAGGAAGGCGCTCATCCAGAACATGGAGCCGAGGCTAGTCCTGCCCGGGTCAGGGCCGGTCGACCCACGACTCCCCGACGGGTGTGGCGACGCCGCTGCCGGCTGTAGCTCGGCGACGAGGGCGTGCAGCCGCTCCTCGCCGTCCGGGGCCACGCCGAGCCGGAGGGTCACCCGGTCGGTCCAGGCCGTGTCGAGGACGGCCACGTCCCGGGAGCGGAGCTCGCCCTCGATCCGGCCGGCGTCGGCGTGGTCGACCTCGAGGGCCAGCTCGCGCACCAGCTCGCGCCGGAGCGTGCCGGTCTGCTCGAGCGCGGCCCGCACCGCATCGCCGTACGCGCGGACGAGGCCGCCCGCGCCGAGCAGCGTCCCGCCGAACCAGCGGGTCACGACCGCGACGACGTCCCCGACCCCGGCGCCGCGGAGCACCTCGAGCATGGGGGCGCCGGCGGTCCCGGCGGGTTCGCCGTCGTCGCTGGACCGCTCGACGCGGCCGGGGCCGGGCGGGCCGAGGACGAAGGCCGAGCAGTGGTGCCCGGCGTCCCAGTGCTGCTTGCGCAGGCGTTCGACGACCGCGCGGGCGGCGGCCTCGTCCTCGACGCGCGCGAGGGTGGCCAGGAAGCGGGACCGCTTGGCCTCGATCTCGGCGCCGCCGTCGCGGGCGATGGTCAGGTAGGTGCTCACCAGGCGCCCAGCACGTCGCCGCCGAGCCGCACGATGAACGCGGACACGACGAGGATGAAGAAGATCCGCACGAAACGGGTGCCGCGGTTGACCGCCGTCCGCGCGCCGACGTAGCCGCCGACGATGTTGCACAGCCCCATCACGACCGCGACCCGCCAGAGCACCGCGCCCTGCGGCAGGAAGATCACGATGGCGGCCAGGTTGGTCGCCCAGTTGGCCAGCCGGGCCTTGGCGGAGGCCTCGAGGAAGCTGTAGCCGAGCAGCCCGACGAGGGTGAAGACGAAGAAGCTGCCGGTGCCGGGGCCGAGCGCGCCGTCGTAGAAGCCGACGAGGAGGCCGGTGCCCATCGCGGCGGCCGTGTGCCGGTGGCCGGCGAAGCGGAGCGCGGTCGCGTCACCGAGGGCGGGCTTGAACAGCACGTAGCCGCCGACGAGCACCAGCGCGACCAGCACGATCGGGTCGAACGCCTCGCGCGGGACCTGCGTCGCGACGAGCGCGCCGGCCATCGAGCCGGCGAAGGCGAGCGCCATGAGCGGCAGGAAGGTGCGCGGGTCGGGGCGGACGCGGCGGTAGTACGTCGCCGCGCTGACGGTCGTCCCGCTGATCGAGGCGACCTTGTTGCTGGCCAGGACCTGGATGGTCGAGGCGTTGGGGAGGCCGATCAGGATCGCCGGCAGCTGGATCAGCCCGCCGCCGCCCACGACCGCGTCGACGAACCCGGCCGCGAGCCCGGCCAGCCCGAGCAGGAGGAGAGTCGTCGGGTCGGCCACGCGGGTGATCGTAGGCGGGTGTGCCCGCTGGCGCCCGGGCGGTGAGCTGTGAACCGAACGCGCCGCGCGAAAGGTTCACCGCCCACCGCTCGAACGCGTCAGCGGTGAGCTGTGAACCTTTCGCGCACCAGAGACGGTTCACAGCTCACCGCTCGGCCGGAGGTCAGTCGCCGACCCAGAACCCGCGGTTGCCGAACCAGTCGCCGTAGCCGCCGTAGCCACCGCCGGCCCGCGGGTCGCGGGAGCCGAGGTAGGAGCCCACGACGGCGGCGCCGAGGTCGTCGAGCTCGGGGGCCACGACCCGGCCGTCGACGCGCTTGGCCATCGAGTCGATGAAGCGGGCCAGGCCGGGGTCCTCGCCGAGCCGGAAGAACGTCGTCTGCGCACCCAGCCGTCCGGCGTTGTCGAGCTCGCGGACGGCGTACGCCACCGTCAGGGGGTGCGGCGGGTAGCTGAACCACACCTCGCCGTCGGGCTCGAGGTGCGACGTCGGCTCGCCGTCGGTGACGATCAGCAGCACCGGCTGAGCGTTGGGATGCTTGCGGAAGTGCCGGTTGGCCAGCAGCAGCGCGTGGTGGAGGTTGGTGCCCTTGTCCCACATGGCGTCCAGCCCGGTGAGCTGCTCGATGTCCATCACCTCGGCGTGCCGCCCGAAGCCGATCAGCTGCAGCGCGTCGCCGCGGAAGCGCGACCGGATCAGCGTGTGCAGCGCCAGCGCGGTGCGCTTCATCGGCACCCACCGACCGTCCATCGCCATCGAGAACGACGTGTCGACGAGCAGCGCGACGCACGCCTGGGTGCGGGCCTCGGTCTCGGTGACCTCGACGTCGCCGATCTCGAGGCGTACGCCGTCGCGCGCCGAGCGGCCCTCCGAGACCGTGCGGACCACGGCGTTGGTGACCGTGCGGGTGACGTCCCAGGGCTCGGTGTCGCCGAAGGCCCACTCGCGGGTCGCGCCGGATCGCTCGCCGGCAGCCCCGGCCTGCCGGAGGTCGCGCTGACCCTGCCGGCCCGACATCTTGTTGGCGACGTCCCGGAGCAGCGCCTTGCCGAGCTGGCGCATCGCCTTGGGGGTCAGCTTGAGCTGGCCGGTCGAGTCGCGCCGCAGGGTGCCGCTGTCGCGCAGCGCCTGCTCGAGCCGCTGGAGCGTGCGGGCGTCGACGGCCGCCTCGTCGCCGAGCTGGCGCGCCAGCTTGTCGAGGTCGACGTCGTCGAGGCGGGCGCCGCCGTAGGACTGGGAGAGCTGGTCGGAGAGCTGGTCGAGGTCGGCGAGGTCCTGGAGCACGCCGGTGCCGTCGCCGAGGCCGAGCCCCTCCTCGCCGTCGAAGCGCTCCGAGCCGCCCCAGTCCTCGCCGGGCCGCAGCGCCTGGAGGTTGGCGTCGAGCTGCGAGAGCGACTGCATGAGCTCGGGCGACCCGAACGCCTGGGAGGCCAGGGCGTCGAGCTCGTCGCGCTGCTCCTGGGTCATCGAGTTGCGCATCCGCTGGGCCGCGGCGGCCCGCTGGGCGAGCGAGTCGAGCAGCTCCTCGACGTCGCGGGGCCGCTCGGGGAAGAAGTCGCCGTGCTTGTCCATGAACGCCTCGAAGTCGTCCTGGGTGTCGACGCCGCGACGGTGCTTGTCGAGCAGCTCGTTGAGGTCGCCGAGCATCTCGTTGATCGCGGCCCGGTCCTCGTCGGTGGCGTTCTCGAGGGCGTTCTTCATGCCGGCGAAGCGCTGGTCGAGCATCTCCCGGCCGAGCAGGTCCTTGATCTTCTCGTAGTCCTCGCGGGCCTGCCGCGAGGACCAGTCGTACGACGACAGCTCGCTCACCGCGGCCGCCGTGGAGGCTGGGAGGTTCTCCAGCTGCATCTCCCGGAAGGCCCGGTCGGCGTCGTCCATCGTCACGTCGCGGGCCAGCTGCTTGCGCTCCTCGAGCAGGGCGTGGTCCAGCAGCTCGCGGACCTCCTGCAGGGTGCCGTCGAGGTGGTGTCGCTGGAGCAGGTCGCGGCGCCGCTCGGCGACCCGGCGGGCCAGGTCGTCGAGGCCGCGCTGGTCGCGTCCGCCGCGGCGCAGGAACTCCCGCATCGCCCGCTCGGGGCTGTAGCCGGCCATCACGTCCTCGCCGATGGCGTCGAGCGCCTCGGCGATGTCGACCGGCGGCGCGAGCGGGTCGGGCCCGCCGTCGTAACGGCCGTAGCGGGTGTCCCGCACGTGCCTACCCATAGACGGTCTCGCCGCCTCCGGACTCCTTGCTGACCCGGCGGGCGAGGTAGAGCCCCTCCAGCGCCAGCTCGATCGCGCCGGCCCGCTCGCCGTCGTTGGTGGCGTTGAGGCGGTCGCACACGTCGTCGTACAGCTCGGACTCCCCCAGCACCGGCAGCCCGGTGAGGAAGTCGCGGGCGGTGACCTGCTCGCCGGTGGTCACCATCGAGCCGGCCTCGATCGCGTCGACGAGCAGCGCGAAGTCCAGGCCGCGGAAGTGCTGGCGGACGGTCTCGGCGGTGGCGGTGCGCAGCAGGTGGCCCAGGATCTCCAGCTCGCGGCCCTCCTCGCCGGACTCGAACTCGATCTTGCCGCCGAGCACGTCGACCGCCGTCTCCAGGTCGACGACGCGGGCCACGGCGTGGTCCTCGCCCTGGGAGGTGGCACGGTGCAGGGCCGCGGCCGCGATCGTCTCGGCGCCGGCGATCGCGAAGCGGGCCGAGACGCCCGAGCGCTGGTCGACGGCGCTGGACTCGCGCAGCGCCCGGGTGAAGCGGGCCAGGATCTCGACGAGGTGGTCGGGCACCTCCGCGACCAGGCTGGCCTCCTGGCGGATGACGGCGACCTCGTCCTCGAGCTCGGTCGGGTAGTGGGTGCGGATCTCGGCGCCGAAGCGGTCCTTGAGCGGGGTGATGATCCGGCCGCGGTTGGTGTAGTCCTCGGGGTTGGCGCTGGCGACGACGAGGACGTCGAGGGGCAGCCGCAGGACGTAGCCGCGGATCTGGATGTCGCGCTCCTCCATCACGTTGAGCATCGCGACCTGGATGCGCTCGGCGAGGTCGGGCAGCTCGTTGATCGCGACGATCCCGCGGTGCGAGCGCGGGATCAGGCCGAAGTGGATGGTCTCCGGGTCGCCCAGCGAGCGGCCCTCGGCCACCTTCATCGGGTCGACGTCCCCGATCAGGTCGGCCACGCTCGTGTCCGGCGTGGCCAGCTTCTCGGCGTACCGCTCGTCGCGGTGCCGCCACGCCACCGGCAGGTCGTCGCCGAGCTCGGCCGCGCGGCGCCGCGAGCCGTGCGTGATCGGGTCGTAGGGGTGCTCGCCCAGCTCGGAGCCCTCGATGACCGGCGTCCACTCGTCCAGCAGCCCGACGAGCGTGCGCAGCAGCCGGGTCTTGCCCTGGCCGCGCTCGCCGAGGAGCACCACGTCGTGGCCGGCGAGCAGCGCCCGCTCGAGCTGCGGGATGACGGTGTCCTCGAAGCCGTGCAGCCCCGGCCACGGGTCGCGACCCTCGCGAAGCGCCGCCAGCAGGTTGTCGCGGATCTCCTGCCGCAGGGTCTTCTCGACGTGGCCGGAGGCCCGGAGCGCGCCGACGGTGGAGATCGCGGGCGGGGTGCTGGTCGGGGTGCTGGCCTGGTTGCTGGGTGCAGACGTCACGTTTTCCACGCTACTCAGCGATCCAACCCGTGGGGTTTCGTCCACGTTGCGGGACCGTAGGCTGCCAGGATGGCCAGCCTCCAGCAGACCTGCCCGTGCGGATCGGGTGCGACCTACGACGCGTGCTGCGGACGGTTCCACCGGGGCGCCGCGCTGCCGGTGTCGCCGGAAGAGCTGATGCGGGCGCGCTATGCGGCGTACGCCGTGGGCGAGACCGACTACGTGTTCCGCACCTGGCACCCCCGCACCCGTCCCGACGACCTCTCCCCCGACCTCTCCCCCGACCCCGACCTGGAGTGGACCGGGTTGGAGATCCTCGACTCGGGCGAGGACTGGGTGGAGTTCGTGGCGTCCTGGTCGCGGTCCGGGACCCCCGGCTCGATGCACGAGCGGAGCCGCTTCGAGCAGCGCGGCAAGCGCTGGGTCTACGTCGACGGCGAGGTCTCCTAGGGGATCCGCTGGGCGCGCTCCGCGACCGCGGCGTACGCCGTCACGTCGGCCGGGTCGTCGGAGAGCACCCGGAACACCACGGCCCGCAGCAGGTCCTCGCGGGGCGGGTCGTCGAGCCTGGCCGGGTCGGCACCGCGCCACAGCACCGAGTCCAGCACGCAGACGGCGTCCGCCCAGGAGGCCGGGCGCCAGGCCGGCGAGACGTCGATGACGACCGGGGCGCCGGCGAGGTCGAGCAGGACGTTGCCCGCGAGGTCGGCGTGCACGAGCCCGGCGGGGGCGGCGGCCGGTGCGAGCCCGGCCAGCAGCGAGCGGGCCAGGTCGGCCGCGAGGTCGTCGCGGTCCACCGGCGCCTCGCCGAAGGCCATCCGCTCCGCGACCGCCCACCGGTCCACGCGGCCGTCGAGCGCGGCCGGACGTCGGGGCATCTCGACGGCGAGCTGGGCGTGCAGGAGGTCGCCGGTGCGTCGTACGACCTCGAGGTCGTGGCACGACTCGGTCCCCGGCTCGTAGCGGCTGGCCGCCCAGCCGTCGACGACCCAGGTCCCGTCGCGGGCCGGCACCGGCATCGCGACCCGGAGATCGCGCGCGGTCCGGTGCGGGTCCTCGTCGAGACGGACCGCCAGCCGGGCCAGCACCGGGCTGAGCCACGCCTGGGTCTCCTGGTCGCGGCCCGGGCTGAGCACGAGGTCGCCCGCCCGCACGCTGGCGCCCTGCCCACCGGGCAGCGGCCGGGGGTCGTCGGGCACGGCGAAGAGGTCGAGCACGCGGGGCGACGGCAGCGACGGCAGCACGGCGGCGAGGCTACCGATGGGGCTGCTGATCGACACGGTCGGGACGGGACCTTGGCCCCTGTCCGGGCGGGCGGCGCGGCCGCACCGTGGAGGCATGGACGAGACCGACGCGGCCGGAACCTCGGTCAGCGAGATCATGTCGCGACAGATCGTGGCGATCCGCTCCGACTGCGAACTCCGTCTCGCCCTGGACGCGTTCGTCCGCACCGCGCTGCGCCACCTCGTGGTGGTCGACCCGGACCGGACCTGCCACGGCCTCCTCTCCGCCGAGCAGGCGCTGCTCGCGCTCGGCTCCGCTCCCCGCGGCCCGGGTCAGGCACCACGGCTGGTCGCCGACACCCTGACGCGGACCCCGGTCGCCGAGCGGCCGCGGGTGCACCGGGACGCGTCGGTGCGCGACGCCGCGTCGGTGATGCTGGACGCCCTCGTCGACGCGCTCCCCGTCGTCGACGACTCGGGTCGGGTCGTGGGCGTGGTCACCTGGTCGGACATCGTCGCGCTGGTGGCCGGCCGGCACCTGCTCGGCACCGACCGGCCCTGAGCCCTGCGGGCGATCCGCCCAGGATCAGCCCAGCGGGACCACCGCGACCGGGCTGTGGGCGTGCTCCACGACGCCGGCCGCCACCGAGCCACCGGTGGCCTCGGCGAGGTTGCTCCCGTGGTGGGCGCCGACGACGACGATGTCCATCCGGTCCGACCACCGGGCCAGGATCTCGTCCGCGAAGCCGCGGGCGATGCGGATGGTGACGTGCACGTCGGGGTACTTCTCGGCCAGGCCGGCCGTCGACTCCGCCACGGCCAGGTGCTGGGGCGCGAGGTCGTCGTCGCGCGGCTCGTCGTCGAGGAGGTACGCCGTCACCGGCGCCGCCAGCTGGTCCCACACGCAGTGCACGACGGTCAGCGGGAGCCCGCGGGCCGAGGCCATCGCGTAGGCGAAGTCCAGGGGCGCCGTGGACCTCTCAGTCCCGTCGACCCCGACGAGCACGCCGTGACGGACGGTGCCCTCGTGGGTGGGGCGCATGACCACGACCGGGCACTTGGCGTGCCGGGTCACGGCCACCCCGACGGAGCCGAGCATCAGGCTGGCCATCGTGCCGCGGCCGCGCGACCCGACGACGACCAGGGCGGCGTCCTGCGACAGCTCGAGCAGCACCTCGCGGGGGTCGGAGACCCGGACCACCCGGTCGACGGCGATGTCGGGAGCCGCCTCGGCGACCTGGCGGGCCGCGTCGTGGACGATCGCGTCGGCGTCCTCGCGCAACGCGTCGACGAGCACGCGACGGTCCAGGCCGGGCGCCGACATCCACGACAGGCTGGTGGGGCTGAAACCGTGGACGAGCGTGATGCCGCGGTTCTCGCGGCGGGCCTGCTCGATCGCCCAGGTGAGCGCCCGTGAGGCGGAGGGCGAGCCGTCCACGCCGACGACGATCGTGCCGGGTCGGGTGGCGCTGGGGGTGGTGGTCATGGGGTCCTCCCTGGTCTGGTCCGGCGTGTGCCGGTCGTGTCCCACCTCGACTCTCGCGGCCGCCCGCACGCGCGGGCAGGGCGCAACGGACCTCCGGATCGGGACCATCGACCCTGATCCGCGACGGGGCACAGGGGCGAGGCTCGGAAGGACCGTCAGACCAGGAGGTGCGCGATGCAGGACCCATTCGAGCTCAGTCCGTCGGAGTGCGAGGCGTTGCTGCGCGCGGGGGTCGTGGGGCGCATCGCCCTCGCCACCCCGACCGGCCCGCACATCGTGCCCGTCAACTACTCGGTGGTCGAGGAGTCGATCGTCGTGCTGACCTCGCCCTACAGCCTGCTCGGGACGCACGGACGGGACAGCATGCTGGCCTTCGAGATCGACCAGTTCGACTACGAGTACCACCGTGGCTGGAGCGTCGTGGCCCGAGGCCGGGCCGAGGTCGTCACCGACCCGGCGGAGGTCGAGCGCATCCGCAAGACGTGGCCGCCCCGTCCCTGGGCGAGCGGGATCCGCACGCTGTGCCTGCGGATCCGGTGGAGCGAGCTGTCGGGACGCCGCCTCGGCACGGGCTGGCAGCCGATGGAGGACCTCCCCGTCCATCGCGTGGTCTGAGTGTCGTCGGAGTGGGGTCCGACCGCGCGTCCGGTGGAGCAGCCGGGCCACCTGCACCACACTGACCCCGTGAGCACCCAGCCCCGACTCGAGCTCGCCGGGTCCGCCCGGGCCCTCCTCGACGCCGTCGTCGCCATCTCCACCGACCTCGACCTGCACCGCGTCCTGACGAGGATCGTGGAGTCGGCCACGCAGCTGACCGGCGCCCGCTACGCCGCCCTCGGCGTGATCGGCGGGCAGGACGAGCTGGTCGAGTTCGTGACGACCGGGATGACCGAGGAGCAACGGGCCATGATCGGCGACCTGCCGCGCGGGCGCGGGATCCTGGGCCTGCTCATCCGCCACCCGGAGGCGATCCGCCTCGACGACCTGGCCCAGCACCCGGCGTCCTTCGGCTTCCCGCCCAACCACCCGCCCATGGGCACGTTCCTGGGCGTGCCGGTGCGGGTGCGCGGCACCGTCTTCGGCAACCTCTACCTGACCGAGAAGGCGGGCGGCGGGTCGTTCACCGAGCAGGACGAGCTCCTGGTCGAGGCGCTGGCCAGCGCCGCCGGCTTCGTGATCGAGAACGCCCGGGCCTACGGGCTCAGCGAGCGGCGACGCCAGTGGCTGGAGGCCTCGGCCGAGCTGACCGCCGCCCTGCAGCCCCCGATCGCGGTGGGGCACGCCCTGCAGCTGATCGCCCAGACCGCCCGGTCCGCCTCCGGCGCGCCGGCCACGGCGCTCGTCGGCCTGTCCGAGGGCGGCCCGACCCGAACCGTCGCGTGCGACCGCGAGGACGCCGAGGGCGTGGACGCCGCGCTCGACGAGCTCGCGGGGCGGCTCCTGCCCGAGGCCGAGTCGCTCCCCGCGGAGGTCAGCCTGACGGCGTACGACGCCATCGTGATGCCGCTGCGCGCCCACCTCACCGACGGCGGCGTGCTCGTCGCCCTCTACGCCTCAGGTGCGGCGCCGCGGGACCCGGACGAGCGCGAGCTGCTGGCGTCGTTCGCCGACCAGGCCGGGCTGGCCGTCGACCGGGCCCAGGCCGTCGCCGACCGCCAGGAGCTCGCCGTCATCTCCGACCGCAAGCGGATCGCGCGCGACCTCCACGACGTGGTGATCCAGCGGCTCTTCGCGACCGGGCTGCAGCTGCAGGGGGTCGCGATGCTCGCGAACAACCCCGACGCGACCGCCCGGATCGACAAGGCGGTCGAGGACCTCGACCTCACGATCCGCGACATCCGCGGCACGATCTTCGAGCTCTCCAACCGGCGGGCGGACTCGCTGCGCGACGAGCTCCGCTCGCTGGTGCGGGAGTACGTCCCCGTGCTGGGGTTCACGCCGTCGGTGCGCACGAGCGGTCCGGTCGACACGGGGGTGCCGCCCGCAGTGCGCGAGCAGCTGATCCCCGTCCTGCGTGAGGCTCTGTCCAACGTGGCCCGGCACGCGCTGGCCGACCACGCCGACGTCGAGCTGCACGTGGGCGACCGCGAGCTGCGGCTGCAGGTGACCGACGACGGCACCGGCCTGGTCGCCGGCAGCAACGAGAGCGGCCTGCGCAACGCCCGGCGCCGGGCGGTCGGGCTCGGCGGCAGCATGGAGCTGACCGGCCGCGAGCCGCGCGGCACGTCGTTCGTCTGGCGGGTCCCGCTGGGCTGACGCCCTGGGTCAGGACGGGGTCAGCCTCGGGTCAGCCCTGGGTCAGCCCTGGCCGTCGGTCGGGCCGAGGAGCTTGGCGGCGAGCACCGCGGCCTGCGTGCGGCGCTCGAGACCGAGCTTGGCCAGGATGCTCGAGACGTAGTTCTTGACCGTCTTCTCGGCCAGGAACATCCGCTCCCCGATCTGCCGGTTGGTCAGGCCCTCGGCGATGAGGGCGAGCAGCTTGATCTCCTGCTCGGTCAGGCGGGCGAGCTCCGGGGCGGTCGAGGGCCCGTTGCGGACGCGCTCGAGCACGCGGGCCGTGAGCGCCGGGTCGATGAGGGAGTTGCCCGCGGCGACCTGGCGGATCGCCCCGACGAGGTCGGAGCCCTTGATCTCCTTGAGCACGTAGCCGGCGGCACCGGCCATGATCGCGGCGAAGAGCGCCTCGTCGTCGTCGTACGACGTGAGGATCAGCGCACCGATCGACGGGTCCACCGCCCGGACCTGCCGGCAGACCTCGATGCCGGACCCGTCCGGGAGCCGGCCGTCGAGGACCGCGACGTGGGGGTGCAGGGCGGGGATGCGGGACGCGGCCTCCTCGGCCGAGCCGGACTCACCGACGACCTCGATGTCGCCGGCCGCCTCCAGCAGCGTCCGGAGGCCCTGGCGGACGACCTCGTGGTCATCGAGGAGGAAGACACGGATCGTCATGCCCGTTGTTCTACACCACCCGGGCACGCGCGGTCAGACACTCAGCACCACCGACGAGCCGTGGCCGAACAGTCCCTGGTTGGCGGTGACGCCGACGCGGGCGCCCTCCACCTGACGGCCCTCGGCCTGTCCGCGCAGCTGCCAGGTCACCTCGCAGACCTGCGCGAGCGCCTGCGCCGGGACCGCCTCGCCGAAGCAGGCCAGCCCGCCCGAGGGGTTGACCGGGATCCGGCCGCCGATGGTGGTGTCGCCGGCCCGCAGCAGCGCCTCGGCCTCGCCCGGCTTGCACAGGCCGAGGTCCTCCATCCAGTCCAGCTCCAGGGCCGTGGACAGGTCGTAGACCTCGGCCAGGCCGACGTCCTCGGGCCCGATCCCGGCCTCCTCGTACGCCGCGTGCGCGATCGACTCCTTGAACGTCCGCTCCGGGGCGCCGACCACGCCCGCCGAGTCGGTCGAGAGCATCGGCATGTCGAGCACGGTGTTGGGGAAGGCCGGCGTCACCGTCGAGACGGCAGCAACGCGCACCGGACTCGCGCTCCCGTGGCGTCGGGCGTAGTCGAGGCTGGTCAGCACGACCGCGGCCGCGCCGTCGGAGGTGGCGCAGATGTCGAGCAGGTGCAGCGGGTCGGAGACCACGGCGCTGACGAGGACGTCCTCGACGCTGACCTGCTTGCGGTAGCGGGCGTTGGGGTTGGCCAGGCCGTGCCGGGCGTTCTTCACCTTCACCCGCGCGAAGTCCTCGGGGGTGGCGCCGTGGAGGTCCATCCGGCGTCGGGCGTACATCGCGAAGTAGGCCGGGTTGGTCATCCCCAGCAGCCGGAACCGCAGCCAGTCGGGGTCGTCCCAGCGCTCGCCGGCGTTGGGGGCGAGGAAGCCCTTGGGCGTGGTGTCCGCGCCGACCACCAGCGCCACCTCGCACAGCCCGGCCAGGATCCGGGCCCGCGCGGTGTCGAGCGCCTGCGCACCGGTGGCGCACGCGGCGTACGACGTCGCGACGCGGGCGCCGTTCCAGCCCAGGGCCTGGGCGAAGGTCGCACCGGCGACGTAGCCGGCGTAGCCGTTGCGGACCGTCTCGCCGCCGACCACGAGGTCGACGTCGGTCCAGGGGACGCCCGCGTCGGCGAGGGCGGCGCGGGCGGCGTGGACGCCGTAGGAGACGAAGCTGCGGCCCCACTTGCCCCAGGGGTGCATGCCGACGCCGAGGACCGCGACGCTCACTGCTCGGCCTCCTCGCCGAGCTCGACCACGGGCTTCCAGCGCCAGATGGTGTGGCCGGGATCGAGCTCCTCGACGACCAGCTCGACCTCGGCGCCGACATGGAGGTGCTGCACGCCGTAGCCCTCGGTGACCTGGCCGAGCACGACCAGCCCCTCGGGCAGCTCGACGGCCGCCAGCGCGAACGGCTCGAACGGGTCGGCGGCGACGTAGGGCGGCGGGGGTTGGTACTGCGCGTCGGTGTAGGACCAGACGGTGCCGTGACGGGACAGCTTCACGTCCTCGAACTCCTCGCCGTCGCAGGCGGGGTTGCGGCAGAAGCCCTGCGGGGCGGTCGGAGGGAAGGCGACGTTGCCGCAGGTCGTGCACTGCGACCCGACCAGCGCGGGGTCGGGTCCAGTGGTGAACCAGCCCTCGATCACGGGCGTCGTGGCCATGTCGCCTCCAAACTAGAACGTGTTCTCATCCTAGCCGACCGAACGACACCACGAAGTCCTCGATCAGGCAGCCGAACGGCGTCGTCGGGCGACTTCGGTGTGTTGCTGGGCAAGGGCGACCGCCGCGACCAGCACCTCGCGCACGAAATCGGGGTCGTGCATCACGTCCTCCCAGGCGAAGCGCAGCACGACCCACCCGCGGACGACCAGCAGGTCGTACCTGCGGGCATCGGCCCGGAGCGCGCTGCGCTTACCGTGCCACTCGAACGAGTCGGCCTCGCAGACGATCCGCAACCGCACGTCCACCAGATCGGGACGGACCGTCAGCCCGTCCTCCCGGATCACCACCTGCGGCTCGACACAGAGACCGGGCACATCGAATGCGATGTCGCGCAGTGCCGACTCGAACGGGTTGGCCGCGAGGTGGCTCGCCCGGGCCGCCACCCACCGGACCTGAGGAGATCCCGGTCCGCGAGCCTCCTCGGCGATCCGGTCGAGCACCGAGCGACCAACACCGGCACGCAGGGCCGAGTCCGCCACGCACAGCGCGTCCACGCGCGGCAGCTGCCTGAGGCAGTCGAGCAGGGTCGTGGGCTCGTCCGTCACGCCGGCCGCCACCTGGTGCGGCGTGAGGTCGGCCCGGTGGAGGTGGACGCTGCGCTGGAGGGTGGGCGGGATCCGCCGGCCACGGGCCACGGTGACGTGCGGTCGGCGCGGCACTGACCTCACCGCCCAGCCGTGGTGGAGCGCCGCGCTGGTCACGGACAGCACGCCACCCAGGGCCGCGCGTCGCGACACCACCCAGCTCCTGCAGCCACTCCACCACCGTCATGCCTGCCAGCGTTCCCGCTCGGGACTGACCGAATCCGGTCGTCCACAGGCACCCGGACACACCGAACCCCCGGACCGGAGGCCGTGAGGCCCCCTGTCCGGGGGTTCGGTGTGTCGACAGGTCTAGCCGCGGGCGAGGTAGGCCAGCAGGTCCTGACGGGTCAGGACGCCGACCGGCTTGCCGTCCTCGTGGACGAGCACGGCGTCGGCCGACTCGAGCATCTTCACGGCCGCCGAGGCGGGCTCGGTGGAGCCGATCGTCGGCAGGGCCGGCGACATGTGCTCCTCGACCGGGTCGGTCAGGCGGGCGGTGCCGGCGAAGAGCGCGTCGAGCAGGGTGCGCTCGGAGACCGAGCCGGCCACCTCGGCCGCCACGATCGGCGGCTCGGCGCGGACGACCGGCATCTGCGAGACGCCGTACTCCTGGAGGATGTGCACGGCCTCGGCGATGGTCTCCGACGGGTGCGTGTGGACGAGGTCGGGCAGGCGCCCGTCCTTGCCACGCAGCACGTCTCCGACGCTGCGCGGGTCCTGCTCGGCGCCGTCGACCGGGAAGCCGTACTGCGCCAGCCACTCGTCGTTGAAGACCTTGGTGAGGTAGCCGCGGCCGGAGTCGGGCAGCAGGACGACGATGACGGCGTCCTTGCCCTCCGGGGTGCCGGCGAGCTCCAGGGCCAGCTGCTTCGCGGCGTACGCCGCCATGCCGGACGAGCCGCCGACGAGCAGCGCCTCCTCGCGGGCCAGGCGCCGGGTGAAGGCGAAGGAGTCGGCGTCGGACACCTCGATGATCCGGTCGGCGACGGTCTTGTCGTAGGTGGTGGGCCAGAAGTCCTCGCCCACGCCCTCGACGAGGTAGGGGCGGCCGGTGCCGCCGGAGTAGACCGAGCCGGCCGGGTCGGCGCCGATCACCTGGATCGCGGGGTTCTGCTCCTTGAGGTAGCGGCCGATGCCGCTGATGGTGCCGCCGGTGCCGACGCCGCAGACGAAGTGGGTGATCTTGCCCTCGGTCTGCGCCCAGATCTCCGGACCGGTGGTCTCGTAGTGGGAGCGCGGGTTGTGCGGGTTGGAGTACTGGTCGGGCTTCCACGCGCCGGGCTGCTTGGAGAGCCGGTCGGACACGTTGTAGTAGGAGTCCGGGTGCTCGGGCGCGACGGCGGTCGGGCAGACCACGACCTCGGCGCCGTAGGCCTTGAGGACGTTGCGCTTGTCCTCGGAGACCTTGTCGGGGCACACGAAGATGCACTTGTAGCCCTTGGCCTGGGCGACCATCGCGAGCCCGACACCGGTGTTGCCGGAGGTCGGCTCGACGATCGTGCCGCCGGGCTGGAGCTCGCCGGAGGCCTCGGCGGCCTCGATCATGCGCTCGGCGATGCGGTCCTTCACGGAGCCGCCGGGGTTGAGGTACTCGACCTTGGCCAGCAGCAGCGGCCCGTGGCCCTCGGCCGAGTCGTCGAAGGAGGGTCCGTCGGGGGTGGAGAGGGACCGGGACAGCCTCAGCAGCGGGGTGTTGCCGATGAGGTCGAGGAGTGAGTTCACGTACTGCACCCCGCCAATCTATGACTCCCGACCACCAACCCCGCAAACCTCGCGGCGCGCCCCGCATCCGTAGAGTGAGCGTGTGGGGAAAGCCGGAGCAGCCCGCAAGCTCGCGTCCGCTGCCGCCTATGGCGGCGGCGGACTCTCACTGCTGGGCGGAAGCCTGTACGCCGTCCTGACCGCCGAGGCCAGGCTCGCCCGCAAGACCATCGGGGAGCTGCGCGCGGACCCGCCCCCGGACGCGACCGGATGGTACGGCCGCGGCCGCCCCGGCCCGGCCATCAAGGTGGCGCTGCTGGGCGACTCCAGCGCGGCCGGCTACGGCGTCGACCGGGTCGAGGACACGCCGGGCTCGCTGCTGGCGAGCTCGATCGCGGAGCGCGCCGACCGGCGGGTCTACCTGCGCGAGTTCGCGGTGGTCGGCGCCCGCTCGGCCGACCTCGCCGCCCAGATCGACCGCACCCTGCCCATCGAGCCGGACCTCGCGGTGATCCTCATCGGGGCCAACGACGTCACCCACCAGGTCCTGCCCTCCCAGTCGGTGCGCCAGCTGGCCGAGGGCGTACGCCGCCTGCGCGAGGCGGGTGTCGCGGTGCTGGTCGGCACCTGCCCGGACCTCGGCACCATCAAGCCGATCGCTCCCCCGCTCAAGCAGGTCGCCCGCGCCTGGTCGCGCCGGCTGGCCGCGGCGCAGACGATCGCGGTCGTCGAGCAGGGCGGCCGGACCGTGTCGGTCGGCTCGATCCTCGGCCCGGAGTTCGACGCCGCCCCGGCCCTGCTGTTCGGGCCCGACCAGTTCCACCCGTCCGCCGAGGGATACCGCTCGCTCGTCGCCGTCCTGCTGCCCTCGTCGCTGGCCGCGCTCGGCGTGATCGCCGAGGACGAGGTGCGGCCCGAGGCGTTCCGCGGCGAGGGGATCATGCCGGTCGTGGCCGCCGCGATCCAGGCCGTCCGCAACCCCGGCACCGAGCTGGACGGCACCGAGGTGGCCGGTGCGCGCCGCGGCGTACGCGGCATGTGGGTGGAGCTGCGGCACCGCCGCCGGCACCCGCACACCGAGGGCTCCGCGCCGGACGCCGAGGATCCGCACGACGACGTGCAGGCCGACGACACCTCGGTCCAGGCATGACACAGGGCCCCGGGCGACTGCCCGGGGCCCTGTGTGCGTCGATCAGTTGTCGCTGAAGATCGCGAGCAGGCGCAGCAGGTTGGTGTAGATCCAGACCAGGCTGACCGTCATCGCGAACGCGGCACGCCACGACTCGCGCTCCGGGATGCCGTTGCGGATGCCCTGCTCGACGAAGTCGAAGTCCATGACGAGCATGAAGACACCGAGCACCAGGCCGGCGATCGCGGTCAGCAGGCCGAGGCCGCCGAAGCCGAAGAGGCCGAGCTGGGCGCCGAAGAAGCCGAGCACCATCTCCATGAGCGAGAGGCCGACCATGCCGAAGACGGCGGCCATCACGAACATGCGGAACTTGTTGCCGACCTTGATGTCGAAGACCTTGTACGCCGCGAGCGTGCCGGCAAACGCGGCGAAGGTGCCGATCACGGCGCCGGAGACGACGTTGCCGCCGAACTGGGCGTCGAAGACCTTGCTGAGGCCGCCGAGGGCGACACCCTCGAGGGCGCAGAACGCCAGCACCAGGGCGGGGCTGATGACGCGCTTGAACGAGTTGACCATCGACAGGACGAAGGCGCCGAGGGCACCGATCGTCACGGCGGTGTAGAGACCGCTGAGGTCGGCGGCGGTGGTGGCCGTCGTGATGGCGGGGGTCATGATCCAGGTCGCGAGGGCGGCCACGATGACGACGCCGAGCGAGAGGCCGGTCTTCTGGACGACCGTGTCGATCGTCATCGGGCCGGTGGAGACCGGGGTGTGGGTGCCGGGCGTGCCGGTGCCCCACGTGGACGGGTCGGAGTAGCCGCCCTGCCCGTAGCCCGGGTAGGCCTGGCCGTTGCCGGCGTAGGTCTGGTTGCCGTAGGCGTTCGCGCCGGGGCGGTTGAACTCCTCCGAGCGGCGGAACACCGGGTTGTTGCTCTGCATTGGTCTCTCCTTGGAGGCCGGGATGATCTGCCCAGTCTAGGCAGGCTCACCGGTTCCAACGCCCGGTCGGGGCGCCTCGTTCCCGGGCGGGGCAGGATTTTGGCAGGTTCTCAGGTTCGCGGGCCTCCTGGTGGCCGTCGGCGGTGCCCCCGGTGGGACTCGAACCCACACTCGATCGCTTTTAAGGCGACTTCCTCTGCCGATTGGGATACGGGGGCGGGTGGGACGCCATACGGAGTGGTCGCCGGGGCGACCGCGTCGTACGACGTCCGGTCATAAGTAGGTCTTGCGCGCGTGGATCGCGTGCGCCCCGGCCGCGCGGTCGAGGAAGAGCAGCCCCTGGCAGTGGTCCATCTCGTGCTGCAGCGCCTTGGCCTCGAAGGCGTCGGTGGTCACGGTGACCTCCTCGCCCGTGCCGGGCAGCCGGCCGCGGACCACGATCCGGGTCGCGCGCTTCACGTCGCCGGTGAAGTCCGGGACGCTCATGCACCCCTCGCGCGCCTTCTCGTTGCGGCTGGCCTCCACGACCTCAGCGTTGCACAGCACGAAGGTCCCGTGGTGGGTGCGCGTCTTGGGGTGCTCGGACACGTCGACGCAGAACAGCTGCGCGCCGACCCCGACCTGGGGTGCCGCGAGGCCGACGCAGCCGGGGCTGACGCGCATGGTGGCGACCAGGTCGGCGGCGAGCTGGACGGTCTCGGGGCTGGCGGGGTCGACCGCGTCACCCGGGGTGGACAGCACCGCCGCCGGGGCACGGACCACGTCGAGGACCCGGCCCTCGACGCCCAGCTCGTCGACGGACCACGCGAGGACGCGGTTCACAGGTCGTCGGCCTCCGCCTCGCGCAGCGTCGCGCCGACGCCGAGCGTGGTGGCGACGGCCTTGATGGCGGCCTCGACGGCGGGTACGTCGATCCCGGGTGGGAAGTCGATCTCCGCGATCAGGAGGTAGAGGTCGCCGGCGAGCCGGGTGGTCAGGTCCGTGATGTTGCCGCCGACCCGGGCCACCTCGGTGACGATCGAGGAGACGATCCCCGGCCGGTCGCCGCCGTGGACGGTCAGCACCCACGAGCTGCCGGGCGTGGTGTCCGCGTGCTCCTCAGGGACCTCGCGGACGGTGACGGTGAGGGTGCCGTCGGCTACCAGCGGGGCCAGCGCGGACTCGATCGCGCCGCCCTCGGCGTCGCCGGCGCACACCAGGGTCATCGCGAAGTGGCCGCGCAGCAGCGTCATCGAGGAGTCCTCGAGGTTGAGGCCGAGCTCGGCCAGCCTCCCCGTCGCCTCGGCGATGATGCCGGGACGGTCGTGGCCGAGGACGGTGATGGCGTGCAGGTGCGTGGTCACCCGGGCATTCTCGCAGCGGCCGCCGCCCGGCCGAGCACGTCGTCCAGCATCGGCTCGGTGAGCTTGCCCGTGAAGGTGTTCTGCTGGCTGGGGTGGTAGCTGCCGAGCAGCAGCACGTCCCTCCCCCTCACGCGCAGGTGCGCCTCGGCGCCGTGGCCGAACCGCGGCTTGGGCGTCGGGACGTCCCAGCCGGCGCGGCGTACGGCCCGCAGCGCCGCGTCCCACCCGAACGAGCCCAGCGCCACGACGGCACGGACGTGCTCCTGCACCAGGGCCAGCTCGGCGTCCAGCCACGGAGCGCAGGTGTCGCGCTCCTCGGTGGTCGGCTTGTTGAGCGGCGGCGCGCACCGGACGGCCGCCACCATCCGGGCGTCGACGAGCCGCTGCCCGTCGCCGGCGTGCTCGCTCGTCGCCTGCGTCGCCAGCCCGACTCGGTGGAGGCTCGCGAACAGCCAGTCCCCCGACCGGTCGCCGGTGAAGATCCGGCCCGTCCGGTTGCCGCCGTGCGCCGCCGGCGCCAGGCCGACGACGAGCACCCGTGGCGTGGCGGATCCCCATCCCGCGATCGGGCGGCCCCAGTAGGGCTGGTCGGCGTACGACGCCCGCTTGTCGGTGGCCACCTCCTCGCGCCACGCCACCAGCCGCGGGCAGGCCCGGCAGACGCTCACCTGGGCCTCCAGATCGGCCAACGGGACTGCCGTTTGGTCACCAACGGCATGTTCCGGGGCCGAATTCATGCCGTTGGGGACCAAACGGCGTGCCCGGCTCCGCACCTGGGCGGGGGTGCGGGCGACGGGGGTGGCGGGCGACGCCGGGTCGCCGGGCCAGCCGGTGCCGGGCGGCACCGGGGAGGCGAACGGCCAGCCCGTCAGCGGGTGCGGCAGCTCGGTCACCCGGTCATCGTGCCGGACCGGTCAGGGGGTCGGCGAGACGGACGCCTCGCGGCGGACCTTGTCGGCCGCGGCCGAGGCGGCCCCCGACGCCTTCTCCTTCGCCACGTCGGCGACGGCGGCGGCCTGGGCGGCCACCGCGTCCTGCGCCTGGTGGGCAACCGACCGGACGCGCGGGTCGCGGGCGACGCGGCGTGCACCCGCGGCGATCTGCTCGTAGCGCTGACGTCCGGCGCGGGTTCCGAGGACGTAGCCGGCGCTGGCGGCCAGCAGGAGGGGCAGCTTCTTCATGGTGGTCTCCTTCGTGAGTGGGTCAGTGGGTCCGGCGCCAGATGACCAGGCCGACGGCGCCGATGAGTGCGGCGGCCCCGGCGGCCAGGACCGGCCGGTTCTTCGGGTCCTTCAGGGCTGCTCCGGCCCGGGACTTCACGTCCAGGCGGGCGTGCAGCTCGCTCACGGTGGCGGCGAGCTCCTCGCGCTGCTGCGCGATCTCCGCCTCGATCTGCTCGGGGGTCTGTCCGTTCATGCGCGGCCTCCCTTGATGACCGAGACGTCCTCACGGACCCCGGCGATGGCGCGTTCGGGGGCCGGCGGGGTCGCCGCCGCGACCTCGTTCCTTCCCGCCAGGGCGGCACCCAGTGCGGCGACCAGGAGGACGCCGGCCACGATCAGACCGCTCGCCCACAGCGGCAGCACCAGCGCGAGCGCGATGACGGCGGTGGCGACCAGGGTGGCCACGCCGAAGAAGGCCAGCAGTCCGGCGCCGGTGAACATGCCGACGCCGATCCCGGCCTTCCTGCCCTTCTGGGCCAGCTCGGCCTGGGCCAGCCGGAGCTCGCTGCGGACCAGCTCGGGGACCTGCTCGGAGAGTCGGTGCACGAGGGCGCCGAGCGGTTCGTCGGACGGATGAGTCGTGGGTTCGCTCATGTCGGGCCCGTGCCCGATCGACTCGGGGACAAACGGGTGCCCCGCGTCACGACACGAGCGACCAGGCGATCCCGTCGAGGATGTCGGACTCGGAGACGACCAGCGCAGGCACGGACGCCCGCGCCAGCACGCGGGACAGGATCAGCGCACCGGCGTCGATCACGTCGGCGCGACCGGGGTGCATCCACGGCAGTGCCAGCCGCTCCTCGACCGTCATCGCGACCAGCCGCGACACCAGCGCATGCACGTCGTCGACGGCGAGCACCTGCTGGTCGATCGCCTCGCGGTCGTACGCCGGCAGGTCGAGCACGCCGGCCGCCACCGTGGTCACGGTGCCGGCCACCCCGACGACCGTCGCGGCATCCGCGGGCGAGACCGGGCAGGCGTCGAGGTGGGCGTCGATGTCGGCGACGCAGGCCGCGACCTCGGCCGCCGTCGGCGGGTCGGAGTGGAGGTGCCGCTCGTGCAGCCGCACCGACCCGATGTCCATGGAGTGGGCTGCGGAGGGCGAGGACGACCCGAGGATCAGCTCGGTCGACCCGCCGCCGATGTCGACGACGAGCACGGGAGCAGCGGGCGGCGAGGCCAGGTTGCGCACGGCCCCGTCGAACGACAGCGCGGCCTCCTCCGCCCCGGGCAGCACCTCGGGCCACACCCCCAGCCGGGCGTGCACACTCTCGGCGAACACCGACGCGTTGGCCGAGTCGCGGGTCGCCGACGTGGCGCAGAAGCGCACGCGCGAAGCCGGGACGCCGTGCGCGGCGATCAGGACGGCGTACTCGTCGATCGCCGCGAAGGTCCGCGCCAGCGCCTCGTCGGCGAGCCGGCCCGTCTTGTCGACGCCCTGGCCCAGCCGCACCATCCGCGACTCGCGCACGGCGACGTCGGGCAGCGTGCCGATCAGCAGCTTGATGGTGTTGGTGCCGCAGTCGATCGCGGCCAGGGGGCTTCGAGACGGGCGCTGGGCGCCCTCCTCAGCCACCGATCTCCGGGCTCACGCAAGGGCCCGAGGACCACCAGTCGCCGAGCGCCTCGAGCACCTCGTCGCCGAGCGGGTTGACCCCCGGGCCCTGGGCCAGCGACTGGCCGGCGAGGACGTGCAGGCACTTCACGCGGTCGGGCATGCCGCCGGCGGAGATGCCCTCGATCTCCGGCACCTCCAGACCCGCCTCGGAGGCAATCGCAGCGCGCGCCTCGAGGTAGCGCTCGTGGGCCGCGCGGTAGGCCGCCGCGAGCTCCGGGTCGGTCCCGAGCCGGTCCTGCATCTCCTTCATCACCCCGCCACCCTCGAGGGTGCCGATGCGCGACGCGGCGCGCGGACAGGTCAGGTAGTACGTCGTGGGGAACGGCGTGCCGTTGGGGAGGCGCGGCTCGGTGGTGACCACGTCGGGGTTGCCGCAGGGACAGCGGTGCCCGACCTCGTGGATGGCTCGCGGCTCCCGGCCCAGCTGGGCGGCGATCGCCGCTTCGTCGGCCGGGTCGATCACTGGTGGTTCACTCCTTCGTGCCGTCGATCTCGAAGACCGGCGGTGCTTGCGGCTTGGGCGGGACACCGGCGAGCGTGACGGAGTTCCACTCCTGGGTCCACCAGGCGGTGGGGGCCTTGCGGTCGACGGTCGCGGGGTCGGTGAGCGAGGTCTGGCTCTCCAGCGGCTTGCCGTCGGCGCCGAGGACGACGTACGACGTCTCGCCGGGCATCAGGTAGCCGAAGCGCTCGCGCGCCTGCGCCTGGACGTAGGCCGGGTCGTGCCAGCGGCGCTTCTCCCGCTCGAGCGCGTCGATGCTCGACTCCCGCTGGGCGATCTGCGCCTTGAGGTCCTGGATGTGCGAGCGCTGCTGGACGTAGGCCCGCATCGAGGAGGCGTAGGAGACGGTCAGGACCGCGAGCACCAGCACGAGGATCGCGGCCCGGCCGGTCAGCCGCGGCCGACGGCCCTCCGGGCCGGTGCTGCCCGGGGTGGGTGCGACAGCGGCCCGGGCCCGCGGGTTGCCCCGCTGGCCCGGTCGCCTGCTGCCGCCGGGTCCACCCCGGCTCGTCCGTCGCTGTTCCGCCACGGGAGAAGTCTCCCCCGATCAGGACTGATAACGCGGGAAGGCGCTCGCACCGGCGTAGCGCGCCGCGTCGCCGAGCTCGTCCTCGATGCGCAGGAGCTGGTTGTACTTCGCCACGCGGTCGGACCGGGCCGGCGCGCCGGTCTTGATCTGGCCGCAGTTCGTCGCGACCGCGAGGTCGGCGATCGTGGTGTCCTCGGTCTCGCCCGAGCGGTGGCTCATCATGCAGCGGTAGCCGTTGCGGTGCGCGAGCTCGACGGAGTCGAGGGTCTCGGTCAGCGAGCCGATCTGGTTGACCTTCACCAGCAGCGCGTTGGCCTGGCCGCCGGAGATGCCGCGCTGCAACCGCTCCACGTTGGTGACGAAGAGGTCGTCGCCGACGATCTGGGTCTTGGTGCCGAGCTGGTCGGTGATGGCCTTCCAGCCGTCCCAGTCGTCCTCGTCGAGCGGGTCCTCGATGGAGACGATGGGGTAGGACGCGACGAGGTCGGCGTAGTAGGCCGTCATCTCGTCGGCGGACTTCGAGCCACCCTCGAAGGCGTAGGAGCCCGCCCCAGAATCAGACGCTGTGCAGAACTCGGAGGCGGCGACGTCCATGGCCAGCGCGATGTCGCGGCCCAGGGTCAGCCCGGCCGCCTGCACGGCCTCGGCGATCAGGTCGAGCGCGGCCCGGTTGGAGTCGAGGTTGGGCGCGAAGCCGCCCTCGTCGCCGAGACCCGTGGAGAGGCCCTTCTTCTTCAGCACCGACTTGAGCGCGTGGTAGACCTCCGCGCCCTGGCGCAGCGCCTCGCGGAAGGTGGGGGCGCCGATCGGCGCGATCATGAACTCCTGGATGTCCACGTTGGAGTCGGCGTGCGAGCCGCCGTTGAGGATGTTCATCATCGGCACCGGCAGCAGGTGGGCGTTGGGGCCACCGACGTAGCGGTAGAGCGGCAGGCCGGCCGAGTCGGCGGCGGCCCGGGCGACGGCGAGCGAGACGCCGAGGATCGCGTTGGCGCCGAGGTTGGCCTTGTTGGGCGTGCCGTCCAGCTCGAGCATCGTCTGGTCGATGAGGCGCTGGTCGTCGGCGGCGAGGCCCTCGACGGCCGGGGCGATCGTCGTGATGACGCCCTCGACGGCCTTCTGGACGCCCTTGCCGAGGTAGCGGTCGCCGCCGTCACGCAGCTCGACCGCCTCGAAGGCGCCGGTGGAGGCGCCGCTGGGGACCATGGCGCGCGCGAACGCGCCGTCGTCGAGGAGCACCTCGACCTCGACAGTGGGGTTGCCGCGCGAGTCGAGGATCTCGCGGGCGCCGACAGCTTCGATGGATGCCACGGTGTGCTCCTGGGTCGAGGGTGCGCCCAGGGGTGCTCTGGGCGGGCCTCAGCCTAGCCCCGAGGTCTCGCGCCGGCGCCGGGCCCCAGGAGCAGGCTCACGGACTGGGCAGTAACCGGCGTACGGCGTCGCGCAGCGCCTGCTCCGGGTCGGTGCCGGTCGTCCGCGCCTCGGCCACGAGCGCGAGGAGCCGGTCGCCCAGATCGCGGCTTCGAGACGGTTGCTGCGCAACCTCCTCAGCCACCGATTGCGGGGCGCGACGCTCCAGGCGGTCGAGCACCTTGTCGGCGTAGAGCAGGGCGGGCAGCGTGGGCGAGATCCCGTCGGTGAGGGCGGCGCCGGGCTTCTCGGCCGCCTTGACGGCCTGCCACGCGTCGTTGACGTCGGCGGCGTCCATGGCGGCGGCGGCCCCCCGATCGGCAGCGTCGCCGAAGACGTGCGGGTTGCGGCGCCGCATCTTCTCGGTGATCCCGCGCGCCACGTCGTCGATCGTGAAGGCACCGGACTCCTCGCCGATGACGGCGTGGAAGTAGACCTGCAGCAGCAGGTCGCCGAGCTCCTCCTCGAGGTGCGCCCAGTCACCCGACGCGGCGCCGGCGTCGATCGCGTCGAGGGTCTCGTGGGTCTCCTCGAGCAGGTAGCGCGCCAGCGAGCGGTGGGTCTGCTCGCGCTTCCAGGCGCACTCGGCGCGCAGCCGGCGCATCACCTCGAGGAACTCCAGCAGGGGTTCCCCCGAGGCGGGCACCGGCGCGGGCACGCGAGCCTGCTCAGCCGCCGCAGCGGTGGGCGTCGGGCAGCCCGGCGGCGTAGGTCTGGTCGGGCTGCTCGGCCTGGCCGTTCTTGGCGGAGTCGCCCACGGCGAAGGAGATGCTGGTGTCGGCCTGGACGGCCTGGCCGTCCTTGATCTCCATGCCGAACTGCGGGTCGATCTGCACGTCGTGGGCGTCCATCCACTCCACGAACGCCTGGGTGCCGACCTGGTCGGCCTTGGCGGTGGAGTAGTGCTTGCCCTCCTGGGCGGCCTGCTGGTCGCCGATCGCCTCCTGGATGGCGTCGATGTAGGTGCCGGCCGACTCCACCGCGATCACGGCGTCCTGCTGCTCCTCCGGGAGGGTGCTGACGGCGGCCTGGAGGCTGGCGACCTTCTGGTCGTACTGCTCGCCGGCCTCGACGCCGTACTGCTCGGCGATCTGCTTCGCCGCGGCCACCGTGGCCAGCAGCCCGGCGACGCCGCCGCGCAGGAAGTGCTGCGGGAGCACCTGCTTGCTCTGCGCCAGCTGGCTCTCGATCGCGGAGCAGTAGTTGCTCGCCGTCGTGTCCACGTCGGCCACGGTCACGGTCTCGTCCCCCACCTGGGCGGCGATGCCGGGGTGGAAGCTGGTGCCGGCGACGCCGCACCCGGACGTCGTGCCCACGAACACCAGCGACACAGCAGCCAGGACGATCTGGCGGGTCTTGCTCACGACGACTTCTCCTCGGTCAGGGCACCTTGCTCGGGGGCTGGTCCGTGGGCGGATCGATGATGGCGTCGATCACACCGCGGGCCCATTCAAGCAGGGCCACCCCCGTGATCGGATGACCCCCGACCACTGCCGTCTGCGGGCGCGGCACGAGGATCGTGTCGAGCTGCGTCTTGACGATCGACCTGGGATACATCCGGTTGAGGCGTACGACGCGTGAGTCGGGCAGGCTGACCGGCGCGAACCGGACGTTCTTGCCCGCAATCGTCACCTCCCCGACCCCGGCCTGGCGGGCCCGGGCCCGGAAGCGGGCCACGAGCAGCAGCGAGGAGACCTCCTGCGGCGGCTCGCCGTAGCGGTCGAGCAGCTCCTCGTTGATCAGGTCGACGTCGTCGTCGGACCGGACCTCGGCGAGCCGCTTGTACATCTCCAGGCGCAGCCGCTCGCTGGGGATGTAGTCGTGGGGCAGGTGGGCGTCGACGGGCAGCTCGATGCGGACCTCCCTCATGTCGTCCGCGCTCGGGCCGTCGGTCCCCTTGAACTCGTTGACGGCCTCGCCGACCAGCCGGACGTAGAGGTCGAAGCCGACGTCGGCGATGTGCCCGGACTGCTCGCCGCCGAGCAGGTTGCCGGCGCCGCGGATCTCGAGGTCCTTCATGGCGATCGCCATGCCGCCGCCGAGGTCGGAGTGCTGGGCGAGCGTGGCGAGCCGCTCGTGGGCGGTCTCGGTCAGCGGCTTCTCGGCCGGGTAGAGGAAGTAGGCGTAGGCCCGTTCCCGGGACCGGCCGACCCGGCCTCGCAGCTGGTGCAGCTGGGAGAGGCCGAGGGTGTCGGAGCGCTCGATGATCATCGTGTTGGCGTTGGAGACGTCGAGTCCGGACTCGACGATGGTCGTGCAGACCAGGACGTCGAAGCGCTTCTCCCAGAAGTCCAGCATCACCTGCTCGAGCTGGTGCTCCCCCATCTGGCCGTGGGCGGTGGCGACGCGGGCCTCGGGGACGAGCTCCTTGATCCGCGCCGCGGACTTCTCGATCGACTGGACGCGGTTGTGGATGAAGAAGACCTGGCCCTCGCGGAGCAGCTCGCGGCGGATCGCCGCGATGACCTGGCGGTCCTCGTAGGCGCCGACGTAGGTCAGGACCGGGTGTCGCTCCTCCGGCGGGGTCGTGATCGTGGACATCTCGCGGATCCCGGTGATCGCCATCTCGAGCGTGCGCGGGATCGGCGTCGCCGACATCGACAGCACGTCGACGGAGGTGCGGAGCCGCTTCATCTGCTCCTTGTGCTCGACGCCGAAGCGCTGCTCCTCGTCGACGATGATCAGGCCGAGGTCCTTCATCCGGATGTCCGGGTTGAGCAGCCGGTGCGTGCCCACCACGACGTCGACGGTGCCGTCGGCGAGGCCGGCGATGACCTCCTTCGCCTCCTTGTCGGTCTGGAAGCGGCTCAGCCCCCTGAGGTTGACCGGGAACCCGCTCATCCGCTCGGTGAACGTCGAGAGGTGCTGGGTGACCAGCAGGGTGGTGGGCACGAGGACGACCACCTGCTTGCCGTCCTGGACGGCCTTGAAGGCCGCGCGGACGGCGATCTCGGTCTTGCCGTAGCCCACGTCGCCGCAGACCAGCCGGTCCATCGGCATGGTGCGCATCATGTCGCCCTTGACCTCGTCGACCGTGGTGAGCTGGTCGGGGGTCTCGTGGAAGGGGAACGCGTCCTCGAGCTCGCGCTGCCACGGGGTGTCCGGTCCGAAGGCGTGGCCCTTCGTCGCGGCGCGGGCGGCGTACAGCTTGATCAGCTCGGCCGCGATCTCGCGGACCGCCTTGCGGGCCTTGTTCTTGCGCTTGGTCCAGTCACCGCCGCCGAGCCGGTCGAGCGAGGGCGACTCCCCTCCGACGTAGCGCGTGACCTGGTCGAGGGCGTCGGCCGGGACGTAGAGCCGGTCGGGCGGGCCGCCACGCTTGGAGGCGCCGTACTCGAGGACGAGGTACTCGCGGGTCGCGCCGCCCACCTCGCGCTGCTTCATCTCCACGAAGCGACCGACACCGTGCTGCTCGTGGACGACGAAGTCGCCGCCCTTGAGCTCGAGCGGGTCGATCTGCTTCTTGCGTCGGGCCGGCATCTTCCGCATGTCGCGGGTGGAGGACTTCTGGCCCGAGATGTCCTCGCCGGTCAGGACGGCGAGCCGCCGCTCCTCGTCGACGAACCCGTGCACCATCGCGCCGCAGGTGACCGTGACCAGGCCCGTCGGCAGCTCGCCCCCGACGTCGTCGACCAGCCGGGCCGCGACGTCGCGCTCGCCCAGCGCCTCGACCAGCCGCTGGGCCGGCCCGTGACCCGGGTGGACCACCGCGACGCGGTAGCCGTCCCTGACCCAGCCGGCGATGTCCCCGATCGCGCGCTCGACGTCGCCGCGGTAGGCCTCGGCAGGCTTCGCGGAGAGCGCGCGGCTGGCCACCGCGCCCACCAGCACGTCGACGTCGACGCTCACGACCTCGCCGAGCGAATCGCGCAGCGGCCCGGTCTCGGTGGTCGAGACCTCGTCGAGCCCGAACGGGCTCATCGTCCACCACGGCTTGTGCTGGTCGAGGGAGTGCTCGCGCACGTCGCCGATGGAGCGGTAGGACGCGGCGCCGAGGTCGATCGGGGCGGTCCCGCCACCGGCGGCCGCGGCCCAGCTCGCGCCGAGGAACTCCTCGCTCGTCGCGACCAGGTCGTGGGCCCGGCTGCGCGCCCGCTCGGGGTCGAGCACCAGCACGTGGGTCTCGGCGGGCATCAGGTCGACGAGCAGCTCCATCTCGTCGACGAGGACCGGCGCGAGCGACTCCATGCCCTCGACCGCGATGCCCTGCGAGATCTTGTCGGTGAGCTCCAGCAGCTGCGGGTGGGCCTCGCCCAGCTCCCAGGCCCGGCGGCGCACGTCGTCGGTGAGCAGCAGCTCGCGGCACGGCGGCGCCCACAGCCGCTCGACCTTCTCCAGCGTGCGCTGGTCGGCCACCGAGAAGGTGCGGATCTCCTCGACGTCGTCGCCCCACATCTCGACCCGGAGCGGGTGCTCCTCGGTCGGCGGGAAGACGTCGACGATGCCGCCGCGCACGGCGAACTCGCCGCGCTTCTCCACCAGGTCGACGCGGGTGTAGGCCGCATCGGCGAGGCGGCGTACGACGTCGTCGAGGGGGGCCGTGTCGCCCGGCGACAGCTCGACGGGCGCCAGGTCGCCCAGGCCCTTGACCTGCGGCTGGAGCACGGAGCGGACGGGGGCGACGACGACCTTCAGCGGGCCGTTGCTGGCGTCGGTGCCGGGGTGGCAGAGCCGGCGCAGCACCGCGAGCCGTCGGCCGACCGTGTCCGAGCGCGGGCTGAGCCGCTCGTGCGGCAGCGTCTCCCAGCTGGGGTAGTAGGCGACCTCGGCCGGGTCGAGCAGGTCGCCCAGCGAGCTGACCAGGTCCTCCGCCTCCCGGGCGGTCGCCGTCACCGCCAGGACGGTGCGACCCGCCCGGACCAGGCCCGCGACGACGAACGGCCGGAGGGCCTCGGGGCCCGTCAGGTCCAGGGCACGTACGGCGCCACCGCGGGCGTCCTCGACCGCCTGGGCGAGCGTGGGGTCGGTCAGGACGGCATCGGCGAGGCCGGAGAGGTGCACGGGTGCTCCTGGGTGGTCCGGGTGCGGCTTGGGGGGCAACACGAGCGCCCCCGGTCCGTCCGGACAGGGGGTGTCCGACCAGTGTACGAAGCCCCGCCGACGGGCCCGGTCGAGGCGCTCACCTGTCTTGGGTATTCGCCTCCGGTAGCCGGTCGGGGCACCCCGGCCGCTGCCTAACTTGGCGTTGTAGACCGGAGGCACGCGACGACCGCGATCAGTCCCCCACTCACCGAGAGCTGATGCCCGTGACGCGCTTCCTCGTCGTCGCCGGGACGGGCACCGGAGCCGCCGCGCTCGCCGTCCTGCTGGTGGCCCTGACAGCGCCCACGATCCTGTCGGCGAGCCCCGCCCGGCCCGCCCACGACCAGACCCCCGGGCGCTCGGCCGCCGTGCGTCCCGAGCGCGCGGCGGTCGAGTCCGGAGCCAAGGCCGGGCAGCCGGCGCGGCACCGGGAGGCGGGAACGAGTCCGGGCACGAGCACAGCACCGGCACCGGCCGGGACACCGGCGTCCCCGACCGGCCAGAGCCCCGGCGCGGAGCGGCGTGAGACCGGGCCGACCGACGACACCCTGACGTCGCGACTGCCGCGCACCGGCCGACCGACGATGACGCTCCGGCAGCTGCTCCGGCACGCGATGCCGGGCTCGCACATCACCAGCAGCAGCGTGTCGCCGTCGGACGGCGTGCTGCAGGTGGCCCTGACCGCCAGCACGTCGCGCCGCCCCTCGGCGGTGCTGCGCTGGTGGCGGATCCACCTCGCGCGGCTCGGCCTCCACGAGGTCACCACCCGCGCGGTCGCGGGCTCGGAGGCCGCGGCGTTCCACCTCGGCCGCTCCTCGGCCACCGTGACCGTGACTCGGCCAGGAGGCGCACGGGAGACGACGTACTCCGTCTTCGCCCTCCTGTCCGACCGAAGGACCTGACGATCGTGTACGTGTCCGTGCGCGACCGTCCGGCCACGGGAGCCGCCCGCCCCCCTGTCCCCGGGAAGAGGCGGGTGGCTCCCATCGTGGTCACCCTCGGCATGGTCAGCCTGCTCACCGACGTCTCCTCGGAGTCGGTGGCGGCGATCCTGCCGCTCTACCTCACCGCCACCGTCGGCCTCTCGACCGTGGCCTACGGATTCGTCGACGGCATCTACCAGGGCGTCAGCTCGCTGGTCCGGGTCGTCGGCGGCTTCGCGGCCGATCGCGGCGGCCACCCCAAGTGGGTCGCGCTCGCCGGCTACCTCATCTCCTGCGTGTCCCGGTTCGTGCTGCTCCTCGCGACCGGCCTCGGCGCGATCTCCGCAGTGATCGCCGCGGACCGGATCGGCAAGGGCCTGCGGACCGCGCCGCGGGACGCGATGATCGCGGCGGCCAGCCCGCCCGAGCAGCTCGGCCGCGCCTTCGGAGTCCACCGGACGCTCGACACGATCGGCGCCGTCCTGGGGCCGCTGGTCGCCTTCTCCCTGCTGTGGTGGATCCCCGACGGCTTCCACGCCGTCCTGCTGGTCTCCTTCGCCTTCGCCGTGCTGGGCGTCGCCCTGCTCGGCCTGCTCGTCTCCGACCGCGAGACGCGGGTGCGCGCGCACGCGACCCACGAGCCCTTCCACTGGCGGGCGCTCACCGACCCGCGGCTGACCCGGCTCCTCGTGGTGGCCGGCGGCCTCGCCCTGCTCACGGTCGGTGACGGCTTCGTCTACCTCGCGCTCCTGGACCGGGGCGGCTTCGCGACGCACTGGTTCCCGCTGATGTACGTCGGCACCAACATCGCCTACCTCGCCCTGGCCGTGCCCCTGGGTCGCCTCGCCGACCGGGTCGGCCGGGCCCGGGTGGTCGTGGGCGGTCACGTCGCCCTCGCCGCGGCGTACCTCGTCGTGGCCGGGCCGATGACCAGCACCACCTCCACGCTGGCGGCGCTGGCGCTGCTCGGGACGTTCTACGCCGCCACCGACGGCGTCGTCGCGGCCCTGGCCGGCGGGATCGTCGACCCGGCAGTCCGGGCCAGCGGGATCGCTGCCGCACAGTCGACGGTCGCGGTCGCACGGATGGCGTCCTCGGCCGGCTTCGGGATCCTGTGGTTCGCGCTGGGCCCGGCCACGGCCCTCGTCGTCGTCGCCACCGTGCTCGGCGCCGCCCTGCCGGCCGCCCACCTCGCCCTGCGCGGCCTCGACCGGCCGGTCCTCACGGGAGCGACCCCGTGAGCCCCGTCCTGCGCCGCATCCTGAGCCCCAACGGCCGCGCCGTCGCGTTCGTCGCCGTGGCCCTCGCCGTCGTCGGCACGGTGGCGGCCTACGTCCTCGGTGACGCCGCGCGCTACCACTCGCTGCACACGGCGGCGCCGGTCGTCGCGAGCGTGCCCGAGGGCCGCATCGCCGACGGCCCACGCATCGTCTTCCGGCACACGGGGGTGGACAGCAAGTACGGCGTCGTGGCGATGGTCGCGCTCGACGACCCGGGCGGCCCCCGGGCCTTCACCGACCTGGCGTGCGACCGCCTCGACGCGACCAGGACCGGCGCCTCGTGCCTGCAGACCAAACGGGGTGTGGTCACCCGCTACGACCTGCTCGAGCTTGACCGGCACTGGAAGGTGACCGACAAGATCGCGCTGCCCGGCCTCCCGAGCCGGACCCGACTTTCGCCCGACGGGTCGCTGGTGGCGACCACGACCTTCGTGGCCGGCCACTCCTACATGCAGACCGGCTTCTCGACCAGCACCGAGATCCGGCACGTCGACGGCACCAGCTACGGCGACCTCGAGAAGTTCCACCTCCTGATCGACGGCCACGACAGCCAGCCGGCGGACCGCAACATCTGGGGCGTCACCTTCGTCGACGACCGGACCTTCTACGCCACGGTCGCGACGGGCGGCCGCACCTACCTCGTGCGCGGCGACCTGCCCAGCCGCACGCTGCGGACCCTGCGGACGAACGCCGAGTGCCCCTCGGTCTCGCCCGACGGCACCCGCATCGCCTACAAGGTGCGGGCGCCGGGGTCCGGGCTGCCGCACTGGTCGATCGGCGTGCTCGACCTCGTCACCAACCACGAGCAGGTGCTGCGCCGGGAGACGGCCAGCGTCGACGACCAGGTCGAGTGGCTCGACGACGACACCCTCCTCTACGGGCTGGCGCGCGAGCACGAGGCCGGCGTGACCGACGTGTGGCGCATCGACGCCCGCGCCAACGCCCGCCCGCACCTGCTCATCGAGCAGGCCTGGTCACCGGCGGTGGTGCGGCGATGACCCAGCTCGCATCCCTGGACGCCGTCGACCGCGGCGCGACCGCGCTGGTCGAGCGGCTCGTCGGCCTGGCCCCGGCCGGGCTGGCGACGGCGTACCTCCCGGAGACTGGCGAGTTCGCGCAGACCGTGCGCGGGCTGCCGGGAGCCGAGGGGGTGCGGGTCCGCCGCGAGGGCACCAACACCCGGTACGCCGCCATCGCGGCGCTCGGACTGGCCACCCTTCCCGTGGAGCGGCAGCGTGCGGTCCTCGGCGGGCGCACCGCGGCCGACGTGGCCCGCCTCGCCGCCGGGCACGCCGCGCACGGGACCGACCCGGGGGCCGTCGCACTGAGCACGTGGGCGCTGGCCGAGGTGGCCGGCGAGTACGCCCACTCCCTCGTCGAGCGGCTGGAGCTCCTGCTCGGGGGGCACGCCCCGATCGCGGCCGTCGACCTGTCCTGGCTGCTCACCGCCGCCGTGGCAGCCAACCCGCTCGCCGACACCGACCACCTCGTCGACCGCGCCGCGGCCCGACTCCTGGGGCACCACGGCGATCACGGGATCCACCCGCACGTCCTCGGCGGCGGCCCCCGCTGGCGCGCCCACGTCGGCAGCTTCGCCGACCAGGTCTATCCGGTGCAGGCGCTGGCCCGGGCCTCGGTCCTCACCGGCGACGCGACCATGCTCGAGGCCGCCGACCACACCGCCCAACGGCTCGTCGACCACCAGGGCGCGGGAGGCCAGTGGTGGTGGCACTACGACGCGCGCGACGGCTCGGTGGTCGAGCGCTACCCGGTCTACAGCGTCCACCAGCACGCCATGGCCCCGATGGTGCTGTTCGACCTGCTCGAGGCGGGCGGTGCCGACCACCGTCCCGCGGTCGCCCACGGACTCCGATGGCTGGACCGGCACCCCGAGGTCGTCGAGGAGCTCGTCTCGGAGCGCTTCGGGCTCGTGTGGCGCAAGGTCGGTCGCCGCGAGCCGCCCAAGGCCGCCCGGGGGCTCGCGGCCGCGACGACGTCGCTGAGGCCGGGCCTCCAACTCCGTGGGGTGGACCGGTGGCTGCCCGCGACCCGGGTCGACCACGAGTGCCGCCCCTACGAGCTGGGCTGGCTGCTGCACGCCTGGCTCCCACGACGTACCCAGGAGGAGGCCTGCCATGACTGACACCCTGCCGCCGAGGCTGCTCTTCGGCCTCGAGGTCGACCCGGTCACCCTGCCCGAGGTGGTGGCGATGGCCGAGGAGGCGATCTCCACCCGGCGTCGGCTCCTGATCGGCGTCGTCAACGCAGCGAAGGTCGCCAAGCTCAAGGCCGATCAGGTGCTGCGCGACTCCCTGCTCGAGTGCGACGTGCTCCTCGCCGACGGCCAGTCGGTGGTGTGGGCCAGCCGGATCCTGCGACGCCCCCTGCCCGAGCGGGTCACCGGGATCGACCTGTTCGAGTCCCTGCTCGCCCTGGCCGACCGGCAGCGCCTCCGGGTCTACCTGCTCGGCGCCACGCCGGCCGTGCTGTCCCGCGTCGAGCAGGAGATCGCGACCCGCTACCCCGGGGCGGTCGTGGCCGGCAGCTGCGACGGCTACTACCGCCCGGAGGAGGCTGCCTGGGTCGCCCTCGCGATCGCGGGTGCGCACCCCGACATGCTGTTCCTCGGCATGACCACCCCGCGCAAGGAGATCTTCCTGGCGCGCTACGGCGACCAGCTCGACGTCCCCGTCCTGCACGGCGTCGGCGGTTCCTTCGACGTCCTCGCCGGAGTCACGCGCCGCGCCCCGCTCGCCTGGCAGCGGCACGGCCTCGAGTGGGCCTATCGCGTGCTCCAGGAGCCCCGCCGGCTCTGGCGCCGCTACCTCGTCACCAACTCGGCCTTCCTCGTCCTCGTGGCGGCGGAGCTGCTCCACCCCCGGCGGGCGTATCCGCGCCCCCTGCGTCCGGGCACACCACACCACCACCGGAGGGCCTCATGAACGAGATCTTCACCGGCAGGGTCGCGATCATCGGGCTCGGGTACATCGGGCTCCCGACCGCCGCGGCCCTCGCCACCCGCGGGATCGACGTCATCGGCGTCGACGTCAACGAGGCCACGGTCGCGGCCGTCTCCCAGGGCCGGGTCCCCTTCGTGGAACCGGAGCTGTCCACCGCCGTCAGCGGCGCCGTCGCGATGGGGCGACTCACCGCCACCACGGAGACCCCCGACGCCGACGCCTACATCATCGCGGTGCCCACGCCCTTCGCCGACGACCACCTCGCCGACCTGCACTACGTGCGGGCCGCCGTGGAGCAGATCGCCCCGCGACTGCACGGCGGGGAGGTCGTGATCCTGGAGTCCACCTCGCCCCCGGGCACCACGCTCGGGGTGAGCAAGTGGCTCGCCGAGCTGCGACCCGACCTGGTGCTGCCGCACAGCTCCGAGGGCGTCCCGGACGTGTACGTCGCCCACTGCCCCGAACGCGTGCTGCCGGGCCGGATCATGGTCGAGATGGTCACCAACGACCGGGTCGTCGGCGGCATCACCCCGCGGTGCGCCCAGCGGGCCGCCGAGATCTACCGGGTGTTCTGCCAGGGCGAGATCGTGCTGAGCGACGCGGCCAGCGCGGAGATGGCCAAGCTGGTCGAGAACGCCTACCGCGACGTCAACATCGCCTTCGCCAACGAGCTCTCCCTCATCAGCGAGACCCTCGAGCTCGACGTGTGGGAGGTCATCAAGCTGGCCAACCACCACCCTCGGGTCAACGTGCTGACCCCCGGGCCCGGTGTCGGCGGCCACTGCATCGCGGTGGACCCGTGGTTCATCGTCGGCGCGGCACCGTTGCAGTCGCCCCTGATCCGGGCCGCCCGCGACGTCAACGACGCCCGGCCGCACCACGTGGCCGAGCAGGTCGCCAAGAAGTGCGGCCGGTTCCGCGACCCGACGGTCGCCTGCCTCGGCCTGGCCTACAAGGCCAACGTCGACGACCTGCGCGAGAGCCCGGCGGTCGACATCGTCGCCGACATCGCCCGAGCGTTGCCCGGCCTGGACCTCCGGGTGTCCGAGCCGCTGGTCGACCACCTGCCCCCGGAGCTGGAGCTCCTGGGCAACGTGCGGCTTCAGGCGGCCAGCGACGCGATCGCGGACGCGGACATCGTCGTGCTGCTGGTGGACCACGACCACTTCCGCTCACTGAGCCGGTCGCGGCTGGCGGGCAAGGTCGTCTACGACACCCGGGGACTGTGGCGGTAGCCATGAGGACGCGCACCGTGATGGTCGTCTACGGGACCCGCCCCGAGGCGATCAAGCTGGCCCCGCTGGTCGCCGAGCTGCGGGCCACCCGCGACGTGGAGGCGGTCACCGTCGTGACCGGCCAGCACCGGGCCATGCTCGACCAGGTCAACCACCTCTTCGGCATCGTCCCCGAGGTGGACCTCGACGTGATCGCGCCGCGGCAGCAGCTGCACGAGGTGACCCACCGTGTCCTGGCCGGGCTCACCGACGTGCTCCGCGCCGTGCGGCCCGACCTCGTGGTCGTCCAGGGCGACACGACCACGTCGTTCGTCGCGGCGCTGGCGGCGTTCTACGAGCAGGTGCCGGTCGTGCACGTCGAGGCCGGCCTGCGGACCCGCAACCCCTACGACCCGTTCCCCGAGGAGATGAACCGCCGGCTGACCACGCAGCTGACCACGCTGCACCTGGCGCCCACGCCGGTCTCGCGGGCCAACCTGCTCCACGACGGCACCGACCCCGCCGACGTGGTCGTCACGGGCAACACCGTCATCGACGCGCTGCTGTGGGTCGTGGCGCGTCGGTTGCCACTCGAGGACCCGGCCCTGTCGGTGCTGGCCGAGGGGCCGTCGGTGCTGGTCACCAGCCACCGCAGGGAGTCGTGGGGCGAGCCGATGGCGCGCACGGCGCAGGCCGTGGCCCGGCTGGCCAAGGAGTTCTCCGACGTGCAGTTCCTGCTGCCCGCGCACCTCAACCCGGTCGTGCGCGAGGTGCTGCTCCCACCCCTCGACGGCATGGCCAACGTGACGATCACGGCGCCGCTGTCCTACAGCGACTTCGCCTTCGCCATGGACTCGTGCCGGGTGGTGCTCACCGACAGCGGGGGCGTGCAGGAGGAGGCCCCCAGCCTGGGCAAGCCCGTCCTGGTGCTGCGCGAGACCACCGAGCGACCCGAGGCCGTCGACGCCGGTACCGTCCGGCTCGTCGGCACCGACGAGGAGCTGATCGTGGAGTCGGTCAGCACGTTGCTGACCGACCACACGGCGTACGACGCCATGGCGCGGTCCGTGAACCCGTACGGCGATGGTCGGGCGGTGCCGCGCTGCCGGGCCGCGATCGAGTCCCTCCTGGGGCTCGGCGACCGGCTTCCGGACTTCGCCCCCCGCTGAGGGGGCGGTCAGCCGACCTTGCGGAACAGCACGTCCTGCTGGCGGTCAAGCACCTCGGTGATCGGCCGCAACGGCTGCGTGATGCCGCCGCGGGCGGCGCCCAGAGTCGTGTAGTCGTTGGGCATCGCCCATGCCGAGAAGCCCAGGCCGGCCATGAAGCCCATCAGGTCGGCGCTGCTCGAGCCGCGCTCGAGGAGGCGCTGGGGGCTCACCTCGGCCACCACCCAGGACCCGGGGGGCATCTCGCCGAGCAGCCGCGCGGACCCGCGCAGCACCCGGAGCTCGTCTCCCTCGACGTCGATCTTGACGCCCCGGACCCGGGACGCGTCGATGGGCTGGTCGTCGAGCCGCACGCCCTCCACCCGGCCCTCCGAGCTGAACCCGGCGCCCGGGACGGTCGAGGACGCACCCGAGTTGTCCTCGGGGCCGCGGAAGACCTCGACCAGGCCGGGCACGTCCGAGACGACCGACCGGACGACGGTGACGTTGCCCACATTGTTGCGGTGCAGGTTCACCTCGAGCTGTTGGGCCACTGACGGTATGGCTTCGAACGCCAGCACGTTGCCGGTCGGGCCGACGACGCGCGAGGCGAGGAGGGAGAAGTAGCCGATGTTGGCGCCCACGTCGAGGAACACGTCCCCGGGGCGGAGCTGGTCCTTCAGCCACTCCGAGAGGTCGCGCTCCCAGAAGCCGAAGACGTAGAGACGGCGCTGGATGTAGTCGGCGGTCGAGCCACCGAAAACCCTGAACCCGTAGTGGGTCTCGGCCTCGTCGAAGAGCCGGACGAAGTAGCGGAAGCGCAGGTCGAGGAGGAAGAGGCACGCTGCACGGAGCCGTCCGGGCGGCCTGCTCCGGGCCCACGAGAGCGGCAGCAACAGTCCCAGGGGCGCCAGCGTTCGCCGGGCCGCCTCGCGCGAGCGGATCATGCCCCCGACCGTCGCACCCGGGTCGCGCCGGCGGGGCGGAGCGGCCCGCATTTCCCCATGTTGGGTCACTGGGCCAATGGCGCCGAGGGGCCGGTCACCTCGGGCCCGGAGTTCATCGTGGCCCGATACCGTCCGGCCGGTGCCTCAGATCAAGACCGTCCTCGGCGCCGCCCTCACCTCGGCGTCGCTCGCAGCCCTCGTCGTCCCCGCCGCCCACGCCGCGGCACCGTCCGGGCCCGTGCCCGCCTCCGCGAGCACCGCTGCCGCGAGCAGCGGGGTGACCCTCGCCGTCCGGCGGCAGGTGTCCAACGTGGTGCCGGTCGTCGCGCGCGTCCACCTCCCCGACGGCGCACCGGCCGGCCGGGTCGTGGTCCGCCGCGACGGCTCCGTCGTGGCGTCCGCACCGGTCGCCGCCGGCGCGTCCGGCGTCCGCGTGGAGATGCCCCGGCTCCGCCACGTCGGTGACCACGCCCTCCGCGCCGTGTTCCGCCCCGACGGCGCCGGCCCCCTGCGCAGCCCCGTCGTCACCGTGACGTCCAGGGCCGGCTGTGCCTGGAGCCCGCACCTGTGCGGCTTCGCCGACCGGACCAACACCGGTCCGCGCCGGGACGTGACCCTGCGCGACGTGCCGGGCGACATCACCCACGGCCCCGGCTGGCACGTCGACAGCCGCGGCTGGATCGAGGTCGACGGCGCCGACGCCGTGGTCCGCGGGATCCGCACCTCGCTGCAGCTCAGCATCAGCGGCGACAACGCCGTGGTCGAGGACTCCGTCCTGGCGGTGCCCGGCGACAAGTACGCCGTGCAGCTGCGCCACGCCGAGGGCGTCGTCGTGCGACGCAACCTGATCCGCGGTGGAGGGACCTCGCCCGCGCAGCGACTGGGTTGCGCGATCCGTGACATCTACGGCGACATCCGCGACCTGAAGCTGGTCGGCAACGAGATCAAGTGGTCGTCGACGGGCATCCAGGTGGGGTCCGGGCTGATCGCCCGCAACTACATCCACGACTTCGGACTGGCCGACGGCGACCACGTCAACGGCCTCACCAGCAACGGCTCGACCGTGCCGATGACCGTGCGCGACAACACGATCCTCAACCAGTTCGAGCAGACCGACGCGGTGAGCCTGTTCCAGGACTTCGGCCTCGAGGCCAACCGGGTGATCTCGCACAACCTGCTCGGCGGCGGCGGCTACTCCGTCTACGGCGGGGAGGGCGGCTACGGCACCACGCACGACATCCGGATCACCGACAACCGGTTCACCCGGACGCTGTTCCGCCGGGGCGGCTACTACGGCCCCGTCGCCCACTTCGAGGACCACGGGGCGGGCAACGAGTTCTCCGGCAACGTCTGGGACGGCTCCGGCGACCCCGTCCGCTGAGGCGGCCCGCACCAGCACCACCTGCCTCGACCCCCGGCGCGCACGCCCGGGGTCGGGCAGGATGGACCCCATGATCGCGGTCATGTACGAGGACCGGGCGGACTCGCTGGTCGGCCTCAAGCTGACCGTCCTGAGCGTGCGGCACCACAGCCCCGACCTGCCGGTGCTGGTCTGGGTGCCCGACGCGCCCGAGGCGTTCCTCGCCTGGTCGCGGACCGTCCCCCTCCTCGAGGTGCGCACCGACCGGACCGGCATCACCGGGTCGGGATGGGGCGTCAAGCCGGCGGTCCTGCTGGCCGCCCTCGACGGGGGCGCGGAGCGGGCGACGTGGATCGACAGCGACGTGGTCCTCAACGGAGACCTGGGCGAGCTGCTCGCCGGCGCCGGTCCCGACGAGCTGGTCGCCACCGAGGAGTACCACTGGGGCCACCAGCAGGGCACCTCGCTGCGCACATCGGGGCTCGGGCTGCCGGTCGGGCGGGTCTTCGCGGCGACCGTCAACACCGGCCTCGTCTCGGTCACCCCGGCGCACCGCACGCTGCTGGAGGCCTGGGCCGCGCAGATGGCGAGCGAGGCGTACGCCGCCGCACAGCTGCTCCCCGCGCACGAGCGGCCGCTGCACTTCTGGGGGGACCAGGACACCCTGACCGGGCTGCTGGGCTCCCAGGGCTTCCGCGACGTCCGGGTGCGCCAGCTGCGCCGCGGCGTGGACATCGCGCAGTGCTACGGGCCCTCGGGCCTGACCGTGCGGGAACGGGTCCGCCTCGGCGGCAGCCTGCCGGTCCTCGTCCACGCCATGGGGAGCAAGCCGTGGTCGATCCCCGACCGGACGTCGGGCGGAGCCCTCGGCCGCGCCCGGCTGTGGTGGGAGCGCGTCCACGCCGAGGCCGGTCCCTACCTCGAGGTCGCGCGGGCGCACGAGCAGGCACTCGGCGAGCCGGCGCCGTGGCTGCACCCGCGCACCCGCTCCGCCCGCGTCCTGACGGCCCTCACCCGTTCCCGACCCGCGCTGCGCGAGCTGCCGCTCGCCGTCGCCGACTCGACCCAGCGCGGCCTGCGGCGCCGGCTCCGCATCGGACAGCTCGGCACCCGTGCCACCGGTGCCGCGGGCGGGGACCCGGTCAGCCGATGAGCTCGCGGTAGAGGCCGTCGAGCCAGTCGACCTTGCGGTCCCACAGCGCAGTCTCCTCGACCCTCGCGCGCGCCGCGGCGCCGAGCCGCGCGCGCAGCCCGGGGTCCCGGGCCAGCCGGGCGACCGCGCCGGCCAGGTCCTCGGCGTACTGGTCAGGAGAGCGTGCGTCGACGCGGATGCCGGTGCTGTCGTCGAGCGTGCTGGCCGGGCCGCCGGCGTTGCAGGCCACGACCGGGAGCCCCCACGCCATCGCCTCGGCGACGACGATCCCCCCGGGCTCGCGGTAGCTCGGGAACAGGAACACGTCGGCCCGCTCGTAGAAGCCCCCCACCTCCTCGTGCGGCACCCGGCCGTGGAAGGTGACCCGGTCGCCCACCCCCAGGGACTGCGCGAGCCGCTCGCACTCGACGCGGTCGTAGCCCTCGCCGACGACGTCGAGGACGGCGTCGACGTGCTCGCGGTCGTCGGCGAGGGCGAGGGCACGCACCGCGTCGCGGACGCCCTTGGTCCGGATCACCCGGCCCACGAAGAGCAGGCGGAGCGGGCCCGGGCGGCCCGAGCGGTCGACGGCCGGCGGGAGCGCGTCGACGCCGGTGTCGCTCATCTGCTCGAACCGGCGGACCGGGACACCGTCGAGCATCTCCCGGACGTAGTCGGCGATCCCGATCACGCAGGCGGCCGACGCGAAGCTCCGTCGCAGCAGCGGGTCGCGGCGCAGCCGCAGGCCGTCGAGGGCGCGCAGGCCGCTGAACCACGGCATGCCACCCTCCTCGTCGTGGAAGGCCGGCGGCGAGGCCAGACTGCCACCCACGGGTCCCAGGAGGTACGGCGTCCCGCCGCCCGCGAGCGGGCTGGGATAGCGCATCGCCACGGGCGAGAGCTGGTGCGCGAGGTCGAACCGCTCACCGCGCCGACCGGCCGCCCGGAGCCACCGGGCCGCCCGCACGTAGTAGGCGACGTAGCCCGGCTTCAGCAGGCTGTTGAGGCGCTCGAAGCGGCCCAGCAACGGTGGCTGGACCCACTCGACGACACGCACCCCGGGCAGCTGCGGCAGCACCGAGGCCCGGTCCCGCTTGCGCTGGACCAGGACCGTCACGTCGTGGCGGGCCGCCACGCGGCGTACCCACTGCATGGTCACCCAGGCCTCGCCGACGTCGGTCCCGTCGCAGTCGGGGGCAAGCAGGAGCAGCTTTGCCATGCGCCCGAGGCTATCGGCGTCCTCCGGTGCTGGACGCCGAACTGCTCGTAGAGTCCCCAGTCATGAGGGCGGACGTCGCGATCGGGGTGGTGACCTACAACAGCGCCGACCACGTGGGCGCGCTGCTGGACTCGATCCCGGCTGCCTGCGCAGGGCTCACCCCGTGCACGCTCGTGGTGGACAACGGCTCGACCGACGGCACGGTGGCCCTGGTGGAGCGGCGCGGCGACTGCACGCTCGTCCGTGCCGCCAACCGCGGGTTCGCCGCCGGGATCAACCTCGCCGCCGCCGGCACCGACGCGCCCTACCTGCTCATCGCGAACCCCGACGTGGTCCTGCGCCCGGGCTCCGTGACCGCCCTGGTCGAGGCCGCTGTGGCCACCGGCGCGGGCATCGTGGTGCCCCTCCTCGAGACGAGCGACGGACAGGTCCAGCCGTCCCTGCGCCGCGACCCCACCCTGCTGCGCAACCTGGGCCTCGCCTCGACCGGTCACCCCGCGCTGTCCGAGCACGTCGCCGGCCCGGCCGACTACGAGCGCCGGCACCCGGTGGACTGGGCGACGGGCGCGGTCATGCTGGTCAGCCGCACCTGTCTCGACGAAGTCGGCCCCTGGGACGAGTCGTTCTTCCTCTACTCCGAGGAGACGGACTTCTGCGTGCGGGCCCGCGAGCGCGGTCACCTGACGGTGTTCGAACCGGCCGCGCGGGCGATGCACGTGGGGGGCGGTTCGGGCCGCAGCAACCGGACACACGCGATGCAGGCGCTCAACCAGGTCCGGTTCTTCAGCCGCCGGCACGGCCCGGTGCCGAGCTGGCTCTACTACGCCGCCACCGTGGGCCGGATCGCGCTGCGCGGGCTGCGTGGCGAACGAGCGGCCTGGCCGATCCTGGGCATGATCCTGCGGCCGGGCCGGCGCCCGGCCGAGCTCGGCCTCGCGGGCACCCTGCTCCCCCGCTGACCGACCCCGACGGCGGGCTCCCGGTCAGCGCAGCCCGACCAGGCGCCTGCGGCGGCTCAACCAGCGGTCCAGGGACACCGTGAGGAAGATCGTGATCCCGATCCCCAGCACCGCCGAGGACGCGACGGCCCGGCGGGTGCGGATCCCCCGGTACTGCACGTCCGGATGCCTCGGCGTGGCCGCGACCGTGATCATGTTCCGCTCGTCGACCCCGGCTCCGACCTGGAGCGTCCGCAGCGTCGAGACGATGGCGCGGACCCGCTCCTCGATCTGCTTGCGCACGTCGCTCACGCTCGGCCCCACGGCCTCGATGTACAGCACGCTGGAGGAGAAGTTGCTGGCCCACTGGCCCCCGGTGTTCGGGAGGACGACCGCGGAGCCGTGCCGCACACCCTGGCCGGGCAGCGTCACGCTTCCGGCGCTGGGCGACTCCCGCACGGCCCCGGTCACCAGGCGCTCGACCAGTCCCGCGGTGGCGACCAGGTCGGGGTCCGACCGCTCGAGGCGGTTGGGCGCCGAGGCGGTGGAGACGAAGAACTGCACCTTCGACTGGGCCCAGTAGATACCGGGCCGGGTCTCCACGTGGACGACCGCCATGGCCACGAGCACGAGCAGCGAGAACGTCACGAACCACAGTCGGCCGAGCGCGCGCATCACGTCCCAGGTGGTCACCGGTCCTCCTGCCCCTGTCGACCCCATCAGGCCACGTCCGACCGCGCGGACAGGGAGAACACGAGGTCCCTCACCAATATCGGGGAAGTACCGTCCCGATGTCCGCAAGGGCCGGGACACACCGGCCGTGCGACCTACATTGGTGGGGAGTGCCCCTGTCCGTTGGGGGCGTGCGAGGGGGATCCCGCGTGTACCTTCACGACTTCAGTTCCTGCCTGCGTCGCCACTGGATCTTGACCATCCTGGCCTTCCTGGTGGCGGGAGGACTGGGCGCGCTCGCGAGCTCGCACCTGAAGCCGTCGTACACGACCCAGGCCAACATCGTGCTGCTGCCGCCCGACTCCTCGGTCGTCAAGGGCGGCAACCCCTACCTCTACCTCGGCAACCTCGGCCAGGCCGCCGACGTCCTCATCCGCGTCAGCAACTCCGACGACACCCGGGCGGCGGTGAAGGCACAGGCCCCGCTGGGCGACTACGAGGTCTCGCACGACTGGACCACCAGCGCCCCCATGCTCGTGGTGACGATCAAGGCCCCGACCGCCGCGGCAGCCGTCGACCTGACCCGGGCGGTGCAGGCGGAGATCCCCGCCAACCTCGCGCAGCTCCAGGACGACCTCGCCGTGCCGGACAAGTCACGGATCGACGCCTTCGTCGTCTCCAAGGACGCCGTGCCCAAGCCCGACCAGAAGGTCCGGTTCCAGCTGATCGCCGTGGTCCTCGTGGGGTCGCTGTTCCTGCAGAGCCTGCTCATCGCGGCCTGGGACTCCCTGGTCCGCCGCTACCGACGCAGGAAGGCCGACCGGCTGGAGCGTGCCGAGCAGGCGGAGGAGCCCGAGCCGGGACCGCACGACGACCTGTCCGGGACGCGAGTCGGACCCTTGGAGATCCCCGACGGGATCGACGAGCCCGACGACGCCGACGAGCCGGACCCCCGTCGGAGAATCCAGGTCGGCTCAGGTGCCTGAGGCCGTCCGGACCACGGCCCCGGACACGACGATTCGACGTGTCCTGTCGGTCAGGTCCCGCGCGGACGGCGTCACGGCCCTCACGATCTACCTCGTCGCGCTGACGTGCATCCCCGCCCGGCTCGTGGTCGGTCCGCTGGCGGGCGTCGGGGCCCCGGCGACGATCGTCGCGCTGCTGCTGGCCGGCTGGTGGGCGTGGCACCAGCTGTCCCGGACCGAGCCCGGCACGAGGGCGCAGCCACTGCGGATCGCGTACTTCGTCGTCGCCGGGGCCTTCGGCGTCAGCTACGTCGCGGCGATGGTGCGCCCGATCGACTCGCCGGAGTTCTCGACCGCCCAGATCGCGATGGTGGGCCTGGTGGGCTGGGGCGGTGTCCTCCTGGTAGCCAACGACGGGATCCCGGACCCTCGCCGGCTGGTCGTCCTGTGCCGGCGACTGGCCTGTGCTGGTGGCGCGCTCGCGACCCTCGGTGTGGCCCAGTTCGCGACTCACCAGCAGATCGTCGACAAGCTCAGGATCCCCGGGTTGCGGGCGAACGGCGCGCTGGTGGCCCTGGGGACCCGGGAGGGGTTCAGCAGGCCCGAGGCGACCGCGCTGCACCCGATCGAGTTCGGTGCGGTCATCACGATGATCCTGCCGGTGGCCGTCGCGCTGGCCATGTCCGACCGCGGGCGCTCGCCCCTCCGACGGTGGTACCCCGTCGTGGCCCTCGGCGTGGCCATCCCGCTGTCCATCTCGCGGTCCGCGCTCATCTCCGCCTTCGTGGGCCTCGCCGTCCTCGGCGTCGCCTGGACGCCGGCCGTGCGCAGGTCCGCCTTCGCCTGGGTGGCGGCCCTCAACGCGGTCGTGCTCGTGGTGGAGCCCGGCGTCTTCCGGAGCCTGCTGAGCCTGTTCACCGACATCGGCGGCGACACCAGCGCCCAGTCCCGGACGAGCTCCTACGCGATGGCGTGGGACTACATCCAGATGAGCCCGCTGGTCGGCCGCGGCTTCGCGACCTTCCTGCCCAGCTACCGGATCCTGGACAACCAGCTGCTCGGACTGCTGATCGAGGTGGGCGCCGTCGGCCTCGCGGCGTTCCTGGCACTGCTCTGCGTGGCCGTCGCCTGCGGCGTGCTGGCCCGCCGGCGGACGACCGACCCGGTGCTGGCCCAGCTGGGGCAGGCACTGGCCGCGAGCGTGTGCGCGGCGCTGTGCAGCCTCGCTCTCTTCGACGGCCTCGCCTTCCCCATGTCCGGCGGGATGCTGTTCCTCGTCCTGGGCATCACCGGCGCCCTCTGGCAGGTGGTGCGCACCGGGGAACCCCGTGCCTGACCGGCCCGGAGCGATGGCCGGCCCGACCGTGCTGACGAGCCTCACCGGCCTCCTCGCCGCGGTGACGTTGCTCCTCTCCGGGTGCGGTGTGGACTCGCCGCCGCCCCGCGCCGCCACGGCGTCGGCCCCGCAGGTCCCGCTGGACTGTGCGACGGCGCCCCACGCGTGCGGCTACCCCGACGCGACCAACACCGGGATCGCACCCGGCCCGCTGCTCCGGGTGCCCCAGGACGTGACCAGCGGACCGGGCTGGCACTACGACCCGCGCGGCTGGATCGAGATCGACGGCCCCGGCGCGGTCTTCGACCGGAAGCAGACCCACCTGGGACTGGACGTCGTCGCGCCCGACGTCACGATCAGCAACTCACTGATCCTGGCCAGTGGGGACACCATCGCGATCTCGCTGCGACGGGCGCACCGGGTCACGATCCGCGACAACGAGATCGCCGGCGGCGAGGCCCTCGGACCGGAGCGGCTCGGGGTCGCCATCAAGGACATCTTCTCCGACACCACCGGGATCCGGGTCCTGCGCAACGAGATCCGCTACGCCTCGACCGGCGTGCAGATCGACGCCGGCCTCATCGAGGACAACTACATCCACGACCTCGGGCTCGTCGACGGGGACCACGTCAACGGGACCACGAGCAACGCGGGCGTGCACCTGCTGGAGATCCGCCACAACACGATCTTCAACCCGTACGAGCAGACCGACGCCGTGAGCCTCTTCCAGGACTTCGGGCCGCAGGAGAACCGGGTGATCGCCGACAACCTGCTCGCGGGCGGCGGCTACACGATCTACGGCGGCGCGAACCCGGGCCTGGGGGCCACCGCGCGCGACATCAGGGTCACGGACAACCGGATCGCCCGCATCTTCTTCCCCAACGGCGGCTACTACGGCCCCGTCGCGGCCTGGGCCGCCGACGGGAACGTGTGGGAGGGCAACATCTGGGACGACACGGGGGCCGCGATCCCGGCACCCGTGGAGGCCGACGGATGACCGCCCCGCCGTACGCCGGTCTCTGGGCCGGTCAGGACGTCGTCGTGCTGGCCGCCGCCAACAGCTGGGACGAGGCACGGATGGCCGACCACCAGCTCGCCGTCGCGCTCTCCGCCCACGCCCCGGTGCTGTACGTCGATCCCGCGGCGTCGGTCCTCGCCCGCGCCCGGGTGCACGGGCTGCGAGGCGCGCGGCTCGACGAGCGGGTCCGCCAGGTGGCCGACCGGGTGCTCCGGCTGTCCCCCGAGGGACTCCCGGCGGGCAGCAGGCCCGGCGTCGCCGACCTGAACCGGGCGGTGGTGGCCCATCAGGTCCGGCGGACCCTGCGGCACACGGGCGGGACCGTGCAGGCGTACCTCGACGCGAACGTGCTGGCGCCCACGATGGACCGGGTCCCGGCCCGCACGCGCGTCTACTGGGCCCAGGACGACTTCGTCGGCATGGGTCCGCTCGTCGGCGTGAGCCCCGCGCTCCTGGCGCGGGCCGAGCGGCGGCTGAGCGCCGCGGCCGACGCGATCATCGCCGCGAACCCGACGGTGGCGGCGTCGCTGGAGTCCCCCGGCCGCACCCTCCACCTGATCCCGTTCGGCTGCGACGCCGGGCTCTTCGGCGGGCCCCTTCCGGACGGCGACCCGGCCGTCCGCCTGCCGCGGCCGATCGCGTTCCTCATGGGCACCCTGAACGACCGGCTCGACGTCGACTGCCTCCGGGCCGTCGCGGACGAGGGTGTCTCGCTGCTCCTCGTCGGACCGCGGAGCCCACGCTTTGCGAGCGCGGCGTTCGACGCGCTGCTCGCCCTGCCGAACGTGCAGTGGACCGGCCCGCGCGCCTTCGAGGACCTGCCCGCCGTGGTGGCCCACGCCGACGTGGGGATCGTCCCCTACACGCACTCCCGCTTCAACGAGGGCAGCTTCCCGCTGAAGACGCTGGAGTACCTCGCGGCCGGGCTCCCGGTGGTCGCCACGGACCTGCCGGCGATCCGCTGGCTGGCCTCACCCCACGTGGAGGTCGCCGACACGGCCGCGGAGTTCGGCCGGGCGGTGGCGCTGCTGGCGCGCCGGCCCCACGACCCGGAGGCCGTCGGCCACCGGCGGTGCTTCGCCCGGGCGCACAGCTGGGAGCAGAGGGCCACCGAGTTCGCCCGCGTGCTGGGCCTCTGAGACCACGCTGCCGTCTGTCAGGCGCGCGCCGGCTCCTGCTCCTGCGCCGCGTCATGGGCGTCCCACTGCTGGCGGATGCTGCGCAGGTGCCGCCGCACCCACGGACCGGTGGACGCGGCGTAGACGAGGAGCGAGAGCGTGCCCGCGACGAGGAGCTGGGTCCAGCCCGGGGTCGTCAGCTCGCGAACCGCGAGCAACGTGGCGCCGACGAGGCAGGTGCCGAGCGCGGGCCGGGCGCAGGCCCGGAGCAGGTGCCAGGCCGACCCGCCGCCGTGGCGGCGCACCGCCCAGAAGGCCAGGGGGCAGACCACCAGCACCGCCACCAGCGGCTGGGCCACGCCCGCACCGACGATGCCGTCGGAGTGCACGGCGAACATCAAGGCCGGCACCAGCGCCGCGATCCAGGTCCCCTGGATGGCCAGCACCGAGCGGGACGCACCCACGGCGGTGAGGTAGATGGTCAGGACGGTCAGCAGGATCCGCATCGACCCGAAGACGCCCAGGACCGCCAGGACCGGCGCGGCCCTGCCCCAGGTCGGTCCGTAGACGGACACGACGAGCGAGTCCGCGAGGGCCAGGCAGCACAGGCTCACCGGAAGCGCCACGGCGGCGGCGAGGGCGAAGATCGCGGCCAGCCGTGCAGGCAGGTTGTTCCAGTCGCGGCGCACGTGGGCGAACGCCGGGAGCGCCACCTCGTTGATCATCATGCCGAACACGCTGACCGGCCAGCCGGCGACGTTGTAGGCGAGGGCGTAGAGGCCGAGGGCCAGCGGGCCGAGCTCGCGTCCGACGATGACCGAGTCCACGTTGGTGAGGGCGAAGGCGACCACGCTGGCACCGGCGAGCGGGAGGCAGTAGCGCAGCACGGCCCGGGCCTCGCTGCGGCGCCACCCCGGCCGGAAGCGCGGGGTGATCATGGCGACGAGCACGGCCCACGACACGAGCTGGCCACCGAGCCTGGACCAGGCCAGGCCGTCGGCGCCCCAGCCCCGCTTCGCCAGGACGATCACCGCCGCGGTGCTGACGACGAAGTTGAGGACGTCGGCGACGAACCGCTTGTCCTGCCGGAAGTCGCGCACGAGGATCCCGTAGGGCACCGAGGTGAGCCCGCCGAGAAGCACCGTGAAGGACAGGATGCGGATCGCCGAGGCCGCCTCCGGGGCCCCCAGGCTGGTCGCGAGGACCGGCGCCGCGAAGAACATCGACGCGGTGAGCATCGAGGACGCCGTGAGCGCGATCGTGAGCACGGTCGGGGCGATCGAGTGCAGGCTCCGGTCGGCGCGGACGATGGCCGCGCTCACGCCCAGGTCGCTGATGTTGCTGACGATCGCGTGCACGATCAGCGCCACCGCGAAGACGCCGAACTGCTCGGGTGCGACCAGCCGGGCGACGACCACGCCGACGGCGAACTGCGCCAGACGGAGCACGAACGAGTTGAGGCTGGTCCAGAGGGCGGCGTGCTGCATCCGGCGGCCCATCGAGGGACCGCCGGGGACCTCGACGGCAGTCATGCGCCGACCTGGTTGAGCCGCCACCACCGCAGCTCGTTGCGGAGCCTGTTGCGCGCGGCGCGGGGCAGCCATGCCGACCGCGACCGCAGCGGGGAGCACTCGCCGAGCGCGAGCGCGCGCCCCCGGTGGGCCTCCGCCTCCGGGACGATCTCCTGCCACAGCCCCACCAGCTCCTCCACGACCCGGCCCTCCCGGCCGTGGGCACGGGCGCTGAGGATCCGGTCCAGCGCCTCGGCGGCGAGCGCCCTCCGGGCCTCGGTGTCGAGGGCCGCACCGACCGCGAGCGGCCGCGCGTCGTCGTCGAGGACGGCCCGGAAGGCCGCCCACCGGTGCCGCAGGTCGATCGCCGCGCCGTCCTGCTGGCCGGCGCGGAACGTCGTGGTGTGCATGTTGTCCTGGTGCTGGCGGTAGAGCGCCTGGTCGGGGCCGACCACGTAGCCCACGTCGGACACCGCGGCCACCCGCATCCACATCTCCAGGTCGCCGGAGTGGGGCAGGTCGGCCCGGTAGCCGCCGACGGAGCGGAGCACCGACCCCCGTACGACCACCTCCGGTGACGCGATCACGTTGTGGGCGGTCCGGCACCGGGCCCGCAGCCACGCCTCACCGGGCCACACGATCCAGTGGCTGGCGTCGAGCCGCGGCGTCGGCGGCACGCCGCCGAAGTGCCGTGCCCGCCCGTAGGCGAACCCGACGGCCGGGTGCTCGGTCATCAGGGCCGCGGCCCGCGTCAACGCCCCCGGAGTCAGCAGGTCGTCCGCCGACACCAGCGCCACCCAGTCGCCGGTGGCGGCCTCGAGACCGTCGTTGTACGTCGCGATGTGCCCCTGGTTGCTGCGGTGCCGGATCACGGTGACCCGTGGGTCGGCCCGAGCCAGGTCGTCGGCGCGGTCGCCGCTGTCGTCCGGCGAGGCGTCGTCGACCACGATGACCTCCACCTCCAGCCCGGGCTGGTCGAGCGCCGCCCGGACCGCACCGGCCAGGTAGTGGCCGTAGCGGTAGCACGGGATGACGACCGAGGCGCGGCCCAGGCCGTCCTGGTGGTCCACGACCGGGACCGCCCGTCCCCCGCTCCGGGAGAGCGCGAGCGCCAGCCCCGGGGCGACCATCACGCCGTCCCGTGGAGGGCGTGAACCAGGCTCGCGACCACGTGGTCCTGCTGCTCGCAGGTCAGGTGCGGGTGCAGCGGGAGGGACAGCAGCCGGCCGGCCGCCTCCTCGGTGACCGGGAAGCTGCCGGGTCCCCGGCGGAGGCAGGCGTAGGCGCCGGTGAGGTGCACGGGGGTCGGGTAGTGCACGCCGGCGCCGACCCCGGCCTCTGCGAGCTCGCCGAGCAGCCGGTCCCGGTCCTCGACCCGGACGACGTAGAGGTGCCACACGTGGGTGTTGCCTTCTGCCTCGACGGGCAGCCGCACCCCGGGCACGTCCGCCAGCAGCTCGCCGTAGCGGGCAGCAAGCCGACGGCGTGCGTCGTTCCACCGCGCCAGGCGCGCGAGCTTCGCGCGCAGGACGACCGCCTGCACCGTGTCGAGGCGGGAGTTGACCCCGATCTCGTCGTGGACGTACTTCGTGGGCGACCCGTGGGCCGCCAGCACCCGCACCCGGTGCGCCAGCTCGGGGTCGTCGGTCGTGACGGCTCCCGCGTCGCCGGCCGCGCCGAGGTTCTTGCCGGGATAGAAGCTGGTCGCGGCCAGCAACCCGATCCCGCCCGCCGGCTGGTCGTGCCGCCGGGCGCCCTGCGCCTGGGCCGCGTCCTCGACGAGCGGTACGCCGGCGGCGGCCGCGATCGGTGCGAGCCGCTCCATCGGAGCGACCTGGCCGTAGAGGTGGACGGGCACGATCGCCTGGGTCCGCCGGGTGACCGCGCGCTCGACCTGGGCCGGGTCGATCAGCAGGTGCTCGTCGTCGACGTCCACCAGCACCGGCCGGGCGCCGAGCCGCGACACGGCCTCGGCCGTGGCGACGAACGTGTTGGCCGGCAGGATCACCTCGCCACCGGGCCCCACACCGGCGACGCGGAGCGCGAGCTCGAGGGCGTCGGTGCCGTTGGCCACGCCGACGCAGTGCCGCACACCGATGAAGCCGGCGTACTCCTGCTCGAAGCAGGCGACCTGGGGGCCGCCGACGAAGGCGCCGCTCGCGAAGACCTCGTCCAGGCCGGCCCGCACCTCGTCGGCGATCTCGGCCTGCTGGGACGCGAGGTCCACCAGGGGGATCCTCATGCGGACCGCCTGCCGGCCCGGGCCCGCATCGGCCGTGCGGGGACCCCGACCCACGTCTCGCCGGCGGGGAGGTCCTCGAGCAGGACCGAGCCCATCCCGAGCGTCGCACCGGCACCCACGCTGACCCCCTCGCGCACGGAGGCGTTCATGCCGATCCGGGCGCCGTGGCCCACCCGCACCCCGCCGCCGAGCGCGACCCCGGCACTGATCGTGCCGAAGTCGGCGACGCGGCAGTCGTGGGTGAGGGTCACGTTCGGCATCAGCACGACGTGGCGCCCGACGGTGACCGAGTCGGTCAGGACGACCCCCGCGAGCACGATGCTGCCCGAGCCCACCGAGCAGCTCTGCGGCACGTCGACGTCGGGGTGCACGACCCGCGCGTAGCGGACCGTCCCCGTGCCCATCGCGGTCAGCCGGCGCACGATCGCGGAGCGCGCCGCCCCGCTCCCGACGGCCACCACGACGGCGGCCTCCTCGAAGGACAGCAACCGCTCCAGGCCACCGACCACGCAGGCGCCGGACACCCAGGCGCCCCAGGTGAGCGGGTCGTCGTCGAGCACCACCACCCGCCCGGCCTCGTTGCGACCGTGCTCGACCGACAGCACCTCGCGGGCCAGCCCGCTCGCGCCGACGAGCACCAGCTCCGGTGGCGCGTTCACCGCGGCACCCCTGCGGTGCGGAGGACCTCGACGACGCGCGCGTGCTCGACCGGGGAGAGCTGGTGGAACAAGGGCAGGATCAGGGTCTGGGAGGAGAGCCGGTCGGTGACCGGGAGCTCGCCCCAGCCGCAGTCACGGTCGGCGTAGGCCGGCTGCCGGTGCGCGGCCATGATCCCGCGGCGGGCCGAGATGTCGGCCTCCGCGAGCAGCCGCATCAGGCCGTCCCGGCCGACCGGGTGACCGGGCAGGACCTCGACCCAGAACGACTGGAAGTTGCTGGTTCCCCAGGGCGGGTCGGCGACGCAGCGCAGCCCGGGGACCCCCCGCAGCTGCTCGGTGTAGCAGGCCGCCAGCTCGCGGCGCCGCCGGACGATCTCGGGCAGCCGGGACAGCTGGACCAGCCCGAGGGCCGCCTGCAGGTCGGTCATCCGGTAGTTGAAGCCGACCTCGCCGTACTCCTCGGCGGGCGGCAGCACGGAGGTGTGCCGGGCCGCGGCGGAGATGCTCATCGCGTGCTCGCGCAGCTGCCGGGCGCGCGCCGCCCAGTCGGCGCGGGTGGTCGTCAGCATCCCGCCCTCGCCGGTCGTCAGCAGCTTGCGCGGGTGGAAGGACCAGCAGGCGATCTCGGCGCCGGCGCCCACCGGCCGGCCCCGGTACGTCGATCCCGCGCCGCAGGCTGCGTCCTCGACCACCACGATGCCGCGGGGGTCGCAGACGGCCCGGATCGGGTCCAGGTCGACCGGGACGCCGCCCTGGTCGACGACGATCACGGCCCGCGTGCGCGGGGTGATGGCGGCCCGGACCGCGTCCGCGGTCACGTTCCCGGTGGTCTCGTCCACGTCGATGAAGACGGGCCGCGCGCCGACGTACGTGGGCGCGTTGGCGGTGGCGATGAACGAGAAGGACGGGACGAGGACGTCGTCACCGGGCCCGATCCCGGCGACGACGAGAGCGAGGTGGAGGGCGGTGGTGCAGCTGGAGGTGGCGACGGCGTGGGGCGAGCCGACGGCGAGGCCGAAGCGCGCCTCGAACTCGGCCACGCGGGGGCCCTGGGCGACCCACCCGGAGGCGATGACCTCGGTGACCGCGGCGATCTCCTCCTCGCCGAGCCACGGCTGCATGACGTTGATCCGGCTCATGACAGCCCCGCGAAGGCTCGTCCGGCGGCGATCTCGCCGCGCAGCGGGCGCCACCACGCGACCAGTTGCCGCAGCCCGTCCTCGAGGCCCACCTGGGACTGGAAGCCGAGGTCGGCGCGGGCGGCGGTCACGTCGGCGAGCCGGCGCGACACGTCGTTGACCGCCCGGGCCTCGGCGTGCTCGGGCTGGAGCTTGGACCCCATGACCCGGAGCAGGGCCCCGGCCAGCTCCGCCAGGGTCGTCTCGGTGCCGCTCCCCACGTTGTAGGCGCCCTCGACGACGTCGGACTCGGCGGCGAGCACGTTGGCGCGGGCCACGTCGGTGGTGAAGACGAGGTCCATGGACTGGCTGCCGTCACCGAAGATCACCGGTGCGAGGCCGTCGTCGATGTGCTCCATCCAGCGGACCAGCACCTCGGTGTAGCGGCCGTGCACGTCCATCCGCGGGCCGTAGACGTTGAAGTAGCGCAGCAGGACGTGGTCCAGGCCGTTCATGGCCCGGAAGCTGCGGAGCAGCCCCTCGTTGAACGACTTGGCCGCGCCGTAGAGCGTGTCGGCGTTGTGGTGGTGGTGGCGCTCGCCCGTGGGGAACTCCTCGGCCATCCCGTAGACCGAGGCCGACGAGGCGGCGACCAGCTTGGAGACGCCGCCCGCGACGGCGGCCTCGACGACGTTGAAGGTGCCGCCGACGAGGACGTCGAGGGCCAGGCGCGGCTCCTCGGCGCACTGGGTGATCCGGATCGCCGCCTGGTGGAACACCACGTCCTTGCCGCGCACGAGGTCGTGGACCAGGTCGCGGTCGCGGATGTCGCCCTCGATGACGTCGACCCGGCCGGAGGCCCGCGCGCCGTCGAGGTTGACGTGGCGGCCGCGCACGAAGTTGTCCAGCACGGTCACGTGGTCGACCCCGGCCTCGACGAGCTGGTCGACGAGGGTCGAGCCGATCGTGCCTGCCCCGCCCGTCACGAGCACGTGCGCGCCGGCCAGCCGGCCGCTCACACCCGCTCCAGCCACGAGTCGGTGGTGGAGACGTCGACGAGCGCGCCCCCGGCGGCGGTGCTGGCGGCCACCGCCTCGAGCACGGAGAGCACCCGCAGCCCCGCGGCCCCGTCGGTGCGTGGTCGCCGCCCTTCGCGGATGCTGGCCGCGAGCTCGGAGACCATCGCGCCGAGCGCCTCGCGCTCGGGCAGCGCCGGCGCCCAGGTGTCGCCGAGGCGGTAGGAGATCTGGCTCTGGTCGCGGTCGGCGGCGTCCACCGACTGCTGCACCAGGTCCACGCCGCGGTCGTAGACGCTGAGCCGCTGCTGGGGGTTGAGGTCGTCCCACACGAGGGTCCGCCGGGTCCCGGCCACCACCATCTGGCGGATCTTGGTGGGGCTGAGCCAGTTGACGTGCACGTGCGCGATCGCACCGTCCGCCAGGGGCAGGGTCAGGTAGCCGACGCAGGCCTTGCCGGCCGCGATCGGGTCGGCGCCCTGGGCCGCGACCCCGGTGGGCCGCAGCCCGCCGGGGAGGATGAAGTCGAGGATCGACAGGTCGTGCGGCGCGAGGTCCCAGAAGACGTCGACGTCGGGCTGGACGAGACCGAGGTTGATCCGCACGGAGTCGACGAAGAGCACGTCGCCCAGCTCGCCGGCCTCGATCAGCTCGCGCATCCGGAGCACGGCCGGGGTGTAGCAGTAGGTGTGGTCCGTCATCAGGACCAGCCCCTGGGCCCGGGCTTCGGTGACCATCAGGCGTGCCGCCGCGCTCGAGTGGGCCAGCGGCTTCTCCACCAGCACGTGCTTGCCCGCCCGCAGGGCCGAGAGCGCGATCGTGCCGTGCGTGCCGGCGGGGGTCGCGATCGCGACCGCGTCGACGTCGCCTCGGACGAGCACGTCCGTCAGCTCCCCCGTCACCAGCACGTCGCGGCTGCCCCCGACCACGCGCTGAGCGCGTTCCAGGTCGCGGTCACACACCGCGACCAGCTCCCACTCGTCGCTCGCACGGAAGTTGCGGACGAGGTTGGGCCCCCAGTAGCCCGCCCCGACCACGGCCACTCCGAGCCGTCGTGTTGTTGTCATGGTGCTCCCCCCAGGGTCCGTCAGGCCGTCGGCCTGAAGACCACGTCGACGAAGTAGTTGGTGCTCTTGTTGGTGGTGGTCGGGAAGCCGCCGCCGGTGGCGTAGCGGTACCGGCCGTTGGTCGTCGCCGGCGCCGTGAGGGGTGCCGCCTTCCACGCGCCGTTCTTGAAGAAGTTCGGCGTGGACGAGTAGTGCCCCTTCGGGGCGTAGTACGACGCCACGTAGGTCTGGCCGGCCACGATCGGCACCGGCGTCGAGAACGTCGCCGTCTGCCATCCGCTGGCGGTCTCGTTGGTGAAGGTGACGGTCGCGAGCCGGGTGCCCGACGAGGACCACAGCGATCCCGTGTGCGTCCCGGTGTTGGCGGTCGCCTTGTAGAAGCGGATCTGCGTGACGGTGCCGTTGACTGCGGAGCTGAACGCCACGCCGAGCTCGATCGCGAGCTTGTCGTTGGTGTCCACGGTGGTCGGTGCCACGCCCGTGAACAGCGACGTGGTGTCGGTCGTGTGGAACGTCCACGACTGGGTCCCCAGGACCGCGCCCGCCGTCGACACCACGCCTGCGACAGTCACCGTGAGGTCGGCGTCGGCCGGCAGCACGGCCGCCGGCTTGAACGTCAGCGTCTTCTGGTCCGAGGAGAGGGACGCGGTGCCGGCGATGGTCGTCGTGCCCTGCTTGACCGTCATCGACCAGCCCGACCCGACGGGTGCCGAGACGGTCAGCGACGGCAGGGTGTCCCGGGCGACGCCCGTGGCTCCCGGTGCCGGCGCCCGGCTGACCGTGGTGATCGTCGGCGCGGCGTACACGACGTCGACGAAGAAGTTCGTCCCGGCGGTGGCGGTCGTCGGGAAGCCGCCCCCGGTGCCGTAGGTGTAGAGCCCGTTACTGGTCCCCCGGGCCGTCAGGTCCCCGGACGTGAACGCCGTGTTGAGGAAGCCCGGCGTCGAGGAGAAGTGGCCCTGGGGTGCGTAGTAGGACACCACGTACGTCGCCCCCGCGGTGACCGTCACCGGTTGGGCCAGCGTGGCCGTCTGCCACCCGGTGGCCGTCTCGCCCGCGAAGGTGACCGTCGCCAGCCGGGTCCCGGTCGCGCTCCACAGCGAGCCCGTGTGCACGCCCAGGTTGTCCGCGGCCTTGAAGAACCGGATGGCCGTGACGGTCCCGGTCTTCGAGGCCGAGAACGCCGTGCCCAGCTCGACCGGAGAGCTCTCCGCCGCCGACGGGACGGTCGGCAGGTAGTCACCGAAGAGCGACTGGCTCGCGCTCGGGTCCGGGGTGCGGGTGTGGAAGGTCCAGGTCTGGGTGGCCAGGCTCGCCCCGGCGACCGAGGTCACGCCGCTGAGCACGACCCTGATGTCGGTGTCGGGTGGCATCAGCGCTCCCGGCGTGAACGTCAGGCGGGTCCGCGAGGCGTCCAGGCCGGTCGTCCCGGTGATCGGCGTACCGCTCGGCTGCTGGGTGACCGCCATCGTGGCCCCGGGGTTGACCGGGTCGCTGAACGTCACCGTCAGGGGGGTCGCCCGTGGCACGTTGACCGCGCCGGGCGCCGGGTCCTGGGAGACGACCGAGAGGGGTGGGGCGGGCGGGGCGAAGATCGGGTCGACCAGGTAGTTGGTGGTCGAGGTGAAGCCGGGGAACCCGCCGGCGTAGGTGTAGGCGCCCGAGTCCGAGGCGACCCGGAGCGGTGCCCGGGAGAGGTCGGCGGCCGCGAAGGCGTTCGGGGTCAGCGAGAACGACCCGGTCGGCGAGCGGTAGGACACGACGTACTCGGTGTTCGCCGCGATCGGGTAGGGCTGGGCGAACGCCAGCGTCTGCCACCCGCTCGTCGACTCCCCGACGAAGGTGCCCTGCGCCAGCTCGGTCCCGTCCATCGCCCACAGGGAGCCCGTGTGCACGCCCGTGTTGTTGGGGCCCTTGTAGAACCGCAGGCCGGTGATCGTGCCCGCCTGGCTGGAGGAGAAGCGCACCCCGAGCGTGACGGGCGTGGACTCCGCCGGGTCGAGGACCGTCGGGAGGAGCGACTCGTCGAAGAGCGTGCACGGGCAGACGCCCGGGACACCCGGCGGCCGGGCCGTCGTGAACTGCCAGCTCCCACCCGAGGTGACCCCGCCGCCGTCGAGGTCGGTGCCGGCGAGGGTCACCGTGTAGGTGACGAGGCCGCCGAGCGGGCTGGTGGGGGTGAACGTGACGACCCGGGACGCGGTGTCGTAGGTGGTCGCGCCCGGCACGTTGGCACCGTTCTGGTCCTTCACCGTGACCGTCGGTCCCGCCGCGGTGAGGGCACGCGAGAACTTCGCGCTGATCGTGGTCCCCGACGGGACCGACGACGAGGCCGGCAACGGCCACTGGTTGGTGACCACGAGCGGCGAGCTGTCGGCCGTCGAGAACACCGGGTCGACGTAGTAGTTGGCCTTCTGGAACGTCGAGACCGGCAGCTGCCCGGGCGTGCCGAAGACACCGGCCGCCCCGGAGCCCAGGCCGCCCTCCACCGCGAGCGGCTGTGCGGACACCGGCCGGTAGGAGAAGGCGAAGAGCTGCACGGCGTAGTGCCCGGTGGGCGCGGTGTAGGACACGGTGTAGGTCTGCCCGGTCGACACCGGGACGGCCGAGGAGAACGTCGCGGTCTGCCAGCCGGTGGGGGACTCGCCGGAGAACGTCACCTGGGCCAGCCGCTGCCCGCTGGGGCTCCAGAGCGATCCCACGTGCGTGCCGTTGTTCCCGGTGCCCTTGTAGAAGCGGACGCCGGTCACGAAGCCGTCCACGCGTGGGGTGAACCGCAGGCCGAGCTCGAGCGCCGCACCGTCGTTGGCGGCCGGGACCAGGGGCACCGCGTCGCCGAAGACGCTGCACGGGCAGGTGACGTTGAACGACCGGGTGACGGGCGTGCCGATGTTGGCGCTGTCGTCCATGGCGCGGACCTGCACGGGAGTGCTGCCCAGTCCGTGCTGCACGTAGGTGTAGCTCCACGAGCCGGAGCCGGTGGCGGCGCTCCAGGACTGGCCACCGTCCGTGGACACCTCGACACCGGCCACGCGGCCGCCGACGTCCGTCGCCGTTCCCGTGAGGGTGACCTGGGAGCCGTTGGGCTGCGACGAGCCGGCCGCGGGCGCGTCGAGGGTGACCGTCGGGGCGGTGGTGTCGGTGGACTTCGTGGCCGCGACGAGCCCGGCCATGAGCGTGGCCGGCTGGGCGCCCATGTCCGCCAGCACGTTGACCTGGGCCTGCTGCATCCGCGGATCGGGCGCCGGGGCCGTCACCGGGCTGTCGTGGACGCCGTCCAGTCCCCAGCTCCACTGGATGGAGCCGGTGCTGAAGACGAGCGCGCCACTGGGTGCCCGGTACATCGTGAGGTGATGGGTCGTCGTGCCCGGCTGCACGGCGTTGCCGAAGTCCAGGAGGTACTCCGGCGTCGTGCCGGTCGTCGTGGACAGCCGGATCAGGCCCGCGGGCCGGAAGCCGTTGTCGACGTCCTCGTCGGACTCGTAGCCGATGGTGTGCGGTGCGAGCGCCTGGGACGTCCCGGCGGGCAGGGCGTCCAGGCCGGTGTCCCGCCAGAGCCTGAGCTTGCCCTCCTCCGAGCTCACGGTGACCGCGAGGTCGTCGTGGTTTGCCTGGAACTGGGTGCCGGTCAGCTGGTTCTCGGGGCTCCCGCCGCCCTTGCTCGTCGGGGCCAGGCGCGGGTCCCGCCACGTGCCGGTCCACTCGTCGGAGGGGTCGATCTTGGCGCTGGCCCAGGTCTCCTTGTAGCAGACGAGGGTCCGGTACGGCGTGCCGGAGGCATCGGCAGAAGCCTCGTAGCGCGTCTTCCAGTAGGCCTCGTTGCCGCTCAGGAACTGCAGGTTGACCCCCGCGTCCCGGGCGGCCTCGACGTTGGCGCGCTGCGCCTTGCTCCAGTACTCGTCGTGGCCCACCGAGAGGAAGACCTTGTGGTTCTGGAGCAGAGCGCCAGCGCGGTCGGTGTCGACGCCGGCGATGTAGCTGACGTCGTAGCCGTTGCGCTCGAGGAAGCGCACGGCCGGGTACTCGTTGGCGAAGTAGAAGTCGCGGCCGCCCGACCCGTCCCGGGTGGTGATCGGCCGGTTGTAGCTCACCTTGTAGGCACGGCCGACGACGCCGCCGCCGGCGTAGAAGTCCGCTCCCCCGTAGAGGTTGTAGGCCTGCCAGGTGGGGTCAGAGGTCTGGAAGACGACGTCGGAGTGGCTGGAGTCGTCGCGGACGATGAAGGTGATCAGGCTCGCGTGGTTGTTGTCGGCCCGCTGGAGGCGCGCGATGTACACCCCCGAGACCGCGGTGCTCGGCACGTCCCACGAGGCGGAGACGGCCCAGTTGCCACAGTCGTACAGGGCCGTGGCGACATCGGTGATGCACTGCGGCTGGACCTGCGGCAGGGCCGCCGACGGCGTCACCGTCGCCACCTGGCGGGCGCCGTCACCGTTGTAGTAGCCGGTGCGGTAGATCGTGATGCTGTACGCCGTCGCGGTGGTGTCGATCTTGAAGTCGATACGCTGCCCGACGTCGACGCTGATGTCGGTGGAGAAGCCCTGGATGTCCGTGGCACCGGAGCCCGCCACGTCCCACACGCTCTTCGGCGTGCCGGGCAGGCTGTTCTCGCAGGCGATCCGGTTGCCGCCGGCGCCGCACGGGTCCCCCGCAGCCGAGGCGGAGCCGATCGGAACCAGGGCCAGGACGGCCACGGCGAGGAGGCCGGCGAGGATGGCCGCGATGCCGGTGCGCGAGGTGGGGGTCTTGGTCGTCACGGGGCGATTCCTTCGGGGCAGGTGTGCGGGGTCAGGCACGGGAGCTCTCGTCCCTGAGCCAGGTGCTGTAGTCGCCACGGCGCACGGCACCGCGGCTGGCGGCGCGCGCCACGAGGGCGATGCCGATGAACACGGGGAGCCGCAGGGCGAGGGCGGGACGGGCGAGGGCCAGGCGGCCGAGGGCCCGCCAGGTGGTGACGGACTCGGGCCGGCGGGCACCGTGGTCGGCCGCCTGGGAGTTGCCGGTGGCGACCCGCGTGCGTCGCCGCACCAGGTCACGGACCGTCCCCGGGGCCACGACGACGACCTCGGCCTCCTCGACCACCCGGCGCTCGTCGGCGCTGAACGCGTCGGACGTGGCGAGGTCGTCGCTCATCAACGGCGGCAGCGCGGAGACGCGGGCCTGGCCGGCCGCGGACAGCGCGATCACGCCCCGCCCGAACAGCCCCGACCGGACCTGCGGGAGCTGCTCCCACACGTCGTAGTAGGAACGGACCAGCCAGGGGGTGTGCTCGCGGCGGAGAACGCGGCGCGGGGCGGTCGCCAGCACGCGGCCGTCCTGCAGGGGCCGGACGAGGGCGACCAGGTCGCGGCCGCTCAGCTCGACGTCGGCGTCGAGGTGGACCCGCGGGAAGACGTCGGTGGCCCCGTTGCCGGCGCGCACGGCCGCCGTCTTCGAGGGCTGCTGGATCTCGAGGACCCGGGCACCGGGGGCCGCCCGGCGGGCGGCCGCGGCGGTGCCGTCGGTGCAGCCGTTGCAGACCACGACCACGTCGAGCGAACCGGGCGGCAGGCCGTGCTGCAGCCTCGCCAGGGTGCGCGGGATGACGCGCTCCTCGTTGTGGGCCGGGATGACCACGCTCGCCAGCACGGCCCTGTCCTGCACCGTCCGGCTCCCGACCCCTGGGCCCCCCAGGACGTCCATGTCTCGTGCCTGTCTGCCTGCTGAAGCTTCTGCGACGGCTCGTGGCGCGGGTCGGTGGACCCGGTCGCCGAGACGCCTCGGATGTGGTCCGAGACTCACCCGGCAACAGGGCCGTCGGGGGTCAGCGGACACCCGTTCCCCGATATTGGTTAGCCCCATTTCGGACCCCTCTGGACGAGGTCTCACGAGGGGTGCCCAATGTTGAGGAACGCACGGTCCGAAGCCCCCACGGGCCGTCCCGCGGGGCTGTCATTCGGCCATGCCCCACACGCAGCCTGTCTTCATCGCCGAGTCGGCGGACGTGGCCCCGGAGGCCACCATCGGGGAGGGCACCAAGGTCTGGCACCTGGCCCAGGTCAGGGAGCTCGCCGACGTCGGTCGCGAGTGCATCATCGGGCGTGGGGCCTACGTCGGCCCGGGCGTCCGGATCGGTGACCGCTGCAAGCTGCAGAACCACGCGCTGGTCTACGAGCCGGCAGTGCTCGAGGACGGCGTGTTCGTGGGACCGGGCGTCGTGCTCACCAACGACTACTTCCCCCGCGCGGTCGACCTGGACGGACGGCTCAAGGACGCGCACGCCTGGACGGCGGTGGGGGTCACGGTCCGGGAGGGCGCCAGCATCGGCGCCCGGGCCGTGTGCGTCGCCCCGGTCGAGATCGGCCGCTGGGCCATGGTCGCGGCCGGTGCCGTGGTCACCCGGGACGTGCCCGACTTCGCGCTCGTGGTCGGCTCTCCCGCCCGCCGGGTCAAGTGGGTCGGCCACGCCGGCGTCCCGCTCCAGTACGTCGGGGCCGATGTGTTCCGCTGCCCCGTCTCCGGCCGCGCCTACGTCGAGACCAACGGTCTGCTCCGGGAGGAGCGGAGCCGCTCGTGACCACCGAGGTCGTCCCCCGGCGACGCCATCCCGTCCGCAATGCCTTCATCGGGCTGATGGCCTGCGTGGCGATGCTGGCCGTGACGGCGGCTGTCGGCATCTTCTGGATCCAGCACACCCTGACCAGCCACATCGGTCGGATCGACGGGGTCTTCGCCGGCCTCGACGAGTCCCAACGACCGCCGAAGCCCACGACCGGACCGGCCGCGAAGGCCGTGAACATCCTGCTGATGGGCACCGACCGCCGCTCCCCCGTCGGGACCACGGGGCGCGCGGCTTCCGCCCCCCTGTGGGTCCCCGGCGCCCAGCGGACCGACACCCTCATGGTGCTGCACATCGACGGCGACCGCCGCGGTGCCTCGGTGATCTCGATCCCGCGCGACTCGTGGGTCGCCGTCCCCGGCTACGGGATGGACAAGATCAATGCGGCGTTCTCGTACGCCGGCCCCTCGCTGGCGGTCCAGACCGTCGAGCAGCTCACGGGCGTCCGCATCGACCACCTGGCCGTCATCGACTGGGAGGGCTTCCGTCAGCTCACCGACGCCGTCGGCGGGGTGACGGTCACCGTGCCCACCACGGTCTACGACTCGGCCCGGGGCATCACCTGGACGGCCGGCACCCACACCCTCGACGGGGAGCAGGCGCTCAGCTACGTGGGGCAGCGCTACGGCCTCCCCGGCGGCGACCTGGACCGCGTACGACGTCAACAGGCCTTCCTGCGCACGCTGATGGAGAACAGTCTCCACACGACCATGCGGCACGACCCCCAGCAGGTGCTGGACTTCCTCAAGACGGTGACCAGCAACCTGTCGGTCGACTCCGGCTGGTCGACACGCGACATGGCCGGACTCGCGCTGTCCCTGCGCAACCTGCGCTCCGCCGACATCCGCTACCTCACGGTGCCGGTCGCCGGACTCGGCATGGAAGGCGCGCAGAGCGTCGTCCACCTCGACCACGTCCGGGGGTGGCGCATGTGGTCCGCGGTGCGCGACGACCGGATCGAGCACTGGGCAGGGCAACATCCCTGGTACGAGACGTCCACGACGGTACGGTGAGGCCACCGAGCCGAAACGGAGGGGACCCGTGCTGGCCGATCGCCTCTTCGAGGCCCTCACCGACCTGACCGAGGCACTCGACCGGACGCGCACGCTGCCGGACGCCTCGGCGGTGATCGCCGACTTCGCGCTGGCCAACCTCGACGCCGACCATGCGGGCGTCTCGTTGCACCCCGCCGACGGCGGCGTGATCAGGCTGGCGGCGACCAGCCCGGTGGTCCACGACCTCGACGCGGCCCGGGCCCCTGGTGAGCCCGGCCCCGGCAGCCACGACCTGGAGGCCGGGTCTGTCCTGACGATCGCGGACACCCGCACCGACACGCGCTGGCCGGCCTGGAGCGCCCGGGCCGCCGCGGCGGGCGTGCTCTCGGCTCGCCTGGTCGGACTGACCCAGCTCAACCAGGGGTCGGCCACGCTCGACCTCCTCTCCCACGAACCGCACACCCACTCCACTGCCGGCTTCCTGCGCGCGCGGAGGGCGGCCAAGCACGCGGGACTCGGCCTGCGCCTCGTCGACCGGATCGCCAACCTCGAGGAAGGGCTGGCCAGCCGCACCCTCATCGGTCAGGCGCAGGGCATGCTGATGGAGCGCTACGGTCTCTCCGCAGACCATGCGATGAGCTACCTGCGACGCAACTCCCAGCACGCCAACGTCAAGGTCCGCGACCTGGCCGAGGCCATCGTGGCCGACCGCGACGCCCTCCCGGGCGATCAGCCGTCCACGATGTGATACGCGACACACCCCTGCGACATCCGTCGCCCCCGCCTGAATTCACGGCGATTTGCCACGGCGTTGACGTCGTCTTGACGCGCGTTTCGCATCCCGATGGCTTCATGTGTACGAGGCACGAGGGGGTGCCACAAGGGGGGGAACCATGTACCGCATCGTTACCGAACGCCGTCAGGGGACAGAAGGGCAACCAGCGGACACGTCATCGTGGCCGGTCGTCGCGACGTCGCCCGATCCGGACCCGGCACCACTCGTGTCATCCGGCGTTCCGGACGCTGACGACGGAGGGGACGACGTACGTCCGCGCCGTGCCGCGCTCCGTCCGACCGGCCCACTGCTGCTCCTGACCGGGCTGGTGCTGTCCACGCCCGCGCTGCTGCTGGTCGCGGTCCTGAGTGGCGCCTCGGAGGCCGCCAGCCTCACCATGGCCGTCCCGTGGTCCCTGGCGCAGCTCCCGCTGCTGGCCTGGGCCGGGCACCGCCACATGGAGCACCGCACCCGCGAGCTGCCGTCCCCGGCCGACCTCGAGGTGCTCGGCACCCGCGCCGAGACCGCCGAGGCAGCGCTGCGCAAGGACGAGGAGAAGCTCCACGAGCTGCGCGCCACCGTCGTCGGGATCACCCTCGCCCACCAGCTGCTGCACGACGCCGACAAGGAGCTCCAGGAGGCCACCCGTGAGCGGCTGGAGCAGCTCCGCGAGTCCGAGCTCGGCCGCCTCGAGCGGCTGCTCGCGGTGGAGCCCGACCGGGCCGTCCAGCGCGTGGAGCTGGAGGAGGTCGTGAACCCCCTGGCCGAGTCGCTGCGCCTGCGCGGCCACCGTGTGCGCTGGTCGGGCACCCCACTGTGCGCGACGGGCCGCCCAGACGACATCGCCGAGATCGTGCACGTCCTGCTGGAGAACGCAGCGAGGCACGCCCCTGGCTGCGACATCCGCGTGACGGCCGTGGCCACGCCCGGCTCGGTCCGGGTGCAGGTCATCGACGGCGGACCGGGGGTCGCCCCGCACGTCCGGCCCCGCCTGTTCGACCGCGGCGTCCGCGGACCCGGCTCGCCGGGCCAGGGGCTCGGGCTGCACATCGCCCGGTCCCTCGCGCGTGAGATGGGCGGCGACCTGCGACTCGAAGAGGGCACTCCGGGAGCCACGTTCACCCTGACCCTGCCCACCGCTGCGCCGGCCCCGTCATGCCTCGGTCACTCGGCTTGACGCGGGTCGCCATCGTCGAGGACCACCAGCTCTTCGCCGAGGCCCTGGACGTGGCGATGACGCTGGAAGGCCACGACGTGCACCGCGTCCCGATCACCGACCACGCCGTCTCCACCGGGCACCTGCTCACCCAGGTGCTCCGGATGCGCCCGCGTGTGGTCCTGCTCGACCTCGACCTCGGGTCCACCGGCAACGGCACCCGTCTCGTCGAGCCGCTCACCCAGGCCGGCATCGCCGTGGTCGTGGTGACGGCGAGCATCGACCGCGCCCGGTGGGGTGAGTGCCTGCGGTACGGCGCCCGCACGGTGCTGCCCAAGTCGACGCCGCTCAACACCATCCTCGCGACGATCCGTCTGATCGGGGAGGGACGGCCGGTGCTGTCGCGGGAGGAGCGGGACCGGCTGCTGGCCGTCTACCACCACGAGAAGGTCAAGATCCAGGACCTCCGGGACCGCCTCGAGCAGCTCACCCTGCGCGAGCGCGAGGTGCTCGCGCACCTGATGGCCGGACGCCCGGTGCGGGACATCGCGAAGCTCTCGTTCGTCTCCGAGGCGACCGTGCGCACCCAGGTCAAGTCGATCCTCGCCAAGCTCGACGTCACCTCGCAGCTGGCGGCGGTGGGCGCGGCCCACCAGGCCAGCTGGAGCCCCCCGGTCCTCGCCGAGGACCGCTGACCCAGCCCCTGCCGGCCGGGCCTCGGGGCCCGGAACGGGGGATCACCCAAATTGCGGCATGTCCGCGGCGCGGCCAGTGCCTACCGTCGAGGTAGCCGTTGCACCGTGCAGCGGGCAACGGGGGGGGTGGGTGCGATGGACGAGTCGGCACCCGGCACCGTGTCCGGGCCGCACCAGGACGCCACGTCGTGACGGCAACCGTCCCGCTCGGTCCCGAAGCAGCCACGTCGCGCCACGCCCTCCGCCGGTTGGTCCGTCCCCTCTCGATCCGCGGCACCCGACAGCTCCCGGCTGCCGGGGCCGCGTCCACCCGTCCGCTGCGGACGCGGTGGGCGCTCGTCCCCGGGGACGCGCTGGCGGCGCTCGTCGTGTCGGCGGTGACGCTGTCCACCGGCCCCACCCTCCTCACCGCCACGACGGACGCCTGGCTGCTGCTCGCCGCCGTCACGGTCACCTGGCTGGCCCTTCTCGGCGCCACGGGCGCCTTCGAGGCCCGGCGCACGACGTCGGCCACCGGGGACCTGCGACGCATCGCCCGCGCCGGCGTGGGCCTGGCCGCGGCCACGCCCGTGATCGTGACCACGAGCGGACAGCCGCTCGAGCCGTGGCGCGTGCTCGTCGCCGCGGCGTCGGTCTCGGCTCTCGCCGTCGGCCTGCGCCGGGCCGGCACGGCCCTGCGTCCGCCCGATCCCGTGCGCGTCGTGGTGTCCGGGCCGCGGCCCGCCGTGGACCTGTTGCTCCGCGAGCTCGCGACCGACCGTCGGCCGGCGTTCGAGGTGGTCGGGATCCACGAGCCCGCCACCGGTCGGGAACTGCCGACGACCGCACAGCGCCTGGGCGCCGAGGCCGTGATCGTGCTGCCGACCGAGCGCGACGACCCCGCCGCACTGCGTCGCCTGGGCTGGCAGCTCGAACGGGCCGGCACCCAGGTGCTCATCGCGACCGGTCTCCTCGACGTCGCCTCCCACCGGACCCGCCTGGAGTACGCCGGCGCGCTCCCCCTCCTCCGGGTGCGACACCCCGACGCGACCGGGGTCCGGCGCCGGGCCAAGGCCGTGGCGGATCGCGTCGCCGCCGCTGTCGCACTGGTCGTCCTCGCGCCGCTGCTCCTCGCCATCAGCGTGGCCGTGCGGGTCGAGTCGAAGGGCCCGGCGTTCTTCCGGCAGACGCGCGTCGGCCGCGACGGCGTGCCGTTCACGATGCTCAAGTTCCGCACGATGGGCCTCGACGCCGAGTGCCGCCGCGAGGAGCTGACCGCACGCGAGGCGGTCGAGGGTGTGCTGTTCAAGATGCGCTGCGACCCTCGGGTGACACGCGTCGGCGCCGTCCTGCGGCGCTACTCCCTGGACGAGCTCCCCCAGCTCGTCAACGTGCTGCGCGGCCAGATGTCCCTCGTCGGACCCCGCCCGCCCCTGCCCAGCGAGGTGGAGAGGTACGCGCCCGACGTACACCGCCGCCTGGCCGTGAAGCCGGGGCTCACCGGCCTCTGGCAGGTCTCCGGGCGCTCGGACCTCTCCTGGGAGGAGTCGGTCCGTCTCGACCTGCGCTACGTCGACAACTGGTCGCTGGGCTCGGACCTGCGCATCGTCTGGCGCACGGTCGGCGCGGTGCTGGGCCACCGCGGCGCCTACTGACGGCCTCCCCCGCCGCTCCCCCTCTCCGTGTCCTGTTATCGGCCCGCCCCGAGCCCGGCGTCCGCGCCTGCTGCATCGGACGGCGGACCCCCGAATATTGGTGATGATCGACCCCGAGGCCTGCCGGGATGGTGGGGAGGTCGGGAGGGGGCCCGGCACGCGAACGGCTCACCAGCCGCACACCTGGGGAGGAACGGTCCGTCCGCGGATCAAGCCTCGGGGAGTCCCGCCTCGGTAGCCCGGCACTGCCTGTGCATGTCCCCCCATGGCGACGGGCAGCACACCGGAGGCGGCTGGTGAGTCCTCGATCCCCGGCCGGCAAGGTTAAAAGTGCGCCAGACAGGCCCCCGTAACTCACCCGTTCCACTGCGGAGTTGCAAAACGTTGTTCTACGGTGATATTGCGGTCAGACAGGTGCTGCACAACGTGAGGCTGGGGAGGGGCCTGACTCATGAACGAGCAACCACTGATCCGCATCTGTGTCCTCGGTGAGCTTCAGGTGTGGCGCCAGGACGGTTCTGCCGTCGCCATCGACGAGTGGCGGACGGGCAAGACCCGTGACCTGCTCCGACTTCTCGCGCTCAGCGCCGGTCACCCGGTGCTGCCGTCGCGGCTGGTCGAGAAGCTGTGGCCGGACGTCGCCGAGGAGCGACGGCGCAACAGCCTGCGCACCGCCGCCAGCCAGATCCGCCGCACCATGGGCACCAACTGCGTCGTGCGCCAGGCCGACGGTCTGGTGCTGCGCGACGCCTGGGTGGACGCGGTGCAGTTCCTCGAGGACGCCCGCAAGGTCCATGTCTTCGCCCGCGAGGCCCAGCACGAGCAGGTCCTGGCCCTGACCCGGTCGGCCGAGCAGATCTACCGCGACGACTTCCGCGCCTACGACCAGGACAGCGCCTGGGCCCGCGCCGAGCGCGAGCACCTGCAGCGCACCCGCCACGAGATGCTCTGCGACGCCGCCGCGGCCGCGCTCGAGCTGGGGCACTTCCGGGAGGCCCTGGACCTCGCGGCCGACGCGGTCCGGCTCGACCGGGGCTCGGAGACGGCCCACCGTTCACTGATGCGGGCGCACGCCGAGCTCGGCGAGATCGGCAGTGCGCTGCGCGTCTTCGAGTCCTACCGGGCCCACCTCGCCGAGGAGCTGGGGGCCGACCCGTCCCCGCAGACCCGCGAGCTGCACCTCCACCTGCTGCGCGGCCTGGGGGCCTGAGCGGGGCTCGGCTCAGCCCGCTGAACGTCGGGCGTACGTCGTCGCCGCGGCGTACACCGCGTCGACGTACTCCTGGGCGTGGTTGTAGCTGAAGATCGCGGCCGCCCAGCCGGTGCCCGTCGTCAGGTCGGTGCCGCCGGCGCAGAGGTAGCGCGCCGTGGCGGCGGCCGCGTCGTCGAGGTCGTTGGGGTCCACCCTCCCGTCGCCGTCCCCGTCGGTGGCCCACGTCCGCCAGGTCGAGGGGATGAACTGCATCGGCCCGACGGCGTGCTCCCACACGGGGTCGCCGTGCCACTGCCGGGAGTCGGCCGAGGACCGGATTGCGGCGAACTTCCCGCTCCCGTCGAGCGCCGGCCCCAGGATCCGGGTCGAGGAGTGCCCGTCGTCGCCGAGGGCGCGGCCGCCGATGGTGCCGTGCCGGGACTCGACCCAGCCGATGCCGGCCAGGGTCGTCCAACCGACGTCACAGCCGCCCACCCCGTCGAGCTGGGCGCGGGCGTAGGCCCGCAGCGCGGGGACGGGGATCCCCGTCCGGGACGCCGTCGCCGAGAGCCAGGCCGGGTCCACCTGCGTGGCGCCCAGCGGCTGGCCGGCGGCCGCCGTCGGCTCGGCCTCGGCGGGCACCGGGGCGGAGACGTACTGCGGGGAGGAGAGGTCCAGGGGCGGTCGGGCCATGACCGTGTGGGCGGCGAGGTAGCCGAGCCCGGAGACGATCACGAGCGTCACGGCCAGGGCCGCGATGAGGCGTGCAGGGCTCACCCGAAACGACCGTTGACGTAGTCGGACGTGCGCTGGTCGCGCGGGTGCTGGAACATCGCGGCGGTGTCGCCGTGCTCGACGATGACGCCCGGGGTCCCCTGCGAGGCCAGGAAGAAGGCGCACTGGGTCGACACGCGTGCCGCCTGCTGCATGTTGTGGGTCACGATCACGATGGTCACCTCCCTGGCCAGGTCAATCATCGTCTCCTCGATGACGCGGGTCGACGTCGGGTCCAGCGCCGAGCAGGGCTCGTCCATGAGGAGCACGCGGGGCTTGATCGCCAGGGAGCGCGCGATGCACAGGCGCTGCTGCTGGCCGCCCGACAGGCCGCCGCCGGGGGCGTCGAGCCGGTCCTTCACCTCGTTCCACAGGCCGCCCTTCGTCAGGCAGGACTCGACGAGCTCGTCCTTGACGCCCTGGGAGGCGCGGGTCCCGGTGAGCCTGAGCCCGGCCAGGACGTTCTCGCGGATGGACATCGCGGGGAACGGGTTGGGCTTCTGGAAGACCATGCCGATCGCGCGCCGGGCGTCGATCAGCCGCTTGGCGGGGTCGTAGATGTCCTGGCCGTCGAGCAGCACCTCGCCCGCCAGCGCGGCCGACGGCACGAGCTCGTGCATCCGGTTGAGGATGCGCAGGAACGTCGACTTGCCACAGCCGGACGGGCCGATGAGCGCGGTGATGCCGCCGGCCGGCATGGTCAGGGAGACCCGGTCGAGCACCTTGTGCTGGCCGAACCAGGCGGTGATGTCGCGGGCCTCGATCGTGGCCAGGGCCGTGGGCTCCGGGACGGCCGGGAGGACCGTGGTCTCGTCGGTCACTGCACTCATCGTCGTTCCTTGCATCGTTGCTGGACGTGGAGAGCCGGCCCACCCGTTCCCGGGCGGGCCGGCACCGGATCACTTCTGGGTGATGGTGAACTTCTTGGTGGAGCCGGCCACCGTGCTGCTGCCGGCGTACACGGCCCTGAGGGTGTTCTTGCCCTTCGCCAGCGCCGGGAGCTTGACGGTGAGCTTGCTACCGACCAGCGAGCCCGACACGAGCTTCTTGGTGCCCTTGAAGATGGTCACCTTGCCGGTGGGGGCCACCGCCGAGGCGACGGTGATCGTGCCCTGGGCGCGCTTGCCGGCCTGGACGCTGGCCGGGAAGGACTCGGACAGGGACGAGGCGGCCTTGACCAGCACGTCGGCGGCACCGGTCGACGGGTCGAACTGCGAGCCCGAGGCCGGGACGAACTCCGCCCTGTAGCTGTGCGAGCCCGGGGTGGCGCCGGTCAGGTCGTACGTCGCCTGGCCCGAGACCAGCGGGACGCCGGACTGCAGGACGACGTCGCCCTCCCTGAAGGTCACGGTGCCGTCGGGGGCCGAGGAGCCCGAGACCGCAGCGACCAGGGTGGCGGCGCCGCCCTTGGTGCTGGTGCCGGACAGCGCGGTGGTCGTGGTGACCTGCTGGTTCAGGGTGAAGTTGCTGGTCGCGGACTGGGTCGGAGCGCCGCAGACGCCGCCGTGGGCCGAGGTGGCGAGCTGCTGGAAGCCGGCGGCCTCGATCGCGGAGCGGGCCGCGGTGGAGCAGACGTAGCCGTTCTCACCGAAGACCGACTGGATGTCGGCGCGGGCCAGGTCGGCCTGGCGGACGACGTTGTACAGCGCGCGGTCGGCCTTCCAGCCGTCCTCGAGGCGCAGGGTGGTGCCGAGCAGGCCGGCACGGCCCTTCGAGAACGGGGCGATCGCGTTGGGGTCGTTCTTGATCAGCGTGTCGTCGTGCTCCTGGACCTCGGCGACCGAGCTGGCCAGCGTGACGTCGACGCCGCCGTTCATGGCCTTGAGCTGGGCCACGAAGAAGGAGCGGGTGCCGGAGCCGGCCTGCGGGATCTTCGGCGCGATGACGCCCGACTTCGAGGAGTCGATCTGCGACCAGTTGGTGATGTCGCCCTTGTAGATGCTGACGATCTGGGCCGGGGTCAGCGAGGTCGGCGCGTTGGACGGCACCGAGTTGGAGACCGCCATCACCAGGGTGTCGAGGGCGAAGGGGAAGGCCTGGAGACCGGCCTGCGCCTCGGTGGCGCTGACCGCCGAGGAGGAGCGGGCGAAGTCGACGTCGGCGTTGTTGCCCGAGCCGTAGAGCAGGGCCTTGCCGGCACCCGAGCCGTTGGGGCGGTTGATCGCGCCGCCCGGGAGGGTGATGGTGCCGCCGCTGGTGGCGGCGAAGGACGCCACCTTGAACGCCGGGGCGGGCGTCTGGGCGTTCCACCCGTCCGCGAGCAGCGTGAGCGCGTGCTGGCTGGTGTCAGATCCGACGCCGATGAGGTCGGCGGCGACGGGGGTGAACATGGGGTCGTCGGCGTCGGTCGCCGCGAGGGCCGGGACGGCCGTCAGGGCGACGACGGAACCGGTCAGGGCCGCGGCGACGAGGCACGCGAGGGACTTGCGTACGAACATTGCGGAGTTTCCTTCGGAGTGGGTGCTGCTCGGAACTGCGTGATGGTGGTGGTGCCGGTGCTTCATTCCCGAGAGGTGGTGCAGGGTCGAGTCTTGGAACATCGGTGGGGTTCCGCGGCGGAACCGTCGGCCGTTCGGCAAGCGTTCAGATCACGTTGGGCAAGAGGCGCATCACCGCGTCGGTGGTGGCCCAGGACAGGGCGATCGCGAGCGGTGCCGCGACCACCCAGACGAGCGGGCCCGACCACTTCTGGCGCGCGGCGACGACGCCGAGGGTCAGCGCCACCAGCAGGGCCAGGAACAGCGCCAGCAGGGGCATCGCGCCCGTGTCGGTCGCCATCGGCCTCTCCGGCTCCGGGACGGCCAGCGGGCGGCCGGGCGGCGCCGGGAAGGACTTCTTGGCGTCGGCGTCGACGTAGATCACCGCGTTGGGGGCGATCGCGGAGTAGCGGCCGGTGCCCTCGGCGGTGACCAGGGTGAGCCGGGCCTTGCCCGCGGCCAGCGGTTGCGGGAGCGGGTCCCCGGTCCGGCGCACGGACAGCACGTGGAAGGTGATCCTGCCCTGCGCGTCGACGACGCTGATCGGGTCGCCGGGCTGGAGCTCGGAGAGCCTCCCGAACGGACCACCGTAGGTCGCCGCGCGGCCGTAGACGACCGAGATGCCCTCCTGGCCCGGCAGCGGCGTGTCCCGGCGGTGGCCGGGGCCGTCGAGGGTGTCACCGGAGGCGGTGCCCTCCGTGACGACCTCCTGCAGGCCCAGGCTCGGGATCGTCAGCAGCGCGACCGGGTCGCCGACCGGGACGATGGGACCGATCGGGGCGGTGGCGCTGGCGAGCTCGGTGCGGAACTCGCCGTACAGCAGGCTCTGCGCGCGCTCGTGGCTCAGGTTGCCGAGGAACAGCAGCTGCGCGACGGTCCACAGGCAGACGAGGGCGACCATCGTGAACGCCGTCGACGCGACCGAGACGGCCGACTCGGTGGGCGTCGGCGGCCGGGTCGGCGCCGGCTGACCCGGACGCCCCAACCGCCAGCCGGACGCGCGGAGGCCGGAGAGCACCCCCGAGAGGGACGGCACGCGTGCCGGCATCCGGCGAGCGGGCCGGCTGCGCTGGGCGGTGCCGGTCATCGTCGTGGTCATGGACGGCTCCTCGGCGGGCTCACGAAGAAGCGCAGGCCGCTGGCGATCATCAGGCCGGCGAAGCCGACCAGCAGGAGCGCGGGCAGCAGGCCGCTCGCGACGCGCGACCCGACCGGAGAGGTGGCCGGCATCTCGACCGCAGCGGGCGGCCTCGACGGCGACGCCGACGTGCTCGGTGCGGCCGACGGGACGGGGTCGGACGGGATCGTGCCGGGCGCGTCGATCGGGCCGGAGCCGGTGCCTCCGCCGCTGCTCGTCGGCTCCTGGGTCGGGGCCGGCGTCGCCGTCGGCGGCACCTTCTGGGAGGCCACCTTGGCGGCGACGGCCTGGGCGGAGGCGTACAGCTTGCGGGTCGACCCGCTGTCGCGGATGGGCAGGAAACCGGCGGGCAGCTCGCCGTTGCCGGAGCCCACTTCCTGGCCCTCGGTGGTCGAGACCTTGATGAACTGGCTGACCTTGGCGGCGTCGGCCTGGTCGAGGTGCTGCAGGCGGGCGGCGGTGTAGACGACCATCGTGCCGGGGTAGGCCGAGCCCGACTTCTTCACGTCGGCCTGGTCGAGGGCGAACGGGAGGTCGTCCTTCTTCTGGGTCATCAGGTCGACCGCGGCGGCCAGCGAGGCGTCGTCGGGCTCGACGAACGTGCCCGGCCTGGTCTCGAGGGCGGCCGACCGCAGGCCGTAGCGGTGCACGTCGCCGAGGCTGACGACGCCGAGCATGAAGCGCGACCCGAACGACTGCCGGTCGATGCGGCCGAGCTTGTACTGCTGGGTGGACTGGTCGAAGTCACAGCGGGTCTGCACGTTCGGCCACGCGTCGAGGAGCGCCTCGGCGATCTTGCGCAGCGTCGTCACCGGCGCCGCGAGCTGGCTGAAGTAGACGGCCGGGTTCTTCTGCCGGCAGGTGTTCTCGGTCTCGGGGATGTAGGAGTCGAGCAGCGGCCACTCTGCGGTCGGGACGGTGATGTCCTTGTACGCCGGGTTGACCTTCATCCCCCACGGGTCGGGCTGGCCGCCGATGAAGGCCATCGCGTCCGGGTCGTGGGCGATGTAGTCGGTCAGCTGCTCGATCACGTCCGAGTCGTTGGACAGCGAGAGCAGGGCCGCGCCCGCCTCCTGGGAGATCCGGGTCAGCCCGGGATTGAGCTTCTGGAACTCCGGGTCGTTCATGATCCCGAGCGGGTTGCCGCCGATGCCGGGGTGGCCGCGACCGAGGTCGGAGCCGAGGTAGGACTCCGTCATCAGCTTGGCGATCAGGCGCGGGTCCAGCTTCAGGTCGTCGTACTCCCCCGCGTTGTCGGGCTTGTCCATGACGTAGCCGATCGAGAAGCCGGTGACCGCCGTCGGGGCGTAGCCCACGGGGTCGGTGCCGCGCAGGTCGTGCTGGGAGGACACCTCGGCGGCGGCGCCGCCCCCGCTCTCCATGAGGTTCCAGCCTGCCTCGTCGGACATCTGGTTGAGCTGGAACTTGAAGCGGTCCTTGCGCAGGCAGTACGCCGGCGTCCACTGCAGGGCCGCCTGCGCGAGGAGCTCGGAGCCGTAGAAGCCGGTCGGGGCCCGCGGGTCGAGGATGTCGCAGGCGTCCGGCGGGAGGCCGAAGCTGATCGGGATCGAGAAGCGGTTCTGCCAGTTCGACGCGGCCCACCAGAGCGACGGCGAGACGGCCTGGTCGACACCATCGTTGGCGAAGTTGCTCGAGCCCGGTGCGAAGCGACCGCCCTTGCGGCAGGCCTGGTCGGACCCGGTCGAGGGGGACGACGGCTGGTCGCAGGACAGGCCGACGATCGGGATGACCTCGATCGTGCACGCGGTCGTGTGGTTGCACCCGAGCGACTCGTTCTCGACGTCGCTGCGAACCTCGAACTGCACCGACCCGGTGCCGTCCTTGTCGGTGAACGCGGCCAGCTCGGCGGACGGGAAGGCCGCGCCCACCGCGGCCTCCGGCGGCATGTGGGCGGCGTTGCAGGCGGAGAAGACCTCGCCCTTGGCCGACACGAAGGGCGTCAGGCGCGTTGAGTAAGGGTTGGTGTCGACGCCGGGGCACTCCTCGGCGCTGGGGAAGGGGTCCAGGCCCGAGACGCGAACCTTGTCCGCCTCGGCCGCGACCAGGTCGTGGCGCCAGGACGCCTCGCTGTCGGAGCGCGTGATCTGCGAGCGCTGCGCGACCGAGCCGGTCCAGCAGGTCTGCGGGGTCACCTGCTTCTTCGCCGGGAGGGACGCGTCGTCGGTGCCGCGGCACTGGAGGATGACGACGGGGTACTCCTGGAGCAGGCCGTTCTCGCCGTAGGGGTTGGACGCCCGGCCGCCGCTGGGCTGGGCACCCTTCCAGCTGATCAGGATGCGCTGGCGGCCGCGCAGGTCCTTCGTGTGGTTCGCGCTCACCGTGACCGTGTGGCTGGGGAACTCGTAGGTCGAGCCGTCGGCGTTGGTGAAGACGCGGGTCAGCGTCTTGGTCGCCGTGAACGAGTCGTCGCCCTTCCGGTCCGCGTGCACGATCGTCGGGCCGGCCTCGGCGGGTACGTCGGCGAGCAGGCCGCCGCCGACCAGCGCCAGCAGCAGGCCGGCGACCAGGCGCCTGCTCATCGGCCACCGAGCCGGTTGGCGTTGCGCCGGCGGCCGAGGGCCGCGACGTAGAGACCGGGCAGGAGGATCAGCGCGATCAGCTCGAGCACCGCGAGCAGCCCGAAGGTGTTGGTGTCGGCCGGGCGGGAGGAGACGAGCTCGGTCGGGTTGGCGTAGATCGCGCCGGCCGAGGTGGTCGTGCCGTCGGGCGCACCCACCACGGCACCCGTGACCGGGTCGATGGTCGTCGCCCCCGGGTCGGTGCTGCCGGGCGCCTGTCCGACGGAGCCACCTCCGCCGCCCCCGGTCGAGCCGGTCGAGCCGCCGGTCGTGCCACCCGTCGTACCGCCGCTGTTGTCGTCGGTGGACGGCTGGTTGTTGCCGGTCTCGGTGCCGCAGGGACCCTCGCCCAGCTTGTCGCACGCGGCGGGCTGGGGCGCGATCGCGGCCAGCTTGTTCTGGTCGAGGTGCTTGCCGTCGAAGGTCGGGTTGTTGCACTGCGTGACGTCGCGGTCGGTGAGGTCGACGTCCGGGTCGGCCTTCTTGAGCTTGGCGATCTGGTCGAAGCCGGCCTGCACCAGGTTGAGCGGCAGCGGCGAGTAGCCGTAGGGCCCGGCCTTCGTCTGCCCGGCGCACAGCGAGTAGTACATGAAGTCGGCGAGCGTCTGACGCTTGGCCGTCGTCATCCGCGGGTCGTCGGCGCCGGTCGGGATGATCATGTAGCTGTAGGACGAGATCGGGTAGGCCCGCGGGTCCGGGTTGCTGTAGACGCCGTCGAGGATCTGCGTGAGGTAGAGCTGCGAGCTCTTGTCCTGGTTGATGCGTGCCCTGGTCAGCGCGACAGCCACGTTGTACTGCGTCGGCTCGACGAAGTAGCCGGCCTTGTTGAGGACCTTGACGACCGGATAGTCCTTGTTGACCGGGTAGGAGTACTCGACGTACCCGATCGTGCCGTTGCCCGCGAAGCCCGCGATCGTGTTCATCACCTGGTCGGAGCCGGCCTGGCCGATCATCCGGCCCTTGCGGGGGTAGTACGACGTCAGGCCGGAGCGGCCGAAGTAGGGCCGCCAGATCGACGGGTACATCTTGTCCATCCACGTCGTGAACTGCGCGGTCGTGCCCGAGCCGTCGGAGCGCACGACCGGCGTGATCGGCAGCGACGGGAACTTGCGACCGTTGTTGTCCCTGGTGATCGCCGGGTCGTCCCAGTTGGTGATCTGGTTGGTGAAGATCCTGGAGAGCGTCTCGCCGGACAGGCGGAGGTTGCGGACCAGGTCGTTGCCGATCTTCAGCTGGTAGGTGAAGGCCGTGCCGCCCGCGACGATCGGCAGGTAGGCGAACTCACGGCCGTTGCTGGTGTCGGCGTTGCCCTGCTCGTCGACGCCCTGGTAGGGGATCTCGGAGATGGCGAAGTCGGTGCTGTCCTGGCTGAAGTCCTTGCGGCCCTTCGACGAGCCGCCGCCGGTGTAGACGACCTTCATGCCGTTGGCGTCCACGTCGGAGATCCACTGCTGGACGATGAGCTCGGACCACGTGGATCCGGTGCCCTCGATCTGGGCGTAGACCGTGGCGCTGGCCGCACCGGGCAGGGTCAGCACGCAGGCCAGGGCGGCCAGCACGGCGGACAGGACACGCAACCGGGACATCAGGAGGCTCGCTTCGGGGTGGGCCGGCGCAGGAGCCGGCGTACGACGGAGGGCTTGGCCGAGCGCGGTCGCGCCAGCAGGCGTGCGGTGACGAAGAGCAGCAGCACGAGGCCGAGCAGGACGGTGGCGGCCGCGAACGCGCGGGTGATCGCCACCGGCTCGCCGCTGCGGACCGTGGAGTAGATGAAGAGCGGCAGGGAGTTCATGACGCCGCCGGTGGGGTTCTGGACCATGAACGCCGCGGCGCCGGAGGTGAGCAGCACCGGGCTGGTCTCGCCGACGCCGCGCGCGACGCCGAGGATGACGGCGGTCGCCAGGCCCGGGCGGGCCGTGGGCAGCACGACGTGCCAGACCGTGCGCCACCGGCTGGCGCCGAGGGCCAGGCTGGCCTCGCGGAGACCACCGGGGACGACGCGCAGGACGACGTCGGCGGCGCGGGCGATGATCGGCAGCATCATCACGGCGATCGCCAGCGAGGCGGCGAGACCGGAGCGGGGATAGCCCAGCGCGACGATGAAGACGGTGTAGACGAACAGGCCGGCCACGATCGAGGGCAGCGCCGTCATCGCCTCGACGATGGTGCGCACCACCCTGGCGAAGCGGCCGCCGACCTCGGTCATGAAGACCGCGGTGCCGATGCCCAGCGGCAGCGTGATGAGCAGGCCGATGCCGAGCTCGATGCCCGAGCCGAGGATGGCGTGCGCGACACCGCCGCGATCGAAGGGGTCCTTCGGGCCGACGCCCGACATGTCGTGCGTGAAGAAGTTGGGGTGCACCAGCGGGCGCCAGCCGCGCAGCACGACGAAGGCGACGACGCTGACCAGCACCGCCCCGACGATCGCGGCGCCCGCCGTGACGACCGCGCCGGCGACCCGGTCGCGCACCTCGGTCATCCCGCCCGTCATCGCCGCGGTGACGGCCGTGACGAGCAGGCCCATGACGAACCACGTGACGAGGAACCAGGGCGGGCCGGGCATCGGCACCAGCCGCTGCGTGATGAGCCACGCCAGCCCGAGGCCCGCGGCCCAGGAGCCGAACAGGGTGAACTTCTCGTCGGGGCTCAGCCGGCCCAGCGAGGTGCGCGGGACGGCCGGCGCCGCCGTGGCGTCGTACGTCGGCAGGTGGGTCTGGCCGGCCACCGGGGTGGTCTCGGGCGCGCTCTCGGTCATCGTCATCTCAGGCGTCCGTCCCGGCGCCGGAGCGGCTGCGGTTGACGATGATCGCGGCCACCGTGTTGACGATCAGCGTGATCACGAACAGCACGAAGCCGGCGGCGAGGAGCGCAGAGAGCTGGGCGGTGCTCGCCTCGCCGAAGCGGCCGGCGATCAGCGAGGACACCGTGACGGTGCCGACCTCGAGGATGCGGGGCTTGATCTCGAAGGCGGGCGAGACGATGAGGACGACGGCGATGGTCTCGCCGAGCGCGCGGCCCAGGCCGAGCATCGTGCCGCCGATGATGCCGCCGCGGCCGAAGGGCAGGACGACCGCGCGGATCATGCCCCAGCGGGTCGAGCCGAGCGCGAGGGCGGCTTCCTTCTCACCGGCGGGGGTCTGGGAGAAGACCTGGCGCATGACCGCGCAGGACATCGGGAGCACCATCATCGCCACGGCGATGCCGGCGCAGAAGGCGCTGGCGATGTAGCGGCTGGCGTCCCAGACGGCGGCGTCGGGGTCGGCGTGGACCTGGAAGATCGGGATCCAGCCGAAGTGCTTCTGCAGCCACAGGGCGAACTCCGCCGCGTGCGGCATGATCAGGAAGAAGCCCCACAGGCCGTAGACGATCGACGGCACGGCGGCCATCAGGTCGACGAGGCTGACGAGGGTCGACCTGATCGCGGCCGGCGCGTACTCGCTGATGTAGAGCGCGGTGAGCAGGGCCAGCGGGAAGGCGATCGTCATCGCGACCATCGCGACCTCGACGGTGCCGAGCAGCACCGCGGCGATGCCGAGCGTGTCGGTCTCCGGCTGCCACTGCGTCTCGGTGAAGAAGCCGAAGCCGTAGCGCTGGAGCGTCGGGTAGGCCTGCCAGGCCAGGAAGAGGCCGACACCCCCGGTGATGACGAGCACCGAGGCGCCCACCGCGCGGGAGGCGTGTTCGAAGATCGCGTCGGCACCGGTGGCCTTGCGGGAGATCTTGCGGGGGCGCACCTCGAGGGGGGCGTCCGGAGCGTGGAGGGTCGTCACCGTGGGATTTCTGGCCAGGAGGCTCAGCGGGCGCTGAGTCGGCAGAAGTCTCAGGAGGGCGCGGGAACGAGAGATCCCCTCACAGGTGAACGAGGAAAGAACGTCAGCACGGCCTTTCTCCAACAGGCCATGCCAACGATCTCGACGTAGCCACTTCGGGCTATGCGAACTATTTCCGGGGTAGTCCGAACCGCCCTCGGGTGTTCCCTCAGCTCGGCTGCGGCTGCGGGTTGGCGTCCCGCTCGGCCTGGCTGCGCAGCACGCAGAACTCGTTGCCGGCCGGGTCCGCGAGGGTCGCCCAGCCGATGCCGGGGCCCCGGATGTTGCGGTGGTCCTCGACCCAGGCCGCGCCGAGCGCCAGCAGCCGCTCGACCTCCTCGTCGCGGGTGGTCCCGGGCCGCGGCTGGATGTCGAAGTGGATCCGGTTCTTGACCGTCTTGGTGTCCGGGACCTCGATGAACAGCAGCATGTGACCGGTCTCGGGGTCGCGGATCAGGCACTCCTCGTGGCCCGGGAGGTTCGGGTCACCCTCGAGATCGACGTACCCCAGGACGGGCTTCCACCACTCCGAGAGCTCGTAGGCGTTGGCGCAGTCGATGGTCGTGTGCGAGATGAACGAAGTCATGCCGCGCACTCTTCCCAGCCCGGCGGCGCCCTGCAACGGGTTTGGGTGGGGCGGGCGACTCAGCGGGCCGATGTCCGCGCCCCGCACAGCGTCGGCGGTGAGCCCCGGACCGAACCAGTCGCGGAAACGGTCCAGCAGCCACCGTCCCACCCGCTCGAGCCGCACGAAGTGCCCCCTCGACCCCCTCGGAGTCGCACGAAGTGCCCTCTCGAGCCCTCAGACGAGGACGCCGTGGGCGGCGAGCCGCTCCCCCAGGACGTCCATGCCCTCGTCGAGGTGCCAGCACTCGGCGGCGAGGCCGACCTCGCGGGCCGCGGTCACGTTGGCGGCGCTGTCGTCGACGAAGAGGACGGCGGGGGCGGGCACGCCCAGCCGGTCCAGGGCGGCGCCGAAGAAGGCAGGGTCCGGCTTGGCGGCCCCGATCTCGCAGGAGTAGAACGACTCGTCGAAGAGGTCGTCGTAGCCCAGCTCGGCGCGCATGTGGGCGGCGCGGCCGGCCTGCTGGTTGGTCGCGAGGTGGACGCCCAGGCCGAGCCCGCGCAGCCGGTGGACGAGCGCGACGGTCCCGGCGACCGGCTCGATGGTCAGCCAGACGGCGCGGTAGACCTCGTCGGCGGAGGCGGCGACGCCGTACTTCTCGAGCACGGCGGCCAGGACGGCCGCGAAGCCGTCGCCGCCGGCGAGCAGGTCACGTTCGTGTGCGGTGACGTCGGCGAAGAAGGTCGCGGCGTCGTCACCGACGTACGCCGCGGCGGCCTCGACCCAGCCGACGGGATGGCGTTGCAGCACCCCATCGGCGTCGAGCAGGACGTGGCCGACCACGGTCAGGCCTCCGTGCCGTGCTCCTTGACGAAGGCGACGATCCGCTCGGCGAGCTCGGGGCGGCACACGATGAGGTCCGGGAGGTAGACGTCCTCCTGGTTGTAGCGCAGCGGGGTGCCGTCGACACGGGAGGTGAAGAGACCGGCGGCCGCGGCGACCGCGACGGGGGCGGCGGAGTCCCATTCGTACTGGCCGCCGGCGTGCACGTAGGCGTCGGTGACGTCGCGGACGACCGACATCATCTTCACGCCGGCCGACCCCATCGGGACCAGCTCGGCACCGATCTCCTCGGCGAGCGCGTTGACGAAGGCTGGCGGGCGGCTGCGGGAGACCGCGATACGCGGCCGCTCCGAGGTGCGCGGCGGGACGACCGGGACCTGCCCGGTGTTGAAGGTCTCCCCCAGCGCCGGCTGCGCGACGGCACCGACGGTCAGCTCGCCGTCCTGCCACAGGGCGACGTGCACGGCCCAGTCGTCGCGCGGCGGCTCGGAGAACTCGCGGGTGCCGTCGAGCGGGTCGACGATCCAGACGCGGCTGGCCTCGAGGCGGGCCTTGTCGTCCTTGCCCTCCTCCGACAGCACGGCGTCGCCCGGCCGGTGCTCGGCGAGCAGGGCCATGAGGAGGTCGTGGGCGGCGGCGTCGCCGGCGTCCTTGAGCTCCTTGCCCTCCAGGCCCTCGGTGCGGACCTCGAGGAGGCGGCGGCCCGCGGCCTCGGCCAGCCAGGTGGCGAGGACGTGGTCGTCGGTGGCGGCTGCAGCGGGCGGGGTGCCGGGATCGAAAGTCACCCGGTCACCCTAGCGAGCGAGCCGCTCAGCTGTTGAACCGCTGCTGGGTCTTCTCGAGACCCTCGGTGATGAGCGTCTCCACCGCGTCGGCCGCGTGGTCGACCTGGAACGGCAGCTCCTTGGTCTCGACGCGGGAGTAGTTGGACAGCACGAAGTCCGCGACGTCCTGGCGGCCCGGCGGGCGGCCGATGCCGGCGCGCACCCGGTAGAAGTCGCCGGTGCCCAGGGAGGAGCGCATCGAGCGCAGCCCGTTGTGGCCGTTGTCGCCGCCGCCGAGCTTGGTGCGCAGCGTGCCGAAGGCGATGTCGAGCTCGTCGTGGATCGCGATGATCCGCTCCGGCGGCACCTTGTAGAAGGTGGCGAGCGCCTTGACCGGCCCGCCGGTCTCGTTCATGTAGCACCGCGGCCGGGCGAGCACGACGCGTGGCCCGGGCGTGCCGGGCGCACCGAGCCGGCCCTCGACCACGTCGGCGCGGCCGGACTTGTGCGCGCGGAAGGTCCCGCCCATGCGGGAGGCGAGCTCGTCGGTGACGAGGTACCCCACGTTGTGGCGGTGCCCGGCATAGGAAGGGCCGGGATTCCCCAGACCCACCACGAGCCACACGTCGGTGGTGGTGGCAGCGGTCACGGCTGAATCCCGGCCCTCTCTACGGAACCTGTGAAGCAGACTGCGGAGGATCACTCCTCGTCGGCGGCCTCGGTGCTCTCGGCGTCGCCCTCGGCAGCCTCGGCGGCCTCGGCGTCGGACTCGTCGCGCTCGATGCCGGCCTCGGCCTCGGCCTCCTCCAGCTCCGCCTCCAGCGCCTCGGCGGTCTGCGCCTCGGTGATGTTGACGATGAGGGTCTCACCGTCGAGCAGCAGCGTGGAGCCCTTCGGGAGGGTGAGGTCGGAGGCGAGGATCTGGGTGCCGGCCTCGAGGCCCTCGATGTCGACCTCGACGTACTCGGGGATGTGCGTGGCCTCGGCCTCGAGCTGAATGGTCGCGGTGCCGACGACGACCAGCGTCTCCTTGGCGGCCTCGCCGTTGAGGTGCACGGGGACCTCGACGGTGACCTTCTCGCCCTTGCGGACGACGACGAAGTCGATGTGCTCGAGGTGGCGCTTGATCGGGTCGACCTGGACCTGCTTGGTCAGGGCGAGGGTGCTCTTGCCGTCGATGTCGAGCTCGAGCAGGGCGTTGGCGCCGCCGTGCTTGAGGGCCATCATCGTGTCGTGGCCCGGCAGGGTGATGTGGATCGGGTCGTTGCCGTGGCCGTAGACGACGGCGGGCACCTTGTGCTCGCGGCGGATGCGGCGAGCCGCGCCCTTGCCGAACTCGGTGCGGGACTCAGCGGTGATCTTCTCGGCGGACATGCGAATCTCCTCGTACGTACTGCTGTTCTGGAAGCGGGGTGCTGCAAAGGTCGATGGCTGCCTCGGACCCGGCGCCGCAAACGAAACGCCGCGCACCCGGTCGGAGTCGACATCGAGCAGCGCGGCGCACCTGTGGTCAGCCAGCCCTGTCGATCACGGACCACCCGGACTCCGGGCGTTCCCTCGCCGAGGCAACCGCAGCAGTCTAGCCGCGGTCGAGGGGCGAGGCGAATCCCCGTTGACGGCGTGGACAGGTGGACTGGTTGGGTGGACCCGTGAGCCTGACGCTGACCGAAGCCCGTGACCGCGCCGCCGTCGTCTCCGACGTCTCCTACGACGTCGACCTCGACCTCGACCTGACCGACACCACCACGTTCGGGGTGCGCACCACCGTCCGCTTCACCGTGCTCCCCCCGACCGCCGACACCTTCCTCGAGCTGGCCCACGGCCGCGAGGTCCGCGTGACGGTCGACGGCGAGGACCGCGGCGACGGAGGGTACGACGGGCGGCGGGTGCCGCTGACGGGTCTCGCGGCCGGGGCGCACGAGATCGTGGTCGACGCCCGGGTCCCCTACGTCACCGACGGCGACGGCATGCACACGATGACCGACCCGGCCGACGGCGAGCGCTACGTCGGCGCCTACTGCGGCATGGACATCGCCCAGAAGATCTTCGCCTGCTTCGACCAGAACGACCTCAAGGCCACGATCGCCCTGACCGTCACCGCACCCCCGGCCTGGACCGTGCTGGCCAACGGCGCCACCCTCGAGTCGACCGACGGCCGTTGGCGCTTCGCGACGACCCTGCGGATCCCGCCGGCACTCTTCGTCGTCGCGGCCGGGCCCTGGGCGTCGTACCGCTGGGAGCACGCGGGCCTGCCGTTCGGGTGGCACGCACGCGCCTCGCTGGCCGCCGAGCTCGACCGCGACGCCGCCGAGCTGCGCGCGATCACCGAGGGCTGCTACGACCACTTCGCCGAGCTCTTCGAGGAGCCCTATCCCTTCGACTCCTACGACCAGGTGCTGGTCCCCGGGCTCAACTGGGGCGCGCAGGAGATGCCCGGCTGCGTGACCTACCGCGACGAGTACCTCCCCCGCGGCGCCGTCCCCGAGGACCTGCGCCTGTTCCGCGCGGCCGTGATCGCCCACGAGATGTCGCACATGTGGTTCGGCGACCTCGCCACCATGACGTGGTGGGAGGACACCTGGCTGCAGGAGAGCTTCGCCGACTACATGGGCTACCGCGTGGCCGCCGACGGCGCGGGCTTCCACGGCGCGCTGCTCGGGCACGAGGTGGGCCGCAAGCCCAACGCGTACGACGCCGACCGGCGCCGCTCGACCCACCCGGTCGCCCCCGAGGCCGAGGACGTGCCCGACGTCGACTCCGCCGCGACGATCTTCGACGCGATCTCCTACTCCAAGGGCAACTCCGTGCTGCGCCAGCTGGTCACCTGGCTGGGTGACGAGACCTTCCTGCGCGGCGTGAACACCTACCTGACCCGCTTCCGCTTCGCCAACGCCACGCTCGACGACTTCGTGGCCGCGCTCGACGAGGCCTCCGACCGGGATGTCCGCTCGTGGGTCGAGCTGTGGCTGCGCACCACCGGCTTCGACACGATCCGGGTCGAGCGCGACGCGGCCGGCGTGCCGGTGCTGCACCGCGACGGGACCCGGCCGCACCGCATCCGCGTCACGGCGTACGACGACGGGGCGCGGGAGGTCGCCAGCGAGCTGGTCGACGTGGCCGACGAGCCGGTGCCGCTGCCGTCGTATGCCGGCCTCGCGGTGGTGCCCAACAGCCACGGCGAGACGTTCGCGCGCATCACCCTCGACGACGTCTCGGCCACCGTGGTCGCGACCGGGCTGTGCCGGGTCGACGACGACCTGACGCGGGCGGTGCTGTGGACGATGCTGTTCGACCGGGTGCAGACCCGTGAGCTCGGGCCGGACGAGTTCGTCGACCTGGTCGCCCGCAACCTCCCCGGCGAGCGCAGCGCGACGATGGTGTCGTCGGTGCTCAACCGGACGCTCGGCCGGGTGCTGCCGCTGCGTGTTCCAGCCGCCGAGGCGCCCGCGGTCCTCGCGACGCTGGCCTCGGCCTGCTCGACGGGGCTCGAGCACGCCACCAGCCCCGACCTGGCGCGCGCCTTCGCCAGCGGCTACGCCGACACCTGCGACGACCCCGAGCCGTTGCTCGGCTGGCTCGCCTCCGACGCGGTCGGCGAGCTGCCGCTGGCGCCCGCCCTGCGCTGGCGCGCCGTGCGCCGGCTGGCCGCCCTCGGGACGCTCGACGAGGAGGCCATCGCGGCCGAAGGTGCCCGCGACGCCGGCAGCGACGGCCGGGTGGGCGCGGCCGCCGCCCTGGCCGCCCGGCCGACCGCGCAGGCCAAGGCCGACGCCTGGGCCGTCGTCTCCGACCCGGACGTCGACAACCGGCTCTTCACCGCCGCCATGGAGGGGCTGTGGTCGCCCGGGCAGGCGGACCTGCTCGCGCCGTACGTCGACCGCTACCTCGCCGAGGCCCCCACCTGGGCCGCCCGAGGCCAGGCGTTCGCGCAGGTCGTCGGCCGTGCGTTCCCGGCCCTGCTGCTCACCGAGGAGCAGACCGGCCGGCTCCGCAACGCCCTCGAGGGCGACCTGCCGACCGTGCTGCGGCGGCAGTGGGAGGACCGACTCGACGACCTGGGCTGACGTGGTCGGCGGCGGGGAGGTAGTCCCTCGGTCAGACGCCGATCACGCGTGACCGTCGAACATCGACGTCACGGACCCGTCCTCGAAGACCTCGCGGATGGCCCGGGCGAGGAGCGGCGCGATCGACAGCTCGGTGAGCTTGTCGAACTTCCGGTCGCTCCCGATCGGCAGCGTGTTGGTCACGATGACCTCGGTCGCCGGGCTGTTCTTGAGCCGGTCGACGGCGGGGTCGGACAGGATCGCGTGGGTCGCGGCGATGACCACGCCCGCGGCACCGTCGGCCATCAGGGCCTCGGCGGCCTTCACGATCGTGCCGCCGGTGTCGATCATGTCGTCGACGAGGACGCAGATCCGGCCCTCGACCTGGCCGACGACGCGGTTGGCCATGGTCTCGTTGGGCCGGTCGATGTTGCGGGTCTTGTGGATGAAGGCCAGCGGGGCACCGCCGAGACGGGCCGACCAGCGCTCGGCGACCTTGATCCGGCCGGCGTCCGGGGAGACGACGGCGAGCCGCTGGTCGCCGTACTTCTCCTTGACGTAGTCGGCCAGGATCGGCAGCGCCATCAGGTGGTCGACGGGACCGTCGAAGAAGCCCTGGATCTGGTCGGCGTGCAGGTCGACCGTGATGAGGCGGTCGGCGCCGGCGGTCTTGAACAGGTCGGCCATCAGGCGGGCCGAGATCGGCTCGCGGCCGCGGTGCTTCTTGTCCTGGCGGGCGTAGCCGTAGAACGGCATGACCACGGTGATCCGCTTGGCGGAGGCGCGCTTGAGCGCGTCGACCATGATCAGGTGCTCCATGATCCACTCGTTGATCGGAGCCGTGTGGCTCTGGATCACGAAGGCGTCACAGCCGCGGACCGACTCCTCGTAGCGGATGTAGATCTCGGAGTTGGCGAACTCGTAGGCCGACTGCGGGACGAGGCCCGTGCCGAGCAGCGAGGCGACTTCGGCGCTGAGCTCGGGGTGAGCCCGGCCGCTGAAGACCATGAGGTTCTTCTCGGTGGTCCGCTTCATTCCGGTCACGGTGGGCAGCTCCTGGATCGCCGGCGGGGTTCGGTCAGGATTCTCCACCACCGGCGTCGGTCTGCCCAACTCCGGCACCGCCGGGGTGAGACAGGTCTCGTTCACCCTCCGTTACGGCGGCAGCCGCCGCAGCGGCGTCGCCCTGCGCGGTGCCGGCGCGCTTCTTCTGCGCCCAGCCCTCGAGGTTGCGCTGCGGGCCGCTCGAGACCGCCAGGGCGCCAGGAGGTACGTCGCGGCGCACGACCGTGCCGCCCGCGGTCCCGGCACCGTCGCCGATCGTGATCGGCGCGACGAACGTGTTGTTGGAGCCCGTCCGGGCGTGCCGGCCGACGGTGGTGCGGTGCTTGGCGACCCCGTCGTAGTTGGCGAAGATCGTGCCGGCGCCGATGTTGGTGCCCTCGCCGATCTCGGCGTCGCCGACGTAGGACAGGTGGGGCACCTTCGCGCCGTCGCCGATCGTGGCGTTCTTGGTCTCCACGAACGTGCCGATCTTGCCCTTCGTGCCGAGCTGGGTGCCGGGGCGGAGGTAGGCGAACGGCCCGACGGAGGCGCCCTCGCCGATCACGGCGAGCTCGCCGTGCGCGCGGACGACGCGCGCGCCGGCGCCGACCTCGCAGTCCTTGAGGGTCGTGTCGGGGCCGATCACGGCGTCCTCGCCGACGAGGGTCGCGCCGAGCAGCTGGGTGCCGGGCAGGATCGTGACGTCGCGGGCGAGCACGACGTCGGAGTCGATCCAGGTGGTCTGGGGGTCCATGACCGTGACGCCCTCGCGCATCCAGCGGGTCACGATCCGCTGGTTGAGCTCCCGGCCGAGGTCGGCGAGCTGGGCGCGGTCGTTGGCGCCCTCCGTCTGCCGGACGTCGTCGATCGCCCAGGCGCCCACGGTCAGGCCGGCGTCGCGCGCGATCTGGACGGTGTCGGTCAGGTAGTACTCGCCCTTGGCGTTGTCGTTGCCGATCCGGGGCAGCGCCTCGAGGAGGAACTCCGCGTCGAAGGCCAGGATCCCGGAGTTGATCTCGGTGATCTCGCGCTGCTCGCGGGTCGCGTCCTTCTCCTCGACGATCGCCTCGACGTCACCCTCGTGGTTGCGGACGATCCGGCCGTAGCCGAAGGGGTCGGCCACGATCCCGGACAGGATGCTGACCGCGCGCTGGGCGGCCTCGTGGTCGGCCGCGAAGGCCTTGAGGCTCTCGCCGGTGAGCAGCGGGGTGTCGCCGTAGGCCACGAGCACGGTGCCATCGATCTGCCCGGCCGCCTCGACCGCGATCCGGACCGCGTGCCCCGTGCCGTCCTGGGTCTCCTGGACCGCGAGCACGGCGTCGGGCATCAGCTCCTGGATGTGCGGACCGACCTGCTCGCGCTGGTGGCCGACCACGGCGACGACGTGGCGCGGCTCGATGTCGCGCACGGCAGCCAGGACGTGCCCGATCATGGTGCGGCCGCCGAGGGGGTGCAGCACCTTCATGGTCTTGGACTTCATGCGGGTGCCGCCGCCGGCGGCCAGGACGATGACGGTCAGGTCCTTGGTCATGGCCGCAGTCTGTCACCGGCGCGTGACAGCCCGAAGTCACTGGGTCCGGGCGGGCACCACCAGGTCCGCACGCAGCTCGGGGCGCACCGTGGCGGCGTACGCGTGCCCCTCGGGGATCCACTTGGTGTCCCACAGCCCGAGCTCGGCCGCGTCGTCGCCCTGCAGCAGGTTGCGGACCTTCGCGCGGGCACCGGCGGTGTCGGGGTCCACGTCTATCCACACCGACAGGTCGAACCAGTCGCTCGTGCGGTCGCTGAACAGGCGGATCCCCTCGACGATCAGCACCGGCGGCATCGGGTCGTCGCGCACGCCGGTCTCGCCGGTCCACCAGCGGTAGGCGTAGGCCAGCCGGTCCGGCGGCGGGGTCGTGCGCGCACCCCGCACCAGCGCCTCGAGGAGCGCCCAGTCGTGCTGCTCCCACATCCCGGCGTCCGGCCCGCACGTCTCGGCGTAGAAGCGGTCGGTCGGGACGACCCCGTCCGCCCCGAGGCCGAGGTCGGCGCCGAGCGCCCGGGCCAGGGTCGACTTGCCCGCCCCGCCGTGCCCGGAGATCCCGACGACCGGGACGCGGTCCGAGGTGGCGACCAGGGTGCGGATCCGCCCCAGCAGGTCGTCGTACGTCGTCTCGGTGGGCATCGCGGGCCATCGTGGTGCAGGTCGGCGGACGCGCGCCAGCGAATTGCTCCCCGGGTAGGAGTCGAACCTACGTCGCTAGTCCTGATTCAAAGTCAGGCGGGCCCTGCCGGCAGACCAACCGGGGAACGTCCATGCGGACCCGCACAGCCTAAGGGTCGGGTCACATGCTGGTGCGGTAGGCCGCGAGGACCTCGGCGGCCCGGTCGGCGTCGCGGTCCTGGATCGGGATCAGGAGCTCGGCGACCACGTCGGTCAGCTCGGCGAGCCGGCGGTTGAGCTGCCGCTGCTCCTGGACCTCCTCCTCCAGCGCGACGAGCCGCGCGTGCACGGTCAGGGGGTGGCGACGGGCGCGCTGGTAGCGCTCGCGCAGGAAGGCGGCGCGGGCGCGGGCCCGGTCGAGCGAGGTGGCGGTCATCCGGTTCTCCTGGGGTTGCTGGGTGTGGGGCGCGGCCAGAGCACGCGCATACGACAGACGAGCGGGTCGGGATCGCCGAGCATGTCGACGCCCTCGGCAAGCTCCTCGCGGGCGATCACGCCGCCGGCCGCCTCGATCTCACGGCGTACGGCGTCGACGTCGAGGCGCCGGACCAGGCCGGCCGGCCCGGGGTCCTGCCCGGGGTCCTGCTCGCCGGTCGCGGCGCTGAACTCCAGCAGCAGCGAGCCGCCGTGGCGCAGCGCCATCCGGGACAGCAGCCACAGGTTGGCGCGGGCCTGAGCGTCGAGGCAGCCGAGCAGCTGCCGGGCGTAGAGGTGGTGGCGGGTGCGGGCCAGCTCGGCCCCGGCGAGCAGCACCGAGCGCAGCTCCCCCAGCACCAGCAGGCGTACGTCGATCCCGTGGCCCTTGCTCGCGATGCGTCGCCGGGCCGTGCCGCGGGCGGCGCGGGAGAACTCGTAGGCGACGACCGGCCGCCCGCGCTTGGCGAAGTAGACCGCGTCCCGGCCGTTGCCGCAGCCGAGGTCGGCGATCGCGCCGGTGCTGCGGACCTGCTGGTGCGCCCAGCGTGCGAAGGCCGAGCCGCTCTGCGAGATCCGCTTGGCGTCCGGGCTGCGGTAGAACTCGGTCCAGCGGCCCATGTCGGTGCGGTAGCCGCGCAGCCAGCCGTCGAGGCGGCGCACGCCGGCCACCGGGTCGGCGTAGCGGAACGACGGGTCCGGCACCCGCCAGCCCGCGCCGTACACGAAGGCCAGCATGGCCTCCGGGTCCGCCGGCGCCGGGAACTCGTGGCCGTGCAGGGTGATCGTCGACAGCGGCAGGATCGCCGACTCCGGCAGCCGGCCGCTGCGGTTGCCGAGCTGGTAGAACGTGCCGGCCACGCGAAACGCCACGAACACGTCGATGTGGCACTGCCGCCCGTCCGAGAGCGGGAGCAGCAGCTTCACGTCGCCGCCGGACATCCGCAGGACGTTCCACCCGCGCTCGCGCAGGGTCCGCTCGATCCGGTAGCTCTCCAGGATCAGCTCGGCCGGCGACGCGGCCTCGGAGAGGTAGCAGACGTCGGTGTCGGAGTCGTGCGCGATCATCGCGCCGTCGCGGACCGCACCCAGCAGCGCGCCGTAGTTGAGGTAGGCACGGACGCCGCAGCCCTCGGTCAGGTCGTCGAGGGCGCGGCGGGTGCCGGCGAGGATCTCGTCACGGACGGCGTCCTCGGTCGCGGAGAAGGCGCGACACAGGTGGCCGACCTTGTCGATCGCGAGCGGCAGCCCCTGCGGGTCGACCACCCCGATCCGCCGCCCGGGCGCACCGCCCAGGGTGACCTCGTCCTCCAGCAGCACCCGCGTCCCCGGCACGTCGCTCACGCGCACGACAGCCGTGCCGCGCAGGAACCGCCGCAGCTGGTCCGGCCACGCCACGAACGTGCCGCCGCGGGCGGGGACGCCGTCGCGCCCCGGGGAGAACGACCAGACGTAGCGGCCGTCGAGGCTGAGCACGAGCGGCTCGACGCCCGGCGAGGCGAGGGTGATCCCCTGCTCGGTCACGGTCCCCGTCACGAGGCCCGCCCCTCAGCCCGGTCGATCGCGCGGCGCAGCGCCGTGCTGGAGGTGTGGACGGTGTAGGGGAAGTAGACGACCGTCGCCCCCACCGTCGCGAGCCGCTCCTCGAGGGCCTGGCCCTTGGCCGTGCCGCGCCAGTCGTCGCCCTTGAACAGCTGGTGGAAGCCCACCTGCCGCCAGGCGTCCAGCTTGTCGGGCGTGGTCTCGGCGTAGGTCGCGTCGACGATCCGTAGCCCGTCGACGATCGCGAGCCGCTCCTCCAGCGGCACGAACGGCCGGATCCCCTTGGCCCGCTCGCACATCTCGTCGGAGACGACGCCCGCCACGAGCACGTCGCACAGGGCGCGCGCCTGGGTGAGGACGTTGAGGTGGCCGACGTGGAAGAGGTCGAAGACGCCGGGCACGTAGCCGATCGAGGGACCCGTCACGAGCCGCCACCTTCCGTTCTCATGTGTTTCTCAACTGATTTACTGGACTTTAATACATCGACGACCCTCCGGGCCACGCGAACCGCGTGACCTCCACGACAGGGACCGCACCACTACTGTCGGTCCCGTGGACCTGCCCGTGATGCCGCCCGTGCAACCGATGCTCGCCAAGGCCGTGGCCGGCATCCCCGACCCGGCGAAGCACGGCGGCCTGAGCTTCGAGCCCAAGTGGGACGGCTTCCGCTGCATCGTCTTCCGCGACGGCGACGAGGTGGAGCTGACCAGCCGCAACACCAAGCCGCTGACCCGCTACTTCCCCGAGCTCGTGGCCGCGATCCGCGAGCAGCTGCCCGAGCGCTGCGTCCTCGACGGCGAGGTCTTCGTCGCGCTGCGCACCGACGACGGCGGCGACCGGCTGGAGTTCGAGACCCTGCAGGAGCGCATCCACCCCGCGAAGTCGCGCGTCGACATGCTCGCGGAGAAGACGCCGGCGGGCTTCGTGGCCTTCGACCTGCTGGCGCTCGGCGACACCTCGTACGTCGACCGCCCGCTGTCCGAGCGCCGCGCGGCGATGGAGGAGGCCCTGGCGGGGCTCGACGGGCCCTGCTACCTCAGCCGCACCACCACCGACCCGGCCGAGGCCGCGCAGTGGTTCACGGAGTTCGAGGGGGCCGGGCTCGACGGCGTCGTGGCCAAGCCGCTGGGGGCGCCGTACCAGCAGAACGCGCGCACGATGCTGAAGATCAAGCACGAGCGCACCGCCGACGTCGTCGTCGCCGGCTACCGCGAGCACAAGAACAGCACCCCGGGGCGGCCGCTGCTCGGCAGCCTGCTGCTCGGGCTCTACTCCGAGGGCAAGCTCCAGCACATCGGGGTCAGTGCGAGCTTCACCGAGAAGCGGCGCGCCGAGCTCGTCGAGGAGCTCGCGCCGCTGGTGTGCCCGATCGAGGAGCACCCGTGGGGCAGCTGGATGGCCGCGGCCGAATGGGCGATCGCCAACCCCGACCGGGTGCCCGGCACGCAGAGCCGGTGGAGCGCCGGCAAGGACCTCTCGTTCACGCCGCTGCGTCCCGAGCGCGTGCTCGAGGTGAAGTACGACCACATGGAGGGCCGCCGCTTCCGCCACACCGCGCAGTTCAAGCGGTGGCGGCCCGACCGCGACCCGGAGTCGTGCGGCTACGAGCAGCTCGAGGAGCCGGTCAGCTATGACCTGGCTAAAATTCTGGGTGTGACCCCGATCGCAGGAGGCGACCGCCATGAGTGAGACCAACGCCGAGACCTACCACGTCGTGCTGCTGGTCGAGCAGGCGTTGACGCCCGCCGACGCGGCCCAGGTGCGCTCCCTGCACGAGGGACTGGACGAGCCGGTGACCTACCACGTGCTGATGCCGATGGAGGACGCCGCGGCCCGCATCGAGTCGGCCATGGGCTCGCTGTCGGCCGGCGAGGTGCTGGGCTCCCCCGCCCTGGCCATGAACGACGTCGACCTCGAGGCGGTGCGCAAGGACTGTGCCGAGCGCTCCTCGGCCGAGCTCGACGCCACGCTCGCCGCCCTGCGCGGCGCCGGCGCGACCGCCGAGGGCTGCGTCGTGTCCGAGCCGCCGATCGACGCGCTGGCCACGATGGTGACCGCCGTCGACGGCCGCGAGGCGATCATCCTGACCCGGTCCCACGTCGTCGCGGAGTTCTTCCACGTCGACTGGACCTCGCGGGCCCGGCGCAAGATCGGCGTCCCGGTGCTGCACCTGCTCGAGCACGAGAACTTCGACGAGCAGTCCGGCGCCGGCGAGGGCGTCTCCGGCCTCTGAGCCTCACTCAGTCGCGCGGCGGCCCGCCGCCGAGCTCGCTGACGATGTCGAGGTGCCCGGCGTGCCGGGCGTACTCCTGCAGCACGTGGAAGCAGATCCACCGCAGGTCCAGGGCGTCGTGCTCGGCGCCGCGGAACTCCGCCACCTTCTCGTCGAGCGCGTGCTCGCGCAGGATGGCCGTCGTCCGCTCGCCGACTGCCCGCAGCGCCGCGGCGTGCGTGGCCGAGTCACGGGAGTCGTCGACCGCCCAGGTCGAGTCGTCGGCCGGGTCGCCGCCCTCCCAGTCACCGAACGGGTCGGCCACGTCCTCGCCGAGGAACCGCCAGACGAACCAGCGCTGCTCCATGTGCTGCACGTGCACCAGCAGCTGCAGCGGGGTCCAGCCCGAGGGCACGCGCGCGCGTCGCTGCTCGTCGCGGGACAGCGCGAGGACGCCGGCGATGAGGTCCTCGCGGTAGTAGGAGAGGTACGCCGCGTGGTGCGCGGCCTCGTCGCCGGTGCCCGGCGGCGGCTCGCCGCTCACGGCTCCACTCGATTGCCGTCGGCGTCCCAGTGCGACTCGACCTTCTTGCTCGGCTGCACGCGCGGCGGCTCGCCCGGCATCTTGGGGTAGTCCGGCGGGTAGTTCAGCTCGCCGCCCGGCAGCTCCTCCCAGAGCTCGAGCAGCGGGGTCAGGTCGTGATGGACGTCGTCGATACCGGCCCACGGGTCGCCGTCGGCCAGTCTCTCGGGCACGGTGAACAGGTTGAAGGCACGCGGGTCCGTGACGCCGGCCAGCTCGTCCCACGTCATCGGCGTGGACACGGGCGCGCCGGGGATCGGCCTCAGCGAGTAGGCCGAGGCGATGGTGCGGTCGCGGCAGTTCTGGTTGAAGTCGACGAAGATGCGCTCGCCTCGCTCCTCCTTCCACCAGGCCGTGGTGACGCCGGGGTCGCGTTGCTCGAGCGCCCGGCCGAAGCCGATCGCGGCGTGCCGCACGTCGGCGAAGTCCCACTCCGGCTTGATCCGGACGAAGACGTGGATGCCGCGGTTGCCCGACGTCTTGGGGTAGCCGGTGATGCCGAGCTCCTCGAGCAGCTCCCGCGCCACGCCGGCCACGCGGACGGCGTCGGTGAAGGACGTCCCGGGCTGGGGGTCCAGGTCGATGCGGAGCTCGTCGGGGCGGTCGACGTCGGAGCGACGTACGGGCCAGGGGTGGAAGGTGAGCGTGCCCATGTGCGCGCACCAGACGGGCACCGCGATCTCGGTCGGGCAGATCTCGTCGGCGGTGCGCCCCGAGGGGAAGGTCACCTCGACGGACTCGAGGTAGTCGGGAGCCCCCTGGGGGACGCGCTTCTGGTAGAACGCGTCGGCGCCCTTGTCCATCGGGCCGGTGGCCAGCTTCATGCCCGGCCGGACCCCGGACGTCCAGCGCTCGAGCGCCGTCGGCCGGTCGCGGAGCGCGCGCATCAGGCCGTCGCCGACGGAGGCGAAGTACTCCGCCACCATCAGCTTGGTGACCCCGGGCGTCGTGTCGGTGGCCTCGTAGATCACCCGGTCGGGGCTGGAGACGCGGACCGCGCGTCCCCCCGCGTCGACCTCCGCTGCGGCAGCTTTCGGCATGGGGACACGCTAGCCGGGTCAGAGCAGGGAGTTGGGCCGGAACGTGGGTCGCCGGTCCTCGTCCTCCTTCGCCGGGCGGACGAACTCGAAGCCCGCGGTGGTCACGATCTGCCAGTGCGGGTCGGCACCGCGCAGGGCCAGCAGCGACTCGGCGCAGGCCACGTGCAGCGGCGGCGCGTGGAAGGCGTTGCGGCCGACCTCGTCCGGCGTGCCGACGAAGGCGATCGGCCGGCCGAGCGACTGGCCGCACCCGCCGCAGATCCGCGACAGCGCGCACTGGGTGACCCGCCGGCCGTCCAGCGTGGCCAGCGACCCGGCCCAGGCGAACGGCAGCTGGGTCACGGTCACGAGGCCTCCCGCGACGAGCCCCGCGACCAGCCGCCGAGCTCCTTGCGGCGTACGGGCCTCTCGGCGTCGGTCTTGCGCGAGCGGTCCACGGACGGCGAGGGCGGCTCGGGCTGGTCGCTGCCGGTCATGCCGTTGGGCAGCGACAGCTTCATGATCGTGCGCAGGGCCTGGCCGTACTGCCGGTGCAGCGGGCCGGTCGTGTAGGGGATGTCGTACTTCTCGCAGAGCGCCCGGACCTTGACCGCGATCTCGGGGTAGCGGTTGCTCGGCAGGTCGGGGAAGAGGTGGTGCTCGATCTGGAAGCCGAGGCTGCCGCTCAGGATGTGCAGCGCCGTGCCGCCCTCGAAGTTGGCCGAGCCGAGCATCTGGCGGAGGTACCACTCCGCGCGGGTCTCGTCCTCGAGCTCCTCCTCGGTGAAGTGCAGCGCCCCGTCGGGGAAGTGGCCGCAGAAGATGATCATGTAGGACCACAGGTTGCGCGCGAGGTTGGCGGTCGCATTGGCCTTGAGCGTGGACTTCCACTGCGGACCGGACAGCGCCGGGTAGACGACGTAGTCCTTGAGGATCTGGTTGCGGCCCTTGCGCGCGATCTGGCGCAGCTGCCGCTTCATCTCCTTCGGGTCCTTCCTGCCCTTGCGGATCGCCTCGAGGTCGAGGTCGTGGAGCGCGACGCCCCACTGGAACAGCCCGGCGAGCAGCGCGTTGTAGACCGGCTGGCCGAGGTTGGCGGGGTGCCACTTCTGCTCGCGCGCCATCCGCAGGATGCCGTAGCCGATGTCGTTGTCGTGGCCGAGCACGTTGGTGAACTGGTGGTGGACGTAGTTGTGCGAGTGCTTCCACTGCTCGGCCGGCTGGGCGGTGTCCCACTCCCAGTTGCTGGAGTGGATCTCGGGGTCGTTCATCCAGTCCCACTGGCCGTGCATGACGTTGTGGCCGATCTCCATGTTCTCGAGGATCTTGGCCACGCCGAGCAGGGTGGCGCCGGTCGCGAGGGCCGCCTTGCGGGTGCGGCGGGACTGCGTGCCGGCCATCAGCGTGACCCGGCCCGCGGCCGCGAGCCCGCGCTGGAGCTTGATGATCCGGTTGATGTACGCCGCGTCGGCGGCGCCGCGCGACTCCTCGACCTCGGCCCGGATCGCATCGAGCTCCCGGCCGAGCTGCTCGACCTCGTCGTCGGTGAGGTGGGTGTACTCCTGGACGTCTGCGATGGCCATGTGTCGCCTTTCGGTGGTTGAGGAGGTTGCGCTGGCAACCGTCTCGAAACTCAGATGTCGAGGGTGCAGTCGCCGACGGCGGCGGTGACGCAGGTCTGCACCTGTTCGTTGGGCTGGTCGTACTCGTCGCCGTTGCGCAGGTCGCGGACCCGGCCGGAGACGAGGGTGAGCGTGCAGGTGTGGCAGATGCCCATCCGGCAGCCGTAGGGCATCCCGACGCCGGCCTGCTCCCCCGCCTCGAGGACGGTGGTGGCGCCGTCGACGTCGACGCTCTTGCCGGAGTTGCGGAAGGTGACGGTGCCGCCCTCGCCGCCGTCGCCGCCGAGCTCGAGGGAGAACCGCTCGAGGTGCAGCCGATCCTCCAGCCCGGCCTCCTCGAAGTGCTCGTGGATCGCGTCGAGCATGGGGCCGGGGCCGCAGGCCCAGGTGTCGCGGTCGCGCCAGTCGGGGCAGATCGCGTCGAGCTTGCCCATCTCGAGCATGCCGTCGGTGTCGGTGTGCAGCCGGTGCACGGCCAGGCGCGGGTGCCGCTCCTCGAGGGCCGCCAGCTCGTCGCGGAAGATCATCCGCTCCGGGGTCGGTGAGGAGTAGTGCAGGACGACGTCCGGCATCGAGCCTCGCCGGTCGAGGGTGCGCAGCATCGCCATCACGGGCGTGATCCCGCTGCCGCCCACGAGGAAGAGCATCCGGGCGGGGGGCGGGTCGGGCAGCACGAAGTCGCCCTCGGGCAGGGCCAGCCGCACGATGGTGCCCGGCGCGAGGCCGTTGACCAGGTGGGCGGAGAGCTTGCCCTCCGGCATCGCCCGCACGGTGATCGAGATGGTCCGGCCGCGGCGGCGCGGTGGCGAGCTCACGGAGTAGGAGCGCCACTGGAAGCGGCCCTCGACCTGGACCCCGATGCCGACGTACTGGCCGGGGCGGTGGTCGTAGCGCCAGCCCCACCCGGGGCGGATCACCAGGGTGGCGGCGTCCTCGGTCTCGGGGATGACCTCCTCGACCCGGCCGCGCAGCTCGCGGGCGCTCCACAGCGGGTTGACCAGGCGCAGGTAGTCGTCGGGGTGCAGCGGCGTGGTCAGCTTGGAGCCGGCCTCGCGGACCTTCTGCCACGAGATCGTGCCTGTCGCCATGCGTTCCCCCTGCTGTGGTTGCCCGGAACTGCTCAGTGAACACTTGTCTACTGAGATGGTCAACCCTCCCCACGGGTGAGACGCGACTGGCACCATCGCCTCTCGTGAGCACCCCCGTGGTCCTGCTGGTGGTCGCCCTGGCCGTCGTGGCCGCGGGCGAGCTGGCCGCGCTCGTGACCGTCCTGGTGCTGTGGCGCCGGGTGACGCGGCGCGCCGTACGCCTCGAGCGGGAGCTGGACGAGCGCATCGAGCGCGACCTGGAGCGTGGCCGTCGGCGTCCCCGGCTCGCGCCGCCGCGGGTCCCGACCACCCGCGAGGCGGTGAAGGCGGTCTGGGAGACGGCGGCGCTGGTGCGCGAGAAGGGCGTGGGCGGGGCGCTGCGCAGCTCGGTCGAGGACCTCGCCGGGTGGGCACAGGTGGAGCGGCCCGACCTGGTCCGGCTGGCCGCGGGCGACGGGTCGGTGACGGTCCTGTTCTCCGACATCGAGGGGTCGACCGCGCTCAACGAGGAGCTCGGGGACGAGGCGTGGATGCGGGTGCTGGAGCGGCACGACGCCGTCGTACGCCGCTGCGTGGCCGCCCGGGACGGGCACGTCATCAAGACCCAGGGCGACGGGTTCATGGTCGCGTTCGGGCCGGCGGCGGACGCGGTCGCCTGCGCGGTCGACGTGCAACGTGCGCTGGCCGGGCGGCGGAAGCGGCCGTTGGACCCCGACGTCCGCGTCCGGATCGGCATCCACCGCGGCGAGGCGGTGCGGCGCGAGAACGACCTCTTCGGCCGGAACGTCGCCTACGCAGCCCGCGTCGCCGGGCTCGCGCAGGGCGGCGAGATCCTGGTCAGCGAGGCCGTGGCCGCGGCCACGCCGGACCTGCCGGTCGTGGAGTCGCGCGAGGCGGAGCTGAAGGGGCTGGCCGGGGTGCACGCGGTGCACGTCGTGGCGTGGGACGACCCGGACCCGGCAGCCGTCACCGATCGGTAAGGGCTGGACCCTCGGTCTGCCTTGTCGGCGCGACTACCGTGGCGGCCATGGGCTACAACGTGGAGAAGACCGATGAGCAGTGGCGCGCCGAGCTCTCGCCGGAGGAGTACGCCGTGCTGCGCAAGGCCGGCACGGAGCGCGCGTTCACCGGTGAGTACACCGACACCGAGACCAAGGGCGTCTACGCCTGCAAGGCCTGCCAGGCCACGCTGTTCGAGTCGGACACGAAGTTCCACTCCGGCTGCGGGTGGCCGTCGTTCTACCAGCCGATGACCGACACGGTGGAGTACATCGAGGACACCTCCCACGGCATGAAGCGGGTCGAGGTCCGCTGCGCCAACTGCGGCTCGCACCTCGGCCACGTGTTCCCCGACGGCTACGGCACGCCCACCGGCGACCGCTACTGCATCAACTCGGTGAGCCTGACGCTCAAGCCCGCGGACTCCTGAGCTACCCGACCGGGACCAGCGCGGAGAGCACCGTGACGGTGCCGGTGCCGTAGCGGCGGTCGACGTACTGCTGGAGGGTGCCGTCGTCGTGGACGACCTCGACGGTCACGCCCGCGGGCGTGGTCGTGACGGTCAGCGTCCCCGGCAGTGGCTCGGCCTCGAGGCGGCGCTGGACGTCGGCGGCCTTGGGGTCGAGGGTGCCGTTGTCGCCCGGGAAGCCGGGCTCGTCGGTGTCGTCGGGTGCCATCGGGTCGTAGAGCGCGGCCGCGATCGCCTGCGTGACCGTCATCGACGAGCCGTCGAAGGTGCCGGTCAGCGCGAAGCTCCCCCACCGCACGTCGCCGGACCGCTCGAAGGCCTGGTGCTGCGACCAGTCCCAGTCGACGAGCGCCGGGCCCGAGCACTGCGGCGGCCAGGACTCCGCGACGGCGCCGAGGCAGACCACCGGCGAACCGGTGCCGGTGTCCATGACCGTGACCAGGTTGCGGGTCCGGACCGGGCCGTCGGCGGCCGGGATCGCGGTGGGCGGCCCGCTCGGGTCGCTCCCGGGGTCGTGCGCGACGGGGGTGCCACCGCCGCAGCCCGCCAGGGCGGCGAGCAGCACGGCGACGGCGGCGATCCGGATCAGCATGCGGGTGGGACGGGCGGCCGACCAGGAGGGTTCCGGCTCCCCTACGGCAGCCGACCCACCAGCTCGCCGACCTCGACCCGCGCACCGGTGTAGAACGGCACCTCCTCGCGAACGTGCCGGCGCGCCTCGGAGCCGCGCAGGTGCCGCATCAGGTCGACGATGCGGTAGAGCTCGTCGGCCTCGAAGGCCAGGATCCACTCGTAGTCGCCGAGCGAGAAGCTGGCGACGGTGTTGGCGCGGACGTCGGGGTAGTCGCGGGCCATCTTGCCGTGGTCGGCGAGCATGGTGCGGCGCTCGGACTCCTCGAGGAGGTACCACTCGTAGGAGCGCACGAAGGGGTAGACGCTGACGTGCCGCTTGGGCTCCTCGTCGCTGAGGAACGCCGGCACGTGGCTCTTGTTGAACTCCGCCGGGCGGTGCAGCGCCATCTGCGACCAGACGGGCGCGAGGCGCCGGCCGAACGCCGTACGGCGGAAGCGGTGGTAGGCGTCCTGCAGCTCCTCGGACGTGCTGGCGTGCCACCAGACCATGACGTCGGCGTCGGCGCGCAGGCCGGCGACGTCGTAGAGGCCGCGGGTGACGACGTCGGCCTCGGCGAGCTCGGCGAGGAGCTTCTCGACCTCGGCGCCCTCGGCGGTGCGGTCGGCGTCGCCGAGGTCACCGAAGACCTGCTCCAGCCGGAACACCGACCACATCGTGTAGCGGATGGAGTCGTTGATCTCGCGAACCTTGGCTGCCTTGCTGGTCATGCCCCCCATTGTGCCGCCCGCTCATGAGCGGCCGAAGCCCGCCTCCCGCGCCTTGATGATCGCCTCGGCCCGCCCGGCGGCGTGCAGCTTGGCGTAGATCGAGGAGACGGCGTTGCGCACGGTCTTGGAGGAGACGTAGAGCTCGCGGGCGATGGCGTCGTTGGAGCGGCCGGCGGCGAGCAGCTCGAGCACGCCGCGCTCGCGATCGGTGAGGTCCGGGAAGGCCACCTGCTCCGGCTCCCGGCGCCCCGCGAACAGCCCGGCCACCCGCCCGGCGAGGCTGGCCCCGAAGACCATCCCGCCCGCGTGCGCGGCCCGGATCGCGCCGTGCACCTCCTCGGCCCCCGACCCCTTGAGCAGGTAGCCGCTGGCGCCGGCACGGATCGCGCTGAGGACGGTGTCGTCGTCCTCGGTCATCGTCAGCATCACGACCCGGACGCCCGGGTGCCGCGCGGTGACGCGCCGGGTCGCCTCGATGCCGTCGAGCTCGGGCATCTGGATGTCCATGACGACGACGTCGGGTGCGACCTCCGCGACGACGTGCAGCACGTCGCGGCCGTCCGCGGCGGTCCCCACGACCTCGGTGTCGTCGAGGGCGCCGAGCAGCGCGACGAGCCCGTCGCGGACGATCTGGTGGTCGTCGGCGACGACGACGCGGATGGGCTGGGTCATGCGGGCTCCCCCACGTCGGTGAGGCGCGTGGGCAGCCACGCGCGGACGGTCGTGCCACCCCGGGGCGGACACGTGACTTCGCTGCGGCCACCCAGCTCGGCGGCCCGCTCTCGGAGGCCGACCAGGCCCACGCCGGCCTGGGCCTCGGCCGGGATGCCGCGTCCGTCGTCGGCGACCTCGACGACCAGGTGGCCGTCCTCGAGGGCGAGCCCGACACGCGCCCGGGTGGCGTCGGCGTGCCGGACCACGTTGGTCAGCGCCTCCGCGGCGATGCGGTAGGCCGCGACCTCGACGGCCGCGGGCAGGGTGCCGACCGACCCGTCGACCTCGGAGTCGATCTGGACCGGCACCCCCAGCGACTCGGCGAGCTGCCCGAGGGCGCCGACCAGGCCGCGGTCGTCCAGGGCCGGCGGGCGGAGCTCGTGGACCAGCCGCCGCACGTCGGCGACGACCTCCTTGACGTGGTCGCTGGTGGCGGCGAGGTGGCCCTTCGCGGCCTCGGGGTCGCGGTCGACCAGCAGTCGCGCGGACTCGACCCGGAACACCACCCCGGACAGCGCCGGACCGAGCCCGTCGTGCAGGTCGCGGCGGATCCGGCGGCGCTCCTCCTCCCGGGCCACGACGAGGCGTTCGCGGCTGTCCTGCAGCTCGTCGGCCATCCGGCTGGAGCGGGCCGCGGTGGCCGCCTGCCGGACGAGGTCGCCCAGCAGCTGCTCGTCGCGGCGGGAGAGTCGGCTGCGCAGCCCGCGAGCCGGCAGGACGAGGCGGCCCACCGGTGCGTCGCGGTAGGTGATGGGCAGCGTGCGGGTCTCGGCCGGCGGCTCGCCGTACGTCGCGGTGAGGCGCTCGCCGCCGCTGCGGTCCACCTCGACCGAGACGTAGCCGACGCCGAACGCCGACGCGACGGCGCGGGCGACGGCGGCGAGCTGGCCGGCGCCCTCGTCCGCGGTCTCCAGCGTGGAGGCCAGGCCGGCGACGACGTCGTAGGGGTCGGCGCGGTCGCCGAGCATCAGCCGGCGCACGCCGCGGGAGAGGCGCTGGCGCAGTGGTCCGTAGAGGACGGCGGTCAGGAGCAGCACGGTGAGCACGACCTGCCGCTGACCGAGGGTGTCGCCGAGGGCCGCGGTCAGCAGGGCCAGGACCGCGAGGTCGGTGCCGACGAGCACGAGCGAGAGCAGGCCGTAGACCAGGGTGCGGCCGACCAGCTCCTCGACCGGCACCACGCCGGGGTGGACGATCGCGACGGTCATCGCGACTGCGGGCAGGGCGGCGACGAGGAAGACGACGAGGTCCTGCACGGCCCGCAGGTCGGAGAGGAGGCCCAGACCGACCACGATCGCCATCGCGACCACGGACCACAGCAGCCAGCGCATCTGGTCGCGCTCGAGGCCGCGGGAGCGGCGGTGCCGTACGACGACCGAGGCCATCGCGACCAGCAGGCCCGCGACGGTGACGGCGACGCCGACGGCCGTGGACCGGTCGGCGACGCCCGGCGGGAGCGGCACGGTCCACAGGTCGAGGTCCACGCCGGGCGGCAGCGCAACGTCGGGGGCGCGAACCCCGGAGGGGGCGACCAGGACGACCAGCGCCGCCAGCACCATCAGGGCGAGGGCCGCGCGGGACACCCGCCCCCACCAGCCGGCGACGAAGCGTCCGCTGGGGAAGATCATCAGGAGCGCGGCCACGGTCACCGGCAGGAACGCCCCGACCCGGTTGAGGAACCACAGGGCGAGGTTCTCCCCTGCCAGCGCCGAGCCCGGGCCGACGCCGTACCGGACGTAGGACTGCGCGAGCGCGTCCAGCACCCAGAAGACGCCCAGCCAGGCCAGGGTCCACCCCCAGCGCTGCCGCACGTCGCGCAGCAGGATGACGGTGGCCAGGACCGCGAGCAGGAGGCCGAGCACGGCGTACCCCCAGCCGTAGCCGGGGGCGAGCTCGACGCCGGGCCCCGTCGCCGGCGTGCCGAGGTCGAGGGCGACGGTGGCGACCAGGCCGGCCCCGGTCAGCAGGGGCAGCACGAGCACGCTGCCGTGCCGGCGGAGACCTCCCCTGATGTCCACCGGCACATTGTGATGCCGGTCCGGCCCCGAGAGGGCCGGACCGGCAGATTGGTCCCGCGTCATGTCGGACATGGCGTCGGACACGGGTGTCAGCGAGCCGCCGCCGCACGGTGCTGACGGTCCCCGACGAGGAACCCGATCGAGGTGGCGAGCAGCCAGAGGGCGCCGGTCACGCCGGCCATGTACTCCAGCGGCGAGACGCCGAGCAGGACCGTGAGGCCGCCGAGCACGAGGCCGACGAGGCCGATCCAGCGCGGGACGACGCCCTGGCGGTACGCCGTGAACAGAGCCAGGCCGGCGAGGCCGGCGAGCACCCACACCCACGGGATCGTGCCGATCCAGTTGTTGTAGAAGGACGCGCTGCTGTCCGGGATCTGCACGTCCGACTGGCTCATGCCCATCATGAACTCGGTGTCCAGGCCGCTGCCCAGGACGGAGACGACCGCGGTGCCGAGCAGGCCGCTGAACGCGACGGTCGGGGCGAGGCCGTCCGGCAGGACCGAGCGCAGCCGGCGGACCAGGCCGGCCGCGAAGACGACCATGAGCAGCGCACCGATCACCGTGATCGAGTGGAAGGCGAACATGACCGGCGCCTTGTCGGTCAGGGCCGCGGTCACGCCGTCGGTCGTGCCGTTGAACTCGGGCCGGTAGACCACGTCGACCATCGACGAGGTCACGATCGTGCCGATCCCGGCGACCGCCGAGCCGATGCCGGCGACGGCCCAGGCCCGGGAGGTGCGGCTGGCCGGCCGGGTGCGGACCGGGTGGCTCTCGAGCAGGTCGGAGCGGACCGGGTTGTGGGTCGTGACGGAGGTGCTCATGGCGTTGCTTCCCTTCAGGTCAGGTGTTCGATGACCTGACGGTGCCGGGCCGGATGTCCCGGCCGACAGGGACAACGGGGCAACGTCGGCGGGTCGCCGTCCCGGCAGTTGCGCCGGCTCGAGGGGTCTCAGGCCTGCAGGAGCGCCGACTCGACGGCACGGTGGGCGGAGGCGATGACGGCGGGGATGCCCACGCCGTCGTACGCCGCGCCGCAGACGGCCAGGCCGGGGACCTCGGCGACGGCGAGGCGGATCCGCGCGACCCGGTCGAGGTGGCCGACGGCGTACTGCGGCAGGCCGCCGCCCCAGCGCTGCACGTGCGTGTCGACGGGGCGGGCGGCGAGGCCGGTGGCGTCGGCGAGGTCGGCGAGGGAGGAGGCGACGAGCTCGTCGTCGGTGGCCTGGAGGGCGACCTCCTCGCGGTGCCGGCCCAGGGAGGTGCGCAGGAGCAGCAGGTCCTCGCCGTCGAGGGCGCCGCGGCCGGCCTCGCGGACCCAGCCCCACTTGGCGAACGAGAACGTCGACGCCTTGATCCGGCGGCCCTCGACCGGCGGGACCAGGAAGCCGGACGTGGTCTCGCCAAGGGCGCCGAGCACGTCGGAGGCACGGAAGGCCAGGGTCACCACGGCCATCGAGGCGGAGTCGATCGCGGTCAGCTCGGCGGACGCCACGGGCACCATGTCGGCCAGCAGCCGGGCGGTCGGCGCCGCCGGGGTGGCGAGCACGACCGCGTCGGTCTCGACCAGCTCCGGATCCGCGGCGGAGCCCACGGTCAGCGCGAACCGGCTTTCGGTGGTCGAGCCTGCCGCGGTGGTCGAGCCTGCCGAGACCCGGCGCAGCTCCCGCACCGTCGCCCCGGTGCGGACGGTGAAGGTGCCATCGACGAGGGCGTCCGCGAGCCCGGCCATGCCTCCGGCCAGGCCGGCGAACACCGGGACGTCGGAGGTCGGGAGGGCCGCGGCGGACTCGAGCAGCGAGCCGCGCTCGAGCATCGCGACCAGCTGCGGCACGGTGGCGCGGGCGGAGAGCTCCCGGGCGTGGCCGGCGTACACGCCGCCCAGCAGCGGCTCCACCAGCCGGTCGACGACCTCGTCGCCGAGCCGGGCGGCCACGAGGTCGCCGACGGAGACGTCCCCGTCGATCCGGGTGGGCGGCAGGGTGGGCTCCTGCCGGACCCGGGCCAGGCCCTCGTCCGACAGCACGCCGGAGGCGGCCAGCTGGGCCAGGTCGAGCGGCACGCCCATCAGCGAGCGCGGCAGCGGCCGCAGCGCGCCGCGGGTCCAGATGGTCGAGGTGGCCGTGGTCGGGTGGGTCACGGCCAGGCCGAGCGACCCGGCCAGGGCCACGCCCTCGGGGCGCCGGTTGAGCATCGCCTCGGCACCGACGTCGACGGTCACGCCGGCGACGGGGCGCCGACGGAGCTTGCCGCCGACCTCGGGCGAGCCCTCCAGGAGGAGTACGTCGCACCCGCGCGCAGCCAGGTCGTGGGCGGCCGTGAGGCCGGCGATGCCGCCGCCCACCACGACGACCCTGCGTGCCCGGTCCGGGGCGCGGTCGGGGGCGGGATCCACGACGTCAGGTTAAGCCCCGGGCCCAGCCGCGGGTGCACACGGCTGGGACCGGGAGTCTGGGTCAGCGCGTCACGCGCTGTCGGCCATCCGGCCGAAGGCGCTGCGGTGGAAGACCAGCGGCAGCGAGGTGTCGGCGTGCTCGACGGCGTGCAGCTGGAGGATCACGATCACGTGGTCCCCGGCCTCGACCTCGCGGTAGATCGAGCAGTCGAACATCGCGAGCCCGTCGTCGAGCGTCACGGCGCCGTCCTCGGTGACGGTGACCTCGAGGCCGTCGAAGCGGTGCTCGACGTCGCCGGCGAGCTGGCGGCAGACGCCGCCGTGGTGGTCGGCCAGCACGGTGAGGCCGAGGTGGCCGGCCCGCCGCAGGGTCGGCCAGGTCCGCGACGTCCGGGCCACGGAGAACGACACGAGGGCCGGCTCGAGGCTGATGGAGGTGAAGGAGCTGGCGGCGAGACCGACGAGCTGGCCGTCGACCTCGGCCGCCGCGGCGACGACGCCGCTGGGGAACACCCCGAACGCCTCACGGAGCCGCTTCGGGTCGATGTCCTGGTTGGTGGTCAGCTGGGCCGAGAGAATGGGGCTCAGTGTCATGCGTTCGCTCCTGTCGGGTGGAGGTGGCGGACGGCCGGCCGGACGCGGTCCAGCCACGCGACGTACGCCGTGGGGTCGTCGTGGGCGGCGTCGAGGACGTAGAGCCCGGGCGTCACCACGATGGCGCCGATCTCGGTGAGGACCGGCCGGAGCGTCAGCTCGGGGGCCAGCGCGTGCGCCGAGCCGGCGCCGAGCATCAGCGGCACGGCGACGCCGGACAGCCCGTCGGTCGCGAACCGGTCCAGGAAGAGCTTGAGCAGCCCGGTGTAGGTCGCCTTGTACGTCGGCGACGCGACCACCACGAGGTCGGCATCGCCCACCTCCTCGACGAGGCCGGCCACGGTCGGGTCGGTCCAGTCGAGCAGGGCGGTCCCGAGGACGGCCAGGTCCACGACGAGGTCGGGGTCCTGCCCGGTCAGCTCGCGGGCGACGTAGGTGGCCGCGGCCAGCGTCCGGGACTCCGGCTTGGGGTTGCCCACGACGACCGCGACGCGTCGGGTGCCGCTCACGAGGCGGCCCTGCGACCCTCGGCCGCAAACGGCACCTGGGCGTTGACGGCGGTCGGGTGCGGGTGCTCCCAGAGGCCGCGCCGGGCGAGGATCGGCAGCACACCCTCCCCGAACCAGTAGGCGCCCTCGAGGTGCGGGTAGGCCGAGAGCACGAACTCGTCGATGCCGACCGAGTGGTACTCCTCGATCCGGTCGGCGACCTCGTAGTGGCTGCCCACCAGGGCGGTGCCGGCGCCGCCGCGGACCAGGCCGACCCCGGCCCAGACGTTGGGGTAGATCTCGAGGTCGTCCTTGCTGCCGCCGTTGAGGTCGAGCATCCGGCGCTGGCCCTCGGACTCCGACTTCCTCAGCCCGGCCTGGACCTTGGCGATGGCCTCGTCGTCGATGCCGGCGATGAGGCGGTCGGCCTCGGCCCACGCCTCCTCGGAGGTGTCGCGGGTGATGGTGTGCATCCGGATGCCGAAGGTGATCTCGCGGCCCTGCTCCTCGGCGAGGCGACGGATCCACTTGACCTTCTCGGCCACGGCCTCCGGCGGCTCGCCCCACGTCAAGTAGACGTCCGCGTGCTTGGCGGCCACGTTGCCGGCCGCCGGGGACGAGCCGCCGAAGTAGATCGCCGGCTTCGGGTCGGGGATCTGGCCGAGGGTGGCGTTCTCGACCTGCAGGTGCTTGCCCCGGAAGTCGACGGTCTCCCCCGCCCACAGGCGGCGCACGATGGTGAGGAACTCGTCGCAGCGCTCGTAGCGCTCCTCCTTGTCGAGGAAGTCGCCGAACATCCGCTGCTCGTGGCTCTCGCCGCCGGTCACGACGTTGAGCAGGAGCCGCCCGCCGGTGAGGTTCTGGAAGGTGCCGGCCATCTGGGCGGCCAGGAACGGCGAGACCAGGCCCGGGCGGAACGCCACCAGGAACTTCAGCCGCTCGGAGACCTGGCTGAGCATCGCGGTCGAGAGCCAGGCGTCCTCGCACCAGGCGCCGGCCGGGGTGAGGGCGGCGTCGAAGCCCATGTCCTCGGCGCCGCGTGCGACCTGGCCGAGGTAGGCCACGGAGGCCGGACGGCCGGACGGGATCGCGTCGACGCCGTGCCCGCCGCCGACGACCTGGCGACCGTCACCGCCGTTGGTCGGCAGGAACCAGTGGAACTTCAGGGGGGAGGTCATGAAAGTCCTTTCCTCAGAGCTGCCCGTGGTTGGGCGGCAGGGTGCCGTCCACGGCGTAGCGGCCCAGGTGCTGGACCTTCCACGCCGCCGGGTCGTGGAGCGTGTGGGTGCGGGCGTTGCGCCAGTGCCGGTCGAGGTTGAGGCTGGCCAGCGCCGAGCGGGTGCCGGCGACCTCGAAGAGGCGGCTCGCCACGTCGACCGATGCCTGCGTGCTGGCGGCACGGGCCGCGGCGACCGCGAGGCTGGCCTGCGCGGCGGTCTCCTCGTTGAGGTCGCCCGCCTCAAATAGCGCCGTGGCCCGGTCGACGGCGCGGCCGGCCTCGCGGACCAGCGCCTCGGCGGCGCGGACCTGGAGCTCCATCTGGCCGAAGGCGTGCACGACCAGGGGGTCCTCCGCGGCCCGGTCCACCCCGGCGTCGGGGTAGGGCCGGCTCTTGGTGGTGACGAACTGCGCCGCCTCGGTGATCGCGGCGCGGGCGATGCCCGCGTCCAGCGCCGCGTGCAGCAGCTGGGCGAAGGCGCCGTAGGTCTGCGGTCCCTCGAAGGTGAGGTGGTAGGGCATGATCCGGGCCTCGGCCACGTCGACCTCGTCGAGCGTGACGGTGCCGGAGGCGGTCGTGCGCTGACCGAGGCCGTCCCAGTCGTCGACGACGGTGACGCCCGGCGCGGTGCGCTCGACCCACGCGACATGGAGGGGGCCGTGCCCGGGATCGACGAGCGTGTCGAGGTGCGCGAGGACCGGGATCCAGTCGGCGAAGAGCGCGCCGGTGCTGTAGCCCTTCACGCCGTTGAGCAGCCAACCGCGGCCGTTTCGGGTCAGCCGGGTCCGGATGTCGCGGACGTGCTTGCTGCCCACCTCGGACTGGGCGTTGCCGAAGCGCTTGCCCGCCAGCACCTCGCCGAAGAAGAAGCCCTGCTGGGCCGGCGTGCCCTGGTGGCGCAGCGCGTTGACGTAGACGAAGTGGCTGTGCGGGATCTGTGCCAGGGACGGGTCGCCCGAGGCCAGGATCCGGAACACCTCGGCCACGGTCTCGGCCGGCAGGTCGGCGCCGCCGAACCGGCTCGGGACGGTGATCGCGAGCAGTCCGGACGCCGTGACCGCGTCGAGCTCGGCGCCCGGCAGCCGGCGCTGGGCGTCGCGCTCGGAAGCTCCCTCGGCCAGCTCGGCCGCGAGCTGCGCCGCCACGAGGACGGCGCCGCTCTCGGTGAGCACCGGGACGGCGTCGCCGGCGGGTCGCTCGGCGGCGTCCTCGACCAGGGTCAGGGCGGGGGTTGTGCTCATGGTGTGCACTCCTCGTTGGACTCTTATGTTGACTAGATTGCTTGACTTTGAGCGCCGATGCAAAGCGAAACGGGTCATCAGGCGTCAGATTCCGGCGAACCGGCGATAGGCGCCGCCTTGCACCCACCGGGGTGCCTGCGGCTAGGATCTGCTCAATCTCTACAAGATTACTGGACAATGACGCCGGCTCAAGAGCCACCGGAAGGACGCCCCCGTGCGGATCGAACAGCTCGAGTACTTCGCCGCCGTGACCCAGCACGGGTCGCTGCGCCGCGCCAGCGAGCGCCTGCACATCTCGCAGCCCGCCCTGAGCGAGGCGGTCAGCAAGCTCGAGCGCGAGCTCGGCGTCACCCTGCTCGACCGCCGCCGTTCCGGTGCCCGGATCAGCCGCCAGGGCCGGCACCTGCTGCCGAACATGGTCGAGGTGCTCGAGGCCGTGGACCGGCTGCGCACCGCCGCCGGGGACCAGAGCGCCGGCAGCCGACTGGTCCGGGTCGGCACCGTCGACGCGGCCACCTCGACCCTGCTGGTGCCGGCCGTGCGCGGCTTCCAGGAGGCGCGCTCCGGGACCACCGTCGAGGTCCTCAACATGCAGCAGGGCGAGATCCACCAGGGCCTGGCGGAGGGCGCACTGGACCTCGGTCTGGTCAACGTGCTGGCCGGGGACGACCCGCCGGTCGGCCTGGTCGGCACCGACCTGGTGCACGGCCGCCCCGTCGTGGTGATGCCGGCCGACCACCCGCTGGCGGAGCAGGAGGCCGTCACGATCGACGACCTGCGCGCCGAGCGGTTCGTGGCGATGCGCGCCGGCTACGTCATGCACCGCTTCGCGCACCGGCTCTTCGGGCCGGAGATGCCCGGGACGACGTACTCCACCGACGGTGCGGAGATGGGCAAGGTGATGGTGGCCGAGGGGCTCGGCCTGACCGTGCTGCCCGACTACAGCGTGCTCGGCGACCCGCTCCAGCGCGCCGGGATCATCACGCACCGCCCCATCGCCGGCGACCGGACCGCGGTCACGCTCGTGCTGCGCCAGCGACGGCTCGAGCACGTCCCGGCGCCGGTCCGCTCGATGGCGGCCGCCCTGGTCACCCGGGCGCGGGCCTACCGGGAGGCGCAGGCCGGCTGACCCTGCCGGGAACCGCGCGGTCGCGTGCTGCGTCCCAGACCCATGACGACCACCGCTCCCCGCCGCCCGACGACCCGCCGCCGTGTCCCCTCCACGGCCGCCGCCCTCGTCCTGGGTCTCGGGCTCGCGCCCGCCCTGGCCGCGTGCTCGGCCGGCGGGAGCGGTGGCTCGGGCGACACCAGCGCGGCCGACGCCCCCGCCCCGGCGGCGGACGGGTCCGTGGCCGGTGGCGGGATGGTCGACTCCCTCGCCTCGGCCCGCGACATGGCCAGCTCCGAGAGCTACGCAGCAGCAAGGACCCCCGCGGGGAAGGCGGAGCAGCCGGCGCCGGACGGCACCGAGCAGGCGCTGATCTCGACCGGCACCGTGTCCCTGTCCTCCAAGGACGTGGCCGGCGCCCGCTTCGACGTGCAGAAGGTCGTGGACAAGTACGCCGGGGAGATCAGCGACGAGCAGACCGACACCGACGACGACGGGCACGTCGCCACGTCGCACCTGGTGATCCGGATCCCGTCCGCGGACTTCGAGAAGGCGATGGCCGACCTCAAGGGGGTCGCCGACCTGGAGTACGCCTCGGCCAAGAGCGAGGACGTCACGACCCAGGTGATCGACACCCGCAGCCGGCTCAAGGTCCAGCGCGCCTCGATCGCCCGGATCACCACCCTGCTCGCCCGGGCGCAGAACCTCCGCGACATCGTGCTGATCGAGAGCCAGCTCTCGCGGCGCCAGGCGACGCTGGACTCGCTCGAGCGGCGGGCGGCCTACCTCGCCGACCAGACCAGCCAGTCCACGATCACCGTCGACATCGAGAAGGCGTCGGTCGCCGCCGCCCACAAGAAGCACGTGGACCACACCGGGTTCGTGCCCGGCCTCAAGGCCGGCTGGAGCGGCTTGACCGCCATCGCCGTGGCCGTCGCCACCGCGGCCGGCGCGGCGCTGCCGTTCACCGTCGTGCTGCTCCTGCTGGCGCTGCTCGCCTGGCCGGTGCTGCGCACGCTCCGGCGCCGGCACCCGGGCGACCCCGGCGGCCCCGACCTCGCCGTACCGACCGAGGGCTGATCCCTACCCCTCGCCGCCACCGACCTGCCACGCTGTCGGACGTGCCCGACAGCAGCCGCCTCGCCGTCCTCATCGACGCCGACAACACCTCCGCCACCCACGCCTCCGCGATCCTCGAGGAGCTCGCGCGGTACGGCGTCCCGACGGTCAAGCGCGCCTACGGCGACTGGACGACCCAGGGGCTGGTGCGCTGGAAGGACGAGCTCCACCGCCACGCGATCCAGCCGGTCCAGCAGTTCGCCTACACGACCGGCAAGAACTCCACGGACTCCGCGCTGATCATCGACGCGATGGACCTGCTCTACACCGGCCACCTCGACGCCTTCGCGATCGTCTCCTCCGACAGCGACTTCACCCGGCTGGCGACCCGGCTCCGCGAGGCCGGCAAGACCGTCTACGGCCTGGGCCGGCGGCGCACCCCCGGCTCGCTCGTGGCGGCGGTCGACCGCTTCATCTACCTCGAGGTGCTCGGCACCCAGACCGGCCAGCAGCCGCCGGCGGCGCACGACGACGAGACCAACGGCGACGAGCCGGGGGCTCCCCTGCCGCCGCTCGAGCCGCTGATCCGCGCGGCCATCGGCTCGACCTCGCAGGACGACGGCTGGACGTCGCTCTCGGCCGTCGGCAGCCACATCAGCAAGAACGACCCGTCGTTCGACTCCCGCAACTACGGCTTCCCGAAGCTGGTCGAGCTCGCCCGCGCGCAGAACTACGTCGACGTCGAGCAGGAGCCCGGCCACCCGGTGCGGATCCGGCTGCGGTCGGCCCGCCCGGCCAGGAAGACCACCAACCGGAGGGCGACCGCGAAGAAGACCGCGAAGAAGACCGCGGGGAAGCCTCAGACCGGGTAGGACTGCACGAACTCCGTCAGCCGCTTGAGCTGGTCGGGGTCGGTGCTGGGGATGACGCCGTGGCCGAGGTTGAAGATGTGGCCCTTCGCCGCACGGCCGGCCTCGATCACCTCGGCGGCGCGCGCGGTCATCACGTCGGTCGGCGCGAAGACCAGGGTCGGGTCGAGGTTGCCCTGGACGCCGCGGTCGCCGACCTGCGGGATCGCGGACGCCAGCGGGGTGCGCCAGTCGACGCCGACGACGTCGGCGCCGGCCTCGCCCATGAGCGTGAGCAGGTTGCTGGTGCCGACACCGAAGTGGATCCGCGGGACGCCGAGCTCGCCGGCCGCGGCCAGCACCCGCGCGGAGTGCGGCATCACGTGGGCGGCGTAGTCGGCGGGGGTGAGCGCTCCGGCCCACGAGTCGAAGAGCTGGACGGCGCTGGCGCCGGCCGCCACCTGCACGTCGAGGTAGGCCGCGGAGATGCCGGCGATCTTGCGCATCAGGGCGTCCCACACGTCGGGGGCGCCGAACATCATCGCCTTGGTCTTCGCGTGCTCCTTGGACGGACCGCCCTCGACGAGGTACGACGCCACGGTGAACGGCGCACCGGCGAAGCCGATCAGCGGGGTGCTGCCGAGCTCGCCGACCAGGCCCCGGACCGCCTGGCTGATGAACGGGACGTGCTCGGGGGTCAGGTCGGGGATGGCCTCGACGTCGGCGAGGGTCCGCACCGGCCGGGCCACGACCGGGCCGACCCCGGGCTTGATGTCCAGGTCGACGCCGACGGCCTTGAGCGGCAGCACGATGTCGGAGAAGAAGATGGCCGCGTCGACGCCGTAGCGGCGGACCGGCTGGAGGGTGATCTCGACGACGAGGCCGGGGTCCATGCAGGACTCCAGCATCCCGGTGCCCTCGCGGACCTTGAGGTACTCCGGCAGCGACCGGCCGGCCTGGCGCATGAACCACACCGGGGTGTGCGGCACCGGCTCGCCCCTGGCGGCCCGGAGGAAGGCGCTTCCGGAGAGGTCGGGACGGGTCGTTTCGGTGGCTGCCACGAGGCGAATCCTCGCAGGTCAAGCGGCGTGTTCGCACATCGGTCGGGTGGCACGGGCCTACTGTGAGCGCATGGTCGTCCGTCAGGAGACGCACCCCGGAACGGGTGCGGGCGCGAGCCCCCCGGAGTTCCGGGAGGCCGTGGCCAGCATGCATGCTGCCCGGCTGCGCCCCGAGGTCTTCTGCGAGGAGATGCCGGCGCCCCAGCGGATCGCGCCCTTCGCCTCCGCGCTGTCGGCCGACGTGACCGTCGACGAGACCGACGTCGGCACCGGCCGGATCATCCTGCTGCACGACCCCTCGGGCAACGACGCGTGGGAGGGCACCTTCCGCTGCGTGGCCTACGCCCGCGCCGAGATCGAGCTGGACCTGATCACCGACCCGATGCTGGCCAGCGTCGGCTGGTCGTGGCTGACCGAGGCGCTGGAGGCCCACGCGGCGACGTACCTCGCCGCGTCGGGCACCGTCACCCGGGTGGCCACCGAGAGCTTCGGCGGCATGGCCGACGAGGGCGGCACCGCCCAGATCGAGATCCGCGCCTCCTGGACCCCCGTCGTGCCGCTCACCGCCGAGCCCGGCACCCCGCTCGACCTGGCCCCGCACGTCGAGGCGTGGGGCGAGCTGCTGTGCACTGCCGTCGGGCTCCCGCCGGTCCCCGAGGGTGTTGCGGTGATGCCGAGCCGCCGCGGCCAGCGGGGCTCGGTACGCTGATCCATGCCCTCCACACCCGACGCCGACGAATCCGTGGAGACCGAGGCGACCGCCGACGAGGCCCGCGAGGCCCCGGAGCCGCCCAAGCCCCTCCTCACCCTGCGTGACGGACTCGGTCCCGTCGTGGAGACCGAGTCCGCGCTGCGCGAGGTCTGCGCGGCGATCAAGGCCGGCACCGGCCCGGTCGCCGTGGACGCCGAGCGGGCCTCGGGCTACCGCTACTCCTCCCGCGCCTACCTGATCCAGCTGCGGCGCGAGGGCTCCGGCAGCCACCTGGTCGACCCGATCGCCTTCGACGACCTCGCCCCGCTCCAGGAGGCGATCGGCGACGCCGAGTGGATCCTCCACGCGGCGACCCAGGACCTCCCGTGCCTCAACGAGGTCGGCCTCACTCCGACCGCGCTCTTCGACACCGAGCTGGCGGGCCGCCTGCTGGGCTACCCCCGGGTGGGCCTGGCCACGCTGGTCGAGACGCTGCTCGGCTTCCGGCTCGCCAAGGAGCACTCCGCGGTCGACTGGTCGACCCGTCCGCTGCCCGAGCCCTGGCTCGAGTACGCCGCCCTCGACGTGGAGGTCCTCGTCGAGCTGCGCGACAAGCTCGCGGCCGAGCTGGTCGCGGCCGGCAAGGACGAGTGGGCGCGCCAGGAGTTCGACAACCTGCGCACCTTCGAGCAGGCCCCGCGCGTGGACGCCTGGCGGCGCACCTCGGGGCTGCACCGGGTCCGCGGCCGGCGCCACCTCGGCGCGGTCAAGGCGCTGTGGGAGACCCGCGACGAGATCGCCGAGCAGCGCGACGTGACGCCCGGCCGGATCATCCCCGACGCCGCCATCATCGCCGCCGCCACCGCGATGCCCAGTGAGCGCGGCGCCTTGCTGGCCACCAAGGGCTTCCACGGCCGCGGCGCCGAGCGCTACTCCACCCGCTGGATCGCCGCGCTGCGCGACGTGGCCGCGATGGACGAGTCCGACCTCCCGACCCGCGCCCCCCGCGGCGACGGGCCGCCGCTCCCCCGCGCCTGGGCCGAGAAGGACCCCGTCGCCGCCCGGCGCCTCGCGATCGCCCGCGAGGCGATGGCCGCGCTGGCCGAGCAGCACGGCATGCCGGTCGAGAACGTCCTCACCCCCGACTACCTCCGCCGGACCCTGTGGACCCCGCCGCACACGCGTGAGCCCGGGACGCTCCTCGACGAGGTCGCCGGGCAGCTCGCGGCGTACGGCGCCCGCAGCTGGCAGATCGCGCTGACCTCGCCGCTGCTGACCCAGGCGATCCTGGACGCCGACGCCGAGGCGGCCGCGAGGGCCGAGACGTCGGCACCGGCGGCGGCCGACAACGACGACGACGACGACGAGCAGGCCGCCGAGGCCTGAGCGGCCTCAGCCCGAGGGCGTCGCGCTCGGCGAGGCGCTCTCGGGGTCGAGCACCGTCCTGGACTCCGCGTCGACCTCCTCGCTCAGGCCCAGGAGGTCGTCGAGGACCGGGATGTTGAGCATCTCCTGCAGGGTGCCGCTGACGGCGCGCTCCAGGTCGGAGTAGGAGTCGAGCAGCGGCGGGACCTGCATGGAGCGCACGGCGGTGTTGAAGACGTTGCTGTGCGCGGGGAGCCGGCCCGGCTGGAGGAAGACGTCGGACAGGGCGACGTCGAGGTTGGCCGGGGCGAGGTAGCCCGCATGGGTCACCCGGCCCACGGACTGCGCGGACAGGGCGTGGACGAGGAAGTCCGCGGCCTCGGGGGTGGAGGCCGCGTCCTTGGAGATGCACAGACCGGTGATGTCGCCGATGGTCGCCGAGCTGTCGAGGACGGGCATCGGCATCACGTCGAACTCGAGGCCCTGCACCTGACGCAGCTCGGGGACGAGCGAGCGGAAGCCCTCGATCATCCCGAGCTTGCCGCGCTCGAACCACTTCAGCGGCGTGGCTCGCTCGACCTCGTCCTGGCTGAGGGTGAGGTGAGGGTCGCGGAGGAGCTCCAGTGTCCGCTCCAGTGCGGCCTGGGTGTCGCCGTCGGAGAACGCCAGCGAGGTCGGCTGGTTGTCGTCGTCGAAGAGCTTGCCGCCGCCGCTGTAGATGAAGGGTGCGAGGCCGCGCAGGGTCGGGTCGACGTACAGGCCGTGGGTGCCCTTGCGGGGGCGGGTGGCGAACTCGGCGGCCGCCGCGAACTGCTCGAAGGTCCACTTGGTGGCGCCGTGGCTGATGTCGGGGGCATCGAGGCCGCGCGCGATCATGGTGTCGAAGTCGATGAGCTCCTTGTTGTAGAAGATCACCATCGGCGAGACCCCGTAGGGCATGCACTGCAGACGGTTGTCGGAGCTGAAGGCCTGCAGCGCCTCGCGGGAGTAGCCGTCGCCGAAGTCCACGCCGCGCTCGTCGAGCATCGCGTCGACGGGCTGGGTCAGGCCCTGCTCCTGCAGCCAGGCGAGGTCGCCGCGGGAGACCATGAAGACGTCGGGGACGTCGTCGCCGCTGCGGATCGCGCGGATCAGGCCGTCGTGGTCGGGCCACGAGCGGACCTCGACCTTGCTGTCCTGCGAGAGCGAGTTGTAGTTGTCCGCGACCCCCTGGAAGGCCGAGATCTCGTCGGCGGGGCCGTAGACCCCGAACTCCAGGGGCGTCCTGGGCGTCGCGCTGGTCGGGAGGGGCGCGGGCTGCTGGGTGCCCGAGTCGCAGCCGGCGAGGGCCAGGCTGGCGGCGAGGGCCAGGGCCAGGGCCAGGACGGGACCGCGCACGCGCACCAGCACCCCTTTCGATGGACGACGTCGGGCCCGGAAGGACGTGCCCGGGGCCGTGCCCACCCTATCGACTGGGCGGGCACTCCTTGCGCGCGTCGAGCCGTGAACGACGACCGTGATCTTTACCATGAACGCTGTGCCACGCGTCCTTCCCCACGCAGTCCCCGTCGCGCTGACCGCCCTCGTCCTCCTGCTGGGCGGCTGCGGCTCCGACGACCCCACGACCTCGGCCGATCATGCGATCGGCGCCCAGCGCCACCACCGCGCCCAGCCGGCCACGCCCCAGCCCAGCGAGCCACCGGCTCAGGGCACCGGCGGCGGCAAGGGCGGCGTGAGCAGGCCCCGGCACCAGGACGGCGGCAAGGTCGCCTCGCTGTTCAGCCCCGGCGACCCGCGCCCCACGACCCTCGGGGCGCACCTGCTGACCGTCCGCGCCATGCCCGTGGTCAGCAAGGACTCGTGGCGGATCGTCCGCAACGGCGGCGAGGACGAGCGCGCCGTCGGCGCCTGCCAGAAGACGTCGCTGGAGACGATCGGCGCGGTCAGCGCCGTGCGCCGCGACTACGACGGCGGTGGCACCCTGCGCGCCACCCAGGTCGTGGCCCGCTTCGCCGACAAGGTCTCCGCCGCCCGCGCCCACGGCGTGCTGACGGCGTGGCGCAACGACTGCGAGCAGCGCCTGGACTTCCCGACCACCAAGATCGGCCCGATCGTCCGGGTCGCCACCCACCGTGGCCTCGGCGAGGCCTACCGGTCGGCGTTCGGCCCCAAGTCCGGCCGCGGCCTGGCCAGCGGCTTCGGCATGGTGTGGAAGGGGCGGTTCCTCTCGATCATCGAGATCGCGGCGGACTCCACGACCTACCCCGCCGACTGGGACCCGGCCCGCGCCGCGGTCCGCCGGATCTCACGCACCTTCGCCTGACGCGTCGAGGCGGGCCAGCTCCTCGGGCGTCAGCCGGAGGTGCACGGCGCCCGCCGAGTCCTGGATCGAGGCCGGCCGGCTGGCACCCGGGATCGGCACCACGTGGTCGCCCTGGGCCAGGATCCAGGCGATGCAGACCTGCTGCGGGCTGACGCCGTGGGCGCGGGCGACCTCCTGGAAGGCCGCGTGGGTCGACCCGAGGCCGGCCGCGTCCTGCATGCCGCCCAGCGGGCTCCACGGCAGGAACGCCAGCCCGAGCCGGGCGCACAGCTCGAGCTCGGGCAGGCTGGTGCGGAAGGCCGGGCTGAACTCGTTCTGCACGCTGACCAGCGCGTCGCCCAGCACGGCGTGCGCCTCGGCGATCTGGCCGGGGTCGGCGTTGGAGATGCCGACCGCGCGGACCAGCCCGGCGTCGTACAGCTCCTTCATCGCGCCCATCGTCTCGGCGTAGGGAACGGCCGGGTCGGGGCGGTGGTGCTGGTAGAGGTCGATCGCGTCGACGCCCAGGCGGCGCAACGAGCCCTCCACGGCCTGACGCAGCCAGGCCGGGCGGCCGTCGATCGGCCAGTCGGCGCCGTCGGGGCGGATGCCGCCCTTCGTCGCGACCACGACCTCCTCGGAGCGGCCGCGGAGCGCCTCCGCGATGACCTCCTCGTTGTGGCCCAGGCCCTCGTCGGTCGGGTGGTCGTCGGGCCCGTAGCAGTCGGCGGTGTCGATGAGGGTCACCCCGAGGTCGAGCGCGGCGTGCACCGTGGCGATCGCGCGCTCGCGGTCGGGGAGGCTGCCGTCCCGGCCGGGCCGGGACAGCGGCATCCCGCCGAGCCCGATCGCGCTGACGGTGCGGTTGCCGAGGCGTCGAGTGATCACCCGACGACCGTAGCGGTCAGGGCAACGCGTGCAGGCGGCGCGCCTCGACGACGACGCGCTCGAAGACCGCCCTGTCCAGGGCCGCGCCCTCGCGCCGGATGCCGGCGTGGTCGAGCACGATGAGGCGGTCGAGGCGGACCTCGCTGGGGCGGCGCTCGCGGTCCCACGCGCCGGTGCCGACGTCCATCCACTCCCGGCCCCACCTGGCCTCGTCCGCGGCGTCGCGGTCGTGGTCCTTGCTGGTCAGCATCAGGCCCAGCCACTGCCGTCCGCGGCGCCCGACCAGCAGCACCGGCCGGTCCTTGCCGCGGCTCGCGTCCTCCTCGTAGGGCACCCAGGCCCACACGACCTCGCCCGGGTCGGGGCGGCCGTCGGCCCGGGGCGCGTAGGCGACGGCGTCGCGGCGGCGACGGGTGAGCCGGCGGAGAAGTGATCGCACGAGGCCCAAGACTAGGAGTGCGCCGGACCGGGAGCGCCTCACGGCGCGTGGCCGCTCGTAGCGGCTTATTTTGGGACCCGGGGCTGCCGCGGCCCGGCGCACTCTGGGGGAGAGTCTAACGACCGACCAAGGCAGGGTCACATCAAACGCCGTGACGTCGGTCGCCTGGTTCAGACGACCGATCGTCCCTACAGGAGCCGGTGCCGCATCTCGGCGTGCCCGGCGGCCTCGAGCTGCTCGGCGAGCACCAGCATCCGCTGGACCTCGGCGGCCGAGGAGCCGGGCAGGCTGGCCCGGCCGGTCGCCACGACGCGGGCGAAGGCGGAGGCGCGGAGCAGCACGTCGGCGAAGTCGCTGCGCGCGATCCCGCGGAGCACGTCGTCGGCCATCGCCCGGAGCTCGTCGGGACCCGGCGGGTCGGCAACCCCCGCGACCACCCGGGCCACCTGGGCCCGGACCCGGCCCGCCTCGAACTCGCGGGCCACACCGACCGGGTCGGCGTACACCCAGGAGCGCAGCAGGTAGAGCCGCCACAGGCACCCGGCCAGGGAGTCGGCGGGCGAACCCGACCAGACCTCCGCGATCGCCTCGATGCCCTCGGTGTCGGCGAGGTGCAGCAGCCGCTCGGCGACCTCCGCGTCCCCGGCCTCCCGCGCCCCCCGGACCAGCAGCGCCGCGGCGCGGTCGGCAGCCTCGGAGACCAGAGCCGGGTCGTCGCCCCCGACGATGTCGTCGAAGAAGCCGGCGCCCGGCGTCATCGGGCGGTGGTGGGGTCGGTCGGTCACCACGTCAGGTTACGACCCGGCTGCCAGCGCCTTGCGCAGCCGCTGGTCGGAGACGGGGTACGGCGTGCCGAGGTGCTGGGCCCACAGCGAGACGCGGTACTCCTCCAGCATCCAGCGCACCTGCCGCAGGTGGGCGCCGGGCGGACGCCCATCTGGGAGCGCGTCGAGCTGGTGCAGCCAGGCGTCCTGGAGGTCGGCGATCTGGTCCATCAGCTGGCGGTCGCGGTTGACGGCGTTGCCGCCGCCGTCCAGCTTCTCCCGGCGTACGTCGATCGCCGCGAGGTAGACGCGGTAGCGGCGCAGCTGGGCGGTGCCGGCCTCGCCGACGAAGCCGCGGTGCACCAGCCTGCCGAGCTGGGCGCGCATGTCGGTCAGCGCGGGCAGCTGGGCCATGTCGGCCCGGCCGGACAGCGACTTCTCGGTGTGCCGCCACGCCGCGAGCACCTCGATCAGGTCCTGCATGACCGCCCGCAGGTGGGCCTCCTGGTCGGCCGCGGCGGCGACCCGGAGCGCCTCGAAGGCCGCCTCGTCGCGCACCGCCGGGCGGGCGTCGATCGTGGCCTGGACGACCGCGGCCCGGCAGTCGTCGAGCAGCTCGGCGACCGAGGCGTAGGGCGACCCGGCGAGGCCCAGCTTCTGGGCGTTGTCGAGGCCGTCGAGGACCTTCCGGACCGGTGAGGGCGTGGTCAGCAGGAGCAGACGCCGCACGCCGAGCCGGTGCTGCGCCTCCTGCTCGGACGCGGACCCGAAGACCTTCAGGCCCACCGTGGCGCCCTCGTCGACGAGCCCCGGGAAGCCGCGGACCTCGTGGCCGGCGCGCTTCTGCGTGAAGGAGCCCTCCACGGTGCCGAAGACCCAGGCGGTCTCGCCGGTGCGGGTGATGCCGCTGTCGGCGGCGACCTCGGCCATCGCTTGAGCGAACTTCGGGCGGAGCGGCTCCTTGAGGGCCTCGAGGTCCTTGCCGCGGGCCTGCTCCTTGCCGTCCTCGTCCACGACCCGGTAGGTCGGGCGCAGGTGCTCGGGGACCTTCGCCCAGTCCCAGGCCTCGCGCGGCACGACGACGCCGGTGGTGGAGCGGAAGTGCCGCTCGAGGGCGTCGAGCAGCGGCTCCTCCCCCGCCGGGACGGCGGCGAGGAAGTCGCGGGCCCGGTTGGGGGCGGGCACGAAGTTGACCCGGAGGTTCTTCGGGAGGCTGCGGATCAGCGCGGTGACGAGCTCCTCGCGCAGGCCGGGCACGTTCCAGGAGAAGTCGTCGGCCGCGACCCGGTTGAGGGTCGCCACCGGGACGTCGATGGTCAGGCCGTCCTCGGCCGCACCGGGCTCGAAGTGGTAGCTGATCGGGAAGGTCAGCCCCTCGCCCGCACCGCTCACCCACTCCTCGGGGTAGTCCGAGCGCCGGATCTCCTCGGCCGTCTCGTGGGTCAGCATCGACGGGTCGAAGGTGAGCAGCTCGGGGTTCTTCTGGCGTTCGCGCTTCCACCACTGGTCGAAGTGCGCGCCGCCGACCACGTCGGGGCCGACGCGGGCGTCGTAGAAGTCGAAGAGGGTGTGCTCGTCGACCACGATGTCGCGCCGGCGGGCCCGGTGCTCGAGCTCCTCTGCCTGCTCGAGCAGCTGGAGGTTCTTCGCGTAGAACTGGTGCCGCGTGTTCCACTCGCCGTAGACGAGGGCGTGCCGGATGAACAGCTCGCGGGCGAGCGCCTTGTCGACGTTGCCGTAGTTGATCAGCCGGTCGGCGACCAGCGGTACGCCGTACAGCGTGACCCGCTCGTAGGCCATCACCGCCGCCCGCTTCTTCGACCAGTGCGGCTCGGAGTGGGTGCGCTTGACGAGGTGGCTGCCGAGGCGCTCGGCCCACTCGGGCTTGATCGCGGCGTTCTGGCGGGCCCACAGGCGGCTGGTCTCGACCAGCTCGCCGGCCATCAGGAACTGGGGGTTCTTCCGGGCCAGGCCGCTGCCGGGGAAGATCGCGAACTTCGCGCCGCGGGCGCCGAGGTACTCCCGCATCGGGCGTCGTCCCGAGCCGGCCTTCTCCTTCTCCCGCTCCTCGAGGAGCCCGATGTGGGACAGCAGCCCGGACAGGAGGGCCTGGTGGATGCCGTCGCCGTCGGGTACGTCGGCGGTCTGGCCGACCTCGACCTTCATCTCCTTGCAGACCTGGCGCAGCTGGGACTCGAAGTCCTGCCACTCCCGGACCCGCAGGTAGTTGAGGTACTCGCGCTTGCACATCCGGCGGAAGGCGCTGCTGGACAGCTCGCGCTGCTGCTCCTTGATGTAGCGCCACAGGTTGAGCCACGTGAGGAAGTCGCTGTCCTCGGCCTTGAAGCGCGCGTGCTGCTGGTCGGCCTGGGCCTGGAACTCCGCCGGCCGCTCGCGCGGGTCCTGCAGCGACAGGGCAGCGGCGATCACGATGACCTCGCGGACGCAGCCGAGCCGCTCGGCCTCCAGCACCATCCGACCCAGCCGCGGGTCGATCGGCAGCCGGGCGAGGCGCTGGCCGAGCCGGGTCAGGCGCTGCCGGTCCGCGGGGCCGCCGGTCGAGACCGCGCCGAGCTCCTCGAGCAGCTGCACGCCGGCGGTCACGTTGCGCTTGTCGGGCGGCTCGACGAACGGGAACCGCGCGATGTCGCCGAGCCCGAGCGAGGTCATCTGGAGGATGACCGAGGCGAGGTTGGTGCGCAGGATCTCCGGGTCGGTGAACTCCGGGCGGGCCTCGAAGTCCTCCTCGGAGTAGAGCCGGATCGCGATGCCGGCCTCGACGCGGCCGCACCGGCCCGAGCGCTGGTTGGCCGAGGCCTGGCTGATCGGCTCGATCGGCAGCCGCTGGACCTTGGTCCGCACGGAGTAGCGCGAGATGCGCGCGACGCCGGTGTCCACGACGTACCGGATCCCCGGCACCGTCAGCGACGTCTCCGCGACGTTGGTGGCCAGCACGACCCGGCGCCCGGTGTGGGGGGCGAAGACCTTGTGCTGCTCGGCCGCGCTGAGCCGGGAGAAGAGCGGGACGACCTCGAGCGGGTTGCGCAGGTTGAGGTCGGAGAGCGCGTCGGCGGTGTCGCGGATCTCCCGCTCACCGGGCAGGAACACCAGGATGTCACCGGGCCCCTCGGCCGCGAGCTCCTTGACCGCGTCGCAGATCGCCTCGGTCTGGTCGCGGGTGACGGCCTCGCCCTCCTCGTCCTCCTCGGGCAGCTCCATGAGCGGCCGGTAGCGGACCTCGACGGGGTAGGTCCGGCCGGTCACCTCGATGATCGGCGCCGGCTGCGGTTCCCCGCTGGTCGAGCCTGCCGAGACCGAGAAGTGCCGGGCGAAGCGCTCGGGGTCGATGGTCGCCGAGGTGATGATCAGCTTGAGGTCGGGACGCTGGGGCAGCAGCCGGCGCAGGTAGCCCAGCAGGAAGTCGATGTTGAGCGACCGCTCGTGGGCCTCGTCGATGATGATCGTGTCGTACTTCAGCAGCTTGCGGTCGCGCTGGAGCTCGGCCAGCAGGATGCCGTCGGTCATCAGCTTGACCCGGCTGCTGCGCGAGGTCCGGTCGGTGAAGCGGACCTGGTAGCCGACCAGGTCGCCCAGCTCGGTCCCCAGCTCCGACGCGATCCGCTCGGCCACCGACCTGGCCGCGATCCGGCGCGGCTGGGTGTGCCCGATCAGCCCGCCCGTACGTCGCCCGTCGCGGCCCTTCGTGGCCACGCCCCGCCCCAGCTCGAGGCAGATCTTCGGGAGCTGGGTCGTCTTGCCGGACCCGGTCTCCCCCGCCACGATCACGACCTGGTGGTCCCGGATGGCCTTCGCGATGTCGTCGCGACGCTGGGAGACCGGCAGATCGTCGGGGTAGACGATGACCAGTTCACTCGTCGGGTCGCCCGTGGGCGCGCTCTGCTGGTCGACCGGTCCGGACATGATGGCGTCATTGTGCCCGCGCGGCCCTCGCGCGGGCGAACGGGTTAGCCAGCGCCGGCCTCAGCGGAACACGCGGAGCCGAGCGGTCACCTTGTAGCTCCGCACCTCCCAGCGACTTCCCTGGGTCAGGCCGAGCGACCAGTAGAACGTGGGGTTGGTGTCGGCATTCCAGACGTTCGCCGGGCCGCTGGCCTGCCCGGCGTGGTCACCCAGGACGCCGTTGAACTGCACCCGCTGGACGAACTCGTCGTCGCGCTCGCGGTAGTAGCCGAGTACGGCATACGTGCCCGACGAACCGCGTGGCCCGCCACCGAACGCCGTCACGCGAAGGCCGTCGTAGCCGAGGGCCTTCGGTAGCGAGATGCCGTTCTCGGCGATCGCGTAGCTCTGGGCTGCCTTGGTGCACTTCGTCCGGGAGTAGAGACCGAGGCCGCCCGTCCAGCCGTACGAGGGATGGTGCGAGATCGTGCTGCAGCGTCCGACGAGCTCGCGGAGCAGCGCGCCCTGCGCGGTGTAGGTGTGGCTCCAGGTGCGCCACGCCGTCCGGCGGTCGGAGACGGTGAAGGGTGTGGAGGCGACGCCGACGTTGCCCCAGCTGTCCTCCACCGACACCCGGAGCCGGTACCGCCCGTTGGGGAGGTGACCGCCCTTCCCGTCGATGCCGCGGTAGACGGTGTTCCACCGGTGCCAGATCGGCGCATGGTCCTTGACGGTCGTGACGGTCCCGTCCGCAGCGACCAGATCGAGGGTGAGGTAGCGGCCGGTCCACGACCGCACCACCAGCGGGACTTCGTCGAGGTATCCGTCCCGGGCCCAGTAGACCCCGGATGCGAAGGCCTTCAGGGTGACCTCCGGCGGAGCCGAGTGGACGACGATGCCACTGACGTCGTCGCTGCCGGCGACGTGGCCGAATTCGGGCGCGTTGTTGGACGCCGTGACCCGCAGGTGCAGGTGCGTCTGGTCCGCGAGGGTGGCCGGGATCGTGTACTCGAACGAACGGCCGTCGGCCAGCGGGGTGCTGCCCTCGTCGACGACCGTCTCCGGGTCGGTGCTCGGGTCGACCAGCTGCCAGTCGGCCGTGTCGGCGTGCACCGGGAAGACGTCCATCCACGCCGTGTGCGTGCCGGGAGCCGCGTCCACCGGCGTGAACAGGTTGACCTTCAGCCAGCGGACGAGGAGGACCGTTCGCGTAGCGAGTGGCTCTGAGCAGGTGACGAGATCGGGCTGGCACCGTCGGATGTTGACCGTGACGTGGCCGGTGCTGTGGGCAGGGAACGCAATGGTCGTCTCGCCCTGATCGGCCAGCGGCTGTTTCTGTGCGTAGATCTCCGCAACGAGCACGGTGGAGTCGGTCGCCGGGTCGTTGGCCGAGTCGTCGACCGTCACGACGTACGGCGTGTGGCCGGGGTTGAAGGCGGTCATCTCGGGCCAGGTCACGACCGGGGCCGCCGGCTGCGTGGGGTCGTCGGCGAGGGCCGCCGGCTGAGCAAACCCGAGGACGACGGCGAGGAGGGTGACGAGGCACGCAAGGAGGCGGGCGGACGACGACATCGGTGTTCCTTCTGGTGGCGTGGGAGGCCTGCGGTCAACGCAGGGCGCGGTACTTCAGGGCGACCGTGAAGCGGTCGACGTCGTAGCGGCTGCCCTCGGTGAGTCCGGTCTCCCAGAAGACATAGGGCTTCTCCTGACGGTCGCGGATCAGGGTGTGCCCATGCACCAGGGCCCCCGGGTGATCGCCGTACTTCCCGCTGAACTGGCGCCGATAGCCCCAGTTCCCGTAGTAGTCCTCGTAGAGCATCACGATGTAGGCGGACCCGGGATGCGCGCCACCACCGGTGAGCGTCACCTGGACGTCGTCGTAGTCGCCGCCCGGCGAGGACGGCACCCAGACACCGTTGGTCGTCAGGACCGTGCTGTCCTTCGGGCGCTCGCACTTGGTCTGGGAGTAGTACCCGAGAGAGCCGCCGTGCTCCGCGAGCGTCGAGCAGGCGCCGACGTACTTCTTGCTGACGGTGTCGACTGCCTTGTACGTGTGCGTCCACGACACCCAGGTCAGCTTCTTGTCGGAGACCCGCACCGGGATCGTGGCCGTGTTGAACAGGCCTTGGGCGTCCTTGACCGTGGCGCGCAGGGTGTACGTGCCGTTGGGCAGGTGCCCGCCCGCGCCGTCCTCGGCCGCGAAGCGCGGGCGCATGGCCAAGAGATATCCCTTGTAGTGGTCCAGGGGATAGACCGCTCCATCAGGTCCGACCACGTCGATCCAGGTCTCGTAGGCCTCCCGGGAACGCAGGTTCACGCCGACGGAGTCGAGGTAGCGGTCCTTGGGCCAGTACACGACCGAGCCGGTCGCGTGGAAGGACAACGCCGGTCCCACGGTGTCGAGCACGGGCTCGGTGGTGTCCTCGCCCTCGAGGTGGCCGTAGGCCGACGTGTCGCTGACCGCGTGGACCTCGAGCGTCGCCTGCAGACCGTCGGGGGCGGAGTCCGGAACGTCGAAGTCGAAACCGTCGCCGTCCACAGGGCTCACACCCGACGAGAGGACCACCGCTGGATCCACCGTGCGGTCCACGAGGGTCCAGCTCACCTCCCCGGTCAGGTCCGCGGGCGACACGTACCACCAGGCACGCTGGGTCCCCGGTCCGACCTGCGGCTGGGTGAGGACGGTGAGGTCCAGATGGCGGTGGAGTGTCACCGTGCGGCGCAAGCCCGTGTCGACACAGGCGGTGCCGTCGGCCGAGCAGCGCTCCACGACGATGTCCAGGGTGCCCTCGTCGGCCGGGTCGAAGGCGATGGTGGTCTCGCCCTGGTCGGCCAGGACCTGGGTGTGACCAGTCCAGGCCGCGACCAGTGTCGAGGTGTCGGTCGTCGGGTCGTTGGCCGAGTCGTCGACCGTGACGACGTACGGCGTGTGGTCTGGGTTGAACGAGGTCACCTCGAGCCAGGTGACCACCGGCGGGGCGAGGTCGTCGGCGAGGGCGGAGGCCGCGGGGACGGTGAGGCCGGCGACGGCGAGGAGCAGGACGAGGAGCCGGACCGTGGTCCGGGCGTGCGTGCGCATCGAGAGGTTCCTGAGGGGCGTGACGGGACAGTGAGGTACGGGCCCCCGTCGCACCCGCGGCCGGCGGAGGGACGCCACGCGGGCCACATTCTGCCCGGAACCCACGCGGCGTGTGCCTGAGGACGCGCCATGTCGCGTCGTGGGGCACACGCCGCGGGTAAAACTTCCGCGAGACATGTGGAGTGCGGGCCCCCGTCGCGCCCGCACTCGGCAGTGGGACGGGAGGCCGCTCCGGTCATGACGCGGTTTGGTCGCTCAGGTGTTGGTGCCGCTCGTGGTCTCGCCGCTGGTGTCGGGCTGCACGCCCTGCTGCGGGGCGGTGCCCGGCGGGAGCTGGCCGGGCACCTGTCCGGGCTGGCCCTGCTGGAACTGGCCTCGGACGCCACCGGGGCCGCTGGACTCCCCGCCGTTGCTCACCGCGCCGAGCACCGCGCCGCCCGCGCCGCCGAGGATCAGGCTGGCGAGCGACACGGCGGCCACGGCGCGCAGGCCGAGGACGCGGTCCCGGAGGCGGGGCGCGGCGGCCGCGCGGTAGGACGGGGTTGGGGTCTCGGTCTCGGTGCTCATGCGGCCCAGCGTGGGTCGGCGGGCTGTGCGGATCCTGTGCCGGAACGATGCAGCAGCGGTGCAGGAGTCGTGAGGTCGGCACAGAGCGCCCACAGGAAACGCACAGCGAATTCCGGCAGAGTGCAGGGCATGGAGCTGACCCGGGCCGACGGATCCCCCCTGCGCGTGCTGGTGGTGGACGACGAGGTCAACATCGCCGAGCTGATCTCGATGGCGCTGCGCTACGAGGGCCTCGACGTCGCGACCGCCCACACCGGCAGCAAGGCGGTGTCGACGGCGAAGGAGTTCAAGCCGGACGCGGTCGTGCTCGACATGATGCTGCCCGACTTCGACGGTCTCGAGGTGCTGCGCCGGATGCGCAGCGCGGACCCCGACGTACCCGTGCTCTTCCTGACCGCCCGCGACGCCGTCGAGGACCGGATCGCCGGCCTGACCGCGGGCGGCGACGACTACGTGACCAAGCCCTTCTCGCTCGAGGAGGTCGTGGCCCGGCTCCGAGGGCTGATGCGGCGGGCCGGCGCCCAGCAGGCCACGTCCAGCTCGGTCCTGACCGTCGGCGACCTGAGCCTGGACGAGGACAGCCACGAGGTCTTCCGCGGCGGCGAGGAGATCTCGCTGACGGCCACGGAGTTCGAGCTGCTGCGCTTCCTGATGCGCAACCCGCGCCGGGTGCTGTCCAAGGCGCAGATCCTCGACCGCGTCTGGAACTACGACTTCGGCGGCCAGGCCAACGTCGTCGAGCTCTACATCTCCTACCTGCGCAAGAAGGTCGACGCCGGGCGCGACCCGATGATCCACACGATGCGCGGCGCCGGCTACGTCCTGAAGCCGGCCTCGTGAGGGACCGCCTCGCCTCGCTCACGGCCCGGCTGGTCGTCACCGCGGTGGCGCTGGTGGCGGTCGTCTCCGTGCTGATCGCGACCGCGACCACGCTGGCGATGCGCTCCACCCTGCTCGAGCGCCTGGACCGGGACGTCCAGTCGTCGGTCGGGCGCGCGAACGACCACGACAACGACCAGGACTCCGGCCCCCGGCCGCCGCTGGACCCGCGCTACCAGGGGCCCGGCACCCTCATCGCCAACCTCGGCAACGCCACGCCGCGGGGCTGCGTGCTCAGCGAGGAGCAGCGCGGCTGCAAGGCGCTCTCCACCGCGGCCCTCGACGTGCTCGCCCGCGTCCCCCAGGACGGCGGCGTGCACAGCGTGAGCCTGCCCGCGTTCGGCGCCTACCGCGTGAAGGTGGTCGGCACGTCCGACGGCGACCTCCTGGTCACCGGCCTGCCGATGACCAGCGTGCAGGAGACGGTGAACTCCCTGATCGGCTGGGAGCTCCTGCTCACCCTGCTGGGCACCGGGGCCGCGGCCGCCGCCGGCCTCCTGGTCGTACGTCGCCAGCTGCGACCACTCCACGAGGTCGCCTCCACCGCGCACGCGGTCGCCGCCCTCCCGCTGGCCAGCGGCGAGATCGACCTGACCGAGCGGGTGCCGGCGCACCTGACCGACGAACGCACCGAGGTCGGCCAGGTCGGCGCCGCCCTCAACACCCTGCTCGCCCACGTCGAGTCCTCGCTCGAGGCCCGGCACCGCAGCGAGCAGCAGGTGCGGCAGTTCGTCGCCGACGCCTCCCACGAGCTGCGCACCCCGCTGGCGACCATCGCCGGCTACACCGAGCTCGCCCGCCGCCGGCCCGACGAGACCACCGTTCGCACCGCCCTCGGCAAGGTCGAGGAGGAGTCGGGACGGATGACCTCGCTGGTCGAGGACCTCCTGCTGCTGGCCCGGCTCGACGCCGGCCGGCCCCCGGAGCGCAAGCCCGTCGACCTGACCCGGCTCCTGCTCGAGGCCGTCTCCGACGCCCGGGTCATCGCCCCCGACCACCGGTGGCGGCTCGAGCTCGGCGACGACGCGGTCGAGGTGCCCGGCGACGGGCAGCAGCTCCACCAGGTCGTGACCAACCTGCTCACCAACGCCCGCAAGTACACCCCCGCCGGCACCACCGTCACCGTCCGCGCGATCCAGCGCGACGGGATGCGCGGCTTCGCCGTGCACGACGACGGGCCGGGCTTCGAGCCGGAGCTCGCGGCGCACGCGTTCGAGCGGTTCGCCCGCGGGGACCGGGCCCGGACCCGCGGCCCCGCGGCCGGTGGAGCCGGCCTCGGGCTGGCGCTGGTGCAGGCGATCGTGACCGCGCACGGCGGCACCGTCGCGCTCGACTCGCGCCCCGGGGACACGACCGTGAGCGTCGAGCTGCCCCTCACAGGCGACTGACAGCCGCACCCGACGGACGTGCCAGCGCGGCCCACGAGGGTCGGGGCATGACGACCCAGACCGCCCACCGGACCGGCCTCGCCACCCTCCTGCTCGGCACGGCCGTGCTCTACCTCTGGGGGCTGGGCTCCTCCGGCTGGGCCAACTCCTTCTACGCCGCGGCCGTCCAGGCCGGGTCGGAGTCGTGGAAGGCGTTCTTCTTCGGCTCCTCCGACGCGGCGAGCTCGATCACCGTCGACAAGACCCCGCTCTCGCTGTGGCCGATGGTGCTCTCGGTGAAGGCCTTCGGCCTGTCCTCGTGGAGCATCCTCGTCCCGCAGGCCCTCGAGGGCGTCGCCGCGGTCGCGCTGCTGCACGCCTCGGTCCGGCGTACGACGGGGTCGGCCGCGGCCGGCCTGCTCGCCGGTGCGGTGCTGGCCCTGACGCCGGTCGCGGTGCTGATGTTCCGGTTCGACAACCCCGACGCGATGCTCGTGCTGCTGCTCGTCGGGTCGGCGTACGCCACCCAGCGAGCGGTGGAGGCGACCTCGGTCCGGTGGCTCGCGCTCGGCGGCGCGCTGGTCGGGCTGGCGTTCCTGACCAAGATGCTGCAGGCGTTCCTCGTCCTGCCGGCGCTGGCGCTGGTCTACCTGCTGTTCGCCGCCCTGCCGTGGCGCCGCCGGGTCCTGCACCTGCTGGTCGCGTTCGGCTCGATGGTGCTCGCGGGTGGCTGGTGGCTGGCGATCGTCGAGCTGTGGCCCGCCGCGTCCCGCCCGTACATCGGAGGCTCGCAGGACAACTCGATCCTCGAGCTCACCCTGGGCTACAACGGCTTCGGCCGGCTCACCGGCGACGAGACCGGCTCGGTCGGCGGGGGCGGCGGCTGGGGATCGACCGGCCTGCTGCGGATGTTCGACAGCGAGATCGGCGGCCAGGTTGCGTGGCTGCTGCCGGCCGCCCTGTTCCTGGGGGTCGCGGCGCTGTGGTTCGCGCGCGGTCGCGGGCCCGTCACCGCCGGCGCGACCCTCTGGCTGGGCTGGCTGGTGGTGACCGGCCTGACGTTCAGCCTGATGGCCGGCATCTTCCACGCCTACTACACCGTCGCCCTAGCCCCGGCCGTCGCGGCGCTGGTGGCGATCGGCGCCCACACCCTGTGGCAGCGCCGCGACGCGCTGCCCGTCTCCGGCGTGCTGGCGTTCACCACGGCGTTCACGACCTCCCTGTCGTTCGTCCTCCTCGACCGGGCGGGTGACTGGCACCCGTGGCTGAAGTACGTCGTGGCCACGCTCGGCTTCGCCGCCGCCCTGATGCTCGCCGGCGTCCGGCACCTCCCCCGCCGGGTCGGGCACGTCGTGGCCGCGACCGCGATCGTGGCCGGCCTGGCCGGCCCCACGGCGTACTCCCTGGCCACCGCGGCCACGCCGCACACCGGGTCGATCCCCACGGCCGGGCCCACGGGCTCGACAGGCACCGGCGGCACCCGCGGCCCCGGAGGCGCTGCCGGAGGGCTGCTGAACGGCAGCACTCCCGGCGCCACCCTCACCGCGATGCTGACCTCCGACGCGTCGGGCTGGACCTGGGTGGCGGCGGCAGTCGGCTCGAACTCGGCGGCCGGCTACCAACTGGCCAGCCAGGAGCCGGTGATGGCGATCGGCGGCTTCAACGGCAGCGACCCGAGCCCGACGCTCGCGCAGTTCCAGACCTACGTCGCGGACGGGCAGATCCACTACTTCATCGCGAGCGGCGACGGCATGGGCGGACCCGGGGGCGGCATGGGTGGCGGGCCGAGCGCGGGCGGCGGCACCTCGTCGGAGATCGCCACGTGGGTGGCGGCGAGCTTCGAGGCGCAGACGGTCGACGGGGTGACGGTCTACGACCTGTCCTCCGGCGTGGTGTAGCCGCAGCCGGTCAGGCGGGCCCGGGGACGGCGTCGACCAGGGCCGGGAGGGACGCCGCGAGGATGCCGAGCAGCTCGTCGCGGGTCACCCCGGCCGGGTCGACCACCCAGGTCAGCACGAGCTCCTCGGCCAGGGCGGCCCAGCCGCGCACGATCAGCCGGGAGGCCGGGGTGTCGGGGATGATCGTGCCCTGGGCGTCCTCGCGGAAGATCCGGTCGGTCAGCGCCGACCGGGCCTCCTCGTAGATCTCACGCAGCGTGTCGTTGCCGCCCGCGGCGCCCTTGACCAGGGACAGGTAGCCCTCGTAGTTGGCGACGACGTAGTCGAGGTAGGCCGCCACGGAGACGAGCAGCCGCTCCAGGGGCTCGCCGTCGACGGGCGGCGCGGTCTGGGCGATCAGGTCGTCGGCAGCGCGGCGTACGACGGCCTCGTGGAAGGCGTGCTTGTTGCCGAAGTAGTGGTAGAGCAGGCCGCGGGAGATGCCGGCCTCCTCGGCCAGCAGGTCGATGGAGAGCTCGTCGAGGGACCGGGTGGCGAGCAGCCGGACCCCGAGGTCGAGGAGCTGCGAGCGCCGCTGCTCGGGCGTGAGCCGGGTCCGGGACCCGGTGGGTGTGGTGGCCGTCACGTCCTCCATCCTATTGACACTTTTTCAATAACGCCAATACCGTCGGGGCATGACCCTCGACACGGACCAGTCCACCACGGTCAAGCACCTGATCGTGGGAGCGGGCTTCGCCGGCCTGTGTGCGGCGATCAAGCTGCAGGAGGACGGCGAGACCGACTTCCTCGTCATCGAGAAGGGCGCCGACGTCGGCGGCACCTGGCGCGACAACACCTACCCGGGTGCGGCCTGCGACGTGCCGAGCCAGCTCTACAGCTACTCCTTCGCGCCCAACCCGGACTGGTCGATGAGCTTCTCCCCCCAGCCGGAGATCCAGGCCTACATCCAGAAGGTCGCCCGGGACGCGGGCGTGCTGGACCGCTTCCGCTTCCACACCGCCTTCGTCTCCGGCGCGTGGGACGACGCGGCCGGGGCCTGGGTGAGCGAGATCGAGGGCGACCGCGGCCGCGAGACCGTTCGGTCCACGACCCTCGTCGTCGGAGCCGGCGGCCTGTCCGAGCCGAAGCTGCCGGACATCGAGGGCATCGAGGACTTCGGCGGCGAGGTCTTCCACTCCGCGCGCTGGGACCACTCGGTCGACCTGGCCGGCAAGCGGGTGGCCGTGATCGGCACCGGGGCCTCCGCGATCCAGATCGTGCCGAAGCTGCAGGAGGTCGTGGGCCACCTCGACGTCTACCAGCGCACCGCGCCCTACGTCCTGCCCCGCAACGACCGCCGCTACGGCCGGCTCGAGAAGGCCGCGCTGCGGCACCTGCCGGGCCTGCAGAAGCTCTACCGCTCCGCGATCTACTGGGGCCGCGAGACCTACGTGCCGGGCTTCACGCGGCAGCCGAAGCTGGCCCTGCCCGCCAAGAAGCTCGCCCTCGGCAACATCGCCAAGGGCATCAGCGACCCCGAGCTGCGAGCCAAGGTCACCCCGGAGTTCGAGATCGGCTGCAAGCGGATCCTGATCTCCAACACCTACTACCCCGCGCTGGCCGCCGAGAACTGCGACCTGGTCACCGACCGGATCGCCCGGGTCACCGACCGCTCGATCGTGACCGCCGACGGCACCGAGCGCGAGATCGACGTGCTCGTCGTCGCGACCGGCTTCCACACCACCGAGCTGCCGATCACCGAGCACATCGCCGGCCGGTCGGGCGCGACCCTGGCCGACCAGTGGCGCGAGACCGGCATGGCGGCGTACAAGGGCACGACCGTCCCGGACTTCCCGAACTTCTTCATGCTGGTCGGGCCCAACACCGGGCTGGGACACTCGAGCATGGTCTTCATCATCGAGGCGCAGGTGGAGTACCTCCGCGCGGCGGTGGCCACGATGGAGGCCCACCGCTACGGCACCGTCGAGCCCACCCGCGCCGCCACCGACGCGTGGAACGCCGACGTGCAGCGACGGATGCAGCGCACCGTGTGGAACACCGGCGGCTGTGCCAGCTGGTACCTCGACGACCACGGCCGCAACACGATCCTGTGGCCCCGCACCACCGTCGCGTTCCGGCGACTGCTGGCGTCCTTCGACGTCGCGGCGTACGACGTGACCGCAGCCCCGTCCGTCCCCACCCGTGAGGAAGTGACCGTATGAAGACGCTCGACGACAAGGTGGTCGTGATCACCGGTGCCGGGTCCGGCATCGGCCGCGCGCTGGCGCTGAACGTGGCGCAGAAGGGCTCGCTGCTCGCGCTCTCCGACGTGGACGAGTCCGGGCTCGCCGAGACCGTCGACCTGGTCAAGGCCGCCGGCGCCCGCGAGGTGCGCAGCGACCGCCTCGACGTGGCCGACCGCGACGCCTTCGCGGCGTACGCCGCTGCCGTGGCCGAGCAGTTCGGCCGGGTCAACGTCGTGATCAACAACGCCGGTGTTGCACTGGCCGGCGACCTCGTCGAGCTGACCTACGAGGACATGGACTGGATCGTGGGGGTCAACTTCTGGGGCGTCGTGCACGGCACCAAGGAGTTCCTGCCGCACCTGATCGCCTCCGGCGACGGGCACGTGGTCAACCTGTCCTCGCTGTTCGGGCTGATCTCGATGCCCGGGCAGAGCGCCTACAACGCGACCAAGTACGCCGTCCGCGGCCTGACCGAGGCGCTCCGCGAGGAGATGCTGATCGCCGGCCACAACGTCGGTGTCACGTCGGTGCACCCCGGCGGGATCAAGACCGCGATCGCCCGCAACGCCCGCGTCTCCGCCAGCGAGGACAAGGAGGCGACCGCCCGGCTCTTCGACGAGAAGCTCGCGAAGATGACCCCCGAGCGGGCCGCCGAGATCATCGTCAAGGGCATCCTCGGCAACAAGGCGCGGGTGCTGGTCGGGCTGGACGCCCACGCGCTGCACACGTTCGCCAAGCTGACCGGGTCGCGCTACCAGGACGTGATCGCGAAGGTGTCGCAGAAGGTCGTCCCGCCCAAGGCCACGATCGTCTGATACACCTCGGGCGTGAGCCCGCAGCCCGGTGACGCAGTCCGGTTCGTGATGACCAAGTGGGGCGACCGCGCCCACTGGGAGTTCGACGGGGTGCTGCTCGGCAGCGACCACCACGGCGACTGGGTCGGCATCCCCGGCGGCACGTTCATGTCGCGCCCGGGGGCGGAGTACGTCGCCCAGGTCGACCAGGTCGGGCTGGTGCCGGCGCGCACCCTGCCCGAGGAGTCGCGGGGCTGGCTGGCGACCTTCCACGCCCGGGGCGGACCGGTGCGCGTGTACGTCGACATGACGACCCCGCCGGTCTGGGACGGGCCGGTGCTGCGCGCCGTCGACCTCGACCTCGACGTGGTGTGCGGGCCGACCGGGCGGGTGTGGGTCGACGACGAGGACGAGTTCGCCGAGCACCGGGTGGCGTTCGGCTACCCCGACGAGGTCGCCCGGCTCGCGATGACGTCCTGTGACCGCGTGCAGGCCGCGGTCACCGCCGGCGAGGCGCCGTACGACGGGACGGCCGCGGCCTGGCTGGAGCTGCTCGCCGCCCGGTGACCTAGGAGCCGTCGACCTCGGCGTCCGCGCGCCGCGAGCGCCGGGCCGTGCGACCGGTGCGGGTGCGGAGCGGCCCGACGAGGCGCGGACCGGCCAGCCGGCCCTCGAGCTTCTGCGCCTCGCGGCCGAGCGGCTGGGCGACGTACTCACCGAGGATCACGCCGGAGGACAGCGCGATCGCGATGGAGGCGGCCGCGGCCATGGCGAGCAGCCCGTCGGAGCTGCTGGCGCCGCCCTCGGCGAGCAGCGCCAGGCCGCGGTAGATCGAGAGACCGGGCAGCATCGGGACCACGGCCGAGACCACGACGACGAGCGGCGGCACCCGGAACCGGCCGGCCACCGGGTAGCCGACGAGACCGATGACGAACGCCGCCACGGCGGTCGACCACGCGACGCTGAACCCCTGCAGGGCGATGGCCTGGCTGATCACGATCGACACCGAGGCGATGAGCGCGATCGGCGCGATGATCCGGACCGGGGCGTAGCAGGCGAACGCGAAGGCGGCCGCACAGATCGCCGACCCGATGGCCATCACCGTGACGCTCTTGAAGTCCGCGCGTCCGGGGTCGAGGCGGCCCACCTCGACGCCGAAGAACGAGCCGAGGCTCAGGCCGCCGCTGACACCGGCGATGATGCCGGCGGTGGCCAGCAGCGCCTCGGTGAGCCGGGCGCCGGCGGTGACGTAGAAGCCGGACAGGGCGTCCTGGAGGGCGCCCATGAACCCGATCCCGGCGAGCAGCATGACGATGTTGGCGGTCACGACCAGGGACGCGTCGACGCCCAGGTGGGTGGCGGTGGCCAGGACCGCCAGGATCGTGGCGACCCCGCCGCCGGCGACCTGGCGGTAGAAGAACGGCACCCGGCGCCGGGCCATCACGTGCTGGAGCCGGTCGATGCAGAGGGCCGCGACGAAGGCGATCGCGATCACCCAGCCGCTGCCGCCGAGGAGCAGGCCGACGCCGCCGCACATCACGCCCCAGCCCAGGGTGACCGCCCAGCGCGGGGTGTTGTGGCCGCTGGAGACGATCCGGGCCAGGCGGGCCCGGGCCTCCATGAGGTCGACGCGGTCGCCGAGGACGTCGCGGACCAGGTGGTCGACCTGGGTGAGGTCCTCGTAGTCGATGTCGCGCTGCTTGACCTGACGGATCTGGAAGAGCGCGGGCTCCTCGGGGCTGGGCTGGAAGCTCATCGACAGCGACGTGAACGTGACGTCGAGGTCGGGGTGGCGGACCCCGAGCTGCCAGGCGAGCGACTGCATGGTGGCCGTCACGTCGGCGGCACCGGCGCCGGAGGACAGCAGGATCTCGCCGACGCGGAGGCAGAAGTCGAGGGTCAGGTTCAGCGCGCGTGCCTCCAGCATGTGCGCCATGTTCCCAAGGACCCGCGTGTGCTTCGCTTGCGGGGTGCGCATCGACTTCCACGGCTCCCCCGAGCCCACGATCGGGGTGGAGTGGGAGTTCGCGCTGGTCGACACCACGACCCGCGACCTGGCCAACTCCGCCTCCGACCTGTTCGCCGCTGCCGGTCCGGTGCTGCCCGACCCGGGCAAGCTGCACAAGGAGCTGCTGCGCAACACCGTCGAGGTGGTCACGGGCATCTGCCGGACCGTCCCGGAGGCGGTGGCCGACCTCCGCCGTACCCTCGAGGCGGTCGTGCCCGTGGCCGACGGGCTGGGCGTGGACCTGTACGGCGGCGGCACCCACCCGTTCGCGTCGTGGAGCCACCAGCAGCTCACCGAGGGGCACCGCTACGAGGAGCTGATCAACCGGACCCAGTGGTGGGGCCGGCAGATGCTGATCTGGGGCGTGCACGTGCACGTCGGCCTGCCCGAGCGCGAGCGGGTGATGCCGGTGCTGTCCTCGCTGCTCAACCACTACCCCCACCTGCTCGCCCTGTCGGCGTCCTCGCCGATCTGGGCCGGCGTCGACACCGGCTACGCCTCCAACCGGGCCCTGATGTTCCAGCAGCTGCCGACCGCGGGGCTGCCGTTCCAGTTCGCGACGTGGGCGGAGTTCGAGGCGTTCGCGACCGACCATCTCGTCACCGGCGTCATCGACGAGCTGTCCGAGATCCGCTGGGACGTCCGTCCGGCCACCCACCTCGGCACCCTGGAGAACCGGATCTGCGACGGCGTCTCCTCCTTCGAGGACCTCGCCGGGCTCGTCGCCCTGATGCACTGCCTCGTCGTGGACCTCGACACCCGCCTCGCGGCCGGCGAGACCCTCCCGACCATGCCGCCGTGGCACGTGCAGGAGAACAAGTGGCGCGCGGCCCGCTACGGCCTCGACGCGATCGTGGTCCTCGACGCCGCCAACACCGAGCGGCTGGTCACCGAGGACCTCGCCGAGCTGCTGGTCCGGCTGGAGCCGGTCGCCGACCGGCTCGGCTGCCTCGACGAGCTCGCCTCGGTGGCCGCGATCCCGGAGCGGGGTGCGTCCTACCAGCGTCAGCGCGCCGTCGCCGCCGCCACCGGCGGTGACCTGGTGGCGGTCGTCGACTCCGTCGTCCGGGAGCTGCGGGGCGGGCTGGGCTGCTAGCCCTCCTCGGGCTCGACCATCTCCAGCCGCACGCCCAGGAGCCGCACCGCGCGGTCGTGCTCGACCCGGTCGAGCAGCTCGACCGCCGCGTCGGCCAGCGCCTCCGGGTCGTTGGTCGGCGCCGGCAGGGTCAGGCTGCGGCTGACCGTGGTGAACGGTGCGAACCGGACCTTGATCCCCACCCGCGCCGCGGGCCGGCCCTCCCGGTCGATGTCGGCCACGACCCGCCGGGTCAGGGCGCGCACCTCCTCGGCGATCCGGGCCCAGTCCTCGAGGTCCTCCTGGAAGGTCTCCTCGCGGCCGTGCGCCCGCGGCACCCACGGGGTCGCGTCCACCCGGCTGGCGTCCGCGCCCCGGCCGAGCCGGTGGTACCACGGCCCCATCGTCGGCCCCAGCTCCGCCGCCAGCACCCGCACGTCGGACGCCGCGAGCTGGTTGACCGTGTCGATCCCGAGCGCCGCGAGCCTCTTCTGCGTCTTGCGGCCGATCCCCCACAGCGCGTCGGTCGGCCGGTCCCCCATCACCTCGAACCACGTCTCCGCCGTCAGCTGCCACACCCCGCGCGGCTTGCCGAAGTCGGTGGCGATCTTGGCCCGCAGCTTGTTGTCGCCGATCCCCACCGAGCAGTGCAGCCCCGTCGCCTCCAGCACCCGGGCCCGGATCTCCCCGGCGAACTCGCGGGGGTCGAGCGCCGCTGCTGTGGGGGACCCACCCCCCTCCCCCTCACCCGTGGCCCCCGACCCGGCCGCCACGAACGCCTCGTCCCAGCCGAGCACCTCGACGACGACCGGCACGCCGCCCCACTCCAGGGAGCGCAGGGTCTCCATCACCTCGGCGGACGCCGCGTCGTAGGCCGCGCGGTCGGCCGGCAGGAACACCGCGTCGGGGCACTTGCGGGCCGCGACGCGCAGCGGCATGCCGGACCCGACTCCGAACGCCCGTGCCTCGTACGACGCAGTCGCCACCACGCCGCGCTCCGTCGGGTCGCCGCGGCCACCGACGACGACCGGCAGGCCGGCCAGCTCGGGGCGGCGCAGCACCTCCACGGCCGCGATGAACTGGTCGAGGTCGACGTGCAGCACCCACGCCTGGCCCGGGGGCCGGTCGTTCATCGGGCCCTCACCGGGCCCTCATCGTGGGGGCGGCGGCAGGGCGTCGGTGGACTCGATCTGGCTCATTCCGGTGAGCAGCAGGAGGTCCACGACGACCGACCGGATCTGGGCGAGCACCACCTCGGAGGACAGCTCCTCGGTGCGCTCGACCGTGCCGGAGGCCCCGCCGATCGCGAGCAGCGCCGGACGGGCGGCCTCGGCCATCCGGTCGGCCTGCAGCTCCTCGGCCACGAGGTCGGCGGCGTCGGCCAGGTCGAGGGCGAGCAGCGAGTAGGACGACGGCACCGGGCGCCGGTGGTAGGCCGCGACCGCGGTCTGCCGGACCAGGACGCGGGTGCTCCGCAGCGACCGGTCGAGCGGGTCGACCAGCTCGACCATCCGCCGCAGGTTGCCCTTGTGCCGGACCCGGAAGGGGCTGGAGGCCACCACGGACAGGCCCTCGTCGGCCGCGGCCTGCAGCTCACGGATGAGGTAGTCGGTGGACCGCGCGTCGGCCAGCAGCGCCATCGCCCGCTCGACCTCGCCGTCGACCATCACCTCCCCCGCGGCCCGCAGCAGCTGGGCGACCTTCCGCACCACCACCGCCGCCTGCTCGCGGGGCCGCCGCAACGGCGCGGCCGGCACCACGGTCGCCGCCACCAGGGCCACGCCGCCGCCGATCAGCGCGTCGGTCCACCGGGTGAACGCCGCCCCCGGGTCGGGGAGCAGCGTGCTGACCACGATCGACTGGACGGCCGCCTGGGTGACGAAGATCTGGCCGCCGTCGAGCAGGAAGGCGGTCGACATCGCCAGCGCGACGATGATGCTCAGCTGCCACCAGCCGGAGCCGACCTGGTTGACGAGCGCGTCGGCCAGGAACACCCCGATGGCGACACCGAGGGTGACCTCCACGACGCGGCGCAGCCGCTGCCCGTAGGAGGTGCCGAGGCTGACCACCGCCGCGATCGGCGCGAAGAACGGCGTCTGGTGGCCGAGCAGGTCCGAGGCGACCAGCCAGGCCGCGCCGGCGGCGAGCGCACACTGCGCGATCTGCCAGCGCTTGGACTGCCAGCGGGCGATCCGCGCGCGGAGGGAGGTCCGGCCGTGGCTCCACATGCGGTCGAGCGGTCCGGGCTCCATGGCGCAGATCCTGCCACGCGGTCACCTCCCTCCGGTCGCCTCGGTCCGCCCGCGATCCGGCTCAGCTGCCGTGCTTGGCGAAGTTGAGGGCGCGCTTGGTCTGGCCCAGGTCGCGGTACCAGACCCGCGTCTCGACCCGGCAGCGCGTGCGGTCGAGCTCGGTGTCGTACTCGCGGCACTCCGCCCGCGCCTCCGAGTCGGTCGGCGGGCTCAGCTCCGAGCCGTCGTACCGCTTGATCGTGAAGCCGTGCACCTTGTCGCCGGTGATGTCGACGATGGTGTCGGCGAACGGCTTGTAGGCGTCCTGGCCGCCGGACGCGGCACCGGCGGCCACGCCGGCCCCGAAGCTGCCGGCGGTGAAGGCGGCGGCCACGAGGGCCGCTCCGAGCATCCTGTTCATGGGTTCCCCCGAGGGTCGTGGGCCGGCGAGTTCCGGCCTGTCTTCGACGCTAGGCGGCGACGCGGACGGCCGCCGGAGGGAATGAGACGGGCTGTTGAGGAGGCTGCCTGTGGGGGTGCCTGTGGAAGGCTGGTGGCGGAACCGATCCGGGCGTCCGTCGTTGCCCTTGTGGCAACCGGCCCCCACCCGCGAGGATCGGTCGCTACTAGCGAAAACGGGGTTCTCGTGGTCACACCGATCGATCCGACCTCGGCGGCGTTCCTGCTCGCCGAGAACCGGAACATGCCCATGCACGTCGGCGGCCTCCAGCTCTTCAAGAAGCCCGAGGGCGCCGGCCGCAACTACGTCCGCGAGATGTTCGAGGAGATGCGCGACGTCGAGGAGATCGCACCGCTCTTCCTCAAGCACCCGCACCGGTCGCTCGGCACCGCAGGGCAGCTCGTGTGGCAGCCCGACGAGCAGTTCGACATCGAGCACCACGTCCGGCACAGCGCGCTGCCCAAGCCCGGCCGGGTCCGCGAGCTGCTCGAGCTCTGCTCCCGCCTGCACAGCACCCGCCTCGCCTGGGAGCGTCCCCTGTGGGAGGCCCACATCATCGAGGGGCTCCGCGACGGCCGGGTCGCGATGTACACCAAGACCCACCACGCGCTCGTCGACGGCGTCTCGGCCATGCGGCTGCTGCAGAGCGTGCTCAGCACCGACCCCGACCAGCGCAACATGCCGGCCCCGTGGGGCAAGCGGCCCTCGCGGTCCGGCAGCAAGGCGGTCGAGAAGGCCGAGAAGAGCCTCTCCGACATCCCCGTCCAGGCGCTCCGCACGGCGCTGGGCATCACCGCCGAGGCCGCCGGCATGCCGGGCGCGCTCGTCAAGACCCTGAGCAAGGGCCTGCGCAACGAGACCTCCGCGCTGTCCCTCTACGCCCCGCGCACGATCTTCAACCAGAGCATCACCGGCTCCCGCCGGTTCGCCGCCCAGGACTGGCCGGTCGAGCGGCTCCGCGCCATCGGCAAGGCCACCGGCACCACGCTCAACGACGTCGTGCTCGCGATGTGCGCCGGCGCGATGCGGACCTACCTCATCGAGCTCGACGCCCTCCCCGAGGCGCCGCTGGTCGCGATGGTGCCGGTCGGCCTCAACGCCAAGCAGTCGCAGCTCGCCTCGGCGGACGGCGGCAACGCGGTCGGCTCGGTCATGGTCCAGCTCGCCACCGACCTCCACGACCCGGCCGACCGGCTCGCCCGTATCCACAAGTCGATGCAGGATGGCAAGGAGGGCCTGTCGTCGATGACGCCGGTCCAGATCCTCGCCATGAGCGCGCTCGGCCAGGCCCCGGCCATCCTCACGCCGATCCTGCGGATGCAGGGCATCGTGCGGCCGCCGTACAACCTGATCATCAGCAACGTCCCCGGTCCCAAGACCACGCACTACTGGAACGGCGCGCAGCTCCTCGGCACCTACCCGCTCTCGATCCCGATCAACGGGATGGCGCTGAACATCACCTGCACGTCGTACGACGGCCACATGGCGTTCGGCCTGACCGGCTGCCGTCGCACCGTCCCGCACCTCCAGCGGCTGCTGACCTTCCTCGACGACGAGGTCGGCGCGCTCGAGAAGGCGGCGGGGGTCTAGGCGGGCGTCTAGAGGTAGGTCCGCTTCACGATCACGTCGAAGGCGCCGTCGGGGAGCAGCTTGCGCGCACGCAGGATCGTGCCCGCACCCTTGCCGACGGGGTAGCGGGCGCGGGGGTTGCGGGTCAGCGCCGCCTTGACGATCTTCTTCGCCACGGTCCGCGGCGAGCTGGCCATCGCCTTGCCGTCGGCGCGCTCGAGGACCGCCCGGACCTTGCGGGCCTGCTGCTCGTAGGCGCCCCCCTTGCTGGTCTCGGTCAGGCTCTGGCGCGAGATCTCGTTCCACTCGGTGAGGATCGGACCGGGCTCGATGATGACGACGTCGATGCCGAACGGCGACAGCTCGATCCGGAGGCTGTCGCTGAAGCCCTCCACCGCGAACTTCGTGGCGTGGTACCACGCGCCGAGCGGCTCGTAGAACTTGCCGCCGATCGAGGAGATGTTGATGATCCGCCCCGACCCCTGCGCGCGCATCGCCGGCGTGACCAGCTGGGTGAGCCGGGCCAGGCCGAAGACGTTGACCTCGAACTGGCGGCGCGCCTCGTCGATCGGGACGTCCTCGACCGCGCCGTAGGAGCCGTACCCGGCGTTGTTGACCAGTACGTCGATCCGCCCGTGGTCGGCGAGGATCCGCTCGATCCCGGCGACCATCGACGCGTCGTCGGTGACGTCCATCGCGAACGTCGTGATGCCCTCCTTCTCCAGGCCGAGCATCCGGTCGACGCGACGCGCCACGGCGTACACCTCGAAGCCGGCCTTCCGGAGCCCGAGGGCCGTCTGCTCACCGATGCCGCTGGAGCCGCCGGTGACGAGTGCTACGCGCGTGGAGGTCATGGGGCCATCCTTCACCCCAGCTCCGCGAGCCCACCACCCAGTGTCTCGGCGACGCGGCGCAGCCGGGCCCGGGTGATGTCGGCGACCGTCAGCAGCCCGGCGTTGCGGGCGTTGGAGCCCTCCCGGGTCGGCTCGGCGGAGTTGATGCTGATGCAGCGCCGGGTGCCGCCGTCCTCGGCGTTCTGCAACGCGACCGCGTGACCCGTCGTGCCGCTGCCGGCGAAGAAGTCCAGGACCAGGACGTCGTCGGGCATCGTGCCCAGCACCCGCCGGACCAGGCCGGTCGGCTTCGGCGACTCGAAGACGTGGCCGACGATCGCCTTCAGCTCGGCGACGGCGGTGTCGGTGGAGCCGACCTCCTCGGCCAGCCAGATGGTGCGCAGCTTCTTGCGGCGGCCGCCGTCGCGGTGCAGCCAGTCCTTCTGGAAGACGTCGATCCGCGGGCCGGCCTTGCTGCGCACGACCCGGCAGACCAGGTCGTCGGGGCGCTGGTCCATCAGGGGCCGCGACCAGCGCCAGACCGCCGGTCGGCCGTCGCCGAAGACCGGGCTGATCTCGGTCGCGCCCTCGAACTCCACGGTCCGCACCTCGCCCGTCTCGGCGTTGCCCCACACCGTGAAGTGCAGGGTCCGCGCCGTCGTCGGGTTGAACTTCTTGTTGGTGTTGCGCAGCGGCAGGTGCCGGTAGCGCCGCCCGTCGGCCTCGGTCAGCGGGAAGTCGCGCTCGTCGACGGTCTCGGTCGTGGTCGCGTCGAGGTGGGTCCGGCGCGCGTCCTTCGCATAGACCAGGAGGTACTCGTGGCTCGTCGCGAACCCTCCCCCCAGCTGCCGGCCCTTGGGGTTGAGGTTGACCACCACCTGCGCGAGGAAGTTGTCCTCCCCGAACACGTCGTCGAGCAGCAGCCGCAGGTGCGCGACCTCGTTGTCGTCGATGCTGACGAAGATCGCGCCGGTGTCGGCCATCGCCGCGTGCGCCGCCTCCAGCCGCGGCCGCATCATCGCCACCCACGCCGCGTGCCGGGTCCGGCGGGCATCGCCGTGCCGGAAGTCGTCGTTGTAGGCGAAGTCGTTGCCGGTGTTGTACGGCGGGTCGATGTAGACCAGGTCGACTGGCTCCCCCAGGCGCGGCAGCACGTCGAGGTTGTCACCCTCGATGAAGGTGTTCCACGGCTGGTCCACGGCTCGCACCCTAGTGCGCGGGACGCAGCGGCCGCGGGGACACGGGGTCCACCTCCCAGTCCGGGGCGGGCGACCGACTTAGCCTGAGGTGCGTGCGTCACTCGATCTCGGCCCTCACCGCAACCCTGTCCGCCCTCGCCCTGGTGGGCGCGGGTCCGGCGCTGGCGCAGCCACGCCACCCCGAGCCGCATGCCGGTGAGGCCACCGGCGGCGACCACCGCGTCCTGCACCCGACCACGTCCAGCGGCGGGTACGCCGGCACGCCCGTCGTACCTCTCCCGTCCTTCCTGCGCGCCTCGACCACCTCGACCGACCCGACCGGGTGGCAGGTCGCCCCGGGCGTCACCTACACGAAGTGGGTGCAGACCAACGCCCGCGGCCCGATGCGGGTGCACCTGCTCGCGGTGAGGTGGGAGACGCCGGGGGTCCGGATCGACTACGCCAAGAAGGGCTCGGTCCGCTCCACGGCACCCGTCCCGGACATCCTCAAGGTCGACCGGGCGGTCGGCGGCGTCAACGGCGACTTCTACGACATCGGGCACACCGGCGCACCGCTGGGCCTGGGCCGCGACCGCGAGTCCGGCCTCGTCCACGGCCGCACCAGCGGCTGGAACGCCTCGTTCTACTTCGACGCCCAGGGTGTGCCCCAGGTCGGGCAGCTGCCCATGGTCGCCGAGCTCACCGACCACCCCGACATGAAGGTCACCAACTTCAACTCGCCGTTCGTCTACCCCGACGGCATCGGCATCTACACGCGAGCCTGGGGCCGCACCGACGGGTACGCCGTCACCCGCGGCCAGACGACCGGCGTGCGGATGGTCCTCGTCCGCGACGGACGGGTCGTGGCCACGAAGAAGAAGCTGCCGCACGACACCGCGATCAACGGCCTGCTGCTCATCGGCCGCGGCCACGGCGCCCAGCAGCTCGGCCACCTCCAGAAGGGCCAGAAGGTCGCGGCGTCGTGGCACCTCGAGGGCCACCCACAGATGGCGATCAGCGGCAACCACGTCCTCATCGGCGAGGGCGTCGACGTGGCGCTCGACGACCAGTACAAGGCGCCGCGCACCGCCATCGGGATCGACCGCGACACCCACGAGGTCCTGATCGTGGCCGTCGACGGCCGCAAGAAGTCCAGCCGCGGCGCCACCATGGTCGAGCTCGCCGACCTGATGCAGAGCCTCGGCGCCGACGAGGCGCTCAACCTGGACGGCGGCGGCTCCACCACGATGGTCGCCAGGAAGCCCGACGGCACGACGCCGGTGGTCAACGTGCCGTCCGACGGCTTCCTGCGCTGGGTCTCCAACGCGGTCGAGGTGACCTACACCAAGCCCCAGTAGGGCCCCTGGCGGTCAGACCGCCGAGGACGGCACCGCCACCAGTGCGACGGTGGTGACCGGCGCGAAGCACTCCATCTTGGGCTTGGCGACCTTCTGCGGCGTGATGACCACGCCGTCGGGGCCCGGGGTCACCGTGACCCCGGGAGGTACGTCGCACCCGACGGCGACGACGGCCGCCACCAGGGTCTGGTCGCCGGCGAGCCGGGCCGAGCCGGCCTTCGCGCGGATCTGGTCGCCCAGCGAGCCCCGCGTGAACTGCCCGGCGAAGTCCGCGACCGCCGCGTCGTCGCCGAGCACCGTCGCCTGCGTGGACGTCGCCCCGCCGGCCCCGGTCTGGGACAGCAGCGCCACCACGTGGGCCTCGAAGGCCGCGCCGTCGGTGGCCGAGGACGAGTGCGCCGCCGGGTCGGGGGCGAGGCCGGGGTCGCTGTCACCGCAGCCGGTGAGCACCGACGCGGCCAGGGCCAGGCCGAGGGACAGGGTTCCGAGAGTTCGTCGCATGGTGATCGGACGCTACCGCCCAGAGCGAGGTTCCACCCCGGCACCTAGGCTCGAGCGGTGCCCCGCTTCACCCGCGCCGAGCTCGAGTCCTTCCACGACGCCGAGGTGCCCGACCTGCTCCCGGACCCCGCCCGGCACGACCTGCGGCTGCTCTTCGTCGGCATCAACCCCGGCCTGTGGACCGCGGCCACCCAGACCCACTTCGCGCACCCGGTCAACCGCTTCTACCCCGCCCTGCTGCAGGCCGGCATCCTCGAGCACCCGGTCGACCCGTCGGCCGGCATGACCGACGAGGACCGCGACCGGCTGCGAGCCCGCGGCATCGGGATCACCAACATCGTCCGGCGGGCCACCGCCCGCGCCAACGAGCTCGGCCGCGCCGAGCTGCGCGAGGGAGGCGAGGCCCTGGCGCGGCTGGTGGCCGAGCGGGCGCCGAAGGTCGTCGCGGTCCTCGGGATCACGGCGTACCGCTCCGCCTTCGGCCACCCGAAGGCCGTCCCCGGCCGCCAGCCCGAGCCGCTGGCCGGCGCCGAGCTGTGGGTGGTGCCGAACCCCAGCGGGCTCAACGCCCACGAGAACGTCGCGTCCCTCGCCGAGGCCTATGCCGCCCCGGCGAGGGCCGCGGGAGTTCTGTGACTCAGGCCGGCACGATGCTCGGGTAGGTCTGGTCCTTGCCCAGGATCGTCAGCCCGTCCTCGACCACGAAGCCGCGGGCCCGGTCCTCCTCCGGGTCGACCCCGATCCGCGCACCCGGCGGCACCACGACGTTCTTGTCGAGGATCGCGTTGCGCACGATCGCGCCCGCCCCGATCCGCACGTCGTTGAGCAGCACCGCGTCGGTCACCTCGGCTCCGGAGCCGATGAACGCCGCCGGCGAGAGCACCGACCGGTTCACCGAGCCGCCGCTGATGACGACACCGGGCGAGAGCAGCGACTCCAGCGTCCGCGAGGCGTGGCCGTCCTCCCCCGGCGTGATCTTCACCGGCGGCTGCGGGCCGTAGGAGGTGAAGATCGGCCAGTCGAAGTTGTAGAGGTTGAAGACCGGCAGCGGCGAGACGAGGTCCATGTGCGCGGCGTAGTAGGACCCGATGGTCCCGACGTCGCGCCAGTAGCCGCGGTCGCGGGCGGTGGCGCCCGGCACGGAGTTGTCCTTGAAGTCGTAGACACCAGCCTGGTCACGGCGCACGAACGCCGGGACGATGTCGCCGCCCATGTCGTGCTTGGAGCCCGCCTCGGTCGCGTCGCGGGTCACCGCCTCGACCAGCGCGTCGGCGTCGAAGACGTAGTTGCCCATCGAGGCCAGCACCTCGCCGGGGCTGTCGGGCAGGCCCACCGGGTCGGTCGGCTTCTCCAGGAACTCCCGGATCCGGCGCGGGTCGTCGGGCTGGACGTCGATGACGCCGAACTGGTCGGCCATCCCGATCGGCTGACGGATCGCAGCGACGGTGCAGGCCGCGCCGCTCTCGACGTGCTGGTCGACCATCTGCGAGAAGTCCATGCGGTAGACGTGGTCGGCGCCGACCACGACCACGATGTCGGGCTTCTCGTCGCGCAGCAGGTTGAGGGACTGGAAGATCGCGTCGGCGCTGCCGAGGTACCAGTGCTTGCCGACCCGCTGCTGCGCCGGCACCGGGGTGACGTAGTTGCCGAGCATCGTCGACATCCGCCAGGTCTGGGTGACGTGCCGGTCCAGGCTGTGCGACTTGTACTGCGTGAGCACGACGATCTGGAGGTAGCCGGAGTTGACGACGTTGGAGAGCGCGAAGTCGATCAGGCGGTAGATGCCTCCGAACGGGACACCCGGTTTGGCACGGTCGGCGGTCAGCGGCATCAGCCGCTTCCCCTCTCCACCGGCGAGGACGATGGCCAGGACCTTCTTGCGCGATGCGGTCATGGCTGCACGCTAGCCCTGTCGGACCGTCGCCCGGCAGGGGTAGTTTCATCGACGTGCGAGTCGACGTGTTGTCCAAGGAGTACCCACCCGAGATCTACGGCGGCGCGGGGGTGCACGTCGCCGAGCTCGTCCGGGCGCTCCGGCGCCGCTCCGACCTCGAGACCCGGGTCCACGCGTTCGGCGCGCCGCGCGACGAGGCGCTGACGTCGTCGTACGCCGACCACGCCGAGCTCGCCTCGGCCAACGGGGCCCTCAAGACGCTGGGCGTCGACCTGTCGATCGCCGACGGCTGCGCCGGCACCGACCTGGTCCACTCCCACACCTGGTACGCCAACTTCGCCGGCCACCTCGCCTCCCTGCTGTACGGCGTCCCGCACGTCATCAGCGCGCACTCGCTGGAGCCGATGCGACCGTGGAAGGCCGAGCAGCTCGGCGGCGGCTACGCCGTCTCGTCGTGGGTGGAGAAGACCTCCTACCTCGCCGCGTCGACCGTGATCGCGGTGTCCTCGGCGATGCGCGACGATGTGCTGCGCTCCTACCCCGACATCGACCCCGGCAAGGTCCAGGTCGTGCACAACGGCATCGACACCGACGACTGGGCGCCGGTCCACGACCCCGACCGGGTGCGGTCGCACGGCGTCGACCCCGACCGCCCGTCGGTGGTGTTCGTCGGCCGGATCACCCGCCAGAAGGGGCTGCCGCTGTTCCTGCGGGCGGTGGCGCAGCTGCCCCCCGACGTCCAGATCGTGCTGTGCGCCGGCGCCCCGGACACCCCCGAGATCGAGGCCGAGGTGGTCGCCCTGGTCGACGGGCTCAAGCAGACCCGGCAGGGCGTCGTGTGGATCCGCGAGATGCTGCCGCGGCCCGACGTGGTCGCGCTGCTGACCAACGCCACGGCGTTCGTGTGCCCCTCGATCTACGAGCCGCTCGGCATCGTCAACCTCGAGGCGATGGCCTGTGAGACGGCCGTCGTGGCCACCGCGACCGGCGGCATCCCGGAGGTCGTCGTGCACGGCGAGACGGGGCTGCTGGTGCCGATCGAGCAGGCCACCGACGGCACCGGCACGCCGCTGGACCCCGACCAGTACGTCGCCGACTTCGCCGCCGCGCTGAACGAGGTCGTCTCCGACCCCGAGCGCGCGGCGGCGTTGGGCAAGGCGGGCCGGCAGCGGGCGATCGACGCGTTCAGCTGGGGCGCGATCGCCGAGCGGACCGTCGAGGTCTACCGCTCGGTCAGCGGCTGAGGAGCGTCGCCTCGGGGGCTGTGGATGACGCCCGACGCCCGACCCGGATCGGGGGCAGGCTGGCCGCATGAAGCAGCTACCACCGATCCACACCCAGGCCGACCTCCACGAGGCGTGGGGGACGCTGATGCAGCCCCTCGGGTTCTCGGGGCACAGCATCTGGCTGATGTTCCTCACCCCGGAGGGGGAAGCCCTGCCCCAGCTCACCGAGATCACCGAGGCCGCAGACCCTCCGGCCGCGGGCAGGGAGTCCGGCCTCGCCGAGCTCCTGCGCCACTTCGCCGACCTGCGCCCCGCCTTCCTGCGCTCGCGCCCCGGGCCGGCCGTGATCACCGCCGACGACCGGGCGTGGGCACGAAGCCTGTACGCCGCGTGCCGCAGCGCCGAGGTGCCGGCCGAGGTCGTCCACCTGGCGACCGACACGGCCATCGTGGCGTTGCCACGGGACGAGCTCGCCGCCTGACCGGCGGCGAGCCCCTTCACGTCGTCCGGCTAGACCACGATCCCGAGCAGCAGCACGAACACCAGGCCGGTCACCGACAGGATCGTCTCCATCAGCGACCAGGTCTTGAGGGTCTGGCCGACCGACAGCCCGAAGTACTCCTTGACGAGCCAGAAGCCGGCGTCGTTGACGTGGCTGAAGAAGACCGAGCCGGCGCCGACGGCGAGCACCACCAGCGAGGTCTCGCCGGTGCTGAGCCCGTCGACCAGGCCGATCATCAGCGAGGACGCGGTGATGGTCGCGACGGTCGCCGAGCCGGTGGCGAGGCGGATCAGGACGGCGAGCACCCAGGCGAGCAGGAGCACCGAGATGTTCTTGTCGGCGGCCCAGTCGGCCAGCAGGGTGCCGATGCCGGTGTCGACCAGCACCTGCTTGAAGCCACCGCCGGCGGCCACGATCAGGATGATGCCGGCGATCGCGGGCAGCGAGCCCTCGAGGGTCTTGCTGACCCGGGCGCGGTCCATGCCGGCGCCGCGGCCGAGGGTGAACATCGCGACGACGACGGCGATCAGGAGCGCGACGAGCGGCGTGCCGAGCAGGTCGAAGACCTGGCGGAAGGTCTGGGTCGAGTCATCGATGAAGATGTCGACGAGGGCCTTGCCGAGCATCAGCACGACCGGCAGCAGGACGCTGAACATCGTGACCGCGAACGACGGGCGCTGGGCGTCGGCCTCACGGTCGGCGTCGAAGGTGTGCGGAGCAGGGACGTCGACCCAGCGGCCCGCGATCCGGCCGAAGAGCGGACCGGAGACGATCACGGTCGGGATCGCGACGAGGACGCCCATGGCGAGCGTGACGCCGAGGTCGGCGCCGAGGTAGCCGATCGCGGTCAGCGGACCGGGGTGCGGCGGGACCAGCCCGTGCATGGCCGACAGGCCGGCCAGCGCCGGGATGCCGACGGTGATCAGGGAGACCTGTGCGCGGCGGGCGACGAGGTAGATGACCGGCATCAGCAGGACGAGGCCGATCTCGAAGAACATCGGCAGGCCGATGATCGCGCCGACCAGGGCCATCGCCCACGGCAGCGTGCGCGGCGAGGCGTGCCCGACGATCGTGTCGACGATCTGGTCGGCGCCGCCGGAGTCCGCGAGCAGCTTGGCGAACATCGCGCCCAGGCCGATCAGGATGCCCACGCCCGAGGCGGTCGCGCCGAAGCCGGAGCCGAAGGACGTCAGCACGCCGAGGCCGTCGGCGTCGGGCAGGACGTTCTGGCCGGCGAGCGCGCCGACCGTGATGGCGCCGAAGGTCAGGGCCAGGAAGGGGTGCACCTTGGCGACGGTGATCAGCACGACGATCAGGGCGATGGCGACGAGCGCGGCCGTGATCAGCTGCGCACCCGACGCGACCGGCTCGACGAGCGGGGCGGCTGCCAGGGGCAGGACGGCGGACAGGGCGGACATCAGTTCTCCTCATCGGGGGTGGGGGCGGTGCCGGGGGTGGCGGTGATGCGGGTGACGGCCTGCTCGACGATCGCGTCGACGCTCTGGTCCACGTCGACGACGATGCCGCGCTCGTCGGCCTCGAGCGGCTCGAGGGTGGCGAACTGGGAGGCCAGCAGCGAGGCGGGCATGAAGTGGCCGGGACGGCTGGCCTGGCGGCGGGCAATGACCTCGTGGGAGCCCTCCAGGTGCACGAACTCCAGCGCCGGCACGTGCCGCCGCAGGTGGTCGCGGTAGCTCCGCTTGAGGGCCGAACAGCTCACGACCCCGCCGTCCGCCCGGGTCGCCAGCCACTCCCCGATCCGCTCGAGCCAGGGCTCGCGGTCGCGGTCGTCGAGCGGCTGGCCGGCGCTCATCTTGGCGATGTTGGCCGCGGGGTGTAGGTCGTCGGCGTCCTCGAAGGGCACGCCGAGCCGCTGCGCCAGCGCGGCGCCGACCGTGGACTTGCCGGAGCCCGAGACACCCATGACGACCAGGAGCGGGTGGGACATGACGGTTCCTCCGGATCGGGGTGCGGATGACGGCGGTTGTGGCTGCGCTCACACATGGTGCAAGCATTAGTCATACTTTTGCAACCCTTTGATCCAGATTTATCCGTTCTTTCCTTCCCTGTGGGCGTGATGCGAGGATGTATGGGTGACGACGACCCCATCAACCAGCCCTTCGCTCGGCCAGCACGCCGGCGTCCTGGACGCGCTGGGCGGCCGGATCGCGTCGGGTGAGCTCGCGGCCGGCCAGGTGGTCACCCTCGACGGCCTGTGCCAGGCGTACGCCGTCTCCCGCAGCGTGGCCCGCGAGGCGATCCGGGTCCTGGAGTCGATGGGGCTCGTGGCCTCGCGCCGACGCGTCGGCATCACCATCCAGCCGCGGACCCGCTGGAACGTCTTCGACCCGCGGGTCATCCGGTGGCGGCTGGACTCCGACGACCGGACCGAGCAGCTGCTCTCCCTCTCGGAGCTGCGGCGCGGCATCGAGCCGGTCGCGGCGGCGCTCGCGGCCGAGCGGGCCAACCCGCACCAGTGCCGGATCCTGGCGGCGGCGGTCTCCGACATGGTCGTCCACGGCCGCGACGGCGACCTGGACTCCTACCTCCTGGCCGACACGGTCTTCCACCGCACGCTGCTCGAGGCCAGCGGCAACGAGATGCTCAGCGCCCTGGACTCCGTCGTGGAGGAGGTCCTCAGCGGCCGGACCCACCACGGGATGATGCCGCACCGGCCGAACCCCGAGGCGATCGCGCTGCACGACGAGGTGGCCCGCGCCGTACGCCTCGGTGACGCCGAGGGCGCCGAGACGGCGATGCGCGCGATCATCGCCGAGGCCGCGGCCGCCCTGCGCGAGGAGCAGGGGGACGACCAGAACTGACGCGCCCGCCCGACGTGGGGCGCGAGCCCCACCCCGGACGGGCGGTCAGGTGGTGCCAGGTGCCTGGGGTGCGCTCAGGCGGCGCCCACGGACTTCCAGTAGTCGTTGACTGCGCCGTTGGTCTTCACGAACCACACGAGCGGGCCGATCAGGATGAAGGCGCCGGGGAAGTACCACAGGCCGGTCATCGCGGAGACGGGCTTCTCGCGGCCCGCGCGCTCGTAGAGGCCGCCGACCTCGCCCGAGGTCAGGTAGGGCATCACGATGCCGACGAAGAACGCCAGGATCAGCGCGAGGGCGCCGCCCATGCCCTGCCCGGAGTGGCGCTTCATCTCGTCGTGGGTCTTGTAGAACCACACGAGCGAGTAGATGCCGAACGTCACGATCGCCAGCAGGATGCACAGGCCGGTCGAACGGACCTTGCCGGGCGCGCCGGACGTGGCGCCCATCGGCATCATCCCGGCCTGCGGGGTGGTCATGGGGGTCGTCATGGGGGCGCCGTACGACGGTGCGGGCGCGGGGGCGGCGACGTCCCCGGTCGGGACCTCGGACGGAGTTGTCTCGGACATGTGGCGGTTCCTGTTCCCCTGGAGTTGGTGTCCCTCGCGGGACGGCTGCGCGAGGAATCTATGGCCGCACCACCTGCTGCCGGGCCGAATCGCCGTTATCCACAGGTGCGGTCCGGACGGGTTCGCGACGGTGGTGGACCGGGCAGGCTGGTCGGTGACGACGACCTCTCGGGAGACCTCATGACCATCGCCCTGGACCACACCGCCTTCGACACGGGCGTGTCCGACGTCCGCACCGCGTCCCTCGACCTCGACGAGCGGCGACGGCGGCTCGACCGGGACGTCACGGGACTGATCGACGGCGCCTGGACCGGCGCGGCCGCGACCGCGTTCGGCGAGGCCTGGACCGAGTGGTGCGAGGGCGCCGACGAGGCCATCGCGGCCCTGGCCGGGATGGCCGAGCTCCTCGACGCTGCCCACGGCGCGCTGGTCCGGCAGGACGATGCCTCGGTCGACCGGACCACGCGCCTCGCCGCGCGGCTGGGCGGGCTCTGATGAGCGGCTTCGACGTCGACCTCGACGAGCTGCGTCGGGTCGTGGCCCGGGTCGACGCCTGCGAGACGGCCTTCGAGGAGATCGCCACCGACCTCGCCGCCCGGGTCGCCGCCCTCCACGGCACCTGGGAGGGGCTCGCCGCCGATGCTCACCTGACCGCCCAGGCCCGGTGGGAGCACGGCTTCGCCCGGATGCGCGAGGCCCTGCGGGCCCTCCACGCCGCCGCGTCCGGGGCCGAGGCGAACTACGCCGACGCCGCCGCGACCAACCAGCGGATGTGGGAGCAGGTGACCTAGCGGGAGGTGTCGGTCGGGGTGGGTGCGCTCGGGCTGGGTGCGCTCGGGCTGGGTGCGCTCGTGGTCGGAGCCCCCGGGGGCGGGCCGATCGAGAGCGCCGGGGACGTCGCGGCGAGGTTGCCGGCGGTCGCGGGCACGGTGACGACGTAGCGCCAGGTGCCGCCGAGGGTGTCGGCGACGGGGATGGCGTAGCGGCCGTCGGCGTCGGTCCGGGCCGAGCCGACCTGCACCGGCCGCTTGGCCGTGAGCCGCCACAGCGTCGCGACGACGCCGGCCCTGGCGGGGGTCATGGTGCCGGTGACCGTGACGCCACCGTCACGGTCGGCCAGCCGGTCGGCGGTGACCAGCGGCGTCACGTCGACCACGACGGGCGCGGAGGTGCTGGCGTCGGTGGAGGAGCTGCCCAGGAAGCGCCAGCGGTAGAGGGTGCGGGTGGTGGGCTGCACGGTCAGCGACACGTGGCCGCCACGCACCTCGGACCCCTCGACCGGCGAGAAGGCCTTGGCCCCGAACGGCTGGGCCTCCAGCACCAGCAGCCCGTCGGGGACCGGCACACCGGACCCGGACAGCAGCGTGCCGTCGAGGCGCACGGCGTCGCCGACGACGACGGAGGGACCGGAGGCGGCGATGTCGGTGACCGAGGTGTAGCCCTCGAGGTCGTAGGTCGTGACGCCGGCCGGGCCGCCGATCCGCAGCGCGTCGATCTTGAAGGGGTTGCCGTCGCAGCCGAAGCCGATCGCGTAGAACCCCTGGCCGTCGCCGCCCTGGGTGGCCATGAAGTCGGTGACCGTGGCGCTCCCGGGCGCCGGCAGGTCGGTGGCCCGCGGCGGGACGGGCGCGTGGGTGACGGCGTCGACGTGGCTCCACGTGTAGCTCAGGCCGGTGACGTCGACCGGCCGCCAGCCACCGGGGGCGGCGGACAGCTCGGCACGTCCGACCCAGATCCGGTCGGAGTCGCGGTCGGCGGGCGGCTGGTAGCCGACGTAGGCGACACCGGTCGTGCCCGACGGCGCCGCGAGCGACAGGCCGGCGACGGTCGTCGCTGCGAGCGAGGCGACCCGGTGCTGGGAGCCGACCGCGTTGCCGCCGGCGAGGTCGTACTTGAGGCTGCGCTCGCCCGCGGGGGCGCCGTCGCCGCGGCTGAGGAAGGTCGGGATCGGCTCGGGGACCCGGTCGTAGAGGCCGGCGCAGCCGACGATGGCCAGGCTGTTGTAGGCGTCGGGGAAGGCGAAGCCGCGGACCACGACGGTCGTGTCGGCGGAGGCCGACGCGGCCGAGCCCAGGACCATGGACGCGGACATGACCGCAGCCACGACCGCTCCGATGACCAGCACCACTGCTCGACGCACGAGCCCCTCCTTCGGCCTCCCCCACGAAGGCCCTCCCGAAAGCCCCCGATGGCTCTGGGAGGAAGGGTACGTCGGGATGCCGACATCGTCAGCGGTCGAGCCGGTCTTTCACCAAGCTGTCACCCACTGCTCGCCGCGCAGGACCCGCGAGACGGGGTCCGACTGCCGGATCCGCTCCCGCTCCCCCAGCAGCGTCGCGGTCGCGAACCGGGCGGCAGCGCGCTCGAAGAACGAGCCCTGACGGAGCATCGCGTGGCGGGCGCCGGGCACGGCGACGTACCCGACGTCGGCGCGCTGCCCGATCCGCCGCGCCACCCGGGCGGCGTCGCCGGGGGCGGCGATCCGGTCGGCCGTGCCGTGCACGAACAGCACCCGGCGGCCGCTCAGGTCGGCGTCGTCGTCGGGGTAGAGCCACGGGTTGAGCGCGACCACGCTGCGGACGCCGTCGTGGTGGCCCGCGAGCAGCGCCGCGCGGCCGCCGAGCGAGTGCCCGACCAGGCTGGTGGGGACGTCGCCGAGCCGCTCGCGGACCCGGTCCAGCGCCCAGGCCACGTCGTCGACGGGCGTGTGGGAGGCGTCCCAGCCGCGGTGGGAGTTGAGCAGCCGGAAGACCGCCAGCCGCCCCCGTCCGGCCCGCGCCACACGCCCGGCGATCGGGATCATCCGGAGCACGGAGAGCTGGGTCGGGCTCACCTGCGGCCGGCCGGGGCGCTGGGCGCCACCGTGCAGGAGGAGTACGGCGCCCTCCGGTCGCGCGGGCACCCGGGTGTCGAGGAGTCGGGGTTCGGCGTGCACGGATCCAGTGTGGCGGAGGGCAGGTTGCCGATGGTCAGCCGATGGTCACGGCGGTCGGGGCGTCGTAGCCTCGGCTCACCACGGAGGAGAGGCTCGCATGACCGACGACGGCTACATCGACGTCCGCACCCACGACGGCCGCACCCTGGAGGTGCTGGTGGGCGGCGAGCCGGACGGCTTCCCGCTGCTCTACCACTCCGGCTCGCCGTCCGCGGCCGTGCACAGCGACGCCTGGGACGGCACCGCCCGGGACCTGGGCCTGCGGCTGGTGACCTACTCCCGGCCGGGCTACGGCCGGTCCACGCCGCGGCCGGCGGTCGGTGCGGCCCAGGTCAAGGACGACGTCCTGGACATGGCCGCCATCCTCGACCACCTCGCGATCGACGAGTTCGTGACCATCGGCCACTCCGGAGGCGGCCCGCGGGCGCTGGCGGCGGCCGCGCTGCTCGGCGACCAGTGCCGCGGCGCGGTGTCCCTGGCCGGGGTCGCCCCGCCGGACGCGGAGGGCCTGGACTGGACGGCGGGGATGGCCGCGGAGAACGTCGAGGAGTACGACACGGCCCGCCGCGGTCCCGAGGCCTACCGGGCACTGCTCGAGCGGGCCTATCCGCCGATGTTCGCGGCCTCCGCCGACGAGATCGCGGCGGCGTTCGGTGGCCTGGTCACCGAGGTGGACCGGGCCGCGATCACCGGCGAGCTGGCCGAGGAGCTCGCCCGCTCCTTCCACCACGCCGGCGCGCAGGGCGTGGCCGGCGCGCTGGAGGACGGGCTGACCATCATGGCGCCGTGGGGCTTCGACCTCGCGGAGATCGACGTCCCGGTGGCGATCTGGCAGGGCCGCCAGGACGCGATGGTCCCATACGCGCACGGGGCCTGGCTGGCGGCGCACGTCCCGACCGCCCAGCCGCACCTCTTCGAGGACGAGGGGCACCTCTCGCTGGTCGCCCAGCTCGAGCGGATCCTCGACGACCTCATCGACATCGCGGGTCTCGCCTGAGATGGACCCGCGTCAAGAGCGCCCCGAGCGCCCCGAGCGCCCCGAGCGCAACGTCCTCGGCGGCGAGCTGCAGCCGTGCGGCACCGACCCGATGACCGGCTTCCACCGCGACGGCAGCTGCCGCTGCGGCCCCGAGGACATCGGGCTGCACGCGGTCTGCGCGGTGATGACGCGGGAGTTCCTCGACCACCAGCGGGCGGTGGGCAACGACCTGGAGACGCCGCGACCGGAGTTCGGCTTCCCGGGGCTGGTGCCCGGCGACCGCTGGTGCGTGGTCGCGCTGCGCTGGCTGCAGGCGCACCAGGCGGGCGCGGCCGCCCCGGTGGTGCTGAGCTGCACCAGCGAGCGGGCACTGGAGTTCATCCCGCTGGAGATGCTCCAGCAGCACCGCGTCGACGTCCCGGAGGACGCCAGCTCCCTGGAGGAGTGAGACCGCCCAGCCGGCGGTTCAGTCGGTCAGTCGGTCGCGAGCGAGCGGCCCTCGGGGCTGAGCTCCCACACGCCCGGCTGGGTCACGGGCAGCAGCAGGCCCTCGTCGAGCATGGCCTTGCGCTCGAAGCGCGCGGCGTTGCGCCAGCGCAGCTCGCCGGTCGGCATCTTGTCGCGGTCGCCGTCGAGGAGCACGTCCTCCATCAGCCGCTCCACGTCGGCGAGGACGTCGTCGGTCGAGCCCTTGCCGCCGGCCTCGACCAGCGCCTCGAGGATGTAGTGGCGGTAGTAGCGCTGCGGGGTCCGCTTCGCGTCCGCGCGGCGCACCGAGATGTCAGCCTTCACGGGCTTGGCCTCGACGGCCGCGGCGGGCGCCGAGGCGCGGGTGCCGGGGACGCGCGGGGGCGTCTTCGTGCGGGCGGCGGGCTTCACCTCGACCGGCGGCGGCGCGGGCATCCCGTGCACACAGGTCGACAGTGGCAGGTCACACAGGTCGCAGTAAGCGTCCGACACGAAATCCTCATCCCTTTCCGGCGCCAGTCCGACGCCGACTCTCGAGCCTACGAGATGGAGCGCCGATCAGCGCGATCGGTAGGTGAACAGCTCCCCGGCACGGACCCGGTAGGAGACCGTCGCGCCGCCCTTCACCTCGATGCGCACGACCTGCTCGGTCCCCGTCGCGTTGTGGCCGAACACACCGATCGACCCATCCTCGTTCCTGAACGTCGCCACGGCCAGCCCCGGCGTCGACGTCGAGGACACGACCCGGGCCCCCGGCGTCGCGGCCCGGGACAGGTGCGCCAGCGTGAAGAACTCCGGCTCGCGGCTGACCCCGTCCGGGGTCACGGTCAGCAGGCCCCGGCAGTTCTTGCAGCCGTACGTCGATCCCGTGTCGACCGGCCCGTGCGCGGCGTCGAGCGCGAGGTTCCACATCATCAGCCCCGACGAGCCGGCCGCCACCGCGTCGGCGACCAGGTTGCGGGCGTCCCAGGCGAACGTGCCGCCCCAGCCGTCGGTCGTGCCGGTGCACTCGGTCACCATCCGCGGCACCGGGTCGGCGGCCATCGCGTCCGGCCGGCCGCCGTAGCAGTGGTAGGCCACGCCGTCGTAGGCCGCCGGCGCCCCCTGCAGCGAGGCCGCGGCGTGCGGCTGGTCGGACCAGTTGTGGTCCAGCGCCCAGAGCCGAACGCCGAGCGTGTGCAGCCGCGGCCCCGCGGCGCGTCCGACCTGCACGAGCTGGTCGTCGCTCATCCGCATCGAGGGGTAGTCGCTGCTCCACTCGGGCTCGTTGCCCACGGTGGTCGCGAACACGGGCACCCCCTGGCTCTTGAGCCAGGTGTTCTGGGCGGCCAGCAGGTCGGCGTACGGCGTCTCGGCGCCGGCCGCGAGGCTGCCGCCGCGCAGGGAGTGGTTGGACTTCATCGTGGCCGGCGCCGTCCACGGCGCCGTGACCACCTTGAGCCCGGGCCGGAGCCCCAGGATCTGGCCGCGGAGCAGGTCGACGGCCGCGGTCTCCTGGCTGGGCGGTGAGGGGCGGGTGCCGTCCCAGGCCCAGGCCCACGGCTCCGGGGAGAAGTCGGTCGCCGAGAGCGGCAGGCGGAGCATGCTGAGGCGGGCGCCGTCGGAGGCGTAGGCGCCGTAGAGCGCGCGGAGCGCGTCGGGGCGGTCACGCAGCAGGCCGACGGAGGCGTCGGTCAGGGCGGCACCCGTGCCCCACCAGACCTGCCGGGGGTCGCCCGGGTCGACCGAGACGGTGGCCGTCGCTGGGCCGGCCGCGCCCGGCTCGACGAGCAGCCGCCGCGAGGCGTCCGTGGGCGAGGACACCCAGAAGGTGCCGGTGTTGACGGGGTAGTGCGGGGACCGGACGTCGCCGCCCTGCCGTCCCGAGCGGCGACCGTGCTCACGGCCGTGGGCGTGCTGCTGGGCGTGCTGGCTGCGGGGGTGGTCGCGGAAGGTCGGCGCCGAGTCGGGGTCGGTGGCGGCACAGCCGCCGGAGAGCGTGGCGAGGGCCACCGTCGCGGTGAGCCCGAGGGAGAACGCCGTACGCCGACGCGACCGAGGCCGGTGGGTCACAGGCATGTCGATTCCCGTCCGAGTGGGGAGGTTCCTCATCCACTCTGACGGACCACGGCCCAGAGTCAAACCGGGCCGGGTGAGGAGAAACCTCCAGATTCCCTCAAGACGCGTGTGTTGGCGGCGTGGCGGCTCTCCGGTGCCTTTACCTTTCGAGGACCGGGTCACACGACCGCAACCGTCTCTGGGGGGAGCACACATGATCGTCGACGAGCGCACACCGACGTCCTCCGGCTGCGGTTCCTACGACCCCGGCCACCTGCTGCACTGGGCGCACTGGAAGCAGGCCTCCGCCGCCGAGTGCGTCGCCGTCCTGGACGTGATCCAGTCGGGCTCCTCCATCGAGATCGTCCTCGCCGGCGAGCCGTCGCTGCGGTGGTACCACCACGACCCGCTCGCCCTCGCGACGGCACTGGCCGGCACCCACGGGCCCATCCTCCTCTCGCGCCGCCACCAGGCGCTGCGCGTGGACGGCTACTGGTTCAACTGCGCCACCGACGTCAGGGCCCTTGCCGCCTGCGGCTGACCGGCGAGCCTCTGGGAGGATGGGCACGCACCGCCCGCCCCCCAGACTGGAGTGACCGCCTCGATGGACCCCGTCGTCATCGCTGACCGCTACGCCCTCGAGGACGTCCTCGGACGCGGCGGCATGGCCGACGTGCACCGCGCGACCGACCGGGTCCTGCACCGCCCGGTCGCGGTCAAGGTGCTGCGCGAGACCGCCACCGACGAGAACGACCGCCTGCGGTTCACCGCCGAGGCGCAGACCCTGGCCCGGCTGTCCCACCCGGGCCTGGTGATGGTCCTCGACGCCGGTACGACGGCCGAGCGGCCCTACCTCGTCATGGAGCTCGTCGAGGGCCGGACCCTCGGCCGGGTGTGCGCGGACGGCCCGCTGTCGCCCGAGCGGACCGCCGCGCTGGGCGCCCAGGTGGCGGCGGCGCTGGCCTACGCCCACGACGAGGGCGTCGTGCACCGCGACATCAAGCCGGGCAACATCATCGTGACCGACGCCGACCGCACCAAGATCGCCGACTTCGGCATCGCGCGGCTGATCGGCGACACCGTCCGGCACACCCAGACGGGTCACGCGATCGGCACCGCCGCCTACCTCTCCCCCGAGCAGGTGCGTGGCGAGGACGTGACCACCGCGGTCGACGTCTACTCCCTCGGGCTGGTGCTGCTCGAGGTGCTCACCGGCGAACGGTCCTTCCCCGGGTCGCCGACCGAGTCGGCGCTGGCGCGGCTGAGCCGTGACCCCGAGATCCCCGACTGGCTGCCCGAGACGTGGGCCGCGCTGCTCGGTGCGATGACCGCGGCCGACCCCGCAGCCAGGCCCTCCGCGGGCGAGGTGGCAGCGACCCTCGGCGAGCTCGCGGACCCCTCCGCCACGCGCGTCATGACCGCACCGGTGCCGGTCGCGGCGCCGGTCTCCGCACCGGCCGCCGCACCTGCCGCGGCACCCTTCGCCGCACCCGCCGCCTCCGCGGCCGCGCTCGTCGCGTCGGGTCGCGAGCGGCTCGCGGCTGTCCCGGCCCACCAGCGCGGCGTGATCGGGGCCGTCGGCGCGATCCTGGCGCTCGTCGTGGTCGTGGCGATGGCCGCGGGCAGCGGCGGCGACACGGGCACGCCGACGTCGCCGGTGAGCACGCCGTCGTCCTCGCCCGTCAGCAACACTGAGCCGTCGACGCCCGCCACCCCGACGTCGACCCCGACGTCGACCCCGACGTCGACAAAGCCGACCCCGACGCCCGCGAGCAAGCCCCCGCCGCCGGCCCCGCACGACAAGCACGGGCACGACAAGCACGGGCACAAGGGCAAGCACTGACCCCCGCCGGGTCAGGGCACCCCGCTCAGGAGGCGAACGGCGAGGCGCGCAGCGGCTCGAGGCCGGGCAGCGTGTTGACCTCCGGGAGCGGCTCGAACTCCTCACCGACACACGGCCGCGACGAGATCCGCAGGTCCGCGAAGACCTGCCAGTCGCCCTCGCCGACCCGGCAGGCCAGCTCGAACGACTCCGCCCCCGTCTGACGCGCGCGCAGGGACACCGGCCCCGCGTCGGAGAGGTAGGGCGACTCGGTCACCAGGACCACCTCGCGGGCCACGCGACGCGGGCTCGGCGGGCTCCACGCCGGACGCGCCGGCGCCCGCAGCACGAGGTCGCCGACCGATCCGTCGGCCTGCTCGACGCGCAGGCAGAGCCCGGTGACGGCGATCGACGTACCGGCCAGGGAGAGCGGTGAGACCAGCCGCACCCGGGCGTCGTCCACGCCGCCGTTGTCGAGCCACGGCACGTCGACCGGGGGCGTGAGGCCGTGCCGGAAGATCCGGGCGCGCAGGGTCTCGCCGGGTGGCAGCCAGGGTGCTGCGGGGCGCAGACCCACGGAGCGGGTCATGGTCGAGAGGAGATCGCCGGCGTGGGAGCCGGTCAGCCGGGGGATGGCGAGGAACGACACGTCTGGAGCGTGCCCGATCGGGTGACTTTCAATCCCCTTCTTCCCCACCAACCTCAGCGGACGGGCTCCACCCACGCGAACGGCACCCGCAGCAGCATCCGGCCGGCCTTGAGGTGGTAGGTCGTGCGGCCCCGCTTGACCACCCGCCCGACGACGCCGTGGTGCTCCCCCGCGGCGGTGACGCGGGCCCGGCTGCCGACGGCGAGCCACGCCAGCCGCTCGCCCCGGCGCAGCGCCGCGAGCTCGGCCTCGTAGTTGGGGTGCATCAGCGCCGGCCGGCCGTGGTGGGTCCACGCGAAGACCGCCGCCAGGTCGAAGGTGGGGCTGCAGGTCGGGCAGGAGACCACCCGCTCGGGGCGGCGGTGCCGGCCGACGGTGTGGCCCTCGGGGCAGGTGCCGAGCCAGGCCGCCTCGACGCGCGGCGAGTCGGCGTCCACGCAGCGCGCCCCGGACGAGCCGATCTCGCGGGCGACCCGCCGCCAGGTCTCGTCGTGGCCGTGGCGCGGCCCGACCAGGGCGTGCGCGATCTCGTGGAGGATCGTGTCCTCGACCTCCGCCACCGAGTGGAGTCGGGTCAGCGGCGCGCTCAGGCCGATCACCCGGTCGCCGAACCGGCAGATCCCGGCCCGGCGCTTGGCGCTGTCGAACTCCACCGACCACGCGGTCAGCCCGTGCCGCGCGAGCAGGTGCTCGGCGAGGGCGAAGGCGTCGGGCAGCTCCATGGCGAGAACGCTAGGCGAGCCCTCCGACAGTGGTCGTGCGGCGGGCCGGTCGGGCCGTCAGTCGTCGCTGGAGTCGGCCGAGCCAGCCAGCCGGTCCTGCAGACGCGCCCGCACTTCGTCGGGCGTCAGCTGCGCGCGACGACGCTGGTCACGCGCGATGATGACCCCGGTGGCCGCGACCCCGGCCACTCCCGCCACCCCGAGCAACCGCCAGAGCTTGCCAGCCTTCATGACAGGGACTCTAGACATGCCCAGCATCGGCCTCGACGAGGCGGTCGACCTGACCCGCACCGGCGACCTGTGGCTCTTCCGCGGCCACTCCGCCGCCGACCACGCGATCCGCGTCGTCACCAACGCGCCGGTCAACCACGTCGGCATGGCGGTGGTGCTCGACGACCTGCCGCCGCTGATGTGGCACGCCGAGCTGGGCAAGGGCCTGGAGTGCGTCTGGTCCGGCGCCCACCACCGCGGCGTCCAGCTGCACGACCTGCGGGCCGCCGTGGACCAGTGGTCGGGCCGCTACGAGCAGCAGGCGTGGCTGCGCCAGCTCGACGCGACGATCACGCCGGTCATGGAGGACGCCGTGCTGCGCACCATCGCGCGGCTCGACGGCACGCCGTTCCCCGCGACGGTCGCGCTGGCCGGCCGCTGGGCGCGCGGCCGGCTGCGACGTCCGGCACCCGCCGAGATGACCTACTGCGCCGAGGTGGTGGCCGCGACGTACGCCGCCATGGGGCTGCTCGACGACCGGCTGCCGACCAACTACTTCGACCCGGGCATGTTCTGGTCCGGCGACGACCTGGCGCTCCAACGCGGCGCCCGGCTGGGCGACGAGATCGCCGTCGCCACCTGAGCCCCTCCTTCAAGTTGGGGATGACGCACCCCTTCGCCGTCGCGTTGGCTGGGGGACGGCTCGGTCGGCGGAGACGCATGCGCTGCGGGTCCGGCTGGGAGAGGTGGGCGTTGCCGGGGGGCGACGCCTGTCTCACCGTCGGCCTCACCCGCGGGTGAGGCCCGAGGGCCCGGGGGCCGCCGCTGCCCCGGGCCCTCGGTTCGGGCCCTCGTTCACCTGCGTTCGAGCAGGACGAGCACCTCGTAGTGCCCGGTGTTGGGGAACATGTCGAGCAGCCGCGCCCGCACCGGCCGCAGCGACGGCATCTCGGCGAGGTCGCGCGCCAGCGTCTGGGCGTTGCAGCTGGAGTAGAGGACCCCGGGCACGCCGGACTCCTCGAGCCACCGGCTGAGGTCGGCGCCGATCCCGCGCCGGGGTGGGTTCACCACGACCAGGTCCGGTGGCGCATCGCGGGAGGTCGCCCAGGCGATGGCGTCGCCCGCCTCGAACCGGACGCCGGTCAGCCCGAGCTCGTCGCGGCTCTGCTCGGCGCTCGCGATCGCCTCCGTGCTGACCTCGATGCCGACGACCTCGCGACCCGGAGCGGCCACGTGGAGGGCGAAGCCGCCCACGCCGCAGTAGAGGTCCCAGACGGTCGCGGGCGCGCGCTCGCCCACCCACTCCCGGCCGAGGCGGTAGAGCTCGGCCGCCATCGCGGTGTTGGTCTGGAAGAAGCTCTGCGGGCGCAGGTGCAGGTCGATCCCGTTGACCCGCATCCGCAGCGTGGTCTCGTGGGTCAGCAGGACCTCACGCTCGCCCTCGAGGACCGCCTTGTGCTCGGGCTGGAGGTTGGCCGAGACGACCACGACCTGCGGCAGTGCCTCGCGCAGCCAGCCGAGGTGCTTGCGGACCCGGGCCAGCGACTCCTCCGAGCGCAGCACGAACCGCACCATCAGCTCGCCGTCGGGCGACTCCGTGACGAGGAGGTGCTTGAGCTCGCCGCGGCGGGTCGGCACGTCGTACGGCGTGAGCCGGGCGCGGGTCACGAAGTCCGCCAGCACCGGCAGGGCCGCACGCAGGCCGTCGGTGTGCAGCCCGCAGCCGCGCAGGTCCACGCCGAGGCCGTCGCGGTCGAGGATCCCCAGCGTGGGCGCCTCGACGGTGCCGCCGGCGACCATCTTGGCCTTGTTGCGGAAGCGCTCCTGCGGGCTGGCGACCGGCGGCAGCCACACCAGCCCGTCGAAGCCGGCCAGCAGCTGCTCGCAGGCGGCCTGCTTGTCGGCCAGCTGGCGGGCGTAGGGCTGCTCGATCAGGGAGCAGGACCGGCAGCGGCCGGCGTCGTAGTAGTCGCACTGCATGGGACCGCCAGCCTAGTGGCGGCCCGCGCCGGTTCCCGTCCTTCCTACCGCCGGGTAGGTTCCCCCCAGGACCCGATCCGAGGCCCCGATCGAGGAGTACGCCGATGCAGCTGGAGCTGTCCGCCGAGGACGCCGCGTTCCGCGAGGAGATGCGGGCCTTCTTCACCACGAAGGTCCCGCAGGAGATCCGCGACGCCGTCGCCGCGCGCCAGGAGCTGACCAAGGAGCAGATCGTCGAGAGCCAGCGGGTGCTCAACGCCGCCGGCCTCGCCGTGCCCCACTGGCCCGTCGAGTGGGGCGGCCAGGACTGGAGCGAGCTGCGCCGCCACATCTGGCACGACGAGATGCAGCGCGCGTGCGTGCCGCTGCCGCTGGCCTTCAACGCCTCGATGGTCGGCCCGGTGATCGCGCAGTTCGGGTCGCAGGAGATCAAGGAACGCTTCCTGGCCAAGACGGCCAACCTCGACATCTGGTGGTCGCAGGGCTTCTCCGAGCCCGACGCCGGCTCCGACCTCGCCTCGCTGCGGACGACCGCGGTGAAGGACGGCGACGAGTTCGTCGTCAACGGCCAGAAGACGTGGACCACGCTCGGCCAGCACGGCGACTGGATCTTCTGCCTCGTCCGCACCGACCCCGAGGCCAAGAAGCAGCGCGGCATCTCCTTCCTGCTCATCGACATGACCTCCCCCGGCGTCACGGTCCGCCCGATCGAGCTGATCGACGGCGGCCACGAGGTCAACGAGGTGTGGTTCGAGGACGTCCGCGTCCCGGCCGACAACCTCGTCGGCGAGCTCAACGCCGGCTGGGACTACGCGAAGTTCCTGCTCGGCAACGAGCGCGTCGGGGTGGCCCCCGTCGGCGCCACCAAGCGGGTCCTCGCCCAGGCCAAGGAGTACGCCGGCGACCAGCTCGCCGACCCGCTCATCGCCGCCCGCTTCGCCGAGCTGGAGAACGAGCTGCTGGCCCTCGAGCTCACCGTGCTCCGGGTCGCCGCACACTCCGCCGACGGCAAGCCGCACCCCGCCTCGTCGGTCCTCAAGCTCAAGGGCACCGAGCTCCAGCAAGCCGTCTCCGAGCTCGTCGTCGACCTGGCCGGGCCGGCCTCGCTGGCCTCCGGGGCCGGGTCCGACAGCTCGGACCTGCCGGCCTGGACGCACCGCGCCACGCCGGCGTACCTCAACCTCCGCAAGGCCTCGATCTACGGCGGGTCCAACGAGATCCAGCGCCAGATCATCGCCAAGACGATCCTCGGACTCTGAGCCGGACTGCTGGGAAAGGCACTTCCATGGACTTCACCTACGACGAGGAGCAGCAGGCGCTCCGCGAGGCCGTCCGCGGCCTGGTCGGCAAGACCTACGCCGACTACGAGAACCGCCGCCGCACGGTGGCCGAGGACCCGGGCTACGACGAGAAGCTGTGGGCGCGGCTGGCCGAGATGGGCGTGCTCGGGCTGCCCTTCCACGAGGAGGACGGCGGCTCCGGCGCCGGCCCCGTGGAGGTCGCGATCGTGGCCGAGGAGATCGGCCGCGTGCTCGCACCCGAGCCCTACCTGACCGCCGTCGTCCTGGCCGGTGGACTGGTCGCCGCGGCCGGCTCGGCCGAGCAGCGCGCCGACGTGCTGGGCGCCCTCTCCGCCGGTGAGCGGCTGCTCGCCTTCGCGCACGCCGAGCCGGGCGCACGCTGGACCGCGTCCGCCACGGCGGTCACGGCCACGGGCGAGGGCTCGTCGTGGACCGTGTCCGGCACCAAGGAGCCGGTCCCCCACGGCGCCCGGGCCGACCAGCTCGTCGTGTCCGCCGCGCTGCCCGACGGCGGCACGGGCCTCTTCCTCGTCGACCCGTCGGCCGACGGCGTCACCCGCGACGGCTACGCCACCCACGACGGTGGCCGCGCCGCCCGCATCGCCTTCGCCGACGCGTCCGCCACGCCCCTCGGTGAGCCCGGCGCCGACCGCACGCCCACCATCGGCGCGGTGCTCGACATCGCCCGCGTGATGGCCTGCAACGAGGCGATCGGCCTGATGGAGGTGGCCCTGTCGACGACGACGGAGTATCTCCGCAACCGCAAGCAGTTCGGCGTCCCGCTCAACACCTTCCAGGCGCTGAACTTCCGGGCCGCCGACATGTACGTCTCCCTCGAGCTCGCCAAGTCGATGACGGTGTGGGCCACGATGGTGCTGGCGGCCGGCAAGCCCGACCAGATGGCCGAGGCGGCCTCGCGGGCCGCGCTCCAGGTCAGCCGCGCCTCCCGCCACGTCGGCCAGGAGGCCATCCAGCTGCACGGCGGCATCGGCATGACCGCGGAGTACTCCATCGGCAGCTACACCAGCCGCCTCACCGCGCTCGACCACCTGCTCGGCGACGGCAACTTCCACCTCACCCAGCTGTCGGCCACCGTGGCCGACCACGAGCAGGTGGACCCGCTGCCGTAGGCGGTCAGCCCCCGACGTGCACGTGCGGCCGGCGGGCGTCGTCGGGCTCGGCGCGCCGGAGGATCTCGCGCGTGAGCGGAGGTACGTCGCCCTCACCCGCGAACAGGAACCGGAGCGCGTTCTCGCCCGGCCCGTTCTCGCTCCACTCGAGGTAGACGTGCGGCGGCTCGTCGAGCATCTCGCCGAGCGCGAGCAGCACGGCCGCCAGCACGTTGGGGATGCTGGTGCCCCGCGCCCGCAGGACGTGGTGGCCGGCGATCGTCAGGCCGGTGACCGGGACGCTGGAGGCGAAGTCGCTGGCGTCGGTGACCTCCACCTCGAGGAAGAGCGTCGAGTCGTCCTCGGTCAGGTGGTTGTCCTTGCGGACCTCGGCCGCCTTCTCGTCGTACTCCTCCTGGTCGCCCTCGTCGAGCTGGTTGGCGATGAAGCGCAGCGGCTGCGGTCCGCGCGCGGCGTGGTCGATCAGCTCGCGGGCGGCCTTGTCGAAGTCGACGTGCGCGACGCGCAGCTCGGTGCTGCGGGTGATCCGGGAGACGAGCGAGATCACCAGGATCATCAGCACGAACACCAGCGCGATCATCAGGCCCTCGGGACGGTCCAGGATCGTCACGGAGATCGTGTAGACGAAGACCGCCGAGACCAGGCCGAAGAAGGCCGCGACCGGGCGGTGGCCGCGGCGCCACTCGGTCAGCGTCACCGCGACGGCCGCCGAGGTCATCAGGGCCAGCACGCCGGTCGCGTAGGCGCCGGCCTGCTTGTCGACGGACGCGTGGAAGAGGATCGTGACGACGGCCGCGATGGCGGAGAACACGAGCACCAGCGGCCGGGTCGAGCGAGCCCACTCCGGCGCCATGCCGTAGCGGGGCAGGTAGCGCGGCACGATGTTGAGCAGCCCCGCCATCGCCGAGGCGCCGGCGAACCACAGGATGCCGATGGTGGCTGCGTCGTACGCCGTGCCGAAGCCCTCACCGAGCGAGCCGTGCGCGAGGTAGGCCAGGGCCCGGCCGTTGGCCTCGCCGCCGGGCTCGAAGGCGTCCGCGGGGATGAGCAGCGTGGTCACCAGCGAGGAGCCCATCAGCATCACGCTCATGATCAGCGCGGCCGTCGTGAGCAGCCGCCGGGCGTTGCGGATCCGGCCCTTCGGCTCGGCGTGCGTGTCGGACTCGTCGCCCTCGACCAGCGGCATCACCACGACGCCGGTCTCGAAGCCGGACAGGCCGAGCGCCAGCGCCGGGAAGACCAGCAGCGAGGCGCCGATGATGCCCAGCGGTGAGGAGTGGGCGTCGGTCATCGCCGAGGTCCAGTCACTGAACGTCGTGGTGTCGGCGAAGACCTGGGAGAAGCCGTCGACCACGACAACCAGGCTGAGCCCGAGGTAGATCGTCACCAGCACGACCGCGATGCCGATGGCCTCGCTGAAGCCCTTGAGGAAGACCGCCGCGAGCAGAGCGAGCAGGCCCAGGGTCACCCACACCCGGTGCCCGGAGAGGGTGTCGTGCAGGTAGGGGTTCTCCGCGAGGTGGGCGGTCGCGTCCGCCGCGGAGAGGGTGATCGTGATGATGAACCCCGTGGCCACGAAGCCGATGAGCGCCAGCACCAGGAGCTTGCTCGGCCAGTAGGACAGCAGCTTCTCGAGCATCGAGAGGCTGCCGTCGCCGTGCGGGCTCTCCTGCGCGACCCGGCGGTACATCGGCAGCGCCCCGAAGAGCGTCACCAGCACGAGCACGAGGGTCGCCACCGGAGCGAGCGCTCCCGCCGCCAGGGCCGCGATCCCGGGCTGGTAGCCGAGCGTGGAGAAGTAGTCCACGCCGGTCAGGCACATCACCTGCCACCACGGCTTGACCTTGTGCTGGGACGCCTCGCGCTCCCGGTCGCTCTGGCCGCTCGGGTCGGGATGCTCGGTCTGGAAGAACCAGCGCCTCGCAGCGGTCGCCTGCGTCGTACTCATCACAGGCGGAACTGTAGGTGCCGCCTCCCGAAGCCTCAGCCGGCCCCGACCACGTGCGCGTCCGGCCCGGGGTAGACCAGCCCCTCGTGGCCGTCCAGCCACTTCACGACGTACGGCGGTGCGCCGTCCTCGCCGTGCACCTCGATGATCTCGCCCTCGCGCCGGTGGGCCTCCGCGGCCCGGCTCTCGACGACCAGACGGTCTCCGACCTTTGCCTGCACCCTGACCACCTCCTGCTCTCCCATGATGCTCCGCTTCGAGGGGCCCGCAAGCCCCAGAAGACCCCTCCCCACGGGAAGGACGGCCCACCGCCCCCGAAGCAGCGGGCCGTCCGGTCCGGGACCGGGTTGTTCGCCGGTCAGTCGTCGTGCCCGCGCCCGCCGAGGTCGGCGGTCCAGATCTCGCCGTCCAGCGTCACGACGTACGCGCGATGCCCCACGATCTCCAGCGACGTCGGCCGGTCGAGCGCGGTCGTCACGGTCGTCATCGTGCCGTCGGCGTTGACCCGCAGGATCGACCCGGTGTCCGGCATCGCCGGCGAGCCCGGCTGGTCGCCGGCGTGGAAGGTGCCCTGGGACAGGGCGTAGAGGGTCCGGCCGTGGTGGCCCGGCCCGAGCTCGACGTCGACGTTCAGCGGAGCTCCCGACGCCACGTCGGTCGCGGTGGCGTCACCGGGCTCGAACCGCACCACCTTGCCGGTGGCGGCCAGGTGCGGCACCGGTCCTGCCTCGGCGAGATAGAGCGTGTGTCCCTGGCGCGCCATTCCGGTCGGCACGATGTCGCCGAAGGCGATCACCTGCGACACGTTCGATCCGAGCTTCCCGTCGAGGTCGACGAGCAGGACCCGGTTGTGGTGCCCGTCGGTGACGAGCAGGTCGCCGCGCCACGGCTGCAGTGCGTACTGCACGCCACTCGGGACCTCGAAGGCCGTCGCCGGCGGATGCGTCGTCGCCCAGGTGCCGATGTCGGCGACGACCGTGTGGGTCGTGGTGCTGTCGATCCGGTAGATCCCGACCGTGTTGGTGCCGCCGACGTCCGCGCCGACCAGGGTGACCAGCACGTACGCCGTACCGTCCACGAACGCCACGTCCATCGTGCCGCCGAGCGGGATCACGCGCGTCGGGAGGCCGCTGGCGTACGTCGTCTTCGCGCCGGTGGCCGGATCGACCCGGGTGATCCGGCCGGCCAGCGCCTCGGTCACGTAGAGGGCGCCGTCGGGGCCGATCGTGCTGCCCCCGCCGCCGGCGAGACCGGACGTGAGCAGGGTGGCGGTGCTGCTGGGGCTCGCGTGGTGGCTGGCGTGGTGGTGCGCGGGCTGGGCCGCGATGGCGGTCTGGGGTGCGGTGAAGGCGATCAAGCCGGCCACGGCGGTGGCGGCGATCAGGAGTGCGCGCTGGGGACGCATGGTTGCTCCGTCGGCAGGTAGGGCTGAGGTCGTATCGACTGGTGCCACCAGCGACCCGAGAGGGGACGCGCGACAGAGGTGGTAGTGGTTCGGCTACGTCGACTCCGACTCTTCCGCCGGCCCGGGCACCTGTCACCCCCGATCTGGGTGATGAGGCCGCACGACGGGCGCTGACAGCCTGTGGTCCTCGGCCCGCCACTCCATCCCGGTCCCGGTCGGGAGCGACACTTGCCGGGGCCGGGATGGTTTTCCACAGATCCGATTTCGCCGGTGTGCCGACTCTCCCGACTCGGGAAGGGTCTCCGGCATGAAGCTCGAGATCGACGGCGGCGGCTACGAGTCCGCCCGCACCGCGTTCGGCGAGGGCAATCAGCTCGGCGCACTCGCGCACCAGCGGCTCGTCGCCGGCCTCACCTCCACCGGCGGGATGGCGGGCGACGACAGCACGTCGCGGGAGTTCGCCACGGCGTACGACGACAGTGCGCGGGAGGCCGTCACCGCCCTCGCCGACCTGGTCGACTCGTTCGCCGGCCTCGGCCGGCTCACCCACGCCACTCTTCTCAACCACGCGCGTGCCGAGGCGCGCTCCGTCGTCGGCGGCACTCCCGTCTACGACGGCGGCGTGGTGCCCGATGTTGGTCCGGGCGCCGGGTACGTCGCCGTCCTCCCGTCCACCCCGCCCACCTGCCTCGGCGCCACCGCCTCAGCCCCCTACGGCCACCTGGTCGGCTGGATCCTCGACCACATCCAGGGCTTCGTCTGGCCCAACGCCGACACCGACCGGCTGCGCGAGGCCGGCGCGACGTGGCGCGCGGCCGCCGACGGGCTGCTGGACCTCGAGACCGCCTGCGACCAGGCCGTCCGCGGCTTCTGGGGCGAGCGCTCCCCCGAGGTCCCCCTCGCCGTCGACGCCACCCACGAGCTGCGCCGCACCGTCCGCACCGTCGCCGACCAGTACGCCGCCCTCGCCGCCGCCTGCGACACCTACGCCGACCAGGTCGACGCCAAGCGCCACGAGGTCATCGACCTCGCCGAGTGGCTCCTCGAGCAGGTCGTCGAGGGCATCGCCATCAGCGCCGCCATCGGCGTCCTCACCGGTGGCGGCGGCGCCATCGCCGGCGGCAGCGCCACCGTCGCCCGCGTCGGTGCCGAGACCCCGCGCTTCCTCGAGATCCTCACCTCCCTCAAGGCGCTGTCCGCCTCCACCGCCGGCACCGTCCGCGCCACCCGCGACGCCCTCCGCTCCACGCGGGGTGTGCTGGTGAAGTTCAAGGAGGCGTCCGTGGCTCGGTCGGTGGCCCAGGGTGAACGCGGTGAGTTCCGGGTGCTCTGGGACAGACCGGGCTGGTTGGCGAAGCACGAGAACGGTCCGAGCCACACCCTCGCCAAACACGTCGGCCAGTCGGAGGGCCAGTTGGCAGATCGTTTCACTGGTCCGAAGCCCCCACAGTTCGCGTCGACCTTTTCGAACCAGTCGTCGGCCGAGCGGCTCATCGGCGAGGTGCTCAACCGGCGTATCGCACAGATCGAGGAGTGGCTTGCATCCGGTCATCGCCGACTGCGGCTCGATGACGTGTGCGAAGGTTCGTCTGGCGTTTCGATGGATGGCTCAGGTGCCATGCATGAGGTGTCCGGCATCAGAGTGATCCTGCAGCGCGACGCTTCCATGCCCGACGGGTACCGGATTCTCACGGCCTTTCCGCAACCGTGATGACTAAGGAGGACAAGGTGCACACGCCAGCACTAGAGCATCTCGTCGGTGCGTACTTTCACCAGGACTGGTACACCGAGCATGAAGACGAATGGCTGACGCTTCGCGACTTTCTCGAGGGAGAGCCGCACTTGGCACCGCTCCTCCCCGGCGAGATCAAGCAACTCTTGATCGCCATGCCGAGCGAAGCCGACATCGAGGCCCACCTGTCGGCGCTCGGGTCCTGCTACACGGTCGATCCCGGGACCACGTATCGCGACTGGCTCGTCGAGGTCGCCGCGCGCACCGAGGAGTACCTGGTGCACGGCTGAGCCGCCACCGAGTCCGAGGACGTCATACGGAAAGAGCCCTATGACTCACGGAACGCATGACGTCCTGGGGCCGGCCACCTCGGTTGTCCACAGATCCGATTTCGAGCGTTTCAGCGGCGGGAAGTCATGGGTAACGTCGCTGGTGTCGCCCTCGTTGGGTGATCGTGGATCTCGGGAAGGATCGGCGCGTGCATCGCTCTCGGACGGCGTTCGCTCTCGGCCTCACAGTGCCGCTGCTTCTCGTCAGCGCCTGCTCGGGGGACCCCGAGCCCAAGGTCGCCCCTCCCACGTCACCCAGTACGTCGATCTCTACCTCGCCGTCGCCTTCCGGCCCGGTTGAACCGGTCATGCCGGAGGCCGCCAAGGCGCACACCGCGGCTGGCGCCGAAGCCTTCGTGAAGTTCTTCTGGGACATGGCCAACTACGCGCAGGCCACGGGGAAAACTGACGGCCTAGAACGCTTGGCGGCGCCCACGTGTCAGGCCTGCGCAGCCGCCACGGACTTCGTGAACGCCCTCTACGCCAAGGGGGGACACATTGAAGGTGGGGTCTATTCGCTTATGGACCTCGAATCCAAGCGGCTGTACTACCGAGACCACGTCATTTTTCGCGAGACCTTCCGCACGCATAACACCGACCAGGTGGTGTTCGAGCCCGGAAAGAAAGAGCGGAAGTTCCCCGAATCCACCGTCGATGTTGTGTTCACGATGGACTTTGGACACTCGGGTTGGAAGGTCGGCGTCTGGCAGGTCCCTTCATGAGAGCCCTGGCCAAGATTGTCGTCCTCATGTTTGTCGTTCTCGCCCTACCCAACGCGCGCAACGTTGCTGCGTTCGCCGACTGTGGCCAGCCGGTAACCAATACTGGCGCGAGCCCAGCTGGTGGGGCTCTGAATGTGGTCTCGCAGCAGACAGGCGGTAACTGCGGCACAGACCCGGAAGCAACGATCGCCGGCGCGGCGGGCACCTGGCACAGCCATCCCATCTGCGAGGACGGAGGTGGCGCTCTCTGCAATCAGACTGCGCTGTGCGCGGATGGATCGCCCGTCATGTGGGTCTGGTTCGAGGCACCGGACGGCGAGATTCTCAGTCAGGGGACCTTCTGTCCCGAAACCGGCGTCACAGCCCAACCCCAGATCACCAACGCCCTGGTCCTCCGCGCCCTCCGGCGCATCGACCTTCCGAAGTCCGAGCTGACCGTCCAACCCGCGAACGGCCGGACCCTGGTCAACTTCGACACGAACTTCTACACCGAGCAGGGCGCCTTCGACCGCACCGTCCGCCTCCTGGGGCAGCGAGTCGACCTGCACATCTGGCCCAGCCAGTTCAACTGGGTCTTCGACGACGGCCGCAGCCTCAGCAGCACGAGCCCGGGCGCGCCGTACCCCCACCTCGACATCACCCACCGCTACACCCGCAAGGGCAAGCTCGCGCCGAGCGTCGACACGACGTACGCCGCCCGCTACCGCGTGAACGGCGGACCCTGGCGCGACGTCACCGGCACCGTCACGATCCCGGGCAGCCCGGTCCCGCTCGAGGTGACGACCGCCAGTCCCGTCCTCGTCGGCTACCACTAGCCACACTGCCCGGGACGTCATACGAACCGAGCCCCCTGGCCACCGGGTCGCATGACGTCCCGACCAAACCCGGGAACCTTTTCCGCCCTCCGGTGCGACAGTGTCAGCATGGGAGCCCTCGCGGCTGACAGCCGGGCACACGCCGACCACGACGACACGGTCCTCGTCGCCCTGGTTGCCGGCGGCGACACGGGGGCCCTCGAGGAGCTCTACCGCCGCCACTCCCCGTGGCTGTTCGCCCGCCTGATGCGGCGCTGCAACGACTCCGAGGTCGTCACCGACGTCGTCCAGGACACCTTCGTCGCCCTCTGGAAGGACGCTCGCCGCTTCCGGGGCACGGGCGAGGTCGCGGCGTGGCTCTGGGGCATCGCGTTCCGCCGGATGGTCTCGCGCCTCCGCTCCCGCAAGGACGTCCTCCTCCTCCCCGAGTGGGAGGCCGGCCAGACCCCGGCGGCCGAGGACGAGGTCCTCCTCGGGGTCGAGTACGGCGACCTCGCGGGCGCCCTGCGCCGCCTCTCCCCCGAGTTCCGCTCGGTCGTCCAGGCGGTCGTGCTCGACGGCCTGACCACCAAGGAGGCCGGGCGGCTGCTCGGCGTACGCGAGAACACAGTGAAGACCCGTCTCCACCGCGCCAAGGCCCAGTTGCGCGGCTCGCTCGTGGACACCCAGGAGGCATGACGATGACGACCCAGCACTGGCACGCCGACGCCGAACTCCTGAGCGCGTACGTCGCGGGCGAGCTCGACGCCATCAGCGGCGCGTCCGTGGAGCAGCACCTCGTCCGCTGCGCCGAGTGCCGTACGGCGATCGCCGCCCACGTCCCCGCCCCCGCCCTCGACCGCGCGTGGGCCGGGGTCCGCGACGCCGTGCAGAGCCCGCCCCTCCCGCTCCCGATCCGGATCGCCCGCCGCTGCGGCGTCAGCGAGCCGACCGCGGTGCTCCTCGCCGCGACCGCCTCCCTGCGCACCGCTTGGCTGGTGGGCGCGTTCGTGGCGGTCGGGTTCGCGACGTTCGCGGTGATGGTGGCCGGCCAGGACCACGTCGCGCCGTTTCTGCTGGTCGCGCCGATGGTCCCGGTGATCGGCGTCGCCGCGGCCTACGGACCCGACCAGGACCCGCTCGAGGCGCTCGTCGTCACGGCCCCGTTCGGCCGGACCCGCCTCATCCTCATCCGCACCCTCGCCGTCCTCGTCTCGGTGCTCCCGTTCACCGCCGCCCTCGGCCTGCTCCTCCCCGGCCCGGACTGGCTCGCGGCCGCCTGGCTGGGGCCGGCGCTCGCCCTGGTCCCCGTCCTGCTGGCGGTCTCCAGCTTCGTCGGCCCCCGCACCGGCGCGGCCGTGCTGTCGATCGCGTGGAGCGGCGTCGTGCTGCTCTCGGTCCGCCACTTCCCCGCCACCTGGCCCGTCCAGGCCACCCAGCAGCTCGCCTACCTCGCCCTCGCCCTCGCCTCCTGCGGCGTCCTGGCGCTGCAGGCCCGCCGCGACCGGAAGATCGGAGCGCTGCTGTGAACACCGTCGAGCTCCACGGCGTCACCAAGTCCTTCGGCCGCACCCGCGCGCTGACCGACGTCGACCTCACCTTCGACCGCGGCGTGACCGGCCTCCTCGGCCCCAACGGCGCCGGCAAGACCACGCTGCTGCGGATCGTGGCCACCTCGATCGCCGCCGACAAGGGCCGCGTCAGCCTCCTCGGCCGCGACCCGGGCGGCTCCCACGACGACGTGACCGCGATCCGCCGCCAGCTCGGCTACCTCCCCCAGGAGCTCGGCTATCCCGGCGACATGACCGCATTCGGCTTCGTCGAGTACGTCGCGGTCCTCAAGGAGTGGAACGACCGCCAGCGGCGGCTCGCCGAGGTACGCCGCGTCCTGGCCCTCGTCGATCTCGCCGAGCTGGCGACCAAGCGGGTCACCAAGCTCTCCGGCGGCCAGCGCCGCCGCGTCGCGCTCGCCCAGGCACTGATCGGCGACCCGCGGATCCTGGTCCTGGACGAGCCGACGACCGGTCTCGACCCCAGCCAGCGCGCGGACCTGCGCCGCACCCTCTCCGTCATCGCCAACGACTGCGCCGTGCTCCTTTCCACCCACCAGACCGAGGACGTCGCCGCGCTGTGCGAGCGGGTCGTGGTGCTGGCGGGAGGCACGATCCGCTTCGACGGTCCGGTCGCCGACCTGATCGCCACCGCCGAGGGCCTGGTCTGGCTCTCCGACGACCCCGCACCGGACGCGCTCGCCAGCTGGCGCACCGGCACCGGTCGTCACCACGTCGTGGGCGGGACGCCGCCCCTTGGCTCCGTCGCCACGGAGCCGACCCTCGAGGACGCCTACCTGCTCATGCTCGGCGCCGACGCGCGGAACGTTCGCGCCCCGGCCTGATCTGCCTCTCACCTCGGGCCCTCACTCATCCCCACAGGAGCACCCCATGGCCAGCATCTCCCTGCCCGCGACCGGCACCGGCGGCGCCGGCGGCCTCGGCACCATGGCCGGCATCGAGGCCCGCCGCCTCGTCCGGCACCCCGTCTTCCTCATCGGCGTCCTGCTCGCCTTCGGCGTCACGGTGCTGACGTTCGTGACGGCCAGCGAGCCCGCCGACGACCCCACGATCGGCGACCTGCTGTCCTGGCCGGTCATCCCCGCCTTCTTCATCGGCCTGACCAGCCTGGTCGCGATGGCCCGCCTCACCCGGTCCACCGAGGCCGCCGTCGAGGCGGTCGGGACGGCGCCGGGCACCGAGGGACGCCGTACGGCGGCGCTCGCCCTCGCCTGCTTCGTCCCCTGCGCCGTCGGGGTCGTGTGGACCGCGATGATGCTCGCGATGGTGGCCGCCAAGCCGCCGGCGCCGCAGGAGTGGTGGTTCGACACCATGCCCGACTGGCAGGTGTGGAGCATCCTGGTCGCTCTCGGACCGGTCGCCTGCCTGGGCGGCGGACTCCTCGGCGTGCTGACCGGTCGCTGGGTGACGTTCCCCGGCGCGGCCGCCGTCGTCGTGGTGGGCCTCGTCGCCCTGGACCTGGTCGGGCAGATCGGGTCGACGGGCGGCGCGTCCGAGCTGCGACTGTGGGTGCCGTGGGCGATGTTCCACTCGGGCACCAACACCGACGGCACCGCCGACGTCGGCGCGGGCAACCCGCTCTTCTACCTGGGCTACGTCCTGTGCCTGTGCGCCGCGGCCGCACTCGTCGCGATCTGGCACGACAAGGCCGCCCGCACCCGCCAGCTGCGCACCGCGATCGTGGCCGTGGTGGTCGCCGGGCTGGCGTGCCTGACCCTGGCGATGCTCACCGGCCCCGGCGAGGTCCGCCACTCCGACCCGATCCCCTACCAGGTCTCGAAGTGACCCTGCGCTGGTGGTACCTCCGCCGCGGCGTCGCCTGGCACCCGCTCCTCGGGTGCTGCGCCGCCGCGGCGCTGGTCACAGGGCTGCTCGCCCGCTGGCCGTCGAACGCCCCGGCCTTCCTCCCCGCACTGCTCGCCCTGTGCGCGGCCGGGTCGGCGTTCGTCTACGACGAGGCGGCGCTCCCCGTCGTCGCCGTCACGCCCCGCGGCGCCGCGTGGCGTCGTACGACGCGGCTCGGCCCGGCCGCCGCACCCCTCGGGCTGTGGACCCTCGTCGTCCTCGCCCGCCCGGGCGACCTCCCGCTCCAGCGGTCGGGATGGTGGCTCGCGGGGGCAGCCACCATCACGCTGGCCGCCGGCCTCGCGGCCCTCGCCTCACGCCGTGAGGTCGGCGCTCCCGGCTCCATGCTCGCCGCGGTGCTGGCCCTCGCCCTGGTGGGGGCGTTGGTCGTCACGAGCTTCCTGGGCTGGGACTCGGTCTACCCGATCGCCGGCTTCAGCGGTGGGGTGTGGACCTTCTGGTTGACCCTCGCCGCCGGCGGAGCGCTGGCGCTGCTGGCCGCGCTGCGGCCCGGGATCCGCGCCTGATCCCGTCGACGGTGTCGAGATCCGTGCCCCGGCTCCGACGTTCGGGTATGAAGGTGGCCGACCGGCCGCCCGGACAAGGGAGAACCTCGATGAAGTACGTCATTCTGATCCACTCCAACCCGCAGCCCTGGGGTCACCCGACGAGCGACCACACGAGTGAGTACCAGGCGTTGCCGGCCCAGCAGCAGAAGGACCTCGGGGATCGGTGGGAGCGGGTGTTCGGTGACGCCGACGCCAAGGGAGAGATCGTCTACGGGTGCGCGCTGGGCGACCCCGCCTCCTCGCGGGTGTTCCACTTCCAGGGCGAGCCGCTCCCGGTCGACGGTCCCTACGCCGAGAGCAAGGAGCACCTGGCCGGCTTCTTCCTGATCGACGTGGAGTCCCAGGAGCGTGCCGAGGAGATCGCCGCCGCCTTCTCGTGCCCCGGCGACACGATCGAGCTCCGCCCGACGATGCGACCGGGCTGCGAGTCCTGACTCCACTCCCCGCCGAGATCGAGGACGTGTGGCGCCACGAGGCGCCGCACGTCCTCGCGGCGCTGCTGCGCCGCGGACCGGCTCTCGAGGACTGCGAGGACGCAGCCCAGGAGGCGTTGGTCGCCGCGGCCGAGCAGTGGCCCCGGGAGGGGATGCCGCAGAACCCGCGCGGCTGGCTGGTCCGGGTCGCCTCCCGCCGCCTGGTCGACGCCCACCGGGCCACGGTCGCGCGCGTCGACCGGGAGGTCCGGGAGATCCGGGAGGAGGTGCCGAGACCGGTCACCTGGAGCGAGCGCACCGGGGACCACGACGACTCCCTCCAGATGCTCGTGCTCTGCTGCCATCCCAGTCTCAGCACGGCCTCGGCCGTCGCGCTGACGCTACGAGCGGTCGGCGGACTGACCACCCGGGAGATCGCGGCCGGGCTGCTGGTGCCCGAGACAACGGCGGCCCAGCGGATCAGCCGCGCCAAGGCCACCCTGCGCGCTGGGGGTGCCCGGTTCGGTGCGGTCGAGGCGGCCGAGCTGCCGCTGCGCCTGCACGCCGTCCGGCACGTGCTGCACCTGGTCTTCACGACCGGAGCCGCTCCACCCTCCGGCGGGGACGTCGTCAACCACGACCTGGTCACCGAGGCCGTCCGCCTCACCGAGCGGCTGCACCGGGCGCTACCCCGCGACCCGGAGACCGCGGGACTGCTCGCCCTGATGTTGCTGGTGCAGGCACGCGCGGCTGCGCGCACGCGCGACGGGCTCCTCGTCCCGCTCGCCGAGCAGGACCGGGCGGTGTGGGACCAGGGGATGATCGCGCGCGGGGTTGCCCTGCTCGAGGAGGCACTCCCGCACGGCCCGGTCGGCCCCTTCCAGCTCCAGGCCGCGATCGCGGCCGTCCACGCCACCGCCCCGTCGCTGGCGTCGACCGACTGGGCCCAGATCCACGAGCTCTACCGGATGCTGCTCGCCGTGGCCCCCAGCCCGGCCGCCGAGCTCGGGGCCGCCATCGCGCTCAGTGAGCTGGACGGACCCGCGGCCGGGCTCGTGGCGCTCCAGCCCCTCCTGGCAGCACGCCCGCGGGACCACCGCGTCCTCGCCGCGATGGCGCACCTGCTCGACGCCCAGGGCAGCCCGGAGGCCGCCGACACCTACCAGCGGGCGGCCGCCCTCACCGACTCCGTCCCCGAGCAGCGCTACCTCAACGCCAGGGCCCGGCACTCCCGGCGGTGACCGCGGCCTTCACCGTGCCGCCGACCGGGGCCTGAGCTCGAGGACGACCGGCACCCCCGCCGACTCGGGCACACAGCAGGTCAGGTCGGCGCGGCAGGCCGGCGGCGGCGACTCGGCCACCAGCGCCCGGCGTACCCCCTCCAGCTGGTCGGCGAACTGCTCCAGCTCCGCGATCCGGTCCGCGACGTCCTCCTGCTTCTCCTCGATCAGGTCGACGACGCGCTGGTGGGCGGCCCCGCAGTTGGTGCCGGCCCAGATGGGCAGCAGCGACGTGATCTGCTCGCAGGTCAGCCCCATCCGCCGGGCCCGGGCGATGAACAGCAGGCGCGCAGCCGCGTCCTGGTCGTAGTCGCGGTAGCCGGACGCGGTGCGACCCGGAGGGGCCAGGAGGCCGACCCGTTCGTAGTACCGCACCGTCGTGGCGGGGAGTCCGGCCGATGCGGCGAGCTCGGAGATCCGCACCCGTCCACGGTAGACCTTGCACCCGGGTGCAGGGTCAAGGTCTTGACCTTGCACCCGAGTTCAACTCCTAGGTTCGGCGACATGGACCGACACCGGGTCGGTCCCCGACCCAGGAGCATCGCCATGAGCACCTTCACCCGCGACAACACCGAGCTCGCCGTCGACGTCCCCGGCGCCGGGCAGCAGCACCGCGCCGAGGCCGGCGGGATGACCATCGCCCTCGAGCGCTGGAACGCAGGGCTCGACACCGCCGAGTGGTTCGCCGACCTGCCCGGCGGCGCCTGCCAGGAGCCGCACTGGGGCTACTGCCTCAAGGGCCGCGTCACCATGCGGTACGCCGACGGCGAGACCGAGGACATCACCGCCGGGCAGGCCTACTACATCCGGCCGGGCCACAACGCCCACCTCGTGGAGGACACGGAGTTCGTCGAGTTCACGCTCGCCGACCGCACGCCCGGCATCAACACCGTCGAGCTCGAGTCCGCCGGCCAGCGGTAGGGCGTGGCCCGTCCGGGTTGCCCCGTCCGCCTCATTGACCGGTCCATTCCCGGCGCCGACACTGCAGGAGTGGGGCGCCGGTGTCGGCGTGGGGCCACCCCCGACGCTGGGCGGTGTCCATGAGGCGATCGACGACAGCGAGGGCCGCGGCGTTGGTGCTCGCGGCGAGCCTGGCCGGCTGCGGCGGCAGCTCCCCGGACACCACGTCCCCACCCGCGACGAGCTCGACCTCCGGATCGGCGACGGCAACGACGTCGTCGTCCCCGTCGCCCGTCGGCACGGTCGCCGACCTGCCGCACCCCGGGCTCATGCTGATCGTGTGCACCGGCGGCACGAGCGGCACGATGCAGCTGCTTGACCTCGACCCCGCCAGCGGTGAGGTGGTCGGCGAGGTCGACCTGACGTCGTACGTCGAGACGGGGCCGTGGAGCAGCGCCTCCCTCGTGACCGCGTGCGACCCGGCGCGGCCGTCGTGGCGGGCGCGCGAGGCCTTCGACCCGACGTTCGGACGGATCGCGATCAGCCTGCCGTTCCCGGACGACGGCACCTACCGGGTGGGGTGGTACGACGTGGCCTCCGGCGACGTCACCGACGTGACGGGTGGCGACGTGGACAGCGGCTTCTCCGGCGGGACGCTGCGGGACATGGAGCCGGTCTTCGACCCGGTGTCCGGCGACCTGTGGTTCGAACGCGGCGACAAGACCATCTCGGTCGATCCTTCGACGATGGCGGAGACCGACCGCGGACCGTTCACGGTCGCCACCAACACCGACAGCCAGCTCGGCGTCGCGAACGGCCATCTCGTGACGACGTTCGGGTTCGTCCCCGACGCCGAGGGCAAGCGCGCCGCCGGCATCGTGCCCGGCAACGACGGAGGCGCCGTCCTTCGCGTGCTCGACGCGAGCCAGGGGGTCATCGACGAGCAGATGTCCGGCACCGACATTCCCTACCCCGGCCCCGGGAACGAGTGCGTGGTCGAGACCTGGCTGGACGCCTCCACCGTCATCGTCGGCGGCCCCAACGGCGCCGACTGCCCGTTCACCAAGGTCGATGTGGACGCCGCGAAGCCGACCCCCGAGCCGGTCCTGCCCGCGGTCACCAACGACCGGCTCAACAACGACTTCGTCGCCTCGCCCGGCGGCCACGGCTTCGCCCTGCTCACCTCGGCGGCCGAGAGCTTCACGGTCTACGAGAGCGACGGCTCGGCCAGCACCGAACCGAAGGAGCTGTGGCAGGCGCCGGCCACCGGCCTCGTCCAGGCCGTGCTGTTGTGCTGGTGCTGAACGCGCCGGCCTATGTCCGCCGGGCGAACCGGACGTCCCCGTTGGGCAGGCGACTGGCGTCGTAGCGGTCGTCGTGGGCGAGATGGTGGTGGTGACTGCAGAGCAGCACCCCGTCAGCCAGGTCGGTCAGCCCGCCCAGGGACCAGGGATGCAGATGGTGTGCCTCACACCAGGCCGCCGGGATCGTGCACCCCTCGGCCCGGCAGCGACCGTCGCGGACGGCCATCGCCTTGCGCTGGGACGCGGAGTAGAGGCGGGCGACCCGCCCCAGGTCGAGCACCTCGGACGGGCCGCCGAGCACGAGGGGCATCAGGTCGGCGTTGCAGGCCAGCCGCCGCGCCTCGCCGGCCGTGATCACCTCACCGGTGCCGAGGGTCGCGACCCCCAGACCGGAGAGCAGGTCGTCCAGCTTGATGGTCACCATGACGGTGGTGGCCGTGCCGCCGTGCTGGGGCAGCACCTTCGAGGGCAGTCGCTCCAGCAGTGCGCAGAACGCCTCACCGAGGCGCCGGCCGTAGGGCAGTCGGGCCACGTCGCCCAGATCGAGGCCGGCACCGTCGGGGTCCCGGTCGTGGCGGCGCGGCGAGGTCATCGACTCGAGGTAGACCTTCAGCCGCGCGGCCACCTGCTCGGGGACCCGGATCCTGATGTCGGTCGACCCGTCGCCGCGGACTCGCATGGTGAGCCGAGTGTCCTTCCGCGCGGCCCGCTCCGCGGCCTCGTGACGACGCCGCTCCTCCTCCGTGGCCACGTCGGGCGCGACCACCTCCAGCACCCCACGACCGAGCACCCGCAGCTCGGAGGGCCCGAAGTGTGCCGCCTCGTCGACGAGGTGCGCCTCGGCCTTGATCCGCACCTCGGCCTCGAGATCCTCGGGCAGCGCGTCGAGGGCGTTCACGATCACGGCGGCCTGGTAGCGGTTGACCCGTCCCTCGGCCAGCGCGTCACCCACCAGCAGGCAGCGGGATCCCAACGCCTCGGCCAGCCGCTGCGCCGCAGCACCCTGCTCGCGGCCGCACCGCGTCTCGTGCGCGAGCCAGGCCCCCGCCGAGCGGGCACCCGCCTCGAGCGCCACGTCGTCGGCTGCCGCCAGCACCCGCAGCGTCAGCTCGTGGAGCCGCTCCTCGTCCCTGGCCAGCGCCCGCAGAGCTGCCGCCTTGTCGTCGGCCGTCATGTAGATCGGCTCCACGCCCGCGACCTCGTCCAGCAGCGCGGCGAGCTGCTCGGCACACCGGTTGACCGGGTGCGTGAGCTCGGGGACGCCTGCTGTCATGCGTGAACTCAACCGGTTGTTGCAAGTCCTTCCGATTGAGTAGAGGTTGCAGCGCATGCCTGGAGCACGGTTGACGGTGGAGCAGCGTCGGACGATTGAACGGGGTTACCGGATCGGTCTTTCGCAGGGACAGATCGCCTCGATCATCGGGAAGTCGCCGTCCACGGTGAGCAGGGAGCTGGCGCGGAGCTTCTCGGCTCCGGGGACCCGTTCGCCCAAGAGGCGCACCGCCCGCTCGGGCGGCCAGGGTTACCAGCGGCCCTACGACGCCGAGCGGGCCCACCGCTTCGCCACGATCAAGGCCCGAAGGCCCAAGGCGCGGCGGCTGGACCACGCGCCGCTGCGTGAGCAGGTGTGGGAGTTGTTGCGTGCGGACTGGTCCCCGGAGCAGATCGCGGCGATGCTGCCGGTGATGTTCCCCCACGACCCGGACATGCGCGTGAGCCACGAGACGATCTACCAGTCCCTGTTCGTCCAGACCAAGGGCGAGCTCAAACGCGAGCTCACCGCCCACCTGCGCAGCCGCCGGACCCGCCGCAAGACCCAGACCGGCGGCGCGAAACGCGTCACCCTGGGCATCACCGATGACATCACCATCCGGGCCCGCCCGGCCGAGGTCGCAGACCGGGCCGTCCCCGGCCACTGGGAGGGAGACCTGCTCCTGGGTGGCACCGGCAAGGGCGCGGTGATCACCCTGGTCGAACGCTCCAGCCGCTACGTGCTGCTGGCCCCGCTGCCGGGCCGGCACACCGCCGAGCTCGCCCGCCTGAGCCTGGCCGAGATGATCGCCACCCTGCCCCTGGAGCTGCGCAAGTCGATCACCTGGGACCGGGGCAGCGAGATGGCCCAGCACGCCCAGTTCAAGATCGACACCGGCCTGCAGATCTACTTCTGCGACCCCCAGTCGCCCTGGCAACGCGGCACCAACGAGAACACCAACGGACTGCTACGTCAGTACTGGCCCAAGGGCGCCGACCTGCGTGGCCTGACCCAGACCGACTGCGACGACGTCGCCCTACGCCTCAACACCCGGCCCCGACAGACGCTGAACTGGCAGACTCCCGGCCAAGCCCTCAACGACGGGCTCGTTGCAACAGCTGTTTGAATCCGCGATGCCTCGATTCTACGCCGCATTACCACAAACCGAAAGCATGTTCGAAAATCTGTGGACAACGCCCACCCCCTGGTCAGCGGGCGAACAGCGCCTTCACGAACGGCACCGAGTCGACCAGCGACGCCTGCATGGTCCCGTTGTGGTCGGTCGGGTAGGTCCGGAACGTCACGTCCGCGCCGTTGGCCGTGATCACGCCGACGTACGCCGCGGTGGTCTCCATCGGGACGTCGGTGTCGACCGCACCGTTGGCCATGAAGACCGGCTTCTCGAACGACGTCTCCGGCATGCCGAGGTAGTCGCGGGCGGCCTGCACGAAGCCGGGCAGCGAGGCCAGCGGCTTGGTGAAGAAGTCGCCGATCGCCGTGCCCTCGAGGGCCTTCTCGAACTCGTTCGTGCAGGCGTGCTCGCCCATGTCGACGAACTTCTTGCCCGTCTCGGTCAGCGCACTGTTGATGTGCAGCTCGGGGTGGACGTAGCGCATGCCGGCGAGGATGTAGGCGAGGTACTCCGTCAGCGCCGGGCTCACGTCGACCGGCGGCACACCCGGCCCGGGCAGCGAGACCAGCAGCTCGATGTACGCCGGAGCGCCGGTCCCGACGCCGCCGCGGAAGTCCAGTGCCTTGCCGCCGAACTCCGTCGCGTACGACGACGTCGCGACCGCCCCGCCCCCGCCCTGCGACTGGCCGATGACGACCCACTTGTTGCTGAGCTTCTCCGACGACGGGAGATCCAGGTTGCGCGCCGCCTTCACCATGTCGACGACGTTGTGCGCGGTCGAGCGGTTGTGCAGGTAGGCGTGCATCCCGGGGGTGCCGAGGCCGGCGTAGTCGCTCGCGACGATCGCGTAGCCCTGCTTCATCCAGGTGCCGAGGTAGGCCCAGTCGCGCTGCGGCAGCGCCGGCCCGACCCGGCTCGGCGCGCAGGCGTCGCCGATGCCGGACGTGCCGTGCGCCCACGAGATCACCGGCCAGCCGCCCTTCGGCGCCTCACCCTTCGGCAGGAACACCGTGCCCGTGCTCAGCGCCTTGTGCCCGAACGCGTCGGTGGTGACGTAGGTCAGCTTCAGCGCCCGGCTCGTGGTCTTCGGGATCCACAGGTCACGGTCGAGCGGGCCCGACTCCAGCACGGTCCCCACCGGCTGGTCGACGCCGTCGCGGGCCGGGGCCGTTGCGGCGTACGACGTCGTGCTGGTCAGCCCGGCCGCCACCAAGGCGGCGGCGAGCAGTGCGATCGGGGTGCGCAGGTGAGTCCTCACGTGACAGGCAACGAGTGCCGGCCGGCGCGGTTACCCCGCTCTCAGACGCCGTCGGTGTGCACGACCCGTCCGCGGCCGAGGTGGCTGTGCCGGTAGCCGTAGAGGCCGTAGACCACGGCACCGAGCACGAACCACACGGCGAACCGCACCCACGTGGCCGTCTGCAGCTGGGTGATCAGCCACAGCGAGAACGCGATGCCGAGCAGGGGCGTGAACGGCATCAGCGGCGCACGGAAGGTGCGCGGCAGGTCGGGCTGGCGGTAGCGCAGCACGATCACCGCGACGGAGACCACGATGAAGGCGAGCAGGATGCCGATGTTGGTGAGCTCGGCGGCGTCCCCGATCGGGACGAAGCCCGCGATCCCCGCCGCGGCGATCCCCACGATCCAGACCGGGCGCGAGGGCGAGTGCTGGTCGTTGGTCTTGGCGAACCACGCCGGCAGCAGGCCGTCGCGGCTGATGGCGAACCAGACCCGCGAGGCGCCGAGGGTGAAGGAGAACAGCACGGTGATGATGCCGACGATGGCGCCGAACGCGACCACCTTCGCGAAGCCCGACAGGCCCACGGACTCGAACGCGACGCCGAAGGCGGCCGAGTCGGCGAGCTCGGTGTAGTTCTGCATGCCGGTGAGCACGGTGGCGGCCAGCAGGTAGAGCACCATCGCGATCGCCAGGGAGAGCACGACGGCCTTCGGCAGGTTGCGCTCCGCGTCCTTGGACTCCTCCGCGGCGGTGCTCATCGCGTCGTACCCAAACACCGCGAAGAAGACCGTGGCCGCGCCCGTGGCGGCGCCGCTGAGGCCATAGGGGAAGTAGGGCGTCAGGTTGTCGCTCTTGACGTAGAAGGCGCCGACCACGATCACCGCGAGCACGATCGCGAGCTTCACGAACACCAGCCAGGTCTCGACCTTGGCGCTGGTCTTGATGCCGCGGTTGAGCAGCCAGGCGACGCCCAGGCAGAGCAGGATCGCGAACAGGTCCACGTGGTGCCCGCCGCCGGTGCCGGGCGCGCCGAGCATCCAGGCCGGCAGGTCGAGGCCGAAGCCGTCGAGCAGGAAGGTGATGTACTGCGAGACGCCGATCGCCACGACGGCGACGATCGCGGTGTACTCCAGCAGCAGGTCCCACCCGATGAACCAGCCGACGGACTCACCGAGCACCGCGTAGCCATAGGTGTACGCCGATCCCGCGCGCGGGATCAGCCCGCCGAACTCGGCATACGACAACGCGGCGCATGCGCTGGCCACGCCGGCGATGAGGAACGACACCGACACCGCCGGCCCGGCGTCGGTCTTGGCGACCGGGCCCGCCAGCGCGAAGATGCCGGCGCCGATGATCGCGCCCAGGCCGATCGCGGTCAGCTGCCACAGCCCGATGCTGCGCTCCAGCCCGCTGTCCCCGGCGTCGTCCTCGATCGGCTTGCGCCGGAAGATCCCGGTCTGTGCGGCCACCTGACGGCCCGTCGCCTGTTCAGTCATCGTGCTTCCTCCTGCCGCGACACCCGAGCCGCGCGCACCCCACGTCTACCGCACGGGCGGGGTCCGGCGCACCCCCCGCGAGGTGGAGTGCGCGCCCGGAGTTCACCCGGCGCCCCCTCACGCGGCGCGCGCGGCACTCAGCTCGGCCAGCAGCTCGAGCCGCCCTCGAGCCGGCTCGGGGACCAGAGCCGCCCAGCGTTCCCAGGCCGCCGCATGGTGCGGATCGACCAGCTGCCGACGAGCCTCGGCGAAGCCCGCCGGGCTCACCACGGCCGCGGCGACGTACGCCGTCATCTCGTTGTCGCCGAGCGTCCCCTCGGCGGCTCGCCGCAGGATCCGGTACGCCGCGCGCCCGACCTCGTCGCGTCCCGCCGCGAGCTGCGCCATCGTGCTGGCGAGCGCCGACGGTGCGGTGAAGCGCTGCACGAGCTCGAGGCTGGGCACGTCGGTGACGAGCTCGCGGTCCTCCCTCAGCAGGATCGACCGGTCCAGCCGGCCGTCACGGAACGCATGGTCGAGGGCAGCCACCCACGCGCCGCGCTCCGTCCCGGCCGCCGTCTCCCTCGCGGTCTGCTCGTCCACCGGCAGCGGTCGCGTGTCGAACATCAGCGCGGGCGTCGTGCCGCTCGGCACCAGCCGCCCCAGCATGAAGTCGCCGGGCTCCATCCCCGAGCACCCACCGAGGTCGAGCAGCGTGCGCGTGCACCCCGAGACGAGCTCACGCACGACCAGGCCACCGGGCCCGGACGACTCGAACCGATAGGCACCCATCCGGGCCCGCACCCACTCACGGGCGAGCACGCTCTCCTCGGCGAGCCGGCCGGCCGCCACGGTGTCGAGGTAGGCCTCGAGCCCGCCGAGCTCGTAGGTGCACAGCTGGTGGAACGCCCAGTCCTCGCCCGCGACCTGCGCGAGGAACGGGACCGGGTCCTCGCCGTCGACGTACGCCTGGCCCACCCTCTCGGAGTGGAACATCCGCACCGTGTAGTCGCGCGCGAACCGGTTGACCTCACCGGCCCGCGTGCCGCACTCCTCGTAGCGCGTGCACTGGTAGGCCACCCACCGGGCCCACAGCCACGGCGTCATCTCCTCCGCGAGGTCCGTGAGCTGGGCAAGCACGATGCGATGGGCGCCGCGGACGAACATCGGCACGCCCTGGTGGTACTCCAGGGCGGTCGCCGCGTCGCCCGTGCGTTCGGCGGCCTGGGAGCTCTCCACGAAGGCGAGGTAGTCGCGCGTCATGAGGTCCGCGATCCGGGGGCCGCGGCGGAATCCGAGGGGCTTGCGAGGTGATCTGGGCATGCCCCCAGACTTCGCCTCGCGACGGCCTCCGAACAAGACACCCGACGCGATCTGTGGACAACCATGCACGCATCCATGGCTGTCCACAGTTCGTGGACGAGGGGTTTGGCTTCAGCTGGTGCTCGGCGCGGTGAAGATCATGAGGCGTACGAACAGAGGAACTCGGGCGCGCCGATCCCGGGGTAGACGTGGATGCCGTCGGGCGAGGTGCTGCGGGCCAGAATCGTGAAGCGGTACGGCAGGTCGAGAGGGATCTCGACGTGTTCGACCATGCCGGGGGTCAACGGACCCGAGACGTAGGCGCTGCTGGTCTCGTCCGTCAGCAGCTCGATCGTCGCCGACGAGCCGTCGTCGGAGCCGTCCTGCACTCCCAGCTCGCCACGGAAGGCCTTGCAGTTACGGCCCGGCGTATGCCGGGTCTCCCAACTGGGAGTGTCGCCGTAGGTCGTCCAACCGGGGTACATCGTGCCGTTGATCGACACCGACGTGTACTGAGTCAGGACCGACCCGGCGGAGTAGTACTTCGGGAAGTCCGCCAGCGGGATCCACCGCCACACCTGGACCTGGGCGACCGTCGATCTCACCGACCCGAGCCCCCGATAGGCGACCACGGCCCGATAGAGCTCCTGGTCCTCGTCGGTCGCCACCACCCGGAAGTTCTTGGTCCGCGAGCCGTTGGCAGTACCGCTGCGAACCACGGTCCACGCCGCATGTCCGTAGATGTCGGTCGTCCGCTTAAGCAGCTTCACAGTCGTTGCCCGCGACGCCGACCCGAATGTCACCGTGACCGGAAGCCAGTCACCCTCAGTGGCGTCGGTGGGTATCGACACCCGCACCATCGGCGCAGCCATCAGCCCGACGTCACCAGGCGTGCCCGCCACCGCAGGAGCGAGTGCTGCGCACAACAACATGAACACCACGACAGTCACGGTCCCGAGACGACGCATGGTCACCGACCTCCCTCAGTCGAGGCGACGGTAGGACGGAAGGCACCGCCGCGTGGCCGATTTCCGAAAAGCAGGCGCCTCAGCAGCTGCTCGGCGCCGGCGCCCCGGCGAACCGCGACCCCAGCCAGGCCGTCGCCTCGTTGAGGAACGTCAGCCCGGCGTTGCTGTGGTCGGCGCCCTGGATCTCCTCGTACTGCACCGTCACGCCCTGGCTGCAGTACTCGTCCGCCAGCGCCTTCTGGTCGGCCGCGATCATCACGTCGTCGCCCTTGCCGTCGTGGTTGCCCGCGACGATGAACATCGGCGCACTCGGGTGCCCCTTGACCGAGCCCATGACGAGCCCGTCCAGGATCCGCTTGAAGACCGGCACGTGGAGGATGTCCTCGTACTTCTTCTTCATCAGGTGCTTGATCGTCAGGTTGGGGAACTCCCCCGACATCTCACCGATGCACTGCGTCGACTCGGTCCGCACCACCATCCGACCCCAGTCGGAGAGGTAAGGCATCAGGTCGAGCCCGTGCGCGCGGCTGATGCCGAGCATCGCCCCGGGGATCACGTCGGACCACTCGGGCGTGCCGTCGACGTACGGCAGGTTGTGCGCCATGTTCACCGGCAGCCCGCCCATCGCGGTGCCGACCAGGTTCAGGTCGGGTGCGTGCTTCGGCTGGAGCTCGCTGGCCCAGTCGGCGGCGATCGAGCCGCCGGAGTAGCCCATCATCCCGACCGGCGTGGTCTTCTCGTCCAGCTTCAGCGCCCGCAGCGTCGCGGTGATCCCGTCGAGCGTGCTGCGCCCCGACTCACGCCCGGCCACCCAGTGCAGCCCCGGCCCCTCGAAGTCCGGCACCGTCACGACGTACCCCTGCTGGTGCAGGTCCTGCACCGCCCCCTGCTCGATGTCGGTCAGCTGCGCGTTGGCCGCGCCCGGGTTGCCGCCCCGCAAGGTGTACGACGGGTCACACTTGCTCGACAGCGCGTCGTAGAAGCTGAGGTACGCCGCCACGCGCGGCTGCGCCGTCCCGCTCGCCGGCAGCACCACCGTCGTGACCGTCGCGACCGCCCGCCCCCGCGTGTCCGTCGTCCGGTAGAGGATCTGCTCTGCCGGCACCGGCGTCCCGTTGGTGTCCGCCCCCAGCGTCACGTCCCGCGTCTTCAGCGGCGTCCCAGGCCTGAGGTCCTTGAGTGGCGTCGACCCGTCGTAACGGTAGAAGGGGTCCTTGCTCGGCCGCACCAGCGCCTGGTTCGTGTCCGCCCCCTCCGCCGGAGCGACGGCGGGCGCCAGGCTCGCTCCCGTCGCCAGCGCGGTCGCGAGCACGGTCACGGCGGTCAGCTTGAAGCGCACGGGGTCCCCTTCGTCGGTTGTCGGAGGAACAACGACCACCACGACCGCCGGTTACCGTCCCGTCGGTTTGGGGTGCTTCGTGTCGAGCTTCTTGACGTGCTTTGTATGCGGACTGGGAGTCGGTGTCGGCTGCGGCGCGACGTGGCTGGTCAGGAGGTTCGCGATCCCGTTCGACAGGGCGTTTGATACTCCCGGGACGAACGCCACGGCACCGACGACCACCAGGACGACGATGGCCTTGGCCAGCTCACCACCCCCACTCGAGCGTCGCCTGGACCTCGCACGTGTCGAGGGCGAACGCGGAGACGGTCTAGGCACCGCGCGACGTTGGCTGCTGATCTGCCGCGGCCCCGTTGCTGGGTGGACTTGGGCGTCGAGCCACAGGCAGGCTTCCTGCCTCACGTCGGGTGGCAGTACGGCGGGCCGCGTTGACAGCATCTCCGCGATGTTGGCAGTCGAGCACACCATCACGTCGCGCGCCCAACCCGTGACCGGCTCGTCCCGGACGAAACTCAAGACCGAGAACACATGCTGGGGCACTACCCGTGGGCACAGCCGTGCGATCGCGAGCCCTGCCTCCGCCACCCCGACAACGGCCTCCTCGCGACGCCGTCCGTTCTGCGACAGCACGTTGTCCCGCACCTGGATCCGACCCGTCCAGTTCTTCGAGTCGATGACGAACACGCCCGCAGGTCCGACCACCACGTGGTCGATGTTCGCGAACTGCCGGCCTGGCCACCGGATGTCGTGGAACACCGTCCAGTCCTGGCTGGGCAACGCCGACAACGCCGCTGCCGTCGCTGCCTCGCCATCGGCCCCCCGCTCCCACAGCTCGGCCGAGCGTTGCAGCCGCTCTGCCTTCTCACGCTGTCGCCGTGCCGACTCACGTGCCGACTCGCCTGCCATCCATCCTCCCGAGATTGGTTCAACACAAGAGCCCTGCTGTTTGGCTACTCAGCCAAGATGACCGGGCCGAAGACGTCGACACTGCGAAGGTCGACAGTCACCAGCTCCTTGGTGCGTCCTCGAGACTCGAACCGCAACTCCGACGAGGCCCGAGTGAGGATCGGCCACGCAGCCTCATGCCCGTCGATAGCCGCGAGTCGCGCTCGCTCGACACGTGCCGCGACGAGCGGAACATTGGCTCCATCGACGGCCACGACTCGCGCAGCCACCAGCCCGTGAGCGTGTGCAAACGCTTCCTTGGCTGCCAGCAGGAGGTGGGCCGCGACGACCTGCGCGTGCCACTCGTTGCGTTCGGTCTTGGTGACCTGGTGAAGGGTTGGCGCACCGGACGGTGTCAGTGCCGGCTTGCGCCCGGGAACGATGTCCGGAGTCGGCACAACCACGACGAGCCCGACTTCGTCACCCAAGACTCGGGCCACTCGCACCGGCCGGCCAGCGAACACCGTCGCCAACGTGGTCCTCACGGCATCGGGGTGATTAATCGAGAGTGCGGCAAGGGCAGCGTCGATGACGTCTTGCTTGCATTGGCGTTCGCCTTCAGCGAGCGTCAGCAAGTCGCTGGCCCAGCGCTCGGCTTGCTCCCGTGCCTCGACGCGAGCCGCCTTGCGAGCCGCACGGTCCAGCCGTGACGTGCCAGCCAGCGACTGCTTCTCGGCCGTCATCAGAAGCTTGAGAAACGTGGGCAGCGGAGGTCGAGCGATGACCTCTCGACTCGGCGTCGAGAACTCCTGTCTGTGCAGCTGGCCGAGGTGTGAGAACTCAGCTGCAACCCGGTCGATCTCCTGGAGTCGCTGCGCCTGCGCTGGCGTGAGTCCGCTGGTCGAGCGAGAGGTCGGGCGTCGGGCTGGGGCACCGAGCGACTGGTACGCCGTGAACGGGCCCGCACCGGTGGAGACGCCGGTTCGACCGCCTCCGACGTGAACCCTGGCCCCTCGCGGCCCCACGTGGGTCCGCAGCCCTCGCGAGCTGGCCGAGATGCGGACGCCCGGAGCGACCTTGAACGAGAAGAAGCTAGCCATTGACTACTCGCACACTTCGCCGTCGTTGTCAGCGTCGTCGTACCAGTAGTACTCGGGATCCTGTCCCTCGAAGTAGGGGCCGTATCCCGCGGCGTTTGCCTCGTAGCAGTAGCTGAATCGAGGATCAGTGGACGGCGCGGCCGGGGCTGGCGGTGCAGTCACGGGCGCGGCCGCTGCCTTGGCGGCCGCGACTGCCCGGATCAGCGCAGCATGGTCCTGGGCATGCGTGCGGGCGATAGCTCGCGTGACGGCAGTGCGCTGGGCGGTCACTGACCTCTCACGCATGTCCGACAACCGCTGCTGTGCGTTGTCCCGAACGGTCGCGATCTTGCCGCTCAACCGGTCTTCCGCAGCCGACACCGCTGCGTCGATCTTCGTCTGGATGTCAGCGGTAGAGATCGTCGGGCTGGGAGCCTGCTTGGCAGCGGCCGGCTGCGATTCGGCGCTGCCTGGCGATGCGACGACTCCGATGACCAGGCCCGCAACGCCCGCGGCGATACCCACCTTGCCGCGCGTCCAGAAGGGAGCCTTCGCCGCGGGGAAGTAGCCCGGGTACTGCTCAAGAGTGGGTGGGAGTTCTTGCTGCGACATGACGACCCAAGATTTCGTTTGGCTGAACTGGCGCCATCTGTATAAGCCGGGCCGACCAGCCATGTCCGGCGAACGACCAACTACCACCCGACTGGGCCAAGGGTCGCCCCTCCGGACTAGTGCTTCTCGCAGGCGACCCTTCGCCATGGCTCTCTGGGGGGGGGTGAGAACCTTGGCCGCCGACGTTCGGGGTTTGTCGCTCGCTCAAAGCCTTGTTCCTGGCAAGCTCGCGGCGTGGATCTCGGACTTTACGAATCTCTCGTCACTCACGGTCTCGCCGCCGACCTCGAGCAGCAGCCCTACGCGACGGGTTCGAGCGCGATTGACCATGCCGACCAACCGCATGTGCTGTCGCGACACGTTCAGCAGTTGTTGGAGGGAGTCCTCAGGTCGACGACCGATGTTGACCGGCGCTTGCAGTTGGTGAACAGCCTGGTGCGGCAGCTCGTGGACGAGCAGCAGATCGTTCTGGCCCCACCCGCGCACTTGCTCAGTGTCAAGGCCCTCCCAGGCCCAGGCGTTCACCACTACGAAGACGTTCGTCCAAGCACGCCGCTGTCCGAGGCCGCCCTGCTCACGAACGCCCGTGACGAGCCAAGTTTGGGAGCCGAGCTGCGAGCCGAGCTAGACACCTCGGACGAGGTGGACCTGCTCTGCGCATTCGTGAAGTGGTACGGCCTACGAGTGCTCGAGCCCCAGCTCCGCCGCCTTCAGGAGCGAGGCGCGCCCCTCCGAGTCATCACCACTACCTACATGGGCGCAACAGATCGCCACGCTCTTGACCGGCTGGTCCGGGAGTTCGGTGCCGAGGTCAAGATCCAGTACGACGCCGCGCGCACTCGGCTGCACGCCAAGGCATGGCTGTTCCGGCGCCGGACCGAGTTCGACACTGCCTATGTCGGCTCCTCGAACCTCTCGAGCGCAGCCCTCCTCGAGGGTGTCGAGTGGAACGTGCGCCTGTCCCGCGTGGGCACCCCCGCGTTGCTGCAGAAGTTCCGCGCCACGTTCGACACGTACTGGAACGACAACAGCTTCGAGCGCTACGACCCGGACACCGACCGCGATCGCCTCGATGATGCACTCGCCGAAGCGTCGGGTCGATCAACGTCCAGCCGAGTCACCATCTCAGTGTCGGGGCTTGAGGTCAGGCCGTTCCCGTACCAGCAGGAGATGCTCGACGCCCTGGCCGCCGAACGCGAGGTGCACGACCGTCACCGCAATCTCGTCGTCGCCGCCACTGGCACAGGGAAGACCGTCGTGGCCGCCCTGGATTACCGCTCCATGTGCGGGAGCACGGCCAGCGAACGTCCCCGCCTGCTCTTCGTCGCGCATCGCAAGGAGATCCTCGAGCAATCGCTGAGGACGTATCGAGAGGTTCTCAACGACGCCAACTTCGGCGAGCTCTACGTCGCCGGTGCACGACCCGAACGGTGGCAGCACGTCTTCGCGAGCGTTCAATCCCTTTCGTCGTACGGCCTCGACAGCATTCCGGCCGACAGCTTTGACGTGGTCGTGATCGACGAGTTCCATCACGCGCAGGCGGCCACTTACCGTCGCTTGATCAACCACCTGGAACCGCGGGAGCTTCTCGGGCTCACCGCGACCCCCGAACGTTCAGACGGTGTGGATGTCCGATCCTTCTTCGATGGTCGTACGGCCGCCGAGCTGAGGTTGTGGGACGCGTTGGGCGCCGATCTCCTGTGTCCGTTCCACTACTTCGTCGTCGCCGACGGCACCGACCTTCGTCGAGTGGCATGGTCCAGGGGCCGGTACGACGAAACAGAGCTGTCGAACGTCTACACGGGCAATGACTCATGGGCTGCGATTGTGCTGACCCAGCTGCGAGACAAGATCCCGGACACCGGCAGCATGCGGGGTCTTGGCTTCTGCGTCAGCGTCGCCCACGCCGAATACATGGCCTCAGTCTTCCGAGCCGCGGGAGTTCCCTCGCTTGCCGTGAGCGGGCAAACGCCGCAGGCGGATCGTGAGCGCGCACTAACGGACCTGAAGGACCGACGAGTCAACATGTTGTTCGCGGCGGATCTGTTCAACGAAGGCCTTGATCTTCCCGACGTAGACACGGTCCTATTCCTGCGGCCGACCGAGAGCGCCACGATCTTCCTCCAGCAGCTGGGGCGTGGCCTACGGCGCACGTCCACCAAGGCCGTGCTGACCGTCCTGGACTTCGTCGGCTACCACCGCAAGGAGTTCAGGTTCGACCTGAAGCTGCGTGCCCTCACCGGCCGCACCAGACGCGGCCTCGAGCGGGACATCCAGCACGGCTTCCCCTTCCTGCCCTCGGGTTGCCAGATCGTCATGGATGAGGCGTCACAGGCGATCGTCCTGGAGAACGTGAAGTCGCAGGTGTCTCGACGTTGGGCAGATCTGGTCTCGGAACTGCGGTCTTACGGCGACCACTCACTCGCGACGTTCCTCCACGAGTCCGGGGTTGAACTCGCTGACGTGCTCCGCCGAGGCGACCGCTCCTGGACGCAATTGCGCCGCGACGCAGGACTGCCCACTCCCCCTGGCGGCGACGCCGAGACAAGGTTGCTCAAGCGGACGCGAGCCTTTGCCCACGTCGACGACGCCACTCGCGCGACCTCCTACACACGACTGCTCCGCGACGACGCCGCCAAGTACGACTCGCTGACATCGGCGGAGCAACGGATGGCGAGGATGCTGTTCTATTCGCTCTGGTACGACGGTGGCGGCTACTCCTCCATCGCCGATGGCCTCGAAGACCTTCGCGGCGAGCCGGCCTTCCGGCGTGAGCTCGGTCAGGTCCTCGACATCGCGTTTGACCAAGCGCACCACGTCACGCTCGACCTCACCGACTCGCTCTCGTCGATTCCCCTCAAGGTGCACGCGCGATACCAGCGTGAGGAGATCCTGGCCGCGCTCGACTTCCCGAGAAACCCGAACAGCTTCCGTGAGGGCGTTTGGTACTCACCTGACCTCGACCTCGACGCCTTCTTCGTGACGTTGAAGAAGAGCGAGGCCGCCTACTCCCCCACCACGATGTACCGCGACTACCCGGTCAGCCCGACGCTCTTTCACTGGGAGTCGCAGTCGACGACGTCGCTGCAGTCGAAGACCGGACAGCGGTACGTGACCGGCGAGAGCCCTGTGCTCCTTTTCGTGCGGCTTGAGCAGAGGGACGACTTCGGCACCGCCCCTTACCTGTTCTTGGGCCCAGCCGTCCACGAATCCCATGACGGCGACCGACCCATCGCCATCACCTGGCGCCTCGAGCACGCGATGCCGGCAGAGTTCTTCAACGCCGCCTCTGTCGCGGCGATGTAGGCCACTGCGTCCAGTTGCCGTTGAAACTTAGCCACTCCGATATGTGATCGAGGCGAGTCCGATTCTTGCGGTGCTGCCGCAGGCCATCCCAACGTTCGGGGTGTTCGAGCACCGTAGGCGTCAGACAGGCCCGGGAGCGGTCCAACCGGGTCTGGGGCTGAAGGGCGGGCAGTCGAAGCGCTTCCTGGATTGGCTGTTTCCTGCGTCACGATCGGCCTATGCCCTTACCGTATCTAAGCGCGTGGAATGTGTTGCTCGGGCCACGACAGAGATGTGTTACGGGGGAACGACCATGACTGAAAGTACAACTTGTCCAAACGGGCACGAGGCGCCCACAGGATCGCTGTTCTGCCCTCAGTGCGCGGCGCCCCTTCCTGGGACGAAACAGCCAGCCACTGACTGGCACTCTGACGTTCTTGTTACTTCGCTGGCCACACAAGAGAGGGTCGACCAGAGCGAATCCTCAGTCCAGGCCGCGATGCTCTCCACAGATTCCTCAGACACAGCCTTGGTCCCAGAGAGCAGTGACGTCTCTTTCAACCATATTGGCGCGCATGAACCGCAGCTCTTGTTGACTGGAGCGGAGGTGCCGCCGCTCGATGTAGCTGACGGTGGCGTTGCGACTCGTCCCCGACGATCGCGACGCAAGCTTTATCTGGCCCTCATGGTCGTCATCGTGATGTTGGCGGGTGCGTCAGGGGCAGCCTGGTGGTTCACGATCCGCGAGACCGACGAAGATCGGTACCTTGCAGCCCTCGAGACTGGTGGGTTCCAGGAGCACTACGCGACCCCAGACGTCGCACTCGCGGCCGGACATGCGTTCTGCACCTCTTTGGCGGGTGGTGCGGACCTCGAAGGGTTCGACTACCAGCACGTGGCCGTGGCCGAGCTTTGCCCACAATTCGACAAGTCTTTCCACGTCATCCCTACCCCCGAACAGCAGCAGGAGAAGTACACACGACTGCTTCGGAGCAAGGGCCTAGGCGGCAAGTTCTCCTCTGACGCCTCGGCCGTGACGCACGCGAAGGCCATTTGCCAAGGCTTGGACGATGGCGCAGCTCAACAGGGTCCCGAAGTGGATGCCGTTGGCGTCTCCGTCTACTGCAAGCAATACGCGAGCGGCTTCAAGACGCTCTACCCGATTCGTGTCGCCGGCACATTCACGTTATTCGACAGCGACCCGTCGTCATACTTTCCATCGATCGACGGGACTGCCGGATTCTGCAGCGGAACCGGCGGGTATTCCGACGTAAGTAGCGGGAGCGAGATTCGCGTAACGAACAGCTCCGGAGACGTCCTTACGACCGCAAACCTTGGGGCCGGCCACGGCAGTCCTCCATTTATGTGCAAATTCCCCTTCAAGTTCACCGTCATGGATGGCGAGCCTGGTGGGTACATGATCGAGCTTGGTGATCGAGGCAGCATCCACTACAGCGCGGCTGACCTCAAGATCCCCGAGAGCGTTCAGATCACGCTGGGCGACTGAGCCACCGATGCGCCGCTTGCCGACGTCAAGGTGGACTGCCACAGCGTGTCTCCTCCTGACCGCGCTTCTGGCCGGATGCAGCGAGCAGGATTCCTGGCCCGAGAGGCGCACCGACGCTTTCGACTCCCCGGGAGCCGTCCAGACAAGTGGTGACAATCTCGGCGGCACGCTCGCCGGGGAGATCCTGTCTCAGACGGATTGGACGCGCACGATCAACGCAGTCAAGCCAGCGACGTTCGAAGTGTTCAACCACGGCTGCTCATTTGAAGCGACCGGATCGGCGGTGGTTCTGTCCCCGACAACGCTCGTCACCAACCGGCATGTGGTCGCCGGAGCCCGGACGATGGCCGTGCGAGCTCCACAAGGAGCCATGACTCGAGTCGACTCCTGGGTCGTCTCCAGGCGCGATGACCTTGCCCTGTTGCACCTGGCGTCACCGATCACGTCAGCCCCCGTCTCGCTCTCGACGGACCCAACACCGGGAGATCTGGTGGCGGCTCTAGGTTACCCACTGGGCGGCCCTCTTAGAACGGCTCAAGGCCGTGTCGTGGGTGTTGGCGACGTACCTGGCGTTTCGGGAGCAATGATCACGGCCTCCATGGATATTCTTCCTGGGAACTCTGGCGGCCCGTTGGTGAACACCGAAGGTGAATTGGTCGGCTTGATACGTGCAATCGATCTCGTTGACGGTTGGGCCATCGCGGTCCCAGTCGATCGCGTCGCGCGCCTTCTGAATCACGAATACTCAACGCCAGGGATACCTTGCCGTCCATGAGAGGCGGCGCTATCGCCGGGTACGGGTGCTTTCGCTTCGCCCCCGCGCCGACAAGGGATTCGTCGCCTTTCCACGTTCACGGAGCAGTCGGACACGGAAATCCCGGATCGGGGTAGGCACGGAGCGGGGTCACGCCCGCGGCCAAAACGGGACTGAAGCGAATCTCCAGGTCGAGTACATCAGCGAGCCAGGCTGGCAAACGGGCGCCCGCCGCATGCACGCGACGGACGCTTTCCCTCGTTACGTGACGCGAGCGGGAGTCGCAAAGGTGGCGAAAGGCTTGTCTTCCAGTGCCCTTTCCGGATCGCCCACTCCTGCCGGCCGGAACGAGGTCATACAACTCAGGGCCTTGAGTACCGGGGATGCGATCCGTCAGCGCCGTCCGGTAGGCCCGATCTCGGTACTCGACCGCCCTCGACTCCTTGTCGGGCTCGAGGAACGAAACCTGCCGCGACAACTCTTGGCCCCATGGTCCTGCGGCGTACAGCTCGAAGTAGGTCTTCTGCATGTGCTTGTTGAACTTAGGGATCTGGGCATTCACGATCCCCAAGTTCGTGACGAGATCCTGCAGCCCATCGATGGCGGCTCGGCTCTCCAGACAGATAGCCCATTTGCCGGCGTAGGAATGCGAGGTATAGCCGTCGAGCGCGGCCCCCTGCATGAACCGAATGGCGTGCTGGCGTCGTCCATCCAGGATTATCGCCGGCACCTTCTTGTTGGATGCTCGGCTTCCGCACTCGAGCATCTCCATGAACTCAACAAGCCTTTTGCTGGATACCACGAGGCCAGGGCATCGATCAGCTTGATGAGTCAGACGAGACTCGAGGCCGAACACGTTCGACGCCGCCCGCTGAATGTCCCGCAAGACACTCGGAACGGAATTGGTGAAGATGACCGACCAGTTGCTCCGCGTGGTGTGCCCCTCCGAGAGGTAGGCCCCGAGAAACAACGCAAGATCATTGGTCATCCTTCGCGGGATGCGGATCCCCTTCTCGGAGCCACGGAGAGGGCGAGGCTCCAAGCCCGGAACGGGCGCGGGGGACGAGGACCACTTGCCACCGTAGGAGGTCCCGAGCCAATCACCAGGCCGCGCATCCTTTGCGGTGCACCACACCGGTGGCGCGTCACCAGCCCGCGAGAGGTAGATCGGAGCGTTCGCATCGAAGGTGCGAACCCCGCGTCCTTGTACGGTCATCACCACTGAATCGGGCACGCTGACTTTCCTAACCCGACCCCTTGGGATGCTCTCTTCCTATCAGCACCCGCCGACATGACAACGGACCCGACACCCTTGCGGGTGTCGGGTCCGTTCGCTATCGCGTGATGTCAGCTGCAGCCGGAGGTGCTTCCGCAGCCTTCGCAGACGTAGCAGGAGCCGGCGGGGCGCATCTTGGTGCCGCAGGTGAAGCAGAGCGGGGAGTCGACGGCGTGGCCGGTGATCTTCTCCAGGAGCTCGGCGGAGGTGTGGGCCTCCTTGGTCTCGGCCACCGGGGTCTCGGCAGGCTCGACCACCGAGGTGGCGTCGACGTCGACGTCGACGATCTCGATGACCGGGGACTCCATCAGCTCGGCGGCGGAGCCGGTCTCCTCGACGGGCTCGTAGGAGCCGGTCTCGAGGTGGCGCTGGCGCTCCTCGGCGGAGTAGATGCCCATGGCGGCGCGCTGCTCGAAGGGGAGGTAGTCCAGGGCCAGGCGGCGCCAGACGTAGTCCATGAGGGACTGCGCCATGCGGACGTCCGGGTCGTCGGTGAGGCCGGCGGGCTCGAAGCGCAGGTTGGTGAACTTCGCGACGTAGGTCTCGAGCGGGACGCCGTACTGGAGGCCGATGGACACCGCGATCGAGAAGGCGTCCATCACGCCGGCCAGGGTCGAGCCCTGCTTGCCGAGCTTGAGGAAGACCTCGCCGAGGTGGCCGTCGTCGTGCGCACCCGAGGTCATGTAGCCCTCGGCGCCACCCACCGTGAAGGAGGTGGTGCGCGAGACGCGGGACTTCGGGAGACGCTTGCGGGTCGGGGCGTAGACGATCTTCTCGACGACCTTGGTCTCGGCAGGCTCGACCACCGACGCGGCGACGTTGCTGCTCTGGCCCTTGTTCTCGCCCTTGCCGGTGGCCATCGGCTGGCCGACCTTGCAATTGTCCCTGTAGATGGCGGTCGCCTTCAGACCGAGCTTCCAGGACTGCAGGTAGATCTCCTCGACCTCCTCCACCGTGGCGTCCTCGGGGAGGTTGCAGGTCTTGCTGATCGCACCGCTCAGGAACGGCTGGCAGGCCGCCATCATCCGGACGTGGCCCATCGGCTTGAGGGCACGCGCGCCCATGGCGCAGTCGAAGACCTCGTAGTGCTCCGAGCGCAGGCCGGGGGCGTCGATGACGTGGCCGTGCTCGGCGATGTGGGCGACGATCGCCTCGATCTGCTCGGGCTGGTAGCCCATCTTCTTCAGCGCCCGCGGGACCGTCTGGTTGACGATCTGCATGGAGCCGCCGCCGACGAGCTTCTTGAACTTCACCAGGGAGAAGTCGGGCTCGATGCCGGTGGTGTCACAGTCCATCATGAAGCCGATGGTGCCGGTGGGCGCGAGGACCGAGGCCTGCGCGTTGCGGAAGCCGTTGGCAGCGCCGAGCTCCTGCACCTGCGCCCACGCGACCGTGGCCAGCTTGTGGACCTGGCTGTCGGCGATCGCGAGGGTGCGGACGGTGTCGTTGGCGGCCTGGTGCTTGCGCATGACCCGCTTGTGCGCCTCGGCGTTGCGGGCGTAGCCGGCGTAGGGGCCGACGATGCCGGCGAGCTCGGCCGAGCGCTTGTAGGACTGGCCGGTCATCAGCGAGGTGATGGAGGCGGCCATCGCGCGGCCACCCTCGGAGTCGTAGCCCAGGCCCATCGCCATCAGCAGCGCGCCGAGGTTGGCGTAGCCGATGCCGAGCTGGCGGTAGTTGCGGGTGGTCTCGCCGATGGGCTCGGTCGGGAAGTCGGCGAAGCAGATCGAGATGTCCATCGCGGTGATGATGAACTCGACCGCCTTGGCGAACAGCTCACCGTCGAAGGTGTCGTCGTCCTTGAGGAACTTCAGGAGGTTCAGCGAGGCGAGGTTGCACGAGGAGTTGTCGAGCGACATGTATTCGGAGCAGGGGTTGGACGCGGTGATGCGGCCGGTCTCCGGGTTGGTGTGCCAGTCGTTGATGGTGTCGTCGTACTGGAGGCCCGGGTCGGCGCACTCCCAGGCGGCCTTGCTGATCTTGTGGAACAGGTCGCGGGCGTCGACCATCTCGATGACCTCGCCGGTCTTGCGCGCACGCAGGGCGAAGTCGGTGCCGTCCTCGACGGCGCGCATGAACTCGTCGGAGACGCGGACGGAGTTGTTGGCGTTCTGGTACTGGACGGAGGTGATGTCGGCGCCGCCGAGGTCCATGTCGAAGCCGGCGTCACGGAGGGCGCGGATCTTGTCCTCCTCGCGCGCCTTGGTCTCGACGAACTCGACGATGTCGGGGTGGTCGACGTCCAGGACGACCATCTTGGCCGCACGACGCGTGGCGCCGCCGGACTTGATGGTGCCGGCGGAGGCGTCGGCGCCGCGCATGAACGAGACCGGGCCCGAGGCGGTGCCGCCGGAGGAGAGCAGCTCCTTGGAGGAGCGGATGCGGGAGAGGTTGAGGCCGGCGCCGGAGCCGCCCTTGAAGATGAAGCCCTCCTCCTTGTACCAGTTGAGGATGGAGTCCATCGAGTCGTCGACCGAGAGGATGAAGCAGGCCGAGACCTGCTGCGGCGACGGGGTGCCGACGTTGAACCAGACGGGGCTGTTGAAGGAGAAGTACTGGTTGACCAGCAGCCAGGTGAGCTCGTGCTCGAAGATCTCGGCGTCGGCGTCCGTGGCGAAGTAGCCGTGGTCGATGCCGGCCTTGGTGTAGGTCTTCACGATCCGGTCGATGAGCTGCTTGAGGCTCCACTCACGGACGTCGGATCCGACCGCGCCGCGGAAGTACTTGGTCGTGACGATGGTGCTGGCGTTGACCGACCAGGTGGTGGGGTATTCGACACCGCGCTGCTCGAAGACGGTGGCGCCGGTCTTCCAGTTGGTCTGGACGACGTCGCGACGCTCCCAGGTGACCTCGTCGTAGGGGTGGGTGCCCTCGGTGCTGAAGACGCGCTCGATCTTCAGTCCGGTCTTCTCGGCGCCCTCGGCGCCGGTCTGGGCACCACTCTGCGTCTCGGTCATCTGCAATCTCCTCTGTGCGACAGCGTTGTCTGGTGGTCTGGAATGCGTGTTGCTGGTGATGGCCTCCTCGACCCCCCTGTCCCCCATGAACAGGATGGTCGGGACCACCGACAGTTGGTGCGCCCGGCGCGTACAGCTTCCCCACTGCACACGCCGGGCGGTCTGGGGTCAGCCCGGTGGGGCCGAGGACGCCGCGTCGACCAGGTCGGCCGGCGTCATGGGGAGCGACCGCTCCGCCTTCAGGAGGGCGATCTCGTCCTCGAAGTCGTCGGCCGACTCGAAGGCGCGGTAGACGCTCGCGAAGCGGAGGTAGGCCACCTCGTCGAGCTTGCGCAGCGGGCCGAGGATCGACAGGCCCACCTGGTGGGCCGGGACCTCGGCGAAGCCCTCGCTGCGGAGGTTGTCCTCGACCGCCTGGCCCAGGCAGGCCAGGTCGTCCTCGGAGACCGGGCGGCCCTTGCAGGCCTTGCGGACGCCGGCGACGGCCTTCTCGCGGGTGAACGGCTCGGTCGCGCCGCTGCGCTTGAGCACGGTCAGCTGCATCTGCTCGACCGTGGTGAACCGCTTGCCGCAGCCCCCGTTGTCGGCCGGGCAGGTGCGACGGCGACGGATCGAGCCGCCGTCCTCGGCGACCCGCGAGTCGAGGACCCGGGTGTCGGTGTTGCGGCAGTACGGGCAGTGCACCGTCGGGCTCCTCTCCTGTGGTCGCGGTGTCGCGGTCGGACCGACCTCCGGGCTCGCCTGTGACCCCTTCGCGAGGGGTGTCGGCGTTGTGGAAATCGGCCTGTCTACTGTGGATAACAACCGGTCACCTGTGGGGCTTCCACGTGTTCCTGTGGAACTAGATGTGGATAACTACACCGGTGTAAGTACTAGATGTTGTGGTTACCGTACGCCGCCGCCGCAAGGCTTCGCAAGTGGATCCGGAGGGTTGCGGCGCGTCGGATCGGCGCCGTCGGAAAACCGCAGGTCAGCGAGTCGCGGGGTCCCGAAAATAGTCATTTCGGGTGGTGTGTCGCGGGCCGTTCGACAGGCCGCGCGGAAGGGGCTCGGGAGAGCCGATTCCGACGGGTCAGCCGGTCTGGAGGGAGCCGTTGGAGCCGCTCCCCAGCTCGAGCGCGAACCAGGCGGTGGTGCCGGTCGCGTCCTGCTCCGAGCCCCACCGGTCGGCGAGCGCGTCGACCAGCATCAGGCCCCGCCCGAAGACCCGCAGCGGGTCGTCGTCCTCGGAGATCGTGATGGTCGTCGGGTCGCCCGAGCGGCTCGATCCGCCGAGGTCACGGACCAGGACGGTGAGCACGCCGTCCTCGAGGGCCACGATCAGCTCCGACGACGTCCGGGCGTGCATGACGACGTTGGTGACCAGCTCGGACAGGCACAGCTGGGCGGTGTCGACGGCGTCGTCGTCGATGCCCCACCCGGCCAGGGCCTCGCGCAGGAACCGGCGTGCGGCACCGGGGGCCCGCGGGTCGCTCTCGAGCAACACGGCGACCCGCTCCCCCTGCCCGACGAGAGCGGGGTCGTCGGGGGCCACCTCGTCCGGGCCGCGGCCGGTGGCGATCCGCACGCGGCGTACGGCGTCGGCGGTGCGGCGGGCGGCCGCCTCGAGCAGCCGCTGCTGCCGCTCGCCGAACGCCTGGGGCTCGTCGAAGAACAGGATGAGGCCGCCCACGGGCGAACCGGTGCCGGGCAGCGGCCAGGCCCCCATCGCGAGCGTGCCCTCATTGCGCTGGCGCCCCACGACACCGGGGAACCGCGGCTCGAGGTCGTCGAGGCTGCCGAAGACCGGCTCACCGCTGCGCACGACCGCGGTGAGCGGGACATCGTCGTAGGCGTCGATGTGGCACCACTCGAGGTCGGCGTCGCCGACCTTGTCGGTGGCCACGAAGCGGAGCCGGCGGCCGCCGCCCTCGGTCAGCGCGAGGCCGACGCGGGACACGTCTGGGAGCGAGACGAAGTCGGCGAGCAGGCTGCGCGCCACCTCGTCGAGGTCGTGGGCGTTGCGGAGCGCGAAACCGAGGCGCGACAGATGCCCCAGAGGCGCGCGAGGCTGCCCGCCCCCCGTCGCGTCCGGGCCGGGTGCACCCCCACCAGACGACACAGGACCATCCTAGTTCCGCACCGCCGGAGCGCATCCTCCAACCGGCCCTTGACAGACGGTTGCGCGGAACTCGCGGGTCGACCGGTCCGGACTGCGCAAGATCGGTCAGAATGGGTTGGTGGGGAGTCAGGGCAAGCGCGCGGGTTCACGGAGGGGTCCGAAGCAGAAGGCCCCAGCCCGCGCACCCCTGCTCGGACTCGCGCTCGGCGTCACCCTGTCGGTCGTCGCCTGGGGCTACCTCGTCTACGCCGCCATCGACTTCGGTGCCTCGGCCCGGGGCGGTGAACGCAACGCGTGGTACTTCCTCGGCCTCGCCTCGCTCGGCGCCGTCGCCTGCCTGTTCATGGGGCTGATGCTCGTCGCCCGGCTGCTGCGCCGGCTCGGGATCACCAGCGGACCGCGGCCGCCGCGCCCGTGGCAGATCGTCGAGGACGACGAGCCCGAGGCACCACTCGACGCGACCCGGGAGATCACGCCGATCGTGCGCCCGCCCGGCGGCCGGCGCGCGGCACGCTGAGCACGGTGGTGGCCGGCTACTCGGGCACGCCCCTGGTCCGCAAGCTCGGGATCAAGGAGGGGCACGTGCTCTTCCTCGACGGCCTGCCCTCGGTTTCGTCCCCCGACGTCGCGGCGCTGGCCGAGCCGGGCACGGCCACGAACGTCGTACGCCGCCTGCCGGGCCGCGCGGACGTCACGCTGACTTTCCACACCGAGCTCACCGCGCTGACCCGCCGGCTGCCAACACTCTTCGAGCGCACCAGCACGGCCGGGATGGTGTGGGTCTGCTGGCCCAAGAAGGCGGCCCAGCGCTCGGCCCGCAACCCCGACGGGCCGGTCACGGACCTGGACGAGAGCACGGTGCGCGACCTCGGACTGGAGCTCGGGTTCGTCGACGTGAAGGTCGCCGCCCTGGACGGGACGTGGTCGGGGCTGAAGTTCGTGCGGCGGGTGGCGGACCGTTAGGTGGTGTCTCGGCCGACGGCCGCAGCAACAGCCGATCTGGCGGACTCGTTGACCGGCGTCGGCTCGCCCTGAAAGTCAAACTGGAACAGTGCCATGCTGGCTCGGTCTGCCCACTCGACCGCTTCCCGGGTATATCCAGCGAGAGAAAAGAACACGGGCGTCTTGGCCTCGATCACGGCCGCCCCGAGGAGTTGCTGTAGCGCGGGTCGACCGCTAGGCACGGCTTCCATCTTCACTTGGGCGACCACGGTGGAGGTTTGGACGTCGATCCCCCCATCCGGCCCGGACTTGGTGAGAGATGCAGATCCGAATCCGAGGTACGTGAGCCACTCTGCGACCACCTGCTCAGCCTCGTGGGCGGTTCGTATAAGCCGCAGCTCGGGACGGCAGATCAATGGAGCCGCGCTTGGCGAACTTGGCGTCGTCTTGCGACCGAGGGCGTACCGCAAGCCCGCCTCGAGGCGGGCCGCGTTTGTCCACGTCTCATTCCGACAGTGGGCCGTAACGGCGAACTGCCCATCGTGCGTATTAAGTGCGACCTCGACCGAGTTGAAAGGGCGACCGGCGTATCGCTTGAACGTGGCGTCTGCACCCGCCAACGAATACGTCCTGGTTGCCCCTGCCGGGAACCACAACAAGTGGTTGTCTGTGATCAGCACAGGACCAAACGTCACCGCTGACTTCGTAGAGTCCTCTTGCCCCACGGTTGACACCCTGACCATGCCCGGAATGAAGGCGACGGGTAGGCCCGGATCGACCTCTCTCGCCCTTCTCAAGAACTGTCGAATCGTCTTCGCAAGGTCGACACGCTCGGACGCGTCGACAGCGTCGCTCATTAGGGAGATTCGCGCATCCAAAGACTTGGCGCCTGGGACGCGCCGGTTGAGGACCCGGAGCTCATCCCGTACAGCCACCTTGCCGGCCTCAAGAAGTCGACGGGATTCATCCTCGGCCGCCCTACGGGCGGCCTTCTGCTCGGCACGCGCCCGGGTGGCGAGCCGCGCGAGCCCCTTCTCGTGGCGACACGCGTCGTTGTACGCCTGAGTCGTCTCCGGTGCCGACTCTCCAGGCCGAGTCCGAAGCCGTCCCCGCGCTTCGAGCGTGCCTCCCGTGCCGGTTGCGTAGCGGAGCACGACGGCACAGCCGGGCCGACTCTGACCGAAGGCTGACGGGTGAAGGGCAAGTATCCGGGCGCTCGCTCCTTTAGTGCAGACGGTGTACATCACGTCACCAAGCAAGCAAACCAGAAGCTCGCCACGGTCAGACTCCCAGACGTATCCCTCAATGACGAAGGCGTCCTCTAGGCGTGTCCCCTTGCCAATCCGCCCGAGCTCCGCGCAGATCGGTGAGATCCATCGGGGATCGTATTGGCCCAGTATCGAAGCAAGGCGCTGCTTGACATCTGTCTCGGATCCGCTCATGGCCACTCTTCTCTGGCTACCAAAGGGACGGCTCATTTTGAGGTGCTCTGGCGCGCCCCGGCGCGCGACCAGGCAAACGCTGCGACTGGTCTAGCTGTTCAGAAGTGGCTTGAGGGGATACGCGAGTGACGTGGCTGACGTGACCATGCCGCTGTCCTACCCCTGAACGCGGTACATCGATCGGTTCGATAGTCGCGCGAGGGAGGAGGTGGTCTTGGCCGCAAAAGCAGCGAGGGCGGGACTCCTCGAGTCCCGCCCTCGTCTTCCCCTGCTCCGTCAGCCGGGGTCGAGGCGGCTGACGGGAGTCTTCAGTTGTTGCGGACCGCTCTGCGCTTCAGGCCCCATGTGGCTCGCCGAGTTGGCGCAGCCGCCCTCCCCCGCTTCGCTCCTCCGTGCAGTTGCGCCCACTCGGCTCAGGCGGCTGACGAAAGTCTGTGTGCGTCAGTCGACGATCGGCACCCGCAGCCGCTGGCCGGCGGCGACGAGGGCGGAGTCGAGGGCGTTGAGGTCCTCGATCTGGGCGATCATCGCGCGGACGTCGCCGTCGGGGGCGAGGTCGGAGGCGATGTCCCAGAGGGTGTCGCCGGTGCCGACCATGACCACCCGGGTCGGGGTGGGGGCGCCGGGGTGCTCGGTGGCGGCGGAGCGGGCTCCGCCGAGGAGGGCGCCGGCGGTGAGCACGAGGAGCAGCGCCGCCATGAGCACCACGGCGCGGCCGCGGCGGGTCAGCCGGACCTCGCCGGAGCGGGGACGCGCCGGGGCGAACGTGGGGTTGATCGTCATGGTGCTCATCGGGACCTCCTGGGGAAGTGGCGGTCAGCCATCGGTGCCTGTCCGTCGAAGAGATGTCTATCGGCGGCCACCGACAGTCCGTGTCGGGCTGTCTGGTCCACCGATTCGATCAAGCATTCGATCGAACACATGTGCGACATTAGAGCAGGTGTTCGAACGAGCGCAAGAGGCGCGCCGAACATTTGTTCGAACGGGTACTAAGACCACGCACCCCCCACCACCACCCCCGGATGGCTCGGACGGGGCATGCCAGAGCGCCCGCGGCCGCGAGTAGAGAGGGAGTGACCGCCAGCCCCCTCAACGACAAGGACCCCCGCATGTCGTCTTCACGCCCCCCATCCAGCCCAGCCCGCGGCCGCACGCTCCCCGTGCTGCTCGCGGCCCTCGTCCTGATCGGCGGAGCCAACGTCGCGGCGTACGCCGCCAACGGGCACCCGCTCCTGCTCGGCACCAGCAACACCGCCACCCACCCGACCGCGCTGAAGAACACCGGCAGCGGCGCAGCCCTGTCCCTCAAGGCCAGACCGGGCTCGCCGCCCCTTGCGGTGACCACGACGAAGAAGGTCAACAAGCTCAACGCCGACCTCGTGGACGGACTGAGCGGCAAGCAGATGGAGAACGCCGCCTACGAGTACGTCCTGCCCACCGGTGGCCCGGCGGCGAGCAGCCTCCAGGTCTCCCTTCCGGGCCTGCCCGCGGGCACCTATCTCGCGACGTACTCGGTCATCACGACGACCAGTAGCCCGCCCGCCTGCTACCTGACCCGGTCGACATCGCCGGGAGGGGCGTTCGAGTACGGCACCACCGGGGGCACGTACAGCACCAACACGGCCAGCGCGGTGGTGGACCAGGACCTCGCGACCCCGGTCACGCTCGTCTGCTTCGGTTCGACGTTCAGCGTCTACGCCGGCGGCGACGTCGACTCGCGGATCGTCCTCACACCCATCTCGCGCCTCGTGTCAGCACCCGCGACCGCCGCGCGGCACGCACCCCCGGGCGCGCGGCACCAGGGACCGGCCACGCGCCGCTGAACCGACCCGCTCAGGCGCCGGCGGACTTCTTCAGGGCCCGCCGGCCCTGGGCGGCGAACAGGCTGATCCCGCGCGCACTGACCGACGGCGCCAGCGCCGAGGCCCGTACGACGCCCCCGCGCCAACCCGGCACCGCCCGGATCACCCGATGGCTGCCGACCAGCGCGACGGCCTCGTCGGCGACCTCGTCGACGGTGAGGATCCGGCCACCGGAGTGGACCAGCAGGTTGCCCAGCCCCCCGGGCGTCTGCGCGTCGAGCATCGCGGTCTTCACCCCGTCGGGGCAGATCGCGTGCACCCGCACACCTCGAGGCGTCTCGGCGTCGCCCGACATGGTGAGCGAGACGATCGCGGCCTTCGTGGCGGCGTACAGGCTGTAGCCCGGGACCGGCCCGAGCCCCGCGAGCGACGCGGTGTTGACGACGTCGCCGCCGGCCTCGCCGAACGCCTCGAGCGCGGCGCGCATCCCCCACACGACGCCCATCAGGTTGACGTCGACCAGGCGTCGTACGGCGTCGTCGGACAGCTCCGACAGCGTGCCGTCGTCGCCGACACCGGCGTTGTTGAACCACGCGGTCAGGACGCCGTGGCGGGTCGCCTCGGCGACCGCGGCCGCGTGCCCGGCGGGGTCGCGCACGTCGTGGGCGATGCCGGCCGCGGCGCCGATCTCGGCGGCCGTGCGGGCGGCGCCCTCGCCGTCGACGTCGGTGACCACGACCCGGTGGCCGCGGGCGACCATCCGCTCGGCGATGCCGCGGCCGATCCCGCGGGCTCCTCCGGTGACGACACAGCTGGTGTGGACAGGCGGTGCAGACATGGGGGACGAAGGCTGGGCGGCAGGCATGGCGGGAGTCAACCAGATCCGCGAATTCGCCGATCCCGATGTCCCACGCGGCGTACGGTGCCCCGGTGACCCCCGTGCTTGCTGATCCGCGGGTGGCTCCGGTCGAGGACAACCTCATGGAGTTCCTGCGGGTGACGGCCTCCAACCCTTCCTTCGGGACCGAGGGTGCCGCCGACCTCCACACCTGGCACACCACCGTGCCGCACCCCGTCTTCAACGGCATCGCCGGCGCCCGCTTCGCACCCGGCGAGGAGCTGCGCCGCACCCGCGAGGTGCTGGCGGCCTACGTCGGCCGAGGACTCCCCTTCCTGTGGTGGGGCTCCCCCTCCACGATGACGGCCGAGATCGCCGACACCCTCGTCGCCGCCGGCATGTTGCGCGACGAGACGCCCGGCATGCATCGCGTCCTCGACGGCCCGGTGCCGATGCCGCCGCCCGGCCCCGGCGTCCGGATCCACGTCGTGGGCCCGGAGTGCCACGCGGCCACCGCGCGGGTGATGACCGAGGGCTTCGGCTTCCCGGCCGAGCTCGCCGGCCCGATCGTGGAGATGATGGCGCCCTTCGACGCCGCCGACCTCCTCACCGTGCTCGCCACCGTCGACGGCCAGCCCGTCGCCTGCGGCACCGCCTGGCTCACCGGCCGCACCGCCGGCCTCTACAACATCACCACGCTCGAGGCCGCGCGCGGGCGCGGGATCGGGTACGCCGTCACCGCGACGCTGCTCGAGATGGCGCGTGACCGGGGCTGCACCGAGGCGATCCTGCACGCCACCGAGATGGGCCGGCCGGTCTACGAGCGGCTGGGCTTCGAGGAGGTCTGCCGGATGCCGATGTTCGTGTGGGTGCCCCAGCTCTGACCGTGACGTGGCGCCCCACTCCGGCGCGACACGCTGTTCGAACAGATGTTTGAACAGACGGGCCGACATGGCTACGGTGGGAACACCGGCCCGGGGTGCGTCCCCCGGGCGCACCGCCGTACACCGGAAGGCACCGCCATGGCCACGAAGAAGACGGGCGACGACTCCCCCACCAAGGCTGCACGGGGTCGAGTCGCCGAGCTGCCCGACGGTCCCCCGGACGCCCACGGCCTGACCCCGCGCCAGCAGCGGGTCCTGGCCCACATCAAGGAAGCCATCGAGAAGCGCGGCTACCCGCCCAGCATGCGCGAGATCGGCGAGGCGGTCGGGCTCACCAGCTCCTCCAGCGTGGCCCACCAGCTCAAGGTGCTCGAGGAGAAGGGCTTCCTCAAGCGCGACCCCAACCGGCCGCGGGCGCTCGAGGTCTTCCTGCCCGAGGTGATGAAGGCGCGGCGCTCGATCTCCTCGGCCGACGAGTCGACCTACGACGAGACCGGCGTCGGCGACGCGATGCCCGCCGCCTCCTACGTGCCGATGGTCGGCCGGATCGCCGCCGGCGGCCCGATCCTGGCCGAGGAGCGGGTCGAGGCGATCTTCCCGCTGCCCCAGGAGCTGGTCGGCGACGGCACGCTCTTCATGCTCGAGGTCGTCGGCGACTCGATGGTCGACGCGGCCATCTGCAGCGGCGACTACGTCGTGATCCGCCAGCAGCCCACCGCCAGCAACGGCGAGATCGTGGCCGCGATGATCGACGGCGAGGCCACCGTCAAGACCTTCCAGCGCAAGGACGGCAAGGTCTGGCTGCTGCCCCACAACGACACCTACGAGCCCATCGACGGCACCCACGCGACGATCCTCGGCAAGGTCACCGCGGTCCTGCGTCGGGTCTGATCGGGGTCCGCTAGCCTCCTCACCGGAAATCTTCACGAACCCCCGAGATAAATCCCGGGAACATTTCGGGGGTATTCCGTATTTTGGTACATGTGGGAACGACTGAGGGTGGGGGTATGTCTCTGACTGCCCTGCGCCGACGCCACCCGCAGATCGTGCGGGGCGTGCTCGAGATCGTCCTCATCCTGGCCCTCTGGGTGGGCTACAGCCTGTCCCGGCTCGTCGCCGACACCGCGATGGGGCCGGCCATGCACCGGGCCCACGAGCTGCTCCGCTTCGAGACCGTGCTCGGCATCCACTGGGAGGTGCCGCTCAACGAGCTGTTCACCAACCACCGGGTGATCGGGCTGCTCGGCTCCTACTGGTACGCCTCCCTCCACTACGTCGTCACGGCCGCGGTGCTGCTCTGGCTCTACCGGCTCGGCACCCGCGTCTACGCCCCGGCCCGACGGGCGCTGGTGATCGGCACCCTCCTCGGGCTCGCGGCCTACCTGCTGATGCCGACGGCACCGCCGCGCTTCATCACGGGCTACGTCGACGTCCTCTCCCTGCACGCCTCCGACGGCTGGTGGGCCTCCGACGCCTCCGCGCCGCGCGGGCTCGGCGGGCTGACCAACGAGCTGGCCGCCTTCCCGTCGCTGCACGCCGGCTGGGCCCTGTGGGTCGCCATCTCGCTGCAGCGCCACGCCCGCCACCGGTGGGTCCGCGCGCTCGGCTGGACCTACGCCGTCGGCACCGGCGTCGTCATCATCGGCACCGGCAACCACTGGGTCATCGACGTGCTGATGGGCTACCTCGTCATCGCCGCCGGCTGGGCCGCCGCCGAGTGGGCGCCACGCATCCCCGTCCTCGTCTCCGCGCCCGCCGCCCGGCCGATGCCGGCCGCCGCGGCCCCGCTGCCGACACCGGCCCCGGCCCCGCTCACGCGCAGCCTGCCCACGCCGGCCGCCCGCAGCCGCCTCGACTGACCCGCGCCACCCCGGGGTGACCTGCGGGTGAACGGACGGTGCTCACACCGCCGATCCGGAACACGCCCGGCGCTGGCTCGTTGGGCCTCTCGTGAGCTCTCCCCGTGACATCCCCCCTGCCCAGCCCCTGACCTCCCGCCCCGTCGGTCGACGTACGGTCCTGGCCACCGGCACCGTCGGCGCCGTCGGCGTGGCCGCGGTCTCCTCGCCGCTCGCGACGGCCGCCCCGGCAGTAGCCGCGTCAGGGGCCGCGGGCGACGGCGCGGTGTTCGCCCACGGTGTCGCCTCGGGCGACCCGCTGCCCGAGGGGGTCGTGCTGTGGACCCGAGTGACGCCGACCGCGGCGAGCACCCCCGGCTCCGGCGCGGGCCCGAAGGTCACGGTCCGCTGGGAGGTGGCGCGAGACGCGGGGTTCCGCGACGTCGTACGCCGAGGCCGCTTCGAGACCGGCCCGAGCCGCGACCACACCGTCAAGGTCGACGTGCGCGGCCTGCGGCCCGCCACGGCGTACCACTACCGCTTCCACCTCGGCGACGCCACGAGCCGGGTCGGCCGCACCCGCACGGCTCCCGCCCACGACGCGACGCCGGACCACCTGCGCTTCGGCGTCGTCTCGTGCGCCAACCTGCAGGCCGGCTGGTTCAGCGCCTACCGCGGGCTCGCGGCGCGCGACGACCTGGACGCGGTGGTGCACCTGGGCGACTACCTCTACGAGTACGGCCCCGGTGAGTACGGCTACGGCCAGTCCGACGAGGACATCCGCAAGCACGAGCCGGCGCACGAGATGCTCTCGCTGGCCGACTACCGGCAGCGGCACGCGCAGTACAAGCGCGACCGCGACCTGCAGGACGCGCACGCGAAGTTCGCCTGGATCGTGACGTGGGACGACCACGAGGTCGCCGACAACCAGTGGAAGAACGGCGCGGTCAACCACGACGCAGGCGAGGGCGACTACAAGGCCCGCCGGGCGCGGGCGCACCGGGCGTACGACGAGTGGATGCCTGCGCGGCTCGACGGCACCGCCGCGCTGCGGGACGGTGACCGGCTCTACCGGCGGCTGCGCTTCGGCACGCTGGCCGAGCTGAGCCTGCTCGACCTGCGCACCCACCGCGACCAGCAGGTCGAGACCACCCCCACCCCGGTGCCCAACCCGGACCCGGCCGTCAACGACCCGGACCGGACCATCACCGGCAACCGGCAGATGCAGTGGCTCAAGGACTCGCTGGCCGGCGACCGCCCGCAGTGGAAGATCATCGGCAACCCGGTGATGATCGCGCCGGTCAACTTCGGCGCCCTCCCCGACCCGATGGTCGACGCGGTGCACCAGGTCACCGGCGAGCCGGCCGCGTCCGACGGGGCGCCGTACAACACCGACCAGTGGGACGGCTACACCACCGACCGCCGGGAGGTCTTCGACCACATCCGCACCCACCAGGTGAAGGACGCGCTCTTCATCACCGGCGACATCCACTCCGGGTGGGCCGCGGAGCTGCCGTACGACGCCTCGACCTACCCCGTCGGCGACTCGGCCGGCGTGGAGTTCGTGTGCACGTCGGTCACGGCCAACAACCTCAAGGACATCACCGGCACGCCGGCACACACGACCAGCGACGGCGTGGCCGAGACGATCAAGGCCAACAACCGGCACGTGAAGTATCTCAACTGGGACGACCACGGCTTCTCCGTGCTCGACGTGACCGCCCAGCGCGCCCAGATGGACTGGTACGTCATCGGGGACCGCAAGGACCGCAACGCCCCGATCACGTGGTCGGTGTCGTGGAAGACCAACACCGGCACCGGCCGCGTCAGCGAGGTGTCGAAGCCGGTGAGCTGAGGGCGTCCGGGATCGCCGGTTCACCGGCGATCCCGGACGTTTTCGGGGGTTGCAACCCTCCAGAAGGTCCAGGAACCCTCCAGCACTGTGGCGGGTGGGACGTCTGGGAGCGCTGGTCCCGCGCCGGCCGCGTGACGGAGGCCACGACCCCGGTGGGCTTTTAGTCCCTGCCAGAAGGGGCACTCTCGGAGGTGACCCCATCGCGCCGCGCGGGCGGGTGGGGTTCATCCCCCACCGAGAGAAGACCATGAGCCTCAAAGCACACGCCTACAGCGACCCCCACCCAGCCCCTGGCGGCGACCCGGACAGCTCACCGGCGGCGGCCCGACTGCTGGAGATGACCGCCCGCGAGACCGACCAGTGGCGATCCGAGGCCAGGAGCGAGGCCGCCACGATCGTGGCGGGCGCCCGGGACGAGGCTGCCGAGCTCGTGCGAGCTGCGCGCGAGGAAGCCGAGGCCCTGGTGGCTTCGGCCCGCAAGGAAGCCGCGCAGACGCTGCGCGACGCCCGCGCCGAGGCATCCCGGGTGCAGAAGGAGACGACCGCGTCCCGTGAGCGCCACGAGGAGGTCATCGCGGACCTCCAGCAGGCGGCCACGGAGCACCGGGAGAAGCTGCGGGAGCACCTCACCGACATGCTCGACCGGGTCGACTCCGCCCCGGTGGACTAGTTTCCGGCGAGGCGGGTGAGCGCCTTGCGGACCACGGCCGGGTCGGTGGTGGTCCACATCGGCGGCAGGCTGGCCTTGAGGAAGCCGCCGTAGCGGGCGGTGGCCAGGCGCGGATCGAGGACGGCCACGACCCCGCGGTCGGTGGTGGTGCGGATCAGGCGACCGGCGCCCTGCGCCATCAGCAGGGCGGCGTGGGTGGCGGCGACCTGCATGAAGCCGTTGCCGCCGGCCTTGTCGGCCGCGCGCTGCCGGGCGCTCATCAGCGGGTCGTCGGGCCGAGGGAAGGGGATCCGGTCGATCAGCACCAGCTGGCAGGTGTCACCGGGGACGTCGAGGCCCTGCCAGAGGCTGAGCGTGCCGAAGAGGCAGGTGTGCGGGTCGGCAACGAACTGCTTGGCGAGCTCGGGGAGCTGGGCGTCGCCCTGGGCCAGCGTGGTCAGGTGGGGCAGCCGCTCGCGGACCGCCTCGGCCGCGGCCTCGGCAGCGCGACGGCTCGAGAACAGGCCGAGCGTGCGGCCGTCGGCGGCGTCGACGAGGTCGACGATCTCGTCGAGCTGGGCCTTGACGAGCCCGTCGCGGCCCGGCGGCGGCAGGTGACGGGCGACGTACAGGATCGCCTGCTGGCCGTAGTCGAAGGGTGAGCCCACGTCGAGCCCGCGCCACGGCAGTGCGTCGCCGCCCGAGGAGACCGCCCCGGACTCCACGACCCGCTCGGAGGGCTTGAGGCCCACGCTGGTGGCGACCGAGGAGAAGTCGCCGCCGAGCATCAGGGTGGCGCTGGTGAAGACCACGGTCTTGTCGCTGAGCAGCTTGTCGCGCATCTGGCCCCAGACCTGGAGCGGCGCCACGCACAGCCGCGGCGGGACCCGGTCGCCTCCCTCGGAGAGCCAGAGCACGTCGGCGTCGGAGCCCGCGGCCATCCGCTCGGCGTTGACGAAGACCTCCTGGACCAGGCCCTTGGCCTGGGTGCGGCCGGCGTCGACCTCGCTCTCGGAGGTCTCCTTGGGGAACGCCGAGAGGCAGGCCCGCGCCGCGTCGCGGACCAGCACGAGGGCGTCCTTGAGCTGCTCGGGGACGACCTCGAAGCGGCCCGGGCTGGCCGCGGAGATGGCGTCGGCGAGCGCGTCGCCCGCGTCGGCGAGGTCGTCGGCCTGGCCGCCGTCGACCCAGCGCTGGCTGCGGCGGGAGGCGCGGTCGACGTCGTTGCTGGCCAGCTCGTCGGTGGCCGCCTGGGTCACCCGTTGGACCAGCTCGTGGGCCTCGTCGATGACGACGGTGTCGTAGTCGGGGATCATCGGCACCCCTTCGATCGCGTCGATCGCGAGCAGGGAGTGGTTGGTGATGATCAGCTGCGAGCGCTGGGCCTGCTCGCGGGCGCGCTCGACGAAGCACTCCTGGCCGAAGGGGCACTTGGTGGCGCCGAGGCAGTCGCGGTGGCCGACGCTGACCTGCCGCCACTCGCGGTCGGTGTGGCGGGGCGCGGCATCCCGCTCGCCGGTGCCCTTGTCCGCGGCCTGCTTCTCCGCCCACGTCCGCAGCTCGAGGACCTTCTTGGCCATCGACCCCTCGGGTACGTCGACGAGGGTGCCCTGGTCGTCGGGCACGCCCTCGCGGATGCGGTGCAGGCAGGCGTAGTTGGAGCGGCCCTTGAGCACGGCGTAGCTGGTGTCGACGCCGTCGACCCCGCCGATCGCCTCGACCAGCCGCGGGATGTCGCGCTCGACGAGCTGGTGCTGGAGGGCGAGCGTCGCGGTGGCGACCACGACGCGCTTGTCGTGGAGCAGGCTCGGCACGAGGTAGCCGAGCGACTTGCCGGTGCCGGTGCCGGCCTGCACCAGCAGGTGGCGGCCGTCGGTCATCGAGTCGGCGACGGCCTCGGCCATCTCGACCTGGCCCGCGCGCTCCTGCCCCCCGAGGGCAGACACCGCCGTCGCGAGGAGGTCGCGGACGGGGCTGGTGGTCGCTTCGGGCACCCGAGAACCCTAGCCGCGACCGGGGACATCCCTGTGGTCGGCGTTCACAGGCCCCGGGCTCAGTCGGCCAGCTGCGTCGCGACGAAGTCGCCGAACGTCCGGTGACCGGTCGGCGTGAGGTGCAGCCGGTCGTCGAGGTAGGGCAGCCGGAGGCCCGAGGTGCGGACGTAGGGCACGTCGTAGTCGGCGCAGAGCTCGGCGAGCAGCGCGTCGACACGGGGTACGGCGGCCGCGCGCGACGGGGCCGCCACCGGCCCGACCACGACGACCCGATGTCCGTCCAGCTCCGCCATCAGCCGGGTGAAGCCGGCCGTGATCGAGGAGGCGGGCTGGTCGAAGTCGTTGAGGCCGCCCTCGACGACGACCAGGTCGGCGCCGCCGCGGAGCGCGGCCGGGGCCCGGTCGGCGAAGGAGACCCGGCCGCAGGGGCTGGCGTGCTCGGAGAAGCCTGAGCCGGAGAAGCCGGCGACGTGCACCTGGCCGGACAGCCGCGACGGCCACGACCCCACGATCGAGGAGAGGCCGAGGCCCGCGGAGTAGGAGTCGCCGATCACGACGACCCGCTCACCGGCGCCCGTGACGGCCTGCGCCCGGGCGACCGAGCCGGCGGCGTACCGCTCGCAGCGGGAGGCGTCGGCGCCCCGCGCCAACCCCGAGAGGTGGAACGACAGGGTCGCCACCACGAGCACCACGAACAGCCCACCGACAACCAGCCCGCGCCGCGTCGCGACGAGTGCACCCATCATTCCCCCAAGACCCACGCACCGATGTTCAGCGACAAGACGGTGGTCCGTCGGGGTAATGACGCAGATTTACCCAGCCCGTAGCGGTTTCGTGATCAGGCGCCCGAGACGGTGTACGCCGCGAGCTCACCGGCGAGGTCGTCGTTGGCCCGGCCGCGGACGATCGTGCCCTCGCCGGTGTGCTCGAGCGACTCGATCTCGCCGTGCTGGTGCAGCCGGTTGATCAGGTCGCCACGCTCGTAGGGCAGCAGCGCGTGGAACTCCACACCCGGCCGCGGCAGGTCGGCCTCGATGGCCTCGAGCGCCTCACGGATGCCCTCGCCGGTCTTGGCCGAGACCACCAGCGAGTGCGGCTCGCGCTGCCGCAGCCGCGCCAGCACCATCGGGTCGGCCGCGTCGGCCTTGTTGATGATGACCAGCTCGGGGACCTTGGTCGCGTCGATCTCGGCGAGCACCTCGCGCACCGCGGCCAGCTGGCCCTCGGGGTCGGGGTGGGAGCCGTCGACGACGTGCAGGATCAGGTCGGCGTCGGCGACCTCCTCCAGCGTCGAGCGGAACGCCTCGATGAGCTGGTGCGGCAGGTGCCGGACGAAGCCGACCGTGTCGCTCATGGTGTAGACCCGGCCGTCGGAGGTCGTCGTACGCCGCGTGGTGGGGTCCAGGGTCGCGAACAGGGAGTCCTCGACCAGCACCCCGGCGTTGGTGAGCCGGTTGAGCAGCGAGGACTTGCCGGCGTTGGTGTAGCCCGCGATCGCGACGGCGGGGATGTGGTTGCGGCGGCGCTCGGCGCGCTTGGTGTCGCGGGTGCCGCGCATCGCGGTCAGCTCGCGGCGGAGCTTGGCGATCTTGGTGTTGATCCGGCGCCGGTCGGTCTCGATCTTGGTCTCACCGGGACCACGGCCACCGATGCCGGCACCGCCGGCGACCCGACCACCGGCCTGCCGGGAGAGGTTGCCACCCCAGCCGCGCAGGCGCTGCTTCATGTAGTTGAGCTGGGCGAGCTCGACCTGGGCCTGACCCTCCCGCGACTTCGCGTGCTGGGCGAAGATGTCGAGGATCAGCGCGGTCCGGTCGACGACCTTGACCTTGAGCCGGTCCTCGAGGTTCCTCAGCTGGCTGGGCGCGAGCTCGCCGTCGCAGACGACGGTGTCGGCGCCGGTGGCCTGCACGATCTCGCGGATCCCGTCGACCTTGCCGCGGCCGACGTACGTCGCGGGGTCGGGGGTCTGGCGGCGCTGGTAGATCGCCTCGAGTACCTCCGAGCCGGCCGTCTCGGCGAGCAGCGCGAGCTCGGCCATGGAGTTCTCGGCGTCCTCGACGGACCCCTCGGTCCACACGCCGACGAGGACCACGCGCTCCAGGCGGAGCTGGCGGTACTCGACCTCGGTGATGTCCTCGAGCTCGGTGCGGAGGCTGGCGACACGGCGCAGGGCGTGGCGCTCGGCCAGCTCCATCGCGCCGACGGTGGGTTCGTCCTCCTCGGGATCCGGCTCGTCTGCGTATCCGGACTCGAACTCGTCGGAGTCCCAGTCGTCGGTCTCGTCGAGCTCGGCGTCGAGGTTGAAGTCAGATGCGTTCGTCATGTAGGGACCAGCGTAGGTCGCCGCGACACGCCGCGCGAACCCTTAACGTTCAGCCATGGCCCTGCCGCCCGTCCCCCGGGGCACCCGACTGCTCGGGATCACCGGCGCGCCGGGGGCCGGCAAGACCACGCTGGCCGCGGCGCTGGCTGTCTCGTCGGGCCTCCCGGTGGTGCCGATGGACGGCTTCCACTACGCCGACGTCGAGCTGGTCCGACGCGGGCTGCTGGACCGCAAGGGCGCCCCCGAGACCTTCGACGCGGAGGGGTACGCCGCGTTGCTGCGGCGCGTCCGCGCCGCCGAGCCGGCCGTCGTGGCGCCGATGTTCGAGCGCGACCTCGAGCAGCCGATCGCCGGGGCGATCCCGGTCCCTGCGACCGGGACCGTGGTGACCGAGGGCAACTACCTGCTGCTCGACGAGCCGCGGTGGCGGGCGGTCCGGGCGGAGATCGACGTCGTGTGGCACGTCGAGGTCGACGAGGCGGTGCGGCTCGAGCGGCTCGTCGCCCGGCACGTCGCGTTCGGCAAGTCCCCGGACGAGGCCCGGGCGTGGGTCCAGCGGGTCGACCAGGCCAACGCCGCGCTCGTGCAGGCCGCGCGCGACCGGGCCGACCTCGTCTTCGACCTCACCACCTGGACCCCCTGACCGGGTCGTGCTGCCCAGCGAGCGCTCGGGCGCACCCTGGGCAGCACGACCCGAGGGATCACTTCGGGGGCATCCGGATGCCGCCGTCGACGCGGACGACCTCGCCGTTCATGTAGGGGTTGGTCAGGCACTCGATGACCATGCTGGCCAGCTCGGCCGGCTGCCCGAGGCGCTTGGGGAAGAGCACGCTCTCGCCCAGCTTGGCCTTGAACGCCTCGGCGTCCGGGCCCTCGCCGTAGATCGGGGTGTCGATCAGGCCGGGCGCCACCGTGTTGAGGCGGATGCCGGAGGCCGACAGGTCGCGGGCGACCGGGAGGGTCATGCCGACGATGCCGCCCTTGGAGGAGGAGTACGCCGCCTGGCCGATCTGGCCGTCGAAGGCCGCGACGCTCGCGAGGTTGACGATCGCGCCGCGGCAGCCGTCGGCGTCGGGCTCGTTGCGGCTCATGGCGGTCGCGGCGATGCGGACCATGTCGAAGGTGCCGATCAGGTTGATCTCGATGACCTTCTTGTAGAGGTCCAGATCGTGCGCCGACCCGAACTGGCCGTCGCGGCCGATCGTGCGCGCGGCCCAGCCGACCCCGGCGGAGTTGACGACGGCCCGCAGCGGCGCGATCTCGGCGGCGGCGTTGACCGCGGCCTCGACCTGCTCGGTGCTGGTGACGTCGACCTGGGCGAACACGCCCCCGATCTCCTGGGCGAGGGCCTCGCCCTTCTCGGTCTGCACGTCGGCGACCACGACGACGGCGCCCAGGGCGGCGAGCTGGCGGGCGGCGGCGGCACCGATGCCCGACGCGGCGCCCGTGACGATGGCGGAAGAACCCTTGATGTCCATGCCCGGGAGCATAGGGAACGGCTGAGTAGGGCGACCCATGGCGGTCCGGGCAGCGGCTCGGGCACCCTGCGATGCATGGCCAGCGACGAGACCGCCCTCCACGACAGCACCCGCGACGGCACCCACGTCCTCACCCAGGTCGGCCTGGGGATCAGCATCGTCCTGACCACCCTGACCGGGGTGATCTGCTGGTGGGGCTACACGCAGTTCTACTTCGAGCCCGGGTCGGTGTCGAAGGCCGACTACCAGGGGGCGCTGACCACCGAGCTCGTCACCGCCGCGATCCTGCTGACCGGCCTCATCGCCGTCAGGCACTTCCGGGGCCAGCCCTGGCTCTACGTCCTCACGGGTTTCGGCATCGCCCTCCAGCTGGCCCTGGCCGCCGGCGAGATCGACGGTGCGACCGCGCCGCTCGACCCCGACGAGATCAACCCCGACACCTACTCGCTCGTGCTCTCGCTCCAGCCGCCGTTCCAGATCCCCACCAGCTGGCCGCTGCTGGCCCTGGTCCTGGCCGCGCTGATCAGAGTGCTGTGGTCCCGGACGCGACGACCACGGCCGGGCCGGTGAGCAGCACCCGGTCATCGGCGGTCCACGTGATCCGCAGCGTCCCGCCGGGCACGTCGACCCGGTAGGTCAGGTCCTCGGCCGGCGGGCCGCTCACCCCGTCGGCGAGCGCCGAGGCCACCATCACCGCGCAGGCGCCGGTGCCGCACGACCGGGTCTCGCCCGACCCGCGCTCGTGCACGCGCATCGCGACGTGCCGCTCCCCGGCCCGCACCACGAACTCGACGTTGACGCCCTCGGGGTAGGTCGAGGCGTCGTACGACGGCTCGTCGAGCAGCGGGCCGACCGGCCCGTGCGCGTCGAGCGAGTCGACGAACGCGACGGCGTGCGGGTTGCCCATGTCGACGTGGCGCGCCGGCCAGCGGGCCTCCCCCACCGACACGGCCGTCTCGCCGAGCACCTTCGGGCGGCCCATGTCGGCGGTGACCAGGTCGCCCTCGACCCGCAGCACCTTGATGCCGTCGCGGGTCGCGACCGGGATCGGGGCGGAGCCGTCGACCAGGCCCTCGTCGACGAGATGGCGGGCGAAGACCCGGATGCCGTTGCCGCACATCTCCGAGACCGACCCGTCGGAGTTGCGGTAGTCCATGAACCACTCCGCGTCCTGGCCGCGGCCGGCGTCGCCCATGGCCGCGGTGCGGATCACCCGCAGCACCCCGTCGCCGCCGATCCCCGCGCGGCGGTCGCACAGCGCGCGGACGCGGGCGGGGTCGAGGTCGCCGTGGACGGAGCCGTCGTGGTCGGGCAGCAGCACGAAGTCGTTCTCGGTGCCGTGGCCCTTGAGGAAGGGGTAGGTCATCGGTAGATCCCCTCGGCGTAGGACGGACCGTAGTAGGCGTCCAGCTCCTCCAGGCTCGTGTCGGGGCGGTCCAGCTCGTGGGCCAGGACCGCGCGCCGCGGCACGGTGCCATTCGGGTCCCAGGTCTCCGGGTCCCACAGGCCCGAGCGCAGGAAGGCCTTCTGGCAGTGGTGGAACACCTCGTCGATCTCGACCAGGAGCGCCAGGACCGGCCGGTGGCCCTGGACGACCATCTCGTCGAAGAACGGCGCGTCGGAGACCAGCCGCGCACGTCCGTTGATCCGCAGGGTGTCGCCGCGGCCCGGGATGAGGAAGTTCAGCCCGACGTGTGGGTTCGCCAGGACGTTGCGGTAGCCGTCGGCCCGCCGGTTGCCGGGCCGCTCGGCCAGCGCGATGGTCCGCGCGTCGATCACGTGCACGAGCTGACCGGCGGGGTCGCCCTTGGGCGAGGCGTCGCACTCGCCGGAGGCCGAGGCGGTCGCGACGACGCAGAACGGCGAGGCCGCCAGCCAGTCCCGGTCGCGGTCGACCAGGGCGGACCGCACCTTGCCGCGCACCGCCGCGGTCGGCTCACCGAGGAGGGCCGTGAGCTCGGCCTCGGTGGTGATCTCGGTCAGCGGTTCGGTGGTCACGGGAAGACGGTACGCCGTGTGGTGAAGGTCCCCGAGGCCACCGGGGGGGCAACCTGACACGTGGCCCCGGGGACATTTGGGGGTCAGTCCGCAGGGCGGACGACCTCCGCGTCGCCACCACCACGCCGCTGGGGCTCGGCCACGACGGTCACCACACCGTCCGGTCCGAACTCGATGGCGGTGGCGGCGCCGATCTCGGCCGCGCTGGTGAACGCGTCACCGGCGGGCTGGAGCTGGTGGCCGTAGGCCTCCAGGAGCGGGCCGTAGGCGTCGATGAACGCCGGCTCCGCGGTGACCTTGGCCGTGTTGCGCTGGGCGGCCCGCGGCGCCGCGATCGCCTCGGGCAGCGACATCCCACGGTCGATCCGGTTGAACAGCATCTGCAGGACCGTCGTGATGATCGTCGAGCCGCCGGGCGACCCGAGCGCGAGGAACGGCTTGCCGTCCTTGAGCACGATCGTGGGCGACATCGACGAGCGCGGTCGCTTGCCGGGCTCGATCCGGTTGGGGTCGTCGGCGGACCAGACGGTGGAGAAGTCGGTGAGCTCGTTGTTGAGCAGGAAGCCGCGACCCGGCACCACGATGCCCGAGCCGCCGGTCTGCTCGATCGTGAGCGTGTAGTCCACGACGTTGCCCCACCGGTCGGCGACGGTCAGGTTGGTGGTCGAGATGTTCTCGGTGTCGGTGTCGCGCTGGGCGGTCGCGGGCGAGCCGCCGCACTCCCCGTCGTACGACGTCACGTCGCCGGGTGCCGTCGGCTTGGCCATCGCGTGGTCGGGGTCGATCGCGCAGGCCCGCTCGGCGGCATAGGTGTCGCTGAGGAGGTCGGAGAGCGGGACGTCGACCGAGGCCGGATCGCCGACGTAGCGGCCGCGGTCGGCGAAGGCCAGGGCGCTCGCCTCGAGGTAGTGGTGCAGGGCGTCGCCGTCGCCCATGGCGCCCAGGTCGTAGCCCTCGAGGATGTTCAGCGCCTCGCCCACGGTGGAGCCGCCGCTCGAGGACGGGGCCATGCCGTAGACGTCGTAGCCGCGGTAGCCGACCTTCGTGGGCGCCTGGTCCCTGGCGCGGTAGCCGCCGAGGTCGGCGGTGGTCATCGATCCGGGCGGCACCGGCAGCGTCGTGTCGGCGGTCTTCGGCGGGTGCTGGACGGTGTCGGCGATCCTCGCGGCCAGCGGCCCGGAGTAGAAGGCCCGGGTGCCGCGGGCGCCGATCAGGTCGTAGGTGTCAGCGAGGTCGGGGTTGCGGAAGCGGGTGCCGACCGCGGGGGCGGCGCCACCGGGCAGGAAGAGCTTGCGCGTGGAGGTGAAGGCGTCGAACCGCTTCTGGTTGTCGACGGTCTGGTCGTGGAAGGTCTGGTCGACGACGAAGCCGTTGCGTGCCAGGTCGGACGCGGGAGCCAGGGCGGTCCTGAGCGAGTCGGTGCCCCAGCGGTCCAGCGCGCGCTGCCAGGTCGCGAGCGTGCCGGGCACGCCGACCGCGACGCCGCTGGTGACCAGCTCGGGCGTGAAGCGGTAGGGCTGGCCGGTCGCGGGGTCGATGAACGCGTCGTGGGTGATGCCGGCCGGCGCCGTCTCGCGGCCGTCGATCGTCTCGACGCGGCCGGTGCGGGCGTCGTAGTGGACGAAGTAGCCGCCACCGCCGATCCCGGCGCTGTAGGGCTCGGTGACGCCGAGGGCCGCCGCGGTCGCGACCGCGGCGTCGGTGGCGTTGCCACCCGCCTCGAGCACCGCCAGCCCGATCCGCGAGGCGTCCGCGTCGACGGACGTGACGGCACCGCCGTACCCGCGCTGGGTGGCGGTCTTGGGCGTCGGCGTCAGGCCCGGGGCTCCCGCGGTGGGGGTGGTCTCGGCCGAGGACCGGGGCGCCGTGAGGACGGCTCCACCGACCGAGGTGGCCAGGGCCAGGGCAGCGACAGCTGCGGTCGTACGGCGCATGCGTTCCTCCCGAGAACGGTGCTGCGGACGGTCTTCACCCTGCACGTCCGGGGCCCCGATGTCGAGGGATCTCTTTACTTTGTTTGGCGCCCCGGTACGGCGGCGAGCGCGTCCCTCACCCGGTCGGGTGAGGCGTGGTCGACCCAGACGATGCGCGGGTCCTTGCGGAACCACGAGTCCTGCCGACGGGCGAACCGGCGGGTGGCCACGACCGTCTGCTCGCGGGCCCGGTCGAGGGTCAGCTCGCCCGCGAGGTGGGCCATCACCTCGCGGTAGCCGATCGCGCGACTGGCCGTCCGGCCCTCCGCGAGGCCCTCGTCGAGCAGCCGCTCGACCTCGGCCACGAACCCGTCCTCGAACATCTGCGCCACCCGCTGCTCGATCCGCGCGTCGAGCGTGGGGCGGTCGATGTCGACGCCGAGCTGGAGGGTGCAGGGGTCGGCGTACTCGAGGGTGGGGAGGGAGGCCGAGTAGGGGCGCCCGGTGAGCCGGATGACTTCGAGCGCGCGCACCACGCGGCGGCCGTTGCCGGGGATGATCCGGTCGGCGGCCTCGGGGTCGAGCTCGCGGAGGCGCCGGTGGAGGGCGCCGCTGCCGACCTCCTCCAGCTCGGCCTCGAGCTCGGCGCGGACCGCCCCGTCGGTGCCGGGGAACTCGAAGCGGTCGAGGATGGCGCGGGTGTAGAGCGCGGAGCCGCCGACGAGGACGGGGACCGTGCCGTTGCCGCGCAATTGCTGGATTGCGGACCGCGCCCATCCCTGGAACTCCGCCACGGTGGCGGTGTCGCGAACGGTCAGGGTGTCGAGGAGGTGGTGCGGGATGCCGCGCCGCTCGGCGACGGGGAGCTTGGCGGTGCCGATGTCCATCCCACGGTAGACCTGCATCGCGTCGGTGTTGACGACCTCCCCGCCGAGCGCCTCCGCGAGGTCCAGCGAGAGGCCGGTCTTGCCGGAGGCCGTGGCCCCCACCACGGCGACCACGGGCACGCTGGGGGGCTCGGGCGGCATGTCGTTAGTGTGTCAAACAGCGGTCCCCCGTCCTCGGGGGCCACCGACGAAGGGAGCGACCATGGGATTCCTGGACGACGCGAAGGACAAGCTGACCGACGCCGTCGACAAGCACGGCGACAAGGTCGCCGACGGGATCGACAAGGCGGCCGAGCTCCTGGACGACAAGACCGGCGGCAAGCACGCCGACAAGATCGCCACCGGCGCGGTCAAGGCCAAGGACGCGCTCGACAAGCTCGACGGCAAGAACGACGACCTGTGAGGACGACATGAGCCAGAAGCAGAACCACGAGGACCTCGACGCCCCGACCCCGCCCGGCGGCCCCCAGCGCACCGACGCGCCCGGCGGAACCGAGACCCCCGGCCGGACGACGGTCGGCACGCCGTCGGCGCCCTCCTCGAGCGGTTCGGCGCCCGACGACGAGCTGCCCCCGCCCGTGGACCGCAAGCAGCAGACCGAAGAGCGACGGGACCTCCAGGAGGAGAACGCCGAGACCTCTCTGGACCAGCCCTCCCAGTAGTCAGGAGATGCGATGACCGACGGACCAGCCGAGGACGAGCTCGCCGAGGAGCTCGCGGCCGCCGACGAGCCGCAGGCCGAGGAGTACGAGCCCGACGCGGACGTGCACTCCGACGAGACCGGCACCGCCTACGACGTCACCGGCGAGGCGGAGACCACCCCGCACGACGACGAGCCGGAGGACGAGTCCTGAGCACGCACGACCGCTTCACCGTCGTCCCCGCCTCCTACGTCTTCCTGCTCCGCGACGGCGTCGCCGGCCCGGAGGTGCTGCTGCAGCTGCGCCAGAACACCGGCTACATGGACGACCACTGGGCCGCGGCCGCGGCCGGTCACGTGGAGGCCGGCGAGACGGCGTACGACGCCGCGCACCGCGAGGCGAGCGAGGAGATCGCGGTCAAGGACCTCGACCTGGCGTTCGTGACCGCCATGCAGCGCACCCGGCACGCCGACGCCATCGACGAGCGGATCGACTTCTTCTTCACCGCGCGCACCTGGACCGGTGAGCCACGGATCGTGGAGCCGGACAAGTGCGCCGAGCTCCGCTGGTGTCCCCTGGACGCCCTGCCCGACCCCGTCGTCCCCCACGAGCTGCAGGTGCTGAGTGCGCTGCGGGACGGGACGACGACGCCCTACTCGACGTACGGATTCTGAGTGAGTCCAAGGAGGAGCAGCAGATGACCGACCTCGGCCCCAAGCCCGAGCCCCAGATCGAGCCCGGCGAGCCCAACCCGGGCGGTGTCGACGCCATCGACGGCGGCGACCACCACGACCTCAAGCCGGAGATCCCCAACCTGCCGACGGAGAAGAACCCCGCCGTCGACGACGTGGCCACCGAGGACGTCAAGGACCAGATGAAGGACAGCGAGGACACCTCGACCCGGGCGACCGAGGACGGCGAGGACGTCCCGCCCGAGGACGAGTCGCCGGCCTGAGATCGGGTACGGGACGTCCATGAGCGACCCGAAGCAGGTGGACGAGACCGAGCGCCCCGAAGGCATGGGCGTCAGCAGCGAGCGCCTCGGCCACACCGGCCCCGGTCAGTACGACACGTCGGGCCTCCGTGACACCCGGGCCAAGGACCCCCGCGTCGAGGAGCCCGAGGGGCCGCCCGAGCAGAGCCCCGGAAACCCCGAGGACAACCCCGAGGGGCTGGCGCCGAAGGCGGGCTACCCCTCGGTCGACCCGCGGTCGTGACGGTGCTGGTCAGCGACAGGCGGGGGCGTCCGGCAGCGGAGCGGGTACGCCGATCGCCGGCATGCCGAGCGTGACGCCGGTCGTCGAACCGCCGGTGGTCGAGCTTGCCGAGACCCGCCGCTCCCAGGCGTCGCCGGAGCGGGTCCGGCGGACCGCCTGGACCGGCCCGTCGGCGACGAGGTGGTGCGGCGCGGCGTAGGTGATCGTCACGGTGACCATGTCGCCGGGACGAACGCCCACGGCGGTCGAGCCTGCCGAGACCTCGACGGCGGAGAAGTCCGCCTCGAAGTGCACGAGCCGGTTGTCCGGGCCGCGGCCCGACAGCCGGTGGGTGGCGGCGTCCTTGCGGCCCTCGCCCTCGGAGACCATCAGCTCGACCTGGCGGCCGACGAGCTTCTTCCCCTCGTCCCACGCGATCTCGTTGACGACCTCGACGAGCCGCTCGTAGCGGTCCTTCACCACGTCCGGCGTGATCTGGTCCGGGAGCGTGGCGGCCGGGGTGCCGGGCCGCTTGGAGTACTGGAACGTGAACGCCCCCGCGAACCGGGCCGCCCGCACGACGTCCAGCGTCGCGAGGAAGTCGTCCTCGGTCTCGCCGGGGAAGCCGACGATGATGTCGGTGGTGATCGCGGCCTCGGGCATCGCGGCCCGGACGCGCTCGATGATGCCGAGGAACTTGCTCTGCCGGTAGGACCGGCGCATGTCCTTGAGGACCTTGTCCGAGCCGGACTGCAGCGGCATGTGCAGCTGCGGCATCACGTTGGGGGTCTCGGCCATCGCCTCGATGACGTCATCGGTGAACTCCGCCGGGTGCGGGGAGGTGAAGCGGACCCGCTCGAGACCCTCGATCTCGCCGCACGCGCGCAGCAGCTTGGAGAAGGCCTGCCGGTCGCCGAACTCCACGCCGTAGGCGTTGACGTTCTGGCCCAGCAGGGTGATCTCCGAGACGCCCTCGGCGACCAGTGCCTCGATCTCGGCCAGGATCTCGCCGGGGCGGCGGTCCTTCTCCTTGCCGCGCAGGCTCGGCACGATGCAGAACGTGCAGGTGTTGTTGCAGCCCACCGAGATCGACACCCAGGCCGCGTAGGCCGAGTCGCGCTTGGTCGGCAGCGTCGACGGGAAGACCTCCAGCGACTCGAGGATCTCGACCTGCGCCTCCTCCTGCACGCGCGCCCGCTCGAGGAGCACCGGCAGCGAGCCGATGTTGTGGGTGCCGAACACGACGTCGACGTACGGCGCCTTCTGCGTGATCGTCGAGCGGTCCTTCTGCGCCAGGCAGCCGCCGACGGCGATCTGCATGCCCGGGTTGGCGGCCTTGACCGGCGCGAGGTGCGACAGGTTGCCGTAGAGCTTGTTGTCGGCGTTCTCGCGGACCGCGCAGGTGTTGAACACGACCACGTCGGCCTGCTGGTCGGCCGCCGCCGCGACGTACCCCGCGTCCTCCAGCAGCCCGGTCAGGCGCTCGGAGTCGTGGACGTTCATCTGGCACCCGTAGGTCTTGACCTCGTAGGTGCGGGGGGCGGTGTCGGGCGTCGCAGTCATAACCGGTCAAGGGTACGGCGGTGCACGAGGGTGGCGGGAATCGCGCACGGTCCGCACCCCGGGAGGGCATATTGGCCCCACCATGTGCGACCACCACTGTTCCTCCCCGGGCCACGGCCCCCACCTCGACCGCCGCGCCCTGCTCACCACCGGCGCGGGCGTCGTCACCACCGCGGCCCTGCTGGACTTCGAGCCGGCGAGCGCGGGCACGACGAAGACCAAGGTCTTCCGCGGCGAGTTCACCGACGCCAACACCCCGGACTGGCACTACCTGCCGTTCTCGGTGCCGGCTGGGGTCAACGCGATCGAGGTCTCCTACACGTTCTCCCCCACCGACACCGGTGTGGGCTTCAGCTACAACGTGGTCGACATCGGCATCTTCGACCCGTCCGGGCACGACCTGGGCGACGGCGCGGGCTTCCGCGGATGGTCGGGCGGCGCGCGGCGGAAGTTCTGGATCAGCCGGTCCGGCGCGACCCCCGGCTACGTGCCCGGTCCGATCTCGGTCGGGGTCTGGAACATCCTGCTCGGCCCCTACACGATCATCCCGCCGGGGACGCCGTACGAGGTCCGCGTGACGCTGCACTTCGGGCCGCAGGGCCCGGCGTTCGTGCCGCACCCGCCGCCGCGGCGGGTGAAGGGCACCGGACCCGGCTGGTACCGCGGCGACCTGCACCTCCACACGATCCACTCCGACGGCAAGCGCACGCTGCCCGAGATGATCACCGCCGCCCGCAAGGCAGGCCTGGACTTCATCAACTCCAGCGAGCACAACACGATCTCCGCGCACCTGGCGTGGGGGAAGTACGTCCCCGACGACTTCCTCGTCATGACCGGCGAGGAGGTCACCACCCGCAACGGGCACTGGCTGGCCGTCGGGCTGCCGGCCGGGTCGTGGATCGATTGGCGCTACCGGGCCGCGGACGGCGAGTTCCCGACGTACGCCGCGCGCGTGCGCGAGCTGGGCGGCCTCGCGATCGTCGCGCACCCCTTCAACCCCGTGCCGAGCATCAAGTGGGACTTCGGGCTCGACTTCGCCGACCTGGACGCGATCGAGGTCTGGAACGGCCCGTGGACCGGCGACGACCAGACCTGCGTCGAGCACTGGCACGACCTGCTCGTGTCCGGTCGCTACCTGCCGGTCGTCGGCAACTCCGACTCGCACACGCCCGAGCAGACCGTCGGGCTGTCGCAGACCGTCGTGCGGGCCTCGTCGCTGTCGAGCGGCGCGATCATCACCGCGCTGCGCGGCGGGCACGCCTGGATCGCGGAGTCCTCGAAGGTGCACCTGACGTTCACCGCCAGCCTCGGCGACCGGGTCGCGGAGTGCGGCGACGCGGTGGGGGCGACGGCGACGGACGTGGTCGACGTACGTCTGGTGGTCAAGGGTGCGCCCGGCGCGCTGGCGCAGGTCCGCGGGCCCGAGGGCGTGCTGGCCGGCGGGGTCGCCGACTCCGCGGGCCGCGCCGTCGTGACGGTTCAGGTGCCGGGGGCGACACCGTTCGTCCGGGCGGAGGTGCGCCGCCCCGACGACGTCGTGGTCAGCCCGGTCGACGACTTCCCGGGCGCGCCGATGGTGGCGCTGACCAACCCGGTGTTCGTGGCGGCTACTTCTTAGGGGCCTTGGGGGTGACCCAGAGCTTGATGACGCCCTCGATCACGACCTCGCCGTCGTCGCGGACGCCCTTCACCCGCACCGGCAGGTCGGGGTTGTCCGAGGTCCACTGCTCGGGGTCGGTCTCGGCGATGCAGGTGATGTCGCTGGTCGCCTTGGCGGTGTAGCTGATGTCCATGCCCTTGGGGATCCAGCGCTTGTCGGCCGGGATCGTCACCTCGGCCAGCGCACCCATCGCGGCCTCGAGGCCGTTGCACAGCGCGATCGCGTGCACGGTCTTGATGTGGTTGTGCACGGCCCGGCGCTTGGGGATGACCAGCTCGGCGTAGTTGGGCCGGATCTCCTGGAAGCGGGGGTGGATGGTGGCGAAGTACGGCGCCTTCTGCGAGAACAGCAGCGAGAAGATGCGCTTGCCCTGGGGCAGTGCGGTGGTCTTGTTCCACAACGTGAGGACCTGGCTCATGGGCCGCATGCTACCGGCCGGTAACCTCTGCGCGCTGTGACACCACTCACCGATCATCGCCCGCGTGGCGTGAGCACCTCGACCCGGTTGCCGTGGCCGTCGAAGACGTGGAAGCGCTCGTGGCCGGGGAAGGAGTCGCGCTGGCTCAGGTCGGGCGCGAACCCGAGGGCGGCCAGCCGCGCCAGCACCGCGTCGTACTGCCCACGGTCGAGGACGAATGCCGGGTGCGCCTTGCGGGCGGGGGCGAACGGGTCCTCGACGCCGACGTGGACCTCGGCGGTGACAGCCTCGCCGTCGAAGGCGCGGAACCACGCGCCACCGCGCCGCGCGAGCTCAGTCGGCTTGTCGACCTCGGTCATGCCGAGGCCCTCGCCGTAGAAGCGGCGCGCGTCGTCCTCGCCGCCGGGCGGGCAGGCGACCTGGACGTGGTGGAGCCTCATCGCTCGGTGGTCGAGCTTGTCGAGACCCGCGCGACGACGAAGATGCGGCGGAACGGCAGCACGACGCCGTGCTCGCGGGGCGGGTAGGCCTCCCGCAACCGCCTCTTGAACTCCGCCTCGAAGCCGGGGCGCAGGTCGTCGGGCAGCGCCTGCAGGGTCGGCCGGGCGCCAGTGCCGGAGACCCAGGTGAAGACCGGGTCCTCGCCGGTCAGGACGTGGAGGTACGTCGTCTCCCACGCGTCGACCTCGCAGCCGAGCGCGGTCAGCGCCTCGAGGTAGACCACGGGGTCACGGCTGTCGGGGACGGCGACGCCGGCGGTGTGGGCGGCGTAGGGCGGCTCCGCGGCCAGGTCACGCCGGATGGTGTGGCTCGGCTCGTCGAAGTTGCCGGGCACCTGGACGGCGAACCAGCCGCCGGGACGCACCCGCGCGACCAGCCGGGGCAGCAGGTCGAGGTGGTCGGGCAGCCACTGGAGGGTGGCGTTGGAGACGAGCACGTCGACGGGGGTGCCCGGGGCCCATTCCCTCAGGTCGCCGACGGAGAAGTCGACCCGGTCGTCGGCCTGCCGCGCCGCGGCGATCATCTCGGGGCTGGAGTCGAGGCCGCTGACGGCCGCGCCGGGCCACCTGTCGGCGAGGAGCGAGGTGAGGTTGCCCGGGCCGCAGCCCAGGTCGACGACCGTGGCCGGAGCCTCTGCGCCGATCCTGACGACCAGGTCGACGAACGGTCGGCCGCGCTCGTCGGCGTAGGTGAGGTAGCGGTCCGGGTCCCAGGTGTGCGTCATCGCGGCCTCATTTCTCTTGACGTCAAGACACTTCCCATCGTGGATCCCCAAGTGTCTCGATGTCAAGATTCTCGACCTACCCGCTACGATGCGGGCATGAGGGACGAGGTCGACGAGCTGGTCGAGGCATGGACGCGTGAGCGGTCCGACCTGGACCTGGCGCCCGTGGCGGTCTTCAGCCGCATCTCCCGGCTGGCCCGCCACCTCGACCTGGCCCGTCGGGCCGCGTTCACCCAGCACGGCATCGAGTCGTGGGAGTTCGACGTGCTGGCGGCACTGCGCCGCGCGGGAGTGCCGTACGAGCTCTCGCCGGGGCGCCTCCTGCGCGAGACCCTCGTGACCAGCGGGACCATGACCAACCGCGTCGACCGGCTCGCCGCCCGCGGGTTCGTCGAGCGCTACCCAGACCCGGAGGACCGCCGCGGCGTGATCGTCCGGCTCACCGCCGAGGGCAAGACCGCCGTCGACGGGGCGTTCGAGGCGCTGCTCGAGGCCGAGAAGACGTTCCTGGCCGGGCTCCCCACCAAGGACCGCACCAAGCTGGCCGCCCTGCTGCGCACCCTCCTGGCCCCCTTCAGCTGAGAGGGCACTTGGGGGCACTCTCACCTCGACGAGAGGGCGATCCGAGGCACTACTCGAGTGCCTCGGCGGCCTCCAGCCACTCCAGCTCGAGCTCCTCGCGCTCGGCGGTGACCTCGTTGAGCTCGGCGCTCAGCGCAGCGAGCTTCTCGTAGTCCTGGGCGTGCTCGGCGATCTGGGCGTTCAGCTCGGTCTCGCGGGCGGAGAGCTTCTCCATCATCTTGTCGAGGCGGGCGAGGTTCTTGCGCGCCGCGCGCTCCTCGGCCGAGCCGGCCTTCACCCCGGGGGCGGCGGGCTGGGACTGCCCCGAAGTGCCCGCTCGGTCCTCTGGGAGTGCCCCCAACTGCCCGCTCGGCGTGCTGGGAGTGCCCCCCAGTGCCCCCTCGGCGCGGCGCTCGAGGTACTCGTCGACGCCGCGGGGCAGCATCGAGATCTGTCCGTCGCCCAGGAGCGCCCAGATCGAGTCGGTGACCCGCTCCAGGAAGTAGCGGTCGTGGGAGACGACGACGAGGGTGCCGGGCCAGCCGTCGAGGAAGTCCTCGAGGACGTTGAGGGTGTCGATGTCGAGGTCGTTGGTGGGCTCGTCGAGGAGCAGCACGTTGGGCTCGGTCAGCAGCAGCCGCAGCAGCTGGAAGCGGCGGCGCTCGCCACCGGACAGGTCACCGATCCGGGCGGTGAGCCGGTCGCCGGTGAACCCGAAGCGCTCCAGCATCGAGGTGGCGGTCAGCTCGGAGCCGTCGAGGGTCTTGGTGACCCGGCGGATCGACTCGACCGTCGGCAGCACCCGGCCCTCGGGGTCGAGGTCGTCCAGCGCCTGGGTGAGGTGCTGCATCGCGACGGTCCGGCCCTGCTTCACGCGCCCGGCGGACGGCGCCAGCTCACCCGAGATCAGCGACAGCACGGAGGTCTTGCCGGCGCCGTTGACGCCGACGATCCCGACCCGGTCGCCCGGGCCGAGCCGCCAGGTCGCGTGCGACAGCAGCTTCTTCTCGCCGCGGGCCAGGTCGACGTCCTCGACGTCGATGACGTCCTTGCCGAGCCGCTGGGTCGCGAACTTCTGCAGCTCCAGCCGGTCGCGCGGCGGCGGCACGTCCTCGATCAGCGCGTTGGCGGCGTCGATGCGGAACTTCGGCTTCGACGTACGGGCCGGCGCGCCGCGGCGCAGCCAGGCCAGCTCCTTGCGGGCGAGGTTCTGGCGACGGGTCTCCGACGCGGAGGCCTGGCGCTGGCGCTCCGCCTTCGCCAGGACGTACGCCGCGTAGCCACCCTCGTAGGCGTCCACGACGCCGTCGTGGACCTCCCACGTCGACTGGCAGACCTCGTCGAGGAACCAGCGGTCGTGGGTGACGACCACCATCGCCGAGGTGCGCTGGGCCATGTGGGCGGCCAGCCACGCGACGGCCTCGACGTCGAGGTGGTTGGTGGGCTCGTCCAGGACGATCAGGTCGTGGTCGCCGAGCAGCAGGGCGGCCAGCGAGCAGCGGCGGCGCTCGCCACCGGAGAGGCCGAGCACGGCCCGGTCGAGCGAGACGCCCGCGAGCAGCACCTCGACGATCTCGCGGCTGCGCGGGTCCGCGGCCCACTCGTGGTCGGACATGCCGCCGAGCACGGCCTCGCGGACCGAGTGGGTGTCGACGAGCTCGTCGCCCTGGTGGAGGTAGCCGACGAGGAGGCCGCGCGTGCGCGAGACCCGGCCGGTGTCGGGCTCCTCGAGCCCGGTCATGATCTCGAGCAGCGTGGTCTTGCCGTCGCCGTTGCGGCCGACGATGCCGATCCGCTCCCCCACCGCGATGCCGAGGGAGACCTCGGTGAGCAGCGGGCGGACGCCGTAGGACTTGGAGACGCGCTCGAGGTTGAGGAGGTTGGCCATCAGCGCGGGTCACCCGAGGTGTCGTAGTGGACGACGTGCGCGCCGGCGACCGGGCCGTTGGCCACGAGCACCACGCTCTCGTCGAGGGAGCCGGCCACCGCGCGCGCGTGGTCGCCGGACTCGCAGAGGAAGACGACCGTCGGGCCCGAGCCCGAGACCAGGCCGCGGATCGCGCCGGCGGCCTCGCCGCGCTCGATCAGCGCCTCGAGGTCGGGGCGCAGGTCGCACGCGGCGGCCTGGAGGTCGTTGTGGAGCAGCGCGCCGAGCTGGTGCGGGTCGCGCGAGGCCAGGGCCGCGAGCAGGCCGTCGGCGGCGGGCGGCTCGGCCGGGGCGTCGGGGAACAGCTCGTCGAAGTGGCGGTAGACCTCGGGCGTCGAGAGCCCCTCGGCCGACGGCACCACGACCCACCACCACGTGCCGGTGTCGACGACCGGCGTGACGAGCTCGCCGCGCCCGACACCGAGGGCGGTGCCCCCGAACAGCGCAAAAGGTACGTCGCTCCCGAGCTGCGCGGCCAGGCCGAGCAGGTCGTCGTCGGACGTCTCGGCGTCCCACAACCGGTCGAGGGCGACGAGCGCCGCGGCCGCATCGGCCGAGCCACCGGCCATCCCACCCGCGACCGGGATCGCCTTGGTGACCAGCACGTCGCCGGTCCGCTCGATCCCGTGGTGGGCCGCGAGCAGGTCGGCCGCGTGGTCGACGATGTTGTCGCCGTCGGTCGGCACGCTGCCGGGCTCGATGTGGTCGGCGACGGTGATGCCGAAGCGCCAGTCGGGTGCCTCGGCGGCGGTGAGGTCGTCGTACAGCCCGACGGCCTGGTAGACGGTCACCAGCGGGTGGAAGCCGTCCTCGCGCGGCGCACCGACGCCGAGGTGGAGGTTGATCTTCGCGGGGACCCGGACGGTCGTCGTCACGGCAGCATCAGTCCTTCGGCGATCTTCACGAACGCCTCGACGGGCAGCGCCTCGCCGCGGGTCATCGGGTCGACGCCGGCGTGCTCGAGGGCCGCGGTCGCGGCCTCGGCGGACCCGGCGAGCTCCCGGAGCGCGCCGCGCAGCGCCTTGCGCCGGTGGGCGAAGGCGGCGTCGACGACGGCGAAGACCTGCTGGCGGGTGGCGGTGGTGGCGGGCGGCTCGCGCCGGGTCCAGGCGACCAGCCCGGAGTCGACGTTGGGGGCCGGCCAGAAGACGTTGCGGCCGATCGAGCCGGCCCGCTTCACGTCGGCGAACCAGGCGGCCTTGACCGACGGGACGCCGTACACCTTGGAGCCGGGCTTGGCAGCGAGCCGGTCGGCGACCTCGGCCTGCACCATGACCAGCCCCTTCTCCAGCGACGGGAGCAGGGTCAGCATGTGCAGCAGCACCGGCACCGAGACGTTGTAGGGCAGGTTGGCGACCAGCGCGGTCGGGGGTGGCCCGGGGACCTCCTCGATGCGCATGGCATCGGCGAGGACGACCTCGAAGGCGTCGGCCTGGCCGGGGGCGTACTCCGCGATCGTGGCCGGGAGCCGCTCGGCGAGCTTGGGGTCGACCTCGATCGCGACCACGCGTCCGGCGACCTCCAGCAGGGCCAGGGTCAGCGACCCGAGGCCGGGACCGATCTCCACGACGACGTCGGCGGGCGTCACGTGGGACTCCCGGACGATCCGGCGGACCGTGTTGGCGTCGATGACGAAGTTCTGGCCGCGCTGCTTGGTGGGACGCAGGTCGAGCTCGGCGGCGAGCTGACGCACGTCCGCCGGCCCGAGGAGTCTCGGGCCGGCGGAGGTGTCAGACATGGCGCCCAGCGTAGGGGGCGGGGTGGAGGCTCAGGCCTGTGCCCCACACACGGGCCAGGCACCGTAGCCACCCGACGCGTCGCGGACCTTCTCCGCGATGCTGATCTGGTACTCGCGGCTGGTCAGGTCCGGGCGGCTCACGCCGCCGTAGGCCTGCCACGTGCTGAGGTTGAACTGCAGCCCGCCGTAGTAGCCGTTGCCGGTGTTGGCGGCCCAGTTGCCGCCCGACTCGCAGGCCGCGATCCGGTCCCAGACCGAGTCGCCGCTGGAGTAGACGGGTGCCGCGGACTTCGTGCCGACCTTGAGGATCTCGTCGACCGGGTCGCGCAGGACCTTCTGGTGCAGCACCTTGGTCACGGCGAGCTTGCCGTTGCGGTAGGTGAGCCGGTAGGTCACGTTGCGCAGGCCGGTCTGGCCGGAGCGGACCACGGTGGAGTCGCCCTCGAGCATGGAGGAGTCCTCCTGCTTGACGGTGCCGAAATCGATGGCCTCGCCGTCGACGTGCTTGCGGACCACGCGGACGTCGGTGAAGACGACCTTGTCGCCGTCGTGCAGGACGTGCTGCTTGGCCGGCGCGGTCTCGTCGTGCTTCTGCACCTTCACGCCGAGCTCGTCGAGGGCGTCCTCGACGGTCAGCGCGGTGACCGTGCGCTTGGCCCACTTGTGGGCGCCGATCTTCACGTGCAGCGTCTTGGGGGTGACGACCTCGAGGTGGAGGCCGTCGCGGCGGATGTAGCCGCTACGGCTGGTGGACAGGTCGGCGCCGAGGAAGCGCTGGCCGATCTCGCCGAGGGCTCCGGCCACGTCGGTGGCAGTCACCCAGTAGTGGTGCTTCTTGCCGTCGACCTCGAGGTCGAGCGGGCGGCCGAACTTGACGGTGATCCGGCTGCCGTCGGTCACCTTCTCGTCCAGGCTGGGAGCGACGATGTCGTGCTCACCGATGTCGATGCCTTCGGCGTCGAGCACGTCGCCGACGGTGGAGCCCATCGCGGTGACATTCTCGGACTTGCCGTCGAGATTGAGGGTCACCGACTTGCTGAGAGCGGCGTACCCCATCGTGGTTCCGGCGACGGCCAGGATCACCACGGACGCGAGGGCGACCATCAGGGGGCGGCTGCTGGTGAGCCGCTGGGTCAGGGATGCGAGCTTGCTGTTCTCATTGCTGGGCACAGTGTTCCGAACGTCGTACTCCCCGGGCCTCGGGTGCCAGCGCATCCGCGCGGCGCGACCCGCCCAGGGGCGGTCCGTGCGTGTGCGGGGGTGTGGTGAAGCGGGGCTGCCGCGACGTTGCGGCGGCCACCAGCACTGGTCAGATCGATCCCGATCCCGGCCGTTAGCACACGACCATAACCACGCGTCAGCGGGGTGGACAACTCAGCGGGACCCGACTGACGAGTAACGTGAGCAGGCTCTCGATGGCAAAAAGCGTCCGATAATCGGTGCTCGCCGTCTACCAGTGCCCGCCGAACGCAACGTCGGTGTTGGCGTCGACGGCCGCGCAGAGCGCCTCGAGGTCCTCGCCGCGGACCTCGGCCATCGCCCGCATCGTCACCGGCACGAGGTACGACGCGTTGGGTCGTCCGCGCCAGGGCGTCGGCGTCAGGTAGGGGGCGTCGGTCTCGACGAGGACCCGGTCCTGCGGAGTGATCGCGAGCGCGTCCCGCAGCGGCTGGGCGTTCTTGAACGTCACCGTGCCGGCGAAGGACAGGTGCGCGCCGCGGTCCAGGCAGGCCCGGGCGACGTCGGGGTCGCCGGAGAAGCAGTGCATCACCCAACGGTCGGGCGCCCCCTCCTCGTCGATGATCCGCAGCACGTCGTCGTGGGCGTCGCGGTCGTGGATCACCAGGGTCTTGTCGAGGCGCCGGGCCAGGTCGATGTGGCGGCGGAACGACTCCTCCTGGGCGGCCCGGCCGTCCTCGCCGGTGCGGAACGTGTCGAGCCCCGTCTCCCCCACGGCGCGCACCTTGTCGTGCGCCTGCGCCAGCGCCTCGATCTCGGCCATCGCCTCGTCGAGCGTGCCGGCGGCCGCGTGGCGGGGCGCCTCGTTGGGGTGCAGGGCGACGCCGGCGACGAGGGCGTCGTACGTGCGGGCGGCCTCGACGGCCCAGCGGGCGCCCGGGAGGTCGCAGCCGATCTGCACGATGCGGGGTACGCCGACGGCGGCCGCGGCCCGCAGCGCCTCCTCGGTCGAGAACCAGCCGTCGGGGTGGTCGGCGTCGGCGATGTCGAGGTGGCAGTGGTTGTCCACGACCGGGTGCGGCAGCGGCTCGGGGGCCGGCGGGCGCTCGCGGTCGCGGCGGCTGCCGGACTTCTCCTCGGTGCCGGCGCGGGCGCGGGTCGGGCGGTCGACGCTCATGCGGTGATTCTCTCGAGGACGTGGCGGGCGAGCTCCTCGGGCGCCTGGGTCGGGATCCAGTGGCTCACGCCGGGGAGCACGACGAGCCGGTAGTCGCCGTCGACCCAGTCGGCGGTGCACTCGACGGTGGACCGCAGCACCGCGGAGTCGGCGTCGCCCCAGACCAGGGTGGTCGGCACGGCGACCCGCCGAGAGACCGCGCCGGGTCGGGTGAACGGCATCGCGCGGTACCAGTTCAGCGCCCCGGTCAGCGCGCCCTGCTCGACGATCTCGCGGCGGAACGTCGCGATCTCCTCGGGCGTCATGCCGCCGTCGGCGAAGGCCCGCTCCATCGGCCCGCCGGCCCGCCGAGCGAGCAGCTCGGGGACCCGCGGCAGCTGGAAGGCGAGCATGTACCAGGACGCGAGGCCCTGGCGGGACCGCGTCATCGCCCGGGCGAAGGCCGCATTGTGCGGCACGGCGACGGCCGTCAGGGTGCGGACGAGTTCGGGGCCCTCGGCGGCCAGCAGGTAGCCGACGGCGGCGCCCCAGTCGTGCCCCACGACGTGCACCGGGCGGCCGACCTCGGCGATCAGGGCCGCGGCGTCGTCCACCAGCAGCGGCAGCGTGTAGTCGCGGCGGCGACGCGGCCGGGCGCCGGCCGAGTAGCCGCGCTGGTCGGGCGCGACGGTCCGGAAGCCCTGCGCGTGCAGGAGCGGTGCGACGTGCCGCCAGGTGCTGGCGCGCTCGGGGAAGCCGTGCAGGAGCAGGACGGGGGTGCCGTCGAGCGGCCCCTCGTCGCGGACGTCGAAGGTCAGCCCGTCGTGGAGGTACGACGTGACGCGCCCGCTCATGCCCCGTGCACCAGGTTGTAGACCTCGCGCTTGGGCACGCCGGCCAGCTTCGCCACCTCCACGATCGCCTCCTTGCGGGGCATCCCGGACCCCTCGCGGTCGGCGACGGCGGCGAGCAGGCTGGCCGCGTCGTTGGCGACACCGGCCGCCTCCGGGGCCCCGGACACGACGATGGTGACCTCGCCGCGCACGCCCTCGGCGGCCCACGCCACGAGGTCGTCGAGCGGCCCGCGGCGTACCTCCTCGTGGGTCTTGGTGAGCTCGCGGCAGACCGCGGCCGCCCGGTCGCCGCCGAGGGCCTCGGCCATCGCGGCCAGCGCGGCCTCGGTGCGGTGCGGCGCCTCGAAGAAGACCATCGTGCGCTCCTCCTTCGCCAGCCCGGCGAGGCGGCGCGAGCGCTCGCCCGCCTTGCGCGGCAGGAAGCCCTCGAAGCAGAACCGGTCGACGGGCAGCCCGGAGACCGCGAGCGCGGTGAGCACGGCGGACGGACCGGGCACGGCGGTCACGAGCACGTCGGCCTCGACCGCGGCGGCCACCAGCCGGTAGCCGGGGTCCGAGACGCTGGGCATCCCCGCGTCGGTGACGAGCAGGACCCGCTCGCCGGCGAGCAAAGCGTCGAGCAGGACGGGCGTGCGGGCGGTCTCGTTGCCCTCGAAGTAGGACACGACGCGACCGGTGATCGTGACCCCGAGGTCCGAGGTGAGCCGCTTGAGCCGGCGCGTGTCCTCGGCCGCCACGACGTCGGCGGTGGCGAGCTCCTCGGCCAGCCGAGGCGGGGCGTCGCCCACGCGACCGATCGGGGTCGCGGCGAGGACGAGCACGCCGGGTTCGGGAGTCACGGACCGATCATGGCAGGGACGTATTGTTCACCCCCGTGACGACCCCCGCGCCGACCGCCCGCCGGGCGATCCCTTCCGCGTGGGTCCGGGCCCGGGCCGCCGTGGACTTCGAGGACCCCGTCGTCGGCTGGGCGTCCGCGATCGCGGTCATGCTCTTCTCGTTCTTCCTGCGCGTGTGGCACCTCGGGTCGCCGCACGAGTTCGAGTTCGACGAGACCTACTACGCCAAGGACGCCTGGTCGCTGGCGCACTTCGGCTACGTCCGGGACTACCAGCCCAACGCCAACGCGCAGATCCTCGACGGCCACACCATGGACCAGTGGAAGGACGGTCCGTCGATGATCGTCCACCCCGAGGTCGGCAAGTGGCTGATCGCGATGGGCGAGAAGGCCTTCGGCATGGACCCGTTCGGCTGGCGGATCGCGGCCGCGGTCGTCGGCTCGCTGATGATCCTGGTGATGTGCCGGCTGGCCCGCCGGATCACCGGCTCGACCGCGCTCGGGCTGGTCGCCGGCCTGCTGCTGAGCTTCGACGGCCTGCAGTTCGTGCTGTCCCGGCTGGCGCTGCTCGACATCTTCGTCGCCTTCTTCGTGCTCTGCGGGGTGGCCTGCCTGGTCAACGACCGCTTCTGGCTGCGCGCCCGGATCGCCCGGCTCCAGCCCGAGCCCGTGACCGGCGGCGGCTGGGGTCCGGTGCGCCGGGTGCTGTTCCGGCCGTGGCTGCTGCTCGGCGGCATCACCTGGGGTCTCGCGCTCGGCAGCAAGTGGGAGGCGGCCTACCCGCTCGCGGCGTTCGGCGTGCTCACCTGGCTGTGGAGCGCCGGCGCGCGGCGCTCGTTCGGCGTCCGCTGGCCGGTCCTGAAGGCGGCCGTGGTCGACGGCATCCCGGCGTTCGTGCAGGTCGTGATGGTGGCCCTGGTCGTGTACGTCGCGTCGTGGACCGGCTGGCTGATCCACGCCCAGGAGTACGAGACGCACCTGTCGGCCACGCAGTACACCCACTACGCCGGTGGCAAGGACTGGCCGACGCGGGACCAGAAGGACGCCTCGGGATTCGGGGAGGTCGTGCAGTCGCTCGACTCGCTCGCGCACTACCACCGCGACGTCTACATGTTCCACACCCACTTCCTGAACGACTCGACGCACACCTACGCCTCGAAGCCGTCGGGCTGGCTGCTCCTCAACCGGCCGGTCGGCGTCGCCGCCGACGTCGACATCAAGCCCGGCACCCAGGGCTGCCACGCCTCGCCCGACAGCGACTGCCTGCGGCAGGTGCTGCTGATCGGCACCCCCGCGATCTGGTGGGCCGGGATCCTCGCGCTGCTCTACGCCGTGGCGACCTGGGTCGGCGGCCGCGACTGGCGCTTCGGGATCGCCGTCGTCGGCACCGCCTCGACCTGGCTGCCGTGGCTGCAGTACGACGACCGGCCTATCTTCCTGTTCTACGAGGTCGTGACGCTGCCGTTCGTGGTGCTCGCGCTGACGCTGGCGATGGGCAAGATGATCGGGACCTCGACGCAGCCCTCGCCGCGGCGCACGGCCGGGGTGATCGCGGCCGGGTCCTACTTCGTGATCGCGCTGATCAACTTCGCGTGGTTCTGGCCGATCTTCACCAACCAGCTCCTGACCCACTCAGAGTGGCTGGACCGGATCTGGTTCCAGCGCTGGGTCTAGAGCCCCAGGCTCTCCTCCACCCAGGTCCACATCCGGTCGCGCTCGGCGGCGTCGGTGCGGGTGCGGGGCAGCAGGTGGGTGGGCCGGGCGCGCCGGTCGTGCCACAGCAGTCCCCCGGGCGGGGCCGGCTCGGCGGCCGCGACCCAGACCGTGGTGTCGGCGCCGCCCGCAGCGTCACGGAGCAGCGGCCCGGTGACCTTGTGGAAGGTCGGCAGCGAGTCGACGACGCCCGGGGTGTCGGCCCAGCCGGGGTGGGTGGCGTGCACGTCGATGCCGTCCCAGCGGTCCTGCAGGACGGGCAGGAGCTCGACCTGGGCGCGTTTGCTCCGGGCGTAGGCCGTCGTGGGTGAGTAGTCGCCGGTGAGGTACTCCGGGTCGTCGGCCCGCAGCCGCTGGCCGTACATCCCGCCGCTGGTCACCAGCACCGTCCGGCCGCCGGCCATCCGGTCGCGGAGCAGCTCGGTCATCAGCACCGGCCCGAGGACGTGCAGCGCCATGGTCAGCTCGTGGCCCTGCGCCGACTCGGTGCGCTCGGGCGGCATGGCCCCGGCGTTGTGCACCAGCACGTCGAGGCGGCCGGCGTCGAGCTCGCCCGCGAAGCGTCGTACGTCGTCGAGGTCGCCCACGTCGCACCGGTCGACGTGCAGCCGGGCGCCCGGGACCCGGCCGGCGATCTGGCGCACGACCCGGCCGCCCTTGTCGGGGTCGCGCACCACCAGCCGCACCTCGGCGCCGAGCGCCGCGAGGCCCTCGGCGGTCGCGAGGCCGAGCCCGGAGGTCGCGCCGGTGACCGCGACGACCTTGCCGGCCATCGAGCCGAGGGTCGGGTCGGCGGGCCAGGTCGGCAGGTGCCGGCGCACGGCGAGACCGACCCGCGTGTAGCCGGGCGCGACCGTCCGGTCCAGGGCGGTGTCCAGGCCGGCGGACAGGACACGCACGAAGGGCTGCATGCCGGCGACGGTAGCCGGTGGCACCATGGCGCCGGTGACCTCGTGGACCCCCGACTGGGACGACTTCCCGCCCGACCTGCTGGCGTTCTGGACCGAGCGGCACCTGTGCACGCTCACGACCATCCGCCCCGACGGACGTCCGCACGTCGTGCCCGTCGGCGTCGCGCTCGACCGCGACGAGCGCTGCGCCTGGGTGATCACCGGCGGCTCGTCGCGCAAGGCCGCGCACCTCGCCTCGCCGGGGCCGGTGGCCGCGTGCCAGGTCGACCGGGCCCGCTGGTCGACGCTCGAGGGCACGGGCGTGGTCGTCGCCGACCCGGCGTCGGTGGCGCGGGCGGTCGCGATGTACGCCGCGCGCTACAAGGTCCCCCGCGAGAACCCGAGCCGGGTCGCGATCCGGATCGAGGTCACCCGGATCCTGTCCTCGCGGAGGGTGTGAGCGCCGTGCTGCACGAGTGGCGGATCGCGCCGCGGGAGTACGCCCGGCACGAGTCCCGGCGGGGTCGCCGCTTCGCCCACGAGTCGATCGTGCCGGCCCGGACCGCGCTGGTCGTGGTCGACGTGGTGCCGTTCTTCGTCGAGCAGAACCCCTACTGCGCCGGGATCCTGCCCCAGGTCCGCGCCCTGTCCACGGCCGTGCGCGACGCCGGTGGCGTCGTGGCCTGGGTCCGGCCGACGTCCGGCCCGCCGACACCCGCGGCCGTGGCCTTCTACGGAGCGGACGTGGCGACGCTGTACGCCGCGTCCGGGGGCGAACCAGCCGCGGAGGCCGGCGTACAGGCGGGTGACCTGCACGTGGAGAAGAGCGTGCCGAGCGCGTTCTTCCCGGGGCTGTGCGACCTGCACGACCTGCTGGCGGAGCGGTCGGTCGACACCGTGATCGTGACCGGCACGGTGACCAACGTGTGCGTGGAGTCGACGGTCCGGGACGCCGCGACGCTGGGCTACAGGGTCGTGCTCGTGGCCGACGCGTGCGCGGCGGTCGACGACGCGACGCACAACGCGACGCTGCACACGGTCTACCGCTCGTTCGGCGACGTCCGCCCGACCGCCGAGGTGCTCGCGCTCCTCGGCGGCTGACTCACGCGCCCAGGCCCAGCTTCTCGGTCAGCGCGTCGGTCAACAGGGCGACGAGCGCCTCGAGCTGGACGTCGGCGGAGGAGGAGATCTCCTCGTCCGAGCCGTCGAGGGCGACCGCGGCCAGGCCGGCCTTGCTGTCGATGAGCTCGGCGACCTTGGTGTCGATCGTCTGGGCCGCGATGATCCGCCACGCGGTGACCGGCTCGGCCTGGCCGATGCGGTGCACGCGGTCGATGGCCTGGGTCTGCTCGGCGTCGGTCCAGGACAGCTCGGCGAGCACGACGTTGGAGGCGACCTGGAGGTTCAGGCCGACGCCGGCGGCGGTCAGCGAGCAGACGGCGATCGCGACGTCGGGGTCGTTGACGAAGTCGTCGATGTTCTTCTGGCGGACCTTGGTCGACTGCTCGCCGCGGATCGAGGAGTAGCGGATGCCGCGCTTGTCGAAGAGCTCCTGGGCGGCGTCCATGACGTCGATGTGCTTGGCGAAGAAGACGACCTTGCCGACGTTGCGGGCCAGCTGGGCGGCGTAGTCGGCCGCGAGGCCGGACTTGGCCTGGCCGATCCGCCGCATCATCGTGAAGACGTTCTCGTCGGACTTGGTCGTCGTGGTGTCCTCGCGCTCCCACGTCGCCACGCGGCGTACGAGCTCGTGGTCGATGCCCTCGACGGTGATGCCGGACGTGCGGGTCGCGAGCGCGGTCTCGTAACGGTGCACGAGACGTCGCGCGAGCTCCCGCTCGGCGGCCCGGATCGAGCGGCCGGCCTCGTCGTCGAGCTCGACCGGGAGGTCGGCGATCCGGCGGGCCGGGATGTCGGCGGCGACGTCGACCTTGCGGCGCCGGACGATGCCCATGTCGATGACGGCGTTGCGCGCGGCGGGGTAGAAGCCGAAGTCGGCGGGCGTCATGTCGGTCTCCTCCAGCGCGGCCATCAGCGCGGGGAGCGGCTTCTTGTCGTCGATCCAGCCGAGGAACTGCCAGATCGCCCGGAAGTCCTCGATGTCGTTGATCAGCGGGGTGCCGGTCAGCGCCATCAGCAGCGGGCGGACCGTGCGGGTGCGGATCCGCTCGGAGAGCTGGAGCGCGTGCTGGGAGCGCTGCGAGGTCTTGTTCTTGATGAAGTGGGCCTCGTCGACGACCATGCCGCGGAAGCCGAAGTCGCCGAGCCAGCCGACGTGGCGGTCGAGCACCTCGTAGTTGACGACCACGATGTCGGCGAAGCCGTCGATGGTGTGGCCGTCGCCGTGGATGACGGTGGCGGTGCGGTTGGGGGTCCAGATGCCGGCCTCGCGCGCCCAGTTGGTCTTGACGACGTTGGGGACGACGACCAGCAGCGGGTAGGCGTTGGCGGCCTCGGCGGCGAGCAGCGCCTGGGCGGTCTTGCCGAGGCCGGGCTCGTCGGCGAGCAGGAAGGTGCGGTGGCCGTTGGCGGCCGCGGCCACCACCCCGGCCTGGTGGGGCATCAGCTCGTGGCCGCCGGGGGCCCGGAGCGAGGTCGGCTCGGGCAGCGGCATGCACGAGGAGGAGCCGCCGTACTCGAAGGAGCGGAAGAGCGGGCCGAGGAGCTCCCACGAGGCGAGCCGGCCGGTGCGCGGCCGGGGCTGCTGCTCGGCGGCGCTGAAGTCCGGGACGAGGAAGGGGTTGGCCAGCTGGCGCGAGACCACGGACTGCGGCAGCACGCGCTTCTCGTTCTGCGGCGGGGCGGCGCTGGGCTCGGTCGGGGCGACCGGGTCCGGGGTGGGCTCCATGCCGGCGGCCTTGAGCATCTCGCGCTTGCGGGAGCGGGCCGACTCGGTGACCACGGCGTCCTCGGCGAGGAGCTGCAGCAGGGAGGTGTCGCGGGCGGCGGTCTTGGCCATGATCGTGGCGATGCCGTCGAGGCGCTTGAGCTGCTCGGCGCGGTGCGCCTCGGTGCCCTCCTCGTCGGCCTTCACCCGAGCCCGCTCCTCGCGGACCAGCTGGGCCAGGGCCTGGAAGGTGGCGCGGCCGGACGGGTTGACCGGGCCGCGCTGGGCCCCGGCCTCGACCTCGCGCACGGCGCGCGCGAGGACCGGGATGACGCCCTCGTTGTCGAGGTTGCGGGCACGCCGCTGGTTGCGCGGGGCGGTGCGGACACCGCCCCCCTGACGCTGGCCTCGTCGAGCCAAGACTCCTCCTCCGGATGCCGTGGCGCCACGCCACGGCCGGTAGCAGCGCTGCAGGCAGCCCCGCGACCGGGAGCGACGAGACGCCGAGCGGACTGAGCCAGGAAGACGGTCCGGCGGCGCTACTCGATCCACCCGATCTCCGGGACCTGACATGGAGACCGACATCCCGGAACCGATGGTCCGCGATGAGCGTGGGGCCTGCGAGCCTCGAGATGAGGGTCGCTGCTGCACCCAGCCTATCCCCCGGCCGCGCCCCGCGGGGAACCCCCGGCACATCCGTGCCATCCGGGCCTTGATTGGTGTGGTCCCAACGGGTGACTCCCCCGCACATCGGGACTACTCTCGAAGGGTGCGCGTTCCCCGGGTCGCAACCGGGCACTCGGCGGCCAGCGGCCCTCTCCAGAAGTGCGCGGCCTGCCCTGACCCCGCACCGGGGGTGAGCGCGGCATGAGCGCCCTGGCACACGAGGCCATGCCCCGCTTCGAGCACGCGACGCTGTGCTACCGCGACGACGCGGAGTTCCTCGACCTGGTCGGCGGATTCGTCCGGGACGGCGTCGAGCGCGACGAGGCCGTCCTGGTCGCCGAGCCGACCCAGCGTCTCGCCCAGCTGCGCGACGCCCTGGGTGACGACGCCCGTCGGGTCGAGTGGCTGGACATGACGGAGGCCGGGAGCAACCCGGCCCGCATCATCGCCCTCTGGGCCGAGTTCGTGTCCCTCGGCGAGGAGGCCGGGAGGGCGATGCGTGGGGTGGGTGAGCCGGCGTGGCCGGGACGACGCCCGGAGGAGTTCGACGAGTGCCGGCTGCACGAGCTGCTGCTCAATCGGCAGTTCGACGGCGGCCCGGGCTGGCTGCTGGTCTGCCCCTACGACATCACCGGGCTCCCGGCGTACGTCGTCGCGGAGTCGCTGCGCACCCACCCGCTGCGCTACGACCACGACGGCTTCACGACCACGCCGTTCTACGACGGGCTGCTCGTCGACCGGACCTTCGCCGCTCCTCTGCCCGCGCCGCCCGCGGACGCCCGGACGCTCGCCTACGACGCGCCGTCGGCCGGCCTCGTCCGCACGGCCCTCCAGGACTTCGGGACGTCCTGCGGCGTCACCGAGGAGCGCATCGAGGACCTGTCCGTGGCCGGCTGGGAGATCGCGGTCAACAGCATCCAGCACGGCGGCGGCCGCGGCGTGCTGCGGCTGTGGCGCGAGCCGGGTGCGATGGTCGCGCAGTTCGAGGACGACGGCGTCATCACCGACGCGCTCGTCGGCCGCCAGACCCCACCGCTCGACGGGACCGGTGGCCGCGGCGTCTACCTCGCCCACCAGCTGTGCGACCTGGTGCACCTGCGCTCGTCGACCGGCGGCACCGTCGTACGCCTCGTCACCTGGCTGTAGTCACGGACGGGCAGCCGACCTCCGCGAGCGTCGACCTCTACTGGCTGCCGCTCGGCGCCGGCGACAACACGCACTGCGTGCGGACCAACGGGCGGATCTTCGAGTGGGTCAGTGCCCACCTCGAGCGACGTGAGCGGTGCGACCTCTACCACGCGGCGCTCGAGGTGTGCCTCGGGTCGGAGGCGTTCGTCATCGAGATGGCCCCGGTGTGGAGCCTCGACGACCCCGACCGCGGCGTGGTGTGCGAGGGCCCGGTCGGGCTGGGCTGGCTGGGTCGCTCGCGGATGTTCCGCTACGAGGTGCACTGCTGGCGCAACGGCGTCATCCCGGACGTGGACGAGGCCGTCGACAGCCCCCAGCGACTGAGCACCGATCCGGGCCGGGCGCAGCGTCTTCTCGCCCTCCTGCCGTCGTTCCCCAACGCGACGTGGGGCCGGGACGACCTCGGCGCCGGTGAGATGTGGAACTCCAACTCGCTCGTCTCGTGGCTCCTGGCGAGCAGCGGCCACGACATGAACACGCTCGAGCCCCCGGCCCACGGGCGCGCGCCCGGGTGGGCCGCCGGGCTCGTCGTCGCGTCACGCGTGGTGTCGACGCCGGGGCCGTGACCCCGTCAGGCCCGGTGCCAGACGATCCCGAAGTCGTCGGTCAGCGTGTCGCTGCCGGCGTCGTAGGCATAGCCGAGCGTGATGCGTGACCTGAACACGTTGCCGCCCGGCAGGCAGACGAGAGGCCCGGCCGTGACCAGGTCGTTGCCGTCCACGAAGCCCGGGCCGGTGACCAGGGCGGGGTTGCCGCCGCACGCGCTCGTGGCGGACTCGTCGTAGTAGATCACCGAGTAGGCGTGCCTTCCCGAGCCCACGATGCTCAAGGTCTGGGCGCTTCCGTCAGTGTCGACTGACGTCCACGTGCCGGCCAGCGCTCCGCCGGCCGCGGATGCGGGTGCTGCGAGGCCGGCGCCGGTGAGCCCGAGGACCACGGTGAGCGCCAGCGAGAGAGATGCCCTTTTCATGAGGTCGCTGCCTTCCTCCAGTTCGGACCAATCACCCAAGGCTCCTGCTGGCCGGCCGAGATCGGCAATGGCCCGGATGAGCCACGCGAGGGGGCACGATGGGGGGCCGGGAGCCATGACGAAGCTGCCGAGCCGCGGGAACGAAAAAGACCCAGGTCAGCGACCTGGGTCTGGTGGTGGAGCTGAGGGGATTCGAACCCCTGACCTTCTCATTGCGAATGGCCGGAGCCCGCACTTGCCCGCCTCCCGAGCGCTCGGGATTGAAGCCCAGCAACTCTTGGAATCGCACAGATTGAACATCGGGGGTACGCAGGGGGTACACGCACCTTCGACCGAGCCTCGGTGTGCGTTAGCAGGCATCCGGACCCCGTCCGCGACGTCGCTGGTAGTCGGAGTTCAGCGACCACCTTCAGGCTGTGACTCTGATGTCCTCGCTACCGGCAGGAAGGGCTCGCGCCGGTGATTCCAACGTTGAATGCCGGGTCGAGCCAGCAATCGCCCGATGCCGCCGCGCGTACGGTGGTCGTACGAAGCCAGTTGACGCCCTCCGCCGATAAAGCGCACGCGGAGATCCTTCACCGCAGCTAGACCTCGCACTGGGATATGAGAGGAACCTTGAGACCCATCAGGTGCACGACGTAGGCGGGAGCACGGCACTGGCGCACCTTGATCAGCTTGCCGTCGAGGAAGCGGACAACCGTCACCGATGCCGCTGACTGCGGGGTCGGGGTCGGGTATGGCTGGGCGTCGGCCGGAGACGACACGCTGTCTAGGAAGGTCGACCAGTTGAGGCCTCTCCGAGGCGAGTGATCGCCTCGGTGAGAATGGTGGTCGAGGTCGCGAAGTTTAGGCGGACATGTCCGCTCCCGCCGGTTCCGAAGACGTGCCCAGAACTCAGTGCGACGCGTGCATGATCCAGGAAATATCGTGCTGGACCCGCAAGGTCGGAGACTGCGCCTGTGCCGCCGCTCGCTGGTGTGTCAATGCCTAGACTTCGGCAGTCGAGCCAAGCGAGATACGTGCCTTCGGGCCGGAGGTAACCAACCTCGGGAACGTGTTCGGAGAGGAGCTCGCCGAGCAGCCTCCTGTTGGCGTCCAGTCCGCCCAGCAGCGCGTCGAGCCAGACGCCCCCGTGCTGGAATGCCGCTGTGTGGGCGATGACGCCAAGGTGACTCGGCCCGTGACTGACCTCCTCCGGAATCCGTGCCAGGTCCGACGCAGCGGCCACAGGCCCGGCCGCCACCAGGGCGGCCTTCAGGCCAGCGAGGTTCCATGCCTTCGAAGCCGACATCAGCGAAAACGCGTCCTCGGTGCCCGGCACGGACAGGTAGGGCGTGAATCTGGCGCCAGCCAGGACCAGAGGTGCATGGATCTCGTCGGCGATCACACGAACACCATGCTGCTCGGCCAGCGCGGCAACACTCTCCAGCTCGGAGCGGGTATGCACTGCCCCGGTCGGGTTGTGCGGATTGCTGAGCAGGTAGACGGCGCGAGGACTCAATGCTCGCGCTTGGCGAAAGGCGCCTTCGAGCTCGTTGAGATCGATGCGTCCCACGGGGGTGAGGCCGGATTCGACGACTCGCCAGCCGCCGTGGCTGACGAACGCATAGAACGGCGGGTAGACGGGAGCGTTGACGATGACCGGATCGCCTGGCTCCGTGATCAACCGGAGCACCTCGACGATTCCCATCATCACGTCGGGCACGATCGAAGCGGTCTCCGCTGGGAACCCTCCCCAGCCCCACCTGGTCGAGGCGAAGGCGCTCACGGCAACTGCATAGTCCTCACCAGCCGAATATCCGGTGTCCCCGGCGTCGATGGCGTCACGCAGGGCATCAGCAATAGGTGCGGCGAGCAGTACGTCCATCTCGGCCACCCACAATGGCAGTACGTCGCGAGGGTGAACGCGCCACTTCATGCTCGTCCGCCTCTGCAGTTCGCGCAGGGAGAGCACTTCCAGCGGGTTCGGCACCGTTGCGCTCACGACTACTCCAGATCACTCAGAGGCGTTCATCGGGTCGGTCAGGCAGGCGAAACAGAGGAAGGCTACGGGAGCGCCGGTGGTCCCAGGTCCCATGGCTCGCCAGATAGGCGACTGGCTCGCGATCCGGGTCGTAGACGGGTCGGAGCGTGAGGATACGCCCGGATCTGCCGCCTAGCGTGCGTCCGCAACCGCGATCGTGGCCTGCGGGATCAGCCGCGAATCCGGGGAGAGGTTGAAGTCAGTCACGACCGCGTGACCCTTGCAAGAGGTCGTCGCGAAAGTACCCAGCTGACGAATTTCATCTAGTCACACCTGGGTCGTCAGCGGCACACGTCCCGCATCATTCCGGTCGCCGGATGGCAGTTGATGTACTCGGACGTCTGGTTCGAGCCGTCCGAGACCGAGACCTCATGGTAGAGACGGAGCTCCTCGAGGGTGGCAGCCATCTTGACGAACGTCGCAAAGATGCGCAGGTGAGTGGAATGGGTCTCGGCCCAGCGCTCGAGGGCGGCCAGAGAACTCCAGTGGCCGACGTTGTAGGTCTCCCCGAGGAGGGTGCCGTCAAGATCGATGCTCTGGACGAAGCGGTTGCTGTAGCACCCGACAGCCTGGCCGTTGTCTCGCAAGAAGTTCATGCCGTCGACGAGCGTCGGCTGGATTTTGTCGAGATAGAGGGACTGCTGATCCGGGGCGGCGTGCTTCCAGTCCTGACCGGATCGGATCACGGCGATGTTGTCATGACCTTTGACGACGACGCGGCCACCATCTGCCGGATTGCCCGATGCGACGGTCAGCCCTCCCGAAGGCCACATCCAGTCTGTCTGCGACAGAGGGAACCGCTCACGCATGGAACCCCAGTAGCCATGCTCGTTGATCTCGCCGGTAACGGCGCCCATCACCGCGCCGATGCCGGGTAAGTCGTTCTGATAGCCGTAAATGGTCTCGAATTGCTCCAGACGGGGACAGTGCGTCTCGCGGAAGTAGCCCAATCCGTCCTGAAGTCGGTCGTCGGACTCCCACCAGTCGGCGACCATCGGGGAGGACGACCAGCGGGCGTACGCCGCAGGGTCGAGCCAGTACGCGACGACCATGAGGTTGTGGTGGTCCTGGTTGTCGCGGTGGTAGGAGAGGTCGTGGTGCCTCGGTCCGTCCGGGCCAGAGAACATGGAGATGATGTGCTGCATCGCCTCGAAGGCCTGCTCAGGTTGAGCTTCGGTGGCGTACTGGACGCCCAGGCAGGACATGACGACCTGGTCAATCCGTGTCGCAGCGCGGGCGCTGTAGCTCGGGTACGGAGGCTGGTAGTCCTCGGGCACCCGGCGTGGGAGGGTGCGTGGACAGGTGAGCCGGGGGTCGATGGCGGAGTCCATTTGTCGGCTCGTCAGACCCATCCGAGCTGTTGCATCGAGGCCCCGTCGTTCCAGATCTTCGTGATGTGGCGGATCTTGCCGTCGTCGAAGGACATGTCGTAGACGGAGTCAGTTGCCAACTTCTTCCCGGTGGGCGGGACCGGGCCGCCTTCGCCGGTGTGAGTGCCATGGAAGATTCCGTAGACGAGCACCTTGCTTCGCACGTTGTCTACGGCCAACGTTCTGATCTCTGCACGGCCGTCGGGCACGGGGGTGAAAAGACCCTTCATCCACTCCGTGTAGGTGTGGACGCTGTCGACGCCCTCGAGGGCGGCTGCCTGGGCCGCGAATGTGGCGTCCGGATGGCAGTAAGGCTGGCAACTCTCCCATCCGCCGCCGGCCTCGCAGGCTTCGAAGAAGTTCTCTGCAATCTCCCCGATCCCAGTCATCATCCGTTCCTTCCACTTGTCGTTGGCACCGCTCTCATGGCGAGAGTGCTGCCTAGCCCACGACCGCGGGTAACGAGAATCCGAGAAGATCTCCCGGGTCGTTGGTCGAAACCACAAAGAGAGGGAGGAGCGGGAAGGCGCCCGTGTGAGGCAAGCATCAGCGCCGGTTCCCGGGGGCATGCATCGGCAGCGGGCTAGCGGCGCTACCTGGATCTGTGGATTTCCGCAGCGATTCCGCGACGAATTTTGCGCTCTCCCTGTATCCGGCCTGAACGCGGACGCCGCACCATCGGTATAGGCACGTGGTCCGCGTCACAGAACGGGCCGAGGCCGTGAACTGATCTCGACAGTCCTGCTTCTCCTCCATGAAAGAAGGCACAGCTGATGGCACGACGCACCGGATTCGTTTGGCACGAGAAGTACGCCTGGTTCAACCTGGGGCAGGACGCCGGCTTCGTACACCCGGACGGCATGACGATCCAGCCCGACACGCACGTGTACGACCTGGAGGTCGTGCGCAGGTTCCGCAACCTGCTCGATGTGAGCGGACTGCTCGACCAACTCATCCGCGTGGTGCCCCGTAATGCGAGCGACGCGGAGCTGGGCCGCGTCCACACCCAGGAGATGATCGACGCGACCAGGGAGCTGTCCGCCCTACCGTTGGGCGGCGAGGTTGGGACCTTCGCTCCGATCCCCCGAGGCACTTTCGAGATCGCGTCGCTTGCCGCCGGTGGGGCGATCGCTGCCGTTGAGGCCGTCATGAAGGGCGAGGTGGACAATGCATACGCGCTGCTCCGTCCCGCCGGGCACCACTCCGAGCCGGAGCAATCCGTGGGCTTCTGCGTCTTCTCCAACGCGGCCATCGCCACGCGCCACCTTTTCGAGGAGCTCGGTGTGGAGCGAGTGGCACTCGTCGACTGGGACGTCCACCACGGCAACGGCACCCAGGCCGCGCTGTACGACGAGCCCAGGGCGTTGACCATCTCCATCCACCAGGACCGTCTCTTCCCCCCGGACAACGGATTCGTGGAGCAGATCGGCGCAGGCGACGCCGTTGGAACGAACCTCAACATCCCGCTGCCTGCTGGTTGCTCCGCTGCCGCCTACAACGACGTCTACGACCGGATCGTCATTCCGGCCCTCCGGAAGTTCCGCCCGGACATCATCATCATCCCCAGCGGCTTCGACGCAGGTCACATGGATCCCATGGGCCGGATGCAGATGCATTCTGAGGGCTATCGCGAGCTCACCCGCAAGATGATGGCGCTGGCGGATGAGCTGTGCGAGGGACGGCTGGTGTTCCTGCACGAGGGCGGCTATTCCCGTTGGACGGTGCCGTTCTACGGCCTCGCCGTCATGGAGGAGCTCTCCGGCATCAAGACCGACGTCGTCGACCCCTACCTGGGCTGGGCCTCGACCGAACATCTTGGTCTGCTCACCCACCAGTCTGCCGCGATCGATGCCGCAGCGGTGAACCTCGAACGGGTTCCCGACCACCGACCTGTTCACGCCCCAGCCTGACGGCGTCACCGACTCCGTAGACGACCACTCCCCTTGAACGGCTCCCGAGCGCGGCAGCGAGGACAGTGTCGAGCCCCTGACGCCTAGAGGGGACCACCTCGAGCTGTTCCTCGCTGCCGAGCCCGGCCGAGGGCGACTCGCCCGCGGCATGCTGCCGAACGCTCCTGTGGCGACAGCGCTGGTCGCCCACGCAGTCGTCGGGGCCGCCAGGGACGGGGTCCGCCACGCGGAGGCGGTGACGGTCCCCCAGAGCATGCTGGGCAGGCGTTCTTGATGGCCGGCGTGGCGGAGACGTGGTCCGCCTCGATGGGCACCACTGACGAGTCAGCTATCGGAGGACACATGACGATTGATCGGCCTCACAGCGGCTCGTTCGCGAGCATCTCAGAGACTTACGGGCTCAGGCTGTCGACGGAGGATCTCAACGAGTACGTCGCAGCGGCCGACGCAATGCTGGCGTCCTGGGACTTGGTCGAGGCGCTGCACGACGACGAGGCCCCGCCGGTGCCCGAGCGGTCATGGTCTCGACCGAGCGACGAGGACAACGTCCTGGGCGCCTGGTACGTGACCACTCACCTGCAGGAGACGACCGAGGGTCCACTCGCCGGCGTACGCGTGGCGATCAAGGACAACACCTGCGTCGCTGGCGTTCCCATGATGAACGGCTCCCACATGCTCCAGGGATTCATGCCGAGCCGGGACGCGACGGTCGTGACCCGTCTGCTGGCGGCGGGTGCGGTCATCGCAGGCAAGGCCGTGTGCGAGGACCTCTGCATGTCAGCCGGCTCGCACACGAGCAAGACCGGTCCCGTGCTCAACCCCTGGGACCTCGAGCGATCCGCGGGCGGCTCGTCCAGCGGAAGTGGTGTCTTGGTCGCGACGGGCCAGGTGGACATGGCCATCTCGGGCGATCAGGGGGGATCCATCCGCGTGCCGGCCGCCTGGCTCGGCCTCGTCGGGCACAAGCCGACGTGGGGGCTCGTCCCCTACACGGGGGCAATCCCCGTGGAACAGTCGCTCGATCATCTCGGTCCCACCGGACGGTCGGTCAACGACGTCGCACGCATGCTCACCGTGATTGCGGGGCCGGACGGACTCGATCCCCGACAACCTCTCACGATGGACGCCGTCGACTATGTCGACGAGCTCACCAAGGGTGCGGTCGGGCTGCGCATCGGCGTCGTGTCCGAGGGGTTCGATCACGCGAACTCCGAGCCCGAGGTCGATGAGTCAGTCCGAGCGGCTGTGAGCGTTCTCCAGGCGTCCGGACTGCTTGCTGAACGCGTGTCCATCCCCTGGCACCTCCGGGCGCCGGCCCTGTTCAGTGTCATCGCCACTGAGGGCGGATTGCGACAGCTGGTCGACGGCAACGCCTTCGGCTCCAGCTGGAAAGGGGCGTACGATCCCGACGCCATCGCGCACTTCGGCACGCGGCGACAGCAGCGGCCCCACCAGTTCCCCGAGTCGGTGAACATGACCATCCTGGCTGGGCGGCACAGCATCGGGCTGGCTCACGGCCGCCACTACGCGATGGCGCGGAACCTCGAACGAAGCCTGGCCGCTGCCTACGACTCAGCGCTCTCCGTGTACGACGTCCTGGTCATGCCGACCACCCCGATCCGCGCGGCACCACTGCCGGGACGTGATGCGTCGGTCTCCGAGGTCCTGTCGCGTGGGACCGAGATGTTGGCCAACACCGCGCCCTTCGACGTGACGGGACACCCAGCCTGTTCTGTCCCCGCGGGAGTCGTCGACGGACTCCCCGTCGGGCTCATGGTCATCGGAAGGAAGTTCGACGACGCCACGGTGCTGCGCGTCGCGCACGCACTCGAGATTGCGATCGGCGGGTTCCCGCCGCCGCCCGACACAGGGAGCAACGCGTGAACGGAGTGCATGACCTGGGTGGCATGGACGGCTTCGGGGCTATCGACGCGCCCCTTACCGAGCCGCCCTTCGATGCTGAGTGGGAAAAGGCGATCGCAGCGATGCAGCTGGCGTGCTTTCGAGGGGGGTGGTTCGGTATCGACTCCTTCCGGCACGGCATCGAGCTGATGGATCCCGTCACCTACCTGACTACCTCCTACTACGAGCACTGGCTGCACTCGATCGAGCACCACGGCATCAGCCATGGCCACATCGACCCGGAGGAGCTCGACCGTCGTACGCAGCACTACCTCGCCCATCCCGAGGACCCGCTACCCGAGCACGCGGCGAGCCCCGAGCTCTTGGAGTTCGTCGACGCTGTGGTGACTTACGGCGGTTCGGCGCAGAGGCCTACGGACACAGCGCAACGCTTTGAAGTCGGCGACGTCGTTCGCGTGCGGGACGCGTCCCCGCAAGGCCACACACGACTGGCCAGGTACGTCAGGGGCAAGGTAGGCACGGTCATCGCCTACCGGGGCTCGTTCGTCTTCCCCGACGCAGCTGGCAACGATCGTGGCGAGGATCCACAGCACCTCTACACGATCCAGATCGACGGGGGCGAACTGTGGGGGAACGAGCATGCCGAGCCCCGCACGTCATCGACCTTCGACGCCTGGGAGCCCTACCTCGACGTCGTCCACCAACACGAAGGGGCACCCAGATGAGCATTGAAAATCGCGGGAAGAAAGAGGTCGCCGCGCGCGTCAAGGCGCTGGAGTCGATGATGATCGAGAAGGGGCTGCTCACTACCGACATGGTGGACAGGTTCGTCGAGATCTATGAGAACGAAGTGGGTCCGCAGCTCGGCGCCAAGGTCGTCGCTAAGGCGTGGATGGACCCCGAGTTCAAGGCACGGCTCCTCGAGGACGCCACCGCTGCGTGCCGGGAGCTCGAGATCGGGGGGATGCAGGGCGAGGACATGGTGGTGCTCGAGGTGACCGATGAGGTGCACCACGCGGTCGTCTGCACATTGTGTTCCTGCTATCCCTGGCCCGTGCTGGGCACACCGCCCAACTGGTACAAGGAGCCGCAGTACCGCTCGCGCATGGTTCGCGAGCCGCGAAAGGTACTGGCGGACGAGTTCTCCTTCCCGATTCCCGACACGACCGAAATCCGAGTGTGGGATTCGAGCTCAGAGATTCGCTACTGGGTGCTGCCCCAGCGTCCCGGTGGCACGGACGGTTGGACCGAGGATCAGCTCGCCGAGCTCGTGACTCGGGACTCCATGATCGGCGTCGGCCCGACGAAGGCAGCCTCATGACTGCGGGCTTCGGGTCTCCAAGCACCACCCTCGAACAGCGAGACGAGGTCGAATCGCTGATCAGCGACCTCGGCTTCCACCCGGAGGAGCTGGTCTTCGACGAACCCTGGGAGCTGCGCGCCTTCGCGCTGGCAGTTGCCGCCCACACGAGCGGTCGGTACGCCTGGCCGGAGTTCCAGCAAGCGCTCGCCTCCTCGATCAAAGCTTGGGAGGACTCGGTCGAAGATCTCGCCGACCCGTCGTGGTCCTACTTCGAGCACTGGGTCAACGCTCTGCAGCAGGTGCTCGAGCACGCCGGCCAGGTGGATTCCGGGACCCTGCACTCCAGGACCCAGGTCGTACTGGACGCTCCCGCGAATCGCAACCACCACGAACCGCACTACGAGCCAGTAGCCGTAGATCCGGCGCTGACCAACCGAACAGGAGCAAGAGCGTGAATGCAGGTAACCAGCAGGCCTCCATCGGCTCCGAAGCTGTGACCGTCGTGCCGACCTGGGTGTGGGCTCTGGCGGCGATCGCCGTACTCCTCGTCGTCTTGCTCACCCAGGAGAACGGCACGCTTCTGTCCGCGAGCGCAGCGAACTTCCTCCACGAAGTCACCCACGACGGACGGCACGCCTTCGGCGTGCCATGCCACTGACATGAAGCAGCCGTGGGCCACACGCTTGGGGCGGGGTGCTCTCGCCGGTCTGGCCGGGGGTGTCAGCGCGGTCGCGATCCTGTGGGGGTTCGTCGAACCGGCGCTCGAAAGGGCGATCGCCCTCGAGGACGTCGGCGCTGGCGGACACGCCCATACCGAAGGGGCGGGCGTCACCCGACTTCAGCAGCAGATCGGCGGGACCCTCACCGTGGTCATCGTCCCCGTGCTCCTGGGCCTGGCGTTTGCGGTGGTCTACGCGAGTAGTCGACACCGCCTGTCAGGCACGAGCGAGGTCACACGCTCGGTCTCGCTCGGAGGCCTTGCGTTCTTCGCGCTTGCGCTCATCCCGGCGATCTTGGTGCCGGCCAACCCTCCCGGTGTGGGTGACCCGGGAACCGTGAACACGCGGACGTTGACCTACCTGCTCGCCATCCTGCTGGGCGTGAGCGTGGTGGGCGCCGCTTTCGCCATCCATGCCCGATTGCAGGAGCGCACTGCGTCGACAGTCATGGTGAGGCTTCAGACGGTTCTGGTGTCGGCGGGCCTGACCGCGGGGATACTTCTTCTCGCGCCGCGCGTGAGGGAGCAGGCACCTGCGCTTGTCCCGTCGGACCTGCTGTGGCAGTTCCGTGCTGCGTCGCTTCTGCAGCTCGCCGTGATGTGGCTGGCGATGGGTCTGGTCCTCGGGCTCCTCGAGAGGCGCGCAGACCGGAGTTCGCGTGCACGTGTTCGTGAGAGCTCCGCTCGGCAGTCGGCAGTATGAGGTGACGCAGTCGTCCGCGCGATCGACGACCTTTGTGGTCTCGGTCTGCCGCGGTTCTCATGGAGCGGTCGTCGCCCGCGCGGCCGACATCCCGACTGCCGGGATGGACTCGTTCTCCTCGCCCAGGTAAGCCTTGCGAACCGCGGGGTCGTTGCGGATCTCGGCCGGGGTGCCTTCGGCGATCTTGTGGCCGAAGTCGAGCACCACGACCCGGTCGGCGTTGTCGAGCACCAGCGCGACGTCGTGCTCGATGAGCAGCACGCCCATGCCCCACTCGTCGGCGAGCCGGCGGATCAGGCGACCTAGCTCGGCGCTCTCGGTCTCGTCCAGCCCGGCGGCCGGCTCGTCGAGCAGCAGCACCGAGGGGTTGCTGGCGACGGCCCGGGCGATCGCGACCAGCCGGCGCTCACCATAGGAGAGGTCCTCGGCCCGACGGTCCAGCAGCGGCTCCAGCTGGAGCTCCTCCACCGCGGCAACCACGGTCGCCGGCAGCGGCGGGTACCCCGGCCAAACGAGGTCGGTGACGTACGCAGCCAGGTCGCGCGGGTCGGCGGCGGCGAGCAGGTTCTCGCGGACCGTGAGGTCGTCGAAGAGCTCGAGGGACTGGAAAGAGCGCGACAGGCCGGACCGGGAGCGAAGGTACGGCGCCCAGCGGGTGATGTCCTTGCCGTCCCAGCCGATCGAACCAGCGGTGAGCCTATTGTTCCCGCTCACGCAGTCGATCAGCGTGGTTTTGCCGGCGCCGTTGGGCCCGAGCAGCCCGACAACCTCGCCGGGCCCGACCTCCAGGTCGACGCCCTCGAGAGCGGTGAACCCGCCGAAGCGCTGGGTGAGTCCCTTCACCACGAGCCGGCGCGGCTGGACCGTCGTACGCACCGTCTTCGGCAGCGGCTGCCAAGCGGCCGGGCGTAGCCCTGGGATCCGCGCGCGGAGAGGTCGCGTCCACGCATCGAACCGCTCCGAGATGCCGTTCTGGTTGAGGATCAGCACCACGAGGAGCAGAACCCCGGTGATCAGCGGCAGGTACTGCTGCCAGCTCGCGGCGTCCTCCACCGCTGCGTTGGTGGCCTCGCTTGAGGCCGTCAGCGTGATCACTCCACCCGAGGCGAGCAGCGAGCCGACCATGGGGCCGGCGATGTAGCCGGCGCTGCCGATTACCGTGAGCACAAGCACGCTGATCGAGGAGCCGGCCGAAAACACTGCCTGGTAGAGGACCGCGGGGTTGGAGAAGGCGAGGAGCACTCCGCCGAGTCCGGCGATCGCGGCCGAGAGGGTGAACCCGTAGAGCTTGGCTTCGAAGACGTTGACGCCGATCGCGGCGGCTGCGCGCTCGTTGGTGCGTACGGCCAGTAGACGGCGGCCGCTGCGTCCCCGGCGGATGTTGGCGACCCCGAGAGCGGTCACGATCAGCGCCACGAGGCACAGCAGCGCGTAGTTGCGCGCGTGGGTGATCGGGTCGATCGGGATGCCGAGCAGGGTGAGGTCGTGGGGAAGGACCCGCGCGGGCTCGGTGTAGGTGCTGTTGGAGAAGACCAGCTGGGAGACGGCGAATCCGAGCCCGAAGGTGATCACGGCGAGGTTGACACCGCGGGTGCGCAGGGCCGGTAGCCCGAAGAGGAAGCCGACCGCCATCGCGACGAGGACACCGGCGGCCAGGGCGGGCTCGAACCGCCACCCGCTGCCTGCGGCCAGCTTGGCCGCGGTGAAGGCGCCGATGCCGGCCAGGGCGAACTGCGCGAGGGAGAGCTGGCCGGTGTAGCCGGTCAGGACCACGATGGAAAGCCCGACGATCGCGAAGGTTGCGCTGATGATGACCGGGACGTACCAGTCCTTGGAGGCGCCGAGACCGACCCAGAGAAGCGCGAGGGCGATCGTGCCGATGACGGCCACCGGGCGGGTGCGTCCGGTGCCGACTCGCGGGAGCCGGTCGCTGATGCTGCCGCGCAGGGGCAGTCCCCGGCCGCGCAGCACCAGCACGATGATGATCACCAGGAACGGCAGCGAGTCAGGGATGCCCGGGCGGTGGGTCGCCTCGAGGTGGACATTGGTCCAGTGACCGGCCAGCGACTGGGCGACGCCGATGAAGAGGCCTCCGGCCAGCGCGAGCGGGTAGGACTTGAAGCCGCCTAGGAGCGCCGTGGCCAGGGCACCGATGATCAGGATGCTGAACGTGATGGGCGACAGGAACCCCGACGTGGTCGCCGGCATCATGGCGCCAGCGACGGCGGCCAGGCCCCCACCGACGCCCCAGGTGACGCTGGCGAGAAGGTCGGGCGACCAGCCCAGGGCGCCGGCGCCGCGGGGGTTCTCCGCAGCCGCCGAGATCGCGTAGCCGAACCGGGTGCGCACGCTGGTCACCGTGAGCAGCAGCGCAAACAGCGCCGCGATGCCGACCAGCCAGAACGCGTAGCGCCCGACGGTGATGTCACCGGGCAGGGTGACCGCCTCGGTCGGCACCGGTGAGACGGAGACGATCTGCTTGGCGGTGTATTCCAGCACCACGGCCTGGGTGAGCACAGTCAGGATGCCAAGGGTCGCGATGACCCGTGCCAGCGGGCTGGCGCCGCGCAGCGGTCGCATCACCAGGTGGTGGCTCAACACCCCCAGCAGCGCACAGATCAGGACCGACGCGACCAGGGAGAAGGCGAGCCCGTGGCCCTGTTGGGTCTGGAACCGATAGACGAGGTAGGCGCCGACCAGCGCGAAGCCCGACTGCGCAAAGTTGATGACGCCCGAGCCGCGGTAGATGACCACGAGGCCGAGACCGAGCAGCGCGTAGATGCCGCCGGTGCCGAGTCCGAGGACGGCGTAGCGGACGAGGTCAGTCATGGATTCTCGGATTCTTCACAGGTTGTCCCGGCGAGCCGGGCGAAGCGACGGAGGAGGTGGCGAGGAAGTCACGAGGCCCCGCTGATGTAGTGCGCGGCAATCCCCTCGGGGTCGTCGCGCAGGTCGGCGGCCTCACCGGACATCACCACCCGGCCGCGGCGCATCACCTGCACCCGGTCGGCGACTGCGAGCGCTTGACGGACGTGCTGTTCCACCAGAACGACAGCGACGCCGTCGTCGGCGGCCAGGCGCACGGCGGCCAGAAGGCGCTCGACGACGAGCGGCGCCAGCCCGAGGGACAGCTCGTCGGCGAGCAGCACGCGAGGCTGGCCGGCCAGTACCCGGCCCAGGGCCAGCATCTGCTGCTGCCCACCGGACAGCAGGCCGACCTTCTTGGTCAGGTGCTCCTCGAGCTCCGGGAAGAACTCGAGCGCCACCTCCGGGCGGCCCCGCCCGAGCTTGAGGTTCTGCCACCCGGTGAGCTGCATGAAGACGCAGCGCTCTTCGGTGAGGAACCCCAGCCCGCGGCGGGCGCGCTGGTGCAGCGACCGGCGCCGCCCGTCGCCGTGGAAGGAGACGGTGCCGGCGATGGGCGACACCTCGCCGGCCAGCGCCAGCAACGTCGTGGACTTGCCCGCGCCGTTCGCACCCAGGAGGGCGACGATCTCGCCCGCCCGGACGTCGAGATCGAACTCGTGGACGGCAGGCGTCCCGCCATACCCGGCGGTCAACCCGCGGGCCTCGATGACGAACTCGCCCGCCCGGGACGGCGTCTCCGCCGTCCCGGGGGTCACTGTCTGGGTCATGCTGGCTACGAGGCTGGGGCGAGTGCGCCCCGGAGGTCGACGAGCTCGTCACCCTCGCGGACCAGCTTTCCGCCCTCGACCTTGATGTACATCGCCATGTAGTTGAAGACACGGTTCAGACCAGCGGCCGGGAACTCCGTCGCGAAGCTGAACGGCGGCGTGAAGCCCCCGGTGTCGACCGCCGTGGTGGCGTCGAGCGTCCCCTTGACGCCGGCCGCGCTGAAGTCCTCGGTCTTCTCCAGCAGTGTCGCAAAGGTGCGGTAGGCGACCCAGGTGTTCTGCATGACCGTGCCGCTCCAGCCCCCATTGGGGTCGTCGGCCAGGTCGCCGACCACCTTCTTGGCGTCATCCCAGATCGGGTCATCGGCCGGGGGGAAGCTCGACAGGGTCACCGTGCCCTCGACCGCGTCGCCGCCGTTATCCGTGACGAAGCTCGTGAGCGCGCCCGGCACCATGTAGTAGCGGGTCTTGGCTCCCAGGGACTTTGCCGCTGCGGCGATGCCGACGAACGCCTGCGGCGGGGTACTGATGACGGCGCAGTCGTAGTCGACCGTCTCCTGCGCGATGCTGCTGAAGTCGGTGGTGGTGGGCGGAATCTTGATAACGTGCGACGCCTCGGCACCTGCGTTGGCCAGACCGACGTCGACGAGCTGGGAGATCTCGCCTGCCGAGGGCAGGTCGTAGCCGACCGCCGCGACCGTTTTGCAGCCGTCGCCCGCGGCCCTGGCGCCGAGCTGAGCCAGGCCGAGCACGCCCCCCGTGAGCATGAAGCTGTTCTCGCTCGAGAGCTCGGCGGCAGAGAGCCCCGCAGGTCCGAACCACGGGATCCCGGCCTTCTCGAGGATCGGCAGCATCACGTCGCCGTTGGTGGTGAAGCCGCCCACGACCGCGGCCACGTCCTCGTCGACGGCCTGGCGGGCGCACGCCGCCGCCTTGTTGGGGTCGGCGCCATCGTTGCAGGTGATCAGCTTCAGCTCGTGGCCATTGAGGCCGCCGTGGTTGTTGATGTCAACGACCGCGCCCTGGGCGATGTCGAGGACCGCCTTCGCGTTGAGCGTGTCGGTGTCGTAGACGGACCACGTCATCACGGTCACCGGGTCGCCCGTGAACTCGATGTCGGAGCTCTGCGTGGGACCCTCGGAGCTGTCGTCGGAGTCGTCACTTCCCCCGCAGGCCGCGAGGCCGAGCAGCAGGGTCGCAGCGCTCACCGCGGCGAGCCCCCGGGCGCGGAACCGCGTGGTCGTCATCGGTTCCCTCCCCCCAGCACGGCGCTCTGCAGCCAGGCCGTCTCCCAAGCCGATGTGGTGGCGGCCACCCCGCCGACCAGAACGTGCCCCATTCGACGTTTCGTCGATGCGCGACGCGTGTTAGCCGCAAACTCACGTTGAGTCGGGCTGGGGACTGGCGACCCCTCGTACGCCGTCGCGGTGGCGGTGCTGCCTCCGCGGGCGATTACTGCTTCGGTCATTGAGTTCTCTCTCCCCTGAACTGGGTGGTCCGAGTCCACATGTGAATGCAATTCCTCACAGAGGGTAATTGAGTTCTCACTCCGTGACTAGCAGAATCTTCGAATATGCGAGGCGCAAGGCCATCGCTCGCTGGATGGGAGGCATGCGGCCGCGTGTGGGATAGAGGCGAGCACACTCTCCGCCATCTCCTGCGCTGAGTCGTCACGTCATCGGGCGACGAGGACCTTGTCCTCGTCGCTCGGCGTGATGGGACTACCGACCCGCCCGACGACGGGCGATCGAGGTGGACAGCGCGACGGCGACGATCAGCGCCGCGCCGTTGAAGGTGGGTTGGACCCAGTCGGCGGTTCCGGCCAGCACCAGTCCGTTGACGCTGACCGCCACGAACAGGACACCGAGCAGCGTGCCGAGCACGTTGAACGTGCCAGGCTTGATGGCGGTTGCACCCAGGAAGGCCGCTGACAGGGCAGCCAATGTGTAGCCCGGGCCCACGGAGGGGTTCGCTGTCCCGGCGCGCGCGAGAAGGAGCACCCCCGCCACCCCCGAAAGACCTCCGGAGAGCACGAAGCTGGAGAGGACGTACCGATCGACTCGGAGCCCCACCAGCCGCGCCGACCCCGGGCTCACACCCACAGCCGTCAGCTGTCGCCCGTAGGGCGTCTGAGTCAGCAGATACCACACGCCCACGGCAATCACGGCCAGTGTGTAGACCGTTCGCGGCAGGCCGAGCCAGGTGCCCGACCCCAGTGCCGTGATGCTCTCCGGTATGCCGATGCTGATCACCAGGTTGGCGGTGTACAGCGAGACGAGGCCCGAGACCAGCGTCGCCGTACCGAGTGTCGCGACGAGCGCATTGACTCCCAGCCGTGCGACGAGCACGCCGTTGAACAGCCCGACGCCGCATCCGGAGAAGATGCCGAGCGCGACGGCGAGAACAACCGGCACGTCGTGCTCGGCCGCGGCACTCGCCGCCACGATCGACGACAGGCCCGCGATGGCGCCGACGGACAGGTCGAACTGACCGCACGTCAGCGGCAGGATCGAGGCCAGGGCGATGATCGCAACGACGGGCTCGTTGCCCAGGATGTTGCGGATGTTGGCAGCGCTCGGGAAGGTGTCGCTGGTGGGCTGGTAGACGCTGAAGAACACGCACATCAGCGCGAACAGGAACACCAGGGCGTACTTCTCGAGAAGGGAGAGGAGCTGGGCCCGCCACGTGGGCGCGGGCGCATCTTGAGCCGGACGGCCAGCTGCCCCCGGCGAGGAGGCCGGACGTGATGGAGCAGCGGCCGCCTCGGTGGATTCGATCATCATGCGGGGACCTCCGTGGTCAGGTAGGACAGCTCGGTGAGCCGATCGGCAGTGATATCGGGAGCGAGCAACTCGGCCACGAGACGGCCCTCCCGGAGGACCAAGACGCGATCCGCGACGTGGGCCATCTCCTCGAAGTCCGAGGTCACCAAGAGTACGGCGGTGCCGTGGTCGGCTGCGGCGCGTACGTGTGCGTAGATGTCGGCACGAGCGCCGACGTCGACGCCCTGGGTGGGTTCGTCGAGGAGCAGGACCGCCGGATCACGGCGCAGCCACCTGGCCAGCACGACCTTCTGCTGGTTGCCACCCGACAGGGTGCCGGCCGCCGGGGCGTCGCTGTCAGGCTTGACGCCGTAGGCCGCGATCAGCGCTCTGGCATCGGTGCGTTCGGCCTTGTGGCGAAGCCTCCCGCCGCGCCAGTAGGACCGGACCACCGATGCGGAGAGGTTCTCCCGCACCGATAGGCTGGGGAACAGACCGTCCGCTCCGCGATCTTCCGGAACCAGCGCCAGACCAGCTTTCATGGCCTGCCGGGGGCTCCGCACCCTCAGCGCCCGACCCGCGAGGGTGACAGCACCGCTGGTGACAGGTAGGTCGCCGAACAGTGCGTGGAGCAGCTCGCTGCGTCCGGACCCGAGCAGTCCCGCGACGCCGAGCACCTCCCCCCGGTGCAGGTCGAGGTCGACCCCTCGAAGGGGCCCGACCGCTAGGCCGCGGACCGACATTGCGACGTCAGTCGCGACCTGCTTGCGCTGCTCGGGGAAGACCCTGTCTAGCGGCCGTCCCACGATCATCTCGACAAGCCCCACCTCAGTGAGACCCTCCACGTCACGTGAGCCGGCGACCTGTCCGTCACGGAGCACGGTCACGCGGTCCGCAAGGTCGATCACCTCGTCGAGGCGGTGGGTCACGTAGACGATCGTCTGCCCGGCCTCGGCATAGCGGCGCAGGGCCGCGAGCAGCACGTCCACCTCCCAAGCGGGTAGTGAAGCAGTCGGCTCGTCCAGAACGAGAACGCCATCGTGGGCACCTTCGCGATCCTGCAAAGCACGCGCGATCGCGATCATGACGCGATCGGCAGGTCTCAGGGCCGCCACCAGCGTGTCGGGCGCTGCGTGGATGTGGAAGCGCTCGAGGACCTCGAGGGTGCGCCGACGCATCGAGGCACGGTCGATCCGGCCCCCGCTCGAGGTGGGGAAGCCTCGTCCGATGGCGATGTTCTCGGCCACGGTCAACCCAGGAAAGACCGCCGGATCCTGGTGGACGAAGTGAAGCCCGCGCCGTCTCGCCTCCTCGGCCGACCAGCGTTCCGCCGGCGTCGACACACCCCCGACCGTGATGGTGCCACCGGGATCTGCCCGGTGCACGCCCGCCAGGAGCTTGATGAGTGTCGACTTGCCGGACCCGTTGCCGCCGAGGAGGGCGTGGACCTCGCCGCGCCCCACCTCGACCGACGCGCTGGACAGGACCGTGGTGGCGCCGAACGTCTTGCTGAGGTGGGAGACGTGCAGGACGGTGTCCTGCACGCCTCCCTGGCCACCGACAGTGGTCAAGACAGACCCCAGATGCGGAGGTAGTTCGCCTCGTAGTCCTGAAGTGGCTTCCCATCGGCACCGATGTTGCCGTCGTAGAACGTCGTCTCGGTCGGCATCGAGGGCGAGGACGCGTCGAGGGTCTGGTTGCCGATGCCGGCGTCGACCTGCGGTTCGCCCTGGAGAAGACGGTTCATGCCGTCGATGGCGGCCCATCCGACCCATCGCGCAGGGGCCCCAGCGATCATGTCCTGGCCCTTGCCCGCGCTGACCGCGGCGAGGTTGGCGGAGAGCCCCTCGTTTCCGGTGACGAGGAGGTCGGCGTCCCGACCCGAGGCGGTCACTGCCTGAGAGATCCCCAGGGTGAGCGCGGCGTCGTAGGGGCTGTACACGACGTTGGCGTCCGGATTCTGGGTGAGCGCCGCCTCGGCCTTGGCTTGGAGCTTGCCGGTCGCCAGGTCGGCAAGGGTGTAGGGCACCTTTGCCACGATCTCGCACCCGCCACAAGCCTCGATGCGCTGGTTGAAGCCCCGGTACAGGTGCTGGGTGACGAGCAGCTCGTCCTCGGTGAACTGGATGATCTTCGCCGCACCCTCGGTCTCGGCGATCACGTAGTCCGCCACGGACTTGGCCTGGACGTTCTCAACGCGCTGCATCCAGGTCTGACCATCTTCGAAAAGCAGCTCGGCATCGAAGAGCGGCTGGCCGCCCTCACCCAGCAACGGGTCGTCACAGTCAAAGGAGTAGAACGCGAAGATGGGGATACCCGCCGTCTTGGCCTCCTCCAGCGCGCCCTTGGCTGCGATGCAGTCGATAACGTCGAGGATGATGCCGTCAGCCTTGTCGGCGATGGCGGTGCGGATGCCCTGGGCGTAGACGTCCGGGGTGCCCTTGCCGTCAAAGACGGTCACGTCCCAGCCGATCGCCTCGCCGGCCTCCTTGGCGCCCGCAGCAGGTGCTGCGCAGCCCTCGCCAGCCTCAAGACACGAGATGACCCAGATGTTCTGATCGGCGAGCGGCTTTGGGCTGCTGTCGGGTAGAGCGCGGTCAGTTCCCTGGCGATTCCGTTCCAGCGCAGCCTTGGCCTCCTTCACCACATTGCTGTCAGTGGCGCCAACGCCTGAGGTGGCGCTTCCCTCCGAGCTGCCGCAGGCGGCAAGAAGAGCCAGACACGCCGCGGCAGACACCGCCGCAAGTCGTGATCGAGAAGCCCGGGGCCCGCCAGCACTTCTGGCAGTTCTGAGAGTCATGGTGCTCCTTAGTTCTCGGCCTCAGCCCGTCCCTGTGAAGCGGGCCACTTGCCGGTTTCGATGGTGGGACGAGCACGCTCAGGCCGGATACAGGAAGAGCGCAAACTTCTTCGGCGGACCCCTGCGGAATCCCAGAGGGCCCTGGTGGCGGCGACCGCCGCGGAGGGCTACACGTCCTGCCGAGATCGCTCAACCGTCGCCGTGGCCAGCCCGTCGCCGACAGGCACGTTCGGCACGAGGAGCTGTCGCGCGACTTCGTGCTGTCCGCCCTCGGCTGCAATCGCGTCGAGGCCGCCCAGCGTCGAGTCGTGGCTTCGTCGCGCTCGACCTTCTCTCCCTGGCACTGCGAGACGGAGACGAGATCTACCCCGGCACACGGCTCCCAGGCAGGACACCTTCGGCGAGGGTCTGGATCGAGGAGGGGGGCGCGCCCGCGGCACGGACGTGCAGAGGAAGGGAACGCGGGTCCGTCCCGGCCTAGCTGTGATGCCCAGAGACGTTGGTCGAGATCGTGCGACGAGACGATCTGAGGACGTAGACGGGTGAAGACCTCCCGGTGTGGAGTGGAGCTACCTAGGAACCGCTCCACGACCAGGAGGCCTTCGGGTCCCACGCTACCCGTTGCAACGCTGCCCTGACCCCGCGCGCCCGGCTCAGGCTCGCGCATCTGATCGTCGATGCCGGTTGGCCGCCGGCGCGGGCCGCCGAGCGGTACGACGTGTCATGGAGGACCGCGAAGAAGTGGGCCGACCGCTACGAGGCCGAGGGCCCGGATGGGATGTTTGACCGCTCCTCGCGTCCACATCACCAGCCGAACCGCACCCCGGCTCCGGTGGTCCGCAAGACCGTGCACCTGCGCTGGAAGCAGCGACTCGGTCCGGTCGAGAATGGCGACCGACTCGGGATGCCGTCCTCGACGGTTCACGCGGTCCTGGTCCGCTGCCGGCTCAACCGACTCACCCACATCGACCGCGCGACCGGCGAGCCGATCCGCCGCTACGAGCACGAGCACCCCGGCGACCTGATCCACGTCGATGTCAAGAAGCTCGGCAAGGTCCCCGACGGCGGCTGCTGGCGCTACGTCGGCCGACAACAAGGCCTGAGGAACCGGGCCGCCACGCCGGACAAGCCACGCAGCCAACACCGCAACCCGCTGATCGGGACCTGCTAGCTGCACACCGTCATCGACGACCACTCCCGGGTCGCCTACGTCGAAGCCCGCGACGACGAGACCAAAGAGACCGCGGCCGCCGTGCTGCGCAACGCGGTCGCCTGGTTCGCCGTCCGTGGCGTCACCGTCCGGCGCTTTCTGTCCGACAACGGCAGCGGCTACAGCTCCAACCTCTGGCGCCAGACATGCACCGACCTGAACATCACCCCGAAGAAGACCCGGCCCTACCGCCCGCAGACCAACGGGAAGATCGAGCGCTTCCACCGCACCCTGGCCGGAGGACTGGGCATTCAAGACGTTCTACAACTCCGAGTCAGCCCGACTCGCCGCTCTGACAGCATGGGTCCACGAGTACAACCACCACCGGCCCCACTCGGCAATCGGGAAGGCCGCCCTCCTCACCAGGTTGGACACCCTATCTGGGCATCACACCTAGCTCGGCCTGTGGTCGCCAGCCCTTCGCGAAGCGGCCACCGCTGCACATTGCAGGCATGACTGATCGTCGCGAGGGTTGAAGGTCATGTCCCAGAAGATCGACCACTCGATAGCGACAAGACCGCAGAGGGTGCGAGCTTGACCGGCGCGGCGAGCATGATGCGGCCCGTAGGGACGCCACAGAAGTTCGGCTCCAGACCTGACTGTCACCCGGTGGCGAGCGGTGACGAGCATCATTTCAGCAGGCTTTCTAGGGGTCCAGGTCACGATGATCGACCCTTGCGCGCGATGATCTGCTCGATGGCGGCGCGCAGCACACTGAGCAGGTCGCCGACCACTCCGAACCCATCCTCGAACCTACGGTCGGCCGTGGCGTCCGGCACGTGCATCACGCAGACGTCTGGGTTCACGCTCGCTCTCCTTGCTGCTGATTCATCCGTCCGAGCGTGACCGCCGCAACGGGCGACGACCTCCGCAGCGGTGCGGTGCACTTAGAAGCCGAGGTCTCGGCCGATGAGCTCCTTCATGATCTCGTTCGATCCCGCCCAGATCTTGGTCACACGGGCGTCGCGCCAGGCACGTGCTACCCGGTACTCGTTCATGTAGCCGTAGCCGCCGTACAGTTGGACGCAGTGGTCCAGCACCTCGGACTGCGTCTGGGCGGCCCACCACTTCACCTTGGCGGCATCGATGGCGCTGAGCTCACCGCACGTGTGGGCCAGCACGCACTTGTCGACGAACGCCTCGGCCACCTCGATCTGCGTGACAAGCTCGGCGAGCAGGAACTTGTTGTGCTGGAAGCTGCCGATCTGTTGCCCGAAGGCAGTCCTGTCCTTGGCGTATTCGATCGTCTCCAGCAGGATCTGCTTGGCGTGCGCCACGTTGCTGATTGCGGAGCCCAGACGCTCTTGAGGGAGCCACTGCATCATGTGGATGAAGCCGTGGTCGAGCTCGCCGATGAGTTCTGCGTCCGTCACTCGGACGTTGTCGAAGAAGAGCTCGGCGGTGTCGGACTCATCCTGTCCCACCTTGTCGAGCTTTCGGCCCCTCGAGAAGCCCTCGAGCGTCGTCTCGACGGCGAAGAGAGAGATGCCGCGAGCCTTCTTCTCCGGGCTCGTCTTCACGGCTACCAGGACCAGGTCAGCGGAGTAGCCGTTGGTGATGAACGTCTTGGAGCCGTTGATCACCCACTCGTCACCGTCGCGCACCGCCGTCGTCTTCAGCGCCGCGAGGTCCGAGCCTCCGCCGGGCTCAGTCATGCCGATCGCGCAGAGGATCTCCCCCGAGGCGATGCCCGGCAGCCAACGCTGCCTCTGCTCCTCGGTTGCCAGCTCCACGAAGTACGGGACAACCGTGTCTGAGTGGATACCCCAGCAGCTGTTCAGCGCGGCGTTGACCTTGGAGGTCTCCTCTCCCAGGACCGCTGCGAAGCGGAAGTCCTCGGCCTCGCTGCCGCCGTACTCCTCGGGGATACCGAGGCCGAGCAGGCCCTGCTCGCCGGCGGCCAACCACACCTCGCGTGGGAACGCCTTGTTCTCGGCGTAGGACTCGAGGTTGGGGATGACCATGCGCTCCATGAACTCGCGCACGGACTTGCGAAATGCCTCGTGGTCACTGTCGTAGATGTCGCGCTTCACGCGGGGACTACCCTTCTCGTCGGGGGGGGGTGATGTGTGTCGGGTGGCCGGCGGTGCCGGCCGGACCTGCTGGCGCCGAGCTCCCTGGTGGAGCAGTGGGCGCGTGGCCACTCAAGCCTCTTCTGCCGGGTACGCGCCGTCGACGGGCAAAACGAGGACTTCTGCGCGGCAGGTTTGCGGCATCAGCAGCCTCAGGCGGTCGATGCTCACGCCCAGGCGATGGATTGGAACTGGCTCTCCTGGAACTCCCGGAGCCCGTCGCGCGCGCCCTCACGCCCCAGACCCGACTGCTTGACCCCCCCGAAGGGCGCCGCGGGGTCGGACACCAGGCCACGGTTGACGCCGACCATCCCGGTGTCGAGCCGCTCGGCGATGCTCATGGCCCACTGCAAGTCGCGTGAGAACACGTACGAGGCCAGGCCGTACTCACCGCGGTTGACCGACGCGAGGAGCTCGTCCTGATCGGACCACGTGACCACGGGCGCGACGGGGCCGAAGATCTCCGCCTCCAGGATCTCGGCGTCCATCGGCACGTCGGCGAGGACGGTGGGCGGGAAGAAGAACCCGGCGAGGGACGGGTCGACGTCGGCCTGGTGGGCCAGCCGCGCACCGGCTTCGAGCGCGCCAGCCACGAGATCGGTCACCGTTCGAACCGCGGCCCGGCTGATCAACGGCCCCACGTCCGGACCCTCGTACCGCGAGGGCCCGACGCGAAGGCCCGCGACGCGCTCGCCGAAGGCTCGCAGGAAGTCGGGAGCCAGGGACTCGTGCACGTAGAGGCGGTTGGCGGCCGTGCACGCCTGACCACCGTTGCGGAACTTGGCCACCATCGCGCCCTCGACGGCCTGCGCCAGGTCCGCATCGGGGCCGATGATGAGCGGGGCGTTGCCACCGAGCTCCATCGAGCAGTTCAGTACCCGCTGCGCGGCCTGCTCGAGGAGCAGCCGTCCCACGCGCGTAGAGCCGGTGAAGGAGAGCTTGCGGACGCGGGGGTCGCTCAGGAGGGTGCCGACGACGGCCGGCGCATCCACCGCGGGGACCACGTTGACCGCGCCTGCGGGAGTGCCCGCCCGTGCAAGCAGCTCGGCCACCGCGAGTGCGGAGAGCGGGGTCTCGGCCGCGGGCTTGAGCACAACTGTGCAGCCGGCCGCCAGCGCCGGGGCGACCTTGCGGGTCACCATCGCCACCGGGAAATTCCAGGGCGTCACCAGGGCGGCAACCCCAACGGCCCGGCTGGTCACGAGCGACCGCGTGCCACCGCCCGGAGCGACGACGAAGTCGCCGTCGGACCGCACGGCTTCCTCACTGAACCATCGGAAGAACTCCGCTGCGTAGGTGACCTCGCTGTGAGAGTCCACGAGCGACTTGCCGTTCTCCCACGAGATCAGGGCGGCCAAGCGGTCCGCCTCGGCGATCATGAGGTCGTACGCACGTCGCAGCACCTCCGACCGCATCCTCGGCGGTGCCGTGGACCAGGCCGTGAAGGCCTCGGCGGCCGCGTCGACGGCCTTGGTCGCGTCCTCGCCAGAGCCGTCCGCCACTGCGCGGATGACCTCGAGCGTGGACGGGTCGACCACCTCGAACGTGCCTCCGGACCTCGCGCGCCGCGCGCTCCCGCCGATCCATAACTTGCCGAGGGCGTCAGAGCGCTGAGCCCACGCGGTCACGTCCGGCGACAGCACTCCGCGCCGTGACTGGTCGACACTCGTAGTCATGCCTCTCCTCGCATCACTCAGACTGCCCAGGGCGCGAGCTTGCACGTCCTGAGTGGGATCCTCGCCCTCTGCGACCGGGAGACCCGCCGAGCGGTCCCCTCAGTCACGAAGCGGCGATCAGCGGACCGTACGGATCATCTTCCGGTTGAGGAACTCCTCGATGCCGACCCGGCCGAGCTCGCGGCCGAAGCCCGACCGCTTGACGCCGCCGAACGGGTGCTCGGGTCCCATGGCGCCCACGCCGTTGATGAAGACCATTCCAGCCTCCAGTTGCTCCGCGACGCGGGTCGCCTGCACCGGGTCAGTTGTGAAGATGTAGGAACCGAGTCCGAAGTCCGTGTCGTTGGCCGCTGCGATCGCCTCGTCCTCGTCGCGGACCTTGAACACCATCGCGACCGGCCCGAATAGCTCGTCCTTGGCGATCGCCCCGCTAACGTCACTCAGCACGCCGGGCGCGAACCACGCACCGCGTCGTTCGTCGGCGCCCGCAAGTGTGGCGCCACCCGCCACCGCCGACCTGACCTGATCCTCGAGATGGAGCGCGGCCATCTCGGAGGACAACGGAGAAGCCGGGATGGACGTCATGCGCTCGGTGAACTTGGCGACGAAGTCGTCGTAGAGGTCCTCGTGGACGATCATCCGCTTGCCCGCATTGCAGGCCTGCCCGTTGTTGCCGACCCGAGCCATCACCGCGGCCTCGACCGTGGCGTTGAGGTCATCCGAGCTCAGGACGATGAACGGGTCCGAGCCGCCGAGCTCGAGGACGACCTTCTTGAGGTTGCGGCCGGCGATCTCCGCCACCGCGGCGCCGGCGCGTTCCGAGCCGGTCAGGGAGATGCCCTGCACCCGCTTGTCCGCAATGACGTCGGCCACCTGCTCATTCGTGGCGTAGATGTTGACATAGGCACCCTCGGGGAAGCCAGCGTCGAGGAAGAGCTGCGAGAGCGCCGCCGCCGACTCGGGGCACTGGGGAGCATGCTTCAACAGGATCGTGTTGCCGGCCACCAAGTTCGGCGCTGCGAATCGGGCCACCTGGTAGACGGGGAAGTTCCACGGCATGATCCCGAGGAGCACACCCACGGGTTCCCTCCGCAGGATCGAGGACCCCTCGCCCCAGCTCAACGGAATGTCTTCGTCCGCCAAGAAGGTCTCGGCGTTCGTGGCGTAGTACGCGAAAATGCTGGCGCTGAAGTCCACCTCCATCAGAGCCTCGTCGAGGGGCTTGCCCATCTCACGACCGATAATTGCCGCGAACTGGTCCCGCCGCTCGACGAGCAGCTCGCTGGCACGTTGCGCGCACTTCGCGCGATCCGCCACGGACGCCGGACGAGCCCACTCCCGATAGGCGGAGTGCGCGCTCGTGATCGCTGCACGAACTTGGTCGTCGCTCGCGGTGGGATAGCTCCGAACTTCCTGTCCCGTCCCCGGGTCTACCACCGCGTAGTGGGTCTCAACCATTGTTGAACCTCCGTCTGTGAGATCGATCATGAGGAGTGGGACGCGGGCAATGGAGCGCCGTCGCATGAGAGAGCACGCAGATCACGTCTTCTCATCGTCCCGAATGTGATAGTCCACTATCAGTGTAAGCGGAGTGTGCTCCGGTATCAAGAGTGTCTGAGTTCCGCGCACCGCGCTCACGCGGGAGCGCTGGGCACGCGCGATCGCAGGGCTGCGAGCACGTCCGGCGAGGGCGACACGGACTTCTGCAGCTGGGGCGAGAAGAACACCAGCGTCACCGAACCGTGGGCCAGTTCGTCGTCGCCGCTCATGACCGTCGACTCGATGGTCGTCGAACGGCCACCCACCCGTGACACCCAGCTCCATACGTCGATCCCCTCCGCGGCCAGCGCGGGTGCTCCGAACAGGTCCACGTCCTTCTGGGCGACGACCGTCGCAGTCGGGTCTATCCCCAGCTCGGCGATCAGCTGGATCCGCGCTTCCTGGAGGTACTCGAAGCAGCCGACATCACCCAGCCGTCCGGCGCCGTCGACGTCCGAGCGGCGCACCTGGAGAGCCGTGTGGTGCCGATCGCCGAAGGCGTCGCGCGCGCGAGTCGGGGGCCGGCCCCTGGTCCCGAACAGTGCACTGGACCGGGCGACGACCATCCGAGAATCGAGACTCGAGTGGGCGAGCTCGGAGGCGATCGTGAGTTGCCCGCTCGAACCCTGCGTCGCGCGACACTCGACCTCGACCGAGCGAGCAGCGAGCATGAGCGGCGCGAGGAAAGTCACCTCGTACCGCAGTGCTGCCGGTTGCAGCTCATCGCGGGCGGCGGCGCCCCCGGCCGGCTCGCACCGTCGTCGCAGAAGGGCTTCGTGAGCCTCCTGTAGATACTCGGCGTAGGCGACGTTGTTCACGTGGCCGAGCGGATCGACGTCCGCCCAGCGGAGGAGACACTCATGCCGATGCACACGTTCGGGGCTCGCGACCTGCGGGGCTCCGGGCATCTCCGGCGCGGAGATCCTGTCTACCATGAGCGGGCTCTTTCCTGGACAGCAAAGTCGGACATGCGTCCGACTCGGACGGTATCAGCGGGGCGGTGCGTAGGAGGCAGCACATAAGATGCCGCGCACCGATGAATCAAAGGGAGGCACCGTGTCGTCAATGCCCGTTGAACCACTTGGCCTGAGGCAACGCAAGAAGCAGGAGGCCATGGCTCGGATGCGTGCAGCCGCGCGCGATCTCATGTGGGACCGCGGCTACGACGACGTGACCACCAAGGAGATCGCGGCGCGGGCAGATGTGGGCGAGGCGACCCTCTTCAGGTACTTCCCCTCAAAGCTCGACCTCTTCCTCATGGTGTACGGCGAGGAGTTCGAGAAGGTCATCAACGCGTGCACCGAGCTCGAGGCGAAGCTCGACTCGTCCGGCGGCAAGCCGAGTTCCGAGGACTTCGTGCAGCGAATCCTCACCAGCTACAGCATGTTCGCCGAGCTCTACGTGCGGTACCCGGACTTGGCATTCACCTTCGTGAAGGAGTCGTTCGGGTCGCACACCGATGTCGCGCAGAGCGGCCTTGCGCATGCCAATCGTTGGTTCGAGCTTCTCGAGACCATCGTGGACGAGGCCCAGTCGTCGGGCTCCTTTGCCAAGGTTGATCCCGCAACGGTCGTGCAGAACTGCCACGCCCTCTACGTGCACGAGGTGCTGCGCTCCCACGCCAGGGGTCTCGCGTCGAGTGAGCTCCCCCACCGCTTGTCCCACCGCCTCGAGTCGCTGCTGCGCCCGCTCCAGGTGCTTCCCAAGAAGGCGTGGCTGCAGCAGCTCGAGAACATCTGAGCGCGGCACCGGTCTGCTCACCCCTCGGCGCGAGCCACCTGGGCACCGGGGTGAGTGGGCGAGAGCCGGGAGTTGCCCGGGCCCGAGATGTACTCGCGCAGCGTCTTCCCTTCGTACTCCTTCCACACCCGGCCACGCTTCTGCAGCTCGGGAACCACGGTGTCGACGAAGGCATTGATGTCGTGGGGCGTTACGGCATAGGAGAGGTTGATGCCGTCGAGGTCGCCCTCGTCGATCCACCGCTCGATCTCGTCCGCGACCGTCTCCGGACTGCCGACCAGGACGGGCTCGACCCCACCAATGCTCATGTGGTTGCCGATGTCGGCCGGCGTCCACTGTCGGCTGGGGTCGAGCTTGGTGAAGAGGTCGAGCACGGTCTGGATCGCGTTGGTCTCTCCAGCGGCCAACGGGGAGTCCTGGTCGAACTGGCCCAGGTCGATGCCGGAGAAGCCCCCGAACAACGCCATCGCACCCTGCGGAGAGGCGTACTCCTGGTACTCGGCATACAAGCGCTCCGCCTCTGCGTCGGAATCTGCAATCACGGCGGTCAGGATCGTGAAGATCTTGACGTCGTCGCGCTTGCGGCCCGCGGCCTCGACCTGCGTCCGGATGTCGTCGGTGATGACGCGGCTGAGCTTGGAGTTGAGCACGTTGACGAAGAGGCCCTCACCGTGTTCCGCCGCGAACCGCCGGCCGCGCGAGGAGGCGCCGGCCTGGAAGATCACGGGGCTCCTCTGTGGAGAGGGCTCCGACATGTTGAACCCATCGACGTCGAAGAAGCGGCCGTGGTGCCGAATGGGGTGGACCTTTGCCGGATTGACGAAGACACCACGCTCGCGGTCGAGCTCGACGGCTTCGTCGTCCCACGACTGCTCCCAGAGCTTGTACATGACCGTCATGAACTCCTCGGCCATCTCGTACCGATCGTCGTGGGCCATGGGGGTGGTGCCGAAGTTGCGAGAGGCGCTGGGCAGGTAGGACGTCACGACGTTCCAACCGACGCGACCCTTAGTGAGGTGGTCGAGGGTGCTGAAGCGTCGCGCCAACGGGTAGGGGTGCTCGAAGGTCGCCGACGCCGTGAGCGCGAATCCAAGTCGCTCCGTCACGGACGCCATCGCCGACACGTACTGGAACGGGTCATTGGCCGGGATCTGCATCCCGTCGCGCAGCGCCGCGTCGACCGACCCGCCGTAAACGTCGTACGGCCCAAGAACGTCGGCCAAGAAGACCGCGTCGAAGCGGCCGCGCTCGAGGGTTTTCGCCAGCTCCAGCCAGTAGTCAAGCTCCTTGTAGCGGTGCGCCTCGCTGAGGGGGTGTCGCCACATGCCGGAGCTCTGGTGGCCCGCCGCAGTCATGTTGAAGGCATTGAGCCCGATTCGCTTGGTCATTTCGACTACCTCGCCTAATTTTAGTAGTGCGCTTCGATCGAAGCGTACTTTCATTCTGTCACGCGTCTGCGGCCTTGTGAAGATTGCTCGCCAGCACAGGTGCCCTTCCCATGACCGACGCCATCTGAGACACTTTGCAAGTTCACTTCGAATGAAGTGCACTATCTCTGCAGACTAGGCTGAAGGTGACGAGGTCGATGAGCAACGCCGTCCAGAACGTGTGGAAGCACGCGGACTCCACCCCCCATGCGATCGCGCTGAGGGTGGGCAAAGACGAATGGTCATACGCTGAAACCCGGGCGTGCATCATGAGGGCCGCCACATTCCTGCGCGCCCGCGGCGCACGGAAGGGCGGACGCGTGCTGATCGTCCTTCCGACGAGCCCGGAGTTCGTATGGACCTACTACGGTGCACTGTCCCTGGGCGCTGTCGCGGTCACGGTCAACACGATGAGCGCGCCCCGCGAGATCGAGTACTTCATCCGTGACGCGGAGTGCGACATTGCCGTCGGCTACGAGGGAAGCGAAACTGCACTGCTCCCCGCCGTCGCCGCGACTGGTCGCCCGTGCTCGATCCTCTCCCCCGGCGCGTTCTCGACCGCGGAGGTAGGCGAACGCTCCTCGACCGGGTCGTACACCGACCTGCCGGGAGACGAGCCGGCCGTGCTCCTGTACACGTCCGGCACCACGGGCAGTCCCAAGGGCGCGGTGCTCACCCATGACAACCTGCTCGCCTGCGCAAAGAGTCAGTCCGAGGTGCAGGCCATCGGGCCGGACGACCGCATGGGCACTGCGCTGCCCCTCTTCCATGTCTTCGGCCAGGCGTCCGTAATGTCCTCGGTCCACCACGTGGGAGCGAGCCTGTCGCTGCTGAGGCCGTTCAGCGGTGCCGGCATGATCGAGATGGCTGCCGCCCACGAGCTCACCGCTATGGCCGGCGTCCCGACGATGTGGAACGAAATGCTGCACGCCGAGACCGACGTGACCGCCGAGCAGCTCGGCGCGCTGCGGTTGTGTGTATCCGGCGGGGCCACACTGCCGCTCGCCGTCGCGGCCGCATTCCGCGAACGCTTCGGCGCCCAGGTCATGGATGGCTACGGCCTGAGCGAGACCACCGGAACGGCGAGCGGCCGCCGCCAGGGCGCGCCACCCAAAGAGGGCAGCGTCGGTAGCGCCATGCCGGGCTGCACGATCGCCATCTTCGGGCCGGACCACCAGCCCGTCGCCGACGGAGTAGTCGGCGAGGTCGCGATCGATGGTCCTGTAGTCATGCGCGAGTACTGGAATCGTCCGGACGCGACGGCCGACGTGCGAGCGGGATCATGGTTCCTGACCGGGGACCTCGGTCGCATGGACGCCGACGGGGACCTCTGGATCGTCGGTCGCACCAAGGACCTGATCATCCGGGGCGGCTACAACGTCTACCCGCGCGAGGTGGAAGAAGTCCTCTACAGCCATCCTGACGTCCTCGAGGCGGCGGTCATCGGTGTGCCAGACGAGCGTCTGGGCGAGGAGATCGCTGCGGTCGTCGTCACTCAGCCAGGCCGTCACGTGGACCTGGCCGCGCTACGTGCGTGGCTGGAGGAGCGCCTGTCGACCTATAAGGTGCCGCGGATCTATCACCTCTGCGATGAACTGCCCAAGGGCTCGACAGGGAAGATCCTCAAGCGGGCCCTGGACCCCGACGCAGTCATCAAGGATGGCGTACGGGTCACGCAGTCGCGATGACACAGCACGACGCCCCACCGCGGCAGCGATGGGGCGTCGAGGTGCTGTTTTGCGTACCGATCTGGACCGGCGTCAGGCGCCCAACACCGAGAGCGTCTCGACAACGCACGCTGGCTTGGCGCTTCCCTCCAACTCGATCGTGATGCGCGTGGTCGTGTGGTGGCCACCCCGGCCCTCCTCGACGGACAGGAGTTCGACTCCGGCGCGGACCTGCGAGTCCACGGGTACGGGGGTGGGGAACCGGAGCTTGTTGGCGCCGTAGTTGACGCCCATGGCGACACCACGCACCTCGTACACTTGCCAGATCAGCATCGGCACCAGCGAGAGCGTGAGGTAGCCGTGCGCCACGGTGGTCCCGAAGGGTCCCGCGGCGGCCCGGGCATGGTCGACGTGGATCCACTGGTGGTCCCCCGTTGCCTCCGCGAAGGTGTCGATCTGTCCCTGGGTAATCGTGTGCCAAGGTGAGTAGCCCAGGTGAGTCCCCACCGCCGCTGCGAGGTCATCGATGCCTTCGAAGACCTTCACGCCTTGGGTCCGCCGGCCACGTAGAGGACCTGACCGGAGACGAACCCGGCAGCCTCGCTGGCGAAGAACGACACAGCGTGCGCGATGTCCTCGGGCTGCCCGACCCGTGCCACCGGGATCTGGGCCGCCGCGCCTGCCTTGAACTCCTCGAACGGCACCCCGATGCGCTCTGCCGTCTCGTGTGTCATCTCGGTCTCGATGAAGCCCGGAGCGATGGCGTTCACCGTGACCCCGAACTTCCCCAGCTCCAGGGCCAGGGTCTTGGTGAACCCCTGCAGCCCGGCCTTGGCGGCGGCGTAGTTGGCCTGCCCGCGATTGCCCAGCGCCGAAGTGCTCGACATGTTGACGATGCGCCCGAACTTCCGCTCGATCATGTGGCCCTGGACCGCGCGGGTCATCAGGAACGAGCCGCGCAGGTGTACGTCCATCACGAGGTCCCAGTCGGCGACCGTCATGCGGAACAGGAGGTTGTCGCGGATGACCCCGGCGTTGTTGACCAGGACCGTCGGGGGGCCGAGTTCCTGGACCACCCGAGCCACTCCTGCGGCGACGGCCTCTTCATCACTCACGTCGGTTCCGACAGCGATCGCCCTGCCACCGGACTTTTCGATGCTCTCCGCCACAAGCAGGCAGGCGGCCTCGTCGAGGTCGACGACGGCGACGGCGCATCCATCGGCGGCCAGTTGCTGGGCCACAGCCGCGCCGATCCCGCGCGCTGCTCCCGTGACCACGGCAATTCTGGTGTTCAACGCATTCTCCTCAAGTGTGTCTTCAGAAGGCGCATCGCCGAGATAGGCGGTACGCGGGTGATCGAGCCGCTGGATCGCCTCAGGACAGTCGCTCCAGCACCATGGCCATCCCCTGGCCGCCGCCGATGCACATCGTCTCCAGGCCGAACTGCTTGTCGTGCCACTGGAGGGAGTTGATGAGCGTGCTGGTAATGCGTGCGCCGGTCATGCCGAAGGGGTGGCCCACCGCGATCGCGCCGCCGTTGACGTTGAGCCGGTCCTCGTCGATCCCCAGCTCACGAGCCGATGCGAGGGCCTGCGCGGCGAACGCCTCGTTGATCTCCACCAGGTCGATGTCGGCGATCGTCAGCCCCGCGAGCTCCAGGGCTCGGCGGGACGAATCCACCGGACCCAGCCCCATGATCTCTGGGGACAGTCCGCTGACCGCCGTGCTCACGATACGAGCCAGCGGGGTCAGCCCGAGATCGCTCGCCTTGGTGTCCGACATGATGACAAGAGCCGCAGCACCATCGTTCAGCGGACAGCAGTTGCCGGCCGTGACCGTGCCGTCCGGCTTGAAGACCGGGCGTAGCGCCCCCAGGCTTTCCATGGTCACGCCCGGACGGGGACCATCGTCTGCGGTCACCTGCGTGCCGTCGGGCGTCGTCACCGGGGTGATGTCCCGTGACCAGAACCCGTTGGCGATCGCACGCTCGGCGCGGTTCTGGCTGCGTACGGCGAACTCGTCCTGCTCCTCGCGGGTGATGCCCTTCAGCTGGGCGACATTCTCGGCCGTCAGTCCCATCGACATGTAGACATCGGGCAGGAGTTCCTCCGCGCGAGGGTCGGACCAGGTCTGACCACCTGAGGCGAATCGCCGGGTGCGCACCTCGGCGTCCGCGAACGCGGGGTTCTGAGTGCCGGGGGGACCGTCGGCCCACCCATCCAGGTAACGACTGATCGTCTCGACGCCGCCAGAGATGAACACGTGCCCTTCACCCGACTTGATGGCGTGGAGCGCCATGCGCGTGGTCTGAAGACTCGCCGCGCAGTACCGGTTAACGGTCACGCCCGGGAGGTGGTCCATCCCTGCCAGTACCGCGACAGCACGCCCGATGTTGTAGCCGGCCTCGCCCGAGGGCTGCCCGACGCCCAGCATCAGGTCCTCGATGTCGGCAGGGTCGAGCTCGGGCACCTTCGCCAGTGCAGCTTGGATCATCTGTACGGTCAGGTCGTCGGGACGGACGTCCTTCAGCGACCCCTTATGTGCACGTCCGATCGGAGAGCGGGCGGCGGAAACGATCACGGCCTCGGGCATCATGTACTCCTTGAGTCCTATAATTGAGCAGTTGCTTAATTCCAGATACGACGACACTGCCTGACCTCGGTTCGTCCGGTCAACGAAATTTGAGAGTGTGCTCCGTCACGCGAACGGGAGGCGGAAATGAGCAGAACTACGGACGAGACACGGGCCGGGCGCACCCGGGCGCGGCTGCAGACCGCAGCGCTGTCGACCTTCGCCGATCGCGGGTTCCACGGGACGTCGACCCGGGACATCGCCGCGGCCGCCGGGCTGAGCCCCGCCGCCGTCTACATGCACCACAGCTCCAAGGAGGAGCTGCTGTTCGTCATCTCGCGTGCCGGTCACGAGGACACGCTCGAGCGCGTGCGGACCGCCGCAGCAACGAGTGATTCGCTGTCTGCTCAGCTGGCGGCCGTGACGCGCGCATTCGCGGGGCATCACGCCGAGGCACCCATGTCGGCGCGTGTCGTCAACTACCAGCTCGATGCTCTCAGCGACGAGCACCTGGGCGAGATCCGGACCCTCCGACGTCTCATCGGCACAGAGATCCGCGACATCGTCGACAGGGGGGTGGCGAGCGGAGAGTTTGCGACGCGACATCCACAGGTTGCGGCACACGCCATTTTGTCCCTCGGCATCGACGTGGGTCGGTGGTACAACGCGACCGGTGACTGGACGCCGGGCGACGTCGGGGACTACTACTCCGAACTGGCGCTCCGGATGGTGGAGGCTCGCTGACCGCACGACCGGTGCGAAATCAGGACTATCTGCTTCCACGCATGAGAGGTTCAATGACTGGGTTGGATCTCGGTCGGTCACCCGCTGGAAGAAGGAACGTGCGACATGAATGACATCAAGCTCCCCTCGGGCGTCGTCGACGACTGGGGGGTGCTGACCGACGGCTACGCGCCATGGCCCCTAGGCGGCATGGACGAGACCGGAAGCGTTGCGTCGACCATCTCATTCGTGCGTTCCGGAGAGCACACGATCATCCACGACCCCGGCTTGGTGCGCAGTCGCGCCGCCGTGCTCGACCCGCTCGGAGACCGCGGCTTCGCGGCCACCGAGGTGACGGACGTGATCATCAGTCACCACCACCCCGACCACACTTTGAATGTTGCGCTTTTCGAGAACGCGAAGACCCACGACGTGTGGGGCATCTACCAGAACGACCAGTGGCACAGCCGCATGGCCGATGGGGCCGAGGTTGCCCCCGGAGTGACGCTCGTGCACACGCCTGGACACACCGAGCAGGACATCTCCACGCTCGTGCGCACGCGGGACGGACTCGTGGTCTTCACCCATCTCTGGTGGACCGACTCGGTCCCTGAGGAGGACCCGTTCGCGGTCAACAGCGACCTACTCCACTCCTTCCGCGAGCGGATCCTGGGTCTCGGCCCGGTCCTCATCGTGCCTGGGCACGGCGCGGCCTTCGAACCCTCGAGCAAGACTCCCCGCTAGCCACTCACGCGGGCGTCGGCACCGATGCCGGCGTCCGGGTGAGGGGGAACCACATCGGGAAGGCCTGGACGAGAGCAGCCGGGCCCGCCAACTTGACTGCACGGACGTCGATCGCATCGCGCCAGCCGCTCCTGCCCGCACACAGGTCCGTCAGGACCGGGAGCGTGGCTTCGACGAGAAGGTCGGAGGCAGGCTCCGACTCCCCCAGGCACGTGCGCACGTCGGCTCCGTCCACGCGTACGTACCCGCTCGGGGCCGACGGCTCGGCGAAGTGGAACTGGATGGAAACGCGCCGCTTCGGCAGCATCGCCCGGTCGAGCCGCCGCTCGAGCTGTTGCAGGACGTGCAGGACGTCCTTGGTCTCCTCCGGCACGTACCACTCGAGAGCCCAGCCACCCAAGGCTTGGAGGACCGGCGCCAGCCCCCAGCCGGCCGGGCTCAGGACATATCGCGTCCTGCTCCGCCGATCGGGAGTTTCGGAGGGGTGCCGCTCCACGATCGCCAGGCCCTCGAGGTATCTCAAGCGGGACGCGAGCAGGCTCTTGGACAGCCCGGGCAGGGCGTCGTGGATCTCGGTGAAGCGTGTGTTGCCCACGGCGAGCTCCCGGACGACGAGGAGCGACCACCGGTCCCCCACCAGCCGGATCGCGTTCGACACCTCGCAGTAACCCGCGCCCGGTTCAAGGTGCATACGCGGGTCAGCGACGGCGGGCGCGCTCACAAGGCCGCTATCGCCAAGGTCGACGCCGTCGCCGCGTCGTGCAGCGCAGCCGCCTGGGACCGCACTTCGTCCGGCCGCATCAGGCCCGGCCGACCCCACAGCGTGAGCATGAACGCCACCCGGTCGTCGAGCCCGAACACAGGTGCACTCAAGGATCGGAGCTCGACCTCCCCCTCCGGATCGCCCGGCTGGTTGTAGCCCCCCAGCGCGTCGAAGAAGGCCCTACGGAGCTGCTCCGCGGTCACCGAAGGGTCACCTGCATTGATACGGGTGGCAACTGACTCCAGGTGAGCGCCGGCCGCATGCCCTGTCGCAATGGCATAACCGCGGTCGCGAACCAGCTCAGGCGCTCGTCGCACAGCCATCACCTGGTCGGCGTCCAGGGCACCCTCCACGGACTTCACCCACCGGTCCCGCAGCGCGTCGTCACCCCACGCGGCGAAGCAGCTGCCGATCGGCGCCATGAACGGCAGCCGTTGACCGACGCGTGTCGGCGCCACGGCGATGTCCGTGTGGCCGGCTGCAGCAGCGAGTACGAGCTCGTCTCCGACAAGGGCGATAGCCGTCACCTCCGTGGTGAGCGTCGACGCCAACGACTCCATGTAGGGGCGGGCCAGGTCGATCAGTCGCAGGTGGCCCAGGAGGTCCGAGTCACCCGAGGCGAGGGAGAGGGGGGCGAACGAACCGTAGCCGCCCCTGAAGAACAGCAGAGGTTGCCCGGAGGCGCCGAAGTCGAGTTCGCGCACGCGACCGATGACGATCTCGTGGTCACCGGCCTCGTGGACCTGCTCGGTGTCGCAGTCGATCCAGGCCACCGCGCCCGCGATCACCGGATTGCCGGCAGCGGAGTGCTGCCACTCGAACCCCTCGAGCTTGTCGACCTTGCGGGTCGCGACGGCGCGACACAGGTCTTCCTGGTCGGCACGGAGGACGTTAATGCAGAAGGTGTTCCCGCTCTCGCGCAACCCCTTCCACGAGGAGGAGGTCTTGCTCGGGAGGAAGGCCACTAACGGCGGCTCGAGGGACACGGAGGTGAAGGACCCGACCGTCATCCCGAGAGCCTCACCCGTCGAGCTGATCGCGGTGACGACCACTACGCCGGTGGGATACTGGCCCAGCACCTCACGGAAATGCCCCGGGTCGACCTCGACCCGATCTCGGTTGACCACGACGATGCTCCTCCGACGTCATTACAAAAACGTAGTGTGCTTCGTTTGATAGCACACTATCATTTAAACACCGATGAGCTGCGAAGGCAACCGTTCCTATGCGTTAGTGACCTCTTCGACGCCGTGGATCACGTAGACCACGTCGCCAGCCGCGTCGAGCACCGGCTCGTTGATCGGTCGCCAGTGGCGCTCCTGGAAGACGCCGTGCGCGTCCGCGACGTCGTAGCGCGTCACCGGCATTGCGTGCCCCACCTTCTCCCGCACGGCGCGCTCCAACGCCGCCCGCATCGTCGCGGTGCCAGAGACGTCGCCCTCGTCGTCCGGGTTGTCGGGGAACACCTCGAACTGGCTCCTGCCGATGATTTGGGACCGAGGTCGGCCCCCCGTTGCCATGTCTGTGATGGCCACGATGTTCCATTCCAGGTCGAGAACGATGTAGTTGGCCGGGATCGCGTTGAAGATTCGCTCGAAGTCAGCGTCCATGTTCGCTCCTTTGGTTTGGGATCAGCAGGTCCAGTCGACCATCGAGCGGCTCAACGATCGAGTCCGAACTTCGTACGCATCTGAACTAGCGCTGGCGGCTCAACCGTGGGTCAAGATCTCCGAGGCCGCGCGGCGCCCCGAGCGGACGGCGCCGTCCATGTAGCCGTTCCAGATCGTGGAGGTCTCTGCGCCTGCCCAGTGGATGCGGTCAACCGGGGCCGAGAGAGCCTCGCCGTACTGCGTCCACACGCCAGCGCCGAGACGCCCGCCATAGCACCCTCGAGTGAACTCCTCGTTGTTCCAGTCCTGCTCCACGACATCGAAAGGCTGGGCGGCCTCCGGCCCGAAGAACTTGACGAGCGCCGAGACCACCAACTCACGGCGCTCCTCGGGGCTGAGGTCAACGGACACGCGGGCGTGTCTACCCTCAAGGAAGCCGACCAGTACACCGCAGGACCCGTCCTCGGGACTGTTGTCCAGGACGACATTGAACGCATCGTCGAGGCTCAGCACAGATCCGTTGAGTCCTTCGATGCGCCAGAACGGTCGCGCATAGCCCACCTGGAACTTGATGACAGAACCGGCGGGCATCTGCTGGGTCACGGCATCGCGCGCAGACGGGAGGGGCGGGACGTAACGGATCCTGCCCGCGAGCGTCTGCGGCACCGCGACCACGACGCGCTCGCACGCGATCTCACCGCCTTCGAACTCCACTGTCACACCATCGACATCCTGCCGGATGGTTCGGACCACCGCCTCGAGCCGGACGCGATCACCCAGCTCGACCGCCATCTGCTCCGAGATCCGATGGGTGCCGCCCACCACGCGAGACTCCTGCGCACCGCCAGTGGTGTTGAGGAGGGTCTCCAGGCTGGTGCCGGACTTCAGGTAGAACAGAAAGTGCAGGAATGACAGCTCGGGGGCCTCGGCGGAGAACAATGCCGGCACGAGAACCCGGAAGAACCGCCGGGCGAGGTCGTTGTCGGTGTTGCTCGTGAGCCAGCCATCGAGGGTCTGACGGTCCAGCTCCTCGGCCTCTTTGGTCGTCCAGGGCGACTCGACCGACACGGTCGTGGCCAGCTCCTCCATGAGCCCGCTGAGGCGTGCGAGTTCGGCGGCGGTCCGCTCCGGAAGCCCGAAGGTGGGACTCGCGTGCCGCACCCCCTGACCGTCCACGAACATGAGGGCATCGCCGTCGTCGTAGCTCGGGAACGTCTCCAGCCCCAGCTCCTCGATCAGCTCAAGCACCACGTCCTGAGTGGGCCCCACCCACTGCCCGCCCATCTCGACCGGCACGCCGTTGCTGAGGACGCCACCCATGGTGCGACCGCCCACGCGGTTCCGCGCCTCGAGCACCACCACGTCCTTGCCGGCCGCTACTAGCTCACGGGCGGCCGCAAGCCCGGCCAATCCACCGCCGACAACTACGACATCCACACGATTCACGCGCGCATCCTTCCAAGGAAACTCGGACGGACGTCCGAGTTTCTACGGTAACCTCGCCCCGGAGCGTCGCGCAAGAGGGTGCAGCCATCCGTCACGAAGGAGTCCCAGCACGCCGCACCCATGGCAGACTTCATGCAGTACGCTCCGTTCGGAGCATACTATCGTTTCCCGCGTTCGGGCCGACCTACGGAGTACCCCCCCATGGAGCAACTGGAAACCGATTACCTCGTCGTTGGCGCGGGCGCTTCCGGGATGGCGTTCGCGGACGCGCTCATCGAGCACTCCGACGCGGACGTGATCATGGTCGATCGTCGGCACCGCCCCGGCGGGCACTGGCATGACGCCTACCCCTTCGTACGCTTGCACCAGCCCGCCGCGGCCTACGGCGTGTCCTCTACCATGCTGGGGGCACACCGCATCGACGAGTCAGGCGTCAACGCTGGCATGTACGAGCTCTCCTCGGCAGCGGAGATCTGCAGCTACTACGCCGACGTGATGAACCGCGTGCTCCTGCCGTCCGGCCAGGTGCGATTCCTGGCCATGTCGGAGTACCACCAGGAGGGTCCGAACGACCACCGCCTCGTGTCCCTGCTCACTGGCGAGGAGACGCGGATCGTCGTACACCGCCGCGTGGTTGACGCGACCTACATCGAGCCGGAGATCCCCGCGACCCGCAGCCCCAGGTTCCAGGTCGACGACGACGTGACGGTCATCCCGCCCAACGACCTGGTCAAGGTCGGCTCTAAGCCGGCCGGCTTTACCGTGGTGGGCGCCGGCAAGACCGCCATGGACTCGTGCACCTGGCTTCTCGAGAACGGAGTCGATGCCGACTCGATTACCTGGGTGCGCTCACGTGACGTGTGGTCCATCGATCGCGAATGGACCCAGCCGTTGGACCTCGTGCACCACCGTGCGAAGTTCAACGCCGCCTGGATGCAGGCCGCAGCCGAGGCCACCAGCGGCATGGACATGGCACTGCGGCTCGAGAAGGCCGGCGTGTTCCTCCGCCTGGACCAGGGCGTTCCGCCGACGGCCTTCCGTGGCGCCACCATCAGTCGCGCCGAGGTCGAGGGGCTGCGGAAGATCGGCAACGTCGTCCGATTGGGACGGGTCCGGCGAGTGCACGCCGACGGCATGGAGTTCACGAACGGAGGCGTCTCGCAACCCCGTGGCCAGGTGTACGTCGACTGCACTGCCACGGGACTGAGAACCCTCGAGCCCCACTCGGTGTTCGAGCCCGGGCGGATCACCCTCCAGTACGTGACCCCAGGGTTCGCCTGCTGGAGCGCGGCCACGCTGGCCGTGGTCGAGTCGCTTCTGGACGACGACGAGCTCAAGGAGCACATGTCGCTGCCGGTCGTCTACACCGGGCACGTGGACGATCTCCTCGCCTTCACGAGCGCCCACGTCACCAGTGCGCAGCGGCGCAGCGCCCATCCCGGCATCCGGGCCTGGTCGGGGCATACTCGTCTCAACCCGGCGCTGGGTCTGAGAGAACGACTCAAGGACCCCAGGGTCCTTGCGGCTCTGGACGAGGCGAAGAAGTGGTTGGCCCCCGCACTGCGCAATCTCGAGGAGCGGGTAGGCCCGGCCGGATGCACGACCGGGCAGATGCCCACGGCCGCAGTGACGAACTGACACGCCTCCCACAGACCAGCGCACTCGCACAGGCTTGACTTGTGCGAGTGCGCTGCACCACGCGGGACGGTCCCCCAGTCCCCCACCTCACTCTGGCTTCCTCAGGCTCCCGCGATGATGGGTTCCCGCGGCACCGAGGTGATGCGGACCGGACCGTCGCTGGTCACCTCGACGGTTTCGCCCAGCGTCACCGATAACCCCGTGGTCCGGTCGAGAAGGATCATGTGCGTGAAGATCGACATCTGCTCCTCCCGCACGAGCGGCACCTTCGCGGCCATGAAAGGTGGCTCCATCCACGTCGTCTCCCACACGGCGCCCATGGAATAGCCGCAGGCCTTCAGCACCGCCTCCTCGAAGCCGTGCTCCGCGACGGCTGAACGGTGAGCTTCGTAAAGGTCCCCGAAGGTGTTTCCCGGTCGGATCGTCGACTGCACGCGATCGAGCGCGTCCACGCAGGCTGCTTGCATGGCCAGGTGTCGGGGGTCGATCGTGGGGCCGGTGAGCACGGTGAACATAGACGCCACGCAGTAGTGCCGGAACGCGACGCCCGGCTCGAACAGCACCTGGTCATCCGTGCGAATGTGCCCGCGGCCCGCAACGGGGCGCGCCAGCATGGCGCGCGGGCCGGGTCCGAGTGGGAACCCGCGAAGACCTCGCCATCGGCGGCGAAGACCACGTCCTGGAACACTCCGACGGAACGTCGACCGGAGGGCCGACGTTTCCGGCGGCATGGATGAGGTACATGGGCTCAACCCCCAGCATCGCAGAATGCAGACCCGCTGGACAGCTCGGGGACTGGGCGTAGTCAAAGACGATGGCAACGTCCGCCTGTCCGGCGATCAGCGCTTCATGAGCGGCAGGAGGCTCGGCTTCGACAAACGGGACTGCTGCACGAACGGGTGACGGTTGGGTCAGGCTGCCTGAGCGGCAGGTGTGGTCATGATGATCTCGTACTCAACGGGGGTCAATCGGCCCAGGGCGTCTTGCCTGCGGCGACGGTGGTAGGTCCGCTCGATCCAGGTCACGATCGCGATCCGCAGCTCTTGCCGGGTCTCCCAGCGGCGCCGGTCCAGGACGTTCTTCTGCAGCAGCGCGAAGAACGACTCCATGGCCGCGTTGTCGCCGGCCGCGCCGACTTTGCCCATCGAGCCGACCATCGCGTGGCCGTGCAGAGCCCGGACGAACTTCCTGCTGCGGAACTGCGAGCCGCGGTCGGTGTGCAGGATGCAACCGGCGACGTTGTCGCGTCTGGCCACGGCGCTGGCCAGGGCGTCGACGGCGATGTGGGACTTCATCCGGTCGCTGATGGAGTAGCCGACGATCCGGTTGGAGTAGACGTCCTTGATCGCGCAGAGGTACAGCTTGCCCTCGGCCGTGGGGTGCTCGGTGATGTCGGCCAGCCAGAGCCGGTTGGGTGCCTTGGCGGTGAAGGTCCGCTGGACCAGGTCGTCGTGGACCGGCGGACCGGGCCTCTTGCCGTTCTTGCCGCGCTTCTTGCCGAAGACGCTCCACCAGCCGTTGCTCGAGCAGACTCGCCACATCGTGCGGTCGCAGGCCGAGTGCCCGGCATCGCGGGCCTCATCGGCCAGGAACCGGTAGCCGAACTCCGGGTCGTGGCGGTGCGCGTCGAACAGCGCGTTGGCCAGGTACGCCTCCTCGAGCTCGGCGTCGGTGACCGGGCAGGCCAGCCAGCGGTAGTAGGGCTGGCGCGCGATCTTGAGGACCCGGCACGTCACCGCGACGGGGACCCCGTCTGCGGCCAGCTCGCGGACGAGCGGGTACCTCATTCTCCCGGCAGGTTCGCCTGCGACAGGTAGGCCGCTGCGCGGCGGAGGACCTCGTTCTCCTGTTCCAGCAGCCGGATCCGCTTCTTCGCCTCACGCAGCTCGGCGTTCTCGGCCGCGGTCGTGCCGGGCTTGAGGCCGTCCTCGACGTCGGCATGGCGCACCCAGTTGCGCAGACAGGACTCCGCAATACCGAAGTCGGCAGCGATCTGCTTGATCGTCTGCCCGGGCTCACGGCCACGAGCGACGTTCACGACGTCGTCGCGGAACTCCTTGGGAAAGGGCTTGGGCACGGTGCACATCCTTCCAGCGGCGCCTCTCGGCGCCACAGATCAGGTGTCACCTATCCGTGCAGCAGTCCCAACCGCACCTCGATGCCCTCAGCCCGGCGACGCAAGCGCTGGATGGCTACGGGCACCACGCTGGACGCTGCGGAAGGGAACGCGATGAGCCGCACCTTTCCGGCGCGCAGATTCGCGACGGTAAGCGAGCTCTTCTGTCGCCATGTGCAGCTCGCTGGAGACGGCATCAGCACGGCTCAGCAACAGCACGCCAGCCTCGGTGAGGTCGATACCTCGTGTGCTCCTGACCAGGAGCGGGCTTCCCGCCTCACGCTCGAGGAGGCTCAGCTGCTGACTAACCGCCGACTGCGTCAAATGCAACGTGCGTGCCGCGGCGCTCATCGACCCACACCGAGCCACTGTGCGGAAGAGCAGAACTCTCTTCGGATCCATGTCCACCCTGGGCTAGGTCGAGGTCACGTGATCGCTGCACCGACGGCGCAGCGATCACGGAAGGCCCTTGAGAGACCCCGACTTTCAGCCGATTGACGTGGAGATCTCCACGACGCGGGGAGCTCGGAGCCGGTACAGAAGCACTCCGATGGCCAGGCACAGTGGCATCGCCCCGATCATGACGGCATTAGGAAGGAAGGCGGTGTAGCCGCTGAGGAGGCTGAAGTTGTTCGCCATCAGGATCAGAGCGCCCACAAGGCCCAAGAAGCCAAGAAGCGGAGCCACCAGCACCCGGAAGACGCTGTGCCCACGCCGGTCCCGAAGGAAGAACACCACAACGGCCAGCGCGCAGATGGCCTGCGCCGCAACGACCCCGATGACCCCGGACGCGTACAGCCACGTGCCCAGCTCCAAGTAGGGGTCCAGACCGACGATCATGGCGATGATCACCACCACGAACGTCACGGCACTCAGTGTGAGGCTGGCGATATGGGGCGATGCCATGCGCGGGTGAGTCCGAGCCAGCGGAACCGGCAGCAGGCCGACGCGACCGAGCGAGAACATGTAGCGCGTGCATGCGTTGTGGAAGGCGATGATCGTGGCGAGGAAACTCGTGACAATCAGGAGCCGCATGGCGGTCACCAGCCAGCTCCCGACGTACTCCCCGGCCTGAGAGAACACCATCTCGAAGAATCCATCGCTCTGGGCCGCGGCGAGGGCTTCCTTCGGGCCGTAACCATAGATGACCACCCAGAAGCTCAGCGCGTAGAAGACGGCCAAGAAGGCGAGTGCCACGTAGGTCGCCCGGGGGATCGTCTTGTGCGGTGCACGGGCCTCCTCAGAGTAGATGGCTGTCCCTTCGAAACCGATGTAGGCGCCGAAGGCAAGGAGGAACAGAGTCCCCGAGCCGTCCGAGAAGAAGACGTTGTCGAACGACAGCGGAGCCGCGGACGCCGGCTCGGGGCCGCCTCCCTGCACCAGCACCGCCACGATCAGGACGATGATCACTCCTACCTCGAGCGAGAGGAGCACTGCGATCAGCTTCGCGCCGACATCGACCTGGCAGTAGCCCACGACACCGACAACGGCCGCACAGCCCAATGCCCACACCTGCCACGGAAGGTCCACGCCCAACACGCTGGCAGCCGTCCCCTGAGCAAACACCCCGAAGTACCCGAGAAAGCCAATAACGCAGATGCCGTAGGCGGCCATTGTCATAATGGCGGTGCCAGAACCCAAGGTCCTGCCGAGTCCCGTGGTGACGTACGCGTAGAAGGCCCCGGGCTCCTTGACGTAGTTGGTCATGGCCGTGAAACCGGTGGCGAACAGCATCAGGACGACGCCCGTTGCGAGCATCGCACCAGGGGCACCGATCCCGCCTACTCGAAGGGAGAAGGGACCGGTGCTGAGGACGATGACTAGCGGCGAGGCGGCAGCCACGACGAAGAAGACAATATGTGCCGTACCGAGCTTCCCGCCCGCCAACCTGGCGCCGTGGCTGCTGTCGACGTCGGCGACCGCGTGCCTCTCGCCGGTGTCTGCGATTTCGCTTGTCATGACTCTCCTTTGGTGCCGGCTGCTCGGGACAGCAGGTGGCGTGTGCCACATCAGCTGACGAGATGCTGCACCCGCCCGACGTGATCTCTGTATAGAAAGACCGACAACTTCAGGGGCAGGCCTTTCGGAATCGCCAAGCCGGAGCAGACTCGGGATCGGAGGCGCATCAGCTGCGACCGGCTCCAGCGTCGTCGGCGCCGACCAGGTGCACGGTGTTGCCGAACACTTCTTCGCCCCGTCCCATCTGCGCGTGCGACTTCGGGATGTCGGCGAAGGTCATGACGCGCCCGAGTACGGGATCGATCTTGCCGTCGCGCACGAGGTCGTTGTAGGCGTAGGCCTGCGCATCGTTCGTACCGTGCGAACCCTGCAGCCTCTTCTGGCGGGTCCAGTGGTAGCGCAGGTCGACCATCGCATCGAAGCCGGTGGTGCCGGCGCAGATGACGACCATCCCACCCGGCTGGCACAGGAAGATCGACGTGGGGATCGTCGCGGCACCCGGGTGCTCGAAGACGATGGCCGGCTCCTCCCGACCACCCGCGATGGCCCAGAAGTCCTTGCCGAAAGCTCGGGCCCCCGCCGTCCACGTCTTCTGCCCGGCGGCGTCGTCGACCAGCGGGGGGATGCCCCAATGGTCGTACTTGCGCCGGTCCAGGTAGCCGATCGCTCCGTACTTCATGGCGTACTCGCCGCGGTCGTCGCCAGAGACGACCGCGATGGCCCTGCCCCCCGCCGCCTGCACGAGCTGGCTGGCCTGTGTGCCCAGCCCACCCGAGCCGCCCCACACGAGGACGAGATCACCGTCCTGGACGGTGTTGCCCTCCCACCCCAGAAGCATTCGGTAGGCCGTGGTGCCCACCAGCGTCGGCGCGGCAGCCTCCGCCCATGACAGGTGCTCGGCCTTCGGCATCAGCTGGTGCGACTGCACCCGGGCGAACTGACCGAACGCACCGTAGTTGGTGTCATAGCCCCAGATACGAGCACTGGGAGCGATCATCTGGTCCTTACCGGCGAGGATCCACGGATCGTCATGGTCCCAGACACCTGGGTGTACGACCACGTGATCACCGACCTGCCAGTCGGTGACGCCCTCGCCCACTGCGTAGACGATGCCCGACGCATCCGATCCACCAATGTGGAAGTCCTCCGGCTCGCCCCGCTTCTGCCGAGTGGCGACCTGGTCAACTGGGTATCCACGGGCCGCCCACACGTTGTTGTAGTTGACTCCGGCCGCCATGACCGCGATCAGCACTTCGCCCGGGCCGATACGCGGCGTGGAGACCACCTCGGGGACGAAGGCCGATGCTGGGTCGCCGAACCGGTCCTGGCGCACCACCTGCGCGTACATTGTCGAGGGCACCGATCCGATCGGCGGGATTGAGCCGATCTCCACCCTCGAAGCTCCCTGCGTGCTCACTGAAATGCGCTGATCGTCCGCGACCATCCTGTAGACCTCTCTTCGATCCGCGGGCCCTCGCCCGCAGCTATGGGTGACGCGCACAGCGTGTCCGGGGACGACACAGTGCATCCACGGGCAGAACGAAGACTTCTGACCTCATCGTTGTGATGTGCCTAGGGGTGTCGATGCGCCGACGATCAGGACACGTTCCCGACGGCGACGCTCTGCGGCCGCCATGGCCAGGATGCCCACGGCAGGTCCCACCGCCAGGATCAGCAGCGCCACCCGCCAGGAGTAGTGCTCCACCGCCTGGGGCACTCCCCACAAGGTCAGCATCGTCACGACGAATCCGAGCGCAAGCTGGACCGACAGGGCTCCGCCTATGTAGTCGGGGTCCGCTGTCTCGGCCACCATGGCTGAGAACTGCGCAGAGTCCGCAATGACCCAGAATCCCCAGAAGGCGCACATGAGAATCACGACGGTGAGGGGTAGCACAGGGTAGAACACCGCGAGAGCGACGGCGGTGCCCCCCGAGCACACCAGCGCAGTCATCGCTGCGCGCGGACGTCCCCAGCGGTCACCGAGCACGCCGCCCACCAGGCAGCCCGCTGCACCGACCCCGATGCACATGAAAGCGAGCAGGGCCGACAGGCTTTCCGCGTCCGACTGGCTGGCGACCTCAGGCAGTGATCCCAGGAAGAGCCCCAGTCCTGCCCACATCGCATAGAGCTCCCACATGTGCCCGGCGTATCCAGCATTGGCCAGAGCCACGTCGCGATTACGCAGCGAGCGAAATCCTGCCGCAAGACTGACTGGGCGACGGGGGAAGGGATGGGGCCCTTCACCGCGCACGAGAAGGACAACGAGCCCGCCGGACGCAGACAGGAGGCTGGTCGTGACGATGACGAGTCGCCACTCGACCCCTCCGACAGCCGCCACCAGGTGGGGAAGGGCCGATCCCAAGGTCAGCGCCCCGATCATGATGCCCAGCGCTTTGCCTCGCCCCTTGAGGAACCAGGTCGAGACCTCCTTGATCGCCGGCGGGTAGACGCCCGCCAGACAGACGCCTGTGGCAACCCGAAGCGGCAGCGCTGCTCCCAGGCCCTCGCACAGGAGAAGACTCGCATTGCAGGCCGCTGCGCCAAGCGCTCCCCAGAACATGAGGACCCGACCCGGCACGGCGTCGGCGATTCCCATTGCAGCAGACAGCAACGCGCCGACGACGAAACCCAGCTGAACTGCGATGGTCAATGCTGCTGTTCCGCCAGGCGTAAGCTCCCATGTGGCTTTCAGCTGGGGAACCACGAAGGTAGCTGAGAACCAGGCGCTCATCGCTAGCAGAGTGCTGAGCGCGACCAGCGCGACAGCCACGACCGGGCTCGTATTGTTGCCATCACTCATACCTGTAACGCTGCGCGTGAAGGTCATCGGCCCCCCGTTCGGTCTGCCCGCGCCTCGGCGGCCCCGGTCAGCCAGCGAAGTCCACCAACGGCACGCACGGCACGATCGACCGAGTCGAAGGTCGCCACGCCGGCCTCGGTCGCGAGCGCCCGAAGCCTCCTGATCACGTCTTCCTGGACGTCGTGGAGGCTGCTTCGCAGAACGAGCACGAGAGTCCTACCCCGCCGATCCGCGTGGATGATGCCATCCGTCAGCCGCCACATCAGCGCTTCCGCCACCGGCCGGCTCTCAAGATCGAAGACGGTCCCCACGTCGATGAAGGCGCATACGACGTGGACCTGGTCATCCAGCACGACTGCTTCCACGAGCTCCCCCGTGAAGCACTGGTCTCCCGTGTACATCGACCACACCGGCAGGTCGACTGGATTGCTCAGGCTGCACCCGGGTGCTGAAAAGGGTGCCAGCGCCTTCGACGACTGCTCCCCCAGCACCGGCAGCCGCAAGGCCCACGCATCGGCGGTGTCAGCTCCGACGACTCCCACGCCTCCGCCGCTACCCAGCAACGCCAACCCGTCGCCAGCGATCTGTTGCGAATGCTGGAGCATGACCAGCGCATCGAAGAACTGGTCGGCGTCATCCACGAGCAGGACGCCGGCCTCGTGGGCCGCGTCAACGAGTAGGCGCGAGTCGCTGGCCAATGCCCCCGTGTGTGAGGCTGCCGCGGCACTTCCTGTGGTCGTCCTACCACCCCGGAGGAGCACCACGGGAAGCGAGACCGTTCGCGCTACTCGGAAGAAGTCACCGGCGCCCACGTCGCCCTCGAGGTAGAACCCCGCCACCTTGGTGGCCGGATCGGCGTCACAGAAGGCAAGCAACTCAGCAGGGGTGATGTCCTCACAGTTGCCGACCGAGGTGACGAAGCTGTAGCTGAGTCCGATCGCTGCGCCGCGACGTACGGCATCGCCGGCGTACGTTCCCGACTGCGACACAACCGCCACGTGTCCCGCGGTTCGACTGCTCGCAGTTGGCGAGATCATGGTGATGCCTACCGACGGCGCGTAGTGACCCAGACAGTTCGGCCCCAAGACCCGCATGCCGCCGCTCTGGCTTCCAGAGTTGATGAAGGGTGGGGTGTCAGCCGTGAGGACGTGGGCAGTTCGTACGCCACGCCCTGCCAGCTCGGACAGCACCGTCGGTACGACGTCGGCCGGAGTGACCACCACCGCGCGTTCGACCCCGAGGGGGAGCTCGTCGATCCCGGCAAGAGCCGACAATCCGCAAATCGTCTTGCTCGAGCGGCTCACAGGGAAGATCTCTCCGCTGAAGCCCATGTCGAGCATGCCTCGCACGACACGGTTACCCATCTTGGCCGGGTCGTCGGAGGCGCCCACCACGGCCACGGATTCGGGGTAGATGGCCGGCCGCAGTTCTTCCCAGGCCGAAGACGGGTCCACCCCTACCGATGGGCCGACGGGCACAGGTGAACGCGTGGCACGAGCGTCAACAGCGATCACCCGGTGATCGCTCACGATCACGGGGTTGATGTCCAGCTCGGCGATATCTTCGTGCATGAGGATTCCCTCGATGCCGGCGACAGCCAGGATCAAGCCGATCAGCTCGTCCAGCCTCTCCGGGCATCGCTTGGCGATCGATCGCCCGACCTGCGTCCGGGCAATCAGGGCGACTGCCTGCGCACGATCGAGGGGCACCAGACCGAACGCGACATCGCTCCAGTCCTCGATGTGTGTTCCCCCGCGACCGAACATGACGACTCGTCCGTAACCGGCACTCTGCAGGCCGCCGACGCTGACCTCAAGACCGGGCTCTACCATCGGCTCGACCGTCACGCCGAGGGCGTCGCCTCCCCCTTCGCGATGCTGGCTCAGGAGTTCATCAGCCTGCTCGGCGGCACGACGCCAAGCGACATCCAGCAGCACCCCTCCGGATTGACTCTTGTGCACGAGATCTCGCGCCACCAGCTTGATGGCGACCGGCTGACCCACATCTACGGCGATACGCCCAGCGTCGCTGCCCCGCTCGGCGAACTGGACTGGATTCGCGGGAACCCCGTATGACGAGACAAGTGCCCTCGCCTCATCGTCGCGCAGACGCATCGTGCCAAGGCCTGTCAACGTGTCCGTGCAGCGACAGCTTCATCGAGCCGAGCTTGCAGGTCCTGCGGGGGATCGGGATACGAGGCCGGTCGCTTCTCCAGGAAGGCAGCGACCCCTTCGGCTCCATCGGGCAATTCCCTGATAACCGCTGCCAGAGATGGCTCCAGCTGAAGCCCCGTCTCCAAGCCGTCAGCCAGCGTCGAACGCAGTCCCGTCTTGACGGCACGGACAACAGCGGGCGAGGCGGCTGCGATCGCTTGGCCGAGCGCAACCGCATGCTCCACCGTGTCCTCGGGGTCACAGATCTCGGTGACGAACTGGCAGGCGAGGGCCTCCTCCGCGTCCATGGGGAGTCCAGTGGCAAGCATCTTGAACGCCGACGGGTACGTCATCACCTCGAGCAGGCGGCTGAGCTGCCCCCCAACAGGTACGAGTCCGATCTTCGCGCCGACTGCGCAGAAGCGGGCGTTGCGTCCAGCTACCCGGAGGTCACAGTTGAGCGCGAGGATGAATCCGGCGGCATACGCGTTCCCGTTGACAGCGGCGATGACCGGGGTGCCCAGCCGAGGTGGGGTCGTGAACGCGGCATTGGCGACGGGGTCGCCAGCCAGCGACGGCTGCTCCATCACCTCCATCAAGTCGTGTCCTGAGGAGAAGGACTCCGTGCCAGCGCCTGTGACAACGATGACTCGCACCGTCGGATCCCCGTCGGCCTTCAGCAACATCCGCTCCAGCTCGAGGGTCATGAGTCCGTTGAACGCGTTGCGCTTCGCCTCGTTGACGATCGTCAGGAGACGAACGGCACCGAAGTCCGTGCTTCCGATGCTGCTCGAGATGATGTGTGCAGTGTCGCTCATACGGGACGATCTGCCTTCCTGTGTCGTGCGCTGGGCGAGCCGCTAGGCATCGTGGAGTATCAGCGGCCCCAATAATCAAAGTGATAGTGCACACTTAGCTTCAACGGCCGCTAGCAGAAGATCGAGAACTTTCGCCGTCGCCTTCGTGGAGTCCCCAACCCACCGGCACCGGCCACCTAGGGATCTCCATGAACAAGATCGAACCGAACCACCCCGAGCGCCACGGGGCGCTGTCCTCGGACGGGCGGCGCCTCGTCGACCGCCTGGCGAGGCGCAAGTTGGAGTTGGCGCAAGCCATCGTCGCCGACGTTCAGCGTGAGGTTATGGACTACGGGAGCCTTGGCGCATTGACCATGTCGGACGATGTCCTGGCTACCGCACTCCTGACCATCACCGACCTCGTGGACAGCCTGCTGGCGCCGGCCAGCGCTCCCACAGACCACGCCGAGGTGATCCGCCGAAGCGCGTCCCGGCGAGTGCACCAAGACGTAAGCTTGCCCTCGTTGCTGCACAGCTATCGCATCTGGGGCGCTCGAGTGTGGCAAACGGTCCTGGAGGAAGCGGCGGACGACCCGGTCCTGCGCACCGCAGCACTCGAGCTGGCCACTCGCATCTTCGACTACGTGGACCTGGTCTCGGTCACCTTGGCCCAGGTGTACCTCGAGGAAGCCGCTGGGGCCTACCGCGCTCGCGACGTACTCCGGAGTGACATCCTGGAAAGCCTGCTGCTGGGACGCGCGCTGTCCGACGGCGCACGTGTGGAGATCGCCCGCCTCAATCTTTCGTCCGACGACCAGATCTGCGTCATCGTCGTCCGTCTCAGCGATGTGCCGCCCGACAAGATGCGTTCCGAGTCCTTGACGGCGCTGCGCGCCTGCCGCGAGATCCTGGCGGCACACAACACCATCCTCCTCGGAGTTCGTGACAGCGATGTCGTGTGCCTGGTCCGCGTAGCCAATCCGCTGGACGTGGACCATGTCGTCGCCGGAGCACACCAGTTGGCAACGAGGGGATCACACTGGCGTGTCTGCGTGGGCCGTCCGCACCAAGGCCTCGACGGCATACCTCGGTCATTCCACGAGGCGCAGGAGGCCGCGGCCGTGGCCGCGTCGCAGCGCCGACGATCGCGTGCAGTCCTCTTCTCCGATGTGATCTTGGATCGCATCCTGGTGCACAGCGAGTACGCGCAAGACCTCCTTCAGGAGACGGTCAGACCGTTGATGGCGTACGACGACAAGCACTCGGCCGACCTCCTCATCACGCTGCGCGCCTACGTCCTTCATGACTTCAACATGACCCGCACAGCCAAGGAGCTGCACGTCAACCCCAACACAGTGGCGTACCGGATCAAGAGGATCAGTCAGCTCACGAGCCAGGACGCCACAACAGCGCAAGGCATCGTGACACTCGCGTTGGCACTTCGGCTGCTCGACGGATAACTGCTCCCCAGGCATCGAAGGTCGGCGAACGGCACCGTCGAAAGGACTCTGCGGGTCGGTACTCTGGTCGAGAACGGTCCCCGTTTGTGGACCAGTGAGAGGGGAAGCTTCGTGGTCTACGTTCGTGTGCTTGAACGCGAGCAACAGATCGTGGCTGCCACCACTCGCGTGTTGAGGGTCACCGGTATAGCCGGGCTGACGATGCGGGCCGTCGCAGCGGAGGCCGAAATTTCGCTGGGCACTCTCCACTACGTCTTCCCAAGCAAGGATCAATTGCTGCGCTCAGTAATCGACAGTGTCATCACCGAGCTCGCCACGGTCCTGCGTGACGACGTCGACCTCGACAAGGGCGTCGCCCACGCCCTCCAGCAGGCAACGTCCAGCTTCTGGTCCCGGTTGGTGGAGACCGACGTTCGCGGACAGATCATGCAGTACGAGCTGACCACGTATTCCTTGCGTTCCGAGAAAACCATGGCTCGGACGCAGTACGCGAACTACATCTCGGTCGTGAGCGAGCTCTACGAGCGGGCTGCGTCAGCAGCGGGAGAGGAGTGTGCGATCGAATTCAGCGAGCTCGCCCGACTGTCGGTCGCCGCCACGGACGGACTCGTCCTCCAATACCTTGCGGATCCCGACCACGACCGCGCCATTCGCGACCTCGAGCGGGTGGCAGCCATGCTTGCCGCTCTCGCAGACCCGCGCCCGACACATCCCCGCCGGTGACTCTGACACTTCGCCCACCGCCAGCGCCGCTACCCGGACGGCTAGAAGGGCTTCGGCCGTGTGCCTGTGGCTGGTGTGGGGGATTGGGTCCTTCGGGTGCTGCACGCTTGTGGGTTCAGCTCGCGTTCACGACTCGCTCGGTGTCGTCACATCTGGAAGCAGATGCTCGGAGATGAATTGCGCCGCCTCACGGAATGCGTGCTTGGCTTCCTTGGTCCCACCAATGGGGAAGACGTGAGCCATCTCGGCGTAGGAACGATGGTCGACCGAGGGGCTGATTGCCGCGAGCCGTCGAGCGTCCGAATCCAGAATCTCGCGATCACCCGAGAACATCAGAATCGGCGGCAAGTCTTCCTGCGACGCGAAGATCGGGCTGATCCGAGAGTCGTTCCGTTCGACATCGGGGGCCCAAAGGCTGAAACAGTTGTGCAGGAGGCTCGCCGTGAGCGAAGGATCCCGACCCTCAAGCTGGAGCAGATCAGGCGCGGATGCGGTTCCGTCACAGGGCGGTGAGAAGAGAACCATTGCCGCAGGTTGCGGCAACCCCTCGTCGCGTAGTGCATAGGCTAAGAGAAGCGCAAACGTAGCGCCCGCTGAGTCACCGAACACAACGATGTTCGCTGCGCCGTACTGGCTGACCATGTCGAGGTAGACCTGACGTACAAACGTAGTCGACTCCCGCCAGGTCGCCTCGGGCGCAAGCGGGTAGATGGCCGCGGTCACGTCGGCGTCCGAGACATGGTCAAGCATCCCGGCCGGCAGAGCCCACTGGATTCTCTGCAGATCGAGCACAAAGGCGCCACCGTGGAGATACAGGAAGTGCAGTCGGGGTGTGCCGGCACCGCGCCGGGAGAGGTGGAGGAGGCGTCCGCCAGGAACGTCTCGCTCGGTGTACTCGAAACGCTTGAGCATGCGAGCAGATGGCCGGGCGGGGCCCGCGACACGATTCTTCGCGATCGCCTTCTCCAGTCCCTCCATCGTGTCGAAGTGGGGAGCAAGGATCCAGGACGCGACCTTTCCGACGGCGTACAGCATCCGGCCGGTGATCGGCCCCCGGAGTCGGACGGTGGTGGTGGTCATGCGGGTACCTCCATCTCAGTTGGAACGGCGGATGGTCGCTCGCGAAGCCATCAGCATCGCTCGCCGGTCGACCAACTTGGATCGTGGACGTCCGCTGGCACGTCCGAGCCGTCGCTCGTGGTCGTCAAGGCGAAGCCAGGCATTCTGGTCGACCAGGTGAGGCTGGCGTTCGCGCAAGCGACGCTCGACGACATCGGGATTCAGGGTTCCCTGCGTGGAGAGCGTCCCGGAGTCAGCATCGGCGAGCAGGCTGCGAACGGTGTCGCGGGCGCACTTCTTGTTGCTGCCGATGATTCCCTGCGGTCCGCGCTTGGCCCAGCCAGTGACGTACAGACCCGGAACCAGAGTGCCTTGATCCAAGACTCGGCCGTCTCGGTGAGGGATGACGCCGCGCTCGGAGTCGAAGGGAATACCCGCGAGCGGGTTTCCGAAGTAGCCGATCGCGCGTAGGACGAGACCCGTATCCAAGACTGTCCGCTCCTGGCCCGAGGCCACGCCAGCGCGACCGTCTCCATCGAGGTCGAGGTTGTTGCGGCCGACCACGAGCCCGGTCACGGCGTCCTTTCCGAGGATCTCGACCGGGGAGGAGAGAAAGCGGAGGACGATGCGCCGCTCGGATTCACGCCGAGGCTGGGTGCTGTAGGCGTCCAGGGTGGAGAGCTTGCGGCGCGTGGCCCGGTCGAGGACGATGTCGTGGTCGCTCGGCAGGTCGTCGTTCTCGACGACGATCTGGACACCCTCGATGCGGCCGAGCTCGGCGAGTTCGGGGTTGCTGAATGCACCGTGGAAGTTGGCTCGCCGGCCAAGCACGACGACCTCACGGACCTTGCTGGCCGCGAGGGCAGATACGGCGTGGTCGGCGATGTCGGTCGAGACGAGGGACTCCACAGGCTGGGTGAGGATTCGGGCGACATCGAGAGCGACGTTGCCGTTGCCCACCACGACCGCGCGCTCGTGCGAGAGGTCGATCGGCAGTCCGGCGTAGTCCGGGTGGCCGTTGTACCAGGCAACGAACTCGCGCGCAGAGAGCGAACCCGGTAGGTCTTCACCGGGGATGCCGAGGGGCCTGTCACCGGAGGCGCCGTGGGCGTAGATCACGGCGTCGTACCAGTCGAGGAGGTCCTGATGGCTGACATGGGTGCCGACCTCGATGTCACCGAAGAAGCGGAACCCGGGTCGGTTCGCGGTCTCCTCGAAGATCCGTTGGACCAGCTTCTTCTCCGGGTGGTCCGGGGCGACGCCGTGGCGAACCAGACCCCACGGGGTGGGAAGGCGGTCGAGCACGTCGACCTCCACGGGTCGGCGGACCAGTTGCTGTAGTCGGCCGTCCAAGTAGGTGCCACCGGGGCCTTCGAGCAGGTGCCCTGCGGCGTACATCCCCGCCGGGCCGGCGCCGACGACAGCGACCCGCAACGGACGCGCCGGGGTCATCGTGGACCTCGGAAGTAGTCAGCATTGATGTCCGCGTAGGACGCGAATGCGACCGGCAGCTGCGCCGCGGCGTGAATTGCCTCCACGGGGCACGCGGTCACGCAGGCCTCGCAGTCGATGCACGTGACCGGGTCGATGTACAGCTGTTCCGCCGTGTCGAAGTCAGGGTCGTCCGGCCGTGGCCTGATGCAATCGACGGGGCAGACCTCGACACATGAGTAGTCCGCGACACATGCCGGCCCGACAACGTAGGCCATCTCAGGTTCCCACTCTCTCGGCTCGCACCGGAATGCCGCTGAGGTGCGCGGATCCGGAGAGCTGCTCGATGTCGCCCGGCTCGCTGGAGGCCAGCAGGTTGCTGTTCGCACCCCCTTCGCTCGCGGCCCGCCGCCACGATGACCGGCCGCCATGGCCCCATCCGTGCGGCACCGCGACCACGCCGGGCTTGAGATCCTCGGTGACCAGGAGATTGATCTCGATCTCGCCGGACTTCGACACCAACCGGACCTTCCCGTTGTGCAGCAAGCCAAGCGCCTCCGCATCAGCGGGGTGCATCCGCGCAGCGTGCGCCGGGCGGGCGGCACGCATGCTGGGCACGTTGTGCATCCAGGAGTTCTCCGAGCGAGCTTCCCGCATTCCGATCAGCCGGAGCGGGTACGCCGGGTCCCCATGTCGCGTTGCGAGGCGTTCGACCTCGTTTGCGATGTCCGCGTGGTCGAGGTGGAGCTTGTTGTCCGAGTGCCTGATCACCCCTTGCTGCAGCCAGCCGACCGGCTGCTCATCGCCGACCAGCACGCCGTGCGGGTGTTCTCTGAGGAGGTTCTTCACTGTGTATCCCCGCGGACGCAGACCGAACTTGCGACCCTCCCGCCCGGTCTCGATCAGCAACGAACGCACGAGCCCAGGGTTGAGGCCCAAGCCCCACTTCTTCAGGGCGCGACTGAGCAGGGCCTTGATCCGTCCTTGCTTCACTCGTCTTGCGATCTCGTCGAGGATCTCCCACTCCAGACGAGCCTCGCCCGCTGGGGGGACGACCGCGTTGGTCACCTGGAGGAACGGCTTGGCGTAGGTGGAGCTGGCGAACAGTGGGAAGTCGTCACGTTCGTACATCGCCGTGGAGGGAAGCACGTAGTCGGCGTGCTGCCCTGTCTCGTTGATGTAGAGGTCGATGGCGACGAGCAGGTCCAGTTGTGGCAGCGCAGCCTCCAGGGCGTTGCCGTCAGGCACCGAGAGGACGGGGTTGCCCGCCACGACGAACATCGCCTTGAGCTGACCTTGGCCAGGCGTGGTCATCTCGGCTGGCATGTTCACCGCCGGCTCCATCCCCATGACGTCGGGGAACCCACCAATACGAGTCCGACGCTCCCCGTACGAGAACATGCCTGCCTTCTCGCCCAGTTTGTCCAGCAGAGGTGTGACTGGCTTGGCGAAGATCGAGCCACCTCGGGCGTCGAGATTGCCGCTGACGAGGTTGACGACGTCGATGAGGAAGTTCACCAGAGTCGAGTGCTGCCCCAGGCTCGTGCCCGTGCGCCCGTACACGACCGCCTTGCAGCAGACCAGGTCGCGCGCCAGTGCTCGCGTCCGCTCCGCTGGGATGCCCGTGTGCACCTCAGCGGCTTCCGGCGTGAACCGCGCGAGCTGGGTCCGAAGACTCGGCCAACCATCGGCAACTCTCTCCATGGCCCTCGTGTCGATGAGGCCAGCGGCGTCCAGCTCGTGCAACAGGGCCAGGAGCAGCCAGGCGTCAGAGTCCGGCGTGATGGGCAGCCACTCGAACTCCCGTGCGGTCTCAGTACGACGGGGATCAACCACCATGACCCGACCACCGCGAGCGACGACCTCGTGGAGACGGTCCTTGATCCGGCCCATCGTGACCAGGCTTCCGTGGGACACGACCGGGTTCGCGCCCAGGACCACGACGAACTCGCTCGCGGCCACATCCGGGATCGGGAAGACCAGTGGCATCCCGTAGAGCAACTGGCTAGCCACGAAGCGGCTGTTCGTGTCCTGTGAGCCCGAGGTGAACAACCGCTTGCTGCCCATCGCGCCCATGAACAGGGCCGACCACAAGGACAAGGAGAAGTTCAGTGCTCCGGGGTTGCCCATGTACATGCCGATCGCGTCGCCACCCCCCCGCGCACGAGTGTCGCGCAGGCGTGCGGCGATGTCGTCCAGCGCCTCGTCCCACGTCACACGGAGGAATTCGCCGTCCGGTTGACGCTTGAGTGGGTGAAGCACTCGGTCACGGTCGTTCTGCACCTCCGCGTACGCGACCCCCTTCGGACATGCAAAACCCTGTGATGTCGGGTGATCGGGGTCGGGACGCAGTGAGACGAGGCGGTCGCCCTCGACCGTGGCGATCAGTCCACAGAACGGTTCGCAGATCCGACAGAAGGTCACTTGCTCGCGAGTCATCGTGGTCCTGCGGCAATCGTCGTGGCAGCCGGGCGCGCCGACACGCAGCGCCCCGGAACGTCAGCGCTTCGCGGCCGTCGCACCGGCTACGAGCCCTTCGAGCTCGGCGACGACGATGTTGTCGTTGTCGATCGTCTCGAGCGGGAAGCCCCACTTGAGCATCGCGCGCGTGGCGGTCACGCACATGAGCGTAGCTCCCAACGCCGTCCAGTAGGACCGGTCGAACACCGTGCGGCCGGTCGCTGCCTCCCAGTAGTCCCACGTCTCCTCGACGGTCGGGATGCCGGTGGCCGGCTGCTGGCTCAGCATGCGCGTGAAGGCCTCATGCATGACGCAGTAGCCGATGTCGGCCGCCGGGTTGCCGATGTAGGCGACCTCGAAGTCGACAAGGGCGCGGACGTCGTTGCCCTGGAGGATCGCATTGCCGAGACGGGCATCACCCATACAAAGCGCGGGCGTGTCGTCCGCGCCTGGCGGGATGTTCGCGCCGAGCCAGTCGATGATTGCCAACTGGCGCGGAACGTGGCTTTCGGCCGCAGCGTCGAGCAGGGACCTGCGCCAGTAGTCCAAGTATCCTGCGACCCCGTCGACGCTGTAGTGAGCCGGGATGTCCGAGGTGTCGATGGCGTGCAGCTTGACCAGCGTGTCCAGGAACGAGAACCAGATACCTCTCTGGACGTCATCAGACTCCTCGCGGAACCATCCATCGTCGTGGAAGCTCGCGGGAGTGCTTTCCGGGACGCCACGTCCTTCAACCAGCTCCATGGCAAAGCTGGCCGTTCCGACGACCTCGCCGGTCGTTTCGATGACGACGACCCTAGGGACCGGAGCTCCGGCAAGGTGAGCCGCCTTCAGGATGGCGGCCTCTCTCGTGGCGTCGCAGTCGAAGACCAAGCCCCCGTCGTTAGGCGCTTTCAGAACCAGCGACCGGGCGCCCTGCGGCGTCGTGAACTCGAGCTGAACCGCTCCGCTGGAGTTGCCTCCGCCGATGCGAGCTGCCTTGAGGTCCGAGACCGGCGTGCTCAGGCTGTCACTGAGCCAGTGTTCCAGACCGGTGAAGTTGAGGTCGACAGTTGTCTCCCCCGCCGTCACGCCGCGTACGCCTTGACAATGGGCTCGAGTTCCGCAGGACTCGCTCCATGCATGATCACCCCGTCGCAGCCGATCTCGAGCTGCCCGCGAACTGCTCGGGCGCACTCGTCAGGCGACCCAGTTGCACTGGGCGCCAGCCACTCCTCAGGGATGAGACCGGCAATGTGCTCGAGCTGCTCCGGTGTGCCCACACCGTCGATCGCACCGGGCACGCTTTGGACGACTGCATCGGCGCGGAAACGTTCGAGCACGGCCGGGTCCCATTGGTTGAGTCGGACCAAGAGGTCGCCGTATCCCTGGAGGTAGGTCGCCAGCCTGCCGACCGACTTCTTGATGCGAAGCTCTTCGGGGATGTGATCGCCGATCGTCGCGAAGCAGGACCACACCTTGACGTCGTCGGGGTTCCGCCCGGCCTGCTCCGCGGCCTCCTTGACTGTTCGCACGCACTTCTCGGTGTACTCGTCGGTGAAGTAGGTGTGCAGGATGACCTCGTCGAAACAGCGACCGGCCAGCTTCATGGATTCAGGCCCCATGGCCACCAGGCTCATGGGCAGGTGCTCGTCAAGGCTCGAGTCCAGGTGCAGCACGGGCCAGGATCCGCACACACCGTCGTGCCCCACAATGGCCTCCCCGCGGAACAGCCGGCGCATCACCCCGACGAACTCCTCGAGCTGAGCCGAGTTGATATGTGGAATGCCGTAGGTGTCTTGCATCAGCGCGACGCCGCGTCCAAGGCCCAGCACGAAGCGGCCGTCGGTGATGCTTCGGATCGTCCTGGCAAAGCCCGCGGTGACGAGCGGGTGTCGGGTGTTGTGGTTCGTCGCCGCAGTCTGAATCTGCAGCCTGCTCGTGACGGCACCCGCAGCCCCTGAGAGCGACGCCGCTTCCTTGAGGTTGTATCGCTCAGAGATGAAGGCGGTACCCAGCCCCATCGCCTCAGCCTCCCGAACTTCATCGAGGGCAATCCTGGCCGTGGTCGGCTGGCCACTGAGCAGGTAGAAGCCCAGTTCTGGATATGCGTTCATTTTGCGTCTTTCGGTGTGAGTTTCCGACGCCAGATGTCGATCATCATTTGGTGCACACCTTCGGCTCGGCGGTCTGTTCCAGAGGTCCAGTTGTCCTCGACGAGAAGCCGTTGCGCGGTGCCCGTCATGGAGGTGACCATCGCGAGGAACGTCACGTCCGGTTGAAGGTCGGGATCAATTGAGCCTTCGGTCTGGCCGGTCTTGAAGAGGTCGATGAATGGATGCCCAGCGGAGTGTGAGATCGCTCCACGTACGGCGTTCTCGTCGTTGCTCAGCCCGCTTCGTCGGAAGGCGAAGTCGTAGTAGCTGAAGAACCTCGTCATCTCGGGCTTGGACCGGGCGTATCTGAAGCTGACCTCGAACCGCGCGAGGAGAAGCTCTCGGGCGTTGGCGTGCTTCGGCAGTCGCGGACGCACGTACTGGTCGAGCTCGGCGAGAAGGGTCTGGGCCGTGTGTAGAACTGCCGCTCCGAGCGTCGGGAAGTACTTGTAGAGAGTCGGTCGAGTGATGCCTGCCCGGTCGGCGAGTTCGGCCACCTTGAGGGGAACCCTTCCCTCGGAGACCAGGTCGACGACGGCGCGTGCAACAGCTTCGCGCTGCTGCTCGCCCAGGTCGATCCAGCGTTGGGAGGTGGCCCGACGTGCGGTTGACATGCCGCGACGTTAGCATTGACATGCCGTAAACGGATAGGCCACTATCGAAAGGTGGCTAATGATGTTTCCAGTTCAGGTGAAGGCAAGCGAACCGTTCTCGTCACGGGCGCCGCTCGCGGCCTCGGTAAGACCATCGCGCTACAGCTCGCGCGGAACGGATGGGACGTGTACGCCGGCGTCCGCACCGATGAGGACGCGACTCAGATGCGCGAACACCGCAACGTCACGCCGATTCAACTGGACATCACAAACAGCGACCACATCGCAAAGCTCCCGGGCCAGCTCCCCGAGCGCCTCGACGCGCTCGTCAACAACGCCGGCGTGGCGGTCGGCGGCGTCGTGGAGTCTCTGGAGATCGAGGACCTCCGCTGGCAGCTCGAGGTGAACGTCGTCGGAGGCACCGCCGTGACCCAGGCCGCTCTCCCTGCCATCCGCAGGGCGCAAGGACGCATCGTGTTCATCTCCTCCACCAGCGGTCGGGTTGCAACCCCCGGCCTTGGCGCCTACGGAGCGTCGAAGTTCGCCCTCGAGGCCATCGGGGACTGTCTTCGCAACGAGCTCCGGCCCTGGGGTATCAAGGTGAGCCTGATCGAGCCCGGCCAGATCGACACGGACATGAGCAAGGACTCACACGAGCAGCACGACGAGAACGTCGCGAAGATGAAGCCGGAGCACCAGGTCCTGTACGCCAAGCACATCCAGGGCATGCACAAGGCGATCAACCTGATGGACGGCGTGATCTCCTCTCCCGAGCAGATCACCGTGGCCGTCGAACGTGCCTTGAACGACAAGAAGCCTCGTCCGCGCTACCTCGTCGGTAAGGGTTCCCGCGCGCACGCCTACATGCGGGTCTTCCCGTCGGCGCTCAGCGATGCGCTCTTCTCGAAAGCGACCGGCATCCCGAAGACGCTCTAGCGCCAGGCGCACGGCACGACTGCGATCCGCTCCGCCTGCGAAGTCGCGGACCTGCTCACGATGCGCGGGCCGACGATGACGCTGGCGACATTCGGGTTCTGATCTGGACTGGCCGGCTCCGAAGAATGGGAGCCATTAGCGGTGTTGTATCTGGACATTGGAGACTAGGGTTTGCACCTGATGCAAACGTAGTTCTCACATGAAGGAGCCACGAGAGTGCGTCTCTCCCCGGACCAGGTCTGGCAGAAGCTGAATGACGCTCACACAGGGATCGTCACGACTCTGCGGAGCAATGGAGACCCGATCACGCTCCCCGTCTGGTTCGTCGTCGACGACCACACCCTGGTGTTCTCCTCCCCCGCCAGCGCCAAGAAGATCACCCGGGTTCGGCGCAACCCTCGCTCATCCTTCCTCGTCGAGTCAGGTCGCGCGTGGCAGGAGCTGTCGGCAGTGCAGATGACCGGCACGATCACCTTCGTGGAAGACCCTGACGAGCAGGAGCGCCTCGACGAGATGCTCGCGGCGAAGTACGAGAAGTTCCGAGGGCTGGCCAGCATGTCCGAGCGCACGGCCACCTACTACGCAGACAAGATCTTCATGCGGTTCACCCCAGACGCACGAGTCCTGTCCTGGGACAACAGCACGATCGTGGCCACGGTATGACCGGTGACTTCTTGACGAGCGAGGACTCCGGTCGCGTCCGCCTCCTAACGATCAATCGGCCTGAAGCCAAGAACGCGATGCACGCCCCATTGCGTGGCGCACTGGTTCAAGCGATGGTCGCCGCCGAACTCGACGACACCATCGGCTCCGTCGTCCTCACCGCAGTGGACCCAGTCTTCAGCGCCGGCGTGGATTTCAAGATTCACGACAACCCCCCGGCTGCCGAAGCTCAGTTTCTTGCCAGCCCGGCCCGCGCGATCCGCTCGATGCGCACCCCCGTGGTGTGCGCCGTGAACGGTGCCTGTATCTCCGGAGCGTTGGAGGTCGCGCTGAGCTGCTCGTTCATCATCGCCTCGGGGAAGGCTCGGTTCGCCGACACCCATACCCGGCTAGGCGTCGTCGCCACCTGGGGACTCACAGCCCTGCTCCCCCGCGCCGTCGGGGTTCGCATCGCCCGCGAACTCTCCCTCACCGGCAGGTTCGTCGATGCCGAGGAAGCGCTGAGGATCGGCCTCGTCAACCAGGTGGTGGCTCACGACCAACTGGTCTCCTACGCCATGAAGTTGGCGCACGAGATTCCTTTCAATGACGCCAGCCGAGACCTCATGGACCTGTACGCGCGGGGAGAGAACCTCAGTCTGGCTGCGGCGCTCGACCTTGAGACCTCGTCGAGTCTGCGCAGAAAGGTCGACCTCGAGGCGTTCAGCAAGGCCGGCCGTCAGTTCAGTTCTGATTGACTCCGACAACCCAAGAGCCATGAACCCGGTGCTACCCGCCACCATCATCGACAGCCACGTCCATCTGTGGGACCCCCTCAACGGGGCGCCGGACTCAGGCGGCGCCGCCGAGCTGTACCAAGACGATCCCGAGACTGCTCTTCGTGCCTTCGCAGAGCACACGCCCCTGCAGCATCGGGCGATCGTCCTCGCACCGGAAACGATGTTCGGCGCCTACCTGCCCGCAAACCTGACCCTAGACTCCATTGTTCCTGGCGAACCCGCTTTCAGCCCGGTGACCGGGCTGATCCACGTCCAGAGCGGCAGAGCCTGGGCCGACCCCGTCGCCGAGACGGCGTGGCTTTCGACCCTGCCGGAACAGTCGTCTGGGGCCGGCGTCGTGGGCATCGTTGCGCTCGCCGACCCCCGGAGTCCGGATGTCCCCGACCTGCTGGACCGGCATGCAGAGGCGAGCGGACGCCTGCGTGGCATTCGACTCATGACCACGTGGCATCCCGACCCCGGTGTGGTCAGTGCCGCCGAAGCACCCGGAACCTTGAGCAGCGCGAAGTTCCTGAACGGATTCGCCGCCGTCGCCGAGCGCGGCCTCTCCTTCGATACCTGGGTCTACTCCCATCAGATCGAGGACGTCGTGCGCCTGGCCCGCGAGTACCCGCAGACCACGGTGATCTTGGACCACCTTGCAACCCCGGTCGGGGCATTCGGGCCTTTCGGTCAAGGCACTGGCTCCACGACGCAAAGACGAGCTCAGATCCTGGCTCAGTGGCGCGAGGGCATGGCAGAGGCCGCCGCGGAACCCAATGTGGTGGCGAAAGCATCGGGGATTGCCTTTCCAGCCCTCGGTTTCAACGCCCATCAGGACCTGAGCGCGCTGCAGGACCTTGTCGGGCCGCTCGTCGAGGAGGCGCTTCAACAGTTCGGGGACGACCGCGTGATGTTCGGTTCCAACTACCCCATCGATCGGCCCGTCGCCAGCTATGTCGACCTGGTCCGGATCGTTGCGGACGTCGCCGCCGCTCGCGATCGGGCGGCAGTGGAGAAGGTGTTCAGCTCGAATGCCTTCAGGGTTTACGGCGGCGGCTAGGCCGGGAGCTCGTTCGCCCCGAGCGAATGCCTCGTTGTCATAGCCCCGAACCGGCCGGTCACCCCAGCTGGACCTACGAACCAGACGTCAGCGCTGCTACCCAGACGGCACTGAGCGGGTCGACTGCAGCATCGAGCGAGTCGTCGTCGCCGGTCTCTATCTCGGAGAGCAGCGCACCGACCGTCATCCGCACGAGAACCTCCACCAGCTTCGGCAGGTTCGAGGACACCGGCTTGAGCCGGCCGGCATCGCGCTGCTGGACCAGCATCGCAGTCACCGGGATCGTTGTTCGCTCGATGAAGGCGCGCCACATGACACCTAGGCGAGGATCCTGGTTGCGCGCCTGCTCACAAGCACTCAGCAGGGGCCCATGGGCTTTCCAGACCTGGGCCGCTCTGCGAAGGATCTGCCCGATAGAGCCGACCGGGAGGGGCGAGTCGAGCACCACCGGGGTGGTGCGGGCTTCGTCGAACTCCGCCCAGACGTCGTCCAACGCGGCGGCTAGGACCGCGTACTTGGAGTCGAAGTAGAAGTACAGACCAGAGCGCGCGATCCCGGCACCGTCGGCGATACGCGCCACGGAAAGATCGGCGATCGAGGTCGTGGTGAGAAGGTCGAGTGTCACTTCGATGATGCGCTCGCGCTGACGGTCACCCTTCGACGGCGCACTGCTGTGTCGCCCTCGCCGTGGCTCTTCGGCTGAATCCATCGCGGTCCGCACTCTACTGGTCGACTTCCCTGGCCGGTCTCGTCATCGGGCCGCGTAGCGGACCGGCAGGTGCTTGAGTCCGCCGGCGAAGGTCGTCGCCACGAACTCGGGGCTTCCGTCCAGCTCGAGGGACCTCAGCCTCGGCAGCAGCTCTGCGAAGAAGCTCATGACCTCCATTCGGGCCAGAGCGGCTCCCAGGCAGAAGTGCACGCCGAAGCCGAAGGAAACGTGGGCGTTGCGCTCGCGCGAGACGTCGAAGGTGAACGGGGCGGAGAACACGTTCTCATCGCGGTTCGCCGACATGTACGACAGGAGAACGGAGTCGCCTGCCGCGATCTTGACCCCACGGATGGTGGTGTCTTCCGCGGCCGTGCGCATGAACGCCTTGACCGGTGTCACCCAGCGAATCATCTCCTCGACCGCTGACGGCAGCAGGGAGGGGTCGGCTTGGAGCCGAGCCAGCTGGTCGGGCCGCTCCGCCAGCGCCTGGAGCCCCCCGGAGATTGTTGCGCTGGTGGTGTCGTGCCCAGCACCGGCAATGATTGCGTAGTAGGACATCGACTCGATGTCATCCAAGGGTTCGCCGTCGATCACTGCGTTGGCGATGGCAGAAGCCAAGTCGTCGGTCGGTTGAGCGCGTCTCTTTGTGGTGAGTTCGCTGAAGTAGGTGAAGAGCTCGACCATCACGTCCATGCTGTCGCCAGCCTCATCGCGCTTCAGCTCGTCGTCATCCGCCCCGAACATCTGCTGGGTCAGGCGGAGCATCAGCGGGAAGTCGCTCTCGGGCACGCCGAGCAAAGACATGATCACGTAGAGGGGAAAGTGGACGGCCACTTCCTGCACGAAGTCGCAGCTCTCCCGACTGAGCATCTCGTCGACGTACCGCTTGGCGAGCACATCGATGCGCTGGTTCATCGCGCGCATTGCCTTCGGCCGGAACCAGTCCGCTCCGATGGCCCGCATCAGCCTGTGGCGAGGGTCGTCGAGATGGATCAAGGTCGCGATCCCGTAGGAGGCCTGAACCGCGTCCGCCTCCGCGGTCATCAAGACCGGACGGGGAGAGTTCGTGAAGAGCCGGTGGTCGCGCTCGATCGCCAGGATGTCTTCGTGCCGCGTGATCGCCCAGAACGGGGCGTAGCCAGGAACGTCGACCCACGCGACCGGCTCTTCGGCGCGGATCCCGGTCAGGATCGCGTGCAGACGGTCCGGATCGCGCTGCGCAGCAGGGTCAGCGAGCACGGAGGCGTTCTGTGAGCACATCCGGGTCATGGAAGTCAGTCCTTCGCTGGCGTCCCAGGCGGTCTGGGGAGGTGTTTGACGGTCGTTCAATTTTTTTTGCCTACATGTCAAGTATTTCGTAGTGGATGCGACCCTATCCCTTGACGCTCCGTAAACGGTAACGCACACTCGTGGTGCACGTCACACCAAACGCAGCGGTCGACGAGTCTTCTTCGCCAGGCCAGCCCGCCTACCCAGATGGAGCCAAGCTGATGAGCAGAATCCTCACCGCGCTGTCGCAAGAACCACCTGTTCGGGTCGTCCGGGAGAAGACCGCCGATGAGGAACTCGCCGATTCTTTGGCCTACATGGCCGGGGAGCTGCTGACCTCGATGCGCATTGGGGGCGCATCGATCGGTTCGCTCGGTTCCAACCTTGCCGAGCGCGGTCTGCATGCTTCGCGGGAGCTTCTCGTGTCCCGGCTCGAGCAGGAGCGTCCCGACGATTTCATCGTCGCCGACCCCGACCGTGAGCTCTTGCCGCTCGACCGGGTGCAGCGAGTGTGGATCCTCGACCCGCTTGACGGCATGGACGCCTTCGGATGTCCGCCCCGATCCGACTGGACCGTGAACCTAGCGCTGTGGGAGCGCGGACGAGGAATCACTGCGGCGGCTATCGCTCAGCCCGACAACGGAGGAATCTACTCGGCTGCGGACGGACTGCTCCCCCCCTCGCCGGCCGTGGGTCCTCGCATCCTCCTGGTCGACCACGAGTACGCGCCCAGCTTCGCGTCGGCAGTCGGCAAGCGAGTGGGGGCGTCCCTGCACGAGATGGGATCCGTCGGCGCGCGAACCCTGGCAGTCCTCCGCGGCGACGCGGACGGCTACCTCCACAGCGGCGCAGGTCCGGTCTGGGACACCGTGCCGCTCACCGTCGCGCGATCGGCCGGGCTCACCGTCGTTCCTCTGGAGAGCGGCCGGCCTGACAGGACTCAGACCGGCAAGACCTGCACCGATCACGTGGTCTGCACCCCAGAGATGAGTGGTCCGCTTCTCGACGCTCTCGGCTGGGTTGCCGCGTCCGGCTGACACCAGGGCGATGCGGGCCGCAGTCGATGCGGCGCTGTACCTCATCGGCGGCACCGCGGCGAAATCAGTCTTCTCCTACGCGAGTGAGGCCGTCTTGCACGACGGTCGAAGATCAATCCTTGCTGGAAGCCCCACTGGACCGGACAAGATCTGCCTTGGTCGTGCCGCGCGGGCAATCGACGTCGTGTCCGGAGTTGCACAGGCACGCCGCGCAGACGGTGGGATGTCCCGGTCGAGGCCGAGGCGGCGGGCCGCCGGGCTCAGGTGCGCCACTCCCCTCGGTGGGGGTGCCTGCGGGGGATGGGTCCTCGCCGGGCACAGTGGCGAGGTCCATCTGCTCGTCCGAGAGCTGAGACATCAGGACGCCTGACCCGTGGGGGCCTCAGGGGTGGCAGACCCGGCAGGCGGTGAGGTGTGCGTTGTTCTCGCCGACGGGTCGTAGGTCCTCGCGGTGGGCGATGAGGGCGCAGTCGCGGCGGTGCATGGTGGTGCCGTCGCCGGCGGTGACGGGGAGGGCTGCGATGTCGACGCCGCCCTCGCTGATCGCGGCCGAGCGCGAGGTCACGTCGGCGAGCACCAGGAGCGTGTCTGCGAGCCGCTTCGACGACTCGCGGCCGTCGTCGGCGATCCGGGCCAGCCAGGCCCCGAAGTAGAGGAACCCACCCACGAACGTCAGGCCGAGGCCGAGCAGGCCGCCGGAGACGAGGTAGGACAGCTGGTCGTACTGGTAGGGGGTGTTGGCGGCGCCGTACCAGCCGAGCACGATGACGACGAGGCCGAGGGGCAGCAGGATCGCGCCGGCCCAGAACAGCACGACCTGCAGCAGGGCGTAGTTGTTGTTCTTCAGCGGGGCGGCGCCGGTGGCCGGGCGGGTCCCGGCGCGGGGCAGGGTGCCGGTGCCGGTGCCCATCCGGGAGCCGCTGGCACGGGTGGTGCCGCTCGCCTGGTTGGTGAGGGGGGTGGTGGTCATGGCTCAGGCCTTTCGGAGGTCGGGCAGGCCACTGTCGAGGCCGTGCGGGCAGGTGGCGCCGCCGCCGAGGGCGGCGGCTCCGAGCTTGCGGAAGTAGGACCCGGCCACCGAGGCGACGGCGATGCCGCCGAACAGCAGCAGGCCCGGGATGGAGAACAGCGTGGGCAACCCGGCGGCCACGGGTTCGGTGGCCTCGGTGGTGCTGTCACCGGTGTCGGTGGGGGTGGTGTCGCCACCGGTGGTCGGGGTGGTCGACCCGGGTGGGACCGAGCCTCCCGAGGAGCTGGTGTCGGTGCCCCCGCCGGTGCCGCCCTCGTCGTCGCCGCCGGGGTCGTTGTCGGGGACCACCGGCGGGATGTCGATGCCCTGCACGGTCTGGACGGTGGCCGTGGCGGTGCCGAGGTGCAGCACGAACCGGGGCGCCAACGTGACCGCGGAGAGCAGCGCGCTCTTGAGCGGGCCGGCCTCGGGCGGGAACGGGATCTGGTTGACGATGTCGGTGAACACGTTCCAGGGCAGCGCGTCGAGCTTGTGCCGCAGGATGGACGTGTCGATGTCGACGACCAGGCCCTCGACGGTGGTGGTGATCTTGTCGGCGTCGCGGGTGTAGACCGGCTTGGGCATCGTGATGTGCACCCCGAGCGCCTCGAGCGCCTTGGTCGGGTCGTCGGGAAGGCCGGGGATCGGGGCCGGCGACCCGGCGGCGGTGAAGCCCTCGGGCCCCATCCCGAACTCCTGCCCGGCGATCGTCATCGTGCCGTACGCCGCGGCGCCCTCGCCGTTGGTCTTCGTGCCGTTGCTGGAGGACACGGCGCGGGCGTTGATGCCCGACATCCTGATCACGCCGCCGGCGATGCTGACGTCACCGAGCGCCGCGCGCGAGGTCGCCACCACCTCGTCGGCGCTGGAGACGCTGCGGCTGGACGAGATGTAGCCGCCGAGGTCGATCAGAGCGGCGAGCTGCGGCGGGAACTGGCACTCGGCCGCCTCGCCGCCACCATCCTCGGCCGCGGTGGTGACCCCGGTGCGCTTGCCGGAACGGTGTCGCGAGGGCGTCGTGGTGGTCTTGCCGGTGCTGGTCTTGCCCAGCGCGGCCAGGCCCATCTGCTCGTGCACATTGCCGCCGGAGGTGCCGAGTCCGGGCAGCCCGGGGATGCCGGGGAGCTCGGGCAGGCCGGGGATACCCGGGATCGGGCTGTCCCCGCCGCCATCGCCACCGGAGCCGCCCGAGCCGCCGGTGTCGCCGTCGGAGACGTCGCAGTTGGTCGAGTAGCCGGTCGAGGCGGTGGTCCGGTCCTGCGATGCCGTCGTGGTCATCACGGTGCCCGGGAACGGCTGGTCGGACTGGGTGTTCTCGCCGGAGGGGAAGGTCGAGTTGACCTGGACCGGATAGCCCTGGGCCGCCAGCGGTCCGGACAGCTCCGGCGGCAGGCCGAGCATCTCGACGATCACCTTGGCGCCCTCCCCGATCGAGTCGCCGGGCCACATCCAGCTGGCGCGGCCGTTGGAGCTCGTCGAGTCGGCCTCGACCCTGCTGTAGCCGAAGTTCAGTTCCATCTGCGGGGTGGCCGGGAGCGGGATCGTGGGCTCGTAGATCTCCAGCCGGACCGGCGCCGACCACGAGGTGGTGCTGAAGCCGCTGAACGCCGGGGCGTCCCCGCCGTCTTCGGCATGCGCGGAGCCGCCGGTCGCGACCGGAAGCATCGCGCCGGCCAGGGCGGCTGCGGCGAGTGGGACGAAGAACCGATTCATGCTCTTCTGGGGTCCCTGCGGAAAGGGGAGAGGAGCGAGGCTTTTCGTGGAGTGGTTCATGCGGCACCGCCCAGGATCACGTCGGACATGGTCTCCATGATTTCTGCCGGTTCACCGGTGGCGACGATGCGTCCCCCGGTCATGACGGCTGCGTAGTCGGACACCCGAAGGGCGGTGCGTGCGAACTGCTCGATGCACAGGATCGAGACGCCGGACTCGGCGATCTGCGCCACAGTGTCGTAGAGCTCGTCCACGATCAGCGGAGCCAGCCCCATCGACAGCTCGTCGAGCAGCAGCAGGGCCGGGTCGGACGCCAGCGCCCGCGACATCGCCAGCATCTGCTGCTCGCCGCCCGACAGGGTGCCGGCCAACTGGCCGCGGCGCTCGAGCAGCCGCGGGAAGTAGGAGAAGGCCGTCTCGAGCACGGCCCCGCTCGGGACACCGGCGTACGACATCAGGATCAGGTTCTCCTCGACGGTCAGGTTGGGGAACACCGAGCGACCCTCGGGCACCGTGCACAGCCCCAGCCGCGCGAGCTCCTCCGAGGGCGCGTTGCGGACGTTGACGCCACCGAGGTGAATGTCGCCGCTGGTCGGCTGCTTCTGGCCGCTGATGATCTTCGTCAGCGTCGACTTGCCGGCGCCGTTGGGGCCCAGCAGCGCCATCACCGCACCCTTGGGGATGCTGAGGTTGACCCCCCGCAGCACCTCGATCCGGCCGTACGCCGCGTGCAGGTCGATGACCTCGAGGATCGGGATGCTCATAGCTCTGCTCCCGTCCGGACCGCCGGGATCTCCGCGGTTTCGTCGACCGCGGCGAGGTCGGTCATCGTGAGCTCGACGTCGGCCTCGTCGGAATAGCCGAGGTAGGCCTGCTGGACGCGGTGGTCGGCGCGCACCGCGGCCGGGGGGCCCGAGGCGATCACCTCGCCGAAGTCCAGGACGTGGATCACGTCGCAGACCGCCATCACCAGGTCCATGTCGTGCTCGACCATCAGCACGCCGCGACCCTCGGCGGCCAGGTCGCGCAGCAGCTCGCCGAAGGCGTCGGTCTCGGTCTCATCGAGACCCGAGGACGGCTCGTCGAGCAGGAGCAGCTTGGGATCGGAGGCCAGGCACCTCGCCAGCTCGAGCAGCCGGGCGGTGCCGGTGGGGATGGAGTCCGCGCGCTCCTTGGCGTAGGCCGCGATCCCGACCCGCTCGAGCAGGGCGTCGACGTTGGCGGCCGCGGGCCGGATCATCCCGGTCACGCCACGGTGGATGTCGAAGGCGACCCGCACGTTGTCGCGCACGGTCAGCGAGCCGAAGGCCTCGAGCCGCTGGAAGGTCCGAGCCATCCCGCGCTTGGCGCGGCGGTGCACCGGCGTCGCGTTGACGCTGCGACCGTCGAAGCGCACCTTGCCCCGGGTCGGTTTCTGCAGCCCGCTGATCACGTTGAAGCAGGTGGTCTTGCCGGCGCCGTTGGGCCCGATCAGGCCGGTCACCTTGCCGGACTCGGCGACGAAGCTCGCGTGGTTGACCGCGGTCACCCCGCCGAACTGGACGACGACGTCGTCGACCTCAAGTAGCGACATGAGCGGGCACCTCCCGGGCGGGGTCAACAACAGCGTCGGGATCGGGATCGTCGGCGTCGTAGCCGGCGTCGACGGTCGAGCCGCGGCCCGGCAGCTGCGGCAACCGGGCGAGCAGCTGCGGTGCGTACCGCTTCTCCAGGAACCGGCCGGCCTTGAACAGCAGGTTGGCCAGGCCGTTGGGGTCACGAGCCAGCGCGACCGCACCGAAGCCGATGAGCGCGAGCAGCAGCCCGGCGATCGACGGGTAGTCGCTCCCCAGCACCGGCAGCAGCATCAGGCCGACCCCGCCCAACGTCGCACCGGTCACGGACGTGACGCCGAAGACCACCGCGAGCAGCAACAGGGGCAGGCTTTGGAAGAACTGGAAGTCGGCGGCGCCGATCGTGCCGCGCAGCCCCGCGAACAGCGCACCGGCGAGACCAGCCATGCCTGCCGACAGGCCGAACAGGCCGACCCGGAACCAGCGCATGTCCAGGCCGAGCGTGCCGCAGGCCGCCGGGCTGTCGCGCATCGCGATCAGCACCCGACCCAGCACCCCGCGGCGGATGAAGAGCAGGAAGAAGCCCATCAGGACCAGGAAGACCGTCATCACCAGGACGTAGCCGAGTGTGGAGGTGATCGAGGTGCCGAGGATCGAGAGCCGGCGCGCGGTGAGGCTGCCGTTGTAGCCGAAGGCGAAGTGGGCCTGGAAGACGAGCTTGTCCATCAGCACCGCGAACGCCAGCGTGGACAGGGCGAGGTAGAGCCCGGTCAGCCGCAGCACCGGCAGCGCGACCAGGGCACCCACGCCGGCGGCGATCAGCGCGGACAGGACAAGCCCGGCCAGGTTGGGCTCATCGAGCTTGGCGTAGGCCAACGCTCCGACACCCGCGAAGGTGAACTGCGCCAGCGACACGTGCCCGCCGTAACCGGTGAGCAGCACCAGCGACAGCATCACCATCGCGTAGGTCGCGGCCGTGCCGAGCAGCAGCAGGCGGGCGGTCGACATGTTGCCGGTCAGCAGTGCGGTGAGGACCAGCAGCCCGACGCCCCAGCCCAGCGCCTTGGACAACGACGGCAGCGGCGCCGACACGATGCCCTTGACCTGCCCCACCCGGAGCTGGGCCTGCGGCATCGCCACGATCACCACGAACAGGAACAGCGGCGAGACCACGTTGCGCAGGTCGTTGAGCCAGCCCTCACTGGGCAGGTAGCCCGCGACGTACGACGTCAGCAGGCCCAGCGCCATCCCACCCACGAACGTCATCGGCAGGCTCTTGAGACGACCCAGCATCGCGGCGGCGTAAGCGTTCACGACCAGCAGCGTCAGCGCGTAGTAGTCCAGGCCCACGACCGAGACCAGCAGGATCCCCGACAGGGCGGCCAACGAGATGCCGATCGCCCACGCCAGCGCGGCGACCCGGTCGGGCTTGCCACCGAACAGCTTGAGCAGCTCGGGGTTGTCGACCGAGGCCCGCATCGCGGTGCCGATCCGGGTGCGGGTCAGCAGCACGTAGAGCCCGACCGCGACCGCGACCGCGACCAGGATCGTGATGATCTGGTGGGCGGTCACGAACGTGTCGCCGAGCTGGATGCCGTGGCCGGGCATGAACGGCGCCACCGAGCGAGCCTCCGGCGGCCAGTAGTAGGTGGCGATGCCGATGCAGAACACCAGCATGCCCACCGTCACCACCAGCGAGACGCTCACCGGACCCTCACCGAGACCGCGCACCACGAACCGCTGCAGGAACCACCCGATCGCCGGCGCCACCACGAACAGGACCAGGATCAGCGACAGCCACAGCGGGATCCCCTGGCGGACGCTGAAGTCCCAGAACACGAACGAGAGCACCATGCCGAAGGCGCCGTGCGCGATGTTGAAGACCCGGGTGGTGGTGTAGGTCAGCACCAGACCGGAGGCCGCGATCGCGTAGGCGGCCCCCGAGAACAGCCCGAAGATCGTGTAGGAGAAGAACGAGCTCATGACGCTCTACCCGACTCTAGTCGTGCCTGAGCAGATGTACTTGGTGCCGCCGTACGGCTTCCAGTTGCCACCTTCCAGCTGGAGGTAGCGCATGCAGCCCGCCGTGCGCTTGGAACCAACGTGCTGCGGCGCCGTCAAGCCTTGCGAGGTCCAGTTGTCGACCTTGCTCAGCGCGTCGAGGAGGGTCGCCCTGGTGAGCTTGCCGCCAAGCTTGGCGGCGGTCTCGACGAAGAGCCGCGCGGCGGACCATGAGTAGACGCCAAAGAAGGAGGGTGAAGCACCAGGCTTGACCTGTTGAAGCCAGCTCATGTAGAGCGACAGCTCCGGGTTCGACGAAGCTTCCTCGAACGGCGTGAAGCTCAGAGCGACCGTGGTCCCTTCGACCGCGTCCCCTCCCTGCTCGGCGTACGGGGCGGTGTAGTCGCCAGCGTCACGCAGATACAGCTTCGGCTGGTACCCCATCTGCTGCATCGTCTGCGCCATCTTCACCGATTGCTGCCAGGCCCCGAGGAACAAGACAACCTCGACACCCTTGTCCTTGAGCTGCTGGACATAGGGCGAGTAGTTGAACTCCGTGACATCGATCCCCTGGTCGTAGATGATGTCGAGACCCTGCTTGGTGAAGGCGGCCACGGCGTTGTCTGCAATTTCCACCGCGGCACCGGCATTCATGTAGAGCAGGGCGACCTTGTCTGCGGACGAGGCATAATGCGCCTTGATGAAGGTGGGGTAGTCGTTGCTGACCTCGTTGACGTCCGAGGCGAAGCTCGAGAAGCAGGTGGAGCAGTCGTTGCGTGCCGAGGTCGCCGCGAGCGCGCGGACGTCGGGCAGACCGCAGCTCTGGGCGGTCCCGGCACCCCCGTGGTCGAACGCCGACATCGACCCGACCATCGCGAACACCTCGTCACAGGCTGCGGTGTAGGCCTGCTGGTCACCGCCGGCGTCGGTGCGGCTGTCGTAGGTATTCAGCTCCAGCTTGCGCCCGCAGATTTCGCTGGTGGCGTTGAAGTAGGCCACGAAAGCCTTCGTGGCTTCCTGCGAGGACTCAAACAGGCCGGGAATCGGTCCGGACACATCTGCGGCGTTGCCGATCGTGATCGTGTCGTCGGTGATGCCGGGCCCGTTCTTGAACCCTGCACAGGAGCCCTGCTGGCCGGAGACAGCCGGGGGCCCGTCGCCCGAACCGCTCGTGTCGCCCGAGCCGCCACTGCCGGCGTCACCGGTCGACCCCGAGCCACCGCCGCTTCCTGCGGCGCTGCCGCCCGGTAAGGTCCCAGCCGGGGAGTCACCGCTCGTCGGGAATTCACCGGAGGCTGAGCCTGCCTGGCCCGACTCCCCGTTCACCTGCGCGACGGTCCCGGGATCGAGCTGGGACCCACAGGCCGCCAGGACGAGCGCGGACACGACAAGGGCCGCAGACCGCAACCCGTGGGCCCACCCGGCGCGGCCACGGCTACGGCCTGGACGAAGACGAAGACGAAGCATCGGTCCTCCAACATCATGGGCAACTGAGAATCTCGGGCTCAACGAGGGCCTTCCATCGGGGGTGCGGTACGAGAGGTCGCTTCGGGGGCGCCGTTTACACATGGGGGGCGGCCTTGACGCGACTCGCCGTGCTGACCTTCTTGCGGTCGATTCGCGTGAGCAGGCGAAGTGTTTCCCGGCGATCCACGCGCATGCTGAGGCGCCGCACCCGGGCCGCGCGGCTCACGTGCACCAGGGCGATCCGGCGCGCGAGCCCTTCACCTGAGACGTCGCCGTCCCTCCGACAGGCATCCGCGTAGCGAACAATCGCCCTGTCGATCTCCGCGTCGTTGTGAAGAGCCAAGCTCACAGCTTCGCTGGCGGTGGCCACCCCGTAGACGCAGCCGTCGCCTGATGCCGCGTCGAGCCTCTTGCCCATCGCAATCAGCGCGCTCGCCAACTCAACCACGTCGTGGTGACGCTCGGTGGCCAGGTCTAGCAGGATCGTCGCCAGCGACGAGACCCGCAGTACGCCGAGGCTGGTGGCACTCACGATGAACTGACGCTGAGCGGTCAACTCGCACCGCCAGAGATCAACCAGCGGGTCGTTCGCGCCCGGGTTGGGAGCAATGCCCCGAGCGGCCGGCACCTCCGCGACCGGGTACTCACTGGTCGACGAGCGATCGAGACCGTCTGCCGTCATGTCAACAACCTCACCCATGAGTTACGTCTGCACGGTGGCGGACGCTTGACGATGGTAACTCGATTCTCGTCAACCGTAAATGCCATGCTTTTCTGATGGCATCAGCGCACGTCACTTGGTTTCGAACACGGTCCGAATGCCTGCGGCTGCCGCCCGGAGCGCCTGGCCGTCCGTGATCGGTCTCCGCGTCGGCCCACGTCCGGGTGAGCTTCCGAGCACGCTGCACCTGAGACCCTCGTCGAGGCACCGGATCTGAACTGCGAGCACCACCTTGAGCGCCTTGGGACGCTCATAGGCTTTGAGATCCGGCACCGCCGGAACAGCGACCTCGACGCGACGCGTGGGGTACACGAGGGTGAGCCACGTCTGACCTTCAACGACCTGCAGATCATCGACGTAGGCGGCGCCCCGACTCTCCGACCTGAGCTCGTCGAGAGTCAACTTCTCCACATGGTTCATGCCTGAACCCCCGCTACCGCGACGCAAGAGACCGTCCCTTGACCGACGTGAGAAGCATATTCTCTCCACATGCGTATCACAATACCCTCGGCCACGGCGGCCGCTCCTTGCAGCGATGTCACGAACCGTGTCGCGCTCGCTAGGCTCGCCAAGTGAGCGAGCAGTGGGGCTTGACCAGGCTCGACATCGGACCGGATGGGCGACCCGGAGCAGCCGTCCGCCGGATTCGACTCACAGACTGGTTCGACGCCCCTCTCGAACGGATCTCCGAGACCGCAGCGGCCATCAGACGTTCGCTGCCTCTCACGATTGGGATCACCTCCGAGCCTCCCCCACCAAGAGTCCGGCCGCTCATCGAAGCCCTGACTCTGACCCTGTGCAGTCCAAAGATCGTGTCCCCATCTGGCGAACTCATCCAGGTGAGCGATCCAGAGACCAGTTATGAGGGCTTGAGGGCGACGGTCGAGGCCAAACCCCAAGCTGCAGTTGCGCTCGGCCAACTGCTACGCCAGACACCCAACCTGGAGACGACAGCCGCCCTGGCCGCAGAAGCGGCGGTGTACTCGATGCTGTTGGGCGGCAGCGAGTTCGCCGACTGGTTGTCTTGCGCAGGAGAGAGGCGAGCAGCGACCCACCTGCCGGCCGCCCCCGTGCGGCTACAACGCTCGGACAATCGCTTGAGCGTGCAGCTCGACCATCCCACCCGGCGCAACGCCCTCAGCGTGGCGATGCGGGAGGAGCTCTTCTGCGCCCTCGAACTCGCAGTGCTCGATGAGCAGATCACGAGCGTCGCACTCTCCGGAGCAGGTGAGTCGTTCTGCAGCGGCGGCGACCTCGCGGAGTTCGGCACCGCGGTCGATCTCGTCGCGGCGTACCTGGTGCGGATCGACCGGGCTCCCTGGCGCCTCTTGGACGACTTGCGGAACCGTCTGGACGAACGGCTCTGGATCAGGGTTCACGGTGCCGTGATCGGAGCGGGCGTCGAGATGGCGGCCTTCGGAGGTCGGGTCACCTGCACACAGGCGACCTACTTCCAGCTGCCCGAGATCTCCATGGGCCTCGTTCCCGGGGCGGGCGGAACGGTCAGCATCACGCGACGCATCGGTCGATGGCGGGCCGCCTGGATCATGCTCACCGGCCATCGGATGGACGCCGAGACCGCCTTGCGTTGGGGGCTCGTCGACGAGCTCGAGTCGTCGGAAGGCGAGTCGTGACCGACACCGCCCCGGCACTTTTCCTGCATCGGGCTGAGGTCTACGGCGTCGGGACGTTCGACTGCCGCATCCAGGGCGGCGTCATCACCCAGCTCGGACGAGGGTTGAGGGAGCAGCCCGGTGACGCGGTCGTCGATGTCCGCGGCGGAGCCCTCATCCCTGGCCTCGCGGACCATCACCTGCACCTCGCGGCGATGGCTGCGCACGACCAGTCGATCGACCTCGCCGGGCGGCCCACGGACCTCGCACTCGCCCTCCGTGACTGCCGTCCCGACGAGAGCGGCTGGATCCGGATCGTTGGTTACGACGACGTCGCCCACGGCGAGCTGGACCGCTACAGGCTCGACACCCTCACCGGCGACGTTCCGACGCGCGTCCAACACCGCTCAGGCGCACTCTGGATCCTCAATACAGTTGCGGTCAGCCGTCTGGAGGTGGCGGAAGCCGGGCAACCAGGCGTCGAACGAGATGGCGAAGGAGTGCCGACCGGCCGCCTGTGGCGGGCCGACCACTGGCTCAGCGAAGCAGTCGCTCGATCCCTCCCTCGGCGTCGCGATCTCTCCCTCCGAACAGTCGGGAAACGCTTGGCGGCGTGCGGCGTCACGCACGTCGCCGACGCAACACCAGGGGTTACCCATCTGAAGCTGGTCGCGGATGCAGTCTCCGAGGGTGCGGTGGAACAGCACGTGCTACTGATGACGACCGCTGCTTGGCCTCACGCTCACCCACGACTGACGATCGGGCCGGCGAAGCTGGTCGTTCCGGATCATGAACCCCTCGACCTCGATGGCCTGGTCGAGCAGATCCGTGGCGCGCACGCGAGGTCCCGTCCGGTCGCGATCCATTGCGTGACCCGCGCCGCGCTTGCCCTGACCCTGGCAGCCTTCGACCTGGCTGGCACGACACGAGGCGATCGCATCGAGCACGCAGCAGTCGCCGGCCACGACCTGATCGCGGAGGTGGCGAAGAGAGACCTGACCGTCGTCACTCAACCGAGCCTGGTCACCCGTCGCGGCGACGACTACTGGAACCGGTCGGATCCAGAGGATCGAGACGACCTGTGGCCGTACGCCCGCCTGCTCGACGCCGGTGTGCGTGCAGCACCGAGCAGTGACGCACCGTATGGCGACGCCGACCCCTGGGCGACTCTCGCTGCCTCCTCGAGCCGCAGGACGCGGTCGGGTCGACTGCTGGGTGCCGACGAGCGAGTCGCCGCGGACGTGGCACTCAGGGGAATGCTCTCGGCCCTCGACAACCCCGGCGGGCCGCCACGAGCGATCACCGTCGGGGCGCCCGCCGACCTCGTCGTTCTGGACCGGCCGCTCGTCGAGGCGCTCGAAGCGCCAGACAAGGGTTGCGTCCGGCTCACCCTGATCAGCGGCCGAATCGTGCACGATGCCAGCAGCTCCTAGGCACTCGATCTCGCCAGCCACCGGTCGTTGTCAGCCCCCAACCGCCGCGCGTGACCAGTCAGCTCAGGCGCGCGTGGTCCGAGAACTCGTTGCTCATCGCCGGACCGTACGCACCTGACGAACCACGAAGTCCGCCGCCGATCGATGCGATGCGTGCCTGAGCACCCGAGCTCGGCGCCCGCGAACGCGGCTGCCACCTGCGACATCGCGACGTCGAGCAGGTGCCCGCCGCCCGCGGCGCGGCTGGCCACGGCGGCCAGTGCCGCGATCACCCCGGTCAGTGGGTCGGCGATCGCGTCGGCGCAGAAGACTGGGCCGCAGCGGGACCTCGCCAGGAGACCGCCGGCCGCGGCAGCATCGTCACCGAAAGCGACCAGGTCGGGTCGACCGCGACCGTATCCAGTGATGGACACCCACACTGTGCCCGCACGCAGGTCGAGCTGATCGTGGGACAACCCGAGCTGGGCCAAGGCTCGGGGACGGGACGCCTCAATGACGAAGTCCGCCGACCGAATCAGGTCCGCAACCGAGGCCCGGTCCTGGGCGAGGGTGAAGTCGACCGCAACGCTCTCCTGCCCGGCGTGCAACCAGTCGAACAAGCGTGGCTCTCCCGCCCGCGCACCATCCGGCCGACGCGCGCTCTCGACCTTGACGACGCGGGCGCCGGCGCGACCGAGGATCTGTCCACAGAGGGGTCCGGCCCACAGCGACGAGAGGTCGACGACCAGTGCGCCGTCGAGCGAGGCACCGGCCAGTGCACCGGTGATTCGCAGCGCTTTCCATGGCACCTCGACGTTGGGGACGTGCTCGGGCACCGCCGCTGCTGGGACGCCGAACAGTCGGATGCGTTCGACGAACTCGTCAGATGTGCGCGTCGCGGCAGCATCGCCCAACCGGACCCACGGATCTTTGTGCGGCATGGCCTCGAACATCGCGGGAACCGCGCGCAGGTCATCCGCACGAACGAGACTGACAGCCGCCCAACCATCCCGGGTCCTGACCAGACCACTGCCTCTTCCCACCGACTTGCGCGGTGGGACCGCCGGCCTAAGGCCGGCGCGAGCGCCGAGCACCGTGGTCGGCTCCATACCCGCTTCGGTCCCCAGCCTGGCAGTCAACCTGCGCAGATGCGCGTCGACAGCAGCCAGCATCGGTACAACCGGCCCAGGAGCCAGGGTGGGCTCGGTAGAACCGATGAGCATCATCGCGCCGGAGGCCGCCCAGGACAGATGCGGACAACGGCTAGTCATCGGGACCTGAAGGGACGGACCCTGATCTCGATCGAGGTACGAGAGCCACCTCTCCACCTCATCCTCGACCGAGGCAACCGGGTGGTTCATGTTGCTCAGTCGCTCGCCGGGAGTGGCTTGCTCTCCTTGAGGTGCAGCGCCTTTGCCCCGATGGTCAGGCCCGTCGTGCCGGCCTTGGTGACCAGCAGCTCCAGATCACCCTCCTCGCGGGTGTAACGCTTGCCCATGAGAGCGGGCTCCCCCGGCTCAGCAGTGAGCCCGGCAGTGGGCTCGCCGGAGATCTCGATCGCTGGGTGACCGCCGATGAGGAGATCGAGATCAGCGGCTGGGGCGCGGACGACAATCAGCTCGGTCGAGTCGACCTGGCTCCGCAATCGAGAGCCCGCCTTCAGGATCGCCATGGGTTGGGTCCTTTCCGACCGGTCAACAGACCGGTCATCTCGGTGCCAGAAGGTCGTCGACGAGTTCGCGCCGCAGGAGCTTTCCTGTCGGCGTCTTGGGCAGCTCGTCTTCCCTGACGATGATGTCGTCGGGTGTGCGACTGCCTCGCAAGCGGGCTCGCACGAATGCGCGCAGCTCCTCGGGCGCGACCGGAGCCCGCGCGACGACAACGGCGACCAGGCGCTCGCCCCACTCCTCGTCAGGAAGGCCGACGACGACGACCTCGCGAACCGCAGGATGCTCGGCGATGACGTCCTCGACTTCCGCTGGCGCGATGTTCTCACCGCCGCGGATGATGGTGTCGTCGGCGCGACCCTCGACGAAGAGGTAGCCGTCAGCGTCGAGATGCGCGCGGTCGCGGGTCGGGAACCAGCCCGCCTCGTCGACGACACTGCCAGTCCTGAGGTACTCGCCGGAGACCTGCGGGCCCCGGACCCAGAGCTCGCCGACCGATCCAGTGGCCAAGACGTTGCCTTCGTCGTCACGGATCTCGCCCTCGACCCCGGGCACGAACCGCCCGACGCTGGACAACCGCGCGCGGGCAGCAGGGTCCGGGCCGCAGAGCGCGGCGCGGTGGTCGTCGGGCCCGAGCAGCGCGATCGTGGACGAGGTCTCGGTCAGACCGTAGGCATTGACGAAGCCAGCATCTGGGAACGCGCTCAAGGCCTTTGCCAGCACCGGCGCCGGGATCCGCGAGCCGCCGTACGCGATCGACCGCAGCGTCGGGGCAACGGCCTGCGAGCCGTCGAGCTCGTCGACGATCCGCGCCAGCATCGTCGGCACCAGCATCGCGCTGGTCACGCGCTCCTCGGCGACAGCGTCGAGCCAGTCTCGGGCAGTGAAGTCCGCCAGGTGCACCACGCGGCGCCCGGCAACCGTGTTGGTGAGGACTGTGCCGATGCCGGCCACGTGATACGGCGGGACGCAGACCAACGCGGTGTCGCCCTCGTCCGCGCTGCCCGGGTCCACCGTGCTCAGCACGTAGGAGATGAGGTGCGAGTGCCGCAGGACAACGCCCTTGGGAACGCTGGTGGTCCCGCTCGTGAACAACACCACTGCGGGGCTGTCGTCGTCGACGTCCGGGAGTGGTCGGTCGTGGGCGGGCGGCAGCTCGGAGAGCAAGGTCGAGCTGGCGTACACCCGGGGACGGTCCGCGAGCGAGGCGATGTACGCCTCGTCAGCAACGACCAGCGGCGCGTCCAGCTGGTCGATCAGCCCGGCGATCTGCGCGTCGGCGAGGCGGTAGTTCAGCGAAGTGATCGGCACTCCTGCAAGTGCGGAAGCAAACAGCGCGACGTGGAATGCCGGACCGATTTGACCGACGTACACGACCGAGCGCGCGTCCGAGGCGGCGACGTAGGTGGCGGCCGCGGTCGCGCGTTCCTCGAGCTGCGCGAACGTGATCGCCTCAACGCCGCGTCCGACAGCGATCCGGTCACCGGACATGGCCGCACCGAGCTCCAACAGCAGGCCGATGCCCTTACCCATCAGTGATCGCCTTTCAAGGTCGCGCTTTACAACGGAGAATTGTATTCTACTGTTGCGAGAGCAGTATATCCAGCAATCGTCTCAAGCCGTAGGAGCGCCATGACCGTCTACGACCCCGAGCACCACTTCCTGGCCCAGCTCGGGATGTACGACGTGGAGGTGCCCGAGGACGCGGACCTGGCCATGGCACTGCCGGTGCACGGGCGGGTGACCAATCCGCGCGGGGGGCTGCAAGGAGGACTGATAGCCACCTTGATCGATGTGACTGCGGGACGCGCCGCCCTCGCCGCAGCCGGAGAGAGCCGCGGCGTACCGACGTCGGACATGCACATCCGGTTCCTCAGTGCCGTCACCGTCGGACCGGCCGTCGCCGTGGCTCGGGTGCTCCGCAACGGCCGGACCCAGATTGTCCTCGAGGTCGAAGTGCGCGACGAGGGCCGCAACGTGTTGGCCGCCACCTGCACGTTGGCGTTCTCGGTCGTTGAGTCACGTCCGGGGCAGGACGAACGGGCCCGGATCTTCAAGCGGGCCGGGTACAGCTAGAGCTGCTTGCGCACCATCTTCTGAAAGCGCGGGCTGTACGGCGGATACATCAGTCTCGGATCGATCCGGGTCTGCTGGCGCAGGATGGCCTTGGCGTGACTGAAGGTCTCGAAGCCCCAGTGCCCGTGGTAGCGGCCGGTCCCACTTGTGCCCACGCCGCCGAAGGGCAAGTCGTGCACGGCCATGTGCATCATCACGTGGTTGATCACGGTGGCACCAGCGGAGAACCCGGCGAGGGATCGCTCCTCGTCGCTGCGGTCCTGGGTGAACAGATAGCTCGCCAGCGGCTTGGTTCCGGCGTTCACCCGGCCTATGGCGTCGTCGAGACCCTCAACCGTGACGACCGGGAGCACCGGGCCGAAGATCTCCTCGGCCATGATCGCCGATCCCGGCGCCGGATCGAGGACGACCGTGATCGGCGCGGAGGCGTTCTCGACATCGACGTCACCTCCGGTGACGACTTGGCCACCCGCCGACGCGACGAGGGCCTCGATCCGGGCTGCGTGCCGCTGGTTGACGATCGGCAGGCGACGTCCCTCGGAGAACTCCTCCAGGGTCTTGACCAGCAGCGGGACGAACTCATCACGGACCTTGCGGTCCACCATCACGTAGTCGGGAGCAACGCAGGTCTGTCCCGAGTTGGCAAGCTTGCCGAACGCGATCCGGCGCGCGGCGACGTCGAGGCGGGCCGACTCCGTCACGATCACCGGGCACTTGCCCCCGAGCTCCAGGGTCACCGGCGTCAGGTGCTTGGACGCAGCGGCCATGATGGCGCTCCCGACGGTCGGACTCCCAGTGAAGAAGACGTGGTCGAGGTTCTGGTCGATCAGGTCCAGCGTCACCTCGGCACCACCCTCGACGACGACCACGGCTTCCGGGTCGACGTACAGCGGTAGCAGCTCGGCCAGCGCGGCGGAGGTGTGTGAGGCCACCTCCGACGGCTTGACCACCACGCAGTTGCCGGCAGCCAGCGCGGCGATCAATGGCATGAAGGTGAGATTCACCGGATAGTTCCAGGCTCCGATCACCATCACGACGCCGAGCGGCTCGTACGTGTACCAGGCCTTGCCGGGCTTGACGTTGAGCGGAACCGACACCCGGCGGGGCATCATCCACCTCTTGAGCTTGTTGCGCGCGTGCTTGATCTCGGGCGTGATCGACACCAGATCGAACATGATCGACTCGAACTCGGTCCGGCGCAGGTCCGCAGCGAGTGCCGCGACCAGGTCGTCGCCGCGCTCCGAGAGCAATCGGCCGAGACCCGCGAGCTGCGCATCGCGCCAGGCGTGGTCCCGGGTCTGTCCCGACGCGAACACCCTTCGCAGCGCGCCGACGACCGCCGCCGGGCTCGACGTGGTCTCCTCGGTCAGGGCAGTCACTGCACCTCTCCGGACAGGTCCGCGGCGGCACGTTGGTAAAGCCAGTCGATCTGGCGGCCGATTGCGATCAGGACGAAGACCGGCACAATGAGGTACGGCACGTTCAGGGCGATCATCTTCACCATTCCGTAGTCGCCTTGACCGATGGCGTCGAAGCCGTCGCGCGCCAACGAGGCGAAGTAGAAAAGAGTGTTCGACGTGAGCACCGCCAGCCCGGCGCCCGCCATGAACAATGCTTTGACCCGTGCGCGATCAGTCAGGTCGACGCGAATCAGCTGCCGGAAGGCAAGCAGCACCGGAATCGCGGCAACGACCGCCGTCAGCTCCAGGGCAAAGATGGCCGGGTTGTCGCCGAAGTAGCGGGTGTCGGTCTGGGCGAACTGCCACCACATCCAGGTCCCACCCGGGTCGCCCTCCGCCTTCCACCAGTCCAGCGGCTGACCGATCACCCAAGCCAGCTCGAAGGTCAGCTGGGCCATCGCGGTGAACGGCAGCCAGACCAGAATCAGCTCCGCGCCCCGGCGGACAGGATCAGCCACCAGCGCAACGACCAGCGCCGGCAGCAGCACCATCGCCAGCACGTTGAAGACGTTGGCCACCACGTCGAGGGAACGGGCCGCGGGCAGCACTCCTGTACTCACACCGACGGCACAGATGAGCGTGACCAGGCCCTGGATGGACGCGATCGTCAGGTAGAGCCGCAGCCTCCCCTGGGTGAAGGGGCGGGCGAGATCGACAACGTCGACCCGGCTTCGTTGACTCTGGTCCACGTTCACGGGTGGGGCCTCTCGGTTCGACGGAAATATGACTTTCGAATAGCGGAAGTGTTACTTTCCATTTGTGAGGCATCGTACTCCCAGCAGGCGACGAGGAGAACCCGTGGCACGCAAAAGGCCGGCCGACCTGGACCGCAAGCTTGTCGCCATCACCGGCGCAGCGCGGGGCATCGGCCTCGCGACCGCGCGGTCGTTCCTCGCCGCCGGCGCGGTGGTGGCGATCGCTGACGTGGACGGCGAGCTGGCCGAAAGGGTCGCGGCCGAGATCGGTGCGCACGCCTTCACGGTCGATGTCGCGGACGTCGTTTCGTTCGGCACCTTCCTCGACCAGGTCGAGACGAAGCTCGGCCCGATCGACGTCCTGGTGAACAACGCCGGGATCATGCCGATCGGACCGCTGCCTGACGAGCCCGAGCAGGTCACCCAGCGGATCGTGTCGATCAACTTGCTCGGGGCGCTCCACGGGACCAAGCTGGCGATGGCCCGGATGCTCCCGCGCGGTTCCGGCCACATCATCAACGTCGCTTCGGCCGTGGGTCGGTTTGCGGCGCCGAACTCAGCGACGTACAGCGCCACCAAGTTCGGGGTCGTTGGCCTCACCCAGGCGGTGCGCGGCGAGCTCCGAGGTACCGGCATCGAGGCCTCGGTGATCCTGCCGGCTGCCACCAACACCGACCTCGTGAGCGGCCTGACGGAAGCCGGCAAGGTCGTCGAGCCCGAGGATGTGGCGGCCGCGATCGTGGGGGTGGTGCGCAAGCCCCGCTTCGAGACGTGGGTGCCCCGGTCCGACCAGCGCTCGTTCAAGCTCATGCAGCTGCTCCCCTACCGGGTCTTCGAGGCCGCGGCCTACCGGGCGCCCGCCACCGGGATCTTCCTGTCTCAGGACAGCCTTGCCCGGGCGGCGTACGAGGACCGCGCGCGCGGCTGACCCCCGAGGCAAACCTGCTTGATCGAAGTGAGAATTGCATTTACGAACCTGACTAACGACGCTATCGTCGTGTTGTTCGATGGCAGAGCGTGACGAAGGGACCCTGGGCATGCTGATGGACGACCTGATCCTGGTGAGCGTCGACGATCATGTCGTCGAGCCGCCGGACATGTTCAAGAACCACACGCCGGCGAAGTGGCGCGACCAGATGCCGAAGAGCATCAAGGGGCCCGCCGGCAACGACGTCTGGGTCTTCGAGGGCAACCAGATCCCCAACATCGGGCTCAACGCCGTCGCCGGCCGTCCGCCCGAGGACTACAACATGGACGTCACGTCCTACGACCAGATCCGGCGCGGGACCTACGACATCCACCAGCGGGTCCGCGACATGAACGTCAACGGCGTGCTCGGGTCGATGTGCTTCCCCTCGTTCCCGCAGTTCACCGGTCAGCTCTTCTCCCGGACACAAGACAAGGAACTCGGACTCGCCGCGCTACGGGCCTACAACGACTGGCACATCGACGAGTGGTGCGGCAGCTACCCCGGACGATTCATCCCGCTCGCGCTCCCGCCGATCTGGGACCCCGAGCTGATGGCCGCCGAAGTACGTCGCATCGCCGCCAAGGGCGTGCACGCGATCACGTTCAGCGAGGACCCCACCCGGCTCAAGTACCCGTCGCTGCACTCCGAGCACTGGGACCCATTCTACAAGGCCTGTGTCGAGAACAACGTGGTCATCTGCTTGCACATCGGCTCGTCGTCGTACATCCCGACCTACGAGGACGCCCCCTTCGACGTGACCATCACGATGACCCCGATGAATCTCTTCGAGACCGCCGCGAACCTGATCTGGTCTCCGGTGCTCAAGCGGTTCCCGACGATCCAGTTCGCATTGTCCGAAGGGGGCATCGGCTGGCTCCCGTACTTCCTCGAGCGCATCGACTACGTCTACGAGCGGCACCGCTTCTGGACCCACCAGGACTTCGGCGACGAGCTGCCCAGCCAGCGCGCCCGCAAGCACTTCACGTTCTGCTTCATCGACGACAAGTACGGCATCGAGGCCCGCAAGCACATCGGAGTCGACAACATCACCTGGGAGTGCGACTACCCGCATTCCGACTCCGCCTGGCCGACCGCACCCGAAGCCGTGATGAAGCACTTCGACGACTCGGTCACCGACAGCGAGATCAACAAGATGACGCACCTCAATGCGATGCGCATCTTCAACTACGACCCGTTCAAGCACATTCCGCGGGATCAGGCAACGGTGGGCGCGCTGCGCGCCTCGGCCAGCGACGTCACCACCTCCGGCATCTACTGACCACAACGAGCAACCGTGCCTGCTGTTGCGAGACACTCCCGAACCGTGCGGGCCGAGCACCCAGGCCCGAGGTGGGCGAGCACGTCGCACACTGAAGTAGACGGCGTCGAGCGCAGCAACCCCTGGTTCATCGACTTCGGCCGCTGAGCACCGAGGCCTTCGCACTCGGCCGGCTCATGGTCGTGAGCAACGCTCCCGTCGAGCGCCACTCGCGATCGGGGGCTCGCTCACAAACCGGTCCGGGCGTCCGCAAGCGCCAGGTCGATGAAGGCGCGGACCATCGCTTCCACCGTGAACGATGCCACCAGTCTCCCGTCCTGGCGGTGGACCCGGCATTCGGAGTGCGTCATCCCGTTGCCGGCGAAGGTCGAGAGGTGGCGGTAGAGCAGCCACTCGCCGACGTCGACGTCGTCGTGCAGCGAGATCGTGATCGCGTTGATGGCGGTCGAGATCGAAACGTGCGCTTGCGCCTGGCCGATCCCGGCGTGAGGTCGCAGCGCTGCCGCGATCGACATGTGGCCGGTGAAGTGGGCCAGCAGGCCAGCGTGCAGGGCCCGGTCGTCGGGGATGTCCTGCATCCGCAACCAGACATCGAGCCGGGGAGGCCCGACCGGGGCTGCGGGGTCGAAGGTGTAGGCATTGTCGACGATCCTCAGCTCACGCCCAGTGACCGCCATGTCGTATGGCGTCGCAGCCTCCGGGCCGCCGAGCTCGGCGGCATCCTCGCTGTGCCTGATCAGGTCCGCGGCAGTCGCGTCCAGAAGCATGGTCCCCGCAGCGCAGGTCCGACCGTGCTGGACCGCTCGGATGCCGAGCGTCGAGAACGAGCGCCCCCCGGCGATCTCCTCGACGAGGATGGGCACCGGCTCGGCGTTGTCGGCGGGGCGCGGCAGGGCCAGCGAAGCGTGGACAACGCGGCGACCACCGGTGAGCCGCATGCCCGCGACGATCGCCTGAGCGAGCAGCTGGCTGCCCTCGACGATCCCGCGGTGACCACCGGGCCGGGCCTGCCCGACCCAGGCGCCCGATTCATCGGGCTGGACGTCCACAAGGGAAACCAGATCGGCAGTGGTCCCCCAGGGGTCCTTCCGAGTGTTCTCGGTCATCGACTACCTCACGCGAGCCGTTCGAAGACCGCCGTGATGCCCTGTCCCCCACCGATGCAGAGCGTCTCGAGCCCGTAGCGCGCCTCGCGGCGGCCCAGCTCGCGGGCCAGGGTCGCCAGGATGCGCACGCCGGTCGCTCCGACCGGGTGGCCCAGCGAGATCCCGGAGCCGTTGACGTTGAGGCGCTCGAAGTCGGCGGCGGTGAAGCCCCACTCTCGGGTGCAGGCCAGCACCTGGGCGGCGAAGGCCTCGTTGAGCTCGATGAGGTCCATGTCGGCCATCGTGAGCCCGGCCCGTTCGAGCGCGAGCTTCGTCGAGGGCACCGGCCCGATGCCCATCGTCTTCGGTGGCACCCCGGCGACCGCCGAGGAGACCAGCCGAAGCAGTGGCCGCAGACCGAGTTCTTCGGCGTTTGCCCGGGTGGTCACCAGGCACGCGGCGGCACCGTCGTTCTGGCCGCTTGAGTTGCCAGCCGTCACGGTCGCGTCTGGGTCCGTCCGGGCCATCACGGGTCGAAGCGCCGCCAGGGACTCGGCGGTGGTTCCGGGCCGCGGGTGCTCGTCGAGCACGACGCTCCGGTCGCCCGTGCCACCTCGGATCTGGACGGGCACGATCTCGTCGTCGAAGAGGCCGTTCTTCTGCGCCGCGAGAGCCCGCGCGTGCGAGCGAGCCGAGTACTCGTCCTGCTCCTCGCGCGTGATGCCGTAGTCGCGGCGGAGGTTCTCCGCCGTCTCCAGCATGCCGCCCGGGACCGGGTACCGATGGCCGCCGGCACTCACGCGGCCGCGGGCCAGCCCGTCGTGGAACGGGACCTCGCCGCCGCGCGCACCCCAGCGCATCGTGGTGGAGTAGTAGGGAACCTGGCTCATCGATTCCACCCCGCCGGCGATGACCGATTGGGCCTGTCCCGACTCGACCATCGCCGCGGCGTAGATGACCGCCTGGAGGCCGGAGCCACACCTGCGGTCGATCTGGATGCCGGGGACGGCGATCGGGAAGCCGGCGTCCAGTGCGGCCACGCGCCCGATCGCCGGGGCCTCGGACGAGGGATAGCAGTGGCCGAGGACGACGTCGTCGATCCGCTCGGGGTCGAGACCGGTGCGGGCGACGAGCGCGGTAAGCACCGTCGCGCCGAGCGAGGCCGCTGAGACGTCCTTGAGCACGCCGCCGTACCTGCCGACAGCAGTCCGCAGGGGTGAACAGATGACCGCTTCCGGCACGTCAGGCTCCTTCGTTGATGAGCTCGTTCAGGATGGCCGCGGTGTGCTCGCCCACGACCGGGATGGCACCGAGAGGCAGCCGCCACGACGGACTGGTGGGGACGGCGGCGAGCGAGGCGATCTCCCCCACCGGGGAGCCGACCGGAACCCAGCGGCCGCGTTCGGACAGCTGCGGGTGGGTCAGCACGTCGCCGATCGAGTTGACGGTGGCGCAGCCGATCCGGGCCGCGTCGGCACCAGCCAGTACGTCGCCCAGGTCGCGGTCCGCGGTCCAGCCGGCGATCACGGCATCGATCCGAGGGCGGGCCGCGCAGCGCTGCTCGTTGCTCGCGTACGCCGGGTCGTTCGCCAGGTCGGGGCGCTCGAGCAGCTCGAGCGCGAGCCGCCGCCACTCGGCGTCGTTCGTCGTCCCGAGCACCACGGTGGCTCCGTCGCGGGTCGGGTAGGCGCCGTACGGCGAGACCATCGGCGAGCTCATCCCGTTCGGCTCGCGCTCGGTCCCGGTGTGCGCGGTGTAGTTCAGCGCCCAGCCGACCAGGTCGGCGACGACGTCGAACATGCCGATCTCGATCGCCGCGCCGCGCCCGGTCCGATGCCGGTCGTGGAGGGCGGCCAGGACGGCAATCGCCGCATGCAGACCGGTGCCGGCGTCCGCGATCGGGATCCCGGGTTTGGCCGGGCGGCCGGGCTCGCCGGTGATCGCGCAGGATCCGGCCTCGGCCTGCACGAGCAGGTCGTAGGCGCGCCGGTGCGCCAGCGGCCCACCGGTCCCGTAGCCGGAGATGTCGACAGCGACCGCCGCGGGGTTGGCGGCGTGCACGCTGGCGGCATCGATACCGAGCCGGGCTGCGGCACCGGGCGAGAAGTTCTGGACGACCACGTCGGCCCGGGCGATCAGCCGCGCGACGACCTCCGGCCCCTCGGCCGACTTCATGTCGAGAGCGAGCGACTCCTTGTTCCGGTTCAGCCAGGCGAAGTGGGCGCCGAGGCCGCGGACAGCGTCGTCGTAGTCGCGCGTGAAGTCACCGATGTTCGGCGCCTCGACCTTGAGGACCCGGGCGCCGAGATCTCCGAGCAGCCGGGTGCAGTACGGCGCCGACACTGCCTGCTCGAAAGCCACCACGAGCACCCCGGCCAGGGGAGCGTTCGGTCCGGACTCCTGGCTCACCTCAGCCATCGACGGCAGCGCCGATCACCTCACGCGCGATGATCACCTGCTGGATCTGGCTGGTCCCCTCATAGATCCGGAACAGGCGGGCGTCCCGGTAGAAGCGCTCGACGGTGGTCTCGCGCATGTATCCGGCACCGCCGTGGATCTGCACAGCCCGGTCAGCGACCCGCCCCACCATCTCACTGGCGAAGTACTTCGCGGTCGCCGGCCCGACCCGCAGGTCGGACCCGTCGTCGAACCGGCGGGCGACGTCGAGCACCAGAGCGCGACCGGCGTACAGGTCGGTGACCGAGTCCGCGACGAGACCCTGCACGAGCTGGAAGGCAGCGATCGCCCTTCCGCCCTGCTCACGGGTGCGGGTGTAGCCGACGGACTCGTCGACCAGTCGATCGGCCATGCCGACACAGAGCGCGGCGATGTGGATCCGGCCGTGCGAGAGGCAGCGCATCGCGATGGAATAGCCGCGGCCGACGCCCGCCTCGCCGCCGATCACACGCTCCGGCCCGACCACCACACCGTCGAAGTGCACGTCGGCGGTGTGCGCGCCGAACTGGCCCATCTTGTGGTCCTTGGGAGCCACAGTGAGCCCGGGGGCGTCCCGCGGCACCAGGAACGCCGTGATCCCGCGCGAGCCCTTCTCGGCCGGATCGGTACGGGCGAACACCATGAAGACGTCCGCAGTCGGTGCGTTGGTGATGAAGCGCTTCGCGCCGTCGATCCGCCAGCCGTCCCCGTCCTGCTTGGCGAGCGTCTTCAGCCCCGCCGGGTTCGACCCCGCATCGGGCTCGGTGAGCGCGAACGAGGCCACGACCCGACCCGACGCGAGCTCTGGGAGCCACCGCTTCTTCTGCTGCTCCGTGCCGCCTTCGAGCAGGACGTGTCCGGCAATGCCGTTGTTGGTGCCGAACATCGACCGCAACGAGGGCGTGGTGTAGCCGAGCTCGAAGACGAGTTGGGCCTCCTCGGCCATCGAGAGCCCGAGCCCGCCGTACTCCTCCGGAATGGCGAAGCCGTACAGACCCATCTCCTTGGCCGCGCTCCGGACCGAGTCCGGCACATGGTCGGTTGCGTCGATCTCGGCCTCGAACGGAACGACCTTCTCGCGCACGAAGTCACGGACGGTCCTCAGCACCTGCTCCAGCTCGGTGACGTCCACCGGATTCCTCCCTGATCAAATGCGAGAATGCCATTTCCCTATAGGTAGATTTCCACTAACGTTACACGAACCGATGCATTTGCAGAATCGCTGGAGGAGAGGGCACGTCGATGGATCTCGCGCTTCGCAGCGAGGACGAGGAGCTGGTCGCAGCGTTCGACGCACTGCTGACCAAGAAGTCCTCCACGGCCCGGGTGCGAGAGGTCGAGGCGCTCGGCTTCGATCCGGATCTCTGGTCGGCGCTCACGGCGGCCGGGGTCCCGTCGATGGCCGCCGGCGAGCACTCCGCCGACCTGCGCCAGCTGATCCTGATCGCCGAGCTCGCCGGACGTCACCTGGTCAGCGCGCCCCTCGTCGAGACGCTCGTGACCCGCCGTCTGCTGGCGCACTGCGAGGGGTCCGCGGCCGCCGGGATCGCCGCCCAGGCGGAGAACGGCTCGATCGTCTCCCTGGTCCTGCGCCCGGTCACGGCCGCCTCGAACACCTCCCTGGTCCCGGCCGGGGCCGTCGCCGACGTGGTCGTCGCCATGGTCGACGAGCGCCTCATCGCGGTGGTCTCCCCATCACCGGGGGTTGCGTCACCGAACCTCGGGAGCCAGCCGCTTGCCGACCGCGATCTCGGCGCCGGAGAGACCGTCACCCTCGCGACCGGTGCTGACGCGGCCGCGATCTTCGCCGCCGCCCAGCGCGACTGGCAGCTGCTGACCGCCGCCCAGCTCGTGGGCGTTGCCGCGCAGTCGCTGGAGATCGGCGTCGAGTACGTCAAGAACCGAGTCATCTTCGATCAGCCGGTCGGTGCGTTCCAGACCGTCGCGCACCGGCTGGCGGACCATGTCGCCAGCATCGAGGGAGCACGCCTGCTGGTGCAGCAGGCCGCGTGGTCCGCAGACAACGACCGGCTCGACAGCGTGGCGCACACCAAGATGGCGTTCTGCTTCGCCGCCGACCAAGCGCTCGCCGTCGTCGGCGACTGCCTGCACTACCACGGTGGCTACGGCTTCAGCCTCGAGTACGACATCCAGCTGTACTACCGCCGGGCTCGCGCCTACCCGCTCGTCTGGGGCTCGGTGCGGCGCGAGTACCAGGCACTCGCGGCCGTCCTTTATGACGAGGCACCCGTCCGCCCCGTCGCTTCCCTGCAGCACCGCGGCGACGGGATCGACTTCGACCTCGGCCCCGAGGCGGAGGCGTTCCGCGCCGAGGTGGCCGCTTTCCTCGACGAGCACCTGACGCTCGAGATTCAGCACCGGGTGCGCCAGTCCGGGAGCTATCACGACTGGGACCTGCACCGGGCGCTCGGCGAGAAGGGCTGGATCGCCGCCTCCTGGCCGGCTGAGTACGGCGGCCAGGACCGCGACCCGCTCGAGCTCATGGCGATGCGCGAGGAGATGAAGAAGGTCCACGCGCCGGTCAACGGCCTCGGCACCACACTCCTGGTCGCGCGCGCGGTCCGCGAGTTCGGCTGCGAGGAACTGCGCAACGACATCGTCCCCCGGGCGATCGCCGGCGAGATCCTGCTCTGCCTCGGTTACAGCGAGCCGCAGGGCGGCTCGGACGTCGCTTCGGCGAGGACCCGTGCGGTCCGCGACGGCGAGGACTGGGTGATCAACGGGCAGAAGGTCTTCACCACGCTCGCCGAGACCGCCGACTACGTCTTCCTGCTCACCCGGACCAACACCGAGGTGGCCAAGCACCAGGGCCTCACGATGTTCCTGGTGCCGCTGGACGCCGCAGGCGTCCAGGTCGACGAGATCCGCACCCTCAGCGGCGAGCGCACCAACCAGACCTTCTACGCCGACGTCCGGATCCCCGACACCAACCGGGTCGGTGAGGTCGACGGCGGCTGGCAGGTGCTGATGGCGGCCCTGGCCTACGAGCGAAGCGGCGTGGGCGAGGACCCCCGCACCTACCGCCGCCTGGTGGAGGCCGTGACGGCAAACGGGACGCTCGACGACCCCGTCGTCCGCGAGCCCCTCGCCCGGCTCGCGATCGACACCGAGGTCTCCAAGCTGCTCGGCCGGCGCAGCTGCTGGGTCGAGACCAGCGGCCGGATCCCGACGATGGAGGGCTCGATGCACAAGCTCTTCCACGCCGAGTCCCGGATCCGCTCCTCCACGATCCTGCTCGACCTGCTCGGCACCGAAGGCCTTCGCGAGGAGATCGACCCGCTCGCCCCCGGCGGGGGCGAGCTCGTCCAGGAGTTCCGGCACGCCGTCATCCTCTCCATCTACGGCGGCGCCAGCGAGGTCCAGCGACGGATCCTCGCCGAACGCCACCTCGGCCTGCCTCAGCCCATCCAGAAGAAGGACCGCCGTGACTGACGAGCAAGACAGGGACGACCGCGTCATCCTGGACCGCGACAAAACGAACGGCATCGGCCGGATCACCCTCAACAGGGCGGACCGGCGCAACTCCTACGACCCACCGATGCGCCGCCAGGTAGCCGCGTACCTTGACGATCTCGCCGAGGACGACGACATCAAGGTCGTCCATCTGCGCGGTGTCGAGGGGGTCTTCAGCACCGGGGCAGACATGGGCAACGCCTACGCCTGGTACGGCCAGGGCGCCGACTCGCGCAGCAAACGCCGTCCCAGCCAGCGCCGCCGGCTGACCGTGGACAGGGAGACGTTCGAGTTCTACCACCGCTTCCAGGGCTACCCGAAGGTCACCGTCGCCCAGGTCGAGGGGTTCGCCCTCGGCGGCGCCTTCGAGCTCGCCCTGATGGCCGACATCTCGGTGATCGGCCGCGGTGCCAAGGTCGGGATGCCGGCCACCCGGTTCCTCGGCCCCGCCCTCGGCAACGTGCACCTGTTCTTCCACCGGCTCGGACCGGTGCTGGCGAAGCGGATGCTGCTGACCGGGGACCTGCTCACGGCCACCGAGCTCGAGGGGCTCGGCGTCTTCACCGAGACCGTCGACGACGACGAGGTGGGTGCGCGTGCCGACTGGTGGGCTCGGAAGGCATCGCGGATGCCCGGCGACGGCATTGCCATCGCCAAGGAGACCTTCGCCCTGATCGAGCACCTCCAGGGGTTCCAGGGCGAGGAGTTCGTGAGCCCGTTCGTGCACGCCTACGGCACGAACCTGCAGTTCCAGCCCGGCGAGTTCAACTTCGTGAAGACCCGTGCCGAGCACGGCAACAAGGGCGCCTTCACCCTGCGCGACGAGCACTTCGACGTTCCCTACCCGCTCCCCGAGACCGAGAGCTACTGAGGAGACCGACATGCCCATGGATCTCAATGGCAAGCCGTTCCTGGCGTTCGACGCCGACAACCACTACTACGAGACCATCGACGCCTTCAGCCGTCACCTCGACAAGAGGTTCCGTCGCCGCGGCGTCCAGGTCGTCCAGGCCGGAGACCGGCCGATGGTCCTGATGGGTGAAAAGGTCAGCAGGTTCATCCCGAACCCGACGTTCGACCCGGTGCTGAGACCCGGCGCCCTGGACCCCTACTTCCGCGGCGAGATCCCCGAAGGCGTGGACCCCGACGACCTGCGGATCGTCGAGCCCATCCACGACGAGTACCGCGACCGCGACGGACGCCTGGAGCAGATGGACGCCCAAGGCCTGGCGGCGATCCTGCTGTTCCCGACGATGGGCTGCGGCGTCGAGCAGGCGCTGCGCGCCGACGTGCCAGCCATGGTGGCCACGGTCAAGGCGTTCAACCGCTGGCTCGAGGAGGACTGGGGTTTCGCCTACGAGGGCCGCATCTTCGCCGCCCCGATCATCTCCTTCGCCGACGTCGAGGAGGCGCTGCACGAGATCGACTACGCGCTGGAGCGCCAGGTGCGGGTGGTCTGCGTCCGACCGGCCCCGGTGCCCGGCGAGAACGGCCAACCGGCGCGCTCGCTCGGCGACCCGGCCCACGACCGGATCTGGGCGAAGCTCGCCGAGGCAGGCGTACCGGTCGCCTTCCACCTCTCCGACTCCGGCTACACCGGCATCTCGGCGATGTGGGGCGGCCCTGCCGACTTCGACCCGTTCCACATCGACCCGTTCACCAAGCTGGTGATCAGCGACCGCGCCATCCACGACACGATCGGCTCGCTGATCGTGCACGGCGTGTTCAACCGGCACCCCACGCTCAAGATCGCCAGCATCGAGAACGGCGCCCAATGGGTGCCGCTGCTCAAGAACCGGCTCAAGAAGCTCGCCAACCAGCAGCCGAAGCACTTCACCTTCGACCCGGTGGCGCAGCTGGTCGAGCACGTCTGGGTGGCGCCGTACTTCGAGGACGACGCGGCGGAGCTGGCCGAGCACATCGGCGTCGAGCGGGTGCTGTTCGGATCGGACTGGCCGCACGGCGAGGGCCTGGCGGAGCCGACCGACTACACCAAGGAGCTGGGCGGATTCGACGACGCCGGCGTTGCCAGGGTCATGCGCGACAACGTGCTCGACCTGCTCGGCATGACCGCGGCCGACATCCCGTCGTGAGTGTTACGTCGGTCCGGTACGAGCCAGGGCGGATCGCCCGAATCGTGTTCGACCAGCCGGGCAAGAAGAACGCGATCGATGCGCCCGGCTGGGAGGTGCTCGCGAAGGCGCTGGTGGACTTCGAAGCCGACCGCGCCGCACGGGTGCTCGTCCTCACCGGAGCGGAGGGCGAGTTCTGCTCCGGCGCCGACCTCGGAGGCGGCATCACGGGATCGGCCGAGTCGGTCGCGAGCAAGCTCCGCGAGGTCGGCGACATCATCGCCCGGCTGCACGCGATGCCGAAGCCGACGCTGGCCGTCGTGCCCGGCGTGGCGGCCGGAGTCGGGCTGAGTCTCGCCCTCTGCTGCGACGTCGTGGTCGCTGCGGACCGGGCGCGCTTCGGCGCGATCTTCGCCCGGGTCGGACTCACCCCGGACGGCGGCGCGAGCTGGCTGCTGCCGCGGCTGGTCGGTGCTGCCCGCGCCAAGGAGCTGGTCCTCACCGGCCGGGTCATCGACGCGACCGAGGCGGACCGGATCGGCCTGGTCAACCGGGTCGTCGCGACCAAGGACCTGGTCACCATCGGTGACGACCTCGCCGAGCAGCTGGCTGCCTGTTCTCCCGTCGTGGCCGCGGAGTCACTCGCCCTTCTCGACGCGTCGTGGACCCGCACCTTCGACGAGGCCCTGGCCGCCGAGGTCGATGCCCAGCAAGCCGCCGTCGCCGCCCGACCCGGGAAGGACTCATGACGACCGACCTGAGCGGTGACCTGATCAGAACCACCTTCCCGAACGCGTCCGCATCCGAGTTCGGACGATCGCTGATCGCTCCGGGCGGGGCGTTCGAGGTCGTCGAGGAAGACGTCCTCGGCGAGCGGGTCGCGGTCTTCAAGAACCGCGCCGGCTCGGTCTTCCAGATGATCGCCGACGCGACCGCGGCCTTCGGTGACCACGAGTACCTGGTCGACGACGACCGACGGCTCACCTACGCCGAGCACCTCGACGCCGTCGCCGCACTGGCCGGGCTGTTGCGCGAGGACTACGGCGTCGCGCCCGGTGACCGGGTCGGCATCCACGCCGCCAATTCGATGGAATGGGTGATCACCTTCTGGGCAGCGCTGGCCGCCGGGGCGGTGCCCACGCTGATGAACAGCTTCTGGAGCGACCCCGAGCTCCGGATCGGTCTCGACCTGACCACGCCAGCGGTGGTGCTGACCGACAGCCGTCGGGCCGAGCAGCTCGCCAGGGTCGCTCCCGAGATCCCCGTGGTCGAGCTCGAGGGCGCGCTCTACGCGCGGATCACGAGCACGCGAGCCACCCTCGATCCGGTCGCACCGAAGGGCGAGGACCAGGTCGCCCTGCTGATGTTCACCAGTGGCACCACCGGGCGACCCAAGGCCGTCGCGCACAGCCACCGCTCGGTGCTGGGCACCATCCAGTGCAACCGGTTCAACACGCTGCTCCGGATGGGTGCTCTTCCCTCGTCCCCACCGCCCGCTCCGCGTGCGCTGATCGCGCCTCCGCTCTTCCACCTCTCCGCGGTGTACGGCGCGGTGCTGATGTTCCTCGGCGCCGGCGGCACCATCGTGCTGCGGCCGGGTCGGTTCGACGAGCGCCGCACGATGCAGGCGATCCAGGACGAGAAGGTCACCGTCTGGCTCTCCGTGGGCAGCGCTGCCCCCCGCGTCGCCGCGCATCCGGAGCGGGCGTCGTACGACCTGTCCAGCCTGACCTCCGTCGTGGTCGGCGGTGCACCTCTGAGCCCCGCCATCAAGCAGGAGCTATGCGCCTCGTTCCCGACCGCGGCTGCTGCCGGAGGCCTGAGGATGGGCTACACCAGCAGCGAGGGAGGCAGCATCGTCGCCAGCATCGGCGGCCCGGCGTTCGCCGAGCACCCCGAGTCCACGGGCCCGATCCAGGACGGCCTCCAGGTCTCGATCCGCGACCACGACGGCAACGTGCTCCCGCCCGGCGTCGAGGGTCTGATCCACGTCAGGAGCGCGTACACGATGCTCGAGTACCACGGCGATGCCGCCGCGACGGCCGGGGTCTACGGACCCGGCCGCTGGCTCTGCATGGGCGACATCGGCCGGATCGAGAACGGCTTGCTGTACGTGAACTCCCGGGCCCGCGACCTGATCTTCGTCTCCGCCGAGAACGTCTACCCCTCCGAGGTGGAGAACCGGCTCGAGGAGCATCCGGAGGTGATGGAAACCTGCGTCGCCGGGGTCGACCACCCGGTCACGGGGCAGGCGGTGAAGGCGTTCGTCGTCCTCGCCGAGGACTCGACCCTCACCGAGGCCGACCTCGCGGCGCACTGCCGTGGCGGCCTGCCGCCGTACAAGGTGCCGACGTCGTGGGACCTGCGCACCGAGCGGCTGCCGCGCAACCCGGCCGGCAAGATCCTGCGCAACGTCCTCGTGGAGGGCTCGTGAGCGTCACCGACTGCCTGATCAACGTCGACTTCGCGGATCGCAGCCATCCGGACTGGATGAACAGCGTCAAGGACGAGTACTTCCACGGCGGTGACGACTTCCTCGCGAGCTCGGAGCTCAGCGCACTGCTCGAGGAGATGGACGAGCACGGCGTCGACCGCGCGATCATCCTGACGCCGCTGTTCGAGCCGTCCCCGCGTGCTCTGGCCTACTGCGAGAAGTACCCGGAGCGGTTCGCCCTCGGCGCCATCAAGCTCGACCTCCTCCGCCCGATGCCGACGCTGCGCGAGCTGGACGGGTTTCGGAGGAACCACCCGGTCGCCTACGCCCAGGTCGGACCGGCCTTCTGGGGAGACGGGCAGTACCCGCCCAGTGACGCGGTCTACTACCCGTTCTACACCAAGTGCGCGGAGTGGGAGCTGCCGCTGGCGCTGGCCACCGGACTTCCTGGCCCGCCGATCGCCGGCGAGGCACAGAACCCGATCCACCTGGACCGGGTCTGCCAGCGGTTCCCGGAGCTCAAGCTGGTGATGCACCACGGCGCCGACCCGTGGTGGGACGTGGCGATCCGGCTGATGATCAAGTATCCGAACCTGCGCCTGATGACGTCAGCCTGGGCGCCCAAGCGGCTGCCCGACCAGCTGCTGCACTTCATGCGCACGCGCGGCAAGGAGAAGGTCATGTTCGCCTCCGACTCCCCCGTGCTCAGCATCAGCCGGTGCGTGAGTGAGGCGCGGGAGCTCGATCTGCCCGACGACGTGCGCGACGCATGGCTTGGCGGGAACGCGGACTCGTACTTCGGATGGGGATCATGAGCAAGCACGCCGACCTCGCTTCCCGCTGGGGGCTGCGCCGAGTACCCACGCCCCTCGCCGATCGCTACCTCGCCGAGGGTCTGTGGGACGACCGCACCCTGGGCGAGATTCTGACGACGGGGCTGGCGCAGCATCCGGAGCAGGTCCTCAACGTGCACTCGAAGATCCGCCCCTCCCGTGGCACCTACGCCGAGGTCGAGCTCGAGGCCCGGAGGTTCGCCGCCGGGCTGGCCACCCGCGGCATCGGACCGGGCGACGTGGTCGCCTGCCAGCTGCCGAACTGGCGCGAAGCCGTCGCGGTGGTGTGGGGAGCGACCTTCCTCGGCGCGGTGATCGTGCCGATCGTGCACTACTACGGTCGCAGGGAGGTCGACTACATCCTCGAGCGCACCGACGTCAGGGCCTTCGTCGCGACCGCACGGTTCGGCCGACTGGAGTTCCTGGCCGATGCGGCGGACCGCCCCACGTTGAAGACGCTGGACCTGTTCGCCGTCGTCGGCGCCGAGGACAGCGACCTTCCGGAGGGAGCCGTCCACTACGACGACCTGCTCGCCGAGGCGCCGTACGTCGGCGTCGCCGCGGTCGCCCCGGACGCTCCCGCCCTGGTCGCCTACACCTCCGGCACCACGGCGGAGCCCAAGGGCGTCGTGCACTCGCACCGGACGCTGGGCGCGGAGATCCGGCAGGCAGCGACACTGGTCTCGACCGCGCAGGGAAAGCTGACACCGGCCCCCATCGGTCACTTCGGCGGCATGCTCACAGGAGCCTTCGTGCCCGTCACGCAGGGGGTCCCGATCAACTGGCTGGATGCCTGGGACCCGGACTTCGTGCTGGAGTTGATGCTCACCGAGCAGATCACCGCCGGGTCCGGCGCAACGTTCTTCCTGACCAGCCTGCTCGACCACCCAGGTCTGACCCAGGCCCACCTGGACCTGATGCGCAACATCAGCCTGGGCGGCGCGGCCGTCCCGAACGCTGTCGCCCGGCGAGCGACCGACAGCGGGATCGTCCTGACCCGGAACTATGGCTCCAGCGAACACCCCACGATCACCGGCAGCAGGCACGGCGACCCGGAACGCGGTCGGATCACCACCGACGGGCGGCCGTTGGCCGGCGTGGAGATCCGGATCGTCGATGACGAGGGCAACGACGTGCCGGCCGGCGTGCCGGGCGAGATCCTCAGCCGCGGCCCGGACTGCTTCGTCGGCTACACCGACGCGGCGCTGACCCCGAAGGCGGTCGACGCCGAGGGCTGGTACGGCACCGAGGACATCGGCGTCCTCGACGCGAACGGGTTCCTCAGCATCACCGACCGCAAGAAGGACATCATCATCCGGGGCGGCGAGAACATCAGCGCCGCCGAGGTCGAGGAGGTCCTCGCCGGACTGCAGGAGATCGCCGAGCTCGCGATCGTCGGAGCCCCCGACGAGAAGTACGGCGAGCACGTGGCCGCCTTCGTCCGGCTCCGCGACCCTGCTCGGCCGTTGCGGGTCGAGGAGCTCCGCGCCGCCGCCGCCCAGGCGGGCCTCGGTCGGCAGAAGTGGCCCGAGGACCTGCACCTGGTCGACGACTTCCCGCGGACGCCGTCGGGGAAGATCAAGAAAAGGGAGCTTCGGGACCGGCTGCGCAGTGGAGGTACCGATGTCAGCACGTGAGCCCGACCAGTGGTCGAGCGCGGTCAGCGAGGCTCGTTGAACCAGCGCACGCCGGCCCGGATCGCGTCCGGCGTCGGGCCCGGCTCCCAGCCGAGCTCTCGGCTCGCCTTGCCGTGGTCGAGCGCGGACTGGATGTGCATCAGCCGGACGCTGGTCGGAGTGATCACCGAGTCCCTGCCAACCACCCGCGAGGCGGCTCCGCCGATGGCACCGATCACCCGCATCAGCGGGAGCGAGAGACCTAAGCGGGGCGGGGTCACACCCCCTTCGTCGGCCGCGATCGCGAGCAGGTCCTGAATCGTCAGGTAGCGCTCCGAGATGATGTAGCGCTCGCCGACCTTGCCCTTCTGCTCGGCCATCAGGAAGGCCTCCGCAGCGTCCTCGATGCCGACGACCTCCATCGACGCTCCCCTGACATAGCCGGCCATCTTGCCGCGCGAGGCCATCATGACCATCTTCCCGTGAGGCGTCGGGCCATGGTCGCGTGGACCGTACGTGGTCCCGACGTTGAGCACCACGGCGGGGAGGGCGCGATCGCGTGCCGCCTCCAGCACCAGGTTCTCCGCCTGGACCCGAGTCTCGATGTAGGGACCACCGAGGTGCGTCCAGGTGTGAGGGGTCTCCTCGTCCGCCAGACCCTGCTCGACGATGCCGATGGTGCCGACCGTGCTGCAGAAGACGAACTTCGGTACCCCGACCTCGACGGCGACGTCGAGCACTCCGCGCAGCGCCTCGACGTTGGTCGCGAACAGCGGCGTGGAGTCCCGCAGCCAGGCACGGGTGTCGACGATGCAGTAGAAGACCGTGTCCACGCCGATCATCGCGGCCCGCAGCGCGTCGATGTCGTCGAGGTTGCCGAAGCGTGGCTCGACCTCGAGGTCCGCGATGTTGACGTTCGAACTCGTGCGACGCAGCCACACCCGGACCTGATCGCCCCGCTCGACGAGCTTGCGGGTGACGTGTGAGCCGAGAAAGCCGTTGGCCCCCATCACGAGCTTGGTCCCGGTCATGTTGACCCGGCCTCGGCGAGGTCTCGGGTCCAGGTGGCGTCGGAGACGATTGCGCGCACCTGCTCCGGCGACGCTCGGACCACGGCCGACGCGGAGAGACGCTCGTCCTGCTGGAGAGTGGGCACCTCAGGCCGGGATCTTGTGCTCCAGCTCGATGCCGAGGAGGCCGGCGATGTTGCCGCCCATGACCTTCTGGACATCGGACTCGGGCATGAGGGGGTCGAGAAACTTCTTGAAGCCGAGCGGCTCGGCCATCCCCTCGGGGTGCGGATAGTCCGACCCGAAGAGCACGTGGTCGGCGCCCATGGCCTCGATCAGCTCGATCGGGTTCTCCTCGAAGAACGGGTGGATCCAGAAGTGCTTCTTGAAGGTGTCCACCGGGTTCTCGTTGTAGAGCCCGCTGTTGATGCCGTAGGACCGGTTCAGGTCGTGGATCAGTCCCGGAACCCAGGAGCTGCCGTTCTCGATGATCGCGACGTTCAGGTTCGGGAACCTGTCGAAGAGGCCGTGGCAGATCATCGCCGCGATGGTGTCGCAGATGTCACGGTGACCCATCACCAGGTTGCGCAACGGACTGGGCTTGAAGGCGTCCCACTCGTCCATGGGCTCCCAGGCGTCGACGTACTTGATGTAGCCGGTGTCGGAGGCGTGGATCGTCACCGGGACGCCGGCCTTCTCGACCTCGGCCCAGAACGGGTCGAACTCCGGCAGCGCCATCGACCGGGTGCGGCCGTTGAGACCGGGGACCGGAGCCGGCCGGATCAAGAAGGTCTTCATCCCGCGCTCGAGGCACCAGTGGAGCTCCTTGATCGCCTCCTCGACGATCGGGAGCGTGATCACCGGGGTGGCGAAGATCCGCTCTTCGTAGTTGAAGCTCCAGTGCTCGTGCATCCACTCGTTGAGCGCGTGGATCATCACGTGGGTCAACTGCGGGTTGGACGCGCTGCGCTCCTCGATCAGGCTGGCCAGGGTCGGGTACATGGTCGCGTAGTCCAGCCCGAGCTCGTTCATCAGCTCCAGGCGCGGGGCCGGGTCGCGGAACGACGGCGGCGACGGGATCGCGTCACCGATGAACTCACGGAAGGAGAGCATGTCCGGATTGTTGCCCTGGAAGTACGCCTCGGCACTGCCCGGCGCCGCCACCTTCTCGAAGGTGGGGTTCGGGATCATGTTCGAGATCTGGCCGTTGATCAACAGCTTCTTGCGCCGGTTGACCTCGACGATCGCGATCGCGTCCTGGTGCTCCTTGGGCAGGAACTTCGTCAGCGCGTCCTGGGTCTCGTACATGTGGTTGTCGGCGTCGAACACCGGGAAGCTCAGCGGGGTCGTCATCGGTCGACTTCCTTCGTTCAGATCGAGTGTGTACCTGGCATGGAGAATACCGTTCTCGGTGATTGTTGACTAGGGTTCTCAGCCATTGACGGTCGCGGGCCTCTGCGCCCATTCCGCGGCCCGGCGCTTGACGTTCATCGCGCCGTTCCAGCCGCCGTCGGTCCACAGGACGGTGCCTGCCACGTAGCCCGACCGCGGACTGCCCAGCATCACCACCGGCCAGGCCTGTTCGTCCGCGGTCGCGTACCGGCCGACCGGACCCATCGAGGTGTCCACGACCTCCTTGGTGGCGAAGTCCTGGAAGGCCGGCATCATCGCGGTGTCGGTCGGACCGGGGTTGATGCAGTTGATCCGGATCCCGTCCGCGGCCAGGTCGGCGTACCACCAGGAGACCCAGGCGTCGGTGGTCCACTTGGAGAAGAGGTACCCGCTCCAGTTCCACTTCTCCTCGTTGGCCAGGAGCCACTCGACCGCAGCCTCGAAGCTGTCAGTCGTGATCAGCTCGGTGAGCAACGGGACCTGCTTCTCCCAGCCGCGCGCGGCCGAGGAGGAGATGCACGTGATCGCCGAACCGGGCGGCATCAAGGGCACGAGCCGTTCGGCCAGGTGCCGGGCCCCGACGAAGTTGACCAGCATCGTGTCCAGCTCACTGAACGGCGGACCGGGCAGACCGGCGCAGCTGAACAGCCCGTCGACGGGTCCGTCGATGGCCGCCGCGGCTGCGTCGATGGAGTCGGGGTCGCGCAGGTCGACCTCGATCGACCGCTCCACCGCCACCTCGGTCGGCTTGATGTCCAGCGCGGTCACTCGAGCGCCGAGCTCGGTCAGGATCCGCGCGGTGGCGGCACCCATCCCCGATGCGGCGCCGGTGACGACGACCTGCTTCCCTGCGTAGCCGAGCACGTCTTCCATCAGCTGCTTCCTTCTGTTGTGCGCGGAGCCGATCGTGGGGTCAGCGCGAGGTGGGGGATTGAGCTGCTCGGACCGAGCCTCAGTACGGCGTCGACGGCGTGCACGAGATCGTCCGGATCGACCAGGTCACCTGTCATGTAGCCGCGGCGGATCCAGTCGTGGATGCCGGCGGTGAGGACGGCCTGGTCCTCCTGGCTGCCGAACTGGGTGCCGGACTCGCCGGGCCCGCCGGCGCACTCGCCGACCGCGATCCGGGTGAAGCCGACGTCCGGGTGCTCCCAACGCCACGCTTCGACCATCTTGTCGAGCGCGGCCTTGGTGGCGACGTAGGAGCCGATCAGCGACCACGGCGGCGTGAGCGAGGCAGAGATCGAGGAGAGGTAGATCGCCGTGCCGCGGGACTTCTCGAGGTACGGGAGGGTCTGCGCGGTCACCCGCGCCGCGCCGGTCACGTTGGTCGCAAAGGCATCCGCCCACCGGTTCGCCCCCACGTCGCGCAGCGCCCCGACGGTCATCAGTGCCGTGGAGTAGACGACACCGTCGATGCCGCCCAGGGCTACCGCCGCCTTCTCGACGGCCGCCGCCACCGACTCCTCGTCGGTCACGTCGCAGGCAAGCGCCACCGCGCCGTCGCCGGCCTCCTCGACCGCGCGCTCGAGCCGGTCCAGACGACGCGCGAGCAACGCCACCCGCGCGCCGCGCTTTGCCAGACCGACACCGATGCAGCGGCCCAGGCCGCTCGAGGCTCCCACGACTACAACACGCATCCGGCGAATGTACTTGGCGAGAATCATATTCTCAACTTGTGCAACCTTGCTTCCCGCCTGGCGAGATGGCACCCATGAGGCGATATCGCTCCGGCCGTGGAAGGCCCCGCTGCCTGAGAGCGGGCCGAGCGCCGGGCTGCTCGACTTCGACTTCACCCGTCCGACGATCCACGCCAAGCTCCCGGGCGCCCCAGCACCATCAGGGACTGCGGCAGGTCGACGGGCTGGGCTCAGGCCTGGGTCGTGACCGTGGCGAGGGTGAGGAGGCGGTTTTCGTCGCCGGCGTCGAGCAGTCGCACATTCACCACGCTGTGGTCCGGGGCACGGCGGACGACAGCGCTGCGGGTCCGCAGCGGACCCACACGCACCTGGGCGAGGAAGTGCAGCTGCATGTCCACGGCCTCCTGGCCGGGCGCCACCGAGAGCGCCGCGAGCTCGGCGAGCGCGGCCTGGGCGCCGCCTGTGACGGTGCCGATCGAGTTGACCACGTATGGAGAGCAGTCGATCTCCACCGCTCCGGCCGCGAGGACGCGCGCGCCCAAACGGTCGTAGACGGGGGAGGTCGCGGTCGCGTCACCGACGGTCCGACGGACCTCGCCGATCCAGTCACCGGGGCTGTAGTGGTCCATCCCCGGAGCCGCCAGCCGGGTCATCCGGGCGAAGGTGACCAGCCCGGTGGCCGCGGCGACGAGCGCTCCACGGTCGATCGTCGCGGCCAGCTCGTCCAGGTCGTCGCAACCGTTGCCGTCGTACACGTTGGTGCCGACGACGACACCGGAACTGCCGACTCGGGTCAACCGTGCGTCGACCACGACGGGGCCAACAGTCACGGGTGCTGCGGTGTGCAGGACCAGGTCGCGAGTCGCCAGCCAGTCGTCCGGGCACGACGCCATCGCCGGATCGGAGGTGACGATGTCGACCAGGGTTACCAGGACGCCGAGCGCAGCGCTGCCGCAGCCGTTTCGGACCAGATCGCTGACCGGGGCGGTCAGGACGGCGCGGCTCTTGTCGAGCAGGACCTGGGCGGTGCCGAGGTCACGGAGGAAGTGCGAGTTCACGGCGGCTCCTTGCCCCACCAGGGGAAGAAGTCCGGCAGGTCGCTGCTCACCCGGCCGGGGAAGTTCGCCGGCCGCTTGCCGAGGAAGGCAGCGATGCCCTCGCGCGCGTCCGCCGCCCCACCGAGCGCCTGCATGGCCGCTGAGCCGACCTGGTGCGCCGGTAGGGGCGTGTCCTCCGCGGCGAGCCGCCGCATCATCTGCCGGGTCAGCGCCACCGCGACCGGCGCGGCGTTGTCGACGATCTCGCGCGCCAGGGCGTACACCGCGGGCAGCAGGTCCGCGCTGTCGTGGACCGAGCGGAGCAGACCGCCGGCCAGCGCCTCGGTCGTGTCGAACCTGCGCCCGGTGAGGGTCCACTCGAGGGCCTGCTGCTGGCCGACCAGGTTCGGCAGGAACCAGCTCGACGCTGCCTCAGGCACGATCCCGATGCGGGTGAAGCCGAACGCGAACTGCGCGTCCTTCGACGCCAACCGGAAGTCCGCGGCCAGCGGAAGTGTCGCGCCGATGCCAGCCGCGGAGCCGTTGAACGCGACGATCACCGGCTTGAGCAGGGCGTGCAGTCGCAGCGCGAGCACGCCTCCCGGGTCGACGTGCTCGACGTCCCCGGGATAGGCGAACCGGTCGCCCCCGCCGCTCACGTCGGCGCCCGCACAGAAAACACGGCCGGCGCCGGTGATGACCAACACTCGCACCGCGTCGTCGCCGTCCACGCCGTCGAAGGCGCTGAGCAGCTCGCGGCCCATCTGTGGGGTGTAGGTGTTGAGCGCGTCCGGGCGGGCCAGGGTGATCGTCGCGATCCCGTCGGCGACGTCGTAGGCGATCTGTTCGTACTCGCTCATCGCGGGTCCACGTAGAGGTCGAGTGTCGGCTGATCGGTGCCGCCGTAGATCGACAGGTCGATGATCCCGGCGTCTCTCAGGACGTCGACGTCGATCAAGGCCTGTCCGTTGTAGCAGCCGCGAGGCGCAGCCAGCATCGCCACCGCCGCGTCCGCCATGATCCGCGGGTCACGCGACTTGGCCACCGCCTCATCTCCGCCGAGCAGATTTTTCACCACTGTGGTGGCGATCCGCGTCTGGGGCCACAGACAACTGGCGTCGATGCCGTCCAACTCTGCGGCCCAGCCGAGAGTCAGCACGGTCATCGCGTACTTCGTCATCGTGTAGGCCGGGAACCGGCCCAACCAGTGCGGGGCCAGGTTCAGCGGCGGTGACAGGGTCAGGATGTGCGCCTCTGCGGCGTCTCGCAGGGCGGGGAGGCACGCCTGGGTCAGGCTGAAGGTCCCACGTATGTTGACGTCGGCCATCAGGTCGTAGCGTTTCAGCGACAGGTCGGCGGTCGAAGTCTGCGACATCGCGCTGGCGTTGTTGATCACCACGTCGATGCCGCCGAACTCGTCATGGGCGCTGGCCGCGGCGCGTGCGCAGTCGTCCTCGCTGCGCACATCACCGAGCACCGCGATCGCCCGACCCCCAGCCGCCTCGATCTCCGCAACGGCGGTGTGGATCGTGCCCGGCAGGCGCGGGTGGGGAGCATCGGTCTTCGCCAGCAGGACCGCGTTCGCGCCCTGTTCGGCGGCAGCGAGCAGGATCGCCAACCCGATGCCGCGACTTCCGCCGGACATCACGATCGTTCGCCCCGCCAGCGCGTCCTCAGCCACCGAACATCTCCTTCACCCGCGTCATGTCGACCTTGCCGCTGGACCGCAACGGCACTTCCGTCCTGGCGATCGAGCGCACCACCTTCGGGATCTTGTACGACGAGAGCAATGGCGAGAGCAGCCCGCGGAGCACGTCGGCGTCCGGTGCGGGCCGCTCGGTGAGCAGCAGCGCCGCGACCACGTGACCCTTCCCGGGATCCGGCAGCCCGAACGCGATCGAGTCCAGCCCGGTAGCGGCGAGGATCGCGTCACGCACCTCTGCCGGAGAGACGTTCGCACCGGCTGTCTTGATCATGTCGTCGCCGCGACCGTGGAAGTACCAGTGGTCGCTGTCGTCGCGGTGCACCAGGTCACCGGTGTGGAACCAGCCTTCAGCGTCGAAGGCCTCGCAGCGCTCGCGCCCGTAGTAGCCGAGCATCATCGCCGGTCCACGGAGCCAGAGCTCGCCCCGCTCGCCGGTCGCGACGTCCGTGCCGGTGGTCCGGTCGACGATCCTGGCTTCCAGATCGGGCGTCGGACGACCGAAGGAGCCTCGCAGGTGCTCGGGCAGGTCGGCCTCGGCTTCGGCCGCGGTCCCGGTCATCACCACGCTGCCGCCCTCGGTCATGCCGAGCATGTTGGTGCGCAGGGCAGGATCGGCCGGGACCGACTCCGCCGGCATCAGTGCGTAGAGGTTGCCGCGCGTCATCGTGGAGAGGTCACGCCCGGGGAAGCTCGGATCGGCGGCCAGCGCGGTGGCCGAGACGGCGTATCCGTTGCACATCGTCGGCTGCTCGCGTTCGAGCAGGTCCAGCACCTTCGCGGGGTCGCCCTCCTGCGAGCAGAGCACGGTCGCGCCGGCGACCAGGGTGCCGAGGAAGGTGTACGCGAAGCCGCCGATCCAGAAGAACGGGGAGTTGGAGAAAAGGATCTCCCCCGGCCGGTAGTTGCGCAGGTCATTGAGGACGACCAGATGGTCCAGCAGCCCACTGTGCGAGTGCACCACACCCTTGGGCGCCGAGGTCGAGCCCGAGGTGTGCACGATGACGACCGGGTCGGCAGGGCGCACCCGGTCCTCGGCCGCGGCGAGCAGCTCGTCGCTGACCGGGGCCTCGGCCAGGACCTCGTCAGTGAAGACGGTCCGCTGTAGCGCCGGCGCCAGCACCGAAGGAGGCTCGCCGACCGCCGCACCTAGCAGCTCGTCGAAGGCGCGACCGCGCACGCTCCTGGCCGCGAGCAGGAGCCGGGTGTCCGAGCCATCGACCAGCGTGCGCAGCTCGGCGACCGAGGAGAGCGTGCTCAACGGGACCGCGACCGCACCGATCCGCATGATCGCCACGGCCGCGACCGCGAAGTCCGCCCCGTTGGGCATCAGCAGTGCGACGTGGGTGCCGTGCCCCGCACCGGCCGCTAGAAGGGCCTTCGCTGCCTCAGCCGAGCGGCGTTGGAGCTCGCCGTAGGTCAGCCGCTCCTCGTCGCAGATCAGGAAGACGGCGTCGGGGTCCACCTCGACGCGCTGCCGCAGCACCGCGCCGACGGTCCGCGGACTCATCCGGACCTCCGTTCAGCAACGGCCGGGCTCTCGCGCTCGATGAGGGCGGCGTTCGTGGTGGCGGAGCAGAGCAGGTCCTCGCCGTGCAGCAGCCGGACCTCGGAGCAGACCACGCGGTCGGTCACCTCGCGGGTGATCTCGAACGCCAGGTCCACCAGCAGTGGTGTGGGTCTTCGATAAGAGATGTCGAAGTCGCGGGTCGCCCCGGAGACCCCGAGGGCGCAGTTGTGGTGCTGGACGACCTCGTCGAAGAAGACCGCCAGGAACCCGCCGTTGACGCACCCCGCCGGGCCCTCGTACGCGATCGGGAAGTTGACGGTGCCGCATGCTCGCTCGGCGCTCTTCACGGCGATCGTGTAGACCGGGAACATCGGGTTGAAGGCCCCGATGTCACGGCAGTGGTCGACGAACACCCGACCGTCGCTGTGGACCCGCTCGCCGACCCGCGGGTGCATCGCCGCCGGCACCAGTCCGGCCAGCTCGTCGCGAGCTCGTTCCAGGACGCCGAGCAGCCCGTCGAGAACCGGGCTCCCCTGCTCCAGGCTGAGCACCTGCGCGGTGACCTCGCGGACCACCGCGGCGAAACGCTCCTGCTCGGGCAGTGGCTTGACGCCCCACTCCATCGGGTGCGCGGAGCTCACACGATCCCCCGTGCGCGCAGGCCGGCGACCTCGGTGGACCCGATGCCGACCTCGGCGAGGATCTCGTCGGTGTGCTCGCCGAGCAGCGGTGCGCGGCGCCGGATCGTGCCCGGTGTCGCAGACATCCGGAACGGCGTCTCGATGATCGGCACTGGCTTGGCTGCCCCGGGGAAAGGCACCCGGTGCAGGTAGCCCATCGTCGCGATGTGCGCGTCCTCGAGCACGTCGGCGGTGGAGTGCAACGGCGCGGCTGGGAGCTTGAACGACTCCATCAGCCCGAGCGCCTCGGCCTTGGTCTTGTCCCGGCACCAGCCGGCCATCAGGTCGTTGAGGACGTCGCCGTTCTCCCAGCGCAGGTCGTCATCGGCGAAGCGCGGGTCGTCGAACAGGTCGAGCCGGTCGACCAGTCGGCACCACCGCTTGAACATCGGCTGGCCGGCAACCTGGAGCAGCACCCAGCCGTCCTTGACCGCGAACAGGTCGCACGGCGCGACGGAGGTGCCGCGGTTGCCCATCCGGGGCTTGTCGGTCCCGAGCAGCTCGCGCTCAATCAGGAACGCGTTGGAGAGCATCAGAGCGGTCGGCAGCAGCGCCGACTCCACGTGCTGGCCCTGGCCGGTGCTGCGGTGGTGGAAGAGCGCCATCATCACGCCGATGGCCATGGTCATCGCGGTGCCGAAGTCGGCGTAGGGGACGACCGTGCGGATCGGCTGGTCGGCGAGGCCCTGCCGGGCGGTAGCGCCGGACATCACCTGTCCGGCGCCGTCGAACCCGATCCGGTGGCTGTAGGGGCCGCCCTCGCCGTACGCCGTCGCAGTGGCCAGGATGATGTCGGGCTTGATGGCGCGCAGGGTGTCGTAGTCCAGGCCGTTGGCGCGCAGACCGACCAACGGCATGTTGGCGATGACGATGTCGGACTCCGCGACCAGCCGGCGGGTGATCTCGAGGCCCTCGGGTGTGGTGGTGTCCAGTGTCAGCGAGCGCTTGTTCCGGTTGCACTGCAGGAAGGTGCCGCCCTCGCCTCCCGCGGTCACGGCCTGGACCCAACGGTCCTCGCCGCCTTCGCGCTTCTCGACCCTGATCACGTCCGCACCCATGTCGGCCAGGATCGCGCTGCACCAGGGCGCGGCGATGAACCTGCCGAAGTCGAGGATCTTGATCCCGTCGAGCACGCCTCCCACTCAGGCCCCCTTGGGGAGCCCGAGAATGCGCTCGGCGATCAGGTTGCGCTGGATCTGCGATGTTCCTGCGGCGATCGTGGTGTGCAGCCACCAGAGGTAGTCGTGCACCAACCCGCCGGTGTCGGTGCCGGCGACCGGCGAACCGCCGATGGAGGGCCGGCCGGCCACCCGGACGAAGAGGTCGGCGATGTCCTGGACGAGCTCGGAGTAGCGCAGCTTCACCGCTGAGCCGAACTGCGCCGGCACCCCGGTGCGCTCCACCTCGGCGATGGAGAGCTGGGTCATCCGCCACAGTGCGGTGACCTCCGCCGCCATCGCCCCGACGTCACGGCGCAGTCCCGCGTCCTGCCAGGCGGTCTCGGACCCGACGTAGCGCTGCTTGGCCAGGGCCACCAGCGCGTGCAGGGTTTCCCGCATCTCGATGGTGTGCGAGGCGAAGGCGGTTCCGCGCTCGAAGCGCAGGGTGACGTTGGTGACCCGCCACCCGTCGTTCTCCGCACCCACGAGGTTCGCCACCGGCACCCGGACCCGGTCGAGGTAGATCTCGCAGAAATGGTCGTCGTTGTCGATCGTCTGCAACGGCCGAACCTCGATGCCCGGCAAGGACATGTCCAGGATCAACCAGCTTATGCCCGCGTGCTTGGAGGCGCCGGGGTCGGTCCTGACGAGCAACTCGCAGTAGTCCGCCACCTGGGCACGCGTGCTCCAGATCTTGTGGCCGGTGACCAGGAAATGAGGTCCGGACTCGTCGTCCACGAGCTCCGCGCGGGTGCGCAACGAGGCCAGGTCCGAGCCGGCCTCGGGCTCGGAGAAGCCCTGGCACCAGACGTCCTGGCCGGTCAGGATCCGCGGCAGGTGGAAGGCACGCTGGGCCGGTGTGCCCTCGGCGATCAGCGTCGGACCGGCGTGCCGGGTGCCCACGAACATCGTGCCCGGAGCGGGTGCGCCGGCGCGGGCGTACTCCTCGAAGTAGACGAGCTGGTGGCCCAGCGGTGCGGCCCTCCCACCGAACTCGCTCGGCCAGTTCATCCCGGCGTACCCGCCCTCGAAGAGGCGGTTCTGCCAAGACGCGTCATAGGCACGGCGGGCGGCCCAGTCGTGCTCGGTCGGAGGCGGACCCTGTTCGACCAGGGCGGTCGCGAACCAGTCGCGAATCTCGGCCCGGAAGGCGTCGTCCGAAGCAGTGGGCAGGAAGACGGACATCAGGACTCCTCGGAGATCAGGGCACGGGCAGCGGTGAGGTCGACCTTCCCGGAGGCGGTGCGCGGCAGCACGTCGACGATCTGAAGCAGGGCAGGCATCTCGTAGCGGGCCAGACGCGGCGCGATGTCGGCGAGCAGGTCCTCGACGCTCCGCTGGTGTCCGTGACGGAGCTCGACGAGCGCGACCGGGATCTCTCCCAGCCGGTCGTCGGGCACCCCGAAGACGGACGCGGCGCGCACTGCGGACAGCTGCTCGAGGGCCGAGCGGACAGTGTCGGGCTGGACCTTGAAACCGCCGCGGATGATGGTCTGGTCGGCGCGACCGAGGATCCAGAGGAACCCGTCGGCGTCGATCCGCGCCAGGTCCGTGGTCCGCATCCAGGCCGCGTCGGGGCCGAACTGGGCCGGACGCACCTCGAGCAGGCCGGTGACATCGGCGCCGAGGTCGGTGCCGTCCTCGTCCACGACCCTCAGGCCACACCCGGCGTGCGCGCGGCCGACGCTGCCACGCTTGGTCGGGGCGTATCTCTGGTGGTCCCTGAGGTTCCAGCCGGCGACACCCCCGCCGAACTCGGTGGCCGCGTACGACGTGAGCACCGGGACCCCGAACCGCTCGGCGAACGCGTCCGCGTCGACGGGGTCGAGGGGCGCCGTCCCCGAGGTCACCGAGAGCAACGACGCCAGGTCGTCGCGGGTGAGGTCGGACTCGAGCACCATCCGCAGCGCGGTGGGCACCAGGCTCGCGGTCTTGGGCCGGTGCCGACGGACGGCGTCGGCCCAGAGCGCGACGTCGAAGCGCGGGAGCAGCGCGAACGACCGGCCGTCCAGCACGCACTGGAGGGTGCGGAAGACGCCGCTGAGGTGGACCAGCGGCGAGTTGACGATGGCGACGCCCCGGCGCAGCGTGGGCGCGGTCTCGGACGAGGACTCGTAGTGCTTGGCGCCGGCCAGCGTGCGCAGCAGGACCTGCGCACTCAACTCGATCCGCTTCGGCGGGCCGGTGGTGCCGCTGGTCAGCATCAGCACCGCAACTCCCGGACGCGGGGTCGACCGCGCGACGCTCACTCCCCCAGCCACGCCGCCGGGGCCTAAGGCGAGGCGCGGCAGGCCGAACGTCCTGTCGGTGAATTCCGCGAGGTCCTGGCCGTTGCCGATCAGCAGGTCCAGGTCCAGCGCCGCGAGGTCGGCGCGGACCCGGTCGCCGCCCAGGCTGGGGTTGATCGTGACGACGCAGCAGTCGGCGAGCAGCACGCCCAGGACCGCGGCGACGTGCTGCGGGGTGTTGCGCAGCAGGATCCCGACCGGGGCTCCCGGGCTCGGCAACCGGGTCGCGACAGCGCGGGCCATCTCGGCGATCCGCCCCCAGGTCCACCACTCGCCGTCGAACTCGATCAGGTTGGCCTGTGGGTCGAGCGCCATCACGTGCCGCAGCCGCTCGGCAACCAGGTTGCTCTCGGTCGTCGAGGTCATCGGCGCTCTCCCGTGCCCTTGCGCATCCCCTCACGCGTCACCTGTGCCATCCCGATCGGGTTTCCGATCCGGGTGTAGGCAAGACCCTGCTCGACGGCGACCCGATACGGCTTGTCGAGCGACTCCCAGATCGCCCGGACGGTCCCCTGGGTGGCGGCCGACGGCTTCGCGGCGATCCGGGTGGCGAGCGCGTCGGCGCGGGCCCACAACTGGTCGCGGTCGGCGACGACCTCGGAGACCAGACCGATCCGCAGCGCGGTCGTAGCGGTGACCCGCTCGTCGTTGCCGGCCAGAGCGATCCGCAGCGTGTCGCCGAGGCCGATCCTTCGCATCAGGCCGATCGGCTCGATCGCGGAGACCATCCCGAAGGTGACGTGAGAGTCGAAGAACGTCGCGTCCTCAGAGCAGAGCACCACGTCGGCCTCGTTGAGGAAGTAGAACGCACCCGCGGTGCACATCCCCTGGACCGCACAGACGACCGGTTTCCAGAGCTTCTGCCACTTCGGGCTGAGCAGCTCACCGGGGTCCTCGTGGTTCCAGATGTCGTCGGGCTGGCCGTAGCTCTCCTGGACGTCGAGGCCGGCGCAGAAGGCCTTGTCACCGGCTGCACGAAGGACGACGGCGTGCACGGTCTCGTCGAACTTGAGCCGGTGCCAGACCCGCGCGACCTCCTCGCACATCTGCCGGTTGAAGGCGTTGAGACGGTCCGGCCGGTTCAAGGTCACGGTCGCGACGTGCGTCTCCGTGTCGATGTCGAGGAGCAGGGTGCCGTACTCGCTCATCTGCACTGCCATTCCGGGGCGCGCTTCTCCACGAACGCCTTCGGCCCCTCCAGCGCGTCCTCGGTGCGGGTGACCCGCTCGCGGTAGGTCTCCGCGAGCAGCTCAGCCTCGTAGACGGGGAGCGCGAGTCCCTTGCGGATGGCCATCCGGGTGCCCCGCACGGCCAGCGGCGCATTCCTGTTGACCATCCGGGCGATCTCCCGGGCGCGGTCGGGAAGCTCGTCGACGGGCACCAGCTCGGTGATCAGACCCAGGTCGTAAAAGCGTTGGGCGGAGAGCCGTTCCTGCTTGCCCATCAGCGCGAACCTCATCGCCACGTTCAGGGGCAGCACCCGGGCGTACCGGACGGCCTCGCGCGCCGAGACCAGCCCGATCGAGACATGAGGGTCGAGGAACTCGACGTGGTCCGCGGCGATCACGACGTCGGCTGTGGAGAGCAGATCCATGCCCGCGCCGGCGCACAGCCCCTGGATGGCGGCGACCACCGGCTTGGTCATCGTGCGGAACGGCGGGCTCGCCTCCTGCGGGGCGTCCCACTGTTCGTGGGTCGAGAGATACGCCTCTTCGTAGACGACCTGGCCAGTGCCGGGGATGTCACTGACATCTGCTCCGGTGCAGAACGCACGACCGACCCCGGTGACGATGACGATCCACACTTCGGGGTCCGCCTCCGCCGCGGCGTAGGCGTCCTTGAGCTCGCGCGCCATCAGCGGGCTGATCGCGTTGAGAACCTCGGGACGGTTCAGCGTGATCGTGGCGATCCGCTCACTGACGTCGTACAGGATCGTCTCGTAAGTCATGCTCACGTCCCCTCGCTGGGCGGCATTGGCTTCTCAGTTCCCTCGGAACTGGGGGTCCCGGCGTTCGGAGAAGGCCTTCAGGCCCTCCCGGAAGTCGGAGGTGCGGGCAGCCAGCTCGAGGCCATAGGACTCGTCGGCCAGGGCTTGGGTGAGCGTCGACTCGGCGGAGCGGACCAGCTGCTGCTTGGTCAGGCCGAGCGCCACCGTCGGTCCCCCGGCGAGCCTGTCCACCAGGGCGAGTGCGGCGGCCTCGACGTGCGGAGCCGGGACGGCCTCGTGGATCAGCCCCCACTCCGCGGCGGTCGATCCGGTGACCAACTCGCCGAGCAGCAACATCCGTCGTGCCCGCGCGAGGCCGGCGAGGCGGGGCAGCAACCAGGTGGACCCGGTGTCGGGAGTGAAGCCACGCAGCACGAACGGCTCCCAGAAGCTGGCGTCCTCGGCGGCGACCGTGAAGTCGGCAGCCAGGGCAAGCTGGCAGCCCATACCGGCGGCGATCCCGCGCACGCTGGCGACCACGGGCAGCTGGATCGTGAGCAGCAGCTCGATGACACGATGGCTCTGCAGCGGCAGGCGGCGCACCAGGCTGGCGGGGCGGGGCCTGCCGCCGGGCTGGTCCTCTCGGCTGTTGTTGGCGGCCACCCAGTCCGAGCCGGAGCAGAAGTTGTCGCCGGCCGCGGTCAGGTGGATCACCCGGAGTGACTCGTCGAGTGCGGCGGACTCGAGGACCTCCACCAAGCGCCGCTGCGCAACCTGGTCGAGGGCGTTCTTCTTCTCCGGCCGGTCCAGGCTGACCGTCAGCACGCCGTCCGCCGCAGCGGCCTCGATGCCCTCAGTCACGAGAACCTCCGGCGAGGGCGTGCGCGACGGCGAGGGCATGCTCGCCGGTAGTGCCGAACTCGTGCTCGAGCAGCCAGGTCCGCTTGAGCAACAGGTGCGGGGGCGTCTCCCAGGCAAAACCCATCCCGCCGAACACCTGGACGGCCGTGCGGGAGTTCCCGTCGGCGGCCTTGGCCGCCAGCAGCTGGGCTGCGGGGAGGTCGTACCCGTCCCCGTCGGCACCCGCCCCGCGGAGCTCGGCCGCGGCGTAGACGGCGGCCCGAGCCAGATTGGTGCGGGCGTAGGAGTCGGCGAGCAGGTGCTTGATCGCCTGGAAGCTGCCGATCGGCCGGCCGAACTGGTGTCGGTCCTTGGCGTAGGCCACGGCCACGTCCAGGGCCGCCTGGCTCACGCCCAGCAGGGTCGCTGCGGTGAGCAGGCCACCGATCTTGCGCAACCGGTCGGCATCCTCGGCTCCCCCGACCTGCTCGGCGTCCGGCAGGAACCCGATCCGGGAGACCGGGGTCTCCGGGTCGATCGGCGCGTCCAGGAGCACGGACTCGACGTCGCGGGTGTCGAAGATCCGCACGGCGTCCGACCACAGCACGAGCAATCTGTCGGCGCCCGCGAAGTGCGGGACCAAGACGGCGTCGCCGGGTCGCACGACGGTCAGATCGACCCCGGCGACCACCAGATCTCCTGCCGCGAGCGCGGGGTTGACCAGGGCCGCCAGCTGGGTCCACACCAGCGGACCGGGCGCGCGGTGCTCGCCGAGCACCTCGAATGTCCGGGCGAGGTCATCGAGGCCCAACCCGATACCGCCGTCGTCCTCGGTCAGGATCAGGGAGAAGAGGCCAAGCCCGGCGAGCTGGTGCCACCACGAGCGGTCGAGCTCGAACGGGACCGGCCCGGCCAACGCAGCGTCCTCGCGCTTTCCGAGGAACTCACGGAGCACGAGCAGGAGCTCCTCGCGCGCCTCATCGGTTCCGCCGTCCATCGCGCCCTTCACCCGCTCCATTTCGATTCTCTGGGAGTATCATTACCGAAAGTTGACAGTATCATTACCAGAATGGAGAAGCGAGGATGGAATTCGGTCTGTTCGGCGCCCGGGCAGTCGTCACCGGCGGCTCGAAGGGGATAGGGCGTGCGGTCGCCGAGACGCTCGCCGCCGAGGGCGCCAGCGTCGCTGTGATGGCCCGCGGGCAGGAGGCGATCAACGCCAGCGTCGCTGCCCTGCACGCTGCCGGGAGCACCGACTCGTTCGGCGTCGTCACCGACTTCGCCGACGCAGGCTCGATCACGGCCAGCTTCGCCGAGGTCGCCCAACGCTGGGACGAGCTCAACGTCCTGGTCCACACGATCGGTCCGAAGGGCGGCGCCTTCGAGAACCTCGACGACGACGCCTGGGCGGAGACCCTGAACCTCGGCACGATGGGCACGGTCCGGGCGGTCCGGGCCGCGCTGCCGCTGCTGCGCGCCGCCGAGTGGGGCCGCATCGTGACGTTCGCGGCCTCCTCGATCCGGCGGCCCAACAACCGCACCATCGCCTACACGGCGTCGAAGTCGGCGACCGCGAGCATCACCAAGACGCTTGCCAAGGAGCTCGGCGCGGCCGGAATCCTGGTCAACTGCGTCTGCCCAGGAACCATCGTCTCGGCCAGCTTCACGGAGAGCCTCGCTCCCTGGCTCGCCGCCGACGGCTTGGACGCGACCGACCCGATCGACGTCATGACCTGGATCAGGGACAAGTTCGGCGAGTCCGCCTCCCTGGGCCGCGCCGGTCTTCCCGAGGAGGTCGCCTCGCTGACGACATATCTGGTCTCGCGGCGCAACGGCTACGTCACCGGCGCCACGATCAACGTGGACGGCGGCTCAGACTTCTTCTAGGCCAGCTCCCGGCGGAGCTGAGTCTTCGCATCATGCTCCGGCCGCTGCCTTCGCACCCACGATGCTGTCCGGCGCCGCCCAGCTGACGGTCGCCGTGCGGTGCGCAATCAGCCAGCGGTCCCCCACCCGCACGTAGGTGTCCGCGTACCGACCGCAGTGGTCGACCCCGACTGGGCTCATCACCAGGAAGTAGCTGGCACCGGTGGCCTCGACGTCGCTGAGGAACTCGAGGTGCGAGCTCGTCAGGTGGTGGTGCAGGAACGGCCGTACGCCGGGCGGCAGCGCGGGCTGGTCGCCACCGACCCGACCCAGCCGCTCGGCGATTGCCTCTCGCCCGACGAACGTGCCGGCCGAGAGCTCCAGTACGCCGTCTTCGGTGAAGGTCAGCACCAGTTCGTCGACCCGGCCTCGGTCACCGGCCAGGTGGTAGGCCGACTGGGTGTAGCGGATCGCTTCGCGGGCGACCGCCTGGTCGGGAGTCACGGGGCGTAGGTCCTGCCGCCACACACGCCCAGCACCTGGCCGGTCACGTAGCTGGAAGCCTCCGAGCAGAGCCAGAGCGCGACGTCGGCGATCTCGCTCGGCTGGCCCGGCCGGGCCAACGGGATCCTGGCCAGGATGTTGTTGCGGAGCTCGTCCGGAATCGCATCGGTCATCTCGGTGGCGATGAAACCTGGCGAGATCGCGTTTACCCGGATCCGCGGTGCCAGCTCGATGGCGAGCGCGCGGGTGTAGCCGAGCAGCCCGGCTTTCGAGAGGGCGTAGTTGAACTGGCCCACGTTGCCCTGGGAGGACTTGGAGCTGATGTTCACGATGGTGCCGCCGTCCGCCAGGTGCTCGGCCAGGGCGGCGTTCAGGCGGATCGGCCCGCCGAGGTTGACCCGGTTGGTGGCGGTGAAGGCCTCGGGGGTCATCTTCTTGATCATGGCGTCCCGGGTGATGCCCGCGTTGTTGACCAGGGCCCGGAAGTCTCCGATCTCGGTGACCGCAGCCAGGATCGCAGCCGCGCCGTCAGGCGAGCTCACGTCGCTGACGACTCCGGTGGTGGCCGCGCCGGTCTCCGCCGCGATGGCCGAGGCCGTCTCGACCACCTCCGGGGAGAGATCGGCGAGCACCACGTGCCAGCCGCTCCGCGCGAATTTGGCGGCGATCCCAGCACCGATACCGCGCGCGGCTCCCGTCACCACGGCCGTGCGGACGGCACTCATGCGGGGTCCAGGGGCAAACCGCAGCGAAGCGAGCATTGGTCGGGGGTACTCATGCGGCTGGCCTTCCGAGGTGAGTGGTTCCGCAGGTGAGCAGCTGGCCGGTCAGCCCGGAGGTCAGCAGGAACTCGATCGCGTCCGCGAGCCTGGTCGGATCGACGTCGTCGTCAGTGGCGATCACATTCGCCGCCAGGCCGGCCCTGGCACCCTCGACGGCGGCGCTGCGCATCCCGCCCATCAGCGCGGTCGCGAGCGCCGAGCGCAGCGGGGTGGCGTGACCCCAGATGGACGGCTCGTGGACGACGTACACGATCGGCTCCCCGGCCAAGACTGCCTGTTGGGTCAACCGGAAGACCGCGTCGAGCTCGGTCTCCAGGGCGGCCCAGTCCGCGGGGTCGCTGACGCTCGCGTCGTACACGAGACCCTTCGCGTTCTCCATGATTGTCCTCTTCTACGAGTCGGTACGGAGCAGGAAGCAGCCGCCGGGGACGCCGCCGCCGATGGCGGCCACGGCCACGCGGGCACCGTCGACCTGGCGCTCGCCGCCGTCGCCGCGGAGCTGGGTGACCGCCTCGTGGAAGAAGCCGTACCCGTGCGTCCGGCCGGCGGAGAGCTGGCCGCCGTGCGGGTTCAGCGGGAGCTCACCGTCCAGCGCGATCCGGCTGCCACCGTCGAGGAAGTCCTTCGCCTCACCGATTCCGCAGAACCCGAGCGCCTCGAGCCAGGACAGGCAGTTGAAGCTGAAGCCGTCGTAGAGCAAGGCCACGTCGACATCTGCGGGTCGCAGGTCGGTGCGTGTCCACAGGTGCGCCGCGGGGCCGAAGACCCCACTCAGGTGCGTGAACGTCTCCTGGTCCCACGAGGGCCGCTCGCTCATCTGGGTCCCGACGGAGTCGACGCGGACCGGCGTCACGCGCAGGTCGCTGGCGGTCTCGGCTGCGGAGATGATCACGGCGACGGAGGAGTCGCACGGTACGTCGCAGTCGTAGAGCCCGAACGGAGTGCTGATCATCCGCGCGCCCAGGTAGTCGTCCATGGTGATCGGGTCCCGGTAGACCGCGTATGGGTTGAGGGCCGCGTTCTTCCGCGCGTTCAGGGCGATCCAACCCAGAGTCTCGCGCCCGACGCCGTAGCGGTCGAAGTACTGCGAGGCCATCATCGCGATCCAGTTCGCCGCGCTGGCCGCGCCGTACGGCGCCCGCCACTGGAAGAAGCCGGACGCCAACCCGCCCTTCGGCAGCGAGAGACCTCCGGTGCGAAGCAGGTCGGAGTGGGTCGCCTCCCAGACGGTCCGGAAGCAGAGCACGTGCCGGGCGAGCCCGGTGGAGACCGCCAGCATCGCTGCCTGGATCGAGCCCGCCTGACCGGGCGTTTCCATCGCACCGTTGTGCCAGACCGGGCGCAGGCCGAGGGCCTCCTCGACCACGCCGATGCCGCCCTCGGAGATGCCTCCACTCGCGGCGGCGCCGGGGTAGGTGGAGAGGCCGTCGATGTCGGCCAGCTCCAACCCCGCGTCCTCGACGGCGGCCCGGCACGCCTCGATGGTGAGGCTGAGCGGGTTGCGGCCCAGCCGGCGGCCGACCTGAGAGATGCCGATGCCGCTGACGACGACGTCGTGCTCGAAACGACGGCTCGACGCCGGTGGACGGGTCTCCACCCGCGGCAGGGGGACCAGGTCAGCGGTCCGGGCGTGGGGTTCGTCGATAGGCGCAAAGACCGGGAAGAACACGTCGTCCTGCTCGACGAACTGGACCGACACCCGCTGACCGACCCGGGTCTCGTCCTGCGCGCAGGTCGACCCGTCCGGGGCCACCAGGTTGGTCGTCAGCCGCACCCCGGGTGCCGCGTCCAGGGCAACGACGGCGATCACGTACGGCGGGGGCTCGAAGCGGTGCATGAACATCTGGTGGTTGACGGTCACGCCGATGACGGTGCCGGCGCCGTCGACCGCCACCCATTCGGTCAGGTCCCCGAGGCACGACCGGCAGACCACCTGGGACGGATGGGTCAGGACGTCGCACGGCTCGCAGTGCGGGAGCCGGAGCTCTCCGTCCCTGCCGCCGGTCCAGAACGGGCGGTTCCACGGAGACAGCTCTGGGACCGGGCGGCGGTGCGCCGGCTGGTCAGTCAAGGGGCATTCCGATCGTGCGGGTCTCCAGGTACTGCTCGAGACCTTCGTCGCCGTTCTGGCGACCGACGCCGCTGGCCTTGAAACCACCGAAGGGTGCATCCGCGCCGTACCACTGGCCGCCGTTGACAGTCATCGTGCCGCTGCGGACCCGGCTCGCCACGGCGAGCGCGCGGTCGAGGTCGCCGGACGACACCATCCCGGAGAGGCCGTACTCGCTGTCGTTCGCGATCCGGACGGCGTCCTCGTCGTCGTCGAAGGGGATGACGGAGAGGACGGGCCCGAAGATCTCATCCCTGGCGATCGACATCGAGTTGTCGACGTCGGCGAACACGGTGGGCTCGACGTACCAGCCCGTCTCCAGGTGCGCCGGCCTGCCACCACCGAGGACCAGGCGTGCTCCCTCTGCCACACCCTGCTCGATCATCCCGAGGATCTTGTCGCGCTGAACCCGGCTGATCTGCGGACCCTGGAGATTGTCGAAGTCGGTCGGGTCGCCGTACTTCAGGTCGCGGAACGCCTGCGTGACGATCTCCAGCCCTTCGTCGTAACGCGAGCGCGGCAGCAGCATCCGGGTCGGCATCGCGCAGCCCTGACCGGCGTGGGCACAGACGCTGAACGCCGCGACGGCGAGCGCGCTCTCGAGGTCCGAGTCATCGAGGTAGATCTGGGCGGACTTGCCGCCGAGCTCGAGGAAGAGCCTCTTCAGGGAGGCGGCCCCCTGAGCCATGATCCGACGTCCGGTGGCGGTCGAGCCGGTGAACGAGATCATGTCGACCCGAGGGTCGGTGACGAGCTGCTCGCCTCGTGCGTGATCGGAGGAGGTGACCACGTTGACCACACCTGCCGGGATGTCGGTGCGCTCTGCGATCAGCCGACCGATCCGGGTCGCGTTCCACGGGGTGTCCGGGGCCGGCTTGAGGATCAGCGTGTTACCGGTGGCCAGCGCGGCACCGAGCTTGCCCAGAGCGATCTCGAACGGGTAGTTCCAGGGAGCGATCGCGCCCACCACCCCGACCGGGACCTTCGCGACGATCCTCTTGGACTTGCCGAACGCGCGTCCGTCCGCGATCCGCCGCTCCCAGGGGTAGTCGGCCGCGCGCCCGATCGGCCACAGCAGCGAGTCGGCCAGTGGCGATTCGAGCTGAGGCCCGTAGGTGAGCGCGATCGGTGCGCCGACCTCGGCGATCAGCTCGGCGCGGAGGAGCTCCTTCTCCTCCTCCAGGGCTGTCTGCAGCTGTCGCAGGCATCGGAGCCGAAGGTCGAGATCGGTGGACCAGACCTCGGCGTCGAAGGCACGCCGGGCAGCCGCGATAGCCTCGTCCATGTCGGCCGCGGTCGCGTCGGCAACGACGCCGAGCACCTCCTCGGTAGCCGGGTTGACGTTCTCGAACACGGCCCCCGAACCGCTCCCCCGGAGCTCGCCGTCGATCATCAATCGGGCTTCGCCCACCTGCTCCAGCGTCGTCATGAATTCAGAATATCGGCGTCTGCCCATTTTCGGCAACCAGACTTACACTAGTTGAGAAGCACATTCTCTCGGACTTCCGGACCCCGACGCAACCACAGAAGGACGAACCACATGACCGAGAACCTGACCTCACGGGTCGCCGCCGTCTTAGGCGCAGGCGGTATCGGAGCTGCCGTCGCGGCACGACTGGCCGCACCAGGCACGACCGTCGTGGTCGCTGACTTCGACCTCGACCGAGCCAGGGCGGTCGCGAACTCTCTCGCCTGCGACTCGGTCGCCATGCAGGTCGACATCACCAGTCGAGCATCGATTGCCGAGGTCGCACGGTCCGCCGCCGCGATCGGAACCGTCAGCGCGGTGGTGCTCGCCGCCGGGGTGTCCCCGGTTCAGGCATCGGTCGAAGCCATCCTCGACGTTGACCTCGTGGGCACTGCCCTGTTCCTCGAAGTAGCGGGCGCCGTCGTCACTCCGGGCGGAGCCGGCGTCGTCGTCGCCAGCATGGCGGGAACGATGTTTGCGTCCAACCTGACCGCCCCGCAGGAGACCGCGCTCGCGACATCAGCGCCCGAAGACCTGGCTGGCCTTGACCTGTTCACGGACCTGGACAGCAGCCAGGTCGCCTACGGCTTCGCCAAGCGCGGCAATCAGCTTCGGGTCCAGGCCGCTGCCGGAGCCTGGGCAAAGCGCGGAGCACGCATCAACAGCGTCAGTCCAGGCGTCGTGGACACCGAGATGGGCCGGAGCGAGGCTGCCGGCCCCGACGCAGCCTTGATCCAAAGCCTTGTCAGCGAGAGCCCGCTGGGACGAACGGCGTCTCCCGCGGAGATCGCCGAGGCTGTCGCGTTCCTCCTCAGCGACGCTGCGTCCTTCGTCACCGGAACCGACCTGCTGGTCGATGGCGGCGCCACCACGATTCTTCGCTGACCCGCGCCCGCTGAGAAGGTGAAGGAAGGGCCGGGATGGCCAAGCCGCACCTTGGGCCGACTAGCCCTTCCTTCCCTCGCGAGCAGCTTGAGCAGCCTTCATCTTCTCCAGGTCCACCATGACCGGCCAACCACCAACGCTGAGGGCGTTGCCGTGGGCCAGCGAGTGCTGGTCGAAGACAGCCTGGACGGCCGTGGTGAACCCCTGGACGTCCAGGGTGTGGTTGACCGCACGCTTGGCCATCCTCAGGGCGAACGCGTCCTGCATAGCGATCGTCAGCGCCAGGTCGCGCGTTGTCGAGTCGAGGTCCTGACGCGGGACGACCCGGTTGACCATTCCGACAGACTTCGCCTCGGCGGCGGAGATCGAGCGTGCGGTGAACAGGATCTCCTTGGCCAGGCGCGCGCCCAGCTCCCAGGTGTGACCGTGGTACTCGACACCGCCGATGCCCATGGTGATCACCGGGTCGGAGAACTTCGCGTCCTCGGAGGCGATGATCAGGTCGCAGGGCCAAGCGAGCAGCAGCCCGCCGGCGATGCACACACCCTGCACCGCCGCGATCGACGGCTTCGGGATGTTGCGCCACTTCAGCGAGTAGCCGATGTAACGCTGCGACTCGACCTTGTAGATCCGTTCGACCGAGGTGGTCAGGCCGGAGGGCAGCGTCGCCCGCTCCTGTCCGTCCTTGCGGGCCTCGGCCGCGGCGATGTCGTGACCGGACGAGAAGTGCTTGCCGTTGCCACGGAGCACGATCACCTTGACGTCGTCGTCTTCGGCCGCGCGGGTCCAGGCAGCGTCGAGCTCGTCGAGGAGCGCAAAGTTCTGCGCGTTCGCGACGTCGGGCCGGTTCAACGTGATCGTCGCGATGCGGTCGCTGACGTCGTACAGGACGAGGTCGTCACTCATGATGCGCTCCTTGACGTGGTAGGGCGTCAGCCGCGGGGCAGGCCCAGGGCGTGCTGGGCGATGATGTTCCGCTGGATCTCGGAGGTGCCGGCGTAGATGGTGGTGCCTTTGGCGTGCCGCACCATGTGCTCGATGGTGCCGCCCTCCAGCGTGGTCGGATCGCCCCAGGCGCGGAGCGCGTCCGGTCCGATGAGCTGCAGGGTCGCGTCGGCCTGGGTCTGCAGCCGCTCAGTGCTGAACAGCTTCGACATCGGACCCCGGGAGTGCAGCTCCCTCGCCCCGGTCGCCTTGTACCAGGCCCCTCGACGAGCAAGCAGCCTGGAGACCTCGAGCTCGGTGACCGTACGGCCCATCCGCTCAGCGACCGCGCTGTCCGCGGTCTTCGCCGCGCCGTCCTCACGGGTGGTCGTCCGTGCCCACGCGGTGAACGCGTCGAGCAACCGGGCCTGCTCACCGCTGAAGGACGCGGAGTGCTCGGAGGCGAAGGCCACGCTCATCACCCGCCAGCCCCCGTTGACCTCGCCGATCCGCCAGGCGTCGTCGACGTACACGTCGTTGTAGAAGGTGACGTTGGTGCGCTCCCCGGAGATGGTGTGCACGGCGTTGACCTCGACACCCTCCTGGTCCAACGGCAGCAGGAACGTGGTCAACCCCTGGTGCTTGGGGACGTCCGGGTCGGTGCGCGCGAGCATGAAGACGTAGTCGGCGATGTGCGCGTTGGTGGTGAACATCTTCGACCCGGTGATCCGCCAACCCGCGCCGTCGCGCACTGCCCTGGTCGCGGCCGCCGCGGCGTCCGATCCGTTCTCCGGCTCGGTGAACCCGAGCGCGATCACGACGTCGGCGCGGAAGGCGCGCGGCAGGATCTCGGCCTTCTGCGCCTCGGTGCCCACCTGGTTGATCACGCTGGCGACCATCATCGTGGTGCTGATGCCGTAGACCGGAGCATTGCGACGCTGGGTCTCCTCGCTGTACGCGAGGACCTCGATCGGGTCCCTGCCCTGACCGCCGTGCTCGACCGGCCAGCCCAGGGCCAGCCAGCCCTTCTCCCTGACCGCCTGGGAGAAGGCGGGGTCGTGGTTGACGCCGGTGCGGTGGCACCGCTCGAGGACCTCGGGGGTGAGCACCTCGTCGAGGAACTCGGTCACCTCCTTGCGGAAGAGCTCGCTCCTCTCACCCAGTCGGAAGTCCATCAGGCCGCTCCTTCCTCGGTAGCCCGCAGGTGCTCGCCGGCGACCCGGCGGTAGCCGTCGGCCGGGCTCTCCAGCACGGCAGCCCAGGAACGGGCCCGGCGGTAGTAGAGCTGCGCGGGGTACTCGAGCATGAACCCGTAGCCACCGTGGAAGTGCAGCGCGTCGTGGCTGGTCGCGATCGCGGTCTCGGCGGCGAAGGCCAGGGCCATTGCGGCGAGCGAGCGGAACCGGTTCGGCTCGAACTCCGCCGACCAGGCGGCCTCGCGGGCCAGCAGCTCGGCGCCGTCGCTCTCGGTCGCCCGGTCCGCGAGCCGGTGCTGGACAGACTGGAACTGGCCGACGGGCTGACCGAATGCCTTGCGCTCCTTGACGTACTCGACGCCGATCTCCAGCACCCGCTGGGAGAGCCCGGCCAGGGCGGCGGCGGTCAGTGCCCGCCACTCGTCGACCGCGTGCTCGAACAGCGCGACGGCCTCCGGGCCGGTGACGAGCTCGCGCTCGTCGCCGGTCAGGTCGACATCGGCCAGGGGCATCGAGCCCAGGTTCGAGACCGCAGTCCGGCGACCCTCGAGCGGGACGACCAGCAGCCGGTCACCCACCAGGACCACCGCGTCGTCGACCACAGTTCCGCCGGGGACCAGCTCTGCCCGGCCACGACGCGCTGCCCGGCCACGACGCGCTGCTCGGACCGCGATGGTCGCGGTCCGGTCGGCTTCGTAGGCACCGGCTCGAACCAGCAGTCGGGTGGCGACCTGGACCTCGATCACCGGGGTCGGCGCGACGAATCGCCCGTGCTGCTCGGCAACCAGGGCCAGGTCAAGAAGCGAAGCGACGGCCTCGCCGTCGTCGTCCGGGAGGGCCATCTCGACGGCACCGAGCTCGACGATCCGGCGCCAGAGCCCGGCGTCATGACCGGGGACCGGGCCGGCCTCGGCGGCCTGCACGGCGGTCGGTGAGCAGTGATCGCGGTACACGTCGGCGAAGACGCTCACGATCTCCTGCTGCTCGGTGGTGGGTCGCAGGTCCACGACTACGGCCTTCCTGTGGGTGAGGGTTTCAGGTTCGGAGTGTTATGGCCTGGCGTGGGCAGCGTCGGGCGGCCTCAGAGACGGCAGATTCCTCGTCGGGTCCGATCTCGTCGACCAGCACGTAGAGGAAGTCGTCGTCGCGGACTTCGAAGACGTCGGGTGCGACCTGCATGCAGACGGCGTTGCTCTCGCAGACGTCGAAGTCGACGATCACCTTCACGGTCGGACTCCCCGGACGGCGGACGTGTTCAACCGGGTGAGGACGTGCCGTCCGAGCACGTTCGGCAGGTCGAGGAACGTGCGGATCCCAGGGGCGGCGGCGCACACCGGCGCGATCGCGTGGACGGCGTGCATGGCGGTGCCGAGGCAGGCCTGGTCGTTCTCGTTCTCGCCGTTGATCGCAACCTTCGCCTCCACCCGCATCGAAGGCACCCCTTCGACCGTCACCCGCCAGCCCCGTTGGTCGGGCCACTCCGGTGCAGCATCGGGGCGGAGCCGGGTGATGTGCTCGACGGTGAGCGCCCGACGACCATCGATGATCGCGGAGGCGCCGAAGCGCAGCGCCGCCGTGGTGCCGGCCTCGAGTCGGCCTGCGTCGATATCGAAGGCGTCCGGCGCCAGCCAGACCTCTCGGTCGAAGACCCAGTCCTCGATCGTCGCGCCTAGTGCTTCGGCGACCAGCATGATCGGCGCCTTGAAGACCGACCCCAGCATGGACGGGTCGTGCGCGAAGTAGTCAGTCGAGTCCGGCGCATGCCCGAACCCCATCACGTCGAAGAGCATGAAGGCGTTGTTGTACGTCGAGTAGTCGATGATCTCCTGCACCGTCAGCGAGTCCACCGAGCGCAGCAGTCCGGACATCGCCAACGGCAGCACCTCGGAGGCCCACCCTGGCTCGATGCCGGTGGCGTGGAAGCTGGTCCCGCCGGTCGCACACGCGTCCTCGAGCTGCTGGACGATCTCCTCGCCCATCGCGGCCGGGTAGATCAGCGGCGTAACAGCGGTGGAGATGACGTTCTTGCCCGACGCGAGCAACGGACAGATGTCGGCGAGTGCGCCGAGCGGGTCGGCCTCGCCCTGCGCCAGGTAGAGCACACAGTCCGCGTCGAGCGCGAGGATCGCTTCCCGATCCCTGGTCGCGATCACCCCGATGGGATCGAGGCCGCAGATCTCCCCAAGGTCGCGGCCGACCTTGGCCTCGTCGTAGACAAAGGCGCCGACCAGCTCCAGGTCCGGGTGATCGACGAGGGCGGCGACGGCATGCCGGCCGACCGGTCCGGTCGCCCACTGCACTACGCGGATGGTCATGATGCCTCCATGGTTGCGTCGACCGGATCGGTCTTCGGCACCTCACGCCAGCCGAAGACCAGGAGCAGTGCCCCGCTCGCGACACCGACGGTCCCGGCAATCAGGGCACCGGGGAGCCCGAGCAGACCCGGGTCGGCCGGGTCGCCGTAGTCGACGAGCCCGATCGCACTGTCGAACGATAGGCTGCCGGGCCCGATCGCCGCGAGCGCCACCGCGGTGAGGCCGAAGACGAGCACGTACTCGTAGCCGTTGCGGAACATGAAGAACCCGTTCGGGCGGTGATCGGTCCACCCGGCTGCCACCATCACCCCGATCAGCGCGGCGCAGGACAGAGGAAACAGGAAGCCGAAGACCAGGCCGACGGCGATGGCCAGCTCGACGACCCCGCTGAGGAAGGCGTGCAGCTTGGCCGGACGGAAGCCGAGCCCACCGAACCAGCGCGCGGTGCCCTCCAGGCCCCCAGGTCCCCACAGATGGTTGTACCCGTGCAGGAACATCACAATGCCGAGGGCCCCGCGGAACAGCAACAGGACGACGTCCATGCCGGTGGTGATCTCAAGACCATTCATGCGTGTTCGTCCTCAGCTCTGCGGAAGGACCGGAACCCTGGCGTAGCCGGCGACGTTCGTCATCGCCACCCGCTCGAGCGCCGTCCGGTCGATGTCATAGGTCGGCAGGAGGTCCAGCAGCAGTTCCAGGGCGACCCGGGTCTCCAGCCGAGCGAGCGCGGCACCCAGGCAGCTGTGGATACCGAAGCCGAAGCCGATGTTCTGGGCGTCGTCACCGGCGCGGTTGATGTCGAAGCGGTCGGCATCGGAGAACACCCGCTCGTCGCGGTTCGCCGAGGCGACAATCATCATCACAGCGGCGCCCTCCGGGATCGTGACGCCGTGCAGCGTGTGCTCCTTCTGGGAGCGCCGCACGTTGTAGTGCGAGGGCGCCAGATAGCGCAGGACCTCCTCGACGGCGGCGGGAATCTTGGTGCGATCTGCCTGCAGCTCTGCCCACTGCTCGGGATGGTCTGCGAACGCGACCACGGCGTTGCCCACCTGCTTGGTGACCGTTTCGGCACCGGCGCCGCCTAGCAGGGTCAGGAACCCGGCGATCTCGACGTCGTCGAGCGTGGTCAGCCCGCCGTCCTCCTCGCGGACAATCTCGGCCCGGATCAGGTCCGAGATCATGTCGTCGGCCGGGTTCGCGCGCTTGCTGCCGATCAGGCCGAAGAAGTAGGCACCCATCTCCGCCATCGCCTCAACCCCCGCGGGAGGCATGGTCTGCTCGCCCGGGTTGCGGTGCAGGAAGATGTCCAGCCAGTGCCGGATCTGCTGTCGCCCGTCCGGCGGGACGCCCAGCATCTCGCTGATGACCTCGACCGGGAACGGGCCCGCGAAGTCGGCGACCGCGTCGAACCCCTGCGCGGGATCGCACTGCGCCAGGTGGTCCCCGATGATCCGACGCACCATCGGCTCCAGCGCCATGATCGCGCGTGGGGTGAAGACGCGGTTGACCAGCGACCGCATCCGGCGGTGCTCCGGAGGGTCCATCATGATGATCATCGGAAAGCGGTTCTTCCGGCCCGACTTCACCCCAGCCAGCTCGATGCCGTACGCCGAGGAGTAGGTCTCGAAGTCGCGCTGCCCGACCGAGACGTCCTCGTACCGGGTGAGCGCGTAGAAGTCGAGGTCAGCGTTGTAGTAGACAGGCGCCTCGTCTCGCATCCTCTTGTACGTCGGGTAGGGGTCGACGAAGAAGGTGTCCGAGAACGGATCGAACTCGAGCGCGCTCGTCCCACTCACAGGATCGAACCGTCCTTCTTGTACCTCTCGATGTCGTCCCACTCGACGCCCGCCTCGAGCAGGAGCTCCTCGGTGTGCTGCCCGTGCTCGGGCGCACCGGTCGCCCGGACCTGAACCTCGTCGAACTGGACCGGGTTGACGGGCATCCCGAACTCGGTGCCGTTCTGGGTGGTGACCAGCGTGATGTAGCCGTTGGCGATCACAGCCGAGTCGTCGTGCAGCTCGATCGGGGTCTGCAGCACGCTCCAGGCACCCGACAGCGGCTTGAGGATCTTCACCCACTCCGCGAGCGGTCGGGACGCGAACGCCTCGTCGATCCGGTCGATGACCTCCCCACGCTTCTTGTACCGGCCGATGTCGTCGGCGAGCTCGGGGTCTCCCAGGAGCTCCTCGAGCCCGAGCAGCGTCAGCACCTCGGGCCAGTACCGAGCCTGCTGCAGCATCATCAAGGTGATCCAGCGGCCGTCGGCCGTCCGGTAGTTGCCGACCAGCGGGTTGGGCATCTTGCGACGGTCCTTGGTCGGCTCCGGGTTACGGCCGAAGATCCGGGCACTGGTCACGTCCGGGCCGAGGTTCCAGGCCGCGAGGCCGAGCAGAGACACGTCGATGACCGAGGTCTCACCGGTGCGCTGACGCTTGAACAGTGCCGCCGCGACACCGCCGGCGATGGTGAGACCGCCCATCACGTCACCGAACGCCGGCCGGGCTCCGACCGGCTCGGCGTCGGCACCACTGAGCGCGTAGGCGATGCCACCACGCGACCAGTAGGAGACACCGTCGTACCCGGGGCTGTCCGCGTCCTCGCCCTTGGGGCCGTGCGCCGAGCCGCGGACGTAGATGATGTCCGGGTTCGCCCTGCGCAGGTCCGCAAGGTCGATGCCGAGCTTGGCCCGCGCTGACGGCAGGTAGTTGGTGAGGAAGACGTCCGCCGTCTTCGCGAGCTCGTAGAGCACCTCGCGCCCACCGGTCGTGGAGAGATCGATGCCGATCGACTTCTTGCCGCGGTTGGGCACCTCGATGATGTAGTTGACCCCACCCGGACCCGACGGGATCAAACCCGAGGAGACCAGCCCGCGCTGCGGGTCACCGCCGTCGCGCGGCTCGACCTTGACCACCTCCGCGCCCCACTCGGCGAGGACCGCCCCTGCGGCCGGCACGAAGGTCCAGGCCGCCACCTCGAGGACCTTGATCCCGGCGAGGACGTCGTTGACGACCGTTTCAGTCATCAGGAACCTGCCACCTCGAGGACGAGCGCCTGACCCATGCCCCCGCCGGCACACATCGCAGCGACACCGGTGCCACCGCCGCGACGGCCGAGCTCGTTGACCAGGCTCACGACCATCCGGGCGCCGCTGGCCGAGATCGGGTGCCCGAGGCTGCATCCACTGCCGACCGGGTTGACGAGCAACGGGTCGATCCCCAGTGCGCGGGTGGCCGCGATCGGCACCGACGCGAAGGCCTCGTTGATCTCCCAGAGGTCGACATCGGAGACTGCTCGACCGCCCGCGAGCGCGAGGGCCTTCGGGATGGCTTCGATCGGAGCCAGCCCGGTGCGTTCCGGTGCCACTCCCACGCTGGCCCAGCTCCTGACCACGGCCAGCGGCTTCAGGCCACGCTCGGCTGCCCTCTCCGCCGACATCAGCACCAGCCCCGCCGCGGCATCGTTCAGGCCGGCCGAGCTCCCCGCAGTGACCTCGAAGCCGTCGATCTCGGGGTGGAGGACCCTGAGCGAGGCGAGCTTCTCCATGGTGCTGGCCCGTGGGTGCTCGTCGACCTCGAAGAGAGCGGTCCCGTCAGCGCCGCGGTCGACCTTGAGCGGCACGATCTCTCCGACGAAGCTGCCCGCGGCGATGGCGACGAGGGCCTTGCGATGCGACTCGAAGGCCCACTCGTCCATGTCGAGGCGGGTCAGGCCGGCCTCGACAGCCGTGTTGTGACCGACGGTGATGCCCATGTCCATGTTCGGCGCGCTCGGCGTGTTCGGGTGCGACGGCGAGATCCAGTACTTGTGCTCCTGGCCCGTGGCCGGGTCGCGCCAACTGGCACGAGGCGCCGTGGACTGCGAGTTCGTGCCGCCGGCGATCACCGTCTGCTGCATCCCGGCCATGATGTTCGCCGCCGCCACGCTGACTGAGCTCAGACCCGCAGCGCAGTGCCGGTTCAGGGACAGACCCGGCACGGAGGTCAGCCCGGCCGAGACCGCGACGTGCCGACCGATGACGCCGCCGCCGTACAGATTCTCGGCGAGCACCAGGTCGTCGATCTCGTCCCCGGCAAGCCCCGCCCGGGCGACCAGCTCATTGACGACGGCCTCGGCCAGCTCGAAGGCACTGACATTGACCAGCGACCCCTTGTACGCCGTCCCGATGGCGGTGCGGGCTCCGGCAACGATCACTGCTTCGGTCATCGAGATCTCCTGAACTGGGGTGGATCCGAGTCCACATGCGAATGCAATTTCCAGATATGGTAATCGAGTTCTCAGTTCCTGACTAGGAGGATCCATGAATCTGCAAGGCGCAAGCGCACTCGTCACCGGAGGCGGTGGCGGCTTCGGCGGCGAGACCACCCGACACCTCGTCAAAGCCGGCGCGAAGGTGGTCGTCGCGGACGTGTCCGACGACAAGGGTGCAGCGATCGTCGAGGAGCTGGGCGGCGACAACGTCGTCTACGTGAAGACCGATGTGCGCAAGGAGGAGGACGTCCGCGCAGCCATCGCAGCCGCACAAGAGATGGCCCCGCTCCGCGTCACGCTTACCCCGCATGGCGGCCCCGTTCTCGCCGGACGGCTCGTCGGCAAGGACGGTTCGGCCCTGGGGCTCGACGGGTTCCGGCAGACGCTGGACTTCTACCTGATCGGCACCTACAACGTGATGCGTCTGGCCGCGGAGCAGACGGCCAGGAACGAGCCCGTCGGCGAGAGCGGCCGCGGCGTCATCATCACCACGGCGAGTATTGCCGCGTTCGAGGGCCAGATCGGCCAGGTCCCCTACGCCGCCGCCAAGGGCGGTGTCGTCGGCATGACCATCGCGGCTGCGCGCGACCTCGCGGTCGCCGGGATCCGGGTGAACTGCATCGCGCCGGGAACCTTCTACACGCCCGCCTTCGGCGACTTCATGACCGAGGAGCAGGCCGCCGAGCGGTTCGCACAGGGCGTGCAGTTCCCCAAGCGCATGGGCCGCGCGGTCGAGTACGCCAAGCTGGCGCTGTCCATCATCGACAACGACTACCTCAACGGCGAGACCATCCGGATCGACGGCGGGCTGCGTTTCGGCCCCAAGGGCTGACAGACATTCGACCGGCCCGAGCGCACTGGTCGGGCCGGTCGATTCGTCTCCCAGGCGCGGCTACTTCTCGGCGCCGACCAGCCCGAGCCGGCAGAACTCCCACATTGCGTCGGCGTCTGCCTTGCGGTCAGCCTCCGTGTTCGACAGCGCGGTGAACAGTGCCGCGCCGATGACTGCCTGGATGAACACCGCGGTCAGCTTGTCCGCGGGCAGGTCGGTGCGAATGACGCCCTCCTCGACCCCGCGGTTGATGAGCTCGTGGATGAGCCGCGCCATCGGCGCGACTGCACGCTGGTAGTCCGCGTGGTGACTGTCGGCGAGTCCGACGTGGTACGGCGCCAGCCCGCGGTTGAGACCACTCGCGCCGGTGACACCGGCTCCGTCCTTCGCGCCACCGTAGATGCTGGTGACCACGGTCTTGAGGGCCGTGAGCGTGTCCTGGCCGTCGACCCGTTCGCGCCAGGCGGCGACGGACTGCGCGATCGACTCCTCGAGCAGGGCGAGCAGCAGCTCGTCCTTGCCGGAGAAGTATTGGTAGAAGGACCGCAGCGACGTGCGTGACCGATCGACGAGCTCTTGGACGGTGAAGTCGCTTCGGCCGGTCTCCTCGAGGATCTCCATCGCGGTCGCGATGAACCGGTCACTCCGCGAGACCGCCTTGGCCTTTGCCGTGGCGAGCGACCGCTCCAGGGCACGGTCGCGCCAGGACCCTTCGCTATCGATGGTCGTACTGGTCTGTTCTGTGGCCTTGGCCATCGCTACCTCCTGGGCGGTCGTCCGGACTGGCGTAGCGCCCTGACAGGCGAGAATGAACAACCAGGTGAATGGTACCGGTCATCTTGTGTTTCGAGAATCTGCTAGGCCCGTGTGGCGCGCCAAGGCGGATGCGAGCGTCGCGCGGCGCGGAGCTCACCCCACCCGGGTGCGCGCCTCGACGACCAGCGACTGGATCGACTGTCCGAGCCGCCCTTTCGGGTCGAACAGCTCGGCGACGCTCAGCCCACTGCCGTTCGGGTCGATGACACCGGTCGCGGCAAGTCCGATCCAGTCATCAGCCGGGATCCGAGACAGGTGGAGGGTCAAGTCGGCGTTCATGAAGCTCCAGGAGTCGAAGTCCATCCTCCCGGCGAGGCTGCTCGAGGCGTAGTCGGCTGCGGCAGCCGCCCGCGAGATCGAGCGTGTGGGCTCTCCGGCGATCACCGGAACCAAGAGCTTGATGTAGATGCCTTTCGCGTTACCCGGGAGCTCGGCGGAGAGGGTGCGAGCACTGATGGCGTCGCTGTCGAAGCAGGTCCAGCCCACCATCTCGGCCACCTTCGGTCGGGTGTGGGTCAGATCCGGGACGGGCGCTCCGGCGAAGGGGTCGGGAGGCTCCGGCCGGCTCGGGAGCTTGAGATTGACCTGGCGGATCGCCAGCGCCTGGGCCGTGGCCACCTCGACGTTCCCGCTGAGCAGGCTCACGGTCTGCCTGACCACGCGCTCTCCTCCCTCGGGGAGTGTCACCACGAGACGCAGCGGCGCGTACGGCACGGACCTGAGTAGGTCGAAGGTGACCCGCACGGGGGTCCGACCCGGGACCTCGAGCGCACTGGCAAGCAGTGCCGCGACCGCGCCTCCGTGCAGGGCGTCAGGACGCCACGGGCCACGCGCCAGCTCAGTGGGTCTCACGAGCTCCCCGACGCGCACGAAGAGGGCGCGCGCCTGCGCCGTGTCCGCTGCGGTCGCACGTCCGGTCAGGGGCTCGGGCAACGTCTTCTCTCCTTGACAGCGATCACCTACGAATGTGTACTTGCGAAAATGGAGAATACGATTACCATCTCACGAACATCGTAATTGAGAACGGCCCGAATCCAGGTTCTCGTCCGCATCGACCCGGCAGGAGGCAGGCCCGTGGGCTCACGCCATGTCGCGGTCGTCGGCGCCTCCCTGGCCGGGCTGCGCACCGTCGAGGGCCTGCGTCGCCTCGGGCACGACGGCCCGATCACCCTGATCGGCGACGAACCCGAGCTCCCCTACGACCGTCCGCCGCTGTCCAAGGACGTGCTCCTCGGCAAGGCAGGGCCCGCCGACGTCGCCCTCACCACCGCAGCGGACCTCGCCGCGCTCGAGGTCGACCTCCGCCTCGGTGCGGCAGCCCACGGCCTCGACCTGGCCCGCCGCACCGTGCTTGTCGGCGATGACCGGGTCGGCTTCGACGACCTGGTCATCGCCACCGGCGCGGCCGCCCGTCGTCCCAACGACCTGCCCCACCTGGACGGCATCCACCTCCTGCGCAGCCTTGCCGACGCCGCGGCACTCCGGAGTGCCTTCGAGCTCGATCCCCGCGTCGTCGTCCTCGGGGGCGGCTTCGTGGGTGCCGAGGTCGCATCGAGCGCACGGGACCTCGGACTCGACGTGACCGTGGTCGACGTCGCCCCCGTCCTGATGGAACGCGGTCTCGGCGCCGTGCTCGGCGCCCGAATGACCCGGATCGCAGCCGACGCCGGCGTGCGGCTCCGCCTCGGCACCTCGATCGCGACCGTGCACGGGACCGACCGCGTCGAAGCAGCAACCCTCTCGGACGGCACCGTCCTGCCCACCGACCTCCTGGTCATCGGCATCGGCGCCACACCGAACACCACGTGGCTAGACGGATCCGGGCTCACGGTCGCCGACGGCGTCGTCTGCGACGCGTTCCTGGCCGCGGCACCCGGGGTGTACGCCGTCGGCGACGTCGCCCGCTGGACCCACCCCGGCTACCAACGCTCGATCCGGTGCGAGAACTGGACCTCGGCCGGGGAGCATGCTGACGCCGTGGCGGCCACACTGACGGGCAACCCTGTCGCCGCGGACGCGATCCCCTATGTGTGGTCCGACCAGTTCGGGCACAAGGTGCAGGTAGCCGGTCTCCCCGAGCCCAAGGACGAGGTCCGTCCCGTCCTCGACACATCCGAGAAGTTCGTGGCTGTCGCGGGATCCCGCGGCGCACAGAGTTCTGCGTTCGCGCTCAACGCGCCCGGAGCCTTGGTCCGGCAGCGCATCAAACTGGCGGCTCGGCCGCCGTGGCCACCGGAGATGGAATGACCTTGGACACCGCAGCGACCGGCTCGATCAGCGCCCTGACCTCAGACCTGGACCTCAGCATCACGCAACCCCAGACGGTCCCGGAGCACGCCCTGCGCGCGGCTGACTTCAGCGACGTCGACTTCACCGCGGCGACCAACTTCCGCAGCGGCCCGCCGCACGCCGCGTTCGATGCCGTCCGCACAGGCGGCGGCCTGGTCTGGCACGACGAGGCTCCGCCGGAGCAGAACACGCTCACCGCGCAGAGCGGCGCCGAGACCCCTCCCTCGCCTGGGTTCTGGATGGCCACCAGTCACGACGTCGTGAGCGAGGTCTCCAAGGATCCGGTCGCCTACTCGTCGTACCTCGGCGGTATCTCCGTGGTCAACATGGACGAGATGATGCTCGCCGGCATGCGGCTGATGCTGCTGTTCATGGATCCGCCGGACCAGACCCGGCTGCGCCGACTGCTGGTCCCATCGTTCACCCCGAGGTCGATCGACCTGATGACCGAGGCAGTCGCCGCGAACACCCGCGAGCTGGCAGACGCGGTGGCCGTGGCCGGCGCCGGGGGTGCCACGGTCGACCTCGTCGAGACGGTCGCCAAGGAGCTGCCCACCCGCGTGCTGGCGGTGCTGCTCGGCATGCCCGAGGAGGACTGGCACCTGATCCCGGAGTGGTCCGACGCCTTGATCTCCAGCGAGGCGTCCGACCCGACCGAGGAGAACCTGATGGCCGCCGCGCTGACCTTGGGGGCCGTACACGACTACGGCGCCAGGATCTTCGAGGAGCGTCGGGCCAACCCGCGTAACGACGTCGTCTCCGGCCTGGCCACCGCCGAGATCGACGGTGAGCGTCTCACCGTCGATGAGTTCTGCATGTTCTGGCTGCTACTCATCGTGGCCGGCAACGAGACCACCCGGAACTCGCTGTCCGGCGGCATCATCGCCCTGCTCAAGCGCGGCCTCTGGAAGGGGCTGGCCACCGATGTCGCGGCCGGCACCCGCAGCATCGACCAGACCGTCACCGACGAGCTGATCCGGTTCGTGAGCCCGGTCATGTGCTTCCGGCGAACCGCCACCCGCGACGTGATTCTCGGCGGCCAACACGTCCGTGCCGGTGACAAGGTCGTCCTCTGGTACGGCGCCGCCAACCGGGATCCGCAGGTCTTTATCGACCCACACGAGCTCGACCTGGACCGCGACCCGAACCCGCACCTGGGCTTCGGCATCGGCCCGCACTTCTGCCTGGGCACCCGGCTGGCCCGGTTGCAGATCTCGACGATGCTGACCGAGCTGCTGGTCCGGTTCCCCGACCTACAGCTCGACGGCGACCCGACGTACGTGGGGTCGACCTTCATCAACGGCGTCGAGCGCCTGCCGGTGAAGGTGGGCACCCGATGAGCGAGAGTGTTGACACCGTGGCAGGCCCCGGGGCAGCCGCACTCCAGGCGATCCCCACTTCCGGTACCGACCCGGACCGCCCCGCGATCATCTGCACCAACGGCGAGACGGTGACCTATGCCGAGCTGGCCGAACGGGCGGCCCGGCTGGCCGGCGCCCTGCGCGAGCTGGGACTGGCGGAGGGCGACGTGGTCGCGATCCTGTCGGAGAACTCGCCGGCGTTCCTGGAGATCGCGTGGGCCTGTCGTCTCGCCGCGCTCTACCATGTCGTGCTGAACACCAGCCTGGTGGCCGACGAGGTCGACTACATCCTCAACGACTCCGGCGCGATTGCCCTGATCGCCTCGACCAAGGTCGCCTCGACCCGCACCCTGGACCCATCCGGCACGCCCGCGATCCGGCACCGGATCTTGCGCGGAGACCCTCTTCCCGGTTGGACGCCGATCGAGGACGTGCTTGCCGACGCCCCCATCTTCGTCGCGGACACCGAGCTCGAGGGGGACCTGCTGCAGTACTCGTCCGGCACGACCGGTCGTCCCAAGGGGATCAAGCGCGCGATGATCGCGGCGCCGAAGACCCCTGCCGAGGACATGAAGACCTTCCTGCTTTCACTGATCGGCGCCGACGGCAGCTCGACGTACCTCTCCCCCGCGCCGCTGTACCACACAGCCCCGTTCTACTGGACGATGTCGATGCTGCGCATGGGCGCCACGGTCGTGCTGATGGAAAAGTTCGACCCGGTCGGCGCCCTCGCCGCGATCGAGAAGCACCGCGTCACCCACGGCCAGTTCGTGCCGACGATGTTCACGCGGATGCTGAAGCTGCCGGAGCAGGAACGGCTCGCCCACGACGTGAGCAGCTTGCAGGGAGTGGTGCATGCAGCAGCCCCATGCCCTATCGACATCAAGCGGCAGATGATCGACTGGTGGGGTCCGATCGTGAACGAGTACTGGTCTTCCTCCGAAGGAGCCGGGTTCACCTTCATCAACTCCGCGGACTGGCTCACCCACCCGGGCTCGGTCGGCCGGTCTGTCCTGGGCCCGTTGCACATCTGCGACCCGATCGGCAACGAGCTGCCGATCGGTGAGCCGGGCATGATCTGGGCCGAGGGGGTCGAGTTCAGCTACGTCAACGACGCGGGCAAGAACGCCTCCACCACCAGCGTGCAGGGCTGGCGCAGCGTCGGGGACATCGGCCGCTTCGACGAGGACGGCTTCCTCTACCTCACGGACCGCGCGAACTTCATGATCATCACCGGCGGGGTCAACATCTACCCGCAAGAGTCCGAGAACCGGCTGATCGACCACCCCCGGGTATACGACGCGGCAGTGATCGGGCTCCCCGACGACGAGCTCGGCGAGATCGCCGTCGGCATCGTCCAGCTCGTCGACCCGAACGACGCGGGACCCGAGTTCGCTGCGGAGCTGAGCGCTTGGTGCGAAGCCAGCATCGCCCGTTACAAGTGCCCGCGGAGGTTCGAGTTCACCGACGTCCTGCCCCGGACCGAGACCGGGAAGCTCCTCAAGGGCCAACTGCGCGACCAGATGATCCAGCACCCCCAGACGAACGGAGACACGCCGTGACCGAGACGGCCCCGAAGATCTTGGCTGAGATCGACACGTCGAAGGTCGTGATCGAGAACCGCGACCACGTGCTGATCCTGACCATCAACCGGCCTGAGGCCCGAAACGCCGTCGACGGCGACGTGTGGTTCCTGATCGGCGACGCGTTGGAGAAGGCCCAGGACGACCCCGAGGTCCGGGCTATCGTGCTCACCGGTGCCGGGGACCTGGCCTTCTCCGCCGGCCTCGACCTCAGGGCGCTCTCCACCGGAACCCTGCGGATCCCACCGGAGATGGCGAAGTACTCCTTCGCCGGGTTCGCCCGGCACTTCACCAGCAAGCCGACGATCGCGGCGGTCAACGGCAAAGCGCTCGGCGGTGGCAGCGAGCTCGCCCTGGCCTGTGACCTGATCGTCGCCGTCGAGAGCGCCAGCTTCGGGCTGCCCGAGGTCAAGCGCGGCCTGATCGCCGGCGGTGGCGGCGTCTTCCGGATCACCCAGGCGATCCCCCACAAGATTGCGCTCGAGCTCTTGCTGACCGGCGAGCCGATGTCTGCCCAGGACGCCGCGCGTTGGGGCTTGGTCAACCGGGTCGTCCCGGACGGCGAGGCGCTGTCCTGCGCACTGGCCCTGGCTGCGCAGATCGCCAAGAACGCTCCGCTCGCCGTTCAGGCCAGCAAGCGGCTCGCCTACCGCCTCATCGACGGCGAGCCCGCCGGCGAGGCCGCGATGTGGGCCGCCAACGAGGCCGAGATCGGCGCGCTCTTCGCGAGCGCGGACGCAGCCGAAGGGCCCTGGGCTTTCGCCGAGAAGCGCGAGCCGGTGTGGCAGGGCAGGTAGCCGCGACATCGACGCAGCACCGCGGCGCTCTCCTCCCGACGTTCGCCGGCGTCGGCGCGGCCTTCGTCTGCTTCTGACGACGATCGAGCGCGGCTGCGCGGCGATCCGCGACCTCGACGTCATCTCCCTGCTCGCAACCGAACCGGAGGCAACCGCATGACCAGCCTGGAAGAACGACTGAAGCGCCTCGAGGACCGGGACGCGATCCACCAGCTCTTCGTCGACTACGGCCGACACCTCGATAGCGGCGACATCAACGCCTACGCCGCGCTCTTCACCGAGGACGGCGAGGTGATGCTCGGACCCCTGGGACGCACTCAGGGCCGGGACAACATCCGCGCGCTGATGGGCAAGGTGCTCGCCAACCGGGTCGGGTCGTCGTACCACGTGATCAGCAGCCCTCGGGTCGAGATCGATGGCGACCGGGCGACGTCCGAGGTGATGTGGACGGTCATCCAGCGCGACCCCGACGGAAAGCCGCGACTGACCTCGCTCGGGCGCCACGTCGACCAGCTCCGCCGCGAGAGCGGCGTCTGGCGGATCGCCGAGCGCCGCGGCTATGTCGATCTGCCCCAGAGGCTCCCCACCGTCAACGCCGACACCCACCAGGTGGACTGATGCGCTACTACCTCGACTACCAGCTCGCCGACGTCGACAACGGGGCCTGGCTGGATCCGGCCAACATGAAGCTGTTCGCCCAGACCTGCGAGGCGGCCGGCGTCGGTGCGATCGCGCTCACCGATCACCCGGCACCCTCACGCAAGTGGCTCGATGCCGGGGGGCACGACACCTTGGACCCGTTCGCGGGGCTCAGCTTCTTCGCGGCCTGCACCGACACGATCCGGTTGATGACCTACCTGACTGTGGTGCCGTACCGGAACCCCTTCCTGCTGGCCAAGGCCATGACCACGGTCGACGTGGTCTCGGGTGGCCGCGCGACGTTCACCCTCGGCACCGGCTACCTCCGCTCGGAGTTCGCCGCCCTCGGCGTTGACATGGATCAGCGCAACGGACTCTTCGACGAAGCGATGGAAGTCGTTCGCGGACTGCTCGCCTCGCCGCACGAGTTCCACCACGAGGGCAGCCACTTCAAGGCCCTCGGCGTCACCATGTCGCCACCCCCGATCCAGGCTCCCCACCCTCCCTTGTGGCTCGGTGGCAATGCCAAGGTCGTGCGAGACCGAGTAGCGCAGTGGGGCAACGGCTGGGCGCCGCTGACCCTGGGCGGGTCCATCTCGGGGAAGGTGTCACGCACAGCGCCGATCCCCGACCTTGCCCACTTCACCCGTCAGATCGGCGAGATCAAGGAGCACATGGACTCGCTTGGGCGCGATCCGGAATCCCTGGACGTCGCTGCACCCGGCATCAGGATGCTGAAGGCGACCGACTCGATGGACCAGAAGCACACTCACGTGGCCGAGCTCGTCGAGGCCGGGGTCACTTGGACGTCCGTGCCCTACGACAAGGTGAATTTCAAGCAGGCTCTGGAAGACATTGCCGCGTTCGGCGAAGACGTGATCACGGGGGCACTGGACTAGTCGGCAGACCGGATCGAAGCCCGACCCTCATCCGACCCGGTCCGGCTTCGCGTCGGGAGCCCGGTACCCGGTCGGGTAGCCCAAAGCAGCACCAATATTCGCCTGTGCATACCGCGCCATCGGCACGTCCACGCCGAGCCTTTCGGCCATCTCCAGGGCGTGACCGAGGTCCTTGCCGGCGAGTCCGAGCGGCAGTTGGAAGATGTCCCACCAGGGGTCATCCTCGGTCAGGTTTCGTGCGTTGTCGCGATGCATAACCGCCCCGGCACCTCCGGTGATCGCATCGGTGTGTCGGACCACACGCCCCAGGTCCTGCAGGCTCAGGCTGGCAGCTTCCGCCAGCCGGAGAGCCTCGTCGGTCGCGGTGTAGGAGATGAAGTGGAGCATGTTGCGAGCCAGCTTGAACGCCGTCCCCTTCCCGACCGGGCCGCAGTGCACGAGCTCAGAGCCCATCAGCCGAAACGGCTGTTCGATCGCGGTGAAGGCCGCCTCGCTGCCTCCGAACAAGATCGCAAGCGTGCCGGCCTCGGCACCCATCGCCCCTCCGCTGACAGGTGCGTCGGCGAACAACATGTCATGACGAGCCGCCAGGTCCTCCAGCCGTGCCGGAAGGTCGAGGAGATCGTCGAGTGCACAGCGATGACCGTGCCCGGCCTGGCCGCCCCGAAGATCTCCCCCATCACGTCGATCACCTGGTCGTCGGTGCGGACCATGATGCAGATGACCGAGCACTCGGCCGCCAGCTCGGCGACTGACTGAGCCGCCCTGGCCCCCTTGGCGACGAGTTCCTCGACAGGACTGGACACGACGTCGAACACACTCAGGCCACCGGGCCACTTCACCAGCTGCCCGGCCATCGGTTTTCCGATGTCTCCAAGGCCGATGAAGCCCACGCGGCCAGTCATGCAGTCGTCAGCAATCGTCATCGTCCTGCCTTTGGCAGATTGAAGGGATGGAAGTCCTTAGGACTCCTGTCAGGGTCAGGTGGAGGGCCCAGCACGCCGGGAGGCGTGATGAATGCTTCCCTCTCCTATAAGGAGAACGCTACACTCGCACCCTGTTGAGGCACGTTTCCAGTCTGCGTCTCAGAGATCGGCTGTGCAAGGCCATGAGGCTTGGCCGTCAAGGTAAGGAGCCGGATGTCATCGTCGCCGACCCGCTGGGTCAACCGCACCGGACTCCCAGTCAAGGTCTACGGCCGTGGAGGGTCGATCACGACGCTTGAACCCTCGAGCACCACGGCGCGCGTAGAACTCGATGCGATCGAGCGCACGGTCGTGAACGTTCTTGGTAGCGAGATCGAGACGATCGACCAGCATCTCGGCCGCGTCGTAGATCTACCGGATCCGACTGAGGACGTTGGCGTCATCGTCACGTCCGCGGTGGCAGGAGCGGCGAGAACCAACCGTGACGACCTGTGGGTGCCACACGACCTCATCCCCGACGACCGCGACGCTGGAATCAGCTGCCGCAGCCTGATCAGGCTCATCCGATCGGACTAGCCAGTCGTATCGGGGTGGGCCCCGCGATGGGAGCGAGCCTTGCGGTCGGCCGCCTCGGAGCCGCATGGGCTCGATCGAGTCCTCGGAGGAGCGGTGCCCCACCACCTGGCAGGGGCCGCGGCCTAGCCTCCAGCCGCGTGGAGGTAAGCGGACACAGTCTGCGGCGCTGAAACTGAAATCACACCCCTACGGAGGAGACCACCATGGCGGAAAGTGCTGCAAGCGACACCTATCCCGACACGCCGACGCGGCCCCCGTTCGATCCGGAGCTGGCGCCGCTGCTGCCGATGATCCGCGAGTTCAACTCGACCCTGAGCGCCGAGACGCTCGAGGCCGCGCGGTCGATGTCCGATGGCATCCCCGGAATGGAGCCGGCCGACCTGACGGCCGGTGGCGCCGTGTGCGTCGAGGAGCGTCAGGTGCCCGGTCCCGAGGGCGCACCCGACGTGACCCTGCTGATCCTCAGCCCGACCGCAGGCGAGGGGCCGCGTGCCGGGATCTACCACACACACGGCGGCGGCATGGTCGTCGGTGACCGTCGTACCGGGGTCGACCTCGTTCTTCCCTACGTCGCCGAAGGGCTTGCTGTCGCCGTCTCGGTGGAGTACCGACTCGCGCCCGAGCATCCCGACCCGGCCCCGGTCGAGGACTGCTATGCGGGCCTGCTCTGGACCGCGAAGAATGCGGCCGAGCTGGGTATCGACCCCGACCGGATCCTGATCGCCGGCGGGAGCGCAGGCGGTGGTCTCGCGGCCGGGACTGCGCTCCTGGCTCGCGACCGGGGCCTGCCACAGCTCAGCCACCAGATCTTGATCTGTCCGATGCTCGACGACCGCTTCCAGACCCACAGCAGCCGGATGCTCGACGGGGAAGGCATCTGGGACCGGAACGACAACCTGTACGGCTGGACCGCGCTGCTCGGGGAGAGGCGGGGCGGTCCGGACGTGTCGCCCTACGCTGCGCCCGCTCGCGCAGAAGACCTCGCAGGTCTTCCGCGCACCTTCATCGACGTTGGATCGGTGGACACGTTCCGCGACGAGGCACTCACCTACGCCGGCAGACTCTCACAGGCCGGGGTGCTCGTCGATCTCCACATGTGGGGTGGCGCCTTCCACGCATCCGAAGCGTTGGGCCCGTTCGCCGCGGTCTCCCGGGCGGCTGGGGCCGCCCGGGACGAGTTCATCCGTCGAGCGCTCGAGGCTTGAACCGCGCGTTGTGGGACTGCCCGAGGCTGCATCGTGGTCACCGGATGCAGGTAGCCCCGGAGAGGCCTCGGATTTGCGCGAGCTCATTGAGCGGTTGGACGTCGCCGACAACGGCGCCGCTGGTGCACTCCGGGTCATCGACCACTTCGACCACCTCGTCGAGGCGGGGGCGGCGACGACACCACTGGTCCGCGCCGCGGCCGCTCTGGCGGGCTGTCCTGCCGGCTTCCACGACGCGAGCCGAACCCTGACCCGCCGGTTCGCGAGTAACGGTCAAGCGCTCCCGGATGACGCGGACCACATCTGGCCACGTCTGAGCGTGCCCGGGCGGCCGGGGTCGTCTGTGTGGCTCGAACGAGTCGGCGACGCCGGTCCACTAGATCCGCTTGTCCTCGAGAGGTACGTCCGGGCCCTCCAATCGTCGACGACGGGCATGGTCGGCTCCACCACAGCGACCATCCGGATCGCGTGCGACGCTGACACGTCGAGCGCCGATCGGCGCGATGCTGTGGCGAAGCTGGGGCTGTCATGGCCTATCACTGTCGTCGCCACTGCCCTGGGAGTGCGGCTGTCGTCCCGGAGCACTCCGATCGGCAACCACGTCATCACGTTGTTTACTGGCTTGCCCACCTTCGCGGCGGGGGTTCGAGCCGGCACCGCACGAGCGGATGCCCTACCTGACCTGCCGCTGGGGGTCGGAAGGGCCCTCGTCGCGCTCCGAGTGACCGACCGGGTGGACGGCCCGGGCGCGTCGATCGTGCTGCACCACCACCTCAGCGCGCTGGCGTCGATCGCAGAGCGGTTCACGCCCGAGCAGGCCGCCGCCGTGGAAGACGTACGCAGGATCGAGGCCCTCCTCCCAGGCCACCCGTGGGTTGTCGACATTGTCCAGGCGGTCCTCGATCGATCGAGTCTTCGACAGGCTGCCTCCGTTCTGCACGTGCACCACTCGACACTCCAGGAGCGGCTCGCGTGGTTGGCGAACCACATCGGGTACGCGTTGACGCATCCCGGAGGTCGCCAACGTGCCGCGGTCGCCGTGCTTCTGTGGAGAGTCGCTCAAGCGGCCTAGTACCTGCGCAAAGCGCTGGTCAGTGACCGCTGCCCTCGTCGCTTAGATCGCCTCCGTCGCTGCGGATCCCTCCCTCAGTGACCCATGCGGCCACCTGCGTGCGCCTATTGAAGCCGAGCTTGCGGAGGATGTGGTCGACATGCGTCTCGGCAGTCCGTTCGGAGATCACGAGCCGGGCGGCGATGTCCCTGTTGGAGGCGCCTTGGGCGACCAGGCCGGCCACCTCGCGCTCACGAGGCGTCAGGGGCGACTCCGATTGTGACCGCCGCGCGACCGCAGGTACCGGAGCTGGCTCACCCAGTGCGTAGGCCACAGCCTCCCCGGGAGGCATGTCCATTCCACGACGGAATGCCGCCTCGAAGCGTTCTTCGCCGATGAGGTCGGTGGCGTGAGACGACCACGCGTCGTGGAAGGCGGTTGTGGCCGGATCGGTGGTCATCGACATTCCGGTGACTTTGTTCAGGCCCGCTGCTGCGCCCATCAGGGTCGCAGACCGTTCCGCGTTCCCCTGGGCGGACGCCAACCAGCCCAGGGTCTCGATGGCTACGCCCAGGCCGACGTAGTCCCTCAGGCTCGCCTTCATCCGGACGGCACTCTCCAGGTGCTCGGTGGACGTCGCGAGGTCTCCGCGTTGCCCTGCGACGTAGCCGAGGCCGACCAGTGCGTACGACGTCTGGTACAGCTCCCCCGTGCCGGCCAACACGTCAAGACAACGCTGATGTGCTGCGGCTGCCTCGTCGAGCTCGCCCTTCTCGGCGACCGTGAACCCGAGCAGCAAGTGCGCGGCTGCCTCATAGCCGCTCCTTGCGTCGGCGAGCGTCCTCGTTGCGGCCGGGAGCTGCCTGATCGCAGCGTCCCGGTCGCCACGCCACCGATCGACCATGGCCCTGTGCAACTGGAGCATCCCGAGCGTCGTGGGTTCCACGGTGTCATCGATCAACGCCGCAGCCTCGTCAAGCATCTGTTGAGCCGCGGGAAGATCCACCCGAACGGCCGCGGCCCAGGCCCCGAGGAGGAGCGCACGCGCGCGTTCGTCAGGGGTGCCTCCCGGCTTCGCCAGCAGGGCCTGCGCCCAGTGACCGGCTTCGCTCAGCTGGCCGTGCGCAGTCCAGTACGGCTCTAGCTGGTAGAGCATGCGGAGGCCAGTTCCAGGAGCGTCGTCTGTCTGGGCGGCGTCCAGGAAGGCGGCTCGCAGGTTCGGGATCTCACGCCTGATCCGTTCAAGGAGGGTCGGTTGCTCCGGACCGAACCAGCGCCCGTAGAAGTCGTCGACGAGCGTTGCACACCACGTCAGGTGGCGCTGCCGCCAGTAGTCGGTCCGCTCCTGGGCATCCAGCCTGCGGAGGCCGAACGAACGGATCGTTTCGAGCATCCGATAGCGGTCCTCGGTCCCCCTCGGATCTCGGAGGAGCACGGACCGGTTCACGAGGCCCGCGAGAACGTCGAGGATCTCCCGCTCGTCAAGACCCTCACCGCAGCATGCGCCTTCCACGGCTGCCAGATCGAGGCCGCCGGCGAAGACCGACGCACGCAGCCACAACTCTTGTTCCTGACGCGTGCACAGGTCGAAGGTCCACTCGACCGCGGCCAGCAGAGAGCGGTGACGGTCCGGTGCCGCCGCATAGCCCTTGCTGAGGAGTGCAAAGCGGTCTTCGAGCCGGTCCAGCATCGCTTGCGGCGTGAGGGTGCGGATCCGTGCGGCCGCGATCTCGACAGCGAGTGGACTGCCCTCGAGCGCCATGCACAGGCGTGCGACGGCCTCGGCATTGTCGGTCGTGAGACTAAAGGACGGCATCGCCGCCGTGGCACGATCAAGGAAAAGGCCCACAGCGTCGTACCGGGAGAGACCCTCGGGGGACCGCAAAGCCCGCTCGTCAGGAACTGACAACGCGGGCACCGACAGGATCGTCTCGCCAGCGACCTCCAACGGCACGATGCTGGTCGTGATGATCCGTAGTCGCGGACACGACCGCAGCAACTCGGCGACCAGGTTCGCAACCACGTCGACGAGATGCTCGCAGTTGTCCAGAGCCAGCAGCGCCTCACGGTCACCGATGAAGTCCGCCATTGCCGCAGGCGCCGACCTCTGCGATCCAAGCTGAAGGTCCATTGCCGCGGCAACGGTGTGCGCCAGCAACGACTCGTCCTGCAACTCGGCGAGCGACACGAACCAGACCCGGCGACCGAACTGACGCGAAAGCATTCCCACCGCCTCCGACGCCAACCGCGTCTTGCCCGCGCCCGCTGGTCCGGTCAGCGTCAACAGCCGCGACTCACCGAGCAACTTTCGAAGCGCCTGCAACTCTGCCCGTCGACCGACGAACCGGGTGGTCTCGAACGTCGAGCCCTCCATGGATCGACTGTATGCCGACCAGGGCCACTTTCCGGGTGACCCGATCATTTGCTCTCGCATGCCCTGAATTCGCGATCTATTCGCGCTTCGCAGCGTCCCAGAGGCGGCTCCCGGATCTCTCCAGAAACTGCCTCTGACCTGCAACTTCCTTTGTAGCGGGGGCAGGTGTGCGCCCTTGTCCTTCGGTCTCACGCGAGCATTGGTCGACAACGGACCCGGCACTCGCTGGCTCAAGTCGCAGACAAACTGAACTGCCTGTCTTGACGGGAAGTTGGTGGAAGACTCCCGCCGCCAACGACGGATCACGCGTCACCCCCATTTGCGGGTGGTCCGCGTGCGGCCGGCGCGAGAAGGTTGCGTCGTGAGCAACGCGAGTCCCCCCACCCTGAGCGCGACTACCGCTCTTGGCGCCGCTCGAGAGCGGCTCCTTGCCCTGCGCACGTCGTACGGCGAGGCCGTGGCGTCGTTCTCGTGGCCAGACGTCGGTCCGACGTTCAACTTCGTCCATGACTGGTTCGATGTCTTTGCCCGCGGGAATGAACGACCGGCGCTCGTGATCGCGGAGGAGGACGGCACCCGCCGCTCCTATTCCTTCGACGCGATGCTGACCAGGTCCGAGAAGGCGGCCGCGAACCTGCGGACGCAGGGAGTCGGGCCCGGCAACAGCGTCGTGGTCATGCTCGGCAATCAGGTCGAGCTGTGGGACAGCATGCTTGCCCTCATACGGCTTGGTGCGGTCATCATGCCGACCACGACGGCGGTTGGGCCGACCGAGCTGGCCGACCGGATCGATCGTGGCCGGGCGCGTGCGGTGATCTGCAATGCTGCGGACGCCGGGAAGTTTGACGCGGTGCCTGGCGACTATCTCCGCTTTGTCGTCGGCGAAGCGGATGGGTGGGAGCCATTCGCGCCGGCGGATGACGCTGAGGCGACGCGGATCGCCCATCCAGGTAACGCCAGTAGCGACCGACTGCTCCTTTACTTCACCTCGGGCACCACGAGCCGGCCGAAGCTCGTGGAACACACGCACGTCTCCTACCCGATCGGTCACCTCTCGACGATGTACTGGCTCGGGCTGAGGCCAGGCGACGTTCACCTCAACATCTCCAGCCCAGGTTGGGCCAAGCACGCGTGGTCCAACTTCTTCGCGCCATGGCTGGCCGAGGCAACGGTTTTCGTCTACAACCACGCCCGGTTCAACGCGGCCGAGCTGCTCGAGAAGATCCGGACAGAGGACGTGACCACGTTCTGCGCACCGCCGACGGTGTGGCGGATGCTCATCCAAGCCGACCTCTCCGGCGGCCCCGGCTCGCTCCGCGAGGCGATCGCCGCCGGGGAACCGCTCAACCCCGAGGTGATCAGCCAGGTCGAGCGGCACTGGGGCCTCACGATCCGGGACGGTTTCGGGCAGACGGAGACGACCGCCTGCATTGCGAACACCCCAGGCCAGGCCGTCAAAGCAGGATCGATGGGCCGACCGCTCCCGGGCGTCCCAGTCGCACTGCTTGATCCAGTGACCGGTACCGCCGTCGAGGGTTCAGGCGAGGGTGAGATCTGCCTCGAGTTGACGCCCCGGCCGCTGAACCTGATGACCGGATATCACGGCGACGGCGAGCGCAACGCAGGTGCGACGGCGGGCGAGTTCTACCACACGGGCGACATCGCCACTCGGGACAAGGACGGCTACATCACCTACGTCGGCCGCACCGACGACGTCTTCAAGGCCTCCGACTATAAGATCAGTCCGTTCGAGCTCGAGTCCGTGCTCATCGAGCACCCCGCCGTTGCCGAGGCGGCGGTGGTGCCCGCGCCCGATCCCGTGCGGCTCGCCGTGCCGAAGGCGTACATCGCGCTCGCTCCCGGCTTCGAGCCAACGCCGGACACCGCCGAATCGATCCTGGCGTACGCACGGGAGCACCTCGCGCCGTACCAGCGTGTACGTCGTCTGGAGTTCCACGACCTGCCCAAGACCATCTCAGGCAAGATCCGCCGCGTCGAGCTCCGTCACCGCGAGGTCGCGGTCGAGGGCGACCGTCCAGTGGGTGAGTACCGAGACGAGGACTTCCCCCAAGTCAGGCGCTAGGACGGCGTTCCCGCCCGCCGCGGCTCCGTCGCCGAGGTCGTCGCGCACTCCGGTTGAGACGCGACACTCCGAAGGATCATCGAGCGCCACACCCTGCCGCATCGAACGAGGGGGGCGGGGACTACCCCCGTTTGGGGGTAGTGCGTTGGCGGATGTGACAGTGCCCACCTAGCCTCAGTGCACACAGTTCTAGGAAGGCACGGCAATGGCGTTTCAACTCGCACCCGAGACGCCGTACGCCGGCGAGGGATTGGCCCGCGTGATAGCGGCGTTTCGACGTGCCGGGCGCATGGACATGGCATTTGGCGGCCGCGTGCTCCCTGAGCCTCGTCGGCTCCAGATCACCGAGCTCTGCGGTGCGAGGACTCGCTCGCTCGCCCAACTCATGGTTCGGCCTGGAGCGGGGCTGGGGGGCAAGTCTCTATTGCTCGGCCGTCCAGTCTCGGTGAGCAGCTATCCAGCAGCACAGGGCATCACGCACGTCTACGACCATGCCGTGAGTCAGGAGGGTCTCGAGACCGTGATCGCGCTGCCGATCATCGTGGACGACGTGCCTCGCATCGTGGTGTACCTCGCCAACCGGACCCAGGTGGGGCTTGGTGACCGGTGGTTCGACAGCCTTGCTCCGCTTGTGCGGAGGCTGGAGCGGGACATCGCGGTCGAAGACGAGGTGCGCCGCCGCCTGGACGAGATGAGGGAATGCCGTGCCGGCAACGAAGGGCTCACCCAGTCGGATCTGCGCGAGCTAAGCGACGAGCTCGCGGCCGTCGCCGAACAGGTCGACGATGAGACGCTGCGGGCTCGGATCGAGCTGCTACGCACGCGCCTGTCTCCCTCCGGCACCACAACACGGCGCCGGGCTGGAGTGGGTCTCGCTCCGCGCGAGGTCGACGTCCTCACCCAGGTCGCGCTGGGTCGGACCAACCGGGAGGCGGCGGAGCAGCTCGGGCTTCTGCCCAACACCGTCAACTCGTACCTGAAGACAGCGATGCGCAAGCTCGGGGCCAACAACCGGGTCCGGGCGATTACCGCCGCGCGTGAAACAGGCCTGATCACCTGACCGGACGTCCTGGGCGGGAGTATGGACACGTTGAACCGAATGAGTGGTCCAGAGGATTTTCCGGATCCCGAACGGCGGCCTTTCGAGTCCCGTGGGCTGCGTTCTGGCAGTCAGGGCCGGCTCGTTCGTGTGCAGCCGCGCAGTCGAGATCCGGGGTCACGCGGCGGTTCGACGCACGGCTGTGTACGGAATCATTCGGCCGCACATCCTCGTGGATCACGAACCCCGATCGATCTCGAGCGGTGCGCCTGGCAGAGATGGCCGTGAGCACCAAGGCGGTGATGAGAATGTTGACGTGTGCACAAACGACTCGCTCCCGTGCGTTGACGAGTGGACCTTGCACGGAACGCGATGCCGGCGCAGCGTATGAATTTCGCTGATCCGAGCTGCTTGTAGGTCGTGTCTGAGACCCGCCGATCCCGCCGTTCTGCCAGCAGACAGAACGGCCCGATGAACACGTGCCGAGCCCCTCTTGCCAGTTGGTTCGAGCTCTACAACACTCGACGGCCACGAACTCAGCACTTCCCCGATCGAGGTCAAGGGGCGCAGAAGCAACGGCGGCACCGCATCAACGTCCCGGCCGGCAGCACCGGGGCCGTCGACGCCCAGCAGCCGAGCCCGCCTCGAGCGCGTTCACGCCATTCATGACCTCGAACGCGAGCCGGCTCGCGATGAGCACCTGTCCCGGCAGTATCGGAGCCGGCCATGCCCGCCGCGCTCCACGCCCTCATGCTCGGACCGCCCCATAACCGGGCCGGTCCACCGCACTCAAGTCCCGGCGCCGTCGCTACCGTGGACCGTCCACGAGCAAGCACCCTCGGGTCGTTGATCACCCCCGGCGACCGCCTCGGACGCCGGCGGTCATCCGACAGTCGCGCCGACACCCGCTCTCCCCTGTCTACTGTGGCCGTCGTCGCGTACACGCTCTCATCCCGGTCGAGCTCTCGAGCCGCCGCAACTTCGTCGCCCCGCGGACTGTCAGCGTCCCCCCTCACCACCCGACCGCCTCGCCCAGCGACAGACTCTCCCCTTCGGTCAACTCCCGCAGCGCCTCACCAGCTCGCTTCTCGGCCTCGACCACCGCTGCATCCGCTGACCAATTGCAACCATGACCTGCTCGGCGAGGTCAACGGCCTCCGGCTCGCGCTCTCACGCTCCGGCCGACGCTTCTCGGCATGTCCCGCGCCGTACGCCGCACCCGCTGCCTGATCGTCTGCCGGCTCATCCGGACCTCACTCGTGTTGACCTGGATCTGACAGTCACCGACGACGCATCCCGGCCCGGGAGCGATCACAAACCCCCACATCCCCCTGACGCCCGCCCGGACCACGACGTCCGAACCATCACCGACACCCTCAACCTTCCCCCCAATTTCACACGGCCGACGATGTGTCACACACCTCTTGCATCTCCAGCTCTCTCCTGTTTCGATTGTGCGAAATAAGGACGCGTCCCCCAGTTAGCGGGAGTTTCGATGGCCGATGACAATCAGCAGCCGGAAGACGTCCGAACCTGCCCGAACTGCGGCGAAGCCGTCGCCTACCGCGGTGTCGGCCGACGCCCCGTCTGGTGCTCGACCCGGTGCCGCAACGACGCCGCCCTGTGTCGACTCGGCGCGCGTAAGGGCGCCATCGAGGTCCGACTGGTGGAGGTTCCCCGCCATCGCCCGGCGGACACGTGTGCCGAGTCCGAACCGCTGTCCCCGGCCTCAGGCCAGCCGACCCCGAAGGCTGACGCAGACCCGCGGGGGGCGCAGCACCGCTCCCCCGAACAAGCCCTTCGGGCTATACGAAACGATCCCGGGGCAGTCGGGAAGCTCTTGGCCCACCTCGAGCGTCGCCGCTCCGACGGCACCCTTCTCGGCGCCGAGTGGCTACCCGTGCGGAACGCACTTCGCCTGATCGCCGAAGCGCTTCCGCCGGGTACGGAACGGCGAGAGCAGAACTCTTGAGCCTGCTTGTGAGCTGCTCCGGTTCCGGTTAGTTTGCCCTTCGCATCGTCCCACACTCAGAGCAATTGCAAAGCTGGTTCCACCGACGGCTGAGCGTGAAGCTGTGCAATGCAGAGGCAGCAACCGGTCTCCCTCGCGCAGAACCGTCGACCCGCCTTTGAACGTCAAGTACGGCCGCTGGCGCAGGGCCGAGTCGGCTTAGAAGGCGACCTACGAACTGGCCGATTCGCGGTGGAAGAACTCTGGTGGAAATCATCGGTCTCGGGTCATCTGAGATGCGGTAGACGAGGATCTCTGTACCGAGGAACGCCCCAGCCGTGTGGAGGATCAGGGAGCCCTGCCCGCATGTTCGCTCGCGCCGACGCTAGCAATTGTTGGGCGATGGCAGCTGAGGTTCAGGCGGTGGTCGAGCGAGAAGGTAGTTCGTTCTCGTGCGCTTTCTCCGGGGCGTGTCCGCGGTTTCGCCCCGACAGGGACGGGAGGAGGACTTGGCATACGAGGGAAGTGGAAGTGCACGAGCATGCGTGGGGGCCGCCGACCAGCAAGTTTTGCAGTCCGTGTAACGAATATCACGTGGACACGGGGGAGGCTATTTGGCCGACGGTTCTCGCTTGACTACCCACGAGTACCGGAGCCCCTGAAGTTCGGCTGGGGAAATGTTAGCGCTCGCTTCGGGACGACCTTGTGGCAATTGGGACCTATGCACGAATACTTTCCAGTAGGTTTTTTCCGATATCCAGGCCCCACGCCCGCCATTCTTTCGGCCTGTGGACGACCGCTGTCAGTTAAGCCAAGTCTTGCGAGCGCGGGCTTTACTTCGACCATTAGTGTTGCGCCGCTGTCGTTTTGACAAGACCCCCCCAGAGCGACAGCGAAGGGGAACATCCGGCCGCGGACTCAAGGGAGCGCCTGGGTCCGCGGCCGGGTGTTCAAAGCACTTTCCCTCTCGGCGCTCGGCCCCGGCAGTTGGCTTATGCGCAGTCATTCGGTGCATCGCTCCGCGCCGTCCGCCACCATCGGTCTTCGCAGTGCGAGGAGTCACCCTCGACTCCGTCCTAGACCGGAGCGTCATAGTGGGCGCTAAGCAGCGTCAAGGACCTATCGGCCGCACGGCCCACGTCGATGAAGGACCGCGAGCGGCCGTGCGGCAGCCTGCATCCTCAGATGCGCAAGCAACTCAGGAATTTCACAGGCGACATTGATCGCTCGGCGGGGCTCCGCGTTCTTAGGTGACCGTCAGAGAATCGCGGGCGGCGCACGGCCGCTCCGGGTGGTCGGAGGTGACCAGATGGAAACGTTGGAGGAGATCCTGACCAGCAGTGAGGTGGCCAAGTGGATCCGGGTGTCGGAGTCGACGCTGTGCCGCTGGCGGCAGCGTGGGATGGGTCCGCGGGTGACTTGGATGACGCCGACCTGTCCGCGGTATCGACGCCTCGACGTCGAGCAGTGGCTAGCAAGGGCGTCGTAGGCGCGCCGCGAGGAGGGCGACCCAGATGATTGAGAAGACTCCCAACGGTCGGTTCCGAGGGCGACTCAAGAGCGGTCGGCAGTTCGTCACCAGCCGCACGTTCGACACCAAGAGGGAGGCGAGCGACTGGCTGGCGCGAGAGCGCGCGGCCTTGGTCGGCGGGGTTGATCCCCGCACCGGGCGGCGTCTTGTGCGGGCACTGTTGGAGGAGTGGCTGGCCATCCGCGAGTTCACGGTGGCGGCAAAGACGTATCGCACGGACCAGGCACTGCACCGGTTGGTCCCCACGAGCATCCAGGCGATGCAGGTGGCGGCCGTCTCCGAGCGTGAGGTCGCCCGTTCGTTCGAGACGCTGATCCACGGTGGTCTCAGCGAACGATCGGTGGTCCGGTACCGCGCGAGCCTGTCCAGCTTCTTCGCCTGGTGCGTGCGGGAGAAGATCATCGTGCGGAACCCGGTGACCGGAACGAAGGTGCCCCGATCTTCGGAGGAGCCGACCGAGATGCGGCCGTGGACGGAGGGGGAGCTCGAGGCCGTCTACGAGCGGTGGCGCGAGCACGACCCACACCTGGCCGACGTGCTGCTCGTGCTTGGCTGGACCGGGATGCGGTGGGGCGAGGCGCGGGCGGTACTGGTCGAGGACGTGGTCGAGGTGCCTACGGCCGGCCTGCTGGTGCGGCGCTCGCAGACCGAGGGCGGGGCGGTGAAGGCGACCAAGGGTCGGCGGGGGCGCCGGGTGCCGGTGGCCGACCGGATCCTGCCGATCATCCGGAGACTCATCGTCTCCAAGGAGCCCACCGACCTGCTGCTGACCACCGCGGGTGGCGCCCGGCTGCACCGCACCGCAGTGCTGCGGACGGTGAAGTGGGACCGGACGGGTGGCGGCCGGCGGGTCCACGACCTGCGGCACACCGCGGCGTGCCTGTGGCTGGCACGCGGTGTGGACCCGGGCACGGTCCAGGCCTGGATGGGACACGAGTCGATCGCCACGACCAACCGGTACCTGCACTTCCTGGGCACCTCGGCCGACCAGGCGGGGCTGGACCGGCTCAACGACCCGAACCGTGGCCCTCAGCGGGCGACGGAGAGGCCGGGGGTACGCGGGGGGTAAGCTGACAGGCTTTCGCGGCGAACTCCGCCGGTGTCAGTCCAGCGGTGTGATCGGCAGGGGATGCGAGAACCCGCAGGCCAGGGCGACCTGCGGGTTCTGTTGTCATTGGGTGGAGCTGAGGGGATTCGAACCCCTGACCTTCTCATTGCGAACGAGACGCGCTACCAACTGCGCCACAGCCCCAGTGCGCCCGAAGACGCGGTGGGAAGGTTAGCACCCGGTGCGGGGCGCTTCCCAATCGGTTGGGCACCGGCGCGTCAGGCCCTCACGGCCTTCTCGATCTCCTCCATGCCTTGGCGGGCGTAGCCCTGCCAGAGTCGCCCGAAGACCGGCATGAGCAGGGCGCCGACGCGGGTCGGGGTGATGCTCCAGGCCCAGGTGATCTCGACGCCGGTGCCGGCCTCGGCGAAGGTCCACATCCCCCGGACACCGGCGACCAGCGCCTTGTTGGGCCCGGTGATCGCGTCGATCTCGTAGCCGAACCGGTGCGGCCGCTCGAGGGTCGTGAGGGTCTCCCGCATCGACCCGCCGTCGGAGGTGCGGATCGTGCGCTGCTGGCCGAGCACGCCCCAGGTGCCGTCCTGGTCGACGCGCGTGATCGGCGGGATGGCGACGTACCGGCGTGCGAAGAGCTGCGTGAGCGGCATCGGCAGCACCAGGTCGAAGGCCGCCTCCACCGTCGTCGGGAAGGTGCGCGAGTGGGACAGCTCGACGGGGCTCATGGCGCGACGCTAGCGCACCACTTACCGGGCACTCCTGGACGTTCTGGAGGGTTGCAACCCTCCAGAACGTCCGGGATCGCCGGTGAACCGGTGATCCCGCCAGGACTCAGGACCCGACGGCACGGTGGTCCTCGCCCTCGGCCTGACGGGCCCGGGCGGCCTTGTCGGCCTCCTCGGCCTCGCGGGCGATGGCGTAGTCGGCGTCGGTGCGGCCGGAGGTCCAGACGCCGGAGTCGTCGAGGTTGATGGTGCGGACGGTGCGGCGGGTGGCGGCAGGCTTGGTGACGTACGTCGGGAGGGTGACCGGCACCGGGTCCCACAGGGTCGGGTCGATGCGGGCGGCGGCCATCTCGGAGGTGTCGTCCATGTTGACGGGCACGGTGACTGGCATGGCCATCCGGGCGATCGGGTCAACGACCGGAGCCTTCTCCGGCGCGGTCTCCTCGTCCTCCTCCTCGGGCTCCAGCGGCAGGCGGCGCGAGGGCGAGGCCACGCCCCGCTCGCGCTTGACCATCAGGCGGCAGGCGACGAGCCACGCCACGAGCAGGGCGACCGGCGCGGCCACCGAGAGCCACGGGACGACCGCGAAGGCGGCGAGGCCGATGACGAGGGCGTTGACCACCAGGATCGCGGAGAGCACGCGACGGCGACGGCGGGCCGCGGCGTTGGCGGCCTCACGACGGGCACGGAGCTGCGCAGGGGAAGGCGCAGCTGCGGCGTGTTCGGGGGCGGAGGGAGCGTGGGTGGCCTTGGTCGTCACGACCGGGGCCGACGTGCTGCGACCCGGCTGGACGACCAGGCGGGCGTTGCGGGTGCTGACCGGCTCGCGGCGCGCGAGGACGCGCATCGTGTGCGAGAAGCGGTCGACGGACCGGCTCCGGACCACGTCCTCGTGGTGCTGGAGCGCCTTGGGGACGAGGTACACGGCCCACGCGACGGCGAGGGCGACGAAGATCCACGAGCTGAGGTCCACGAGTGAGAGGTTAGGTGCGCTAGCGCAGGACGGTGCGGATGTCTACACGTGTGTCGCGAAATGACTCGTGGGACTCATGTGATTTTCAGGTTCCGGCGCCCTGCAGCCGGGCCAGCATCCCCTCGGGGCACTCCTCGACGGTCACCGCGAAGATCCGGTGGTCGCGCCAGGCCCCGTCGATGTGCAGGAACCGCGGCGCGTAGCCGACCTCCCGCAGGCCGAGCTTCTCCACCACCCGCAGCGAGTTGGAGTTCTCCGGCCGGATCGCGATCTCGACCCGGTGCAGCCCGGCGGTGGTGAAGCAGTGGTCGATCACCAGCGCCACGGCCGTCGGCATCACCCCGCGGCCGGCGAAGTCCCGGTCCAGCCAGTAGCCGACCGACGCGAACTGCGCCGAGCCGCGCACCACGTTGTTGACGGTGACCTGCCCGGCGAACCGGCCGCCGACCACCAGCGCGAAGGGGTACGTCGATCCCTGGCGCGCGAGCCTCCGCAGCCGCCGGACCAGCGCGCGGAACGAGGTCGGCCGGGCATCGGCGCCGGGCGGGACCGTGGCGTCCCACGGGGCCAGCCAGGCCGCGTTGCGCCGGCGGGCGTCGCGCCACGCACGGGCGTCGCGGGCCGCCAGAGGTCGGAGCGTCACGTCACCGGACGAGAGCCAGGCGGGCCAGGCGCTCCTCGGCGGACCGCCGCTCAGTGGTCGCTCCCGACGACCTGCTCGACTGCGTGGACGAGGACCGGCCGCAGCACCGCCAGCCCGTCCTTGACGCCGCCGCGGGAGCCGGGGAGGTTCACGACCAGGCACGACCCCACCACGCCGGCCAGGCCGCGGGACAGCACCGCCGACGGGACGTCGTGGGCGACGCCGTACGCGCGGATGGCCTCCGCGATGCCGGGCACCTCGAAGTCCAGCAGCGCACGGGTCACCTCGGGAGTGCGGTCGGTCGGGGTGAGCCCCGTGCCGCCGGTGGTCAGCACGCAGCGCGCGCCGCCGGCCGCGGCGGCCGCGATCGCGGCGCCGACGGGCTCCCCGTCCGGCACCACCACGGGCTCGTCGACGGCGAAGCCGAGCTCGGCCAGGAACGCCACGATGAGCGGCCCGGTCTCGTCGGCGTAGACCCCGGCCGCGGCCCGGTTGGAGGCCACCACGACCTCCGCGCGCATGCTCATCGGTCGGTCTTCCGGACCCAGTCCCCCGACTTGCCGCCGGTCTTGGTCTCGACGCGGACGTCGGTGATGACGGCACCCTTGTCGACGGCCTTGACCATGTCGACGACGGTCAGCGCGGCGACCGAGACCGCGGTGAGGGCCTCCATCTCCACGCCGGTGCGGTCGGTGGTCCGGACCGTCGCCGCGATGTCGACGGAGTCGTCGGAGACGACCAGGTCGACGGTGACGCCGGAGATCGCCAGGGGGTGGCACAGCGGGATCAGCGCCGGGGTCTGCTTGGCGCCCATGATGCCCGCGAGCCGGGCCACCGCGAGGGTGTCGCCCTTGGGGACGCCGGCGCCGCGCAGCAGCGCGACGACCTCCGCGGAGACGAGCACCCGGCCGGAGGCCGTCGCCGTACGCGCCGTGACGTCCTTGCCGGAGACGTCGACCATCCGGGCGGCGCCGGACTCGTCGACGTGGGTGAGCCGGTCGTTCATCAGAACTCCTCGTCGAGCCACAGGACCTGCACCTGCTCGCCCGCCGGCACCGACGTCACGTCCTCGGGCACCACGACGAGCGCGTTGGAGGACGCGAGGTCACCGATCAGGTGCGAGCCGTGCCCGCCCACCGGAGTCACGAACGGCCCACCGCGGTCGACCGCGAAGTCGCCCCGCACGAACTGCCGGCGCCCCGCGGGCGAGGAGATCGGGTGGGTCAGCCGCGCGCGACGGGTCGGGCGGGACACCGGCGACAGGCCCATCATCGTGCGGATGGCGGGCAACACGAACACCTCGAAGGAGATGTACGACGAGACCGGGTTGCCCGGCAGCGTGAAGATCGGGGTCGCGTCGTCGCCGACCGTGCCGAAGCCCTGCGGCTTGCCCGGCTGCATGCCCACGCCGCCGAACCACATCGTGTCGAGCGGCCGCAGCGCCTCCTTGACGACGTCGAAGTCGCCCTGCGAGACGCCGCCGCTGGTGACGACGAGGTCGGCGCGGACGAGCTGGTCGTCGAGCGCGTCGAGGAAGGCCCGCGGCTCGTCGGGCACGATCCCGACCCGATAGGCGATGGCGCCGGCGCGTCGCGCGGCGGCGGCGAGGAGGTAGGAGTTGCCGTCGTAGATCGTGTCGTGGCCCAGGGGCGTCCCGGGCTCGCGCAGCTCGGAGCCCGTGGACAGGATCACGACGCGGGGCCGGGGACGGGAGCGCACGGTCGCGCGTCCGACCGACGCGAGCAGCCCGACGTGGCGCGGCCCGAGGACGGTGCCGTGCTCGATGAGCACGTCGCCCTCCTGGACGTCCTCGCCGGCGCGGCGGACGTGCTGCCCGAGGGTCGGGGCCTTGTCGATGCGGACCTTGGCGACGCCCCGGTCGGTCCACTCGTAGGGGACGACGCTGTCGGCACCGGTGGGCACCGGTGCTCCCGTCATGATCTTCACGGCCGTGCCGGGCGACATCGCGAGCAGCCGGGCCTGGCCGGCGCCGATCTCGCCGACCACCGGCAGGTGCACCGGCGACTCCGCGGAGGCCGAGGCGACGTCGGCCTGGCAGACGGCGTACCCGTCCATGCCGGAGTTGTCGAAGGAGGGGAGCCGGATCGGCGCGACGACGTCCTCGGCGGCCGCGAGCCCGAGGGACTCCATGAGCGGCTGCGGGTAGTCGGGGAGCGGCGCGACCGCGTCGAGGATGCGACGGAGGTGGTCCTCGACGGTGGTGACGTCCTCAGCCATCCGTCGGCTCAGCCTCGCTCAGCACCGTGCCGGCCTCGACCCGCTGGGCCGACTTCGCCGCGAGCTCGACCTCGCCCACGACCTGGACGCCGCGGCCGAACGTGAAGTCGCCGTCGACCTTGAGCGCGGAGGCCTTCCGCATCGACGGCGCACCGTCGGGGAAGCGCTTGTCGAAGTCGCCGACCAGCTTGTAGAAGTCGCCGTGGAGCTCGACGTAGGGCAACTCGACGCTCACCTGGTCGAGCACGAAGTCCTGGCCGATGTCGTAGACGTCGGAGCGCAGCACCAGCAGGTCGTTGGTGGTCTTCACCGGCACGAACCGGTCGCGCCCGACCTCGATCAGCTGCGAGCCCTCGAACACCTCGATCGCCGCGCCCATCGCGGTCTCGACCTGGATCACCTCGGGCGTCGACGTGTCGCCCGGGTCGACGGTCTTGACGTTGCGGATCAGGGGCAGGCCCAGGACGCCGTCGCGGGCGTCGAGGACGTCGCGCATCGCGACCAGGTCGAACCACAGGTTGTTGGTCGAGCAGAACTGGTGGCGGTCCAGGTCGGCGAGCGCGGCCTGGTCCTCCGGAAGCGTCTGGGCGGTCTCGCGCAGCACCAGCCGTCCGTCGTTCTTGCGGCGGGCGAAGTGGCCGCCCTTCTTGTCCGAGGCGGTGCGGCGCACGGCCTCGATCGCGAACGGCGCCCCCGACGTGGCGAACCATCCGGCCACCCGCGGGTCCGGGACGGCGCCGAGGTTGTCGGAGTTGGAGACGAAGACGCGCTCGTAGCCGGCCTCGATCAGGCGGTCGAGCAGGCCGGTGCCGCGCAGCGCGGTGTAGAGGTCGCCGTGGCCCGGCGGACACCACTCGAGGTCGGGGTCCTTGGGGTAGGACACCGGCGAGAGGTCCTTCGCCAGCAGCTTGGGCTCCTTGTTCTGGAGGAACTCCAGCGGCAGCCCGTCGACGGCGAGGTCCTCGTAGCGGGCCAGCGCGGCCATCGTGTCGGCGGAGGTGCGGAAGCTGTTCATGAAGATCAGCGGCAGGGTGGCGTCGTGGACCTTGCGCAGGTGCAGCACCTGCCGGGCGATGATGTCGAGGAACGACAGCCCGCGGCGCACGCACAGCAGCGACTTGGCGCGGTCCATGCCCATGGAGGTGCCGAGCCCGCCGTTGAGCTTGATGACGGCGGTCCGGCGGATCGCCTCCGCGGCGTCCTCCTCGGACACGCTCACGTCGGAGAGCGAGGGGATGTCGACCGGCTCGATGCTCGACTCGGGGATCATCCCCGTCTCGCCGTGCTCCAGCAGCCGGTAGTAGTGCGCGAACGTCTCGATCGCGACCTCGTCCACCCCGGCGTCGCGCATCTTGTCGCGTGCCCGGTTCAACCCTGCGCTTCCCATGCCACCGATCGTAGGCTTGTTGCGTGGCCCCGCGGCAAATGCCCCAGAACCCGGACCCGGACTCCCCCGGACAGCACGCCGCCAAGGTGGCCCTGCGGGACCAACTGCTCACCGCCCGCAACCGGATGACGCTGCTCGAGGTGGGGGCGGCGGCCCGCGAGATCGCCGCCCACCTGCTGGCCACCACCGAGGTACGACGCGCCGGCACCGTCGCGGCGTACGTCGCCCTCGGCTCCGAGCCCGGCACCGCTCCCCTGCTCGACGCGCTGCTGGACGCGGGCAAGCGGGTGCTGCTGCCGGTGCTGCAGCCGGACGACGACCTCGACTGGGCGACCTACCGCGGCCGCGACTCCCTCGTCCCCGCCCGCCGGGGGCTGCTGGAGCCCGCCGGCGAGCGGCACGGCGTCGACGCGGTGGCCTGGGCCGACGTGGTGCTGGTGCCGGGGCTGGCGGTCTCGTCGTCGGGGCTGCGGCTGGGCCGCGGCGGCGGGTCCTACGACCGGGCGCTGGGGCGGGTGCCGGCCGGGACGTTCACGTGCGTGCTGCTCTATCCCGACGAGGTCGGGCTCGCCGTGCCGGCCGAGCCCCACGACCGTCGCGTCCTCGCGGCCGCCACGCCGGACGGCATCACGTCGTTGAATCGGGACTTCTGACCACTTCAATCGGGACTTCCCGTCACGCCGTGACCCCTCGGGTGGTCACAACTCCCGATTCGAGTGGTCGAAAGTCCCGATTCGAGTGACGAGAAGTCCCGATTCAACGGAGGGTAAGGGTGGCCTTCGCGGCGTCCTCGACGGCCGAGCGGGTGAACAGCCACGGCAGCGTCTCGCCGTCGGCCCACAGGTCGGTCTGGTCGGTGTAGTGGGCGCTGAAGGGGTGGCCGGAGACGCCGGTGAGGTTGATCCAGCGGGACTCGTCGAAGTCGCCGAGCGAGACCACCATCCGCATCGACGGGGCGCTGGTGACGTCGTAGCCGTCGGCGGCGTCCCACGAGGTGGCGTCGACGGCCGAGCTGCTGCCGCCGACCTCCCACGGGCCGCGGTTGACCAGCCAGCGCACCGGCGCGATGTCGGACTGGCCGAGCGACTGGCTCTGGAGGTCGAGCTGGTGCAGGTGGCCCCAGGTCCAGTCGTCGGGGCTCACCGACTCGCGGCGGGTGAGCTCGTCGCGCGCCTCGAGCAGGGCCCGGGTGAGGATGTCGTCGCGGGTCTCGACGGTGGTGTCGGTCGTCCGGTCGTCCCACCAGGCGTTGGAGGGGTCGCGCAGCAGCGTCTCCATGACCGCGATCCAGCGCTCGTTGCCGTCGGGCCAGAGGTCCTTGTCGAAGTCGTCGTGGAAGGTGTCGGCGAGGACGTTGCGCCACACGACGTTGAAGTACGCCGCGGCGGGGCTGTCGGCGGGCTGGCTGAAGTCCCACGTCCGCAGCAGTTGCTGGCCGGCCGAGTGGTAACCGCGCCGCAGCTTCACGTCGAGCAGGAACGGCACCAAGGTCGGGGCGATCGGGTTGTGGTCGTCGAGCTGGAGCGCGGCCATCTCGTCGACCGAGAGCTCCTGCTCGGAGTCGATGAGGTCGCGGATCCGCTGGGCGCGGTAGCCGCGGTCCCAGTCGTCGGTGAGGTGGTAGGGGTAGTCCGGCCCGATCACGGCCTGGTTGGCCGTGACGATGAACCCCTCGGCCGGGTTGAGGACCTGCGGCAGCCCGTCGAACGGCACGTAGTCGCCGGTCCAGTCGTTCTCCGGCCGCCAGCCGGCCACCGGCAGCAGCCCGTCGTTGCCGGACTTGCGGATCGGCACGCGGCCCGGCGCCTGGTAGCCGATGTGGCCCTCGCGGTCGGCGTAGACGAGGTTCTGGGCCGGCACGGCGAAGTCGGCGGCGGCCGCCCGGAAGGAGCGCCAGTCGGTGGCCTTGTCCAGCTCGAGGATCGCGTCGGCCGTCGGGGCGGGGTGCAGGGCGGTCCACTCCAGCGCCACGGCGTACGACGTGCCGTCGGGCAGCGCGGGCGCGCCCTCGACCCGGGCCTCCTCGCCCACGTCCGCGAGCTGGTCGGACACGTCGGAGAGGATCGGGCCGTGCCGCGTCGAGCGGACGGTCAGCGTCACGTCCTCGCCGCCGCGCACCTTGATCGTCTCGGTGCGCGTGCGCAGCGGCAGCAGCTTGCCGTCGTAGCGCCAGCGGTCGCCCTCGACCTTCTCGAGGTAGAGGTCGCTGACGTCGGGACCGAGGTTGGTGAAGCCCCAGGCGATGTCCTGGTTGTGGCCGATGATCACGCCGGGCACCCCGGAGAACGTGAAGCCGGCGACGTCCAGGGGGCAGCTCGGCGACAGCGTCGTGCAGTGCAGCCCCATCTGCATCCAGACGCCGGGCAGCGAGGTCGAGAGGTGCGGGTCGTTGGCCAGCAGCGGCTCGCCGGTCGCCGAGTGCTTGCCGTCGACCACCCAGCTGTTGCTGCCGATGCCCTCGCCGCGCCCGAGGAACGACGGCATCCGGTCCAGCCCGTCGCGCAGCGAGCGCAGCGCCGACCGGGCGCCGGCGGTGAACGCCGGACGCTGCGGGTTGCGGGTGCCGCCGGTGGTGGCGTCCTGCTCGAAGACGCCGTCGACGACCGTGCCCCGGCCGACGATCGGCGCGTTCTCGTCGTAGGGGTAGGGCGGGTAGAGGCTGGCGACCTGCTGCACGCTGTGGTCGGCCAGGGCCAGCACCCGGTCGATCTCGTCGGTCATGTTGCCGCGCAGGTCCCAGGCCATCGCCTTGAGCCAGGACAGGGAGTCGACGGGGGTCCAGTGCTCGGGCTCGTAGTCCAGGCCGCCGGCGTTCAGCACGGTGTACTCGACGGCGATCCGGCTCGGCGAGTGGGTGTCGAGGTAGGCGTTGACGCCGTCGGAGTAGGCCTCGAGGGCCTCGCGGGTCTCCGGCTCGAGCAGCGCCAGCTCGCGCTCGGCGACGCGGCGCCAGCCCATGGTCCGGACGTACTCGTCGCTCTCGAGCGCGGGCTCGCCGAACATCTCGGCCAGCCGGCCGGCGGTGGCGTGCCGACGCACGTCCATCTCGAAGAACCGCTCCTGCGCGTGCACGTAGCCCTGCGCGCGCATCAGGTCGTCGAGGTTGTCGCCGTAGAGCTGCGGGATGCCGTGGTCGTCGCGGACCACGGTCACGTCCGCGCTCAGCCCCGGCACGTCGATGGTGCCGGTGGTCTGCGGCAGCGGCCGCCGCACCAGGACCACGCCGGTGACCAGGCCCGCGAGCAGCACGAGCACCAGGCCGAGGGCGACGTACGACGCCACCCGCAGGGGCCGGGGCAACCCGAGGAACTCTCGCCACCAGGCGGCCACGGTGGCGCCCGGGGATGACGGGGCGGATCCGGCGGGGTCAGGGCGGCCGGGGGTGGTGGTCGTCATGGTGAAGGCCATTCTGCCGTGACGTACCATTGGCAGTCGTCAGGGCCGAGTGCCAGAACCTGAGGAGAACCGTGCCGACCTACCAGTACGCCTGCACCGAGTGCGGCCACGACTTCGAGCAGTTCCAGAGCTTCTCCGACGACGCGCTCACCGAGTGCCCGTCGTGCAACGGCAAGCTGCGCAAGGTCTTCAACGCCGTGGGCGTGGTCTTCAAGGGCTCCGGCTTCTACCGCACCGACAGCCGCAACGGAACGTCGTCGAGCACGCCCGCCAGCACCTCGGACTCCTCCAGCTCGTCGTCGGGCTCGTCGACCACCTCGACGAAGACCGCCGAGAAGGCCAGCACCACGTCCACGAGCTCCTCGTCCAGCTCGTCCAGCAGCTCCTCCGACTGACGACCCTGTGGAGAGCCGTCCCGCGCGGACGGATTCCTGCCTAGCGTCGGGGCCATGTCCCGCTCCGACCGCGCTCGCCGCCTCCTCGTCCGCGTACGCCGCGGGGTGCTGCGCCGCCGGCGCCTGCTCGCCGCGGCCCTGACCGCCGTCGCGGTCGGCTCCGGCGTGCACGCGGTCGTCGCCCCGCCCCCGCCCCGGATCACGGTGCTGGTCGCCGCGCGCGACCTGCCCGCGGGGTCGGTGCTGGCGCGCGCCGACCTGGCGGAGGCGTCGTACGCACCCGGGACCGTGCCGGACGGGCTCGCCGCGGACGCGGCCGGGCGGGTGCTGGCGGCTCCGCTGCGGCGGGGCGAGCCGGTCACCGACGTACGCCTGGTGGGTCCGGCGCTGACCGACGGCTATCCCGGCCTGACCGCCGTGCCGGTGCGCTTCCCGGACGCCGGGGCCGTCGCGCTGCTGCGCGTCGGCGACCGGGTCGACGTGGTGGCCGCCGACCCGCAGGGGGCGGGCGCGACGACGGTGGCGGCGGACGCGCCGGTGCTGGCGATCCCCGCCGCCGACCGGTCGGAGGGGACGCAGGGGCGGCTGGTGGTGCTCGGGGTGCCGGATGGTGACGTGGAGAGGCTGGCCGATGCCGCGGTGCGCTTCTTCCTGACGTTCGCCCTTTCGCAGTAGCGTCGCGGAGTCACATCACCGCCGCTCCCCTCGGGGCACGAAGGAGTCACACCATGACCGGATTCAAGAACTTCATCCTGCGCGGCAACCTGGTCGAGCTCGCCGTCGCCTTCATCATGGCCGGCGCGTTCGCGGCCGTCGTGACCGCCACCGTGGCGCTGATCATGGACCTCGTCGGCAAGGTGGGCGGCACCCCGGACTTCTCCAACTACACCCCGCACGGCATCCACGTGGGCGCCTGGCTCACGGCGCTGATCGCCTTCCTGATCATGGCCGCGGTCGTCTACTACCTGATCGTGCTGCCCTACACGAATGCCAAGGAGCGGTTCTTCCCGACCGAGCCGACCGGCACGCCGGCCGACGTCGCGCTGCTCACCGAGATCCGCGACCTGCTGGCGGCCCGTCAGGGTGGCGGCCTCTGACCTACCCGTGGTGGGGCGGGACCTGCGCCTTGAGCCAGGCCTCGCCCCGCTCCTCGCCGGACTCCCGGGAGCCGGGCTCACGCTCGTCGCTGGTGGTGTCCGGCAGCACGTCGCCGAAGACCGCGGCGAGGCGCCTGCGGCGCTGCCAGTCGGTCTCGGACTTGCTCTCTGGCCCCTTCTCGGGGTTCTTCTCGACCACGGTCACCTCAGGTGCAGAGGCCCGCGTCGGCGAGCGCCTGTGCGTCAGCCTCGTTGGGGCCGCCCTTGCCCGAGCCGCTCGGCGAGCCGGACCCGCTGGGCGAGGACGAGGTGCCGCCGGAGCTCGGCAGGTTGCCCGGCGTGATCACGTCGGTGGCAAGGCGCTTGGTCAGCGGCTCGTCCTTGGCGATCTTGTCCCAGACCTGCTTGGCCGCGGGGGTCCACACGAGGCGGTTGGGGTCGGCAGGGTCGGGGATGTTGGGGATCGTCAGGAACTGGATCTTGTCCAGGCCGATGTTGCGGAACTGGTAGCCCAGGTCACCGAGCTTCTTCAGCGAGCCGATGTCCTTGTCGAGCGTCAGCGACTTGGTCGCGGCCTCGAGGAACCGGACGATCTTGTAGGGGTTGGCGAGCGTGCCGGCCGAGAGCACCTGGTGGACCATCGAGGCGATGAACGCCTGCTGGCGCTTCATCCGGCCCACGTCGGAGCCGTTGCCGACGACGTAGCGCTCGCGCACGTAGTTGAGCGCCTGCTGGCCCTCGAGCTTGCGGGTGCCGGCGGGCAGGTCGATGCCGTGGGCGTGGTCGACGATGCCGGGCTCAGGGATGCAGACCTCGACGCCGCCGACGGCGTCGACCATGCCCTTGAAGCCCTCGAAGTCGACGACCACGAAGTGGTCGACGAGGACGCCGGTGAGCTGCTCGAACTGGTGGATCGTGCAGGCGGGGCCGCCCACCGAGTAGGCCTCGTTCCACATCACGTGGGTGCCGCCGGGGATGTCGCTGCCGTCCTCGGCCTTGCAGGTGGGCCGGTCGATCGCGGAGTCGCGCGGGATGCTGATGCCATAGGCGCGGGACCGGTCCGCGGACAGGTGGAGAAGGATCGTGGTGTCCGAGCGCTGGCCACCGCCGGTGAGGTTGTCGATGTTGCAGCCGCTGCAGTCGCGGCTGTCGGAGCCCATCACCAGGATGTTGAGCGGCTCCTGGGGGCCCTCGACCTTGATCTTGTCGGGACGGTCGCCGAGCTGGTTGGTCAGGTCGACGACGTTGAGGTTGCCGTTGAGGTGGCGGTAGATGAAGACGACCGACAGGCCGGTGACGAGACCGAGCACGACCACGCTGACCAGCAGCACCTTGGCGACCGTGTGCCTCTTGCGCACCTTGCCCCGGCGTTTGGGCGCGCCGTTGTCGGGCTGGGCATCGGTCTGCTCAGCGTCAGACATCGGTCACCTTCACGATCGGGGGCATGCATCAGGGGCGGCGCGTGACTCACGGCAGGGCGAACTTACGCGCAAGAACCAAATAGTCTCGCTGACCAGCCTGTTCCGACAAACCCTCGCCCAAACCCTCGCGTCCGCGAGTGTGACCGGACCCGCATACCCTGAGCCGCATGACCGCCCCTCCCGGCGCCGTGACCGGCTTCCCCAGCGACGTGCTCACCGACCGACTCCAGCGTGCACTCGGCGCCGCCTTCGGACCGGAGTACGCCGACGTCGACCCGGTCATCCGGCCCTCGCAGTTCGCCGACTACCAGGCCAACGTGGCGCTCGCGCTGGCCAAGCGGCTCGGCAGCAACCCGCGGGCGGTCGCCGACGCGATCGTGACCCACCTCGACGTCGCCGGGGTCGCCCAGGCGCCGGTCGTGAGCGGACCCGGCTTCGTCAACCTGACGCTGGCCGACCAGTGGCTCGCCGACCGGGTCACCGCGCTGGCCGCCGACCCGCGGCTCGCCGTACCGGAGCAGGAGCCGCTGGTCGTCCCGATCGACTACTCCGCGCCCAACGTGGCCAAGGAGATGCACGTGGGGCACCTGCGCACCACCGTGGTCGGCGACGCGCTCGCCCGCACGCTGGAGCACCTCGGCCACCGCGTCGTGCGTCAGAACCACATCGGCGACTGGGGCACCCCCTTCGGCATGCTCATCGAGCACCTGCTCGAGGTCGGCGAGCACTCCCCCGAGTCCGAGCTGCTCGTCAGCGACCCCAACGCCTTCTACCAGGCGGCCCGGGCGAAGTTCGACGCCGACGAGGCCGCCGGCGGGCAGGACTTCGCCGCGCGGGCCCGGCGCCGCGTGGTCTCGCTCCAGGCCGGCGACCCCGAGACGCTGCGGCTCTGGCACGAGCTGATCGAGCTGTCCACGACGTACTTCAACTCGATCTACTCGCTGCTCGACGTGACCCTGACCGACGACGACCTGGCCGGCGAGAGCAGCTACAACGACGACCTGCCCGGCATCTGCGACGAGCTGGAGCGCAAGGGCATCGCGACGATGAGCGACGGCGCGCTGTGCGTCTTCCTCGACGGCTTCACCGGCCGCGAGGGCAAGCCGCAGCCGCTGATCATCCGCAAGAGCGACGGCGGCTACGGCTACGCCACCACCGACCTCGCCACGATCCGGCACCGGGTCACCGACCTGCACGCCGACCGGGTGCTCTACGTCATCGGCGCGCCGCAGGACCTGCACCTGCGGATGGTCTTCGCGGCCGCGCGCGAGGCCGGCTGGCTGCCCGACGACGTCGAGGTCGTGCACGTCCAGATCGGCAACGTGCTCGGCCCGGACGGCAAGATCCTCAAGACCCGCTCCGGGGCACCCATCCGGCTGCGCGCGCTGCTCGACGAGGCCGTCGCCCGAGCGGCCGCCGGCCTGGCGGAGTCGCGGCCGGACCTCGACGAGGAGGAGCGGGCGGTGATCGCGCGCCAGGTCGGCATCGGCGCGGTGAAGTACGCCGACCTGTCGGTGGCCCACGACAGCGAGTACACCTTCGACCTGGACCGCATGGTCTCGCTCATGGGCAACACCGGCCCCTACCTGCAGTACGCCGCGGCCCGGATCCGGTCGATCCTGCGCCGCGCCGAGGAAGCCGAGGCCGTGGCCGGCGACGTCCGCGTCGGCGAGGAGGCGGAGCGCGCGCTGATGCTGGCGCTGCTCGGCTTCGCGCCGGTCGTCGTGCAGGTGGGCGAGGCCCTGGAGCCGCACCGACTGTGCACCTATCTCTTCGAGCTCGCGCAGACGTTCACGACGTTCTACGACAACTGCCCGGTCCTCAAGGGCGACGACCTCGACGTGCGGGCCTCGCGCCTCACGTTGTGCCGAGTGACCCTGGCCGTGCTCGACCAGGGTCTCGGCCTGCTCGGGATCGCGGCTCCCGAGCGGATGTAGCCGCCGTTCAGCGCACGACGTACCAGGTGGTGCCGGCCTTGGCGTCCTCGCCCTGGTCGCCGTCCTGGCACTGGTCGGTCTCGTCCTCGCCCTGGTCGTCGGCGTCGTCCTGGGCGTCGTCCTCGGTCTGGTTGTCGGTGCCGTCGCCGTCGGAGTCCTCGTCACCGTCCTCGGTGCCGTCGTCGTCGGAGTCGGCGTCGTGGGCGTTGGTGCCGAAGTCGTTCTCGTCCTCGTTGTCGATACCGTCCTGGTCGGCGTCGCCGTCGTCGGCCTGGCAGGACTCCTCGGCGTCGTCCTCGTCCTCGTTGTCGACGCCGTCCTGGTCGGCGTCCTCATCGCCGTCGAGGGTGCCGTCGTCGTCGGTGTCGGAGTCGGTCGGGTCGGTGGTCGAGGAGTCGTCGCCGACCTCGTCGCCGTCGTCGTCGCCGTCGTTGTCGCTGTCCTGGTCGCTGGGGTCGGTGTGGTGGCGGAACTCCTGGATGTTGCGAAGTCCGTCGCGGTCCTTGTCGCCCCGGGCGTTGGCCTTGTCGGGGTTGAGGCCGTGGCGCAGCTCCCAGCGGTTGGGCATGCCGTCGTGGTCGGAGTCGCCGCTGGCGGCGCTGGCGTAGGGGGCCGAGAGCGTGAGCAGGCCGGCGACGGCCATCGCCGACGTGGCCGAGACGAGCTTGAACGCGGAGTGGCTGAGCAGCGCCATGGGGGTCCTCCCGTGAACGGGGCCCGGCGTGCCGGGCAGTGTGACGTGGCGCACAGTGCGCCCGTCTGTCCACTACTTGTCGCGGCGAGTGCGGTTCGTTACGCCGACCGACCGAATGACAAGATGTGCGTCGACATCACGTCACCCGCCCCAGTAGCTCAGTGGATAGAGCAGCCGCCTCCTAAGCGAAAGGTCGCAAGTTCGACTCTTGCCTGGGGCACCATCCGGCGGCCGGTCGGCCGCCGGACGGGGTCGTTCAGTCGATGACCTCGAACCGGATGCCGGCGGCGACGAGGCGGGCCTTGAGGTTCTCGGCCATCGCCTGGGCGGTGGTGACCTGGCCGGCCACGTCCGGGTTGTCGTCGAAGGCCAGGCACAGGGCCGACTCGGCGAGCATCTTGGACGTCTCGCCGTAGCCCGGGTCGCCGCCCGAGACACGCGTGTGGACGACCCGGCCGTCGCCCTCGCCGACGAAGTCGACGGTGAACCAGGACTTCTCGCGCTTGGCCTCCCCCGGGCCCTCGCCCTGCTTGATCCGGCCGAGCAGGGCGTTGCGCAGCGGCTTGACCTGCGCCGCCAGGCCGAGGGCGGTGACGGCCCCGGCCCCGCCGGCGGCGTACCGGAGGGTCTTGGTGCCGGCGAAGTGGGAGTAGCGGAACTTCGGGCCGTACGACGCCAGCGCGGCGCCGCTGCGGGCCACGATGCTCGGGTCGATCGTCGGCAGCGGGAGCAGCCAGTAGCCGAGCAGCTTGTCGCGGTGCGGCCGGGCGGCGACGGCCTTCGACGAGCGACCCTCGGGCCGGGTCTCGGCCCGGCGGCGGGCGACGGCGGCCTGCTTGACCAGCTTGGTGCGCGAGAGCGCGGTCATCGCCGAGTGGAAGGTGCCGCCGGAGGCCATGCCGCTGGCGCGGACGACACCGCGCACCGTGACCGGGCCGGCCGCCTGGAGCTCCTGCACGGTGAACCAGGCCCCCAGGTCGTGCGGGATCGAGTCGAAGCCGCACGCGTGCACGATCCGGGCGCCGGTGCGCTCCGCGGTGGCGTGGTGGGCGACGTACATCAGGTCGACGAACTCCGGCTCGCCCGTGAGGTCGACGTAGTCGGTGCCGGCCTCGGCGCACGCGGCGACGAGCGGCTCGCCGAAGGTGATGTAGGGCCCGACGGTGGTGATCACGACGCGGGCGCGGCCGGCGACGTCGGCGAGCGAGGCCGGATCGGCGACGTCGGCGTGCAGCAGCTCGAGCAGCTTCAGCTCGGGGTCGATGTCGGCGAGGCGGTCGCGGACCCGCTCGAGCTTCTCGGGACTCCGGCCGGCCAGCGCCCAGCGCAGGCCGTCGGGGGCGTGCCGGGCGAGGTACTCGGCGGTGAGCTGACCGGTGAACCCGGTGGCTCCGAACAGGACGACGTCGAACTCGCGGTCAGCGTTGCGGGGAGCGGACATACCGCCAGTTTTGCACCCGGACGTCGCCGCGACGAGGGGGTGCCGCCCTCCGGACCGTCGTACCGTGGTCGCATGTGCCGCAACATCCGCCCCCTCAACAACTTCGAGCCGCCCGCGACCCGTGACGAGGTCACCGCGGCGGCGCTGCAGTACGTCCGCAAGGTCAGCGGGACGACCAAGCCGTCGGCCGCCAACCAGGCGGTGTTCGACCAGGCGGTCCGCGAGATCGCGCACCTGACGCAGCACCTGATCGACGACCTCGTCACGACCGCGCCGCCGAAGAACCGCGAGGTGGAGGCCGACAAGGCCCGCGCGCGGGCCCAGCTGCGCTACGCCCGATGACGGTCTCGGCCTCTCCGACGAGCGAGGCGACGTACGCCGACGCGCTGGCGCTGCTGCGCGGCCGGCCGCTCGTGGTGCTGACCGGGGCGGGGCTGTCGACCGACTCGGGGATCCCGGACTACCGCGGACCGGACAGCCCGGCGCGGATGCCGATGACCTACCAGGAGTTCGTGAGCGGGCCGGAGGCGCAGCAGCGCTACTGGGCGCGCAGTCACCTCGGCTGGGGGCGGATGAAGGGTGCGGACCCCAACGAGGGGCACCGCGCGCTGGCCCGGCTCGACCCCGGGCTGCTGATCACCCAGAACGTCGACGGCCTGCACGAGCGGGCCGGGTCCCGGAGCCTGGTGGCCCTGCACGGCCGGATCGCCGACGTCATCTGCCTGGGCTGCCGGACCACGTCGCCGCGGGCGGCGCTGCAGGCGCGACTGGGCGAGCTCAACCCGGACTTCGCCGCGCGGCACGCCGCGGTCGCGACCCGGCCCGACGGCGACGTCGACCTCGAGGAGACCGCCGGCTTCGTGGTGCCCGGGTGCGAGCAGTGCGGCGGGGTGCTCAAGCCCGACGTCGTGTTCTTCGGCGAGAACGTCCCGGCGCCGCGGGTCGAGCGCTGCTACGCCGCGGTCGACGCGCTGCCGGAGCAGGACGGCGCGCTGCTGGTGGCGGGCTCGTCGCTGACGGTGATGAGCGGCTTCCGGTTCGTGCGCCGGGCGGCCCGGGCGGGGACGCCGGTGGTGATCGTCAACCGCGGGACGACCCGCGGCGACGAGCTCGCGTCGTACAAGCTCGAGGTGGGGTGCAGTGAGTTCCTGACGGCGCTGGCCGCCTGAGCCCGCGGGTCAGACGGTCGCGAGCGGGAGCTCGGCCAGGTCGGTCGGGCCGGCCTCGTGGTCGCCGCGGCGGCGCAGGTCGCCGAGCAGGTCGACGACCTCGTGCAGCTCCAGGTCGTGGCGCAGCGGGTCGAGGCCCTCGAGCCGGTCCGCGGCCAGGTCGTCGGGCAGCCGCGCGCCCAGGTCGAGGGTGTAGACGGTGTCGTCGACCTCGAAGCCGATGTCGCGGACCTTGGCGGTCCAGTGCTCACCCTCGGCGGTGCGCAGGACCACGGCCTCGCCGAACTCCAGCCCCCGCGTCAGGCTCGTCGCGGAGTGGGCGACGACGACCGTGTCGTCCTCGCGTCCCGGTGCCAGCTCGATGACCTCGATGAGCTCCATGCTGCGTGTCCCCCTTGTGCCGGTCCCCCGACCGAGTGCCGCGACCACCTCGTCGGACGGCGTCGTCCCCCGACGACACCCTGGGTCCGACGGCCACGGGTTGCGCAGAAGGTACCCGGCAAAGATCCACGGGAGATCCACAAGAAGGTAAAGATTCGACCTGTGGGACGAGACGTCCAGACCGGTCGATTGCGGACCCGGAAGGTCCGGAATCCCGGAGGAGTCAGAGCTTGCGCACGAAGATGTGGTCGGCCGCCTCGGGCACGATCTCGGCGGTCTCGCCGCCCGACCCGACCAGCACGCCCTCCTCGGTGGCGATGACCGTGACCGTCTTGTCCGGCAGGGCCCCGACCCGGCGCAGCGCGCTCATCAGCGACTCGTCCTTCTGCATCTCCTCGGAGATGCGGCGCACCAGGACCCGGCCCTCACCGCTGGTCGCGGCGCGGGACAGCGACTCGACGCCGTCCATGAAGTCCTCGCTGACCGAGCTCTCGCCCAGCTCGTCGAGGCCCGGGATCGGGTTGCCGTAGGGCGACTCCGTGGGATGGCCGAGCAGCTCGACGAGGCGCCGTTCGACGGTCTCGGACATGACGTGCTCCCAGCGGCACGCCTCCTCGTGCACCAGCTCCCAGTCGAGGCCGATCACGTCGGTGAGCAGCCGCTCGGCGAGGCGGTGCTTGCGCATCACGCGCGTGGCGAGCCGGAGCCCCTCATCGGTGAGCTGGAGGTGGCGGTCGCCCTCGACGGTCAGCAGGCCGTCGCGCTCCATGCGCGCCACGGTCTGGGAGACCGTCGGGCCGCTCTGGTGCAGGCGCTCGGCGATCCGGGCACGCAACGGGACGATGCCCTCCTCGACCAGCTCGTAGATGGTCCGGAGGTACATCTCGGTGGTGTCGATCAGATCGCTCACCGGACCATTCTGTCCTACGGCCCCGCGCGCGGGGCCGGCCCGGTCGGTGTCGTCGGGGGGTGTCGGGGGCGGGTGGCAGCATGGGGGTCGATGCCAGCCGTCATGTGGTTCCGCCGCGACCTCCGCCTCGGGGACAACCCCGCCCTGCTCGAGGCCTGCGCCGACGGGGACGTGCTCCCCCTCTTCGTGCTCGACCCGGCGCTGTGGGGACCCTCCGGCGACGTGCGCCGCGCCTACCTCGCCGTCTCGCTGCGTGCCCTCGACGAGTCGCTGCGCGAGCTGGGTGCCTCGCTGTCCGTCGTCGAGGGCGACCCGGTGGAGCGGGTGCCGGCCGCGGCCCGTGAGGTCGGCGCGAGCCGGGTCCACGTGGCCGCCGACTTCGGCCCCTACGGCCGCGCCCGGGACGAGCGGGTCTCGGCCGCCCTGGGCGATGCGGGGATCGACCTGGTCCGCACCGGCTCGCCGTACGCCGTGGCGCCGGGGCGGGTGACCAACGGGTCCGGCGACCCCTACAAGGTGTTCACGCCGTTCTCGAAGGCGTGGGCCGACCACGGCTGGCGTGGACCCGTCGACGCCCCGACGCACGGGTCCTGGCTGGCGCTGGACGACACCGTCGACCTCCCCGAGCCGACCCTCCCCGACGGGCTGGAGCTGCCGGCGGCCGGCGAGGCCGAGGCGCGGCGCCGGTGGAGCGACTTCCTCGACCGCGTGGCGGACTACGCCGACGACCGCGACAAGCCGGGCGTGGCGGGCACCTCCCACATGTCGGTGCACCTCAAGTGGGGCGAGATCCACCCGCGCACCCTCCTCGCCGACCTCGCGCGGCTGCGCAGCGAGGGGGCGGCGACCTACCGCAAGGAGCTGGCCTGGCGGGAGTTCTACGCCGACGTGCTGGCCGCCCGGCCCGAGACGGCACGCGACTACCTCCGGCCGGAGTTCGCGGCGATGCCCCACGACGAGCCGGGCGCGGCCTACGACGCCTGGCGGGAGGGGCGCACGGGCTTCCCGGTGGTCGACGCCGGGATGCGCCAGCTGCGCGCGACCGGCTGGATGCACAACCGGGTGCGGATGATCGTGGCCAGCTTCCTGGTCAAGGACCTGCACCACGAGTGGCAGCACGGCGCCCGCCACTTCATGCGCTGGCTCGTCGACGGTGACCTCGCCTCCAACCAGCACGGCTGGCAGTGGACGGCCGGGTGCGGCACCGACGCCGCGCCGTACTTCCGCGTCTTCAACCCGACCAGCCAGGGTCGCACGTTCGACCCGGCCGGCGCCTACGTCCGGCAGTGGGTGCCCGAGCTGGCCGGGGTGTCCGACCCGCACGACCCCGACGAGGCGACCCGGCGCGAGGTGGGCTACCCGCTCCCGGTCGTCGACCACGCAACCGAACGCAAGGAGGCCCTGAACCGGTGGGAGAGCATCAGACGATGACCCGGGAGCTGATCGTGCCGCGCCGGTTCTGCGGGCCGCCGTCGTCGGGCAACGGCGGCTGGACCTCCGGCGCCCTGGCGGCCCTGGTCGACCCCGACCCGCGGGCCCGGTCCTGGCCGACGGTCCGGGTCGCGCTGCGGCAGCCGCCCCCGCTCGACACCCCCATGACGGTGGCCGAGGAGGACGGCGCGACCGTCGCGACGTTCGGCGGTGCCGTGGTGGCCCGGGCCAGCGTCGTGGACGACGAGCCGGCGGTGGTGGAGCCGGTCCCGCCGGCCGAGGCGCGGGCCGCGATGGCGTCCTACCCCGGCCTCGTCTCGCACCCCTTCCCCACCTGCTTCGCGTGCGGCACCGACCGCGCCGAGGGCGACGGGCTGCGGATCTTCGCGGGGCCGGTCACCGAGCAGGACGGCGCGACCCGGATCGCGGCCGTCTGGCGGCCGCACCCCAGCACCGGCGACGACTTCCAGCAGACCCGCGACGAGCTGCCGCGCGCGTCGCTGCCGGTGACCTGGGCGGCGCTCGACTGCATCGGCGGCTGGGCCGGCGACCTGACCGAGCGCCTCATGGTGCTGGCCGGCATGACCGCCCGCGTCGACGCACTGCCGGTGATCGGCGAGGAGCACGTGGTCGTCGGACTGGCCCGCGGGCAGGAGGGGCGCAAGACCTTCACCGCCGCCACGCTGTACGACGCCGACGGGCGCGTGGTCGCGACCGCCGAGCACGTGTGGGTGGCCGTGGACCCCGCGGCGTTCACCTGAGGCCATCCCCGACGGTGGCCCGTGAGTCCGGCCACGCCGGGTTGACCGTGGCCGGGCGTCTTGGGAAGGATCCTTCCCATGGGTTTGAACGATCAAAACGAGTGGTGGCGGCACGCGGTCACCTACCAGGTCTACGTCCGCAGCTTCGCCGATCTCGACGGTGACGGCATCGGCGACCTGCCGGGGATCACCTCGCGACTGCCCTACCTGCGCGACCTCGGCGTCGACGCGCTGTGGATCACGCCCTTCTACACCTCGCCCCAGAACGACCACGGCTACGACGTCGCGGACTACACCGACGTCGACCCGCTCTTCGGCAGCATCGGTGACGCGGACGCGCTGCTCGACCGCGCCCACGAGCTCGGCCTGAAGGTGATCGTCGACCTGGTCCCCAACCACTCCTCCGACCAGCACGAGTGGTTCCGGGCCGCCCTGGCCGCCGGCCCCGGCAGCCCCGAGCGGGCGCGCTACCTCTTCCGCGATGGCCGCGGCAAGGCCGGCGAGCTGCCGCCCAACAACTGGGAGTCGGTCTTCGGCGGTCCCGCGTGGACGCGCGTCGAGGACCCTTCGACAGGCTCAGGACAACGCGGCCAGTGGTACCTCCACCTCTTCGACAGCACGCAGCCCGACTTCGACTGGCGCAACCCCGAGGTCGGCGACCTGTTCGAGGACGTGCTGACGTTCTGGCTCGACCGCGGCGTCGACGGGTTCCGTGTCGACGTGGCGCACGGGCTCTTCAAGGTCGAGAGCCTGCGCGACCAGGAGATCGCCGAGGACGAGGTCCCCGAGGCCTCCGCTGCCTCCGCCGCGCCGCCCTCGAGCATGGTGGAGCGCACCCTGCGCGACGAGCCCATGTGGGACCAGCCCGAGGTGCACGACGTCTACCGCCGCTGGCACCGGATCCTGGAGAAGTACGACGGCGACCGGATGACCGTCGCCGAGGCCTGGACCCAGACCCCCGAGTCGATGGCGCGCTTCGTGCGACCCGACGAGATGAGCCAGAGCTTCAACTTCAGCTGGCTGCTCGCGCCGTGGTCGGCCTCGGCGTTCGCGGACGTGATCACCGGGACGCTCGACGCACTGGCTCCCGTCGGGGCCTCACCCACGTGGGTGCTGAGCAATCACGACGTGATCCGCCACGTGACCCGCTACGGCGGCGGCCCGGTCGGCCTGGCGCGCGCGAAGGCCGCGACCATGACGATGCTGTCGCTGCCCGGCTCGGCCTACCTCTACCAGGGCGAGGAGCTCGGCCTGGAGCAGGACGAGGTGCATCCGGACTTCCGGCAGGACCCGTCGTGGTTCCGCACCGGCGAGGAGGGCCGGGACGGCTGCCGCGTGCCGATCCCATGGAGCGGCTCGGCCGCGCCGTTCGGCTTCGGCCCCGGCACCGGCCAGCCCTGGCTGCCGCAGCCCTCGTCCTACGCCGGCCTCTCGGTCGAGGCGCAGCAGGACGACCCGACCTCCACGCTCTCGTTCTACCGCGAGGCGCTGGCGGCCCGGCGCGCCCACGCGACCGGCATCGACGACCACGTCGAGATGATCGACCTGGGCGAGGACGTCCTCGCGTTCCGCCGCGGGCCGGTCACCGTCGTGCTGAACTGCGGCACCGCAGCCGTCGCGCTCCCGGCGGGCGACGTACTGCTCGCGAGCGGAGCGGTCGAGGACGGCAAGCTCCCCGCCGACACTGCGGTCTGGCTGGGCTGATCCTCGGGGGTTGCCGTCCTCAGTCGAGGGCGCCGTTGTAGCGACCGAGCGACTCCACCAGCCCGCGCAGGTCGTCGTCGGACCAGTCCGAGAGCCGTTCGTCGAGCCAACGCCGGCGCTCGGAGGAGACCTCGGCCAGGCGGCGTACGGCGCTCTCGCTCGCCGAGACCAGCGTCGCCCGGCCGTCGTCGGGGTCCGGCTGCCGGTCGACCAGGCCGAGGTCGACCAGGTGCTGCACCTGCCGGCTGATGGCGCCCTTGTCGACGTCGAAGGTCCCGGCGATCGCCGAGGACCGCATCGGCCCACTCTCGGCGAGGTAGGCCAGCAGGAGGTACGACGCGGGCTGCAGGTCCGGGTGGACCGCACGCGAACGCTCGCCGATGACGCGCCTGATCCGCCGGATCAGCACGCCGACCTCGTGCTCGAGCTGCCGCAGCGACTCGGGACGGGACGCGCTCACACGGGTGATCGTAGGGCCGGAGGTCGTGCTGCTCACCGCGGTCACCGGGCCGCGAGCTCGGACGTCGCCTCGGGGGCGAGGTCGGCGTCGGTCAGGTTGCTGGTGCGCAGCGGCACCTCGCGGATGAACGCGACGCAGACCAGCGCCAGCACCGCGAAGGGCATCGCGACGAGGAAGAGCTCGCCGATCGAGGCGCCGAAGGCGTGCTCGAAGACGACTCGCACCGGAGCGGGCAGGGCGGCCAGGTCCGGGATGGAGTGGCTCTCGGCGCCGTCGGTGCTCACGCCGATCGCGGCCAGGCCGGACGCGACCTTGTCGGCGACCTGGTGGCTGAGCAGCGCGCCGAGGGCCGAGACGCCGATCGAGCCGCCCATCGAGCGGAAGAACGCGACGACCGAGCTGGCCGCCCCCATGTCCGACTGGGTGGCGTTGTTCTGCACGGCGAGGACGAGGTTCTGCATGGTGGCGCCGAGGCCGAGGCCGAGGATCGCCATGAACAGGCCGACCACCGCGAGGTTGGTGGTGTCGTCGACCTGGCCGAGCAGGCCGAGCCCGGCGATCACGAGGACCATGCCGCCGACCAGCCAGCGCTTCCAGCGGCCGGTGTCGCTGATGATGCGGCCGGTGATGATGCTGGAGACGAGCAGGCCGCCGACCATCGCGATCGACATCAGGCCGGCGCGGGTGGGGCTCATGCCGCGGGCGAGCTGGAAGTACTGGCTGAGGTAGACCGTGGAGCCGAACATCGCGACGCCGATGAACACCGAGGCGGCGGTGGCGAGCGCCGTGGTGCGGTCCTTGAACAGGCGCAACGGGATGATCGGCTCGGCCGCGACCCTCGCCTCGACGTACACCGCGGCGGCGACGACGAGCAGGCCGGCGACGACGAGCAGCGCGCTGGTGGCCGAGCCCCAGGCGAACTGGTTGCCGGCGAGGGAGACCCACACGAGCAGGATCGAGACGCCGGAGACGATGAGCGTGGCTCCGAGGTAGTCGATCCTGACGTCGCGCTTCACGACCGGCAGGTGCAGGGTCTTCTGGAGCAGGACGAACGCCGCGAGGGCGACGGGCAGGCCGACGAAGAAGCAGCCGCGCCAGCCGAGGGCGCTGTCCACGATCACGCCGCCGATGAGCGGGCCGCTGACGGTGGCGAGCGCGAAGACCGCGCCGAGGTAGCCGGAGTAGCGGCCGCGCTCACGCGGGGACACCATCGTCGCGATCACGACCTGGACGAGGGCGGTCAGGCCGCCGACGCCGAGGCCCTGGACGACGCGGGCGCCGATCAGGACGGCCATGTTGGGGGCGACGGCCGCGACCAGCGAGCCGACGGAGTAGATGACCAGAGCGCTCTGCACCAGCAGCTTCTTGCTGAACAGGTCGGCGAGCTTGCCCCAGATCGGGGTGGTCGCGGTCATCGCCAGCAGCGTCGAGACGACCACCCACGTGTAGCCGGACTGGCTGCCGTGCAGGTCCGAGACGATCCGCGGCAGCGCGTTGCTCACGACCGTGCTCGACAGCATCGCGACGAACATCGCGAGCAGGAGGCCGCTGAGCGCCTCCATCACCTCGCGGTGCGTCATCGGGACGCCGGCCTCGGACGAGGCGGGGCCCGATGTGGGGGTGGACGGGGGGACGGTCTGGCTGCTCACGGATGCTCGCTTCACGGAAGAGATAAGGTTGCTGATGGCAACTATATTCCGAAAAGGTTGCATCCGGCAACCAATGAGACGACCGCCACTCGTCAACACGCGACGGGTGGGCGCCGTACGCCGTCAACGAACGACGGGTCGGCGTCAGTCGTGGTGCAGGGCGCGGGTGAGGCTGGCGACGACGTCCTCGCTCGGGGACGCCGACTGGCGGTTGCTCTCCTCGAGCTGGGCGAGCAGCTCGGCGCGGTGGACCTTCAGGGAGCGCGGAGCGTCGATGCCGACGCGGACGACGTCGCCGCGCACCTCGAGGATCGTGATGGTGATGTCCTCGCCGAGGACGACGCTCTCCCCCGCACGACGACTCAGAACCAGCATGCCGCCACGCTACCGGTAGCGCCCGAGCGCATCCGATTCACCCGAGCAGGGGTGCCGCGACGGGCAGGCCGGGGGCGTCCAGGACGATCTGCCCGCCACGTCGGGTGGCCGGATTGACCAGGACCGGGGCGGCGAGGTTGGCCGTGGTCGTCGCCAGCGAGCCGCCGGCCGCGTTGAGGACCACGAGGAGCAGTACGTCGTCCGACGACTCGATGGCGAGGTCGGACAGCACGTCGTCCTCGACCTCGGGGGCGTAGTCGGGGAAGAAGCGGCCCGGCGGGGCCACCAGGAAGCGCAGGTCCGGCTCGTCCAGCGACGTCATGCTGCACAGCACGCCGTCGTCGTCGAGCTGCACCAGCGCGAAGCGCCGGCGCTCGGGGAATCCGGGCATCGGCCGCACCATCTCGATGACGGGCACGTCGGTCATGGGTTCTCCAACCGCTGGGGACGGGGCCATCATCGCAAGAAGTCCAGCAGGCTCGGCTGGATGACCTTCGCCGTGGCGGCGAGCGCGGCCTGGTAGGCGACCTGCTGCAGCTGGAGGTCGACGGTCGCCTTCGGCAGGTCGGTGTTCTCGATCTCGGAGAGCGCCGAGGTCAGCGACAGCTCGGCGTCCCCGGCCTTCTGCCGGGCCTGCTCGATGCGGACGGTCCGGGTGCCGACATCCGTCTGCGCGTTGGTGATCCGCGTGCCGTCCTTCCCGAGGACGTCGATGGCCTGGGTGATGCCGGTTGCGTCACCGGCCTTCAGTGCCGTCGACAGGGCGGTCAGGTGGTCGAAGACCGAGTCGCCGTCGATGCCGAACGCGGCCGGTCCGTCCTGGTCGACGCGGATCTTGACGCCGTCGGCGACGGTGCGCACCACCTCGCCCGGCTTGCCGATGTAGGCCCCGGTGGCGTCGTACGCCGCGGCGCCGGACGTGATGCCGCCGAACACCGGCCGGCCGAGGTAGGTGGCGTTGGCCTCGCTGATCAGGCCCGCCCGGATCTGGTCGACCTCGGCCGCCATCCCGCGCAGCGCGTCCGGCCCGTTGGCGCCGGTGTTGGCTCCGTTGATGGCGACCTCGCGGGCGCGGCGGACCTGGCTGGTCATGCTGGAGAGGGTGGTGTCGACCTGATCGAGCCAGCCGACGCCGTCGTCGGCATTGCGGGCGTACTGCTGATGGTCCGCCACCGACGAGCGCAGCCGCATGGCGGCGGTGGCGCCGGTCGGGTCGTCCGACGGCCGGTTGATGATCCGGCCGGTGGAGAGCTGCTCCTGGATGCGCGAGACGCGGCCCAGGCCGACCTGCAGGCCGTCGAGGGCTCGGTGGCTGAGCATGGTCTGGGTGACGCGGGTGACGGTCATCGGGTCATTCCGGTGCGGTTGATGAGGGTGTCGAGGACGGAGTCGAGGGTCGTCATCAACCGGGCGGCGGCCTCGTAGGACCGCTGGGCCGTGAGCATGTTGACGGTCTCCTCGTCGAGGTTGACGCCCGCGAGCTGCTCGCGGCTGGTGTCGACCTGGCTGGTCAGGGTCTGCTGGGTGTCGGCGCGGCGACGGACGGAGGCGACCTGGGTGCCGAAGCCGTTGACGAGGCGCTGGTAGGGGTCTTCGATCGCGATGGCGCCGATCAGGGCGTCGGCGTTGCCGGCGTCGAGACCGCCACCGGGCACCGACGACGCCGCGACGAGCGCCGGGTCGGCGATGGAGACCCGCAGGCTGCCGGCCGGGTCCGCGGCGTCGTACGAGAAGAGTGGAGTGCCGGGAGCGCCGTTCGCGTCGAATCCCTTGCCGTGCTGGGTGTTGAGCGCGTCGGCGAAATCCTTGGCGATCGCGTCCAGCCCGGATGCGTAGTCCGGGAGCGTGTGGTCGACGAGCTCGGCGATCGCGCCGATGGTGCCGCCGAGGGCGCCGGGCACGGTGGTGCCGGCCGGACTCACGGTGAACGTCGTCGGACTGCCGGCCGAAGCGCCGATCGTCCCGGCAGCCTGGCCGCTGACCAGGGACACCCCGTTGAGCGCGACGTCCATCGTGCCGTCGTCACGGATCGTCGCGGCCGCGCCGGTGAGCTCGGAGAGGCGCAGCGCGAGCCGGTCCCGGGTGTCCTCGAGCGTCGTCGCGTCGGACCCGGTCAGCTTGGCCGAGGCCAGCGACCGGTTGGTGTCCGCGAGGTCGGCGGCGACCGTGTTGACCTCGGTCAGCGTGACGTCGAGGCGGCCGCGCTGGTCGGCGCTCTCGGTGGCGATGTTGTGCGACTGAAGTCGCACCGCGTCGGCAAGGGTGCTCGCCTTGCCCAGCATCTGGCTGCGCGACGCCTCGCTGCCCGGGTTGTTGACCAGGTCGTGAAGCGCCTTGCGGAAGTCCGTGACCGCGGCGGAGACCCCCTGGTCGCCGGGCTCGGCGAAGCCGGTCTCCACGCGGGCCAGCACGGCCGCCTGGGTGTCGAGGTAGGACTGGTTGCCGTGCTCGACCCGCGACCGGGCGTCGAGGAACGGGTCGACCAGCCGGGTGATGCCCGTCGCACGGACGCCGTTGCCGTAGTCCTGCGAGCGCGACCACAGCGCCGGAGTCACTCCTGGGGCGAGGGTCTCGCCGGCCACGCGACGACGTACGTAGCCCTCGGTCGTCGCGTTCGCGACGTTCGTGCCCGCCACGTCCAGGGCGATCTGCTGGTAGCGCAGCCCGCTCAGGGCCGTGTTGAGAGACGAGAAGGTCCCACTCACGTCACAGGCTCCGGTCCAGCTGCACGCTGCGGGCGGCCTCGCCGACCGTGGTGCCGGAGGGCGTGTAGGTCTGGGCGGACCCGCTCAGGCCGAGGAGCGTCTCGTGCGCGGCGCGGAGGCCGGCGGAGATCAGGCCCCGGTTGGCCTCGGCGACGCGGGTGATGGCCTCGCTGGTGGCCGCGAACGCGTCGCGGTGGTCGGCCAGGATCGAGGACCAGGGCTCGTCGACGGCGGCGATGAGCCCCGACAGGCTGGGGTTGGGCGCGAGGCCCAGGACGCCCGCGGCCTCGTCGGCCGCGATCGCACGCATCAGCTCGACGTCGCGGACCTGGTCGAGCACGGTCTCGACGTCGCGGGCGGCGGCCGCCAGCCAGCGGGTCTGCCCGTGGGCCATGACCAGCTGCTCGACCTCGAGCCGGTAGTGCAAGGTCTCCAGCAGCTCGCGCTCACGCCAGAGGATCAGTGACAACTTCTCCACGATGCGGCCCCCTCACTCGTGCGCGGTGGTTTTCGGTGTCACCACCCACCATCGGCAGGGAGCGCGGTTACTGAGGGGTTTGGCCGAAGAGTGTCGAAGCGGCCCACGCGGGGGCCGCCGCGGGCTATCGTCGTGGGCACCGCGACGCCCTCGCGATCGCAGGTCAACGGCAGGTTACCGACGGGTTTGGCCCAGACGGGCCATGCCGGATGGCCGTTCGGGGGATGACGCCGAGGGCCATTCGGTCCCTTTCGGCAGCCGAAGCCCGCTCATTTGAAATTCTCTTTACTTTCCTTCGCAAAAACCCGGACAACGTCGCCCGGTGGACTGAACAATCGCCGATCGTGACCCCCCACCACAACGTCCCGCCGGGCTCCGAGGCGTTGATCGTCAAGCACATGGCACTGGTCGGACACATCGTCCGCGAGACCATCGCCAGGGTGCCGTCCCACGTGGACCGCGACGACCTCACCTCGGCCGGACTCGCCGCCCTCGTGCAGGCTGCGCACGCCTTCGACGAGTCGCGTGGCGTCCCCTTCAGCCGGTACGCCGCCACCCGCGTGCGCGGCGCCATCGTCGACGAGCTGCGCAGCATCGACTGGGCCTCGCGCTCGGTCCGCCGTCGCGCCCGCGAGCTCGACGCCACCCGCACCACCCTGGCCAACAGCCTGGGCCGTCCCGCGACGGACGCCGAGGTCGCCAGCTCCGCCGGCCTGTCGGTCGAGGACGTCGTGGCCAACGGTGACGACGTGGCCCGCGCCCAGGTCCTCTCCCTCCACGCCTCGGAGGACAACTCCTTCGCCGAGACCCTGGTCAGCACCACCCCGAGCCCGGAGGTCCAGGCCGAGCACGCCGAGCGGCTCACCTACCTCTCCGAGGCCGTGGCCGAGCTTCCCGAGCGGATGCGGATCGTCGTGGAGCAGTACTTCCTCAACGAGCGGCCGATGGCCGAGATCGCCGAGACCCTCGGCGTCTCGGAGTCCCGCATCTCCCAGATCCGCGCCGAGGCACTGATCCTCCTGCGCGACGCGCTCAACCACGAGCTCGAGCCCGAGCTCGTCGTGCCGCACGCCCGGCCGCAGGGCTGCGCCGCCCAGCGCCGCGAGGCCTACTTCGCCGCCGTGGCGACCCGCCACGCGGCCGGCGTACGCCGCATGGCCGGCGGCACGCCGGTCAACGCGACGGCCTAGAAACTTCGCAGAAGTTCCTCAACCCCCTGCCCTGCTGGCCGAAGGAACAGGCACGGAGCCCACGGACGGGCTCCAGCTCTGACTCGAATCCAGGAGGGATCTCATCATGGGTCTTCGCATCAACCAGAACATCGACGCCCTGAACTCGTACCGCAACCTGTCGGTCACCCAGGGCCAGATGAGCAAGTCGCTCGAGAAGCTGTCGAGCGGTTTCCGCATCAACCGCGCCGCGGACGACGCTGCCGGTCTCGCCATCTCCGAGGGCCTGCGCTCGCAGGTGGGTGGCCTCAAGGTCGCCTCCCGCAACGCGCAGGACGGCATCTCGGTCGTGCAGACCACGGAAGGTGCCCTCACCGAGGTGCACTCGATCCTGCAGCGCCTGCGCGACCTCGCCGTCCAGGGCGGCAACGACAGCAACAACTCCGACGCCCGCAACAACATCAAGACGGAGTCGGACAGCCTGGTCTCCGAGCTGGACCGGATCGGCAAGTCGACCAACTTCAACGGCACGAAGCTGCTCGACGGCACCACCGGCCAGCTCAACTTCCAGGTCGGCGCCGACGGCGACGCGAACTCGAAGATCTCGATCAACCTCGCGGGCGCCAACGTCAAGGCGATCGCCAACACCCTCAATGGTGGGGACCTGACCACCGCCGGCACCTCGTTCGCAATCGCCAACGTGAGCACCGCTGGTGGCGCGTTCACGTTCACCTCGACCAACAACGGGGTGGCGACGGCCGTCACGACCGGCAACCTGGGTGCCGCCGGCAGCTTCAACAGCGTGGAGGGTCTGGCCGACGCACTGCGCAAGGACGCCAACTTCGCCTCCAACTTCACCGTCACGGTGCAGAAGGACGCCAACGGTGCCGGCAACGGCCTCGTGATCTCGGCGAACGACGGCGGCACGCTGCTCGCGGCCGACAACACCGCGGCGAAGATCGGCGGTGCGGGCTTGGCCAGCGGTGTGGCTGGCGCTCCGGTCAGCGGTGGTCTGAACTACTCGACCACGAGCAACTCGCAGGCCTCGATCAAGATGATCGACGCGCAGATCAACTCGATCTCGACCGCTCGCGCCCAGCTCGGTGCCTACCAGAACCGGTTCGAGCACACCATCAACAACCTCAACGTGGCCGTCGAGAACCTGTCGGCCTCCGAGAGCCGGATCCGTGACACGGACATGGCCAGCGAGATGATGCAGTTCACCCGCTCGCAGATCCTGTCGCAGGCCGGCACCGCGATGCTCGCCCAGGCCAACCAGGCCTCGCAGGGCGTGCTCTCGCTGCTGCGCGGCTGATAGATCCCGTCACCCGGTCCTCGGGTGACACCAGCTTCCCCGGGGAGGGCGCCTCACGCGTCCTCCCCGGGGAACACCACCAGGGGCCGGGGCGCCCCGCGACCCGACTCGAGGAGGACCGATGGCCACCAGCAGCATCAGCGGTCTCGCGAGCGGGCTGGACACCGCCTCGATCATCGACCAGCTGATGCAGCTCGAGGCGACCTCGCAGAACCGGCTCAAGACCCGGCAGAGCAGTGAGAAGACCGTCCTCTCGGCGCTCCAGTCGCTGAACACCGACGTCGCCCTCCTCGGCAGCAAGGCCGAGACGCTGGGCAAGACCGAGACGTGGCAGACCCTCAAGGCCACCTCGAGCAGCACCGACATCACGGCGACCGCCGCCGCCACCGCGACGCCGGGCTCCCTCGCCGTCAAGGTCGTCGGCCTCGCCGCGGCGCACCAGTTCGCCCTCACCGACGCAGGCGCCCTGAGCGACGTGGTCGTCTCCGGTGGCGCCTCGGCCGTCCGCCTCACCTCGCACGACGGGACCTTCCGCGACGTCCCGACGGGCGGCGGCACGCTCCAGGAGGTCGTCACCGCGATCAACGGCGCCACCGCCGACACCGGGGTCACGGCGACCGCGGTCAAGGTCGCGGACGGGAGCTACCGGCTCCTCGTCTCCGCGACGAAGACCGGCCAGGCCTCGGACTTCACGCTCACCAACACCGACGGCAGTGCACTGCTCGGTGGCGTCGACGCCGCGTCGTTGCGCCGGGGCGCGGACGCCCAGGTCACCGTGGGCGGCATCGCGGCCACCTCGACCACCAACACCTTCACCGACCTGGTGCCCGGCGTGACCGTCACGCTCCAAAGCACCGCCACCGTCGGGTCCACGAGCACCGTCACCATCGCCCGCGACACGGCCAGCGTCAAAGCAGGAGTCAAGGGCCTCGTCGACCAGGTCAACGCGCTGCTGAGCAAGATCGACAGCCAGACCTCCGGCAAGAGCGGCACCACGTCCGCCGGCGCGCTCGTGGGTGACGGCACGGCCCGGAGCCTGCGCAGTGCCCTGCTGGACACGGTCTTCGGCAGCACCGGCCTGACGTCGATGAAGGGCGTCGGCATCCAGACCGACCGCTACGGCAAGCTCGTCTTCGACGACGCCGCCTTCGACGTGGCGTACGCCGCGGACCCGGCCGGGGTCGCCGCCCAGTTCACCAAGGCGACGACGCCTGCGAACGATGGCTGGGCCGCGCGCCTCAAGACCGTCGCCACGACGTACAGCGACTCCCGCACCGGCACGCTCACCTCGGCCGTGACGGGACGTCAGGCAACCATCGACCGCCTCGGCGACGACATCGACGCCTGGGACGGCCGTCTCGAGCTGCGCAGGACGACCCTGACCCGCCAGTTCACCGCACTGGAAACCGCACTGTCCTCCCTGCAGAGCCAAGGGAACTGGCTCGCCGGACAGATCGCCCACCTCCCCACCTCATCGTGACCACGGAAGGAAATCGATGATGTACCCCTCCAAGACGGCCGCCGCCGGACGTGAGACCTACCTCGCCGCCTCGGTGCAGACCGCCAGCCCGGCACAGCTGCTCGTGATGCTCTGCGAGCGTCTCGTGCTCGACCTGCAGCGGGCCTCCGCGGCGCTGCGCAGTGGCCAGCCGAGCCAGGCGCACGAGCCGCTCCTGCACGCGCAGGAGATCCTGCTCGAGCTCAACGCCAGCCTGGACAAGGACGTCTGGGAAGGCGGACCGGGGTTGGCGTCGCTCTACGACTACCTGCACGGGGAGCTCGTCCGGGCCAACATCGCCAAGGACCAGCGGATCACCGACTTCTGCCTCGACATCGTCGTGGTGCTGCGTGACACCTGGCGCGAAGCCGCGCTCGGCCTGCTGTCCGTCAGCGCATGAGGACGGCACTCCCGACCGAGTTCCGCCAGCACCTGCACTGGGAGACCGCGCTCGACCGCCTCGAGCTCGACGTGATCCACGCCGAGCGGATGCTGGACGACCCAGCCGCGGCGGACATGGAGTCGTGGGACGAGCCGCAGCTCGCCGGCCCCATCCCGGCCGACCTCGTGGCGCGGGCCCTGGAGATCAGGGCCCGGCAGGAGCGCGTCCAGCGAGCCCTGGCCGCGCGGCTCGGTGACCTGCGCCGCCAGCACGAGTTCGCCGACCGCGTGGACCGCGCGACCGGTCGCGCCGGACGCCCCGTGTACGTCGACGTCGACGCCTGACGCCCGGCAGCTGCGCCGAGTCGGCGAAATGGGCGGACGTTTCCGCTCAGGTGCCGCGCCGGGGAGCCGAATGGACCCCTGAGCACGGATCGCTCGACCCCGCCGAAGGATCGGCATCGCCCTCGTCGCTTCTCGGAGGCAGGCGTGTCCTTCGCATTCCCCGACGCCGTCGGAGCCGTGCTCAACTCGGCCCTCGACGGCATCGCCCTGCGCCAGCGGGTCATCGCTGACAACATCGCGAACGTCGACACCCCCGGCTACCGCGCCACGAGCGTGGACTTCGAGACCAGCCTGCGGGCCGCCATCTCCTCCGGCGACCTGAACGCTGCGGTCGTGCCGACCGAGACGCCCACCGACACCCCGGTCGGCGCCAACGGCAACAACGTCGACCTCCGCAAGGAGACGCTGGCGGCGGTGCAGTCGCAGTTCCAGTACCAGGTCCTCACGCGCGCCACGAGCGACCGCTTCGACCTGATCAAGACCGTCGCGGGCGGCCAGTGATGGGGGCCTTCGACCTGCTCCGGATCGCCGGCTCCTCGCTCGGCGCGCACCAGACGTGGCTGGACGCCCTGGCCAACAACATCGCCAACGTCAACACGGTCACGCCGACCAGCCAGGGCGCCTTCCAGGCCCAGATGCCGGTCCTCGCCTCGGCCGCGGGTGGCGGCGTGGAGGTCACCGGCTTCGCGCTCGGCGACGCGACCGGGCGGCTCGTCAACGACCCGTCGAACCCGCTGGCCGACGCCGACGGCTACGTCCGCGCCCCCGACACCGACCTCGCCAGCCAGATGACCCAGCTCGTCATGGCCCAGCGCGGCTTCCAGGCCTCCGTCCAGGTCACCAAGGACGCCCAGGACACCTACAGCAGCGCGCTGCAGATCGGTCGTGGCTGATGAGCATGTCCGGCATCGAGGGCGTGCAGATGAGCGGCTTCACGCCGTACGTCGCCCCCACGCTCCCCACGAACCCGGCCACCGCTGCGACCGCCGGCTCCGGCGTGCAGTCGGCCTCGGGCCACGCCTTCGGCTCGATGGTGCTCGACGGCATCGACCGGCTCGAGCAGGTCCAGGACCGCAGTGACCAGCTGGCCGTCAAGGCCGCGACCGGCGACCTCGACAACATCCACGACTACACGATCGCCGCGACCGAGGCGTCGGTCACCACGCAGCTCACCGTGGCCGTGCGCAACCGGGCCCTCGAGGCGTTCAACGAGATCATGCGGATGCAGGTCGGATGAAGCAGAACCTCTCGCGCTCGCTGGCCCGCGTGCGTGACTCCTTCCTCGCGTTCACGACCGGCCAGAAGGTCGTGGCGATCATCGGCGGCGCCGCGGTGCTGCTCGCGGCCCTCATGGTCTTCCGCTGGGCGGCGACCCCCAACTACGCGCCGCTCTTCAGCAACCTCGCCTCCAGCGACGCCTCGGCCGTGATCGACGAGCTCGACGCCGAGGGCGTCCCCTACGAGCTGGCCAACAACGGCAGCACGGTCATGGTGCCCAAGGACCAGGTCTATGCAACCCGGATCGCGCTCAGCGGCAAGGGTCTGCCCGGCAACAGCGGCGACAGCGGCGGCGGCTACTCGCTGCTGGACAACCAGAGCATCTCGACCTCGCAGTTCCAGGAGCAGACCGACTTCAAGCGCGCGATGGAGGGCGAGCTCGCCAAGACCATCGAGGCGATGGACGGCGTCGACGCCGCGATCGTGCACCTCGCGCTGCCGCCCGCCAAGGTCTTCGCGGACCAGCAGGACCCGCCCACTGCATCGGTGATGCTCGACACCTCCGCCGGCACCACGTTCACTCCCGAGCAGGTCCAGTCGGTCGTGCACCTGGTCGCCTCCAGCATCGACGGGCTCACCCCGGAGAACGTGACCGTCGCCGACGCCCAGGGCCGCATGCTCTCCAGCAGTGACGCCGCCGGCCTCGGCGCGAGCAGCCGAGACCAGCAGCTGACCGACTTCCAGAACCAGATGAGCGCCAAGGTCCAGAGCGTGCTCGACCGGGTGCTCGGGCCGGGCAACTCCACGGTGCAGGTGACCGCCGACCTCGACTTCGACAAGGCCGTGCAGGACACCACGACGTACACGACCGACCCCACGGCGGTCCCGCTCTCCTCCTCCTCGCAGACCGAGACCTACGCCGGACCCGGCGGTGGCAGTGGCTCCACCGGCGTCGTCGGACCGGACGGGCAGATGGGCCCGGGGGTCGGCGCGACCGGCGGCAGCGGCTCCTCGTCGTACAAGAAGGAGTCGGTGACCGAGGACAACGCCGTCGGCACCGTCGTCGAGCACCGCGAGACCGCCCCGGGCAGCATCAACTCGCTCCACGCCGCCGTCGTGCTCGACACCGCGGCCGCCCGGATGATCAACCCGTCCGACGTGGAGAAGATGGTGGCCGCGGCGATGGGCATCGACAAGAAGCGGGGCGACACCCTCGACGTGTCGACGATGGCCTTCGACCGCACCGCCGACAACGCCGCAGCCGCCGAGCTCGCCGCCGCCAAGGCCGCCGAGAAGAAGGCCAACGACATGGCGATGTTCCGCAACATCGGCATCGCGGTCGCCATCGCCCTGGCCGTCCTGCTGGCCTGGCTGCGCGGGCGCCGCAGGGCCAAGCAGCGCGAGGACGCCACCACCTACCTCGTGGAGCAGCTGCGCCAGGACGCCGCCCGCCGTACGACGACCACGGCTGCCGTCGAGACCTCGCCCGCCCTCGCGGCCCTCGAGCGCTCGGAGAACAACGCGGCCGACGAGATGCGTCGGGAGCTGGCCGACCTCGTCGAGCGCCAGCCCGAGGACGTCGCCGCCCTGCTCCGTGGCTGGCTGGTGGAACGCCCGTGATGGCTCCCGCGATGACCTCCGAGGGCATCCGCAAGACCGCGATCGTGCTGATCCAGCTCGGCCGCGAGAAGGCGGCCTCCGTGCTCAAGCACCTCAACGACACCGAGGTCGAGGCGATCTCGGCCGAGATCGCCCGGCTCGACGACATCGGCGGCGCCGAGATCGACTCGGTGATGTCGGAGTTCAACATGCTGGCCACGGCCCGCGCCCACCTCGCCCAGGGCGGGCTGAGCTTCGCGCAGGGCATGCTCGAGTCGTCGCTCGGCCACGAGAAGGCCGCCGAGATCATCGCGCGGCTGCAGGCCGCGGCGGTGCAGATGCCCTTCCAGTTCCTGCTCCGGGCCGACCCGGCGCAGCTGCGCACCTTCATCGCCGACGAGCACCCGCAGGTCATCGCGCTGGTGCTGGCGCACATGACCCCCGAGAAGGCCTCGCTCGTGCTGTCCGGGCTCTCCCCCGCCCTCCAGGCCGAGGTGGCGCACCGGATCGCGGTCATGGACCGCACGTCCCCGGAGATCATCCGCTCGGTCGAGGCCAGCCTCGAGCGCAAGCTGTCGTCGGTGCTGCACCCCGCGGACATGTCGCGCGTCGGCGGCGTCGACCCCCTCGTCAACATCATCAACCGGTCCGACCGGGTCACCGAGCGCCAGATCGTGGAGGGCCTCGAGGCACTCGACGCGGCGCTGGCCGACGACGTGCGCAGCCGGATGTTCATGTTCGAGGACATCGTCAACCTCGAGGACCGCTCGGTGCAGATGGTCGTCCGGCAGGTCGACAACGCCGAGCTCGCGCTGGCGCTCAAGGGGGTCAGCGACGCGGTCCGCGCCAAGATCGTCGGCAACCTCTCCGAGCGGGCCGGCCAGGCGCTGCTCGAGGAGGTCGAGCTGCTCGGCGCCGTCCGGCTGACCCAGGTGGAGGAGGCCCAGCAGGGCGTCATCCGCACCATCCGCCAGCTCGAGGAGCAGGGCCAGATCATGGTCCGCCGCGGGAGCGACGATGAGCTCGTCGTCTGAGGCCGTGCTCCGCGCCGACGCGCCGTACGCCGCGGTCGAGCTCCGTGCCGCCGACCGGCCCGAGCTGCGCGCCGGCGTGTGGACCCGGCTCGGCGACGAGTCCGTGCTCGGCGACGAGATCACCGAGGCCGCCCTGGGCGGCCTGGCCGAACGGGCCCGGAGTGCCGCGCAGGCACAGGGCTACGCCACCGGCTGGGGCGAGGGCCGCCGCGAGGCCGAGGCCGCGGCAGCCGAGACCGCCCGGGAGACCGAGGAGCGGCTGCGCCGCGCCGAGGAGCGCCGCGAGGACGAGCACGCCGCCGCCATGGACGCCCTGGTCCGCGCCGCCGAGCACCTGCACGCCGCCACCAAGGAGATCTGCGACCGGATCGGCGACCAGGCCACCGACCTCGCCTTCGAGGTGACCCGGGCGCTGCTCGCCCGCGAGCTCGACGCCAGCCACGACCCCGGCAGCGACGTCGTACGACGCGTGGTCGCCGCCCTGCCCGCGGACGCCGTCGCGCGGGTCCGCCTGCACCCCGGCATCGCCCCGGCCGCCGCCGCGGACCTCGCGCCCTACGGCGTCCGGGTGCTGCCCGACGCCGGCCTCGAGCTCGGGGACGCGGTCGTCGAGACCGACGACACCGTGGTCGACCTGCGCATCACCAGCGCCCTGGAGCGGCTGCGCGAGGTGCTCGGATGAGCACCCTGACCCCGGCCCACCTCGGGCGCGCGCTCGCCGCGGTCCGGCCCGTCCAGCTCGGCCGCATCGCCGACCTGCAGGGCCTGCACCTGACCGTCACCGGCGTACCCGCTGCCGTGGGCGACCTGCTCGAGGTGTCCGGCCCGGCCGGCCCCGTGCCGGTCGAGGTCGTCGCGAGCGCCCGGGGCGTCCTGACCTGCCTGCCGCTCGGTTCGACCACCGGCCTGCGCTCGGGCGATGCCGTCCGGTCCACCGGTGGCGGCCTGCGGATCCGGGTCGGCGAGTCCCTGCGCGGCCGCGTCCTGGACGGGCTCGGGCGACCGCTCGACGGCCTGCCGCTCGGGTCCGACCTCGACCTCGACCACGTCGCCGTCGAGCACCCCGCCCCCGCCGCCCTGTCCCGTCCCCGGATCGAGCACCAGCTCGGGCTCGGCGTGCGCGCGCTGGACGCCCTCACCCCCTGTGGCCGTGGCCAGCGGCTCGGCATCATGGCCGGCTCGGGCGTCGGCAAGTCCAGCCTGCTGTCGATGGTCGCCCGCGGCACCGACGCCGAGCTGTCCGTGATCGCGCTGATCGGCGAGCGTGGCCGCGAGGTGCGCGAGTTCCTCGAGAACGACCTCGGCCCCGAGGGCCTGGCCCGCTCCGTCGTGGTCGTCGCGACCTCCGACGAGCCGGCCGTCGTCCGGCTCCGCGCGGCCTTCGTGGCGACCCGGATCGCCGAGTGGTTCCGCGACAGCGGGCGCCACGTCGTGCTGATGATGGACAGCCTCACCCGGGTCGCCCTGGCCCAGCGCGAGATCGGCCTGTCCGCCGGCGAACCGCCCGCGACGCGCGGCTTCCCGCCCAGCGTCTTCGCGCTCCTCCCCCAGCTGCTCGAGCGGGCCGGCACCTCCCCCGCGGGCAGCATCACCGGGCTCTACACCGTCCTGGTCGAGGGCGACGACCTCCAGGACCCGGTCGGCGACTCGGCGCGCTCGATCCTCGACGGCCACGTCGTGCTGTCCCGCGAGCTCGCCACGTCCGGGCACTTCCCCTCCATCGACGTGCTCGAGTCGATCTCCCGCGTCGCGAACGCCGTGACCGGACCGGGTGCCCGACAGGACGCCGTACGCCTGCGTCGCCTGCTGGCCGCCCACCGCAACGTGCGCGAGCTCGTCGAGATCGGCGCCTACGTCCCCGGCACCGACCGCGACGCCGACGACGCGCTCGCCCTGATGCCGCGCATCGAGGCGTTCCTGCGCCAGGACATGGACGACGTCACCTCCTCGGCCGACACCTGGTCCGCGCTGCACGAGCTGGTCGCCTGATGACACGCTCCCCCGACTCCCACCTGCACGTGGTCGCCCGCGTGCGCGGCGTCCGCGAGCGCGACAGCCGGCTCGGCCTGGTGACGGCGCTCAGCGAGGAGCAGGCCGCCGCACGTCGGGTGGCCGAGCTCCAGGAGCAGCTCGCCACCCTGCCCGCGCACACCGTCGGCGACCTCACGGACTTCGCGGCCCGCCAGTACGCCGTCGCCGCCATCGGCCACGCGCTCGGCACCGCCCGCGGCACGCAGGAGTCCGCCTCGCTCGTCAGCCTCGCCGCCCGCGAGCAGTGGCACGTCGACCGCACCCGGCTGGCCGCCGTCGAGTCGCTCATCGATCGCCGCGAGCAGGCCCGCGCCGAGGAGCGCCGTCGCCGCGAGGTCAAGGAGCTCGACGGCGTCGCCGAGGACCTGTGGCGCCGCAACGCCGGGGCACACGAAGCCCCTGACCGCGGGGGTGTGGCATGAGTGTCAGCGACGTGACCTCCCGGATCTCCCAGATCCAGGCCCAGCTCGCCCTGCTCGCCCCGGTCGGCGCCAACGGCGGCGCCGCCTTCGCGGCGGCCATGACCTCGACCGGCGCGCTCGCGCCCACGTCCGGGGCACTTCCGACCACGTCCGCCGCCCCGACGTACGGCGCCCGCTCCGGGGACGCCGTCGTCGCCGAGGCCCGGAAGTACCTCGGCGTGCCCTACGTCTGGGGCGGCACCGACCCCGACACCGGCCTCGACTGCTCGGGGCTCGTGCAGCACGTCTACGCCAACCTCGGTTACGACCTGCCGCGCGTCTCCGGCGACCAGGCAAGGGCCGGCCGGCCGATCGCGAGCCTCGCCGACGCGCAGCCCGGCGACATCCTCGCCTTCGGGTCGCCCGTGCACCACGTCGGCATCTACATCGGCGACGGCCAGATGATCGAGGCGCCCCGCCCCGGGCTCGACGTCCGCGTGGGGCCGGTCTACGAGACGCCGTCCGCGATCCGCCGGGTCGTCGACGACGCCGCTCCCTCGGTGGCGCTGCCCGTGGGTGACAAGGTCGCCGCCGGGACGCCGTACTCCGGGCTCTTCGCGGCCGCCGGCCAGAAGTACGGCGTCAGCCCGGCCCTGCTCGCCGCCGTCGCCGGCCAGGAGTCGGGGTACGACGCCGGCGCGGTCAGCCCCGCCGGCGCCCAGGGCCTGATGCAGCTGATGCCCGCGACCGCTCGGGGACTCGGCGTCACCGACAGCTTCGACCCGAGCCAGGCCGTCGACGGCGCGGCGAAGCTGCTGCGCAGCCTGCTCGACCGCTTCGGCGGCACCGACCTGGCGCTGGCCGGCTACAACGCGGGGCCCGGCGCGGTGCTGCGCTACGGCGGCGTCCCGCCCTACCCCGAGACCCAGCAGTACGTCCGCTCGATCCTCGCGAAGCTGGAGCACGCATGACCGACGCCACCCTCGCGCTCGGCGCCCTGATCGGCGTGCCCGGCGCACCCGCAGCCCCCGGTGCCGCGACGCCCAACGCAGGCGCCGACTTCCTCGCCCTCGTGCAGGACCTGCTCGGCCAGTCGGGCGGTGAGTCCTCAACCGAATCGCCCGTCCCGACGGTTGATGGCGCACCGCTGGTCCCGGTGGGCGGTGAGGTGTCAACCGTTCCCGCCGCCGGGAAGGTTGAGGACTCACCGCTCCCGGGTGGTGACGACGCCGACGACCCGAACGACACCGACGACGGCGAGCCCGCTGACTACGTCGTCACCACCGCCGTGCCCGGCCTGGTCCTGCCGCCCGCCCTCCTCCGCGCCGTCGTGGCCGCCGCGACGGCCCGGCCTGCCACGGCGCCCGCCGGCGACGCGAGCGAGCCGGCCGCGACCGCTGCCGGGCCCGAGACGGCAGCCCACCAACCGCTCCCCGCGAGCGCGCCCGGGACCGCACCGGCGCCGGCCCCCGCCACCGAGCAGGCCCAGCCGACCCAGCAACCCGCGCCCACCCCGGTGCTCACCCCGGTGGCCGCGCCGGCCGCCCTCGTCGCCCCGACCGCGATGACGGCAACCCCGCCCGCGACGACCTCGTCGCCCGCGGTCCGGGTCACCCACCAGGTGTTCCCGGAGGTGCTCCGGGTGGCCGGGCTCGGCGACGGCCCGAAGCGGGTCACGGTCCGCCTCCAGCCGGAGAACCTCGGCGAGGTCCGCGTCGTGCTGACCAGCCGCCGCGGTGAGCTCCAGGTCAGCCTGTCCGCCAGCGGCGGCGAGGCCCATCGCGCGCTCGTCGAGGGCACGCCCGAGCTGCGCCGGCTGCTCGACGCCGTGGGCAGCACGGACGCGCGGGTCGTCGTACGCGACCTGCCGTCCGGCACCGCGACCCCCGTCGCGGCGACGACCCCGACCACCACCGGCACCGACCTTCGCGGCGACCTCGCCGGCGGCGCGGGCGCCGGCAACCGCCAGGCCGCGGCCCAGGGCGGCCAGCAGGACGGCCGGCCCGGCCAGTCCCCCCCACGTGGAAGCAGCACCGCCATGGACGGCACCCCCGACGCGACGAGCCCGTTGCGCCGAACCGAGTCGGTCACGCGAGCCCGTGCGGGTCTCGACGTGACCGTGTGAGGAGGTGAACGTGTCCATTCCGTCCGTCGAGCCCGTCTCGACCGGGATGTACCAGCCGACGACCCAGGCGCCGGGTACGTCGGGTCCCGACAAGGAGATGTTCCTGCAGCTGCTGGTCGCCCAGCTGCGCTACCAGGACCCCATGAACCCCGCCGACTCCAGCCAATTCCTCTCGCAGTCGGCGCAGTTCACGTCGCTGGAGAAGATGCAGGACGTCGCGGACCAGACCTCCGCCCTGCTCGCTGCCCAGGTCTCCTTCGGGGCCAGCAACCTGGTGGGCAAGCCGGTGACCTACCTCGACGCCGATGGAGGGTCGGTGTCGGGGACGGTGCAGTCGGTGACCTACGACGCCAACGGTCCGATGCTCGTCGTCGACGGCACCCAGGTCTCGCTCGGCCAGATCCAGACGGTCGGGGCGCCCTACACGCCGCCCACCGCGGACGACACGACCCCGGACACGCCGTCCACCCCCTGATCCACCTCCTGCTCCACCCCAGACAGCTCATTCCCAGGGAGGGAACCCCATGCTCCGCTCGCTCTTCGCCGGCATCAGCGGCCTGCGCGTCAACCAGGTCATGCTCGACGTCACCGGCAACAACATCGCCAACGCGAACACCATCGGCTTCAAGGCCAGCACCACCGTCTTCCAGGACACCCTGAGCCAGATGCTCACCGGTGCGTCCGCCGGCAGCAACGGCCTCGGCGGCCGCAACCCCATCCAGGTCGGCCTGGGCGTGCAGGTCGCGGCGACCAGCACCAACTTCGGCCAGGGCTCGGCGCAGATGACCGGCCGCTCCACGGACCTGATGCTCCAAGGCGACGGCATGTTCGTGCTGGCCAAGGGCAACCAGGAGGTCTACACCCGCGCCGGGGCGTTCACCTTCGACGAGACCGGGATGCTGGTGGCCTCCGACGGCGGCCGCGTCCAGGGCTACACGTCGTTCGACGCGAACGGCCAGCACACCGGCACCGCCGGCGACATCGTGCTGGCCAAGACCGTCGCTGCCCAGCCCGGCCCCGGCAACGCCGACCTGACGGCGTACACCATCGGCGCCGACGGCAAGGTCGTCGGCACCTACTCCGACGGCACCCAGCGCGACATCGCCCAGATCGAGATCGCCGACTTCGACAACCCGATGGGCCTCGCCAAGGTCGGGGACACCTCGTTCGCCGCCACGGCCAGCTCCGGACAGGCGTCGTACGGAGTCTCCGGCGAGGGCCGCCGCGGGTCGCTCATGGGCGGCGCGCTGGAGATGTCCAACGTCGACCTGGCCGCCGAGTTCACCAACCTGATCCTCGCGCAGCGTGGCTTCCAGGCGTCCTCGCGCGTCATCACCACCTCCGACCAGGTGCTCGAAGACCTCGTCAACATCAAGCGCTGACCGCCGCCCGCGGATCCGGCACGGGGCCCGCCTTCCCATCGGGAGGGCGGGCTCCTGTCGTCCCTTCCGGCGGAAGGCCTCAGGTCGGCCGCGCCGCTGCCGAAGGGATACGTCGAGGAGCCACGGATGGCTCCTCGTGTACGGCACAAGGATGGTGCGCCCATGATCACGCTCACGCGACTCTCCGGTTCGATGTTCGCCCTGAACGCGGACCTGATCGAACGCGTCGACGCGACCCCCGACACGGTGGTCACGCTCGTCGACGGCAAGAAGTACGTCGTGACCGACTCGGTCGACCAGATCGTCTCCGCCGTACGACGCCACCGCGGCGAGATCATCGCGATGAGCAACGTCCTGGCGTTCGAGCAGCCGGGCCACCACGCGGGTCACGGCGGGCCCTCCAGCCACCGCACCGACGAGCCGCGCCGCCTCGGCACCGTCACCGAGCTGACCGAGGTCGCGGCGGCCCGGCGCACGAGCTCGGAGTCCTGATGGATCCGGCAACCCTGATCGGCGTCGTCGTGGCGCTGGTCGTCGTGATCGTGTCCAACGTGCTCGAGGGTGGCAACCCGATGAGCCTGGTGACATTCCCGCCGATGCTGCTCGTCTTCGGCGCGACCCTGCTGATCTCGCTGGCCGGCGGCACCATGGGCGACGCCAAGCTGGCGTTCGGCGGGCTCAAGCGCGCCTTCACCGCCCCCGCCCCGCAGGCCGGCGAGCTGGTCACCCAGATCGTGTCGCTGGCCGAGAAGGCCCGCCGCGAGGGGCTGCTGTCGCTGGAGGACGAGCTCAAGGACATCGACGACGACTTCCTGGTGCGCTCGGTGACGTTCGCGATCGACGGCACCGACCCCGACGAGCTGCGCGACATCCTCGAGTCCGAGATCAGCGCCCAGGAGTCGGAGGCCAAGCAGGCCGCGAAGTTCTGGGCCGCGGCCGGCGGCTACGCCCCCACCATCGGCATCGTCGGCACGGTCATGGGCCTGGTGCACGTGCTGGAGAACCTCGCCCAGCCCGAGGAGCTCGGCCACCTCATCGCGGGCGCCTTCATCGCCACCCTGTGGGGCGTGCTCTCGGCCAACGCGATCTTCCTGCCGATCGCGGCCCGCCTCAAGCGGCTCGGCGAGCTCGACACCCAGCGCATGGAGCTGGTCATCGAGGGCGTCGCCGCGATCCAGGCGGGCTCCAACCCGCGGATCGTCGCGCAGCGGCTGCGCTCGCTGCTCCCCGCCGAGCAGCGCGAGACCGAGGCCGCCTGATGGCCTCCCGTCGACGCCGCCGCGGTCACGAGGAGGAGCACGAGAACCACGAGCGCTGGCTGGTCACCTACGCCGACATGCTCACCCTGTTGATGGTGCTGTTCATCGTGATGTTCGCGATGAGCTCGGTCGACGAGAAGAAGTACAACGCGCTCCGCTCCGGCCTGGCCGACGGCTTCGGCCAGCAGTCGTCGTTCATGAAGGGCAGCGACGCGCTGCTCGACGGCGAGGGCGAGACGGTGGCCGAGGAGCTCGTCTCCGACAAGGCCTTCCAGGGCCTGCCGGCCGACCAGAAGGCCCAGGTGGTCGCAGCCGTCCAGGGCCAGGAGCGGGTCCTGCAACGCGCGAAGTACACCGAGGCCGAGACCGAGGTGAAGCGGCTGGAGAAGATCCGGGCCCGCCTCGAGTCGGCGCTGGCCAAGCACGGCCTCCAGGACGACGTGCGCACGACGATCGACGACCGCGGCCTGGTCGTCAGCCTGGTCAGCAAGCACGTGGTCTTCCGCGCCGACGTCGCCGTGCTCAGCCCCCGCGGCCAGCTGGTCGTCGACACCCTGGCCCCGGTGCTCCGCGACGTCCCCGACCCGCTGCGCATCGACGGCCACACCAACCAGGTCAAGGTGCACCCGAAGTACTACGCCACCGACTGGGACCTCTCCGCCGCACGGGCCGTCACGGTGCTGCGCCGGATGAACGAGGTCGGGCACATCCCGCAGGACCGGCTCTCGATGTCGGCCTTCGGCCACGAACGACCCCTGGAGGACCCGTCCCGACCGGGCTCGCAGCAGGTGAACAAGCGCGTCGACATCGTCGTGCTGTCGGGGATCCCGTCGGAGTCGCGGGAGCTGCTGGACGACGTCGCCCGGAGCCGTTCCGGGACCGAAGGAGAATCGTGAACACCGTGACCGCACTCAAGCCGACGGCCCCGGACGAGCCCGAGGCCGCCGAGGCCCCCGCCAAGGGCGGCCGCAGCAAGAAGAAGCTGCTCGGCATCCTGATCATCGTGCTGGCCCTGGTCGGCGGCGTCGGCTACTGGTTCGTGCTCAAGCCGGGCGGCTCCGAGGAGCCGAAGCCCGGCGAGATCATGTCGCTGGAGTCCACCCAGATCAACCTCGCCTCGGGGCACTACCTCAAGATCGGGCTCGCGCTCCAGCTGACCGAGGGCGCCGGGGAGCTCGACGGCAGCAAGGCGCTCGACGACACGATCGAGCTGTTCAGCGGCCTCCCGGTCGCGCAGGTCTCCCGGCCGGCGTCGCGCCACGCGCTGAAGAAGAAGCTGGTCAAGGCCCTCAGCGAGAGCTACGACGGGGACGTGATGGGGGTGTACTTCACCGAGTTCGTCACCCAGTGACCCGGGCCCGACACACCGGGTAGCAATTCGGGGAGCCGATTTCCCCTCAGGACGGCCGCGAGCACGCCGAATGGTCCAGACGTGCTCCGCTCCGCCGTCCCCTCCACGCCTGCCCCCGGGCAGCCCGGCGCCGACCTCCCGGCCGGCCGGTCGCGTCGGCGCGCCCTGGCGGAGCCGGTCTCCTACGACTTCCGGCGCCCGATCCAGCTCTCCCGCGAGCACGGCCGGATGCTGCAGGTCGCCTTCGACGGCTTCGCCCGGCAGGCGACCACGGTCTTCACCTCCTCGCTGCGCACCGTCTGCCAGGTCACGCTGACCTCGGTCGACCAGCGCACCTACGCGGAGTACGTCGACAGCCTGGACGCCTCGACGTACCTCACGATGTTCTCCGCCGAGCCCATGCACACCCTCGGCGTCCTCGAGATCCCGCTGCAGGCGACCATGACCTGCATCGACCACATGCTCGGCGGCCCGGGCAGCACCAAGCAGCCGCAGCGGCCGCTCAGCGAGATCGAGTCCGGCATCGCCGGCGGCATGATCGAGCGGCTCCTCGGCGAGATGCGCTACTCCATGGCCGGCATCGTGCCGCTGGACCCGATGGTCACCGGAGTGGAGTACAGCCCGCAGTTCGCGCAGGTCGCCGGTGCCTCGGACGTCATGGTCGTCGCGGCGTTCGAGCTGCGGATCAACGAGCGCGGCTACCGGATGACCATCTGCCTGCCGTTCGCCGGCCTGCTCCCCCACCTGGTCAAGGCCGCCGCCCCGGTGCCGGTCTCGGAGCGGGAGCGCTCCCAGCGGGCGCTGTCCGCCGCCGAGCTGCGGCACCGCTTCGAGGGCGTCCCCGTCGAGGTGGCCGTCCGGGTCCGGCCGACCGTGCTCGGCCCCGGTGACCTCACCGACCTGGCCCCGGGCGACGTCGTACGCCTCGGGCACCCCGCCGCCGCACCCCTCGAGGTCGTCGTCGACGGGACCACGTTCGCCCACGCCACCGCGGGTGCCCGCGGCCCCCGGCTCGCCGCCCTGATCGTGGGCACCCCGAAGGAGACCGCATGACCACCGTCCCGCTCCCGACCGACGAGGCCCGGCTCGCCCTGAGCGTCGCGACCGCCGCCGCGCAGGTGCTGCCGTCGCCCGAGCCGCTCACCCCGGCCGCCGCGCAGCCGGGCACGCCCGACGTTGTCCGCGGGTATGCCGGCGCGGTCATCGCCGAGCTCGAGGGCCAGCTCTCGGGCCGGGTCGCCGTGCTCGTCGGCGACGAGCTCGTGCAGGCGCTGGAGTCGAGCCCGCTCGGCGGCCTCGACCTGGCCTCCGCGCTGCAGCCGACCCTCGACGCCATCGGCGAGGCGCTGCACGCCCGGGTCGGCGCCGCCCGCGCCGTCGACCTGTCCCTGGTCACCGCCGACCTGGGCTCTTCCTTCTCCGCCTCCGCGCTGGTCGGCCGGACCACGTCGGCCGCGGTCCTCGTCCCCGACTACACACTGCGCTCGGCGCTCTACGCCCCCGCACTGGCCGCCGAGGTCGAGCAGTCCCCCGCCGCCGCCCCGGCCTTTCCCGCCGCCGCCCCGGCCGCCTCCGCCGCTTCCGCGGCCGCCTCCGCCGGAGACGGCCAGCAGCTGATCGGCACGCGTGGCCCGGTCCGCAGCCGCGGCATCGAGCTGCTGCACGGCGTGGACATGGAGGTCACCGTCGAGATCGGCCGCGCCCGGATGACCGTCCGCGAGCTCCTCGACCTCTCGCCCGGTGCCGTGCTCGAGCTGGACCGCGCCGCCGGCAGCCCCGCCGACCTGCTGGTCAACGGCCGCCTGATCGCCCGCGGCGAGGTCGTCGTCGTCGACGAGGACTTCGGCCTGCGGATCACCGAGATCGTCACCGACGCTGCGGTGGGCTGACGGGTGCTCGAGCTCACCGTCCGCCTGGTCTTCTCGCTGGCCGTCGTCGTCGGCCTGTTGCTGCTCATCGCCCGCTTCGGGTCGAAGCGGATGCGCGGCCACCACGGCGCGCTGGTCCGGGTCCTGCACCGCCAGCCCCTGACCCGCACCACGTCGGTCTCCGTCGTGACCGTCGGCTCCCGCGTCCTCGTCCTCGGCACCACCGAGCAGCAGGTCCGAGTCCTCGCCGAGCTGGACCCCTCCGAGGTCGCCCAGCCGGCCGTCCCGGAGGTCGTCGTGCCCGTCGCCGGCAAGCGCCGCGCGGACGTCGTCGAGAAGCCGACGCTGGTGCCCGCAAAGGGCAGTGCCACCGCGCCCGGCCCGCTGGCCGGGTCCGTGCTCAGCCCCGACACCTGGAAGCAGGCCCTCGCGGCCGCGACCGGGCGCGCGTCGTGAGGCGCCTCCTCCTCTGGTCGTTCGGCTCCGCGCTCGGCATCGTCACCTGGCTCGTCCTCGGCACCACGGCGGCGTACGCCGATCCCACCGGCCCGAGGGGTCCGGGCGGACCGGCCGCCGGCGACGGCGTCACCATCGACCTCGGCGGCCTGACCGACAAGCCGTCCACGTCCGTGACCGTGCTGATCGGGCTGACCCTGATCTCGCTGCTGCCGGCGATCCTGCTCACCTGCACGGCGTTCACCAAGATCCTGGTCGTCCTCGGCCTGACCCGGAACGCGCTCGGCCTGCAGCAGACGCCGCCCAACCAGGTGCTGGCCGGCCTGGCGCTCTTCCTCAGCCTGTTCATCATGGGGCCGGTGCTCTCGGCCATCAACGATGCCGGCGTGCAGCCCTACCTCAACGGCGACAAGACCGCGTCGGTCGCCTTCGAGGACGGCATCCAGCCGCTGCGCGGCTTCATGCTCGACAACACCGACGACAACGAGCTCGAGCTGCTGACCAGCGTCGCCGGCAAGGACATGCCGAAGGACCGGGGCGACGTCGCGACGACGACGCTGGTGCCGGCGTTCGTGCTGAGCGAGCTCAAGCAGGCCTTCATCATCGGCTTCATCGTCTTCATCCCGTTCCTCGTCATCGACATCGTCGTGAGCGGGGCGCTGATGGCGCTCGGCATGATGATGATGCCGCCGGTGATGGTGTCGCTGCCCTTCAAGCTGCTGCTCTTCGTCCTGGTGGACGGCTGGGCACTCGTCATCAAGTCACTCGTCGCGAGCTACCAGTAGGACACCCATGACCGACACCGCCATCATCGAGATCGCCCTGCGCACCATGGTCGTCGCGCTGAAGCTCTCCGCGCCGATCCTGATGACCTCGCTGGTCATCGGCTTCACCGTCTCGCTCTTCCAGTCGATGACCCAGATCCAGGAGGTCACGCTGGCGTTCGTGCCGAAGCTGCTCGGCGTCGGCCTGGCCCTGCTGGTCTGCGGCAACTGGATGCTGCACACGCTGATCACGTTCACCACCGACCTCTTCGAGGCGCTCCCCTCCATGCTCGGCTGAGGTCACCGTGACCGTCCGATGACCCTCACCGTCGGGGGCGAGCCGCTCGTCGCGTTCCTGCTCGCCTCGATCCGGATCCTGGCGTGGCTGGCCGTCGTGCCGCCGTTCGCCGGGCGCAGCATCCCCGCGATGGCCAAGCTCGTCCTCGCGCTGGGCCTCGCCTTCGCGGTCGCCCCCGCGGGCGAGGCGATCCCGCTCGACACGGTGGGGCTGCTCTTCAACGTCGGCACCCAGGTGCTGGTCGGGGTCGCGATGGGCTTCGTGACCCACCTGCTGCTGTCCGCCGTGGCTGCGGCCGGCTCGATGATCGACGTGTTCGGCGGCTTCGCGCTGGCCCAGGGCTTCGACCCGCTGTCGATGAACTCCAACACCGTCTTCGGGAAGTTCCACCAGCTGCTCGCCACCGTCCTGCTCTTCGTGACCGGCGGCCACCTGCTCGTGCTCGGCGGCCTGCTCCGGACCTTCCACTTCCTGCCGCTCGGCACCACACCCGACTGGTCCGGCGCCGACGACGTCCTGGTCCGGGCCTTCGGGATGTTCTTCGTGACCGCCGTGCAGATCGCGCTGCCGATGATCGCCGTGCTGTTCCTGGCCGACCTGGGCCTCGCGCTGCTCACCAAGATCGCGCCGCAGCTCAACGCCATCAACGTGATGTTCCCGGCCAAGATCGGGCTCACGCTCCTCCTGCTCGGCCTGTCCTTCCCGGTCCTTCCGCCCGCGGTGCCGCGGCTCGCGGAGCTCGCCACCCAGGCGATGGCCGCCCTCTGCGGAGCGGGGTGACGAGGCCGTGAGCGAGGAGAAGACCGAGAAGCCGACCGCGAAGAAGCGGAAGGAGAACCGCAAGGAGGGACAGGTCCCGCGCACCCAGGAGCTCGGCGGGTGGGCCGCGGTGCTGCTGGTCGGTGCCGCGCTGCCGAGCCTGCTCGGCCACGAGCTGGGCACGTTGCGCGACCTGATGGCCACCTCGCTGTCGACCGGTGGGGAGGCCAGCACCGGCATGGCGTTCCGGATCCTGCACGAGGGGCTCCTGCATGCCTTCAAGGCCGTGATCATCCTCGGCTCGGGGATCATGCTGATCGGCGTCGCGGGGGCGCTTGCTCAGGGCGGCTTCTTCCTCGCCACCAAGTCGGTCAAGCCCAAGCTCTCCAAGCTCAACCCGATCTCCGGCGCCAAGCGGCTCTTCGGCCCGCAGGCGTTGTGGGAGGGCGCCAAGATGCTGATGAAGAGCGCCGTCGTCGGCCTGCTCGTCTGGTCGGCGGTGCGCGGGATGATGCCCTACCTCGGCGGGCTGATCCCGATCCCGGTGGTGCTCGCCGGGGTCTCCGACCACGCCGGCTCGATGATCCGATCGGTGGCCGTGGCCGGCCTGCTGATGGCCGTCCTCGACTACCTCGTGCAGCGCCGCCGGGTCGGCAAGAAGACCCGGATGACCAAGGACGAGGTCAAGCGGGAGCACAAGCAGTCCGAGGGCGACCCGCTCGTCAAGGGCGCCATGCGGGCCCGCCAGCTCGCCGCCGCGCGCAACCGGATGATGGCCGACGTCCCCACCGCCGACGTGGTGCTGGTCAACCCGACCCACGTGGCCATCGCGCTCCGCTACGAGCCCGAGCGGGGCGCCCCGCGCGTCGTGGCCCGCGGCGCCGGCGCCATCGCCGCCGCGATCCGCGAGCGGGCCGGGGAGCACCGCGTGCCCCTGGTCCGCGACGTCCCGCTCGCGCGGGCGCTCTACACCTCCACCCAGGTCGGCCACGAGATCCCGCCCGAGCTGTTCGCCGCGGTCGCCCAGGTCCTGGCGTTCGTGATCAGCCGCCGCTCGCGCGGCGCGTCCGGAGGCGAGCACCGCAGCCCGCGTGTCGAGGAGGACCTGCCGGCGGTCCCGGCCCTCGGCCGGCGGCGCCGTACGACGGAGGAGCCGGTGCCCCCGAACACCTCAGCAGGGCCCCCGACCGGCCGATAGGACCGGGGACGCCAGGACGGAGTCGCGAAGTGCCAGGGACGGCGCCGCACCGATCGACCCCGAAGGACGAGTCCATGGCCCTCAAACGGCTGACCCAGCTGGGTGTGCCGGTCGGCATCGTGATGATCGTCGTGATGCTGGTCGTGCCGCTGCCGGCGATCGTCCTGGACCTGCTCATCGCGCTCAACATCACCGGCGCGCTGCTGGTGCTGATGACCGCGATGTTCGTGGCACGGCCGCTCGACTTCGCGGCGTTCCCCGCCGTCATCCTGGTGATGACCCTGTTCCGGCTGGCACTCAACGTCAGCGCCACCCGGCTCGTCCTGCTCGACGGGTACGCCGGCAAGGTGATCGACACGTTCGGCCACTTCGTGGTCGGCGGCTCGCTGATCGTCGGCCTGATCGTGTTCGCGATCCTGCTCGTCATCCAGTTCACCGTCATCACCAACGGTGCCGGTCGGGTCGCCGAGGTCGGCGCCCGCTTCACCCTCGACGCGATGCCCGGCAAGCAGATGGCCATCGACGCCGACCTCAACTCCGGCCTCATCGACGAGGACCAGGCCCGCAAGCGGCGGGCCGAGGTGCACGCGGAGGCGGACTTCTACGGCGCGATGGACGGCGCCTCGAAGTTCGTGAAGGGCGACGCGGTCGCGGCCATCATCATCACGCTGGTCAACCTCATCGGCGGCTTCGCGGTCGGCGTCGGGCAGAACGGCATGGCCTTCGGCGACGCGATCAACACCTACTCGCTGCTCTCCGTCGGTGACGGCCTCGTCTCCCAGATCCCCGCGCTGCTGCTCTCGGTCGCCACCGGCCTGATCGTCACCCGGGCGACCGGCGAGGACGACATGGGCTCCGACATCGTCCGGCAGATCACCGCCAACCGGATGCCGCTGCGGGTGGCCGGCTTCGCGGCGTTCTCGCTCTGCCTGATCCCGGGGCTGCCCAAGATCCCCTTCGTGCTCGCCGGCGGGCTGATGCTGATCGCGTCGTCGCGGGTGCAGGAGGCCGCCGACGCCCCGGCCCCCGAGGCGGCCGCGCCGGCCCTCGCGTCCGCCGACACCCCCGAGCTGCTGGCGGCCGAGATCCAGGTCGACCCGCTCGGCCTCGAGCTCTCCGCGGACCTGATCGACCTCGTCGACACCAACGCCGGCGGCGACCTGCTCGAGCGGGTCAAGTCGCTGCGCCGGAAGATCGCCGTCGACCTGGGCATCGTGGCGCCGCCGGTGCGCACCCGCGACAACCTCGAGCTGCCCTCGCGCACCTACGCGATCCTGCTGTTCGGCATCGAGGTCGCCCGCGGCGAGGCGCCCCCCGGCTGCGTCCTCGCCATCGGCGACTTCCTCGGCTCGCTGCCGGGTGAACCCACCCAGGAGCCGGTGTTCGGCCTCGAGGCCAAGTGGATCCCGGCCGAGCTGCGCAGCCAGGCCGAGCTGTCCGGCGCCACCGTCGTGGACCGCGCCTCGGTCGTCACCACCCACCTCGCCGAGGTCGTCACCCAGCACGCCGCGCGCCTCCTCGGGCGTGAGGACGTCCGGATGCTCACCGACGTCGTGAAGCGCAGCCACCCCGTCGTGGTCGAGGAGCTCACCCCCGCCCAGCTCAGCCTCGGCGAGATCCAGCGGGTCCTCCAGTCGCTGCTCGAGGAGGGCGTCTCGATCCGCGACCTGGTCCGGATCTTCGAGGCCCTCTCGCTGCGCGCCGCGCGCACCAAGGAGCTCGACCCGCTCGTCGAGGCCGCCCGGATGGCGCTCGGCCCGGCGGTCGCCGCGCCGTACCTCGTCGACAAGGCGCTGCACGTCCTCACCTTCGAGCCGCAGCTCGAGCAGCGGATCCTGGAGTCGCTGCGACCCACCGACCACGGCGCGACGATCGCGCTCGACCCGGAGACCAGCCACGCGCTGATCACCCGGCTCGCGCAGCTCGCGACCGACGTCGAGAACCGGAACATCCGGCCCGTGCTGGTGTGTGCCCCGCAGGTGCGCGCCGCCGTACGTCGTCTCGTGCACCCGATCGTGCCGCGCCTCGCGGTGCTGTCCTACCAGGAGCTCACGGGTGCCGAGCAGATCAGGTCCGAGGGCGTCATCGGCGCCGAGCTGCCGGCAGGAGCTGTTGCATGAACCCGTTGTCCTGGCCCGTCGTCTGCGGCGCGCTGATCATCACTTCCCCCGCGCTGTACGGCGCCCTCGTCTCCGGGACCGTGTCGCTCGACGTGGCGCTGGTCCGGCTCGGCCTGTGCGCCGTCGGGATCTGGATCGTGCTGTCCCTCGCCGCCTCGCTCACCACCGATGCGCTCGCCGCGACGCGCCGGGAGCGGGCCGACGATGCGGCGACCGAGGAGATGCCGACCGTCTGAGGGCCGGGAAATGCAACGACCCGCAGGTGTGGACCTCGGGATGAGGCCCGCTCCGGTGGACGTGATGACCGGATCACCTGCGGGTCGGGTGTCTGCGTTGGATTTGCCAGCAGTACTTCGCTGACGGTTGCTGCTAGCGCGCAGCCACCTCACGCGTCCCATAAGAATTCATTCTTCGGACCACCTCCTTTCCCGTGTCCCACCACGGTAGGTGCCCCCGGTCGCCGCATCAAGGCATTTGTCCGCGGCGCTTCCTGAGGGGGGTCCTGCGGGGGTAGTCCCCAACGTAGTTGTCGCGATCGGGTCCGTTCGACGACATCTGCGGTGGGGACTATCCCCCCACGCTCACGCCACCGCCGCCGCGAACTGCGCGTTGTACAGCCGCGCGTAGGCACCGTCGTCGGCGAGCAGCGACTCGTGGGTGCCCTGCTCGACGATCGCGCCGTCCTCCATCACCAGGATCAGGTCGGCGTCGCGGATGGTCGAGAGCCGGTGCGCGATGACGAACGACGTGCGGTCGGTGCGCAGGGCCGCCATGGCGTGCTGCAGCAGCAGCTCGGTGCGGGTGTCGACCGACGAGGTCGCCTCGTCGAGGATCAGCAGCTCCGGCGAGGCCAGGAAAGCCCGGGCGATCGTGACCAGCTGCCGCTCGCCGGCGGACAGGTTGGAGCCGTCCTCGTCGATGTGGGTGTCGTAGCCGTCGGGCAGCGAGTGCACGAAGCGGTCGACGAACGTCGCCCGCGCGGCCTCGAGGATCTGCTCCTCGGTCGCGCCCGGCCGTCCGTAGGCGATGTTGTCGCGGATCGTCCCGGCGAACAGCCAGGTGTCCTGCAGGACCATGCCGATCTGGGAGCGCAGCGCCGAGCGCGGCATCGAGGCGATGTCGACGCCGTCGAGGGTGATCCGGCCGCCGGTCACCTCGTAGAACCGCATGACCAGGTTGACCAGCGTCGTCTTGCCCGCACCGGTCGGCCCGACGATCGCGACGGTCTGCCCCGGCGCGGCCACCAGCGACAGGTCCTCGATCAGCGGCGTCGCCTCGTCGTAGGAGAACGACACGTGCTCGAAGCGCACCTCGCCGTGCCGCGCCCCGGGCACAGCGGCAGCCCCGGACAGCTCGACGCTCTGCTCCTCGGCATCCAGCAGCTCGAAGACCCGCTCGGCCGACGCGACACCCGACTGCAGCAGGTTGGCCATCGAGGCGACCTGCGTGAGCGGCTGGGTGAACTGGCGGGAGTACTGGATGAACGCCTGCACGTCGCCCAGCGACATCGACCCGTTGGCGACCCGGAGCCCGCCGAGGACGGCGATGACGACGTAGTTGAGGTTCCCGACGAACATCATCACCGGCATGATCAGCCCGCTGACGAACTGCGCCCCGAAGGACGCCTCGTAGAGCCGCTCGTTCTCGGCGTCGAAGGTCGCCTCGACCTCGCGCTGCCGGCCGAACACCTTGACCAGCGCGTGGCCCGAGAAGGTCTCCTCGACGTGCGCGTTGAGCGTGCCCGTACGGCGCCACTGCTCGACGAACATGCCCTGCGAGCGTTTCATCACCGCGCGGGTGACCAGCATCGAGATCGGCACCGAGACCAGCGCGACCAGCGCCAGCACCGGCGAGATCCAGAACATCATCGACAGCACCGCGAGCACGGTCAGCAGCGAGGTGAGCAGCTGGCTCATCGTCTGCTGCAGGGTCTGGCTGATGTTGTCGATGTCGTTGGTGACCCGGCTCAGCAGCTCGCCGCGCGGCTGCCGGTCGAAGTAGGACAACGGCAGCGCGTTGACCTTGTCCTCGACCTCGGCCCGCATCCGCAGGACGGTGCCCTGCACGACGTCGTTGAGCAGGTAGCCCTGCAGCCACGCCAGCAACGAGGCGGCGACGTACACCCCGAGCACGAGGAGGAGCACGTCGGCCACCGCACCGAAGTCGACCCCCTGGCCCGGCGTCAGGTCCATCGAGGACACCATCGAGGCGAACCGGTCGTCGCCCCGCTGGCGCAGCGCCTCGACGGCCTGCGCCTTGGTGACCCCGGCCGGCAGCTGCTGGCCGATCAGGCCGGCGAAGATCAGGTCGGTCGCCTTGCCGAGGATGCGCGGGCCGATCGCGGACAGGAACACGCTGACCACGGCCAGCGCGACCACGGCGATCGCCTTGGGCTTGTCGGGGGCCATCCGCGCGACGAGCCGCTTGGCCGACGGCTTGAAGTGGGAGGCCTTCTGGCCGACCATGCCGCCGCCGAACGGACCGCGGCCCGGACCCGGTCCGGCCTGGATCCGCTCGGTCTCCTTGAGCGTGCCGCTCATGCTGCCTCCTCCGCGCTCAGCTGGGAGCGGACGATCTCCCGGTAGGTCTCGCACGTCTCGAGCAGCTCGTCGTGCGTGCCGCGGCCGACGACCTGGCCGTCCTCGACGACGAGGATCAGGTCGGCGTCGCGGATGGTCGAGACCCGCTGGGCCACGATCAGCACCGTCGCGTCGCGGGTCACCGGCTTGAGCGCGCCCCGCAGCCGGGCGTCGGTGGCGAGGTCGAGGGCGGAGAAGGAGTCGTCGAAGAGGTAGATCTCGGGCTTGCGCACCAAGGCCCGCGCGATCGCGAGCCGCTGGCGCTGGCCGCCGCTGACGTTGGTGCCGCCCTGGGCGATGGGGCTGTCGAGCCCCTCCGGCATCGCCGCGACGAAGTCGCGGCCCTGCGCGATCTCCAACGCCGCCCACAGCTCCTCGTCGGTCGCGTCGGGGTTGCCGTGGCGCAGGTTGGACGCGACCGTCCCGGAGAAGAGGTAGGCCTTCTGCGGCACCAGTCCGAGCACCGACCAGAGCAGGTCGGGGTCGAGGTCGCGGACGTCCTCGCCGTCGACCAGCACCCGGCCACCGGTCACGTCGAAGAGCCGCGCCACGAGGTTCACCATCGTGCTCTTGCCGGCGCCGGTCGACCCGATGACGGCCACCGTCTGGCCCGGCTGCGCCTCGAACGACACCCGTCGTACGACGGGGACGTCGGCGCCCGGGTAGGTGAACTCGACGTCCTCGAACCGCAGCGTGCCGTGCTCGACGACGTGCTGGACCGGGGCGGCCGGCGGCACGACGGAGGTCTCGGTGTCGAGCACCTCCATGATCCGGTCGGCGCAGACGGCCGAGCGCGGCACCATCATCAGCATGAAGGTCGCCATCATCACCGACATCAGGATCTGCACGAGGTAGGCCAGGAACGCCGTCAGCGCGCCGACCTGCATGTCGCCGTTGGCCACCCGGTGGCCGCCGAACCACAGCACCGCCACCGAGGAGACGTTGAGGATCAGCATCACGGCGGGGAACATCGTGGCCAGCCAGCGCCCGGCCCGCACCGCGACGACGGTGAGGTCCTGGTTGGCGGCGGCGAAGCGCTCGGTCTCGTGCGGCTCGCGGACGAACGCGCGGACCACCCGGACGCCGGTGATCTGCTCGCGGAGCAGCCGGTTGACCTCGTCGATGCGCTCCTGCATGACGCGGAAGCTCGGCACCATCCGGGTCACGATGAAGGCCACCGACCCGAGCAGGGCCGGGATGGCCAGCGCGAGCAGCCAGGACAGGCCGAGGTCCTCGCGCATCGCCATCACGACACCGCCGACCATCATGATCGGCGCGGCCACCATGAGCGTGCACGACATCAGCACCAGCATCTGCACCTGCTGGACGTCGTTGGTCTCGCGGGTGATCAGGCTCGGGGCGCCGAAGTGCTGCACCTCGCGCTGCGAGAACGACCCGACCCGCTGGAAGATCTCGGACCGCACGTCGCGGCCGAAGCCCATCGCCGTCCGGGCGGAGAACCAGACGGCGGCGACCGAGCAGCCGATCTGCAGCATCGCGACGGCGAGCATCACGCCGCCGGTGCGCAGGATGTAGTGGACGTCGCCCTGGGTGACGCCCTTGTCGATGATGTCGGCGTTGAGGCTGGGCAGGTAGAGCGCGGCCACCGTGCCGGTGAACTGCAGCAGCACGACCAGCGCGAGCAGGCCCTTGTAGGGCTGGAGGTAGGTGCGGACGAGGCGGATCAGCATCAGTGGTTCCCTGGCTCGGCGATGCCCCGGAGGACGACGTCGGCGACCTCGTCGGGGGTGAAGGGGTGTTCGGAGAACGGCATGCCCGGGTGCCATGCGCCGAAGACGAGGCTGCGCAGGACCAGGGCTGCCGTGGCGGGCGCGACCCGCAGCTCGGCGGCGTGCGGCGCGAAGAGCACCTCGGTGAGGTTGAGCATCAGCTGGCGGTTGGACTCCACGATGAACGCGGGCGGGCCGGGCTTCTCGTGCTTGGCCTGCTTGTCGGGGCCCTCGGCCATGAAGACCGACCGCAGCGCCATCATCACGAGCATGCCCTGCTCCATCCGGGCCACCAGTCGCTCCACGACCAGCACCATCTGGGCCCGCAGGTCGGCGGTGCCCGCGAGGTAGGCCGCCATCTCCTCGCGGCCGCCGGGCGGGTTCATCACTCGCTCCGCCACGGTCATGAACAGCTCGCGCTTGTCCTTGAAGACCCGGAAGATCGTGCCCTCCGCGATGCCGGCGGCCTCGGCGATCTCCTTGGTCGTCACCGTGCCGCCCTGCTGGGCCAGCAGTGGCACGGTCGCCGCCACGATCGCGTCGCGCCGCTCGTCGGGCGACATCGGCCGCGCCCGCTCACCTCGGGGAGTCATGCCCCGCATCGTAAGTGAGTGAGTACTCACTCACAAGCGGATTGCGGGACGACTACGGCGCCAACCGCTCGGTCCGCCACCCCTCGGGCGTACGCCGGTAGACCAGCCGGTCGTGCATGCGCCCCGGCCTCCCCTGCCAGAACTCCACCGCCTCGGGGCGGACGAGGTAGCCGCCCCACTCGTCGGGGACCGGCACGGCGTCGGGCTCGGGGAAGCGGGCGGCGGCCTCGTCGTACGCCGTGGAGAGCTCCTCGCGGCCGGCCACGACGCTCGACTGGTGGGACGCCCAGGCGCCGAGCCGGGAGCCACGCGGGCGGGAGGCGAAGTAGGCCTCGACGTCCGACCGCGGCAGCAGCGAGGCGACCCCGTCGACGCGGACCTGGCGCTCCAGCGGGTGCCAGGGGAAGAGCAGCGAGCAGGCCGGGTTGGCCGCGAGCTCCTGGCCCTTGCGTGACCCGGTGTTGGTGAAGAAGACGAAGCCGGCGGGCGAGATGCCCTTGAGCAGCACCATCCGCGACGACGGCGCCCCGGACGCGGAGACGGTGGCGACGACCATCGCGTTGGCGTCGTACACCCCGGCCTCGACCACCTCGCGCATCCACCGGTCGAACATCGTGAACGGGTCGGGTGCCAGGTCGGACTCGACCAGCCCGGCCCGGGAGTACTCGTTGCGGAGCGAAGCCAGGTCCATGAGGAGGACGCTACCCACCCGATCCTGTCGCTCGGGCGCCTCCGGGTGCAGAATGCCTGCGGCACATGTTCCCGAGCGGTAACCCTCCGCTCGACGCCCCGAGATCAAGGAGTCGCGCGCGCATGACTGAGGTACACCACGGACTCGAAGGTGTCGTTGCGTTCGAGACGGAGATCGCCGAGCCCGACAAGGAGGGCTCCGCCCTCCGCTACCGCGGCGTCGACATCGAGGACATCGTCGGCCGCGTGCCGTTCGAGAACGTCTGGGGCCTCCTCATCGACGGCGAGTACCAGCCCGGTCTGCCGCCCGCCGAGCCCTACAACATCCCGATCCACACCGGCGACGTCCGCGCCGACGTCCAGGCCGGCGTGGCCATGCTCGCGCCGATGCTGGGCATGAAGCAGACCTACGACATCTCCGACGAGCAGGCCCGCCTCGACCTCAGCCGGGTCGCGGTCATGGTCCTCTCGTACGCCGCCCAGGCGGCCCGCGGCCTCGGCCAGCCGATCGTCCCCCAGAGCGAGGTCGACCAGGGCCACACGCTCGCGGAGCGCTTCATGATCCGCTGGAAGGGCGAGGCCAACCCCCTCCACGTCCAGGCGATCGACGCCTACTGGTCCTCCGCGGCCGAGCACGGCATGAACGCCTCGACGTTCACCGCCCGCGTCATCACCAGCACCGGCGCCGACGTCGCCGCGGCCTTCTCCGGCGCCATCGGCGCGATGAGCGGTCCGCTCCACGGCGGCGCCCCCTCGCGCGTGCTCGGCATGATCGCCGACGTCGAGGAGACCGGCGACGCCACGGCCTACGTCAAGGGGCTGCTCGACAAGGGCGAGCGGCTGATGGGCTTCGGCCACCGCGTCTACCGCGCCGAGGACCCGCGCGCCCGCGTGCTCCGCCGTACGGCGCGCGAGCTCAACGCCCCGCGCTACGAGGTCGCCGAGGCGCTCGAGCAGGCCGCCCTGGCCGAGCTGCGCGAGCGCCGTCCCGACCGCGTGCTGGAGACCAACGTGGAGTTCTGGGCGGCGATCGTCCTGGACTTCGCCGAGGTGCCGGCCAACATGTTCACCTCGATGTTCACCTGCGCCCGCACGGGCGGCTGGTCGGCCCACATCCTGGAGCAGAAGAAGACCGGCCGGCTGATCCGCCCGTCGGCCATCTACACCGGGCCGGCGGCGCGCAAGGCTGACGAGGTCACCGGGTGGAAGGCCGAGTGGGCGGGCTGAGCCCCGACCTCCCCACGCTGCACACCGACCGCCTGACGCTGGTCCCGGTCGCGGACGAGCACCTCGCGCTCCTGGTCGCGCTGAACGCCGACCCGGAGGTGATGGCGTTCATCCGCGGGCGGGCGGCCACGCCCGAGGAGACGCTCGTCGAGTGGGACCAGCGGCGCGGCCCGCAGAGCGACATCGCCCGCGGGCTGGGCTACTGGGTCGGCTTCACCGGCGACGGGTCCGCCGGGGAGTTCGTCGGCTGGTGGTCGGCCTCGTCGTTCGCCGCCGACCCCGCCGTTGCGGGCCTGGGCTACCGCCTGCGCCGCGCGGCCTGGGGCCGCGGCCTCGCCACCGAGGGCGCCCGGGCGACGGTGGGCCAGGCGTTCGGGGTTCCGGGCGTCGATCGGGTCCTCGCCTCGACGATGGCGGTCAACACCGCCTCCCGTGCCGTGCTCGCCCGCGTCGGCCTGCGGCACACCGACTCGTGGGTCCAGGAGTGGGAGGACCCGGTCCCCGGCTGGGAGCAGGGCGAGGTGCTCTACGAGATCAGCCGCGCGGAGTGGGCCGCGGCTCACCCCGCCCAGACTGCTCAGCCCTGATCGAGCCGGCCCGCGAACCAGCTGGTCAGGCCCTTGCCGCCCTTGCGGGTCAGCGAGATGTGCAGGTGGTTGCGGTGCCGCAGCGTCTTGGAACATTTCGTCTTGGTCTTGCAGCTGCTGCTCAGGTAGGGCTCGGCGCGGTAGCCGTCCCACGCGGAGTACATGTGGTCCGACCAGATCCAGTACATGATCCCCATCCGCCGCGCCCACGCGTCGGTGTTGCCGTGGGAGTCGGTACGGCGCACCCGCTCCATGAACGCCTTCGCGACGGCGCGGTCGTGGTCGTTGCCGGCGTTGAGCGACCAGTCGAAGGCCCGGCCCTCCTTGTGCTCCGACGTGCCGCCCGAGCCGCACGGCCGGGAGATCCCGCCGAACGCCCCGCCGTACTTCCGCACCAGCCAGTGGCCGAGGTAGACGGTGCCAGGCTTCGCCTTGGGCGAGCACTTCGTCTGCGGCTGGTAGTGCGGGTAGTCCTCGATCGGGGAGGCGCCGGCGACGGCCGGCGCGGCCAGGACGAGGGTGAGGACGACGAGCAGCACGCGGACGGTGCGGCCGAGCAGTGTGGTCATGAGGGCTCCCGAGTGAGACGAACAGCCATCGAGGCTAGGTCGGTCGCGCGCGTCTGTCCGGGGAACCGCACGGCCCGTGATCGGATGGTGATGTGACCGACGAGTACGACCTCGACGAGCAGCGGGACATCTGGGACGCCGAGGCCGCGGCCTTCGACGAGGCCCCCGACCACGGCCTGCGCGACCCCGCCGTGCGGCAGGTCTGGCGCGAGCTGCTGCTGCACAACCTGCCCGACGCCCCCGGCCGGGCCGCCGACCTCGGCTGCGGCACCGGCACCCTCTCGCTGCTCCTCGCCGACGCCGGGTGGCGCGTCGACGGCCTCGACCTCTCCCCCGAAATGGTCCGCCTCGCCCGCGCCAAGGCCGGCTCGCGCACCGACGTCTCCTACGTCGAGGGCGACGCGTCGGCGCCGCCGTTCGAGGCCGGCGCCTACGACGTCGTCCTGTGCCGCCACGTGCTGTGGGCGCTGCCCGACCCCGTCGACACGCTGCGGCGCTGGGAGGCGCTGCTCGCCCCGGGCGGCCGCCTGGTCCTGGTCGAGGGTCGCTGGTTCAACGGGGCCGGGCTGGCCGCGCGCGAAACCGTCGAGCTGCTCGCCTCCGTCGGGCGGCAGGCGGACCTGACCCTGCTGCCGGAGCCGGCGTACTGGGGCCGGGAGATCACCGACGAGCGCTACCTCGTGGTGAGCCGATCGGCCGCACTCGCGTGACATGGCTCACGCTCGCGCCGATTTTGCGCCACCCCGGCGTTTCGGGGACCGTCGCTCGGGGATTCTTCACACGCGCCATGGGGACAACTCACCGAACTCGAGGAGAGACGTGCACCACACGCTCGACACACCCCACAGGCCTGCCCTGACGACCCGCCGGTCCCGCGCCGGCGCCCTGACCCTCCCGCTCGTCCTGCTGGTCGGCGTGCTCGCCGCCCTGGTCGGCATCGCCCCGGGCCCCGCAACGGCCCGGACCACCAGCACCACCGCCTCCACCGCCAGCCCCACCACCGGCCCCACCGCTTCCGCGCCGTCCGAGTGCGCGACGTCCGGCACCTACGTCTGGTCCCACCTGCACGCGTGCGGCTGGCCCAGCGGCGGGACCACCGGCCCGCAGGCGAAGAACTGCCCCGGGGGCACGCTCACGCCCCGCGGCGACAACAACCAGTCCGTGATCCACCTGCGCACCGCCGGCGCCCTGGTCAGCTGCCAGCAGATCAAGGGCTGCCTGAGCGTCGAGGCGCCCAACGTCGTCATCCGTGACGTGGCCGTGCAGTGCACCAGCGGCCGCACCGGCGAGGACGCCAACGGCACCGCCGTCATCAGCGTCACGCACGGTGCGAGCGCCAAGATCGTCCGCACGGCCACCGACGGACTGCGCGGCGTCCACGCCTGCGTGTGGCACATGGGCACCGCGCTCGAGGTCAACCGGCTGGACTGCAAGCACGTCAACGACGGCGTCTTCAGCTGGGCCTCGTCCGGCGACTCCAGCGAGGGTGACCACTTCACGGTCCTCAACAGCTACCTGCACAGCTTCACGACCCGCACGGCCAACGGACACATCGACGGCTACCAGACCGAGGGCGCCTCGCACGGCCTGATCCGGCACAACACGCTGCTGATGACCTCGGACGACAACAACTCCTCCGACAGCGCGATCGCGATCTGGGACGGCCAGAAGAGCAGCAGCGACATCCTGGTCAAGCACAACCTGATCGCCGGTGGCGGCTTCTCCGTCTACGCCCACGACTACAGCCCCTCCGACAGCAACCCGTCGGGTGGCTTCAGCGTCACCGACGTGCGCTTCGTCGACAACGTGTTCAGCAAGCGCCTGTTCGGTTGCGTCGGCCAGTGGGGCGTCTGGTTCACCCGCGGCCAGCCCACCGACGGCTGGCACCGCTCGGGCAACGAGGTCCTGGAGACCCAGGCGGACATCGACGACCAGAACCCCGAGAACGGCGGCCAGGTCTGCAGCTAGACCTCGCCACGCTCCAGGACACCAAGGGCCAGCCGCTTCCCGAAGCACCGGGACAGCGGCTGGTCCTTGTAGTAGCCGAAGCCGGGCACGGGGACGTAGGCCGACGAGGTGTAGAGCGCGATCGCCTCGGGCTGCTTCATGCCGGTCTCGAGGACCAGCACGTCGATGCCGGCCGCGATCGCGGTCGCCTCGAGGTGGGCGAGCACCGCGCGCGCCACGCCCGCCCCGCGGGCCGACGGCACGACGTACATCCGCTTGATCTCGGCGGCATCAGTGGCGCCCAGCGCGCGCACGGAGGTACGTCGCCACGCACCCGTCGCGACCGGCTCGCCGTCGTCGTAGGCGACGTAGAAGCTGCCCAGCGGGGGCTCGAACATCGCGTGGTCGAGGGGGGTGTCGTCGGGGCCGCCGTAGCGCTGGACGTACTCCGCCTGGACCTCGTCGATCAGCCGCATCGCGTCCGGCTGGCCGTAGGCCACGCGACGGATCTCGAGCAGCGCCGGGGTGACGGGCATCTGGACTCCTCCCGGGGTGGCCCGAATCGGGGTGCCAGAATAGGGGGGTGCTGACGATCCCCGCCGACCTGCTCCCCGCCGACGGTCGTTTCGGCGCGGGTCCCTCGAAGATCCAGACCGGCCACCTCGACGCGCTCGCCGCGACCGGCGCGTCCCTGATGGGCACCTCCCACCGGCAGGCCCCGGTCCGCGACCTCGTGGGCCGGGTGCGAGACGGGCTCGCGTCGCTCTTCGACCTGCCCGAGGGCTACGAGGTCGTGCTCGGCAACGGCGGCGCGACGGCGTTCTGGGACGTGGCGACCTTCGGCCTGATCCGGGAGAAGAGCCAGCACCTGTCCTTCGGCGAGTTCACCTCGAAGTTCGCCAAGGCCGCCGCCGACGCCCCGTGGCTGGCCGCGCCCTCGGTGCTCAAGGCCGAGCCCGGCTCGCGGTCCGTGGCCGTGGCCGAGGAGGGCGTGGACGCCTACGCCTGGGCCCACAACGAGACCTCGACCGCGGTGATGGCGCCCGTGCGCCGTCCCGCCGGCACCTCCGCCGACGAGGCGCTGGTGCTGATCGACGCGACGTCCGGTGCGGGCGGGCTGCCCGTCGACCTCGCCGAGTCGGACGTCTACTACTTCGCCCCGCAGAAGTGCTTCGCCTCCGACGGCGGGATCTGGATCGCCATCATGTCGCCGGCCGCCCTGGCCCGGGCCGACGAGATCGCGGCCAGCGGGCGGCACATCCCCGCCTTCTTCGACCTGCCGACCGCCATCGACAACTCGCGCAAGAACCAGACCTACAACACCCCGTCGGTCGCGACCCTCTTCCTGATGGCCGAGCAGCTCGACTGGATGAACGCCTCCGGCGGCCTGCCCGGCATGGTCGAGCGGACCACCGCCTCGTCCGACGCGCTCTACGGCTGGGCCGAGAAGACGGCCTACACCACGCCGTACGTCGCGGACCCCGACCACCGCTCGCTCGTCATCGGCACCATCGACTTCGACGAGGCGATCTCGGCCGACGCCGTCGCGGCCACGCTGCGCGCCAACGGCGTCGTCGACACCGAGCCCTACCGCAAGCTCGGGCGCAACCAGCTGCGGATCTCGATGTACCCCGCCGTCGACCCCGCCGACGTCGAGGCCCTCACCGCCTGCATCGACTACGTGGTGGAGCACGCCTGACGGAGCGATAGTCCCCAACGTTCTTGTCGTCCGAACGCTCAGATGACGACAACAGCGGTGGGGACTACCCCGACAGCGCCGCCCTCATCAGCTCGTACGTCGCCCCGTCGAACGCCACCAGCCGGGCCTCCGCGACATCGGTGTCGACCGCGCGGAACATCTCGAGGGCGGCGGCGATCGCGTCGTCCTTGGGCCAGCCGTAGACCCCGGCGCTGACCAGCGGGAACGCCACGGCGCCGGCGCCCAGCTCGTCGGCGACCTCCAGCGCCCGGCGGTAGCAGGACGTGAGCAGGCCGCGGTCGGTCTGACCGGCGGTGCGGTTGGGGCCGACGACGTGGATCACCCACCGGGCGGCCATCTCCCCCGCCGTCGTCCAGCCGGCGTCGCCGGTGGCCAGACCGTGCGGGAAACGGGCGACGCAGTCGGCCAGCACGGCCGGGCCTCCGGCGCGGTGGATGGCGCCGTCGACGCCGCTCCCGCCGCGCATCCGGTTGTTGGCGGCGTTGACAACCGCGTCGACCTGCTGGCGGGTGATGTCGCCGTGGACCACCGTGATCTCCATGAACCAGACGCTAGCCCGACCCCGGGCCCTATGCTCCGAAAGGTGGGGCCGACAGGAGGGCTGGGAATCGTGGCGGGCGTGCTCGACGCGGCTGAAGCCGCGTCCCCGGTCGAGGCCGTCGAGGCCGTCACGCGTGAGTTCGGAAAGGCCCTCGGTGCGGCCAGGATCTCCTTCCTCATCGCCGACCTCTCCGGCCGGGCTCTCGTGCGGCTGGCCCACATCCGGCTGGGAGCCGACGACGGCGCCGAGACCCCCGACCCGCTCGGGCGCAACGAGCGCCGGTCCCTCGAGGAGTCGGCAACGGTCCTTCCCTTCGACGGGGGGCCGGCCGAGCAGGCGGTGCGCTCCCAGCAGGTGCGGGTGGTGGCGCCCGGCCAGCCGGGGGCCGAGGCCGAGGACCTGAGCCTGTGGCGCGTGCTGGCCCCGGTGACCGAGCGCGGTGAGGTCATCGGACTCCTGGAGATCGTGCTGCCCGCGGAGCCATCACAAGAACACGTGGGTGAGATCTCGAGGCTGGCCCACCTGCTGGCCTTCGTGGTGATCGCCAACCGTCGCCACACCGACCTCTACGAGTGGGGACAGCGCACCCGCCCCTTGAGCCTGTCCGCCGAGATCCAGCACCGACTGCTTCCCGGCCCCCAGACGTGTGAGGCAGGGTCCTTCACGCTCGCGGGGTGGCTGGAGCCGGCGGCGGGCATCGCCGGGGACACCTTCGACTTCAGCCTGGCGCGCGACCAGCTGCACCTGTCCCTCACCGACGCGATGGGACACGGCGTCGGGGCCGCCCTCACCGCCACCCTGTGCGTGGGGAGCCTGCGCAACGCGCGCAACGAGGGCGCCTCCCTGCTCGAGCAGGTCACCACGACCAACGCCGCACTCACCGAGCACGCCGAGCAGATCGGGCTCGAGGACTTCGTCACCGGACTGATCGGCCGCGTCGACCTGCGCACGGGGTCGATGGAGCTGGTCAACGCGGCCCACGTCGCGCCCTACCTCGCACGCGGACCGCACGTGCGCACCCTCGACCTGACCGTGGACCTCCCCCTCGGCCTGTTTCCCGGCACCACCTACACCGGCAACCAGCTGACCCTGCTGCCGGGCGACCGCATCGTCTTCGTCACCGACGGCATGCTGGAGCGCAACGCCGTCGACGTCGACCTTCCCCGCGAGATCGCGCAGACCCGCGGGCTTCACCCGCGCGAGGCGGTCCGGGCGCTCGCCGACCGGGTGCTCGAGGCCACCGGGCAGGCGTTGAGCGACGACGCCACCGTCCTGTGCCTGGACTGGCACGGCCACCACGGGCGGGACCGCGACAGCCTCCACGGAGCAGACCGGGTGCGCGCCAGCGGCGGGTGAAGGACTAGGCCGTCGTCAGCAGCCGCAGCGTGGCGCGCTCGAGGGCCGCCTGCCGGGCGTCGGGACTGTCGTGGCTCCGCCGGGTGGTGCCCCGGATCGTGCGGCCCTGCTCGTAGGCCTCGATCACGCGGGGGTCGACGTACGACGAGCGGGCCAGCGTGGGCGTGTTGCCGAGGAACGACGCGACCTCCTTCATCGCGCCCGAGACCGCACGCTTGCGGGACGCCTGGCTCTCCCCCGGCTCCTCGGTCTCCGCGAGCGCGGCGGCCGCCAGCACGGTCGCGTGCCAGGTCCGGAAGTCCTTCGCGGTGGCCTCGAGACCGGTGCTCGCGCGGACGTACTCGTTGACCAGCGCCGGCAGCATCGACCGCCAGGAGCGCCCGTCCTTGTAGGACAGCAGCCGCAGGTCCTGACCGCGCCGGCGCCGCATGATGTCGATCGCCTCGATCACGACGGCGTCGTCGATCTCGATGCGGTGGTCGACGCCGGACTTGCCGGTGAACGTGAAGACCAGCCGGTCCTGCCGGCGTCGCACGTGGCGCCGCTCGAGCGTGGTCAGGCCGAAGCTGCCGTTGGTGTCGGCGTAGACGTCGTTGCCGATCCGGAAGTAGCCGAGGTCCAGCAGGCGTACGGCGGCCGCGCAGGCCCGCTCGAGCGGCATGCCCTCGCGCCCGAGGTCGGTCAGGACGAGCTCGCGCGCCCGGGTCAGCGCCTTGCCGAACTCCAGCATCCGGTCGAACTTCTCCGCGTCCCGCCGGGCCCGGAAGTCCGGGTGGTAGAGGTACTGGCGCCGGCCGGCGTCGTCGGTGCCGACGGCCTGGAGGTGGCCGTTGGGCCACGGACACACCCAGACGTCCTCCCACGCGGGCGGGATCACGAGGTCGCGCACGCGTTGGGCGTGCTCCTCGGGGAGCCGGGCGCCGTCCTCGTCGAGGTAGACGAACCCCCGGCCGGCACGGCGACGGGTCCAGCCGGGCTGGTCGGGCGAGGAGCGACGGGTCCGCGGCATGGCCGGGAGCCTAGCCAGCGCGACAAAGGTCGCGGCTCACCCGCAGGAGGGTCAGCGCGGCCGCAGCGAGCGCAGCAGCACGACGAGGGCGGCGACGCCGATGCCGCCGGTGAGCAGCCAGGGCCACACCGGCCGGTCATCGACCTGGATCCCGATGGACCGGTCGGGCACCCCCGGTGAGGGTGACGGCGGTGGGGTGGCCGCGGACGGCGGCGTGAGGGCGTCGCGCACCTCGGCCGGCAGCGAGACCCGCAGGACCGGCTCGTGCTGGCCCTCGGAGCTGACGAAGAGCGTGCCGCGGGCGTCGACCGCGATCCCCTCGCCCTGGTCCTGCACCGGGAGCCGGAACTCCCCGACCTTCTCCATCGAGGGGAAGGCATAGACGACGGCCATCGAGTAGTCGCGCAGCACGAGGTGCCGCCCGTCGGGGAAGAACGCCCCGTCGGTGGCGATGGGCAGCACGTCCCCCACGGCCCTCAGCCGGTTGGGCGAGGTGGCGGAGAGGTGTCTCGGCACGGCGTACAGCCGACCGCCGAAGACATCCTTGGTCGCGACGTAGACCCGGCCGGTGCGCGGGTCGGACAGCAGCGTCTCGGCGTTGTGGGCGCGGTCCGGGTAGACCAGCTCGTACGCCGGCTCGTGGACCGTCGCGTCGGCGGCCCCGACCGGGACCCGGGTGATGCGGACCGAGTCGCGACCCTCGCCGTTGTCGCCGATGTCGCCCACCCAGACGTGGCCGGGCCCGGCCGGCGCGAGCGCCTCGACGTCGACGGGGTCCTCCGACCAGTGCGTCACCCCGACGGTGCGCCCGGTGGCCGGGTCGACCGCGAACACGCGCCCGGAGTCACCCGAGTCGTTGGTGGTCAGGAACAGACCGTCCTGCACGACCAGCGCGCTGGACTCGATGATCTCGGGGTCGGCGAACGTGAAGGCCGTCGTGCCCTGGGTGCCGGACGAGGAGACCGTCCCGAGCAGGAACGGCACGGCCGCCAGGACGCCGAGGATCCGGTCAGCCATGGCCCGGGAGCTCGGCGAGCAGCTCGGCCAGCCGCGGCCGGATCCCCCAGGTGGCGACGAGGTCGTCGTACTCCTTGCGCACGCCGCCGCCCTTGACCGGCGCCCCCGTCCGGACGGCCCGGAGCATGGTGTTGCGCGGGGTGTGCTGGCTCTCGACGAACTGCACCACGTCGACGCGGTAGCCCTCGATCCGCAGCAGCGAGGCCCGCAGCCCGTCGGTGAGGGTGTCCGCGAGGCGCTCGCGGAGGATGCCGTGGCGGGTGAGCATGGCGTAGGGCGCGGGGGTCGGCGCCTTGCGCAGCTGCGCCGCGATGTCGTGGTGGCAGCACGGCGCGGCCAGGACCAGCTGGGCCTCCCACCCGACGGCGCGGGCGAGCGCCTCGTCGGTGGCGGTGTCGCAGGCGTGCAGGGCCAGCACCACCTCGGGCGCCCGGTCGAGCTGGGCGCCGGAGATCGAGCCGACCACGAACTGCGCGTCCACGCCGAGGTCGGAGGCGACCTTGCTGTTGTGCTCGCGCGACTGCTCCTTGACGTCGACGCCGGTGACGACGACGGGCAGCCCGCGGACGGAGGTCAGGAAGCGCTGGGCGGCGAAGGTCAGGTAGGCGTTGCCGCAGCCGAGGTCGACGATCCGGAGCGGCTCGTCGGCGGTCGGGGTGCGGAGCTGGCCCTTGGCCATCGCCTCGGTGACCGAGGCGTCGAGCAGCCGCAGGAACTCCTCGACCTGGCGGTACTTCGCCTGCCGGCTCGGCTTCAGCCGGCCCTGCGCGTCGGTGAGCCCGATCGCCCGGAAGACCGGGTCGTCCTCGGCGAGCAGCCGCTCCTTGTCGCGGTCGTGGCCGCGGTCGACCTCGACCTCCTCGGTGCGCTCGGTGGTGTGCAGCATCGCCTCGAGCTTCTTGGTCACCCGGACCTGGTGGCTCTGGGTCGTGGTCTCGACGTGCCAGTTGGCGAACGGCTCGTCGAGCAGCCCGTCGACCGCGTCGCGCGCCTCGTCCCCCACGGCGTGGTTGGAGGTGTGCGCCTGGGTCTCGTCGTACGCCGTGACCTGCAGGTGGCGGCCGGCCTTGAGGTCGACGTAGCGCAGCTCGACGCGCTTCCAGCGGGTCTGCTGGCCCTTCTGGCGCCCGGACGCGACGGCCTTGACCAGCGTCTCGGGGTCGAGCAGGTGGCCGCGCATCTTCGCGAGGACCCGCAGGAGGGGTTCGGCGCTCACTTGTTGACCACCGAGGCAATGACGACGAGCAGGAGCAGCGCCACCAGGGCCACCGGGATGACGAGGCGGCGATGGCGGGGATTCACGCGGGGTCCCTGCGGGATCGTGGAGCGCCAGCGGAGCGATCTCGTGGGGTGCGATTCACGCGTCGAGTCTAGAAGCCAGCAGCTCGGCGAGGTGCATCGCGGGCACGCCCGCGAGGTCGTCGAGCTGGACGCGGCACGACATCCCGTCGGCGAGGACCACCGCGTCGGGGTGGGCGCGGACCGCCGGCAACAGGTGGGTCTCGGCGACCGCCACCGACACCTCGTAGTGCCCCTTCTCCATGCCGAAGTTGCCCGCGAGCCCGCAGCAGCCGGCCACGCGCGTGACCGTGGCACCGGCCCGCTTCAACAGCGCCTCGTCGGCCGCCCAGCCCAGGATCGAGCTCTGGTGGCAGTGCGGCTGGGCCACGACCTCGACGCCGGTCAGGTCCGGCGGCGTCCAGTCGAGCCGGGCGAGGAGCTCGGCGAAGGTCAGCACCCCTCCGGCCACCTCGGCGGCCCTCGGGTCCGCGGTCAGCTCGACCGCGTCGCTGCGCAGCGTGGCCAGGCAGGACGGCTCGAGGCCGACGACCGGCACGCCGCTGGCGACGTACGGCGCGAGCGTGGCCAGGGTCCGCTCCATGATGGCGCGGGCCTTGTCGAGCTGGCCGGTCGTCACCCAGGTCAGGCCGCAGCAGGCGTCCTCGGAGATGACCCGCACGGTCAGGCCGGCCGCCTCCAGGACCCGGATCGCGGCGTGGCCGGACTGGGGCAGGAAGTGGTCGGTAAACGAGTCGGCCCAGATCCACACGTCCGGGGTCCCCCGGTGGTCGAGCTTGTCGAGACCCTTGCGCAGCGTGGTCGGCGCGAACGCCGGGATCGAGCGCCGCTGGTCGATGCCCCCGGCGGCGCGGGCCAGGGCCGCGAAAGGCTTCACCTTGAGCATCCGGTTGGCCAGCGGCGCCACGGGCGCGGTCAGCGCCGCCCACTGCGGCAGCCGGCCGAGCGTGTAGTGGCTGCGGGGGCGGCGACGGCCGGCGTACTGCTGGTGCAGGGCCTCGGCCTTGTAGGTCGCCATGTCGACACCCGTGGGGCAGTCCGACGCGCAGCCCTTGCAGGCCAGGCAGAGGTCCAGCGCCTCGCCCACGGCCGGGTCGGCCAGGCCGCCGACGAGCTCGCCGTCGAGGGCCTCCTGCAGCACCCGCGAGCGGCCGCGGGTGGAGTCCTTCTCGTCGCGGGTCGCGAGGTAGGAGGGGCACATGACGCCGGTCGTCTTGGGCGCGACGCACTTGCCGACGCCCGTGCAGCGGTGCACGGCGTTGCCCATCGCACCACCGTCGTGCACGAACTGCAGGCCGGGCGTGACCCGCTGCCGCGGCCGGACCGGGCGCAGGTCGGCGTCCAGTGGCGCCGGGTCGACGATGTTGCCGGGGTTGAGCAGGTTGTCCGGGTCGCAGATGGCCTTGGCTGCGGCGAACAGCCGCAGCGACTCCGCGTCGTACATCAGCGGGAGCAGCTCGGACCGGGCGCGGCCGTCGCCGTGCTCGCCGGACAGCGAGCCGCCGTAGTCGCGGAGCTTGTGGGCGCAGGCGGTCAGGAAGTCACGGAAGACCCGGCGGCCGCGGTCCTCGTCGCCCCCGTGCTCGAAGGGGAAGTCGATGCGGACGTGCACGCAGCCGTCGCCGAAGTGGCCGTAGGGCACCCCGTCGAGGTCGTGCGCGGCGAGCAGCTCGTCGAAGTCGCGGAGCCACGCACCCAGGTGCGCCGGGGGCACCGCGGCGTCCTCCCAGCCGGAGTAGGCCGGGCTCGCCAGGCTGCGGGCGGCCAGGCCGGCGCCGTCCTCCCGGATCCGCCACAGCGCCGCGGACTCGCCCGCGTCGGAGACGACCCGGCTCTCCAGGGCACCGGCGGCGGCCACGAGCTGGGCCGCGATCGCATCGGCACCCTCCCCCGCGACCTCGGCGAAGAGCCAACCGGCGCCGCGCGGCAGGTCGGGGACGGCGTTGCCCTTGGCCCGGACGAGGTCGACGATGCGCGCGTCGAGGCCCTCGCAGGCGATCAGCCGGGTACCGGCGCCGGCCAACAGGGCGGGTACGGCGTCCGCCGCCTCCGCCATCGACGGGTAGCCGAGCACGACGAGCAGCCGGTCGGGCTCGTCGACGACGAGGTCGACGGTCGCCTCGAGGACCAGCGCCAGGGTGCCCTCGGAGCCGACGAGGAAGCGGTCGAGACGACGGCCCCGCTCGGGCAGCAGGTGCTCGAGGGAGTAGCCGCTGACCTGCCGCGAGAAGCGGCCGAACTCGGTGCGGACGTGGCCGAGGTGGCCGTCGACGAGGTCGTTGAGGCCGATGCCGACGTCGCCCGGCCCGTCCGTGAAGGGACCGGTGACGGCGACCTCGCCGGTCCCGAAGGCGACGCGCATGCCCGCCACGTTGTCGACGGTCCGGCCGTAGCCCAGGGCCCGCGAGCCGCACGCGTTGTTGCCGATCATCCCGCCGATCGTGCAGCGGGTGTGGGTCGAGGGGTCGGGGCCGAAGCGCAGCCCGTGCGGAGCGGCCGCCCGCTGGAGGTCGGCGTGCACGACCCCGGGCTGGACGCGCGCGGTGCGGGTCTCCGGGTCGACGGCGAGGACCTGGTTGAGGTGCTTGAGGGTGTCCACCACGATGCCGGGGCCGACGGCGTTGCCGGCGATCGACGTACCGGCTCCACGCATGGTGACCGGCACCCGCAGGGTGCGGGCGGCGTCGAGGATCGCGAGCAGCTCGTCGGCGTGCCGCGGCCGGGCCACCGCCTGCGGGACGACGCGGTAGAGCGAGGCGTCCGAGGAGTAGAGCGCGCGGGTGAGCGTGGAGTCGGAGACGTCGTCGACGCCGCGGCGGCGCAGCTCGCCGACCAGGTCCTGCGCGTGGTTCACCAGTGCTCCATCGAGCCGCGGAAGACCGCGGCCAGGTCGTCGTCGGTCACGGGTCGGGGTGCCGTGGCGAGCAGCCGCTGCTGCTTGAGCGACCCCTCGACGAGGTCGTCCACGTCGGCGTCGCCGAAGCCCACCTCGGCCAGCCCGTTGGGGATCCCGATGTCGCGCATCAGGGTGCTGAGGACGCGCGGGAGCACGTCCGGGCCGTCGCCCTCGGCGGCCGGGTCGAGCAGCCGGGCGGCGTGCAGGTGCCGCTCGGGCGCGGCCTCGAAGGTGAAGCGGAAGGCCTCGGGCGCGGTCAACGAGACGGCCATGCCGTGCGGCACGATCGCCTCGTCGTCGGGGTAGCCGGCCGGACGGTAGTCGCGGACCCGGCCCGCGATCGGGTAGGCGTTGGCGTGCGGGATGTGGACGCCGGCGTTGCCGAAGCCGAGCCCGGCGAACGTCGCGGCCATCGCCATCTGCTCCCGGGCCCCGCTCACCGCCGTCAGGTCGCCGCCCTCCCGGACCGCGCTGCGGAACGCTCCGGCGAGCAGCGACAGGGCCTTCTCCGACCACATGTCCGCGATCGGGTTGGCGCCGCAGTAGGGCACCCGCTGCTCGGGCTGCTTGGCGTCGAAGTCGGCGAACCAGCGGGCGGTGTAGCTCTCGAGCGCGTGGCACAGGATGTCCATGCCGGAGGCCGCGGTGACCAGGGCGGGCTGGCTGACGGTGAGCGCCGGGTCGACCACGGCCAGGGTCGGACGCAGGCGCGCGTGGCTGATACCGGTCTTGACCTTGAGCGCGAGCACGTCCAGCACGCAGATCGTGGTGCTCTCGGCGCCGGTGCCGGTGGTCGTCGGCACGGCCACGAGGGGCAGAAGCGGCTTCGTCGGCGCGAGCGCCCTGCCGACCGGTGCGTTGATGTAGTCCATGAGCTCACCGGGATTGGTGGTGAGCAGGTTGACGGCCTTGGCGGTGTCGATCGACGACCCGCCCCCGACCGCGAGGATCGCGTCGAAGGGGCCCTCCGCGCGGGCGAAGTCGATGGCCAGCCGCATCGAGTCGTCGGTCGGCTCGACCCGCACCCCGTCGAAGGTCACGACCTCCACACCGCGCGCCGCCACCTGCTCGGCGATCCGCGCGGGGTGGCCCGTGGCGGCCACGCCGGCGTCCGTGACGAGCAGGACCCGGCGGGCGCCGTACTGGACGAGGTCGTGGCCGATCTCGGCGGAGGCCCCGATCCCGAACTTGAGCGCGGGAGCCGCGTAGGTGAACACCGTCTCGCTCATGCACCCAACCTAACGGGCCGTGCGGCCGCCCCGGGACGCCCGACGAGGTCCGGACAGGACGGTCAGCCGGGACCCGGCCGGCGCGATGCGCGGACCTCGAGGGCGTGCCGGACCAGGTCCAGCACCTCGACGGCGCCCGACTCGACGTCGGCGAGCGGCACCCACGCGACCGCGTCGGTCGTCCCGCCGACCTCGACCACGCGCGGCTCAGCGTCGGCGGCGACGGCGCCCTCGAAGAGCAGGTGGACGCCGTGGAAGTCCTCGTCCCGTCCCGAGGGAGCGGTGCCGCCGAAGTGCAGGTCGTGGACGTCGAGCAGCTCCCCGACCGCGCAGGCAACCCCGCACTCCTCGAGCACCTCGCGCTCGAGCGCGGCGCGGGGCGCCTCGCCGTGGTCGATGCCGCCGCCCGGCAACGTCCAGGCACCGGTGTGGAAGCCCTGCGGCGAGATCCGGGTGAGGAGCACGGTGTCCTCGCGGGTGACCAGGGCGTACGCCGCGATCCGCTGCTTGCGGTGCGGCCGGTGGTCGGCCAGTGCCTCGGTGACCAGCCCGACGACCGGCACGGTCCCGTCGAGCACGTCCGCGACCTTCACCCAGGCCGCCTCCGACGTCGAGCCGTCGACCTCCACCACGTGCGGTTCGGGGGCGTCCACGGGCACCCACCCGTCGTACACGATGCGCAGCGAGTGGGCGTCGACGCCGCGGCCGTCCCGACGGGTCCGGGGCTGGTGGAAGGAGTAGACGTGCGCGGTCTCGCCGACCTGCGCGTCGAGGCCGGTCTCCTCGTGGATCTCGCGGACCACCGCCTCGCGCGGGTCCTCGCCGTGGTCCAGCCCGCCGCCGGGCAGTGTCCACAGCTCCTCACTGGTCACCCGCTCCGCGAGCCGGCTGAGCAGGATCCGGTCCTCGCGGAGGATGACGGCGTACGCCGCGACCCGCTGCCGCTTCGGATAGGTGCCCACGGGCTCAACCTATCCGGGCCGGATCCGGCAGCGGCGGCCCCCAGGTCGGGCTGACCGCGCTGCGGGGCACGTCGTCGTAGAGCAGCGCCTCGCGTCGGTCCGGCGCGTGCCCACCGAGGTGCGCGGGATACCAGGGGGCGTACTCCCCCGCCCGGGGACGGTGCACCGGCAGCCGCTGCACCGACTCCAGCATCCCGGTGAGCCGCTCGCCCAGGTCCCGGGTCGTGGCGACCAGGTCCGCGTCGCGCGGCACGGCGATCGGCTCCCCGAAGCGGACGTCGACGGTGCGCCCGCGCCGCAGGTCGGGGCGCGGCTCCCTGCCGTCGACGCGCCGGCCCACGCTCGCGAGCCGCTGGCTGCCCCAGACGACCACGGGCACGATCGGCACACCGGTCTCGCGGGCCAGCGCGGCCACGCCGGGCATCATCGAGCGCACTGCGTAGCTGTAGGAGATCCCGGCCTCCGGGAAGCCGCACACCGCCTCGCCCTCGGCGAGCAGCGAGCGGGCCCGGAGGTACGCCGCCGCGGCGGCCTCCCTGTCGACGGGGATGTGCCGCATCGACGTCATCGCGTCGCGCACGACCGGCACGTTCCAGATGTCGTGGCGGCACATGAAGCGCACGTAGCGGTCCCGGCTCAGCGCGGCCCTGCCGATGAACAGGAAGTCGGGGTAGGAGACGTGGTTGCTGGCCAGCAGCACCGGGCCGCTGGCCGGAAGGTGCTCCTCGCCCCGCCAGCGCGTCGTGATGTCGAGCCCGTACATGGCGGCCCGGCCCAGCGCGATCGTGACTCCGTACCAGCTCGCCATCGTGCCCGAAGCCTAGGCAAAGGGCGGGCGCGCGTCCCGGGCCAGGGAGCGCTTGCCGGCCCAGCGCCAGACCCGCGCCGAGCGGTCCCGGTCCTCGTCGGTGACCAGGTTGCCCATCCACCGCAGCGCCAGCGTCATCAGCCAGTCCGAGCGCATGCCGGCCGGCCCCAGCGCGGGCAGCAGCCGCGGCACCGTGACCAGCCCGGCGAGCCGGCGCGCGATCGAGAACGACTCGCCGTAGTGGTCGCGCAGCAGGGCCGGCCAGGCGGCGCCCAGCTCGCGCCCCTCGGACAGCATCTCGGCCACCAGCCGCCCGGTCTCGAGCCCGTAGTCGATGCCCTCCCCGTTGAGCGGGTTCACGCACGCCGCGGCGTCGCCGATCAGCGCCCAGTTGGGCCCCGCGACGTTCGAGACCGCACCCCCCATCGGCAGCAGCGCCGACGTCGGCGCCCGCAGGTCACCCTCGAGCTCGAACTCCTCGCGGCGCTCCTGGGCGTAGTAGCTCATCAGCGGCTTGATCGCGACGTTCGCCGGTCGCTTGGCGGTGGCCAGGGTGCCGACGCCGAGGTTCACCTCGCCGTCGCCCAGCGGGAAGATCCAGCCGTAGCCCGACAGGATCTCGCCCTTGGTCCCCGAGCCCGCCGAGGGGCCGCGCAGCTCGAGGTGGGAGCTGATCCACGGGTCGTCGCTCATGCCCGAGCGCACGTAGGAGCGCCCGGCCACGCCGTACACCGTCTCGCGGTGCCACTCCCGCCCGAGCAGCTTGCCCAGCGGCGAGCGGACCCCGTCGGCCACGACCAGCCGCTTGCAGGTCACCTCGAACATCGTCTTGCCGCCCGTGCCCGACCGCTCGAACACCACGGCGGCCACCCGGCCGCCCTCGAGGCGTACGTCGATCGCCCGGGCGCCGTCGACCGCCTGCGCGCCGGCCTTGATCGCCGTCGTGCGCAGGTGGTCGTCCAGCTCGGTGCGGGCCACCGCGGAGCCCCAGTCGGGCAGGGTGCCGCCCGGCCAGGGCAGCAGGAGCGTCTGCCCGAACCCGTGGGCGCGCAGTCCCCGGTTGACCGTGTGCGCGCGCAGCCAGTCCTCCAGGCCCAGCCGCTGCAGCTCCCCGATCGCCCGCGGCGTCAGGCCGTCACCGCACGTCTTGTCGCGCGGGAAGACCTGCGCGTCGGCCAGCACCACGTCCAGCCCGGCCTTCGCAGCCCAGGCCGCGGCCGCCGACCCCGCCGGGCCGGCCCCCACCACCAGGACATCGGTCCCCGCAGGCATCCCACTCACGGTCGCCATCCTCTCAGCACCCCGGACATGACGAGACCCCCGCCACCCTTTCGGGCGACGGGGGTCTCGCGTGGATCAGTGCTTCGCGCTCAGTTCTGGTAGGAACCGAAGTCGAAGTCGTCCAGCGCGACGGCCTGACCCGAGCCGGCGTTGCCGAACTCGTAGTCGTAGGAGTCGTAGCCGGTCACGGAGTACGCCGCGGCGCGAGCCTCCTCGGTGGGCTCCACCCGGATGTTGCGGTACCGCTCGAGGCCAGTACCAGCCGGGATCAGCTTGCCGATGATGACGTTCTCCTTCAGACCGCGCAGCGAGTCCGAACGGCCGTGGATCGCCGCGTCGGTGAGGACGCGGGTGGTCTCCTGGAAGGAGGCCGCCGACAGCCACGACTCGGTCGCGAGCGAGGCCTTGGTGATGCCCATGAGGACCGGGCGACCCGAGGCCGGCTTGCCGCCCTCGGAGACCACGCGACGGTTCTCCTTCTCGAACAGCACCCGGTCGACGAGGTCGGACGGGAGCAGGTTCGTCTCGCCGGACTCGATGACCGTGATCCGGCGCAGCATCTGCCGCACGATGATCTCGATGTGCTTGTCGTGGATGGACACACCCTGCGACCGGTAGACGTTCTGCACCTCGTCGACGAGGTGCTCCTGCGCCTTGCGGACACCCAGGATGCGCAGGACGTCCTGCGGGTCGGGGGTACCGACCGTCAGCATCTGGCCGACCTCGATGTGCTCGCCGTCGGCGACCAGCAGGCGCGAGCGCTTGCTGACGGGGTACTCCTGCACCTCGGAGCCGTCGTCGGGCGTGATGAGGATCTTCCGGGTCTTGTCGGTCTCCTCGATCTCCACACGGCCGGCGGCCTCGGAGATCGGCGAGCGACCCTTGGGCGAGCGGGCCTCGAAGAGCTCGACCACACGGGGCAGACCCTGCGTGATGTCGTCCGCGGAGGCCACACCACCGGTGTGGAAGGTACGCATGGTCAGCTGCGTGCCGGGCTCACCGATCGACTGGGCGGCGATGATGCCGACCGCCTCGCCGATGTCGACGAGCTTGCCGGTCGCCAGCGAACGGCCGTAGCACTTCGCGCAGGTGCCGGTCTTGGCGTCACAGGTCAGCACGGAGCGGACCTTGACCTCCTCGATGCCGGCCGCGACGAGCTCGCCGATCTTGACGTCGCCCAGGTCGCCGCCCGCCTCGACCAGCACGTCGCCGGTCTCGGGGTGGGTGACCTCGGTGGCCGCCGAACGGGCGTACGCCGCGGTCTCGGCGTTCTCGTGCTTGACGACGGTGCCGTCCTCACGACGCTCGCCGATCCGCTTGGGCAGGCCGCGCTCGGTGCCGCAGTCGTCCTCACGGATGATGACGTCCTGCGAGACGTCCACCAGACGACGGGTCAGGTAACCCGAGTCGGCGGTCCGCAGCGCGGTGTCGGCCAGACCCTTGCGAGCACCGTGGGTGGAGATGAAGTACTCCAGGACCGAGAGGCCCTCACGGAAGTTCGCCTTGATCGGGCGCGGGATGATGTCGCCCTTCGGGTTGGCCACCAGACCACGCATGGCCGCGACCTGACGGATCTGCATCATGTTTCCGGAGGCACCCGAGTCGACCATCATGTAGATCGGGTTCTTGCGGTCGAAGTTCTTCTCCATGGCCTGGGCCACGTCGTTCGACGCCTGCGTCCAGATCTCGATGAGCTCCTGGCGGCGCTCCTCGTCGGTGACGAGACCGCGCTCGAACTGCTTCTGGACCTTCTCGGCCTGCTTCTCGTAGCCCGAGAGGATCTCGATCTTGTTCTCCGGCGTCGTGACGTCGTCGATCGAGACCGTGACACCCGAGCGGGTGGCCCAGTGGAAGCCGGCGTCCTTCAGGGCGTCCAGGGACGCCGCGACCTCGACCTTGGTGTAGCGCTCGGCGAGGTCGTTGACGATCGCGCCGAGGGCCTTCTTGCCCACTTCGTAGTTCACGTAGGGGTAGTCGGCCGGCAGGGTGTCGTTGAAGATCGAGCGGCCCAGGGTGGTGTCGAGGGTCAGCGACTGGCCCTCCTCCCAGTCCGCGCCGAGCTCGAGCTCGAGCGGCGGGACGACGCCCTCGACGCGCAGCTTGATCTGGCTCTGCAGCGAGATCTCGCCCTTGTCGAGCGCCATGATCGCCTCGGCCTGCGAGGAGAAGTGACGCCCCTCGCCCGGCTCGCCGTCGCGGTCGGTGGTGAGGAAGAACAGGCCGATGATCATGTCCTGGGTCGGCATGGTCACGGGGCGACCGTCCGACGGCTTCAGGATGTTGTTCGTCGACAGCATCAGGATGCGGGCCTCGGCCTGCGCCTCCGCGGAGAGCGGCAGGTGGACGGCCATCTGGTCACCGTCGAAGTCGGCGTTGAACGCCGAGCACACGAGCGGGTGGATCTGGATGGCCTTGCCCTCGATCAGCTGCGGCTCGAAGGCCTGGATGCCGAGGCGGTGCAGGGTGGGTGCACGGTTGAGCAGCACCGGGTGCTCGGTGATGACCTCTTCGAGGACGTCCCACACGACCGGGCGCGCGCGCTCGACCATCCGCTTGGCGGACTTGATGTTCTGCGCGTGCGAGAGGTCGACGAGGCGCTTCATGACGAAGGGCTTGAAGAGCTCCAGCGCCATCTGCTTGGGCAGACCGCACTGGTGCAGCTTCAGCTGCGGACCCGACACGATGACCGAACGGCCCGAGTAGTCCACGCGCTTGCCGAGGAGGTTCTGGCGGAAGCGACCCTGCTTGCCCTTGAGCATGTCGGAGAGCGACTTCAGCGGCCGGTTGCCCGGGCCGGTGACGGGGCGACCACGACGGCCGTTGTCGAACAGCGAGTCGACGGCCTCCTGGAGCATCCGCTTCTCGTTGTTGACGATGATCTCCGGCGCACCGAGGTCGAGCAGGCGCTTGAGGCGGTTGTTCCGGTTGATCACGCGGCGGTACAGGTCGTTGAGGTCCGAGGTCGCGAAGCGGCCACCGTCGAGCTGCACCATCGGGCGCAGGTCCGGCGGGATGACCGGGACGGCGTCGAGGACCATGCCCTGCGGCTTGTTGCCGGTCTTGCGGAACGCGTCGACGACCTTGAGGCGCTTGAGGGCGCGGACCTTCTTCTGGCCCTTGCCGTTGGCGATGGTGTCGCGCAGCGACTCCACCTCGGCCTCGATGTCGAAGTCCTGGAGGCGCTTCTGGATCGCCGTGGCGCCCATGTGGCCCTCGAAGTACTTGCCGAACCAGTTCTTCATCTCGCGGTAGAGCATCTCGTCGCCCATCAGGTCCTGGACCTTGAGGGACTTGAAGGTGTTCCACACCTCGTCGAGGCGGTCGATCTCGCGCTGGGCGCGGTCGCGCAGCTGCTTCATCTCGCGCTCGGCGCCGTCCTTGACCTTGCGGCGCTGGTCGGCCTTGGCACCCTCGGCCTCGAGGGCGGCGAGGTCCTCCTCGAGCTTGCGGGCGCGGTCCTCGATGGACTGGTCGCGACGCTTCTCGAGGCGCTCCCGCTCCAGGCCGACCTTGCCCTCGAGCGAGGACAGGTCGCGGTGACGGGCGTCCTCGTCGACGGAGGTGATCATGTACGCCGCGAAGTAGATGACCTTCTCGAGGTCCTTCGGGGCGAGGTCGAGCAGGTAGCCGAGGCGGCTGGGGACACCCTTGAAGTACCAGATGTGGGTGACCGGCGCGGCGAGCTCGATGTGGCCCATGCGCTCACGGCGCACCTTGGACCGGGTCACCTCGACGCCGCAGCGCTCGCAGATGATGCCCTTGAAGCGGACTCGCTTGTACTTTCCGCAGTAGCACTCCCAGTCCCGGGTGGGACCGAAGATCTTCTCGCAGAAGAGGCCGTCACGCTCCGGCTTGAGCGTGCGGTAGTTGATGGTCTCCGGCTTCTTGACCTCACCGTGGCTCCAGGTGCGGATGTCGTCCGCGGTGGCCAGGCCGATCTGAAGCTGGTCGAAGAAGTTCACGTCGAGCACGATGGCTGCAATCCTTCGTTAGAAATTCTGTGTGTGGCTGAGGACTGAGGTCCCCCGACCTTGCGGCGTTGACCACAAGGTCGGGGTCCCCGCGAAGTTTTCGAGCGAAGCGATGAAAACTTCGTGGGGTGACTGCTCAGACTTCTTCGACGGAGCTGGGCTCGCGGCGGGACAGGTCGATGCCGAGCTCCTCGGCGGCACGGAAGACGTCCTCCTCCGCGTCGCGCATCTCGATGGCCGTGCCGTCCTGCGACAGCACCTCCACGTTGAGGCAGAGCGACTGCATCTCCTTGATGAGCACCTTGAACGACTCCGGGATACCGGAGTCGGGGATGTTCTCACCCTTGACGATGGCCTCGTAGACCTTGACGCGACCGGGCACGTCGTCGGACTTGATCGTCAGCAGCTCCTGCAGGGCGTAGGCGGCGCCGTAGGCCTCCATCGCCCAGACCTCCATCTCGCCGAACCGCTGGCCACCGAACTGGGCCTTACCGCCCAGGGGCTGCTGCGTGATCATCGAGTAGGGGCCGGTGCTGCGCGCGTGGATCTTGTCGTCCACGAGGTGGTGCAGCTTGAGGATGTACATGTAGCCGACCGAGACGGGCTGCGGGAACGGCTCGCCGGAACGGCCGTCGAACAGGTGCGCCTTGCCGGTCTCGTCGATCATCCGCACGCCGTCGCGGTTGGGGATCGTCGAGCCGAGCAGGCCGGTGATCTCGTCCTCACGGGCACCATCGAACACCGGCGTCGCCACCTTGGTGTTCGGCTCTGCCTTGTCCGCGTGGATCTTGATCAGGCGCTGCTTCCACTCCGCGTCGTTCTTGTCGTCGGAGAGGTTGAGGTCCCAGCCCTGCTTGGCGAGCCAGCCGAGGTGGAGCTCGAGGATCTGGCCGATGTTCATACGACGCGGCACACCGAGCGGGTTCAGCACGACGTCGACCGGGGTGCCGTCCTCCATGAACGGCATGTCCTCGATCGGCAGGATCTTCGCGATGACGCCCTTGTTGCCGTGACGGCCGGCGAGCTTGTCACCCACGGAGATCTTGCGCTTCTGCGCGACGTAGACGCGGACCAGCTGGTTGACGCCCGGGGGCAGCTCGTCGCCGTCCTCGCGGTCGAAGACGCGGACGCCGATGACCGTGCCGGACTCACCGTGCGGCACCTTCATCGAGGTGTCGCGGACCTCGCGCGCCTTCTCACCGAAGATCGCGCGGAGCAGGCGCTCCTCCGGGGTCAGCTCGGTCTCACCCTTGGGCGTGACCTTGCCGACGAGGATGTCACCGGTGGTGACCTCGGCGCCGATGCGGATGATGCCGCGCTCGTCGAGGTCGGCCAGCATCTCCTCGGAGACGTTCGGGATGTCCCGGGTGATCTCCTCGGGGCCGAGCTTGGTGTCGCGGGCGTCGACCTCGTGCTCCTCGATGTGGATCGAGGTGAGGACGTCCTCCTGGACCAGGCGCTGGCTCAGGATGATGGCGTCCTCGTAGTTGTGGCCCTGCCACGGCATGAAGGCCACGAGGAGGTTGGTGCCCAGCGCCATCTCGGCGTCGTCGGTGCAGGGGCCGTCGGCGATCGGCGAGCCGACCTCGAGGCGGTCACCCTCGCTGACCAGCGGACGCTGGTTGATGCAGGTGCCCTGGTTGGAGCGACGGAACTTCGCCAGCTTGTACGTCGAGTACGTGCCGTCGTCGTTCATGGTCTCGACGAGGTCGGCCGAGACCTCCTTGACCACACCGGCCTTCGTGGCGACGACGACGTCACCGGCGTCGACGGCGGCGCGGTACTCCATGCCGGTGCCGACCAGCGGCGAGTCGCTCGTGATGAGCGGCACGGCCTGGCGCTGCATGTTGGCACCCATGAGGGCACGGTTGGCGTCGTCGTGCTCGAGGAAGGGGATCAGGGCCGTCGCGACCGACACCATCTGGCGCGGCGAGACGTCCATGTAGTCGACCTCTTCACGCAGGATCGCGTCGACCTCGCCGCGCTTCTGGCGGACCAGGACGCGCTCCTCGACGAAGCGGTTCTTGTCGTCGAGCGGCGCGTTGGCCTGCGCGATGACGTAGCGGTCCTCGTCGTCGGCGGTGAGGTAGTCGATCTTGTCGGTGACCTTGCCGTTCTCGACCTTGCGGTAGGGCGTCTCCACGAAGCCGAACGGGTTGATCCGTCCGTAGGAGGCCAGCGAGCCGATCAGACCGATGTTCGGGCCTTCGGGCGTCTCGATGGGGCACATGCGGCCGTAGTGCGACGGGTGGACGTCGCGGACCTCCATGCCGGCGCGGTCACGGGACAGACCACCGGGACCCAGCGCCGAGAGGCGACGCTTGTGCGTCAGGCCGGCGATCGGGTTGGTCTGGTCCATGAACTGCGAGAGCTGCGAGGTGCCGAAGAACTCCTTCAGCGCCGCGACCACGGGACGGATGTTGATCAGGGACTGCGGCGTGATGGCCTCGACGTCCTGGGTCGTCATCCGCTCGCGGACCACGCGCTCCATGCGGGCCAGACCGGTGCGGAGCTGGTTCTGGATCAGCTCGCCGACCGTGCGCATGCGGCGGTTGCCGAAGTGGTCGATGTCGTCGGCCGCGATGTCGAGGGTGCCCTGGGGCGTCTCGAGCTGCTCCTGGCCGTCGTGCAGCGCCACGATGTACTTGATCGCCGCGACGACGTCGTCGATGGTCAGCGTCTGCTGGTCGAACGCCTCGAGGAGACCGAGCTTCTTGTTGATCTTGTAGCGACCGACCTTGGCCAGGTCGTAACGCTTGGGGTTGAAGTAGTAGTTGTTCAGCAGCGTCTGGGCGGCCTCGCGCGTGGGCGGTTCGCCGGGACGCAGCTTGCGGTAGATGTCGAGCAGCGCGTCGTCCTGGCCCTGGGTGTGGTCCTTCTCCAGGGTCAGCATCATCGACTCGTACTGGCCGAACTCCTCGCGGATCTGCTCGTTGGTCCAGCCGAGGGCCTTGAGCAGCACCGTGACGTTCTGCTTGCGCTTGCGGTCGAGGCGCACGCCGACCATGTCGCGCTTGTCGATCTCGAACTCCAGCCAGGCACCACGCGAGGGGATGAGCTTCGCGGTGTAGATGTCCTTGTCGGAGGTCTTGTCAGCCGTGCGCTCGAAGTAGACACCGGGAGAGCGGACGAGCTGGGACACCACGACACGCTCGGTGCCGTTGATGACGAAGGTGCCCTTGGGCGTCATGAGCGGGAAGTCGCCCATGAACACGGTCTGGCCCTTGATCTCACCGGTGTCGTTGTTGGTGAACTCCGCCGAGACGTAGAGCGGAGCGGAGTAGGTGAAGTCCTTCTCCTTGCACTCGTCGACGGTGTACTTGGGGTCGTAGAAGACCGGGTTCTCGAACGAGAGGGACATCGTCTCGGAGAAGTCCTCGATCGGGGAGATCTCCTCGAAGATCTCCTGGAGACCGGACTTGCTGGAGACGTCCTCGCCGTCGGCGCGGCGGCGCTCGACCGCTTCGTTCCAGGCGTCGTTGCCGATCAGCCAGTCGAAGCTGTTGGTCTGGAGGGCGAGGAGCTGCGGAACCTCGAGCGGTTCCTTGATCTTTGCGAAAGAGATGCGGCGGGAGTTACCAGTGGTGCTGCGCGCGGCCAAGAGGTGTCCTTCGACGGGTTCGCTCTGGGGGAGATCGCCTACCGACCACTAAATCAGCCACCGGGCAGGCGGATTCGCATTTGAGGGCAGGCGCAACGCGCAACAGTACCCGAATCAAGGGCGCGACACAATACCGGCTTTCGTCACCCGTGACGACACGTTGCGAAAGATGATGAACGCCGCCGGCCCGTCGGTCAAGCGACGTGGCCGACGGCGCGTCGGTCGACTCCGGCGGGGTCCTACTGGCTCACGGGAGAGGTCGCCATGTCGTCGACCAGCCACTCCCCGTCGACCTTCTGCATCGTGACCGTCACCTGGTCCTTGAACACGACCGGTGTCGAGTGGTCCTTGTTGGTGGTCGGCCGGTTGACGAACAGGAGCACGTCGACCCGGTCCTCCCCCGACCGGACGATCCCCGAGGCCACGACCTGCGCCTTGACGATCGTCTTGGTCTGCGGGGCGTTCTGCTTGATCACCTCGAAGAGCTTGTCGTAGTCCTCGCGGTACTTGGAGGTCATGTAGGACTGCGCGGCACGCTGGTCCTCGTCGAGGTGCAGGGCGTTGTAGCTGAGGATCGGACCCACGGCCCGCTCGGCAGCGCTCTGCGCGGCGCGGGTGGAGTCCTCGACCGAGGCGTCCGAGGGCTGCGTGACCGCGACCCAGGCCGCCACGCCCATCACCGCGACGGTGAGGACCGCGAGCACCAGCAGGGCCCACCCGGGGACCAGGCGACGGCTCGTGGTGGTCCGCAGCGCCGGTGTCGCCGGGGCTCCCGTGGTCACGGGCTCGACGTCCGCGGTCTCGCCCGCGGTCTCAGCGGGCTCCTCGGCGGCGATCTCCGCTGCGCGCTCCCGGTCGTACGCCGCCCGGCGGGCCGGGTCGAGCAGCACCTCGGCCGCCTCGTTGCACACGCGGAACTTGCGGTCGGTGGGCTCCAGGTCGGCGATCCGGGCCTTCCAGGCCGCCCGGATCTCCTCGGGGGACGCGTCGGGCTCGACGTCGAGGACGTCGTACCAGCTGGGGGCGCTCACTGGGCCTCTCCCGTCACGGGGGTGAAGTTGTCGACCAGCCAGGTGCCGTCGGTCTTCACCAGCGTCACCTCGACGCGGAACGGCGCGGGCTCGTCGTTCACCCGGGAGTCGCCCTTGGGGTAGGAGTTGACGAACTGGCCGGCGACCAGCGCGGTGGCGGAGTCGGCGTCGATCGCGGAGACGCCCACGGCGAAGACCTTGGCGGTGCGCGCGACGCCGACCTTGGCCACGGTCTGCTCGGCGGCGGTCACGCCCTGGTCGAAGGAGGTCTTGAACTTCGGGGTGATCACGCCCTCGACCAGCTCGCGGTACTTCGGCATCTGCCCGTGCGAGTCGAGCAGGTCGGGGCCGTAGGTGTTGACGCGCAGCATGAACTGCTCGGAGACGGCCATGACCTTCTCGCGCTGCGCCTGGACGTCGTCGGCCTCCCCGCGGCGGCTCGCGAGGAGCCACACGAGGGTGCCGGCGGACGCCAGGAGGACGAGGACGAGCACACCGGCGAGCACGACCCGGAAGGTCGCGGCTCCGGAACGCTCCCCCGTGGAGGACCCGGCCGAGAAGTCGGTGGGACTGCTGCTCGTCACTCCTGCGTCTTCATCAGGGGCTGGAGGAACAGCCACTTCCACGACTCCTCTCCAAGGGTTGCGGGCGCCGGGGTGCCCGGCGAGGTCAGGGTGGGGTCCACCTTGTCACCCCACGCAAGCTTGCCGCTGGCGGGGTCGTAGGAGGCGATCACGGGCGCCCGGTAGTTGGCCGGGGCACGGTGCGGGGCAGCGTTCTGCGCGCCGCGCGGGTCGGTCTGGGACGGCGGGTCGGTGCAGCGCGCGTTCTCGTTCATCGGCGCGTTGCTGCCGTCCTGGGGCGGGCGGATGTTGGTGCCCTCGTAGCCGTGCTCGCAGACCTTCGGGTCCTGGGTCAGGATCAGGCCGAAGTGGGCGTCGTAGAGCCCGGTGTCGGGAGACTTGGCGACGACGGTGAAGCCGCCCTCCACCACGTAGGGGTAGATCACCAGGACCTGCTCGATGCCGGGCAGGTGCTTGACGATGACGTCGCCGGTGGTCACGAGCTCGCTGACGAGCTCGCCGAGGTCGACGCGGTTGTCCTCGAGGAACGTGCGCAGCTGGTTGGCAGTGACCGACCCGTTGTCGATCAGCTTGATCAGGTCGGGGTTGGACCCCGCCAGGGTGCCGCTGAACAGCGAGAGCTCGCGCGCGAACGTCTTGATCGCCGTCGTCGAGTCGACCTGGCCGTGCAGGACGGTGTTGCTGTCCTTGATCAGGGCGGTGGTGACGTCGAAGTTGTCGTTGGCCGCCTGGATGAAGGAGTTGCCCGTGTCGATCATCCGCTGGAGGTCCTTGCCCGTGCCCCCGAAGGCCTTGCCGAGCTCGGTGACCGTGGTCTTCAGCGACGGCTTGTCGACCGACTCCACGGTGTTGGAGAGGTCGGTGAGGATCGTGTTGGTCTGGATCGGGGTGCGGGTGTCGTCCTGGGCGATCTCGGAGTCGTTGACGAGGTAGGGCTTGGTGTCCACCTGCGGCTGGAGCTCGACGTACTGCTCACCGACCGCCGACCGGTTGCCGACGACGGCCAGGGTGTCCGCGGGGATCGTGTCGTAGGACTTGTCGACGTCCATGTAGACGTCGACACCGTCGTCGGTCAGCTGCAGCTTCTGCACCTGCCCGACGCGCACGCCGCGGTAGGAGACCTCGCCGCCGGCGAAGATGCCGCCGGAGTCCTGGAAGTGCCCGATCACGGTGTAGGAGTCGTCGAAGACGAGACGGTCCAGCCGCGCGTAGCGGCCACCGACGTAGCTCACGCCGAGCAGGGTGATCAGGACGAACACCAGGAGCTGGATCTTGGTACGACGTGTGATCACTGGGTCACCATCCCGGGGACGAGCAGGCTGACGAGCGCGGGGTTGTAGAGCTTCATCAGCTGGCCGAGCGTCGGACCGTCAGGGCCCCACGAGGAGAACATGGCCGTCCGGCCGACGCCCGGGAGCGAGGGCAGGGAGGTGGGCAGCCCGCCGCTGCTGGTGGGCCCCGGGAGACCCGGCAGCGCGTTGAGCTGCTTGCACACGTCCTTCTTCTCGTTCTTCTTCTTCTTGCACTCGGCCTGCAGCTGGGCCAGCTGCTCCGGCGAGGCCAGGACCTTCTGGCAGGCCTTGCTGGTGATGTCCCCGCTCTGCAGGCACTTGGTCACGTTGTCGAGGATGACCGTCGGGTCGATGATCGTCGGCAGGTTGGTCGGCAGGGTCGGGGTGCCCGAGCCGTCGCCGCCGTCCTGGGAGATGTCCATCTCGATCGACAGGTTGGTGTAGTCACCCATGTGGAGGTTGCGGGCGACCTGCGGGTCACGACCCACGACCTCGTCGACGAACGGGTAGGTCAGGAACACGTTGAACGACTTCACGAAGTCGTCACCCGACGCGGCGAGCTCGGTCAGCACCGGCTGGAGCTGGCGGAACGTCGCGATCGTGGAGTCCTTCGAGGCCTGGATGACGCGCACGCCGACGCCGCTGAGGCGGTCGAGGGCCTTCAGCATCTTGACGAGGTCACCGCGCTGCTGGTCGAGCGAGGTGAGGGCGCTCGGCAGCTGCTCGAGGGCCGCGTCGATCGAGCCCTCCTGCTTGTGCACGGAGACGGCGAGGTTGTTCAGCGAGTCGATCGCCTTGACGATCGACTCCTTGTTGTCGTCGAGCTGGGTCATCAGGACCTTGATCTGGTCCAGCACCGACCGCGCGGAGTCCTCGCGACCCTCGAGGGCCTTGTTGAGCTCGGACGCGATGGTCTTGAGCTGGGCGACGCCGCCGCCGTTGAGGACCAGGCTGAGCGCGCCGAGCACCTCCTCGACCTCGGGGTTGCGACCGGTGTGGTCGAGCGGGATCACGTCGCCGGACTGCAGCGGGTTGCTGCTCGCGCCCTCGGGCGGCGGGCTGAGGGACACGAACTTCTCGCCCAGCAGGCTGGTCTGGCGGATCTCGGCGATCGCGTTGTCGGGGAGGTCGATGTCGTTGCGCATCTGGAGCGTGACCTCGGCGTGGTAGCCGACCAGCTTCACGTCGGTCACCTGCCCGACGCTCACGTCGTTGACCTTGACCGTCGACTTGGGCACGAGGTCCAGGACGTCGGCGAAGTCGACCTTGACCGTCATCGGGTTGCTGCCGACGTCGGTGCCGCCCGGCAGGGGCAGCTGGTAGACGTCGAACTTGCACCCGGTGAGCGCCAGGCTGCCGGCCACGAGGACGAGCAGCAGCTTGAGGGCCTTCATCGCCGCACCTCCACGAGTCCGCCGAGCGACAGGTCGAACCGGTCGTGCGGCTTGGTGAGCGAGGCGGGCACGGCGCCCTGACCGAACGTGCCGGTCCGGGGCAGGGCCTGCTGGAGCAGGTCGCAGGTCGAGCCGCCGGAGTCGCCCTGCTCCAGGATCGAGCACAGGAACGCCGCCGGGTCCGAGGTGAGCTGCTGGCCGAGCTCGCCCTGGTTGGAGCGGGTGTCCAGCGTGCCGGCCTCGGGGTTGTAGGTCAGTGCGAGGTTGTTGAGCGCCAGCGGGGCGTCGGTCAGGACCTCGTCGAGGTTGTTGCGCTGGTGCACGAGCACCTTGGCCACGCGGTTCAGCCCCTTGATGTTGCGTCCGAGCGCGTCGCGGTTCTCCTTCACGAACGACGACACCTGGGTCATCGCCGTGGCGAGGTTCTTCAGCGACGCGGCGAGCTCGTTGCGCTCCCCCGACAGCATCGTCGAGACGTTGGCGAGCGACTGGTTGAAGCTGCGCACGGTCGTGTCGTTCTTGGCGAGGGTGTTGATGAAGCCCTCCAGCTGGCGCGCGGACCCGAACAGCTCGTCCTTGTTGTCGTCCAGGGTCTGGCTGAGCTTGCTGAAGTTCTCGATCGTCTGGTGGAACTGCGCGCCCTCGCCGCCGAAGTTCTTGGCGGTGGTCTCGAGCAGGTCGGACAGGGCACCGGTCTTGTTGGCACCCGTCGGGCCCAGGGCGACCGTGAGCTGGTCGATGCTGGAGTAGATCTGGTCGAGCTCGAGCGGGACCGCGGTGCGGTCGGTGTCGAGCACCTCGCCGTCGGCGATGACCTGGTCACCCTCCTTGTAGGTCGGGGTGAGCTGCACGTAGCGGTCACCCACGATCGAGGGGGCGATGATGACGGCCTTCGCGTCGGCCGGCACCTGGATCTTGGGGTCGTAGGCCATCTCGACGACCACGTCGGTGCCGGACGGCGTCACCTTGGTGACCTTGCCGACCGGGACGCCGAGGATCCGGACGTCGCTGCCCTCGTAGATCGAGATCGTGCGCGGGAAGTGCGCGACCAGGGTCTTCTGGTCACCCCCGCGGAACATGGTCAGCGCGGCTGCGACCACGAGGGCCACGATCACCGCCGGGACGATCGCCCGCTTGAGGATGCTCATCCGACACCCCCACCCTGCGCGGCCGGGACGGGCGGGAGGTTCTGGATGTAGGTGTCGAACCACGGGCCGTTGCCGAGCGTGTTGGCGAACACCCGGTAGAACGGAGCCATCAGCCGCAGGCTGTTGTCGAGGTTGTCCTCGTTCTTGTTCAGCACGGCGACGACGTTCTCGAGGTGGCTCAGCGCGGGCTTGAGGTCGGCACGGCTCTGCTGGACCAGGGCGGTCAGCTCCTTCGAGAGGGTCGAGGTCGACACCAGCAGGTTGTGGACCGCCTGGCGCCGCTTGACCAGCGCCTGGAAGAGGACGTCGGAGTCCTTCATCAGCCCGATGATGTCGTCGTCGCGGGCGTTGAGGACGGTCGAGACCCGGTTGAGGTTCTTCAACAGGGAGTTGATCTGGGTGTCGCGCGAGGCGATCGAGGTGGAGAGCCGGGAGACGCCGTCGAGCGCGCCCTTGAACTCCTCCGGGGTGTTGCGGGTGAGGTCGGCGAGCGTGGACAGCGACTTGGCGAGCTGGTCGGTGTCGATCTGCTCCGAGGTCTGCGCCAGTCCCGAGAACGCGTCGACCACGTCGTAGGGCGAGCTGGTCCGCTCGACCGGGATCTCGCTGCCCTCCTTCAGCTGGCCGGAGCCGGCCGGCTGGAGCGAGAGGTACATCGCGCCGAGCAGCGTCTTGACCTTGATCGCGGCGTGCGAGTCGGTCCCGAAGTCGGCACCGCTGTCGACCCGGAAGGTGACCCGCACGTGGTCGCCCTCGAGCTCGACCTTCTCGACCTTGCCGACGCGGACACCGGCGATGCGGACCTCGTCGTTGGCCTTGAGCCCGCCGGACTCGGAGAAGGCGGCGTAGTAGGTGTCGCCACCGCCGATCAGCGGGAGGTCCTGGGCCCGGAAGGCGGCCAGGATCATCACCGCGATCACGGCGAGGCTGACGGCCCCGATGATCACGGGGTTGCGTTCGCGGAAGGGGAGGCTCATCCCAGATCACACCTTGAGGAACCGGTCTTGTAGTCCACGGGGATGCTCTGGCCGGCGGTGAGCCGGACCTTCGCGTGGAACTCGCAGAGGTAGAAGTTGAACCAGGAGCCGTACGCCGCGGTGCGTCCGACCTTGTTGAGCTTGATGGGCAGCACCTGCAGGGCCCGGTCGAGCTCGCCCTTGCCGCGGTCGAGGTTGCCGGCCAGCGCGTTGAGCTGCTTGACGTCCTCGACGAACGGGTCGCGGATGCCGGAGACCAGGTCGGCGGTCTGCACCGAGAGCTGGGAGATCTGGTCGAGCGAGCCGAGGATCGCCTGGCGGTCGCCCTTGAGTCCTGCCACGAAGGTGCGGAAGGTCGTGATCAGCTCGCTCAGCTGGTCGTCCCGGTCACCGATGTGGTCGAGGACCTCGTTGAGGTTGTCGACGAGGCTGCCGATGAGCTGGTCGCGGTCGGCGAGGGTCCCGGTCACCGAGGCGGTGTGGGCCAGCAGTCCCTCGAGGGTGCCGCCCTCGCCCTGGAAGACCTGGACGATCTCGTAGGAGAGCTTGTTGATGTCCTCGGGCGAGAGCGCCTGGAACAGCGGCTTGAAGCCGTTGAACAGCACGGTCAGGTCCAGGGCCGGCGAGGTCTGCGAGACCGGGATGGTGTCGCCCTCGCCCAGGGTCGCGGTGTCGCCGATCTGGTTGTCCAGCGAGATGTAGCGCTGGCCGACCAGGTTGCGGTAGCGGATCGCGGCGTGGGTCGCCTTGCTGAGCGGCGTCTCGTCCTGGACGGTGAAGGTCACCATGGCGCGGGTCCGGTCGACGATCTCGACGTTCTTGACCACGCCGACCTTGACGCCCGCGATGCGGATGTCGTCGCCCTTGACGACACCGGTGGCGTCGACGAACTCGGCCTTGTACTCCTTGCTCCCGCCGAAGGTGATGTTGCCGATCGTGACCACCAGGATGCCGGTCGCCAGCGTCGTGACGACGATGAAGATCAGCAGCTTGGTGAGGTCACCGGCAGTGCGCTTGTCGAGCATCTTCATCGCAGCGACACCTCCGCTCCGCGCGCCATCGGGCCGATGAGCAGGACGCCGAGGTCCGGCACGTCGTCCGCGGTGAGGCCGAGGGCCGGTCCGAGCAGGGACTTCAGCAAGTCAGACTCCTGGGAGCTGCCGACGAGGCCTGCTCCGTTGCGGTAGTAGCTGGGGGCGACACGCGAGGTGCCCTTGCCGGTCGGCTCGTCCACGCCGTCGTTGAAGTCGGGCTGGTGCCGGACCGGGTTGCTCTGCGACCACGGCGGCGAGGGCAGGTGCAGGCAGTTGGGCCCGCGGTTCTCGCCGTTGCGCGGCACGTCGTTGGCGTTGTAGCCACGCGGCTGGTTGGGCAGCGGCTCGAGCACGATGTGCAGCGTGAAGTTGCGGAAGGCCTCGGCCTGCAGCTTGCCGGCGTTGACGATGCCGCTGGTCAGGCAGGAGAACTCCGGGGCGTACTTCGCGAACACGCGCAGCTGCTCGGAGCTGACCTTGCTCAAGCGGATCAGGTTGTCGCCGTTGTCGTCGAGGAAGCTCTTGGCCGTGTCGGAGAAGGCCGCCACGTCGGTGAACAGCGCCTTGAGCTTGACCTGCCGGTCCTCCAGCGTGGTGGTCGTCTTGATCGTGTTGCGCAGGATGTCCGCGATCTGGGGCATCGCCTGCGCGTAGGTGTCGGAGACCTGCGAGGTCAGCTTCAGGTCGTCGACGATGTCGGGGATCTGCGGGTTGACCCGCTTGAGGTAGCTGTCGACCGTCTCGAGGTTCTTGCCGATGGTCTCGCCGCGACCCTCGAGAGCCGTGGCCATCGCGTTCAGGGTCATGTTGAGGTCGGCCGGCTGGACCGTGCGCAGCAGCGGGTAGAGGTCGGAGAGGACCTTCTCGACCTCGATGGAGACCTGGGTGCGGGCGATGTTGGCGCCCTCGGCGATGTGGTCGGCCGCCGGCTGGTCGGGGACGACGAGGGAGACGTACTTCTCGCCGAACAGCGTCTTGGGGACGATCGAGCCGGTCACGTTGGCGGGGATGGTGTCGAGCTGGCTGGGGTAGATCCCCAGGGTCAGCACGGCGCCCTGCGCGTCGGTGTCGAACTTGAGGACCTCGCCGACGATGACGCCGCGGATCTTCACGTCCGCGCGCGCCGGCAGCTGCAGGCCGATCGAGGACGTCTGCAGCGTGACCTCGTCGTACTTGACGAACTTCTTGCTGAAGATGCCGTAGGTCAGGTAGACGCCGCCGAGGAGCAGCACCAGGAAGACGATGCCGAGCACCTTGTGGCTGGAGGCGAGCTTCATCGGCCGATCACCCCGCCAGCCGGACGGTCGTGGTGGTGCCCCAGATGGCCATCGACAGGAAGAGGTCGATGACGTTGATCGCGACGATGCTCGTGCGGACGGCACGGCCGACGGCCACCCCCACACCAGCAGGGCCGCCCGAGGCGGTGTAGCCGTGGTAGCAGTGGATGAGGATCACGACGACCGCGAACACCAAGACCTTTCCGAAGGACCAGAGCACGTCGCCCGGAGGCAGGAACTGGTTGAAGTAGTGGTCGTAGGTGCCGGTCGACTGCCCGAAGAACTTGGTGACGGTCAGGCGCGTCGCGAAGTACGACGACAGCAGGCCCACGACGTACAGCGGGATGATCGCGATCAGGCCGCCGATGATCCGGGTGGTGACCAGGAACGGCAGCGACGGGATCGCCATGACCTCGAGCGCGTCGACCTCCTCGGAGATCCGCATGGCGCCGAGCTGGGCCGTGAAGCCGCAGCCCACGGTGGCGGCCAGTGCGATCGCCGCGACCAGCGGCGCGATCTCGCGGGTGTTGAAGTAGGCCGAGACGAAGCCCGAGAAGGCAGCGGTGCCGATCTGGTTGAGGGCGGCGTAGCCCTGAAGACCGACCTCGGTGCCGGTGAAGAAGCACATGGCCGTGATGACGCCGACCGTGCCGCCGATGACCGCGAGCGCGCCGGAGCCGAGGGTGACCTCGGCCAGGATGCGCAGGATCTCCTTCTTGTAGCGGCGGATCGTGCGCGGGGTCCAGCTGAGGGCCCGCACGTAGAACGCGAGCTCCTCGCCGAGGCTGTCGAGGGTCTTGAGCGGCTTGACGTAGACCGCCTTGATGTTGGCCATCGGCTAACCCGTCTTCGGTGGGACGAGCTGGAAGTAGATCGCGCTCATCACGAAGTTGACGACGAACAGGAGCATGAAGGTGATGACGACGGACTCGTTCACCGCGTCACCGACGCCCTTCGGACCGCCGTTGGCGTTCATCCCCTTGTAGGAGGCGACGATCGCGGCGATCAGTCCGAAGACCAGGGCCTTGGCCATGCCTTGCCAGAGGTCCGGTAGCTGGGCGAGCGCTGTGAAGCTCGCTAGATAGGCGCCTGGTGTGCCGTCCTGGAGGACGACGTTGAAGACGTAGCCTCCGGCCACGCCGACGACGCTGACGAGGCCGTTGAGGAAGACCGCGACGAGCATGCAGGCCAGGACACGAGGCACGACGAGGCGCTGGATCGGGTCGATGCCCAGCACCATCATGGCGTCGAGCTCCTCGCGGATCTTGCGGGCACCGAGGTCCGCCGCGATCGCGGAGCCACCGGCCCCGGCGATCAGCAGCGAGGTCGCGATCGGGCCCGCCTCGCGGACCACGGCGAGCACCGCCGCCGAGCCCGTGAACGACTGCGCGCCGAACTGCTTGATCAGGCCACCGACCTGGAGCGCGATGACCGCGCCGAACGGGATCGCGACCAGGGCGGTCGGCACGATGGTGACCGACGCGATGAACCAGGCCTGCTGGAGGAACTCCCGCATCTGGAACGGTCGTCGGAACAGCCCGCGGCCGACGTCGAGACCGAAGGCGAAGAGCTTGCCTGCGGTGCCGATCGGCGCGAGTGCCCGAGAGGCGGTGAGGGTGGCCACGCGGTCAGCCGCCGATCGTCATGTTCATGTTCTGCGCGAACGAGCCCGGGGGCGGCGTCACGCCGTTCTCGCGGCACCAGGCACCCGGCTCGCGCTGGCTGCGGCGCGGGATGCCGTTGGACGGCTCCTGCTGCAGCGGGATCGGCGGCAGCGGGGGCAGCTCCTGGTCCTTCTCGGCCTCGAGCTCGTCGGCGTCCTTCTCCTCGGACATGCCGATGGGGCCGACGCGCTGGGCGTTGAGGAACTGGCGCACGACCGGCTCCTCCGAGGAGAGCAGCATCTCGCGCGGGCCGAACATGGCCAGGTGCTTGTGGTAGAGCAGGCCGATGTTGTCGGGCACCGTGCGGGCGGTGTTGATGTCGTGGGTGACGATCAGGAACGTCGCGTCGATCTGCGCGTTCAGGTCGATGATCAGCTGGTTCAGGAACGACGTGCGGACCGGGTCGAGGCCGGAGTCCGGCTCGTCGAAGAGCACGATCTCGGGGTCGAGCACCAGGGCGCGGGCCAGGCCGGCGCGCTTGCGCATGCCGCCGGAGATCTCGCCCGGGAGCTTGGTCTCGGCGCCGATGAGTCCGACGAGGTCCATCTTCTCCATGACGATGTCGCGGATCTGGGACTCGGACTTCTTGGTGTGCTCGCGCAGCGGGAAGGCGACGTTGTCGTAGAGGTTCATGGAGCCGAACATCGCGCCGTCCTGGAACAGCACGCCGAAGAGCTTGCGGATCTCGTAGAGGTCCTTCTCCGAGCAGCTCGCGATGTCGGTGCCCTCGATGATGATCGAGCCCTTGTCGGGCTTGAGCAGACCGATCAGGGTCTTGAGGAAGACCGACTTGCCGGTGCCGGACGGGCCGAGCATCACGCAGATCTCACCCGCCGGGACGGTCAGGGTCACGTCGCCCCAGATGAGCTGCTTGCCGAACGACTTGCTCAGGTCGTCGACCTTGATCTCCACGCCCACGGCGACTCTCCCTCTCCGTCGGTCGCGCTGGCACCCAGCGCGCGTCCTGCGTCCTGCTCGTATCTCCCCCGAGAAGTGGGCACACAAACCCCCGTGGGCAAAACCCCACTGGTGAGTAACAACGGATGTCCCGCGGCGAGGTTACGCGGATATTCCCCCCGCGTCACCGGCGGGACCGTGTGGGTGATCACACGCTGGTCCAGACCGTTCCGAGCCCCACAGGCCCGGGCTCGGACACACACACTCGGGCCGAAATGGCAACAGGGGCGGCCACCCGGATCGGGTGGCCGCCCCTGTCAGCGACTAGCGAGTCGTCACTTGACGGTGACGGTGGCGCCGGCGCCCTCGAGGGCCTCCTTGGCCTTCTCGGCAGCAGCCTTGTCGACCTTCTCGAGGATCGCCTTGGGGGCGGACTCCACCAGGTCCTTGGCCTCCTTGAGACCGAGGGAGGTGAGAGCGCGCACCTCCTTGATGACGTTGATCTTCTTGTCGCCAGCGGACTCGAGGACGACGTCGAACTCGTCCTGCTCGTCAGCGGCCTCGGCACCGCCAGCGGCACCGCCGGCGGCGGGGGCAGCGGCAACGGCGACCGGAGCGGCAGCGGTGACGCCGAAGGTGTCCTCGAACTGCTTCACGAACTCGGAGAGCTCGATGAGGGTCATTTCCTTGAACGCGTCGAGCAGCTCGTCGGTGGTGAGCTTCGCCATGGTGGCGTTTCCTTCCATTCGGTGGCCCGCCCCTCGTGGGGAACCGGGCCGGGTTTCAGGTGGTGGGTAACCGGGGTCCGAGCTGCTGCTCAGGCCTCGGTGGCTTCGCCCTCGGAGGCCTCCGCAGCGGGGGCCTCGTCAGCGGGGACCTCGGCAGCGTCGTCGGACGCGGCCGGGGCCTCCTCGGCGGCGGCCGGCGTGCCGGCACCACCTGCGAGGATCGAGGGGTCCTGCTCGGCCTTCGCCTGCAGCGCACCGGCGAGCCGGGCAGCCTGGGCGATGGGGGCGTTGAGCAGGTAGACGGCCTGGGACAGGGAGGCGAGCATCGCGCCCGCCATCTTGCCCAGGAGCACCTCGCGCGACTCGAGGTCGGCCAGCTTGGCGACCTCCTTCGCGTCGAGAGGCTTGCCGTCCAGGACGCCACCCTTGATGACCAGGGTGGGGTTGGCCTTGGCAAAGTCACGCAGACCCTTCGCCGCCTCGACCACGTCGCCGTTGATGAAGGCGATGGCGGTCGGGCCGGTGAGCAGGTCGTCGAAGCCTTCGATGCCCACCTCGGTGGCGGCGATCTTGGCCAGCGTGTTCTTGACCACGGCGTAGTTGGCGTTCGCACCGAGAGAGCGCCGCAGGTCCTGCAGCTGCTTCACGGTGAGACCGCGGTACTCGGTCAGCACAGCACCGGCGGAACCGTTGAAGGACTCAACGATCTCCGCTACGGCTGCTTGCCTGTCTGCCCGCGCCATGGGTCTCCTTCCGGACTGGGAGACCACCGCGGAGGCCCGGAGAACAACGAACGCCCTGAGCGCGGGCGCTCAGGGCGTGGACATCGGACCGCATGGATCCGGGTCGTGCTCTGACACCTGCGCAGGCCGTCCGCTCTTCGCGGAACCTTCGGTCGTGCTGCTGATGCGGCATGACCACCGGCGGTCTCTGGTTTCAGTCGGAAAGACTACGGGTGCCGGGCACGCCGGCCAAATCGAGGTCCACCTCCGCCTGCTCGGGCGTGGTCAGCCCAGCACCCGGACCGGCTCCCCCGCTCGCCAGGCCGCGATGTCCTCGACGGCCTCGGCGAAGTAGGTGCGGTAGTTGCCCTCGGTGACGTAGCCCAGGTGGGGCGTGCCGAGCACGGTCGAAAGGGAGCGCAGGGGGTGGTCGGCGGGCAGCGGCTCCACGTCGTACACGTCGAGGCCGGCGCCGGCGATCCGCCCCGCGCGCAGCGCCTCGACCAGGGCGTCGGTGTCGACCAGGCCGGCGCGCGAGGTGTTGACGAGGTACGCCGACCGCCGCATCTCCCCCAGCTCCGCCGCGCCGATCAGGCCGCGGGTGCTCCCGGACAGCACGAGGTGGAGCGTGACCACGTCGCTGGCCGCGAGCAGCTCGGTCAGCGACCGCGCGCGCGGCACCCCGGCCGCCCCGGCCCGCTCGTCGGTGAGGTGCGGGCTCCACGCCACGACCTCCATCCCGAAGGCACGACCGATCGCGGCGACCCGGCTGCCGATCTTGCCGAGCCCCACCACGCCGAGCGTGGCCCCGGCCAGGTCGCCGCCGAGCGTGGACTGCCACGGGCCGCCCTCCCGGAGCGCGGTCGCCTCCGGCACCACGCGGCGCACGAGCCCGAGGACCAGCGCCCAGGTGAGCTCGACCGGCGGGGTCGAGGAGGAACCGGTGCCGCAGACCGTGATCCCCCGCTCGGCGCAGGCCGCGAGGTCGATCGAGGCGTTGCGCATCCCGCTGGTCACCACGAGCCGCAGGTCGGGCAGCCGCTCGAGCAGCTCCCGCGTCACGGGGGTCCGCTCGCGCATCACCACCACGACCTCGGCACCTGCCAGGCGCTCGACCAGCGCGTCCCCGTCGAGGTGCTCGGTCACGGCGTCGACGTCCGCCGCCAGCGAGGACCAGTCGGCCAGGCCGCGGGCCACACCCTGGTAGTCGTCGAGGATCACGCAGCGCACCCCCAGAACGTACGACGCCCCGGTCACCAGGAGGTGACCGGGGCGTCGGGTGCGCGTGGTGTGCGCGAGGTGCGTCAGGCCTGGGCGGCCTCGTCCTCGACCGCGATGTGCTTGGTGCGGTTGGGGTCGACCTGGACGCCGGGGCCCATGGTCGTGGAGAACGTGACCTTCTTGATGTAGCGGCCCTTGGAGCTGGCCGGCTTGAGACGCAGCACCTCGTCGAGCGCCGCGGCGTAGTTCTCCGCGAGCTGGACCTCGTCGAAGGAGGCCTTGCCGATGATGAAGTGCAGGTTGGCGTGGCGGTCGACGCGGAACTCGATCTTGCCGCCCTTGATGTCGGACACGGCCTTGGCCACGTCCGGCGTCACGGTGCCGGTCTTCGGGTTCGGCATGAGGCCGCGGGGACCGAGGACGCGGCCGAGGCGACCGACCTTGCCCATCATGTCCGGGGTCGCGACGACGGCGTCGAAGTCGAGCCAGCCGCCGGCGACCTTCTCGATCAGCTCGTCGCCACCGACGACGTCGGCGCCGGCCTCGCGGGCAGCCTCGGCCTTGTCGGCGTTCGCGAACACCAGGACCTTGGCGGTCTTGCCGGTGCCGTGCGGGAGGTTGACCGTGCCGCGGACCATCTGGTCGGCCTTGCGGGGGTCGACGCCGAGGCGCATGACGACGTCCACGGTCTCGTCGAACTTCTTCTTGCTGCTCGTCTTCGCGATCTTGATCGCGGCCAGCGGGGCGTAGAGCTCGTCCTTGTCGAACGTGTCCGCCGCCGCGCGGTAGGTCTTGCTGCGCTGCATGGTGTTCTCGTTTCTACGAAGTGTGGTCTTCGGTGGGCCAGCGCGGCCCTGCCACGGGGTGTTGGCTGTGCGCCGGAGGTCAGTCGGTGGTGACGCCCATGGAGCGGGCGGTGCCCTCGACGATCTTCATCGCGGCGTCGATGTCGTTCGCGTTGAGGTCGGGGAGCTTCGTGGTGGCGATCTCGCGGATCTGGTCCTTGGTCAGCTTGCCGACCTTCTCCTTGTGCGGGACGCCCGAACCCTTCTTGAGACCGGCGGCCTTCTTGATCAGCTCGGCGGCCGGCGGGGTCTTCGTGACGAACGTGAACGAGCGGTCCTCGTAGATGGTGATCTCGACCGGGATCACGTTGCCGCGCATGGACTCGGTCTGCGCGTTGTACGCCTTGCAGAACTCCATGATGTTCACGCCGTGCGGACCGAGGGCGGTACCGACCGGCGGGGCCGGCGTCGCGGCACCAGCCTGCAGCTGCACCTTGACCAGGGCAGCGATCTTCTTCTTGGGAGGCATTCTTCTCAGGATCCTTTGTGTTGTACGTCGTGGTCTTGTCGAGCTCGAGGCCGGTACGCCGACCCTTGCTCTGCCACCTGGGTGTTGCTTCGCTGGGCTTGCTGCTCAGACCTTCTGGATCTGGGAGAAGCTCAGCTCGACCGGGGTCTCCCGGCCGAAGATCTCGACGAGGGCCTTGACCCTCTGCGACTCGGCGTTGATCTCGGTGATCGTCGCGTGGAGCGTGGCGAACGGGCCGTCGACCACCATGACCGAGTCGGACACGTCGAAGTCGGCGACCTCGACGGGCTTCTTGGCGGCGGTGCCACCCGAGGGCGACGGGGCGCCGGCGGCGACAGCCTCGGCCTCGGCGCGAGCGACGACGGCGGGGGCGAGCATGTTCTCGACCTCGGTCATGCTCAGCGGCACGGGCTGGTGGCTGTGGCCGACGAAGCCGGTCACCGAGGGGGTGTGGCGGACCGCGGCCCACGACTCGTCGGTCAGGTCCATGCGGACCAGGACGTAGCCGGGCAGGACGGTCCGGCGGACCATCTTGCGCTGGCCGTTCTTGATCTCCGCGACCTCCTCGGTGGGGACCACGATCTCGTGGATGTAGTCCTCCATGTTCAAGGAGATGATGCGGTTCTCGAGGTTCGACTTCACCCGGTTCTCCATGCCGGAGTAGGTGTGCACGACGAACCAGTCACCGGGCTTGGCCCACAGCTCGCGGCGGAAGACCTCGAGCGGGTCGTTCTCGTCCACGGCGTCGTCGGCGGTCTCGGCGGTCTCGTCAGCGTCGACGATCTCGCCGGTCGTCTCGTCGACCTCGGCGGCGTCGTCGGCGGTCTCGTCGGTGGCCTCGGCCTGCTCGACCTCGGCGGTCTCCTCGACGGGCGCGTCACCCTCGGGGGACGTCACCGTCTCCTCGGTCTCGACCGAGTCGTACTGCTCCGACACGTGCTGCTCCGTCACTACTGGATGTCCAATCTGGTGTCCGGCCGGGGCCGGACGGGGCGGGCGGTCCCGCTGGGTCAGTCGTCCGGGTGTCCGGTCACTGGGTGGAGTTGCCGGCAAAGACCGCGAAGATCAGCTTGCCGAAGCCCAGGTCCAGTGCCGCGACCAGCGCCATCATGAAGATGACGAAGACCATGACGACCAGGAAGTAGGTGACCAGCTGCTCCTGAGTCGGGTAGACGACCTTGCGGAGCTCGGCGACGACCTGCCGGTAGAACACCGGGAGGCTGGTGCGCTTCTCGGTCCTGCTCTCACGCGAACCGCGGACGGCCTTGCTGTCCGACACGTTCGTCACCTCTCCTCGATCGACCGGCTGGTCGTGGTCGACCGGCCGTCACACAGTTGATCCTGCATCACATTTCCTGCAGGGCACGAGGGACTTGAACCCCCAACCTTCGGTTTTGGAGACCGATGCTCTGCCAGTTGAGCTAGTGCCCTCCGCGATTTCCCGGTGAAGCGGCGCCCGAGGCGCCCTGGTGAGGGCACGCCGAAGCATGTGGGAAAACCACAAACGGGGAGTCTACGGGGAAGAGCAACGCGGAGTCCAAACCGGGGAGTGCTCGACGCGCTCCCCGCCCGGACCGGCCGTGGACCTTGCCGTGGACCTTGCCGTGAAACCCCGCGTGGCCCCGAGACGACCCGCCCCTACGATGGTGCCATGAGCTCCCAGAACGCCAGCCAGCCCCGCGCCCGACGCGTCTCGAAGCGGATCGGCGCCATCGCCGAGTCCGCGACGCTGAAGGTCGACGCGAAGGCCAAGGCGCTCAAGGCCGAGGGACGTCCCGTGATCGGCTTCGGCGCCGGCGAGCCCGACTTCCCGACGCCGGACTACGTGGTCGAGGCCGCGGTCGAGGCCTGCCGGGACCCCAAGAACCACCGCTACACCCCCGCCGGCGGCCTGCCGGAGCTGAAGAAGGCGATCGTCGAGAAGACCCTGCGCGACAGCGGCCTGGCCATCGAGCCGGCCAACGTGCTGGTCACCAACGGCGGCAAGCAGGCCATCTACGCGGCGTTCGCCGCCATGATCGACCCCGGCGACGAGGTCATCGTGCCGGCGCCGTTCTGGACGACGTACCCCGAGGCGATCCAGCTCGCCGGCGGCACCGCCGTCGAGGTGCTGGCCGACGAGACCCAGGACTACAAGGTCACCGTCGAGCAGCTCGAGGCCGCCCGCACCGAGCACACCAAGGTGCTGCTCTTCGTCTCCCCCTCCAACCCGACGGGTTCGGTCTACACCGCCGACGAGATCCGCGCGATCGGCCAGTGGGTCGAGGACAACGGCCTGTGGGTGCTGACCGACGAGATCTACGAGCACCTCGTCTACGACGGTGTCGAGACCGGCTCGATGCCGGTGCTGTGCCCCTTCCTCCAGGACAACTGCGTCGTCGTCAACGGCGTCGCCAAGACCTACGCCATGACCGGCTGGCGGGTCGGCTGGATGATCGGCCCCGCCGACCTGGTCAAGGCCGCCACCAACCTGCAGTCGCACGCGACCTCCAACGTCTCCAACGTCGCGCAGCGGGCCGCCCTCGCGGCGGTGTCGGGCGACCTGACCGCCGTGGACGAGATGAAGGTGGCCTTCGACCGCCGCCGCAAGATGATCGTCACGATGCTCAACGAGATCGACGGCGTCCTCTGCCCGACCCCGACCGGCGCGTTCTACGCCTACCCCTCGGTCAAGGGCCTGCTCGGCAAGGAGTACGACGGCACCCGCATCGAGACCTCCGCCGAGCTGGCCGAGTACATCCTCGACAAGGCCGAGGTGGCCGCCGTCCCGGGCGAGGCGTTCGGGTCGCCGGGCTACCTGCGCTTCTCCTACGCGCTGGGCGACGACGACATCGTCGAGGGCATCACCCGCCTCCAGAAGCTCTTCGCCTGAGCCTCGACCCCCGGATGCGCGACCTGACGGCGCTGCCCAAGGCCCACCTGCACCTCCACTTCACCGGCTCGATGCGTCACGAGACGCTGCTCGAGCTGGCCGAGCGGGACGGCATCGTGCTGCCCGACTCGCTCGTCTCGGAGTGGCCGCCGCAGCTGTCGGCGGCCGACGAGAAGGGCTGGTTCCGGTTCCAGCGGCTCTACGACGTCGCGCGGTCCGTGCTGCGCACGGAGGGCGACGTACGCCGCCTGGTGCGGGAGGCGGCCGAGGACGACGTCCGCGACGGCGGACGCTGGCTGGAGATCCAGGTCGACCCGAGCGGCTACGCCGCCCGCTTCGGCGGCATCACGGCCTTCCTCGACCTGGTGCTGGACGCCGTCCGGGAGGCGACGCGGGAGACCGGCCTCGGGATGGCGGTGGTCGTGGCGGCCAACCGGACCCGGCACCCGCTCGACGCCCGGACCCTGGCGCGGCTCGCGGCGCAGTACGCCGACCGCGGCGTGGTCGGCTTCGGGCTCAGCAACGACGAGCGCCGGGGCACGACGGCGGAGTTCGCGCCGGCCTTCGCCATCGCGGAGCGGGCCGGCCTCCTGCTGGTCCCCCACGGCGGCGAGCTGCGCGGGGCCGAGCACGTCCGGACCTGCCTCGACGAGCTGCACGCCGGCCGGCTCGGCCACGGGGTGCGCTCGGCCGAGGACCCCGCCCTGCTGGACCGGATCGTCGAGGCGGGCGTGGCGCTCGAGGTGTGCCCCGTGTCCAACGTGGCGCTGGGCGTCTACTCCGACCTCACCTCGGTGCCGCTGCCGGCGCTGCTCGCCGCCGGCGCGACCGTGGCGCTCGGCGCCGACGACCCGCTGCTGTTCGGCTCGCGCCTCGCCGGGCAGTACGCCACCATGCGCGCGGCCCACGACCTCGACGACGAGCAGCTCGCCGAGCTCGGGCGGATGTCGATCCGGGCCTCCCGGGCGCCCGACCAGACCAAGAAGGAACTCCTCGCCGAGGTCGACGAGTGGTTGGCCGCGGAACCCGCCCGGCCCTGACAAGATGGCCCCGTGAGCACCTCTGACTCCGAGAACACCGGCGACGCCGGCCAGGGTGAGTCCCTGCCGCCGACGCACACGCCCTACGGCCAGCTGCCCCCGGCGGCACCGCAGGACCCGCAGGCACAGCCGCCCTATGGCGCGCCGCAGCCGCCCTACGGCCAGGTCCCGCCGCAGTACCCCGCGCCGCAGACCAACCCCTACGGCCAGCCGCCGGCGGCGCCGTACACCCAGCCCTACGCGCAGCAGAACCCCTACGGCCAGCCGCAGCCGGGCTACCCCGCCCCGCAGGCGCCCTACGGCTACGCGCAGCCGGCACTGCCCAACCACCCGTCGTCGACGACCGCGTTCGTGCTCAGCCTGGTCGCCCTCGCCGGCATCGTCTTCTGCGGCGGCATCACACTGGTGCTCTCACCCTTCGCGTGGCGGATCGGCGCGCGTGCGGTGCGCGAGATCGACGCCAGCCCCGGTCAGTACGGCGGCCGTGACCAGGCCAACGCGGGCCGGATCATGGGCATCATCGGCACGGTGCTGCTGGTGATCGGGCTGCTGTTCGTCGTCGGCGTGATCGCGCTGCTCGCGGTGAGCAGCACGACCAGCAGCACCACGACCTACCGGTAGCTCACAGCTCGCAGCCGACCAGGACCGGCTCGTTGACGAGCCGGATCCCGAAGCGTGCCTCGACCCCGTCGCGCACCTCGCGCGCGAGGTCGATCACGTCGGCGGAGCCCGCGCCGCCGCGGTTGGTGAGCGCGAGCGTGTGCTTGCCCGACAGGGCGGCGCGGTCGGACCCGTGGCCCTTGGTGAACCCCGCGTGCTCGATCAGCCAGGCCGCGCTGGTCTTCACGAGGCCGTCGGCCTGAGGCCAGGCGGGCGCGCCCTCGGGGACCTGCCCGGCAGGCACGACGGGGTTGGTGAAGAACGAGCCGGCGCTCCACGTGTCGTGGTCGTCGGGGTCGAGCACCATGCCCTTGCCGCGGCGAAGCCCCAGCACCGCGCGGCGTACGTCGCCCGCCGGGGCGCGCCCGCCCTGATCCACGCCGAGGGTCCGGGCGAGCTCGGCGTAGGCCACCGGGGCGCCGAGGCTGCCCTTGCGGAACTGGAAGGTCACCGACAGCACGACGTGCCGGCCGCCCCAGGCGTCCAGCCGGTCGGCCTTGAAGCGGCTGTGCCGGTAGCCGAACCCGCAGTCGGCGTTGGCGAAGGTGCGCACGCCCCGGAGCGTGCGGTCCCAGACCCGGACCGACGCGATGGTCTGGGAGACCTCCTGGCCGTAGGCGCCGACGTTCTGGATCGGGGTGGCGCCGACCAGGCCGGGGATGCCGGAGAGGGCCTCGACCCCCACCCAGCCGCGCTCGACGGCCTCGCTGACGAGCTCGTCCCAGGGCTCGCCGGCCGCGACCGTGACCAGGACCCCGCCGCACGTCGGGTCATCGCCCGGGTCGAGGTCGACCGCGACCCCGCGGGTGGCGACCTGGACGACCGTGCCGGGGAAGCCCTCGTCGGCCACGACGAGGTTGCTCCCGCCGCCGAGGACGAGCAACGGCTCACCGGCGGCGTCGGCCTCGGAGACCGCCGCGATCAGCTCGGCCTCGGTGCGGGCCGTGACCCAGCGCCGGGCCGGACCCCCGATGCGGAGGGTGGTGTGGGCGCCGAGCAGCTCAGCCACGGAGGACGGCCTTGGGCATGCCGAGGACCTTCTGCCCGTCGCAGGTGACGGTCAGCGACACCGTGGTGAGCCCGTCGGCCTCCTTGACGGCCCCGGCCACCTCGATGTCGACGCCGCCCTCGGCGGGGACGACGACCGGGTTGGTGAACTTGCAGCCGAAGGAGACGACCTCGGCACCCGGGAACCACGCCTCGACGGCGCGGGCGGCCAGGGCCATGGTGAACATGCCGTGGGCGATCACGCCGGGCAGCCCGACGCTGAGCGCGACCGACTCGTCCTGGTGGATCGGGTTGTGGTCGCCGCTGGCGCCGGCGTACGCGACGAGGTCGGCGCGGGTGATCGAGAAGGTCTGGGTCGGGAGGCTCATGCTTCGGCTCCTCGGTGGACGAGGGTCGCCGAGGTCGAGCAGACCAGGGCACCGGACTCGTCGGTGATCGCGCTGGTGGTGCCGATGATGTCGTTGCCGGCGATCTGGCGCAGCGTCGCGACGGTCAGCGTCGCGGTGAGGACGTCACCGGGCACGACCGGTCGCTCGTAGGCGAAGTCCTGGGCGCCGTGCACGATCCGGAACAGGTCGATCGCCTCGGCCTCGAGGAAGGCGTTCATGGCGTCGAAGGCGAGCACGATCGGGAAGGTCGCCGGGGCCGGACCACCGGCGTAGGTGCCGCCGGTGGCGGCCACGAACTCCCGGATGTTGTCCTCCGACACGGCGTAGGGGCGGCTCGGCGGGAACGTCTTGCCGACGAGCGACTGGTCCACGGGCATGCCCCCAACCTAACCAACCGCGACCACGGCCGATCGGCTGGCCCGAAATGCAGCCGACCCGCCCGGAGGACCGGGCGGGTCGGTGGAAAAGCTGGGGTGACGACGAGGCGTCAGCGGGTCTCGCGGTGCGCGGTGTGCTTGCGGCAGCGCGGGCAGAACTTCGCCAGCTCGAGACGATCGGGGTCGTTGCGGCGGTTCTTCTTGGTGATGTAGTTGCGCTCCTTGCAGTCCACGCACGCGAGCGTGATCTTGGGGCGAACGTCGGAGCTCTTGCTGGCCACGGGAAGTCCTTGCTGTTGCGTCTTGGTCGAAACTGAGTAGCGGGGGCGGGACTCGAACCCGCGACACCACGATTATGAGCCGTGTGCTCTAACCACCTGAGCTACCCCGCCACCGGGACAGGGGCACGCCGGCCAGAATACTGGCCGACGCAATCCCACACCCAGAGCCCCTTTACGGAATCGAACCGTAGACCTTCTCCTTACCATGGAGACGCTCTGCCGACTGAGCTAAAGGGGCAACGACCGAGAACAATACACAGAGGGACACGTGAACGAAAAATCGGCCCCACACCCCTGTTTCTACCGGCTTCTCGAGGCCTCTCCGGACGGTCGCGAATGGGTCGAACCGACGCCCTCGACGGCCGGTCCGTGGTCGACGGACGCCCAGCACGGCGGCCCTCCGGCGGCCCTCCTGGCACGGGGGATCGAGCGCCTCGCGGGGGCCTCGTGGACGATCGGCCGCTTCACCATGGAGCTGCTCGGACCGGTCCCCGTCGCGACCCTGACGCTGTCCGCGTCGGTGCTGCGGCCGGGTCGCTCGGTGCAGCTCGTGGGCGCCGAGCTGCACGACGTCGAGGCCGGCCGCACGGTCGCCCGGGCCCACGCCTGGGTGTTCCCGGTGTCGACGTCGGGCCCCGGGCAGCCGACCCCCCTCGCCCACTCCCCCGAGGACGGCGAGACCCGGCCGCGACCCGAGGGCTGGCACGGCGGCTACCTCGACGCGGTCGAGTGGCGCTGGATCAAGGGCTCGGTCGAGGAGGCCGGCCCGGGCATCGTCTGGATGCGGCCGCCGCGGCTCGTCGAGGGCGAGGAGACCTCGCCCGTGCAGCGCCTGCTGGCCTGCGTCGACTCGGCCTCCGGTGCCTCGGCGGCGCTCGACGTGCGCGAGTGGGGGTTCCTCAACACCGAGCTGAGCGTGCACCTGCTGCGCCCGCCCGTCGGCGAGTGGGTCTGCCTCGACGCCGAGACGACGCTGTCGACGGGCTCGGTCGGCGTGGCCACGTCCGCGGCGTACGACGGCCTGGGGCTGGTCGCCCGGTCCGCCCAGGCGCTCCTGGTGGTGCCGCGCTGACCCGTCCGGCTCAGTCCTGGATGCGCGCCCAGGGGTGCGCCTCCTCGAGCTCGTAGGCGAGCTCGAGGAGCCGGGCCTCGCGACCGGCCGGCGCGGTGAAGTGCATGCCCTGCGGGAGCCCCGCCGCGGTGGTGGCGAGCGGCAGCGAGATCGCCGGGTCTCCGGTGGCGTTCTGCAGCGGGGTGAACGCCGCCCACTCCAGGATCCGTCCGATCACGTCCTCGTAGTCCCGGGTCGGGTCGAGGTGGCCGACCCGCGGGGTCTCGGTGGCGAGCGTGGGGCTGAGGATGACGTCGTACTGCCCGAAGAAGGCAGCGGAGACCTTGGCCGAGCGACGCAGCCGGAGGATCGCGCCCGGCACCCGGTGCAGGTTGCGGCCGGCGTGCCGGGCCAGTCCGAGGGTGAGGTTGTCGAGTCGGGCGGGGTCCCAGGTGGGGCCGTTGGCGCGGCGGCCGCCGCGGACCAGACCGAAGGCGAGCAGCGACCAGTAGAGCAGGAAGTCGTCCTTGAACTGGTCGTCCACGGGCACCGGGACCGGCTCGACGGTGTGCCCGAGCTCCTCGAGCAGCCGGGCCGTCTTGAGGGTGAGGTCGTGCACCTCGGGCGCGACCCCGACACCCACCCCCTCGGTCACCAGCGCGACCCGGAGCCGGCGCTTGCCCGGCCGGGTGATGTCGCCGATCGGCGGCAGGTGCAGGGCGCGGTAGACCTTCTCCGACTCGCGCAGGAAGGCCGCGGTGTCGCGGACCGAGCGGGTGACGACGCCGTCATTGATGATCCGGACCGGCATGTCCCGCATCAGCTTGTCCTGCGCCAGCCGCTCGCGGGTGGGCTTGAGGCCGACGAGCCCGTTGACCGCGGCCGGGATCCGGATCGAGCCGCCGCCGTCGTTGGCGTGGGCGAGGGGCACGGCGCCCGCCGCGACCAGCGCCGCGGAGCCGGCGGACGAGGCTCCGGCACTGTGGTCGGGGTTCCACGGCGTGCGGACGGCACCGAGCCGCGGGTGCTCGGCCGACGGGCTGAAGCCGAACTCGCTGAGCTGGGTCTTGCCGAGCGGCACCAGGCCGGTCGCGAGGAACATGCGCGCGAAGTCCCCGTCGCGCCGGGCCGGGGGCGCGTCGTAGGCGTCGTTGCCCTGGCGGGTGGGCATGCCGGCGACGTCGACGTTGTCCTTGACGAAGGTCGGGACGCCGGCGAAGAAGCCGCCACGCGGGTCGGCCGCCTCGGCGCGGGCCCGGTCGAAGGCCTCGTACGCGACCGCGTTGAGCTGCGGGTCGACCTTCTCCACGCGGAGGATCGCCGCCTCGACCACCTCGGGGACACTCACCTCCCGGCGCTGGATGCGGTCGACCAGGCCGACCGCGTCGAGGTCCCCGAGGGCGTCGTCTCCGAAGGCGTGCACGCGCGTCATGCCGACAAAACTAGAGCAGGACGGCCACCAGGATCGGCACCACCAGGCTGGTGGCGAGCGCCGTCAGGCCCATGGACAGGCCGGCGAACGCTCCCTCGGTCTCGTCCTCCACCAAGGCGCGGGAGGTGCCGATGCCGTGCGAGACGGCGCCAAGCGCCAGCCCGCGGGCGCGACGGTCGCGGACCCGGAGCAGGGTGAGCACGGCCGGCCCGGCGACGGCGCCCAGGATGCCGGCCAGGATCGTCAGGACCGCGGTCAGCGACGGGATCCCGCCTGCCGTCTCCGACAGGGCGATCGAGACCGGGGTCGTGGCCGCCTTCGGGGCGATCGTGCGGGCGAGGAGGTCGCCACCACCGAGGGTCTCGACCAGCACCACGGCCGTCGACACGGACACGACCGCGCCGAGCGGGATCGCGACCAGCAGCGGGACCACGAAGCCCTGGAGGCGGTGCGCCTGCCGGTGCAGGGGGACGGCCAGCGCGACCGTGGCCGGGCCCAGCAGGAACGAGATCAGGGTGGTGCCGTCGGCGTAGTCGGCGTAGTCGACGTCCAGCACCGACAGGGTCACGCCCACGAGCACGATGGCGACGAGGACCGGCTGGGCGAGCGCATGGCCACCGGTGCGGTCCCGGACCTCGCGGCCGATGCGGTAGGCGACCAGCGTCAGCAGCAGGAAGAACACCGGCGAGTGGCTCGCCCAGGCCCAGGTCTCGCTCACCGGCGGGCCCCCACCCGCTCGAGCGCGACCGTCGTCCAGCCCACGACGGCGAGCCCCAGGGCCCACGAGACCACCAACCCGGCGACCAGGGGCAGGGCATGGTCGCGGATCGTGCCGAGGTAGACGATGACGCCGACACCGGCGGGCACGAACAGCAGCTGCAGGTGGCGCAGCAGTCCGGCGGCGGCCCGCACCACCGTCGCGTCGTCGCCGGAGCGACGTACGCGGAGGAGGACGAAGAGCACGACCATCCCGACCACCGGCCCGGGGACCGGGGCGTCGGTCAGGCGGACCAGCACCTCGCCCACCAGCTGGCAGCCGAGCAGCCAGGTCAACCCGTTGATCACCCGCGCATCATGGCAGCCGAGCGGCGCGGTCAGGCGTGGGCGGCCAGCCGGGCGTCGACCGCGGACGGCGCCAGCACGTGGTCGAGCGCGAGGGCGGCACAGCCGACCAGACCCGCGCGGTCGCCGTGCATGGCGGGCAGGAACTGCAGGTCGCGGGTCGCGAGCGCCCCGGCCCGGGCATAGACGCTCTCGCGGAGGCCCGCGGCGAAGGTGTCGAACGCGCCGGCCATGTCGCCGCCGACGACGACCGCCTGCGGGTTGAGCAGGTTGATCGCGATCGCGAGCAGCTCCCCGACGTGCCGGCCGGACTCGCGGACCAGGTGGCGCGCCTCGGCGTCGCCCTGGAGGGCCAGCGCCACGAGCTCGCGGACGTGCCCGACCGGGCGGCCATTGGCGGCCATCTGGGCGCACAGCGCCCAGCCGCCGGCCACCGTCTCGAGGCAGCCCGTGGACCCGCATCGGCAGGGCAGTCCGTCGGCGACCGCCAGCTTGGTGTGGCCGATCTCGCCGGCCGCGCCGAGGTGCCCGGACAGCACGCGCCCGTCGGCGACGATGCCGAGCCCGAGACCGGTGGAGGCCTTCACGACGAGCACGTCGCGCAGGTCGTCGCGCAGGTCGTCACGGCGGCCGAGGAGCTCGGCCCGGGCGAGGACGTCCGCGTCGTTGGCGACGTACAGGGGAACGGCGGCGGGGGCGGTGACACCCGCCAGGTACGGCGCCAGCTCGACGCCGTCCCAGCCGGCCATCACCGGGGAGTCGAGGCTCACCCCCCGCTCCGTGTCGACGGTGCCGGGCAGCGAGAGCCCGATCGCGGCGACAGGGGGGCGGACCCCCTCGAGCAGCGTCGTGAGCCGCGCGGCCACCTCGGTCATGAGCTGGTCGGGTCCGACGCCGACCTCGTGGTCGCGGGAGTCGGCCGCGATCTCGGTGCCGTCGAGGTCGAAGACGGCGAGCTGGCTGCGGGAGCGGCCGATCGCCACGGCGAGGACCACGCCGGCGTCCTTGTTGAACAGCAGCGCACCAGGGGGACGACCGCCGGTCGAGGCCAGCTCCTCCCCCGCGAGCAGCAGGCCGGCCTGCGCCAGCGCCTGGACGCGGGAGACGACCGCGGTGCGCGAGAGCCCGGTGATCGAGCGCAGGCCCGAGCGGGTCTCGGCGCGACCGGTGCGGACGAGCTCGAGGAGCTCGCCGGCGCTGGCCGGGGTGGCGGTCGTCATGAACCGGATCATAGTTCGCCCTCTTTGATCTCAAAAAAACCTTAGTAGTGCTTGTAACGATCCAAACTTCCTGAGACGGTGGACGCATGGACCAGACCGCCACCCCGCACGCGATCCCCTCCGCGTGCGACTTCACCGTGTTCGGCGGGACCGGAGACCTCGCGCTGCGCAAGCTGCTGCCGGCCCTCTACCTGCGCGACCTCGAGGGCCAGCTGCCCGCGGACACCCGGATCGTCGGCGTGTCCCGCGCCGAGCTCGACGACGACGGCTACCGCGCCGAGGTGCGCGCCGCCCTGACGACGCACGTCGCCCCCGAGGACCTCACCGACCCCGCGGTGGACCGCCTCCTGGCGCGGCTCCACCACCTGACCCTCGACGCCCACGAGCCCGACGAGTGGCACCGGCTGCACGCGCTGCTCAAGGACCGTCCCGACCACGAGACCGCCGCCCGTGTCTTCTACCTCGCGGTGGCCCCGTCCCTCTTCGGCGCCATCTGCGACAACCTCGAGGCGATCGGGGCCGTCAACGACGCCGCGCGCGTGGTGCTCGAGAAGCCGATCGGCCACGACGTCGCCTCCGCGCGTGCCGTCAACGACGCCGTCGGCCGCGTCTTCGCCGAGTCGCAGATCTTCCGGATCGACCACTACCTCGGCAAGGAGAGCGTCCAGAACCTCCTCGTCACCCGCTTCGCCAACACCTTCCTCGAGCCCATGTGGAACTCCCACTGGGTCGACCACGTGCAGATCACCGTTGCCGAGGAGCTCGGTGTCGGGGAGCGCGGGGGCTACTACGACCACGCCGGCGCCCTGCGCGACATGGTCCAGAACCACCTCCTGCAGCTGCTCTGCCTGGTCGCCATGGAGCCCCCGTCGCACATCGGCCGCGAGACGGTCCGCGACGAGAAGCTCAAGGTCCTCCAGGCCCTCAAGCCGATGACCGCCGAGGGCGTCGACCACGACACCGTCCGCGGCCGCTACACCGCCGGGCTCGTCGACGGGGTCGCGGTGCCGTCGTACGCCGACGACCTCGGCCCCGAGGGCGCGCCGGGCAGCCGCACCGAGACCTTCGTCGCGCTCCGCACCGAGGTGCAGAACTGGCGCTGGGCCGGCGTGCCGTTCTACCTGCGCACCGGCAAGCGGATGGACCGCCGGGCCTCGGAGATCGTGGTCGTCTTCAAGCCGCCGCCGCACGCGATGTTCCCCCACAGCGAGGGCACCACCGAGCCCAACCGGCTGCACATCCACATCCAGCCCGACGAGGGCATGCGCCTGCACCTGACGGCCAAGGAGCCCGGCCCGGGCGGGATCCGGCTGCGGCCGGTCTCGCTCGACCTGAGCTACGCCACGACCTTCGAGCAGCGCAGCCCCGACGCCTACGAGCGGCTGCTCATGGACGTCATCAAGGGCAACCCCACCCTGTTCATGCGCCGCGACGAGGTCGAGGCCGCGTGGACGTGGGTCCAACCGATCCTCACCCGCTGGGCGACCTCGCCCGACCGGCCCAAGCGCTACCCCGCCGGCACGAGCGGGCCCACCGCCGCCGCGACTCTCCTCGAGCGCGACGGCCGTTCCTGGCAGGAGTCCGACCAATGAGCCAGCTCCACCCCACCCTCGCCGAGGTGACCACCCGGATCGTCGAGCGCAGCGCGCCGACCCGGACCGCCTACCTCGACCGGATCCGGCAGGCCGCGGACCGCGGTCCCGCCCGCGGCCGTCTGGCCTGCGCCAACCTCGCGCACGGCTTCGCAGCCTCCGACGCCCCGGCGAAGCAGGCGCTGCGCGGCCGCACCAAGCCCAACGTCGCGATCGTGTCCGCCTACAACGACATGCTCTCGGCGCACCAGCCGTTCGAGGCCTTCCCCGCGGTGCTGAAGAAGTCGGTGATCCGCGCCGGCGGCATCGCGCAGTTCGCCGGCGGCGTGCCCGCCATGTGCGACGGCATCACCCAGGGCCGCGACGGCATGCAGCTCTCGCTCTACAGCCGCGACGTGATCGCGATGTCGACGGCGATCGCCCTCAGCCACGACATGTTCGACGGCGCCCTGATGCTCGGCGTCTGCGACAAGATCGTGCCCGGGCTGCTGATCGGCGCCCTGTCCTTCGGCCACCTGCCCACCGTCTTCGTCCCGGCGGGACCGATGACCTCCGGCCTGCCCAACGGCGAGAAGGCCCGGATCCGCCAGCTGTACGCCGAGGGCAAGGTCGGCCGCGACGAGCTGCTCGAGGCCGAGGCGGCGTCGTACCACTCGGCCGGCACGTGCACGTTCTACGGCACGGCCAACTCCAACCAGCTGATCATGGAGGTGCTGGGGCTGCACCTGCCCGGCTCCTCGTTCGTGAACCCCGGCACCCCACTGCGCGAGGCGCTGACGAGGGCGGCCGGTGAGCGCGTCACCGCGATCACGCCGCAGGGCGGCGAGTCGACGCCGATCGGCGAGATCGTCGACGAGAAGGCGATCGTCAACGCCTGCGTGGCGCTGCTCGCGAGCGGTGGCTCGACCAACCACACGATGCACCTGGTCGCGATCGCCCGCGCCGCCGGCATCGTGCTGACCTGGGACGACCTGTCCGACCTGTCGGCCGTGGTCCCGTCGCTGTGCCGGATCTACCCCAACGGCCAGGCCGACGTGAACCACTTCCAGGCGGCGGGCGGGATCGGCTTCCTGGTGCACACGCTCCTGCGCGCCGGGCTCCTGCACGAGGACGTCCGGACCATCGCCGGGCACGGCCTCTGGCGATACACGACCGAGCCGCGGCTGCGCGGCAGCGAGCTCACGTGGGAGGAGGGGCCCAAGGCGTCCCTCGACCTCGACGTGCTGCGCCCCGCCGACGACCCGTTCGCCCCCGACGGCGGGCTGCGGATGCTGTCCGGTCCGCTGGGCCGGGCGGTCATCAAGACCTCGGCGGTCAAGCCGGAGCACCGCTCGGTCACCGCCCCGGCCGTGGTCTTCGACCACCAGGACGACTTCCTGGCCGCCTTCGGCGACGGAGCGCTCGACGGCCGCGACTTCGTGGCCGTGATCCGCTACCAGGGCCCGGCCGCCAACGGCATGCCCGAGCTGCACAAGCTGACCCCGGCCCTCGGCGTACTCCAGGACCGCGGGCAGCACGTCGCCCTGGTGACCGACGGCCGGATGTCCGGCGCCTCGGGCAAGGTTCCGGCCGCCATCCACGTCACACCCGAGGCCGCCCTCGGCGGCGCGCTCGCCCGCATCCACGACGGCGACCTGGTCACGGTCGACGCCGAGACCGGTCTGCTCGACGTCCACGTGGAGCGGGCCGAGCTCGCCGCGCGGGAGGCGACGGGTGGCGCTCCGCAGGGAGCCGACTGGGCCGGCACCGGTCGCGAGCTCTTCGCGGCGTTCCGGGCCACGGTCGGCACCGCCGACACCGGCGCCAGCGTCTTCCCCGGCGTGGCCGTGCCGCAGCAGGAGGTGCCCCTTGTCCAGCACGCCTGAGAACACTGTGCGCTCGCTGCTCGACGTCGTGCCGGTGGTGCCGGTCGTCGTCGTGGACCGGCTCGCCGACGCCGTCCCGATCGCTCGCGCCCTCGTCGCGGGCGGGCTGCCCGTCATCGAGCTGACCCTGCGGACCCCCGTCGCCCTGGAGGCGATCCGTGCGATCGCCGACGAGGTGCCGGAGATCCTGGTCGGCGCGGGCACGATCGTCACGCCGGGCCAGGCCAAGGAGGCGCTCGACGCGGGCGCACAGTTCCTCGTCTCGCCCGGGACGACCCCGGCCCTGCTGGGCGCGATGCTCGAGACGGGGCTGCCGTTCCTGCCCGGCACGGCCACCGTCTCGGAGGTGCTCGGCGCGCTCGAGGCGGGCCTCACGGAGCTGAAGTTCTTCCCCGCGGAGGCATCGGGGGGTGCGGCGTTCCTGAAGTCGATCGCGTCGCCGGTGCCGGCCGCCCGCTTCTGCCCGACCGGCGGGATCACGGCCGCGACGGCACCGTCGTACCTCGCGCTGCCCAACGTGGGCTGCGTCGGCGGCTCCTGGCTGACCCCGGCGGACGCCGTGGCCGCCGAGGACTGGGCGCGGATCGAGCGGCTCGCAGCGGAAGCCGCCGCCCTCGCCTGACCTCGCTGGGTCGTGCTGCTGAGGGTGCGCCGGAGCGCTCCCTGGGCAGCACGACCCGGGTCAGAGGATGAAGAAGAGCCCGACCAGCGCGGGGATCAGCCCGAGCAGCAGCCACGGCCGGAGCGGGCTCTTCTGGTGGATCAGGAAGCCGGCCGCGACGCCGAGCACGCCGATGATCCCGGCGATCACGTCCACGCCGACCTGCGCACCGGGGCGCGTGGTGTCGAGGTAGATCGCCGCGACGACCAGGCCTGCCGAGAGGTGGCCGATCGTGGTGACCGCCAGCACGGACATCACCCAGCGCTGGACCTGCCCCATGCTCATCCCCGAGGAGGGGCGGGGGGCCGGACGCGGCGCGTTGGGGTCCATCAGGTGCCGCCGGCGTGGCGGCTGCGGGGCCGCGGGGTCGCTCACCCCGCCATTGTCCCCGCTCCCCGGCGGTGGCAGCCCACCAGGTGGGTGTCGACGATGCCGATGGCCTCCATGAGCGCGTACATCGTCGTCGGGCCGACGAACGTGAAGCCCTGCTTCTTGAGGGCCTTCGACAGGGCCAGGGACTCCGGCGACCTGCCCGGCAGCTCGCCGGTGGTGCGTGGGGCGGGCTGCACCGCGGGCGCGAACGCGCGGACGAGCTCCTCCAGGGAGCCGTCCAGCGCCAGGAGGGCCCGGGCGTTGACGATGGTCGCGTCCACCTTGAGCCGGTTGCGCACGATGCCGGCGTCGGCCATCAGCGCGGCGACCTTGTCGGCGCCGTAGGCCGCCACGATCTCGGGGTCGAACCCGTCGAAGGCGGCCCGGAAGTTGTCGCGCTTGTTGAGGATCGTGGACCACGAGAGCCCCGACTGGAACGCCTCGAGGGTCAGCCGCTCGAAGATCGCGGTGTCGCCGCTGACGGGCATCCCCCACTCGGTGTCGTGGTAGTCCTGCATGACCCCGGGCGTCGCGCCCCAGGGACAGCGGGCGATGCCGTCCTCGCCCGTCACGGGTCCGCTGCTCATGTCCTCATCCAAGCAAACCCCTCCGACGCCGCTCGTTTGCACAATGCGTTAGTCGCGACTAACGTATTACGCGTGACCGACGCCCTCTCCGCAGCCGCCGAGCCGACCCGGCGACGCATCCTGCAGATCCTGGCGTCGCACCCGCTCACCGTGAGCGAGATCGCCGCAGAGTTCACCGTCACCCGGTCGGCCATCAGCCAGCACCTGCTGCTGCTGGCCGAGGTGGGGCTGGTGGACGCGGAGAAGGTCGGGCGGCAGCGGATCTACCGCGTCCGCCCGTCCGGACTGCGTCAGCTCCAGGCCGAGATCGACCGCTTCTGGACCGACGAGCTCGACCTGCTCGTCGCCGACGCCCACGCCGTGCACCCCAACCCGCAAAGGAACGAACGATGACGTTCGCCAAGACCGTCCAGCTGCCCGTCGACATCGACGAGGCCTTCGCCCTGGTCACCCAGCCCGAGCGCCTGCGCCGCTGGCAGACCGTGTCGGCCGTCGTCGACCTCCGGGTCGGCGGCGACTACCGCTGGACCGTGACCCCCGGCCACATCGCGACCGGCACCTACCGCGAGCTCGAGCCCGGCAAGCGGGTCGTGTTCGGCTGGGGCTGGGACGGCAGCGCCGACCTCCCCGGCGACTCCTCGACCGTGACGATCACCCTCGAGCCGAGCGAGGGCGGCACGTCGGTGACGCTGGTCCACGAGGGCCTCACCGCCGAGCAGGAGGTGGGCCACGCCGAGGGCTGGAACCACTTCCTCGGCCGCCTCGAGCAGGCCGCCGCCACCGGCGACGCCGGTGCCGACGAGTGGGCCGCCGCCCCCGCGAACCTCGACCAGCTCGTCGCCGCCGAGGCCACGCTGGCCGTGCTCCAGCCGGTGCTGCGCAACCTCACCAACGAGGACCGCACCAAGGCCACGCCGTGCTCCGAGTACGACTGCCATGCGCTGGCCGAGCACCTCTTCGGCTCGCTCACCGGCCTCGGCCGGATGGTCGGCGCCGAGGTCGTGAACCCCGACGAGGGCTCGCTGGAGAACCGGGTCGCGGTGATGGCGGAGCAGGCGATCAGCGCGTGGCGCGCCCGCGGCCTCGAGGGCGTCGTACCCGGCCCGGGCGGCAACGACTTCCCGGCCGCCCTGGCCGTGAACATCCTGTCGCTGGAGTTCCTGCTGCACGCGTGGGACTTCGCCCAGGCGACCGGCCAGAAGCTGGCCGTCTCGGACGAGCTGGCGACCTATGTCCTCGGCCTCGCCGAGCAGGTCGTCCCGGGCGCCCGGGCCGGCGGCGCCTTCGCCGACGAGGTCGACGCCGCCGCGGACGCCTCCCCCATGGAGCGCCTCGTGGCCTACACCGGCCGCCGCCCGCTCGCCGCAGCCTGAGCGACGCGTGCCGCGGTCAGCTGCGGTACTCCGGGTTCTCCCAGCCGAAGCGGGTGCCGGCGTTCCACTCGGAGCGCTGGTTCCCGTAGCCCGGCACGCCGCCGGCGTCCTTGAGCATCTTGGCCAGGTGCATGAGGTTCCACGTCATGAAGGTTGTGTTGCGGTTGGTGAAGTCGTTCTCGGGCCCGCCGCTGCCGGGGTCGAGGTACGACGGTCCCGGGCCGGCCTCGCCGATCCAGCCGGCGTCGGCGTTCGGCGGGATCGTGTAGCCGATGTGCTGGAGGCTGTAGAGGACGTTCTGGGCGCAGTGCTTGATGCCGTCCTCGTTGCCGGTGATGAGGCAGCCGGCGACGCGCCCGTAGAAGAGGTACTGGCCCTTGTCGTTGAGCATCCCGCTCAGCGCGTAGAGCCGCTCGATCACCTTCTTGGTGATGCTCGAGTTGTCCCCCAGCCAGATCGGGCCCGCGACCACCAGGATGTCGCTGTCGAGGATCTGCGGATAGATGTCGGGCCAGGCGTCCGTCGCCCAGCCGTGCTCACGCATGTCGGGATAGACGCCGGTCGCGATGTCGTGGTCGACCGGCCGGATCACCTCCACCGTGACGCCCTGCTTGAACATGATGGCGGCGCTGGCGTCGACCAGGCCCTCGGTGTGGCTGAGCTCGGGGCTCTTCTTCAGGGTGCAGTTGAGGTAGGTGGCCTTGAGGCCGCTGAAGTCGTGCTCGTCGGTCATGGACCCACTGTCCTGCCGGTGATCGGCCGGCACAACGGACCAATGTGACCATGTGGTGACCACTGAGGGTGACCAGGACCGATGACAGCGCCGGCCTTGCGAGGACGGCCGGGAGTGGAAGGATCCGGACATGAAGATGCCCAGGCACACCGACGAGGACAAGGCACGCTTCCGTGACCTCGTGCCCGAGGGCCCGGGCGTCGAGGTGAAGCCCATGTTCGGCAGCCTCGGCGCGTTCGTCAACGGCAACATGTTCGCCGGGCTGTTCAGCCCGAACATCGGCGTGAAGCTCGACCCCGAGTCGCTCGAGGAACTCCGCGGCATCGAGGGCAGCGGGCCCTTCGGCCCCGCGGAGCGCCCGATGGGCGGCTACCTCTCGCTGCCCACCTCGTTCACCGACGAGCAGGCGAGCGCATGGGTCGAACGTGCGCGTGAGCACGTCGCGACGCTCCCGCCCAAGGTGAAGAAGCCCAAGCCCGCCAAGAAGGCCTGAACCTCGGTCAGCGACGTTCCTTCAGCCGCGCGTTCGGGAGCTCGGGCGCGGGGATCGGGGGCAGGTGGTCGCCCACCACGATCCCGAACCGGCCGTCGGCCATCTCCTGGGAGTCCGGGACCACGCGGCCGTCGCGGGTGAGCTGGTCCTGCCACTCCTGCCGGAAGCCCGCGATCTCCTCGTGGGTGCGGCCCACGAAGTTCCACCACATCACGATGGACTCGCCGAACGGTGGCCCGCCGAGGAGCAGGACCCGGGCGGGCTGCTCGCGGGCGGCGAGGGTGAGGCGGGTGCGCCCCGGCGGCACGTAGGCCAGGTCGTGCTGCTTGACCTCGACGCCGGCCACCTCGACGACGCCGGTGTCGACCAGCACGCCGTGCTCGAAGGCCTCGTCGACCTCGAGGTCGACGCTCCCGCCCGGCTCCAGCAGGATCTCCGCACCCAGCAACGGCGTGTAGGTCGGCACCGGCGACGTGTCGCCCAGCAGCGAGCCGAGGAACACCCGCGCCTCCCACCGGTCCCCCGACACGGGCTCCGGTGCGTGGTGGGCGAAGCCGGGCTCGGTGTCCCGGTCACCGTCGGGGAGGGCCACCCACAGCTGGGCGCCGTGCAGCTCGGTCGTGTCCGGGGTCGACACCTCCGAGTGGCTGATCCCACGCCCGGCGGTCATCAGGTTGACCTCGCCGGGACGGACCAGCGCGTGGTTGCCGGCGCTGTCGCGGTGCTCGATCTCGCCGGCGAACAGCCAGCTCACGGTCTGCAGCCCGGTGTGCGGGTGCGGCGCGACGCTCATCCCCGCGCGGTCGGTCACGTCGTCGGGACCGTAGTGGTCCACGAAGCACCACGCGCCGATCAGGGAGCGGTCGCGCTGGGGCAGGGTCCGGCGTACGTGCATGGCACGGGGACCGCCCAGCGGCACCTCGCGCGGCGTCAGTATCTGGACGCCATGGGGAGAGCCGCTCGCGCAGCTGAGCTCGTCCGGGTCGTCCTCGAGGTTGCTCACGGCTCCATTGTGGCGCGGGTCAGCTCAGGTGGTCCGGCTCGACATGGCGCTTCTCCTCATCGCCACGACCCTCCTCGGACGCCTCCGGCTCCTCCACCTCGGCGCGCCCCACGGCCGGCAGCTCGGCGGCGTGCGGCTCGAGCCGCACGACCACGGACTTGAACGCCGGCTGGTTGCTGCCCTCGGCCTTGGAGTCGAGGGGCACCAACGCGTTCGCCTCGGGGTAGTAGGCGCCGGTGCAGCCGCGCGGGGTGTCGTAGGAGACCACCCGGAACTTCGGCGCCATGCGCTCGGTGCCGTCCTGCCACTCGCTGACGATGTCGACCATCTGGCCGTCCTCCAGACCCAGCGCCACGATGTCGTCGGGATTGACGAAGACCACCCGGCGGCCGTTCTTGATGCCGCGATAGCGGTCGTCAAGGCCGTAGATCGTGGTGTTGAACTGGTCGTGCGAGCGCATCGTCTGCAGCAGCAGTCGGCCCTCGGGCACGTGCAGCACCTCGGTCGGGCTGACCGTGAAGATCGCCCTGTCCTTCTCCGTGGGGAACGTGCGGCTGTCTCGCGGGGGGTGCGGAAGCACGAACCCACCAGGCTGGTCGACCTTCTCGTCGTACCCCGCACAGCCGGGCACGACGCGAGCGATCCGGCGCCGGATCTCGGTGTAGTCGTCGCGGAACGACCGCCACGGCAGGTCATGGCGGTCCCCGAGGGTGGCCAGCGCCATCGAGCAGATGATGTCCACCTCGGACTTGAGCTGCTTCGACGCCGGCTTCAGCGGTCCCTGCGAGGCGTGCACCGAGCACACCGAGTCCTCGACCGTGACCCGTTGCGACCGACCGCCGGTGAGGTCCTTCTCGCTTCGGCCCAGGGCCGGCAGGATCAACGCCTCGCGCCCAGTGACGACGTGGGAGCGGTTGGGCTTCGTGGAGACGTGCACGGTGAGGTCGGCCTGACGCAGGGCGTCCTCGGTGACGGCGGTGTCGGACATGGCCGAGACGAAGTTGCCCCCCATGCCGAAGAAGACCTTCGCCCTCCCGTCGCGGAACGCCTTGACGGCGGCCACGGCGTCGAAGCCGTGCTCGCGCGGCGGCTCGAAGCCGAACTCGTCGCGCAGCGAGTCGAGGAAGTGGCCGGGCGGCCGTTCCCAGATCCCCATCGTGCGGTCGCCCTGGACGTTGGAGTGGCCGCGCACCGGGAACAGGCCGGCACCGGGCTTGCCGATGTTGCCCTGCAGGAAGGCGAGGTTGGAGATCTCCTTGACGGTCGCGACGCCGTTGCGGTGCTGGGTGATCCCCATCGCCCAGCAGATCACTGTCTTGCTGGAGGCGGCCAGCATGCGGGCGGCCTCCTCGATCACGGCACGGGTCAGGCCGGTGGAGCGCAGGACCAGGTCCCAGTCCAGGGCGCGCAGGTGGTCGGCCCAGGCCTCGAAGCCGTAGGTGTGCTGGTCGATGAAGTCCCGGTCGAGGTGGCCACCCTCCAGCAGCAGCGCCGAGAGGGCCTGGAAGAGTGCCAGGTCTCCGTTGATCCGGACGGGCAGGTGCAGGTCGGCCATCTCGGTGCCGTGCCCGACGACGCCCTTGGCTTTCTGCGGGTTCTTGAAGCGGACCAGCCCCGCCTCCTTGAGCGGGTTCACGGCGATGATCTTCGCGCCGTTCTTCTTTGCGATCTCCAGGGCGGTCAGCATCCGTGGGTGGTTGGTGCCGGGGTTCTGCCCGGCGATGATGATCAGCTCGGCGTTGTGGACGTCCTCCAGGGTCACGGACGCCTTGCCGATCCCGATCACCTCGGCGAGACCCACCGACGTCGATTCGTGGCACATGTTGGAGCAGTCCGGCAGGTTGTTGGTTCCGAACGCGCGGGCGAACAGCTGGTAGGCGAAGGCGGCCTCGTTGGAGGTCTTGCCGGAGGTGTAGAACACCGCCTCGTCCGGGCTCGTCAGGCCGTTGAGGTGCCGCCCGATCAGCTCGAAGGCGCCGTCCCACGTAATGGGCTCGTAGTGAGTGGCGTTGACGCGCTTGACCATCGGCTCGGTGATCCGACCCTGCTGGCCCAGCCAGTAGTCGGTCTTGCCTGCGAGCTCCTCCAGCGAGTGCTCCCGGAAGAAGTCCGCGTCCACCCGCCTCAGGGTGGCCTCCTCGGTGACCGCCTTGGCGCCGTTCTCGCAGAACTCCGCGGTGTGCCGGTGCTCCGGGTCGGGATCGGGCCAGGCGCAGCCCTGGCAGTCGAACCCGTCGACCTGGTTGAGCTTCAGCAGTGTCTGCGCCGTGCGGACGGGGCCCATCTGCTCGAGTGCCCTCTTCATGCTGACCGCGACCGCGGTCACCCCCGCGGCCGCATGGGCCGAGCCCTCGACCTCCAGCTCAGACTCGTCGATGTCCTGGCTCGGCGGCTTTCGGCTCATGCCCCCATCCTTACCCCGTGGTCAACAACCGATGCGCCGGGGAGCCAGCTCAGCTGTTGCTGAACACCGCCGGGTTGTCGCCACCCTCCGGGCCACGGCCCGCCCACGTCCAGGCGTACGCCGGGTCCTCGGCCGCGACGCCGGCCTCACCGAGGTCGAGCGGGGCGAAGGTGTCGACCATGACGGCCGACTCGTCGAAGTACTCGGCGCCCAGCGACGCCTCGATCGCGGCGGGCTGCGGACCGTGGGCGTGGCCGCCCGGGTGCAGCGAGATCGAGCCGATGTTGATGCCCGAGCCCTTGCGCGCCTCGTAGTCGCCGCCGACGTAGAACATGACCTCGTCGCTGTCGACGTTGGAGTGGTAGTAGGGCACCGGCACCGCCAGCGGGTGGTAGTCGACCTTGCGGGGCAGGAAGTTGCAGATCACGAAGTTGTGGCCCTCGAAGACCTGGTGGACCGGCGGCGGCTGGTGGATCTTGCCCGTGATCGGCATGTAGTCGTCGATGTTGAACGTGTAGGGGTAGAGGCAGCCGTCCCAGCCGACCACGTCGAAGGGATGGGTCGCGTAGGTCATCCGGGTGCCGACGATGCCCGCCGCGGTGCGGTGCTTGACCAGCACCTCGACGTCGGTGGCGTCGGGATCCTCGGCGAGCAGCGGCCCCACGGGCCCGTGCAGGTCGCGCTCGCAGTAGGGCGCGTGCTCGAGCAGCTGTCCGTAGCGGGAGAGGTAGCGCTTGGGCGGGGCGATGTGGCTGTTGGCCTCCACGGCATAGAGCCTGCTCGGCTCGGCCGGGACCCAGCGGTGGGTGGTCGCGCGCGGCACCATGACGTAGTCGCCCTGGCGGTAGGCCAGCGTGCCGAACACCGTCTCGACGGTGCCGCTGCCGGTCTCGACGTACACGCACTCGTCGCCGATCGCGTTGCGGTAGAGCGGGGAGGCGTCGGTGCCCGTCACGACGTAGGCGATCCGGACGTCGTTGTTGGCGAGCACCAGCCGCCGACCGGTCACCGCGTCGGGCTCGGTCTCGAGGGTGTGCAACGTGAGGTGGCGCGGCTTGAGGGGATGGTTGGGGGTGCGGGTCTGGTCGGGCAGCTCCCACACGTCCGCGCCGACGATCGCCGACGGCACGCCCCGGTGGTAGAGCAGCGAGGAGTCGGAGGAGAAGCCCTCCTCCCCCATCAGCTCCTCGTAGTAGAGCCGTCCCTCGGGGTCGCGGAACTGTGTGTGCCGCTTGGGGGGGACCTCGCCGACCTGCCGGTAGTGCGCCATGGTGCCAGTCTGCCTGTTCGCCAGTTGTCCGATAATCGAACGATTCGTCCGCTATCTGCCTGCTGGTTAGAGTAGCCGCGTGACCTCCACTCTGGAACCCGCCTGGGCCGGACTGGTCGACGACGCGGCCATCTTCCCGCCCGCCGAGACACCCCTCGCCGACGCCGTGGCGGCGTACGTCGATCGCCGCGGGCACTGGTCGGCACCGTTCGTGGCGTCGTTCGTGGTCACCGACGTGAGGCTCCCCGAGGTCGGCGCCTCGGTGGTCGAGCCCGTCGAGATCCCGGTGTCGGTCGTGGTGACCGGCGGCGCCGGTGCGATCGCGGGCGCCCTGCGGCTTGCCGGCAAGCACGACCACCGGGTCGTGGGGCTGGAGATCGCGCTGCGGGACCTCGACGACCTGCCCGGCAACGCCCGTCGCGTGGTGGCCGCGGTCGACGCGGCCCGCGACGAGGGCCTGATGGACGACGACACCCCGGTCTTCCTGGAGCTGCCGCACGCAGGGTCGACGGCCACGTGGCTGGCGGCCGCGGACGTGGCAGCCGAGCGCGAAATGCGGCTGAAGTTCCGGACCGGCGGCCTCGAGGCCCACCTCTTCCCCGCTGCGCACGCCCTTGCCCGCTGGATCGACGCCGCGCTGGACCGTGAGACACCGTTCAAGTGCACCGCCGGGCTGCACAACGCGGTGCGGCACACCGGCCCGGCAGCGGACGGCGGCTTCGAGCACCACGGCTTCCTCAACGTGCTGCTCGCGACCCGCCGCGCCTTCGACGGCGCCGGGCTCGACGACGTCGTCGCGACGCTGGAGGAGCGCGACGGCGCGACCCTCGCTGCGGCCGCCCGCGAGGAGGACCTCGCCGGCGCACGGCGCTGGTTCACCTCCTTCGGGTCGTGCAGCGTCACCGAGCCGCTCGACGACCTGATCGCCCTCGGACTCCTGGAGGACCAGTCATGAGCACCGCCACCTGGGTCGAGGGCGCCGCCGGCTCCCTCTTCGATGTCGACAACCTGCCGTGGGGCGTGTTCTCGCGACCCGGCGAGGACCCGCGCGTCGGCGTCCGGATCGGCGACCGGGTCCTGGACCTCGCCCCGGTCGCGGCCGCCGAGATGCTCGACGTGCACCACGTCTTCCAGGAGTCCTCGCTCAACGCCCTGATGGCCGAGGGTCGCGCGGTCCGCACCTCGGTGCGCCGCTGGCTGACCGGGCTGCTCACCGACGAGACCGAGCGCGACCTGGTCGAGCCGCACCTCGTGCCGCTCGCGGACGTGACGATGCACCTCGCGATCGAGGTCGCCGACTACGTCGACTTCTACGCCTCCCTCGACCACGCCTCCAACGTCGGCCGGATCTTCCGCCCCGACCAGGAGCCGTTGCTTCCCAACTGGCGGCACCTGCCCGTCGGCTACCACGGGCGCTCCGGCACCGTCGTCGCCTCGGGCACCCCCGTGGTCCGGCCGTGCGGGCAGCGGAAGGCCCCGACCGAGGACACCCCCACCTACGGCCCCAGCCGCCGCCTCGACATCGAGGCCGAGCTCGGCTTCGTCGTCGGCACGCCGACGGCCATGGGCGACCGGGTGGAGGTCGACGCGTTCGCCGACCACGTCTTCGGGGTCGTCGGGCTCAATGACTGGTCCGCGCGCGACATCCAGGCCTGGGAGTACGTCCCGCTCGGGCCGTTCCTGGGCAAGTCCTTCGCGACCTCGATCAGCCAGTGGGTGACGCCCGTCGAGGCGCTGGACGCCGCCTGGGTCGACCTGCCCGGCCAGGACCCGCGGCCGCTGGACTACCTGTCCCCCGACACCGCGCGCGGGCTGGACATCGACGTCGAGATCGAGCTCAACGGCGAGGTGGTCAGCCGCCCGCCGTACCGCTCGATGTACTGGTCCCCGGCGCAGATGCTGGCTCACATCACGGTCAACGGCGCCTCGCTGCGCACCGGCGACCTCTACGGCTCGGGCACGATCAGCGGCCCCGACCGCGACCAGCGCGGCTCCTTCCTCGAGCTGAGCTGGGGCGGGACCGAGCCGTTCGCCGGAGGCCACACGTTCCTCGAGGACGGCGACGAGGTCGTGCTCCGCTACACCGCCCCCGGCACGTCCGGCGGCCGGATCGCGCTGGGCGAGGTCACCGGGCGGATCGAACCCGCCCGGTAGAACACGTTCTCGCTGTCAGTAGGATCTGGCCCATGGGCCTGCTGACTCCCCTCGCCGTCCGCATCGGGGCGCTCTCCTGGATGCCGAAGCTCCTCCCCCAGGTGGTCACCGTCGACACGACGCTCCAGCGCGTCACGAAGGGGCGGGTGAGCCTGCTCGACGTCGCGGGACTGCCCAACCTGACGCTGACCGTGCCCGGGCGCAAGAGCGGCATCCCGCGCTCGACGCCGCTGCTGTGCGTCCCCCACGACGGCAAGTGGCTGATCGCCGGCTCCTACTTCGGCGGTCCGAAGATGCCCCTGTGGGTGGGCAACCTGCGTGCCACCGAGACCGCCGAGATCACCATCGGCGGCCGCACCACCACCGTCCGCTGGCGCGAGCTCGAGGGCGCGGAGCGGGCCCGGATGTGGCAGGTCATGCTGCGCTCCTGGCCCAACTACGCGAAGTACGAGGCCCGCACCGACCGCCTGATCCCCGTCTTCCTGCTCGAGCGCGCCTGACCTCGCTAGGTTGGGCGTCGTGCCCGTCCAGCTCGGCCAGTACCCCGCGCCGCACCACGTCGTCGCCCACCTCAGCGACCCGCACCTGCTCGCCGACCGGCTCCAGTACGGCGTCATCGACACCGTCGCCGGCCTGCAGCGGGCCCTGACCCGGCTGTCCCACGTCGACCCGCCGCCACAGGCCCTCGTGTTCACCGGGGACCTCGCCGACAAGGCCGAGCCGGCGGCGTACGCCCGACTGCGTGAGGTCGTCGAGCCGGCCGCGGCCGCGATGGGGGCGCAGGTCGTCTGGGTGATGGGCAACCACGACGAACGGGCGCCCTACGCCCGGGCGCTGTTCGACGAGGATGCCGGCCCCGACGGCGCCGAGCGTCCCCAGGACCGGGTCCACGACGTCGACGGGCTGCGGATCGTCGCCCTCGACACGAGCGTCCCCGACTACCACCACGGCGAGATCACCGACGAGCAGCTCACCTGGCTGGCCGACGTGCTCAGCACACCGGCGCCGCACGGCACCCTGCTCGCGCTGCACCACCCGCCGATCCCGGTGCCGATGCTGCGCGCCGCCGAGATCATCGAGCTCCTCGACCAGGACCGGCTGGCGGCGGTGCTCGAGGGCGCCGACGTACGGGGCATCCTCGGCGGCCACTTCCACTTCTCGTCCTACTCCACCTTCGCCGGGATCCCGGTCTCCGTGGCCTCGGCGACCTGCTACACCTCCGACCCGGCGCCCGTGGACCGCTTCGTGTCCGGCGTCGACGGGCACCAGTCGGTCAACGTGCTCCACGTGTACGACGACCGCGTGGTCACCACGCTCGTCCCCCTCGCCGACGCGCCGGAGGTGAGCGGCTTCCCCGCCGACGTCGTGGCACAGGTCGAGGCGCTCAGCCCCGAGGAGAGGCGCGAGATCCTGTCGCGCAAGAGCTCCGGCTTCTACACGAGCAGTGCCGACGGGGAGGACTGACCATGTGGATGGCCCTGTTCTGGGGCGCGTTCTCGTCGGCATCGCTCTATGTCGGCCAGGCCCTCGCGAAGCCGCTCGGACACCGGACCCGGGCCGTGGGCCTCCTGATGGGCTTCGGCGCGGGCACGCTGCTGAGTGCGGTCGCCTACCAGCTCGTCCCGCAGGAGAGCCTGCGGCACGGGATCGCCCCGGTGCTCGGGTTCGTCGGCGGCGCAGCGGCGTACTACCTCGGCGACCTGCTGATCGACTCCCGCGGGGGCGAGCACCGGCAGCGCATCAAGCCGTCGTCCGAGCAGGCCGACGAGGGCAGCGGCGCGGCGATGTTCCTCGGGGCGCTCCTCGACGGCATCCCCGAGGCCTTCATCCTCGGCCTGACGCTCGCGCTGGGCGGGTCGCTGAGCCTGGCCTTCCTCGCGGCGATCTTCGTCTCCAACGTGCCTCAGGGCCTGGCCGGCACGACCAGCCTCGAGGCGTCCGGCACCACGCAGCAACGGATCTTCTGGATGTGGACGGGGCTCACCGCCGCCTGCGGGATCGCGTCGCTGCTCGGGAACGCGCTGGCCGGGCACCTGACCGGCATCGCCGCCCCGGCCGAGGCCTTCGCCGGCGGCGCCGTCCTCATGATGCTCGCCGACTCGATGACCCCGGAGGCGCACCAGCACGGTGGCCGGGCCGTCGGCCTGTTCACCGTCGCGGGGTTCCTGGTGGCGGGGGCGCTCAGCGTCGTCCAGTGACGGCGCGGCGCAGCACCCGCGCCTCCCACGGCCGCAGCACCGCCGGGTCGACGTCACCCGTGAGGTTGCCCAGCAGCAGCGCGGCGTCCGGCTCGACCACCTCCTCGGGCAGCTCGACCTGCATGCCGGAGAAGTTGCCCAGCACCAGCAGCTCGTCGTCGCCGAGGCGGCGGGTGAACGCATAGACCGTCGGATGGTCCGGGAGCAGCATCGTGAAGTCGCCGAGAGCCACGACCGGCTCGTCGTGCCGCAACGCGACCAGCCGCCGGTAGTGCTCGAAGACCGAGCCCTCCACACCGACCTGGGCGGCCGCGTTGACGGTCTCGTGGTCCGGGTTGACGTCGATCCACGGCGTACCGGTCGTGAAGCCACCGTGGGGTCCGGCGTCCCACTGCATCGGGGTCCGCGCGTTGTCGCGCCCCATCGCGGCGATGGCGGACATCACCGCAACGGGGTCCGCGCCGCCGGCGACGGCGTGCGCGTGGTGGTTGAGCGACTCGATGTCGCGCAGCTGGTCCACGCGCTCGAAGCCGACGTTGGCCATGCCGAGCTCCTCGCCCTGGTAGACGTACGGCGTCCCCCGGTGCAGGTGCAGCACGGTCCCGAGCATCGTGGCCGAGGCCGTCCGGTGCGCGCCGTCGTCGCCGAAGCGCGACACGATGCGCGGCTGGTCGTGGTTGTTCCAGTAGAGGCTGTTCCACCCGCGCTCGGCCAGCGCCTCCTGCCAGCGCCCGAGCGACCGCTTGAGGTCGCGGAGGTCGAGGGTGCGCACGTCCCACTTGCCATCCGGTCCGTGGTCGAGGCCCACGTGCTCGAACTGGAAGACCATGTCGAGCTCACGCCGCTCGGGGTCGGTGAACAGGACCGCGTGCTCGACGGTGACCGCCGGCATCTCGCCGACGGTGATCAGCTCGGCGTCACGGCCCTCGAAGACCTCGGCGTGCATCTCCTGGATGAACTCGTGGATGCGCGGCCCGTTGAGGAAGCTCTGACCGCCGTCGCCGTACGGCGCCCCCGCGGCTTGCGGGCCGTCGGGCAGCGCTGGGTCCTTGGAGATCATGTTGATGACGTCCATGCGGAACCCGTCGACCCCGCGGTCCAGCCACCAGCGCATCATCGCGTAGACCGCCTGCCGCACCTCCGGGTTCTCCCAGTTGAGGTCGGGCTGCTTGCGGCTGAACAGGTGCAGGAAGTAGTCGCCGGTCGCCTCGTCGCGCTCCCAGGCGGAGCCGGAGAAGAACGATCCCCAGTTGTTGGGCGGGCCGCCGTCGGCCGCTGGTGGCCGCCACCAGTACCAGTCCCGCTTGGGGTCGTCCCGCGACGAGCGGGACTCGACGAACCACGGGTGCTCGTCGGAGGTGTGGTTGACGACCAGGTCCATCACCAGCTTCATGCCCCGCGCGTGCAGCTCGGCCAGCAGGTGGTCGAGGTCGGCCAGCGAGCCGAACACCGGGTCGACGTCCTCGTAGTCGGAGATGTCGTAGCCGTTGTCGTCCTGCGGCGAGGGGTAGACCGGGGACAGCCACACCACGTCGATGCCGAGCGCCGTGAGGTGGTCGAGGTGGGCCGTGATTCCGGGCAGGTCACCGATGCCGTCGCCGTTGCTGTCGGCGAAGCTGCGCGGATAGATCTGGTAGACCACGGCGGACTTCCACCAGGGCTCTGACGGGGCTGCTGACGGGGTCATGGCGTGGCCTTCCGGTCGGCGGCGGCTTCGACGTCGGACCACCGTACCGCCGGATGTCGGACTGATCGGGGGGTCGCTGTCCCGGCATCCGCACCCAACGCCCGCGACACGGTGATCTGGGCTACAGGGCGGTTTGGCCACGTGCCCTCACGCGCAGGCTCTGGGCTCCGTCAAGACTCCTGGGAGGGAGCCACATGAACATCGAGCTGCAGCGCAACGACCACCACCACGAACGCACGCGCACGGACGCCTGGGGGGCGCCCGGCAATGTCGGCACGAGCGTCCCGTCACAGGGGGCCCTGGCATGAGCAAGATCCTCAAGACCATCGCCGGCACGGCCGTGTTCACCCTCGGGACCTTCGCCGTGGTGCATGCGGCCACGGGATCGACCAGCGCCGGTGCCTCGACGGCCTGCGTGAAGCCGACAGGAGGGTCGGTCACCAACAAGCAGATCCTCGAGTACAGCGACTGCCGCTTCAACGAGCTCTCCGCGATGATCCAGTCGCAGTCCGGCTCGACCCCGTCCAGCCCCACGCCGACCCCGACGCAGAGCCCCACGCCGACCCAGTCGCCGACCCCGACGCAGAGCCCCACGCCCACGCAGTCGCCGACCCCGACCCAGACCCCCACCCCGACACAATCTCCGGCGCCGACTCAGACCCCGACCCCCACGACCGGTTCCTACCCTGACGCCTCGAGCACCGGCGTCCCTGCCGGGACCACGCTCCGCCAGGTCCCCGCCCAGGTGTCGAGCGGCCCCGGTTGGTACTGGCGCGCGGACTACGGCTGCATCATGGTCACCGACCCGGGCACGGTCCTCAGCGGCATCGAGGTCACCGGTTGCATCGACATCGCCGCCAACAACGTGACGGTGGAGAAGTCCCTGATCCACGCGACCGGCGGCTACTTCACGATCCCGGTCCGCCACTCGACCGGCGTCGTCATCCAGGACATCACGATGGACGGCACCGTCTACTGCGGGATCAAGGACGTCTACGGCGACGGGCAGGTCACGGTCCGGCGCGTCAACATCAGGGACTACTCCACCGCCGTCCAGCTCACCAACGGCGCCCTGGTCGACTCCTACATCCACGACCCCGTCTACCGCTCCGGTGACCACACCAACGGCTTCACCAACAACGGCATGGGCCCCAACGACTCCTTCGTCGTCCGGCACAACACGATCTTCAACAACGAGAACCAGACCGACGCGATCTCCTTCTTCCAGGACTTCGGTCCGATTCACAACGTGACGATCGACAACAACCTCGTCGCCGGAGGCGGGTACTCGATCTACGCCGGTTGGAACCGCACCAACGACTTCGGGCCGACGCACGACGTCGTGGTCACCAACAACCGGTTCTCCACGCAGCTCTGGCCGAACGGTGGTTCGTACGGAACGGCGACGGCGTACAACCCGAACGGCGCCGGCAACCAGTGGAGCGGCAACGTGTGGGCCGATGGGCCCAACGCGGGCAAGACGGTCTCCGCACCCTAGGCACCCTCGCGCACACCACTGCCCGGCGCTCCTCTCCCCGAGGGGTGCCGGGCAGTTGCGTTGCGCCGACCTTCCCCAGCGACGCCGGATCCCGGACTCGCCCGCAGTGCTGTCCCCGACATGCGCACACCACCGGCCGGACGCCGTGACGTCGACGACAGGGCGGTTTGCGCAGGGCGCGTGGTGCGCAGGCTCTGGTCCTGAGCAACACTCCGGGAGGGAGCCCCGATGATCTTCGACATGCGGACGACGATCGGCACCCTCGCCGTTGCGCTCTCGCTCGGCACCGTGGCCGTGGTGCACGCGCGCAACCAGGTCGAGCCCCTGGACGTCAGACTCGTGAGCTCCTGCACGAGCACCTCGAGCCGAACCTGTGGCATCGACAGGCGCCTGCACCCCGACCGCACCTCACCGGTCCCCGTGCCGGACCCAGCGCCGGGCCACTGAGCCACTGAGCCGGGCCCGGCTCCCCGCGCCGGATGCCGGACCCGAACGCGGCGTTCCACCCGTCATCCGGTCACCTCCGGGGGCACCGCGTGACGTGGGCGACAGACCGGTTTGGGGGCGGCCCCGACGAGCATCATCCCGACATCGAAACCACGACTCCGGGAGGGGAGCCAGATGAGCATCGACCAGCAGCCGCAGCAGCAGTACCACCACCAGCACGAGCACTTCCTGCGCGACGCCTTCGGCTCCCCGATCACCGACGGCGCGTGCGTGCTCGACCAGGACAAGGAGGTCGGCTACGTCCGCCTCGCGTCCGGTCCGGGCATGCCGGGTCCCGACTCGATGTACTGGGACGGGTGGTTCAACGTCACCAAGACCCGCGACGAGCACCCGCTCCGCGGCAAGCTCCTCAACGGCGAGCGCGTCCAGCTGCTGGGTCGGAGCGGACAATGACCTGGCACACCGTCACCGTCGCCTCCGGCGAGCTGTGCTCCTGCGTCGTCGACATCCGCCGCCACGGCGGCCTCGTGACCAGCACCAAGCGCTGTCCCGACGGCTACGTCGTCACCTGGGTCAGCTGCCCCCACGGCAAGTAGCCACGGCGGCGGGGCTGCCTCCCCGGCACCGCACCACACAACTCCACAGCTCAGACGAAGAACGCCCCCGGTCGGTGGAGACCGGGGGCGTTCGTGGCAGGTGAAGGATTCGAACCTTCGAAGGCAAAGCCGACGGATTTACAGTCCGCTCCCATTGGCCGCTCGGGCAACCTGCCTGGGGTGCCGCGCCACCGGCGTTTGGCCGGTCGGCAGCAAGGCGAAACAATAGCGCAGCCACATCGCCAGACGAAAACCGCCGGGACCCCCGGCGGGCCCCGCAGCAGGAGGAGACACCATGGCCGACTCGTCGTTCGACATCGTCAGCAAGCTCGACCGCCAGGAGGTCGACAACGCCCTCGGACAGACCGCCCGCGAGGTCGCCACCCGCTTCGACTTCAAGGGCACCGGCGCGAAGATCGAGTGGTCCGGCGACACCGGCGTCGAGATCGAGGCGTCGGCCGACGACCGCGCGACCGCCGTCCTCGACGTCTTCAAGGACAAGCTGATCAAGCGCAACCAGAGCCTGAAGATCCTCGACGCCTCCGAGCCGCGCCAGTCCGGCCAGGTCAGCAAGATCTCGATCACCCTCAAGGAGGGGATCACCTCCGAGGACGCCAAGAAGATCTCCAAGCTGATCCGCGACGAGGGCCCCAAGGGCGTCAAGGCGCAGATCCAGGGCGACGAGCTCCGGATCTCCTCCAAGAAGCGCGACGACCTCCAGGCCGTCCAGGCGCTGGTCAAGGGCCAGGACCTCGACTTCGCGGTGCAGTTCACCAACTACCGCTGACGCGGCACTTGGAGGCACTCCCAGACGCGCGAGAGGGCACTTCGAGGCAGTGGTACTGCCTCGAAGTGCCCTCTCACCCCGTTCAGGGTGCCGGAGAGTGCCCTCTCGCGGTCAGACGGCGGACTCCAGGAGCGAGCCGTCGGTCCGCTTCTTCATGACCGGCACGGTGAGGGCGCCGTTCTCCGGGGTCAGCCAGACCTGGACGCCTTCGTCGATCCCGAGCGAGCGGGCGTGGGTCCGGGTCATCACGACGGTGATGTCCGAGCCGTCCTCGGCGGTGACGGTCACCCGCACCTCGAAGCCGACGCGGAGCACCCGCGTCACCCGGCCGGGCACGGCACCCGCGAGGGTGGGCGCCAGCGACACGGTGATGTCGTGCGGACGGAGCAGTACGCCGCCGAGCGTCGTGACCTCGCCGAGGAACGACATGACGAAGTCGCTCGCGGGGGCGTCGTACAGCTCGTCGGGGGTGCCCACCTGCTCCACGCGCCCGTCGTTGATCACCACGATCTCGTCGGCGACCTCGAGGGCCTCCTCCTGGTCGTGGGTCACGAACACCGTCGTCACGTGCACCTCGTCGTGCAGGCGGCGCAGCCAGTCGCGCAGCTCCTTGCGGACCTTGGCGTCGAGCGCACCGAACGGCTCGTCGAGGAGCAGCACCTTCGGCTCCACGGCGAGGGCGCGCGCGAGCGCCATCCGCTGACGCTGGCCGCCCGAGAGCTGCGAGGGCAGCCGGTGGGCGAACTGCTGGAGGTGGACGAGCCGGAGCAGCTCGTCGACCTTCGCGGCGATCTCGGCCTTGGGCCGCTTGCGGATCTCGAGGCCGAACGCGACGTTCTTGGCCACGGTCATGTGCTTGAAGACTGCGTAGTGCTGGAACACGAAGCCCACGTTGCGCTTCTGGGGCGGCAGCTTCGTGGCGTCGGTGCCCTCGATGCTGACCGACCCCTCGTCGGCGCTGTCGAGGCCGGCGATGATCCGGAGCAGGGTGGACTTGCCGCCACCCGACGGCCCGAGCAGGGCGGTCAGCTGGCCGGTCGGCAGGGACACCGACACGTCATCGAGGGCGACGAAGTCGCCGAAGCGCTTCGAGACGCCGGAGACGTCGATACTCATTTCTTGTCCTCCTTCGGACGCAGCAGGGCGACCACGATGAGGCACAGCACCGCCGCGAAGGCGAGCATGAACGACATCGAGTAGGCCGTCTCCTGCTGGAAGTTCTGGTACTTCTGCTGGACGAGGACGGTCGCGACCTGGGTCTCGCCGCCGATGTTGCCGGCGACGACCTTCACCGCGCCGAACTCACCGAGGGACCGGGCCAGGCTGAGCACGACGCCGTAGACGATCGCCCACTTGATGCCGGGCAGGGTGATCCGGCGGAACGTCTGCCACGCGTCGGCACCGAGGCTGCGCGCGGCCTGTTCCTGGTCGTCACCCATCTCCTCGAGCACGGGCACGACCTCGCGGATCACCAGCGGCAGGGCCACGAAGCAGGTCGCCATGATCATGCCGGGCTTGGCGAAGATCACCTGCAGGCCGTTGGCCTCCAGGGTCGGGCCGAACCAGCCGAACCGGCCGTTGTAGACCAGCACGAGCGCCAGGCCCACCACGACCGGCGAGACCGACAGGGGTACGTCGATCAGCGCCGACAGGACGCGCTTGCCCGGGAAGTTGAACCGGACGAGCAGCAGGGACATGCCCACGCCGAACACCAGGTTGATCAGGACCGCCGCGACGGCGACCTGGCCCGTGAGCTGCAGCGCGTGCACGACGTCGGGATCGGCCAGCGCCTCGCGGATGCCCTGGGTGCCGTGGGCGAAGGTCTCCTTCGCCACCAGCGAGGTGGGCCAGGCGACCAGGAAGAAGAGGTAGCCGACCACGAGCAGGCGCAGGCCCCACTTCACCAGCAGGGACTCGTTCTTGACTGCGGAGCTAGCCACGGCGCGCCACCCTCCTCTGGATCACGTCGAGCGTGACGATCGCCAGCAGCGCCACCACGAGCAGGATGGTCGCGACGGCGGCCGCGGAGGCCGTGTCGCCACCCTCGAGGTAGGACAGCATCCGCACCGAGGTGACCTCCGTGCGGTAGGGCAGGTTGCCGCTCAGCAGGACCAGCGAGCCGTACTCGCTGATGCCGCGGGCGAACGACAGGGCAGCCCCGGCGAAGATCGCCGGCACGAGCGTCGGGAGCACGACCCGGCGGAAGGTGGTGAAGCGGCTCGCGCCGAGCGACGCCGCGGCGTCCTCGACGTCGGTCTCCATCTCCTCCAGCACCGGCTGCACCGTGCGGACGACGAACGGCAGCGTCACGAAGGCGATGGCGAGGAACACCGCCACCCGCGTGTTGCTGGCGTGCACGCCGACCGGGCTGCCCGGGCCGTAGAGCGAGAGCAGCACGAGGCCGGCGACGATCGTCGGCAGCGCGAACGGGATGTCGATGACCAGGTCGAGGATGGCCTTGCCGGGAAAACGATCACGAACCAGCACCCAGGCGATGATCGTTCCCATGACCATGTTCAACGCGGTCACACCGAGGGACGTGAAGACCGTCAGCCGCAGCGCGGCCAGGGTCTGCTTGTTGGTCACGGCGTCCTGGAACGTCTCCCAGCCGCCGCCGGAGGCCTTGACGACCACGGCGGCGAGGGGGATGAGGACCAGGAGGCTGAACCAGATCATGGCGACGCCGAGGCCGAGCCCCGACACCGCGGACAGCGAGGAACCGGACGAGGCCGATCGGCGCTTGCGCGCCGACCGGCCCCCCACAGCTCCTGCGACAGGAGCAGTGGTCGTCATTACTGGTTCGCTTCCGCCTGGATCTTGGTGATGATGCCGTCGTTCTCGTCGAAGAACTTCGTGTTGGCCTCGTCCCAGCCACCGAAGTTGTCGTCGATGGTGAGCAGCTTGGCCGGGTTCGGGAACGGGTCGGCCGGGTCGTTGGCGCCCTCGACGTTCAGGCCGGGGACGTCGACGAGCGGGCGGTAGCCGGTCTCGGCGTACAGCTTCTGGCCCTCGTCGCTCTTCTGGAACTCCAGGAACTTCTCGGCCGCCGGCGCCGCGTCCTTGGTGACCGCGCAGGGGTTCTGGATCAGCAGCGAGGAGTCCGGGATGACGTAGTCGAAGTCGGTGCCGTTCTGGCGGGCGAGGATCGCCTCGTTCTCGTAGGAGAGCAGCACGTCGCCGGTGCCGCTGGTGAACGCGGTGGTGGCGTCACGGCCGCTGTCCGGGAGGGCGGCGATGTTGCCGAAGAACTTCTTCATGTAGTCCTCGGCGTCCGCGTCGGAGCCGCCGTCGGCGAGGACCGAGCCGTACGCCGCGAGGAGGTTCCACTTGGCGGAGCCGGACGAGGCCGGGTTGGGGGTCACGATACCGATGCCGGGCTTGACCAGGTCGTCCCAGCTGTCGATGTGCTTCGGGTTGCCCGACTTCACGACCATCACCACGAGCGACTGCGTGCAGATGCCCTGGGTGTCGTTGTCCTTCCAGTCGTCGGCCACGATGCCCTCGTCGACCAGCTTGGTCACGTCGGGCTCGAGGGAGAGGTGAACCTCGTCAGCGTCGGCACCGGCGATGACAGCACGGGCCTGGTCGCCGGAGGCGCCGTAGGAACCCTTGATGTCGACGTCCTTGCCGTCGGCAGTCTTGTTGAAGGCGTCGATGACGCCGGAGTTGGCCGATTCGAGGACGGAGTATCCGACCACGTTGAGCGTGTTCGCGTCGCTGGCAGAGGAGTCACTGGAGCACCCCGACAAGGCCAGCACCCCGACGGTCGCAATGGCCGCGGCAGCCTTGATCGTGTTGTTCATGCCATCTCTTTCCCGCCCCGCGAGTCGGGGCGTTTCTCGTCAATGTCGGGAATGCTAGTCGACTTTAGTGTTCGAGTCAGATTTATGGACGCGTGTCATGGATCACTCGCTGCGGAACGCGTCCCGACACGCCGCAGACCCGGGCTCGTCCCACCCCCGGAAGCACCGTCCGCCACCCCGTGCCTCCCCGGTATCGTGGGGAGCCGGGCCCCCGCTGTGGGCGCCCCGGACTGGAACGTGTTTCGACTGGGTCAAGGAAGTAGGGATGCTGCGGTGACAAAGCAGGTCAAGCAGCTCGACCGCGTGATCATCAGGTTCGCCGGCGACTCCGGTGACGGGATGCAGCTGACCGGCGACCGGTTCACGCAGGAGTCGGCGGTCTTCGGCAACGACCTGGTGACGTTGCCCAACTTCCCCGCGGAGATCCGGGCTCCCCAGGGCACGCTGCCGGGTGTCTCGTCGTTCCAGGTGCACTTCGCCGACCACGACATCCTGACCGCGGGCGACGCCCCGGACGTGCTGGTCGCGATGAACCCCGCCGCGCTGCGCGCCAACCTGGGCGACCTGCCCAAGGGCGCCACGATCATCGTGGACACCCACGACTTCACCGCCCGCAACCTGACCAAGGCCGGCTACACCGCCAACCCGCTCGACAGCATCGGCGACGCCGGGAGCCTGCTGGGCGAGTTCGCCGTGCACCCCGTGGACCTGACCGGCATGACCGTCGAGGCGGTCAAGGAGTTCGGCCTGTCCCGCAAGGACGCCGCCCGCGCGAAGAACATGTTCGCCCTGGGCCTGCTGTCCTGGATGTACGGCCGCCCGATCGAGTCGACGATCACGTTCCTGGAGAAGCGGTTCGCCAAGGTCGCCGACATCCGCGACGCCAACATCACCGCCTTCAAGGCCGGCTGGAACTTCGGCGAGACCACCGAGACGTTCGTGGTCTCCTACGAGATCAAGCCCGCCCCCATGGCCGCGGGCACCTACCGCAACATCACCGGCAACCTGGCCCTGGCCTACGGGCTGGTCGCGGCCGGTGTGCAGTCCGGGCTGCCGATCTTCCTGGGGTCCTACCCCATCACCCCGGCCTCCGACATCCTCCACGAACTGTCCAAGCACAAGGCGTTCGGCGTGACCACGCTGCAGGCCGAGGACGAGATCGCCGGCATCGGTGCCGCGATCGGCGCCTCCTTCGCCGGCTCCCTCGGCGTCACCACCACCTCGGGCCCGGGCATCGCCCTGAAGTCCGAGGCGATCGGCCTGGCCGTGATGACCGAGCTCCCGCTGCTGGTCGTCGACGTGCAGCGCGGCGGCCCGTCGACCGGCCTGCCGACCAAGACCGAGCAGGCAGACCTGCTCCAGGCGATGTTCGGCCGCAACGGCGAGGCGCCCGTCCCGATCGTCGCCCCGCAGTCACCCGGCGACTGCTTCGACGCCGCCCTGGAGGCCGCCCGGATCGCGGTGACCTACCGCACCCCGGTCATGCTGCTCTCCGACGGCTACCTCGCCAACGGCTCCGAGCCATGGCGGATCCCCGAGATCGCCGACCTCCCCGTCATCGACCCCGCCTTCGCCACCGGCCACAACCACGGCAGCGGCGAGGACGGCGAGGCCACCGAGTTCTGGCCCTACCTCCGCGACGAGGAGACCCTCGCGCGTCCGTGGGCGATCCCGGGCACGCCCGGCCTCGAGCACCGCATCGGCGGCCTGGAGAAGGGCGACGGGCACGGCAACATCGCCTACGACCCGGCCAACCACGACTTCATGGTCCGCATCCGCCAGGCCAAGGTCGACCGGATCGCCAACTCGCTGCCACCGATGGAGGTCGACGACCCCTCCGGCGAGGCGAAGGTCCTGGTCCTCGGGTGGGGGTCGACCTATGGCCCGATCGGCGCCGGCGTACGCCGCGTCCGCAAGGCCGGCTTCAACGTCGCCCAGGCCCACCTGCGCCACCTCAACCCGTTCCCCAACGACCTCGGCGAGATCCTCAAGCGCTACGACAAGGTGCTGGTGCCCGAGATGAACCTCGGCCAGCTGTCCCTGCTGATCCGCGGCAAGTACCTCGTCGACGCCATCGGCTACAACCACGTGCGCGGCTTGCCCCTCAAGGCGGCCGAGCTCGCCGAGGCCATCGGCGAGCTCGTCTCCCAGGCCGAGGGCGTGGACGTCGACCTCTCCGCAACCCTGACCACCCAGGAGGTGGGCAAGTGACCACGTCTACCGAGCTCCCGTTCCCCGGACTCCGCTCCGGCGTCGAGGGCGTGCCCACCAACGACGAGCCCCAGACCGGCAAGGACTACACCTCCGACCAGGAGGTCCGCTGGTGCCCCGGCTGCGGCGACTACGCCGTCCTCAAGGCCGTCCAGGGGTTCCTGCCGCAGCTCGGACTCCGCCGCGAGAACATCGTCTTCGTCTCCGGCATCGGCTGCTCCTCGAGGTTCCCCTACTACCTCGACACCTACGGCATGCACTCCATCCACGGACGCGCCCCCTCCATCGCCACCGGCATCGCCACCGCGCGGGAGGACCTGTCGGTCTGGGTCGTCACCGGCGACGGCGACGCCCTCTCCATCGGCGGCAACCACCTCATCCACGCCCTGCGCCGCAACGTCAACATGACGATCCTGCTGTTCAACAACCGCATCTACGGACTCACCAAGGGCCAGTACTCCCCCACCTCCGAGGCCGGCAAGATCACCAAGTCCACCCCCATGGGCTCACTCGACCACCCCTTCAACCCAGTCTCGCTGGCGCTGGGCGCCGAAGGGTCCTTCGTGGCACGCACCATCGACTCCGACCGCAAGCACCTCACCCACGTGCTGTCCGCGGCCGCCGCCCACCGCGGCACCTCGTTCGTCGAGATCTACCAGAACTGCCCGATCTTCAACGACGGCGCCTTCGACGCGATCAAGAACAACGACACCAAGGCAGACGCGATCATCCCGCTGGTCCACGGCGAGCCGATCCGGTTCGGAGTGGAGGGCAGCAAGGGCCTGGTCCGCGACGCCGAGGGTGGCGGCGTCAAGGTCGTCACCGTCGGCACCGGGCACGGCGAGGTCGCCGCGGACGCCCTGCTGGTCCACGACGCCCACAACCCCGACCCGACGACCGCCTTCGCGATCTCGCGGCTCACCGACTCCGGCTACCTCAACCAGTCGCCGATCGGCATCTTCCGCCAGGTCGAGCGCCCGTCGTACGACGACGGAGCCCGCGGCCAGATCGCCACCGCCCGTGACGCCGCCCCTGGCGAGCCCTCCGACCGGCTGGCGGCCCTCATCGGCGGCGGCGACACCTGGACCGTCGTCTGACGCTGATCCGCCGTGGACAGCACGAAGGGCCTCCCCCCGAGAGGAGAGGCCCTTCGTCGTTGCCGGTGCGTCAGAGCTTGACGATGCAGAGCACCTGCGAGCGCGAGAGCGCGAACTTCTGCGTCGGCGGGACCTTCACGCGGTAGCAGGTCTTCTGGCTGCCCTTGCCCGGGCCGTAGACGCGCAGCTTGTAGTGGCTGTCGTCGTGGGTCGAGAACTTCTTCCAGGCGTGCCAGTCGCACGAGCCGCAGTCCTTCTTCTCCATCACCAGCGGCGCGTTGGCGTAGGTCGGCTTGACCTGCCCCTTGATCAAGAACTTGTTCGGCGTGGGCTCGATGCCCTTCGCGATGACCTCGTGCTTCGGCTTGTCGGCTGCCTCGGCGCCAGTCCCGACGACCAGCGTCATCGCGACGGCGATGACGAGGGCGACGAGCCCGATGATGACGCGGTGGATCCGCATGTGTTTCCCCCTGGATGCTGTGAGTGTGTTCTCTGAGCCGTATCTGCCCATCACCTGCCAGCGCCAAACCACCCGGACCGCTCGATGCGGGGCGGACCCCACCCCCGACCTAGACTGCTGCGGTGGGAGAATCGCGACGCGGGCTGGCACTGGGGGTCGCCGCCTACGGCATCTGGGGCGCCTTCCCCCTCTACTGGCCCTTGCTCGAGCCGGCCGGCGCGATGGAGATCCTCGCGCACCGGCTGCTCTGGTCGGTGGTCACCATGGGGCTGCTCGTCGTCGCCCTGCGACGTACGACGCAGTTCCGCGCGCTGCTGCGCGATCGGCGGGTCTTCACCCTGCTGGCACTCGCCGCGGCCGTGATCACGGTCAACTGGTTCACCTACATCTGGGGCGTCAACAACGGGCGGGTCGTCGAGACGTCGCTGGGCTACTTCATCAATCCGCTGGTGACCGTGCTGATGGGCGTCTTCATCCTCGGGGAGCGGCTGCGTCCCCTGCAGTGGGTGGCGATGGGGGTCGCCGGCGCGGCGGTCGGCGTGCTCACGCTCGACTACGGGCACCTGCCCTGGGTCGCGATCGTGCTGGCCTTCTCGTTCGGCAGCTACGGCCTGGCCAAGAAGACCGCCAATGTCGGCGCGGTGGAGAGCCTCACCCTGGAGACGAGCCTGGTCGCGCCCTGCGCCGCGCTGTACATCGGCTGGCTGGTGGCGCACGGGGACTCCAACTTCGGCACCCACGGCCTGCCGCACGCGCTGCTGATCACCAGCGCGGGCATCGTGACCGCCATCCCGCTGATCTGTTTCGGTGCGGCCGCCACACGCGTCTCGATGGTGTCGCTGGGGCTGCTGCAGTACCTCGCGCCGATCCTTCAGTTCGCGCTGGGCGTCCTCTACTTCCACGAGGACATGCCCGCCGGCCGGTGGGCGGGCTTCGTCCTGGTGTGGGTGGCCCTGGCCATCTTCACCGTCGAGCTCGTCACGCACCGCCGCCGTCAGCTGCGGCTGACGGTCGTCGCGAGCACCGCCTGACGCGTCGACACGGTCGCCCAGCTCAGGCCGAGCGGACCGCCACGATGTCGGCGAACGCCTCGAGGGCCTCCCGGACCGGACCGTCGGGGAGCACCGCCAGGAGCGCTTTCGCCTCCTGCGCGCGGGCGATGACGTAGGCGCGGGCCTCGTCCATGGCCGGGTGCTTGCGGAGCAGGTCGAGGACCTCGGCGTGGACCTGGTCGTCGGTCAGGTCGGCGTCGAGCAGCTCGAGCAGGCGGGCGTCGGCGGGGTCCTGGGACGCGCGGGCCATCAGCACGGGCAGGGTCGGCACGCCCTCGCGGAGGTCGGTGCCGGGCGTCTTGCCGGACTCGTCGGACTCGGAGGCGATGTCGAGGATGTCGTCGGAGAGCTGGAAGGCGCTGCCGACGATCTCGCCGTACGCCGTGAGGGCCTCCTCGACCTCGCGGGACGCGCCGCCGAAGCGTGCGCCGTAGCGGGCCGACGTGGCGATCAGGGAGCCGGTCTTGCCGGCGACCACGTCGAGGTAGTGCGCGAGCGGGTCCTCCCCGGGACCGGGGGTCACCGTCTCCATGATCTGGCCCTCGACGAGCCGGGTGAAGGTCAGCGCCTGGATCTTGACGGCGTCGGGGCCGAGCTCGGCCGTGAGCTCGGAGGACTTGGAGAAGAGGAAGTCGCCGGTGAGGATCGCGACGTGGTTGTCCCAGCGCGAGTTGGCCGACGGGGCGCCGCGGCGGAGGTCGGCCTCGTCCATGACGTCGTCGTGGTAGAGCGAGGCGAGGTGGGTCAGCTCGACCACGCACGCCGCCGTGACGACCTCGTCGGACCCGGCGCGGTCGCCGCACTCGGCGGCGAGCAGGACCAGCAGCGGGCGGAACCGCTTGCCGCCGGCCTCCATGAGGTGGCTGGCGGCCTCGGTCACGAACGGGGCGCGGGACTGCACGTGGCCGGCGAGGGCCTTCTCGACCTCCGCCATCCGGTCACGCAGGCGGGTCTCGAGGGCCACGTCGGTGACGGGAAGCGCGAGGTCAGAGGTGCTCACCTGATGAATTCTCCTGCATGCGCCGCGAGCGTGAGAACCGGGCCCGGGACGACGCCCAGCACCAAGGTGGCGGCGACGCCCACCAGGATGGTCCCGGAGGTCAGCAGCGAGGGCTTGGCGACCGCGGCCACCTCGCCCTCTCCCTCGACGAAGAACATCAGCACGATCACCCGCACGTAGAAGAACACGGCGACGATGCTGCACAGCACCGCGGAGATCACGACCGGCCAGGCTCCGGCGGACAGGGCGACGGTGAAGACCGCCCACTTGCCCACGAAGCCCGCGGTCAGCGGGATGCCGGCCATCGACAGCAGGAAGAACGCGAACAGGCCGCCGAGCAGGGGCGAGCGCCGCCCGATGCCGGCCCAGCGCGCGAACTGCGTCGCCTCGCCGCCGGAGTCGCGGACCAGGGTGACCACGGCGAAGGCGCCGATCATGGCGAAGCCGTACGTCGTCAGGTAGAACAGCACGGCCTGCAGCGACGTCACCTGCCCGTCGGCGAGGTCAGCGGCGCTCTGGACGCCGAGGACGCCGGTCAGGAGGAAGCCGGTGTGGGCGACCGAGGAGTAGGCCAGCATCCGCTTCACGTCGGTCTGCACGACCGCGAGGACCGCGCCGACCACCATCGTCAGGATCGCGATGACCCACAGCATCGGCTGCCAGCTCCAGCGGTCGGAGCCGAAGGCGACGTAGAAGAGCCGGAGCATCGCGCCGAAGGCGGCGACCTTGGTGCACGCGGCCATGAAGCCGGTCACCGCGGTCGGGGCGCCCTGGTAGACGTCGGGGGTCCAGGCGTGGAACGGCGCGGCACCGACCTTGAAGAGCAGGCCGACGGCGAGCATGCCCATGCCGATCAGCAACAGCGCGGAGTTGTCGGTGTCGTTGCGGACGGCCTCGTTGATGTCGGAGAGCTGCATCGAGCCGGCGAAGCCGTAGACCAGCGCGGCGCCGTACAGGAAGAAGCCGGAGGAGAACGCGCCGAGCAGGAAGTACTTCAGCGCCGCCTCCTGGCTGAGCAGGCGCCGGCGCCGGGCCAGGCCGCACAGCAGGTAGAGCGGGAGCGAGAGGACCTCGAGCGCGACGAACATCGTGATCAGGTCGTTGGCGGCCGGGAAGAGCAGCATGCCGCCGACCGCGAACATCAGCAGCGGGTAGACCTCGGTGTGGTCCAGGCCCTGGGTGGAGGCCTGGCGCTCGGCCTCGGTGCCGGGCAGCGCGGCGGCCTGGCCGGCGAAGGCCGAGACGCCGCCCTCGAGCCGGCGCTCGGCGAAGAGCAGCACGCCGCCGGTCGCGAAGAGCAGGATCAGGCCCCAGAAGAAGACGGTCGGGCCGTCGACCACGATCGTGCCCTCGGCCGCGATCAGGCCGCGGGCGGCGCCGTTGCCGAGGTTGGGGAGGTCCGAGGCCACGAAGGCGGTGCCGACGAGGGCGGCCACGAGCCCGGCCACCGCGAGGGCGGCCTGGACGACGTACCGACGCTCGCGCGGCAGGAACGCCTCGACGAGGACGCCAGCGCAGGCGACGCCGAAGACGAGGAGCATCGGCCACAGCTGGGCGTACTCGATGTGGGGCTTGGTGAAGACCGTGTCCACGAGCGGGTCCACGAGGGGGATGACGAGGCTGTTCACTGCTGGCCTTCCTCAGCCGTGCCGGACCCGGCAGCGGGTACGACGGGTTCGTCGTCGCTGACGCCCGTGTGCTGGAGCAGGGTGTCGATGGTCGGGTTGCTGACGTCGAGCAGCGGGCCGGGCACGAAGCCGAAGAGCACGAGCCCGATCATCAGCGGCACGACGGCCGCCAGCTCGCGGCGGTCGAGGTCGCGCACGCCCACGTTGGCAGCGTCGTCCGGGGAGCCGGGGCCGGTCATCGTGCGCTGGTACATCCACAGGACGTAGACGGCGGCGAGGACGATGCCGCTGACCGCGATCGCGCCGGCCCACCAGGCCCGGTCGAAGGCGGAGATCAGCACCAGGATCTCGGAGACGAACTGGCTCAGGCCGGGCAGGCCCAGGGTGGCCAAGCCGGCGATGAGGAAGGTGCCGGCGAGGACCGGTGCGGTCTTCTCCAGTCCGCTCATCTGGCTGATCAGGGACGTCCCCTTGCGCTGGATCAGGAAGCCGGCGATGAGGAACATGGCCGCAGTCGCGATGCCGTGGTTGACCATGTAGAGGATCGCGCCGGAGCCGCCCTGCGAGCTGAAGGCGAAGATGCCCAGGGTGATGAAGCCGAAGTGGCTGAGCGAGGTGAGGCCGATCAGGCGCAGCACGTCGTCCTGGCCGATGGCGATGAGCGCGCCGTAGACGATGGAGATCAGCGCGAGCGCGAAGACGACCGGCGTGGCCCACTTGGAGGCCTCGGGGAACAGGCCGAGGCAGAAGCGCAGCATCCCGAAGGTGCCGATCTTGTCGAGCACGCAGACCAGCAGCACGCTGGTGCCGGGCGTGGCCTTCTCGGTGGTGTCGGCCAGCCAGGTGTGCAGCGGGAACAGCGGCGCCTTCACCGCGAAGGCGATGAAGAACCCGGCGAACAGCCACCGCTCGGCGCTGGTGGACATGTCGAGGTTCGCGAGGTCGGAGAGGAGGTACGTCGGACGCCCGGCCTGGGCGGAGACGACGTACAGGCCGATGACCGAGGCCAGCATGACGAGGCCGCCACCGAGCTGGTACATCAGGAACTTCAGCGCGGCGAAGGCCCGGCCCTCACGACCGAAGCCGCCGATCAGGAAGTAGGCCGGGATCAGCGTTGCCTCGAAGACGACGTAGAAGAGAAACACGTCGGTGGCCGCGAAGACCGCCAGCGAGAGGCCCTCGAGCGCGAGCGCCCAGGCGAAGAACGCCGACGGGTTCGAGGAGTCGGCGTCGTGCCAGGAGGCGACGAGCACGATCGGCACGAGCACGACCGTCAGCAGGATCATCAGCAGGCCGAGCCCGTCGACGCCGAGGGCGTAGTGGACGCCGAACGCGTGGATCCACTCATGGTCCTCGGTCAGCTGCATGCCGCCACCGGTGTCGTACTGGGCGGCGATCACCACCGCGACCGCCAGCGTCAGCAGCGAGACCGCGACCCCGAGCTGCCTGGGCAGCACCGAGCCGGGGGCCTTGGGGACGAACGCGACCAGCAGCGCGCCGACGAGCGGCACGGCGATCAGGATCGTGAGCCAGGGGAAGGAACTCATGCGAGGTTCACCGCCAGGAGGGCCAGGACGACGAGCAGGACGCCGCCGAGCAGGGAGAGGGCGTAGGAGCGGACGAAGCCGTTCTGGACCTTGCGCAGCGTGAGCGCCACGGCACCGATCGCGACCGGGCCGCCGGTGAGGACACCGTCGACGCCGTGGCGGTCCATCCCGAGCAGGCCACCGACGAGGCGGCGACCGGGGTTGACCACGAGGCCGTCGTTGATCGCGTCGCCGTAGAGGTCGGCGCGGGCCGCGCGGGTCACGAAGGAGACGTCCTGCGGGGCGGTGCGGGGCACGTCGCGCTTGCCGACGAGGAACCAGGCGGTGGCGACACCGACGGCCACGACGAGGACGGCGAGCAGCGAGATCACCAGGGCCGGGACCGGCAGGTCCTCCTCGGGAGGCGTGCCGACGACCGGCGACAGGAAGTCCTGGATCCAGCCGCCCGCGAGCATCAGGCCGCCGAGCACGGACAGGGCCGCGAGCACCATGAGCGGGATCGTCATGACCTTCGGCGACTCGTGCGGGTGGACGCCCTTGGCCCAGCGCTTGTCGGTGATGAAGGTCAGCAGCATCAGCCGGGTCATGTAGAAGCCCGTGACGCCGGCGCCGAGCAGGGCGCACAGCCCGACCAGCCAGTTGTCGGCCAGCGCGACCTCGATGATCTTGTCCTTCGACCAGAAGCCGGAGAAGCCCGGGAAGCCGATGATCGCGAGGTAGCCCATCGCGAAGGTCAGGAACGTGACCGGCATGGCCTTGCGCAGCGCACCGTAGTGGCGCATGTCGACGTCGTCGTCCATGCCGTGCATGACCGAGCCGGCGCCGAGGAACATGTTGGCCTTGAAGAAGCCGTGCGTGAGCAGGTGGAAGATCGCGAACGCGTAGCCGCCGACGCCGAGTCCGGCGCCGAGCATCATGTAGCCGATCTGGCTCATCGTCGATCCGGCGAGCGCCTTCTTGATGTCGTCCTTGGCGCATCCGATGACCGCACCCCACAGCAGCGTCACGCAGGCCACGACCACGACCACGGTCTGGGCGGTCGGCGCGAGCTCGAAGATGAAGTTGGAGCGGGTGATGAGGTAGACGCCGGCGGTCACCATGGTGGCCGCGTGGATCAGGGCCGAGACCGGGGTCGGGCCCTCCATCGCGTCGAGCAGCCAGGACTGCAGTGGCACCTGGGCCGACTTGCCGCAGGCGCCGAGCAGGAGCAGCACGCCGAGGACGTTGAGGACGTTGTCGCTCGCGCCGGAGGAGACCGCGGAGATGCCCGAGAAGCTCGTCGTTCCGAACTGGACGAACATGAGCATGATCGCCAGCGACATGCCGATGTCACCGACGCGGTTGATGACGAAGGCCTTCTTGGCCGCCGCCGCCGCGCTGGGCTTGTGCTGCCAGAAGCCGATGAGGAGGTACGACGCGAGGCCGACGCCCTCCCAGCCCAGGAACAGGCCGAGGTAGTTCTCCGAGAGCACCAGCATCAGCATGGCGGCGACGAAGAGGTTGAGGTAGCCGAAGAACCGGCGGCGCCGCGGGTCGTGCTCCATGTAGCCGATGGAGTAGACGTGGATCAGCGAGCCCACCCCGGTGATCAGCAGCAGGAACAGCGCCGACAGCGGGTCGTAGAGCAGGTCCATGCCGACGTTGAGGTGGCCGACCTCGAACCAGGTGTAGAGGTGCTGGCTGACCTGGCGGTCGCCCGCGTCGCGGCCGAGCAGCCCGAGGAACATCACCAGGCTGAGCGCGAACGAGCCGATCGGCAGCAGGGTGCCGAGCAGGTGGCCGAACCGGTCGGAGGGCTTCGGCGCGATCGCGCCGCCGACGAGCAGGATCGCGGCGCCGGCCAGCGGCAGTGCCACGACCAGCCACAGCAGCGCGTAGACGCCGTCGGCCTGGCTCGGGTCCACGACAGGGATCGGCACGGCTTCGTGCAGGGCGTACATCTGGGCGGACTCCTCAGTACTTCAGCAGGCTCGCGTCGTCGACCGAGGCCGAGCGACGGGTCCGGAAGATGGTCATGATGATCGCGAGCCCGACCACGACCTCGGCCGCGGCGACAACCATCACGAAGAACGCCGCGATCTGGCCGTCGAGGTTGCCGTGCTGGCGGGAGAACGCCGCCAGGGCGAGGTTCGAGGCGTTGAGCATCAGCTCGACGCACATGAACACCACGATCGCGTTGCGCCGGGTCAGGACGCCCACGCAGCCGATCGTGAACAGGATCGCGGAGAGCACGATGTAGGGGGTGATGCTCACTTGTCGGTCTCCTCGTCGTCCGTCGTGCCGGCCAGCGAGCGCTGCACGCCCTCGATGTCCTCGGCGAGTGCCGGGGCGGACCGGACCGTGCCGCGCGCGGCGAGCACCCGGCTGATCGAGGCCTCCGAGGCGGTGCCGTCGGGCAGCAGGGCCGGGGTGTCGACCGCGTTGTTGCGGGCGAAGACGCCCGGGGGCGGCAGCGGGCCGAGGTGCAGGCCCTTCTCGCCGTAGTCGCGGACGCGCTGGGCGGCCAGCATCGCCTGGGTGGGCTTGGGCGTGAGCCGCTCGCGGTGGGCGAGCACCATGGCGCCCATGGCCGCGGTGATCAACAGGGCGCTGGTGACCTCGAAGGCGAAGACGTACTGGGAGAACAGCACCGCGGCGAGGCCCTGGATGTTGCCGCCGGCGTTGGCGGTGTCCAGGCCCACGGCCGAGCCCAGCGAGATCTGGCTGAGCGCCACCACGAGCACGAGGCCGAGCAGCAGGCCGAGCACGATGGCCAGCGCCCGCTGGCCGCGGATGGTCTCCACGACCGAGTCGGAGGCGTCGACGCCGACCAGCATCAGCACGAAGAGGAACAGCATCAGGATCGCGCCGGTGTAGACGATGATCTGGACGGCAAAGAGGAACGGCGCGTCGAGGGCGGCATAGAGGATGGCCAGGCTGATCATCACCACGGCCAGCAGGAGGGCGGCGTGCACGGCCTTGCGGACGAACAGGATGCCCAGCGCCGCCAGCGTCATGATCGGTGCGAGGCACCAGAAGGCGATCACGGCACGATCTCCTCGGTCGGGGCGGGGGCGGCGTACTGGCCCCGGTAGTAGGCGCCCTCGTCGTCGCCGAGCCGCATCGGGTGCGGCGGCTGCTCCATGCCGGGCAGGAGGGGCGCGAGGAGGTCGGACTTCTCGTAGATCAGGTCGGCGCGGTTGTCGTCGGCCAGCTCGTACTCGTTGGTCATCGTCAGCGCGCGGGTCGGACAGGCCTCGATACACAGGCCGCAGAGGATGCAGCGCAGGTAGTTGATCTGGTAGACGCGGCCGTAGCGCTCACCGGGGCTGAACCGCTCGTCCTCGGTGTTGGAGGCACCCTCGACGTAGATCGCGTCGGCGGGGCAGGCCCAGGCGCACAGCTCGCAGCCGATGCACTTCTCCAGACCGTCGGGCCAGCGGTTGAGCTGGTGCCGGCCGTGGAACCGCGGCGCGGTGGGCAGCTTCTCGAAGGGGTACTGCTCGGTGACGACCTTCTTGAACATGGTGCGGAAGGTGACGCCGAAACCCGCGATGGGGTCCCAGAACTGTTCCTTCATGCCCTTGGACTCAGCCATCAGAGGTCCTCCCCAGCGGCGACAGTGGACGTGCGGGACTCGAACGTGAGCGGGACGGCTGCGCCGCGGACGGCGCCTCCGGCAGGCATCGGCGGGACGGGGAAGCCGCCCGCGGCCCGCCCGGTCTCCTCGGTCTCGGCGACCGTCGGCTCCTCCTCGGACTCGCCGATGAAGAACAGCGCGAGGAACAGGACGGCGAGCACGCCGATGCCGATCAGGAGGTACTGGCGGTCGACGCCGCCGTCGAGCGACACCGAGCGGATCGTGGCGACGGCGATGATCCACACCAGCGAGATCGGGATGAGCCGCTTCCAGCCGAACGCCATGAACTGGTCGTAGCGCAGCCGCGGCAGCGACCCGCGCAGCCAGATGAAGACGAAGATGAAGAACAGCACCTTGCCGAAGAACCACAGCACCGGCCAGTAGCCCGTGTCGGCGCCGGGCCAGATGTTGATGAGCCCCCACGGCGCGTGCCAGCCGCCCAGGAAGAGCGTGGTCGCGAGCGCGGAGACGGTCGCCATGTTGATGTACTCGGCGAGGAAGAACAGCGCGAACTTCAGGGAGGAGTACTCCGTGTGGAAGCCGCCGACCAGCTCGCCCTCGGCCTCGGGGAGGTCGAACGGCGCGCGGTTGGTCTCGCCGACCATCGAGATCGTGTAGATCACGAACGACGGGACCAGGATCAGGCCGAACCAGAACTTGTCCTGGGCGGCCACGATCTCGCTGGTGGACATGGAGCCGGCGTAGAGGAAGACCGCGACGAGGGCCAGGCCCATCGCGACCTCGTAGGAGATCATCTGGGCGCTGGAGCGCAGCCCGCCCAGCAGGGAGTACGTCGATCCCGAGGACCAGCCGCCGAGCACGATGCCGTAGATGCCGATCGAGGCGATGGCCATCACGAACAGCACGGCCACCGGCATGTCGGTGAGCTGCAGCGGCGTGCGGACGTCGCTGAACGGCACCTTCACGGTCGGGCCGAACGGGATGACGGAGAACGTCACGAAGGCCGGAACGGCCGCGATCACCGGCGCCAGCAGGAAGACCACCTTGTCGGCGGCCTTGGGGATGATGTCCTCCTTCAGCGCCAGCTTCACGCCGTCGGCCAGCGACTGCAGCAGGCCGAAGGGCCCGTTGACGTTGGGGCCGATCCGGTGCTGCATCCGGGCCACGACCCGGCGCTCCCACCAGATGTTGAACAGCGTGAGCAGCACCAGGACCAGGAAGATCAGCAGGGTCTTGATGGTGATGACCCACCACGGGTCGTGGCCGAAGGCCGAGAGGTCGTCGGCGGCCAGCACGTTGATCGTCGAGATCACAGGTCCGCTCCCTTCACGGTCACGGTGGAGCCGGGCGAGGCCAGGCCGGCCAGCACGCCGGACCCGACGGAGTTGGTGGGCACCCACACGACGCCGTCGACGACGTCGGCCACCTCGGCGGGCAGCGTGACCGAGCCGCGGTCGCCGCTGACGGTGACGGTCGGCCCGACGGCGTCGTACACCGCCTGGCTGACCCGGGCCACGGGCACGCGGGCGGTGGCGGCGAGGTGCTTGTCACCGGCCTGGAGCGAGCCGTTGTCCAGCATCGGCTTCCAGGTCGCGAGGCGCAGCGCGCCGGCCGGGGCGGCGGCCGCCGCCGGGGCGGGTACGTCGATCGCCGGGGCGCGCTCGCCGTCCCAGGGGCCCATGTCCTCGATCTGGTCGCGGGCCTCGGCGACGGTACGGAAGCCGAGCGCGTTGCCGCGACCGAGCTGGGCGAGCTCCTCGGCGATGCCGGACAGCACCCGCAGGTCGGGCAGCGAGCCGGGCGTGCCGAGGACGGCCTCGAAGGGCCGCACGCGACCCTCCCAGTTGACGAACAGGCCGGCCTTGTCGGTCACCGGGGCGACCGGGAAGACGACGTCGGCCGCGCGGGTCACGTCGGTCTCGCGCAGCTCGAGAGCGACCACGAAGCGGGCGGCCTCGATCGCGGCGCGGGTGGCGGCGGGATCGGTCGTGTCGTCGGGGTCGACGCCGCCGATGACCAGGCCGCCGATCTCGCCGGCGGTGAGCGCGGCGACGATCGCGTCGCCGTCGCGGCCCTCGGCCTCGGGCAGCCCGACGACGCCCCACGAGGTGGCGGCGTCGACACGGGCGGCGGGGTCGGCGACCGGACGGCCACCGGGCAGAAGGTTGGGCAGGCAGCCCATCTCGACGGCGCCGCGGTCACCGGCCCGCCGCGGGACCCAGGCGAGCCGGGCGCCGGTGGTGCGGGCCAGGCGGGCGGCGGCGGACAGCGCGCCGGGCGACGTCGCGAGCCGCTCGCCGACCAGGATGACGCCGGTGGCGTCGAGGCCGTAGTCCCCGTGCGACACCAGGGCGTCCAGCGCGGCGGCCTCCTGCCCCGGTGCGGTCGGGACGAGCTGGCCGTTCATCTTGGTCAGCCCGCGCGTGGTGAGCGGGGCGATCGCGACGACGCGCGTGCGGTGACGACGCGAGGCCTTGCGCAGGCGCAGGAAGATCGCACCGGCCTCGTCCTCCGGCTCGAGGCCGGCCAGCACGACGGTGGTGGCCCTCTCGAGGTCGGAGTAGGTGACGGCGCCACCCTCCGGGCCGGTCACCGCGACCTCGGCGGCCAGGAACGCCGCCTCCTCCGCGGAGTGCGGGCGGGCCCGGAAGTCGATGTCGTTGGTGCCGAGGGCGACGCGCGCGAACTTGCTGTACGCGAAGGCGTCCTCGGCGGTGACCCGGCCGCCGGTCAGGACGGCGGACGCACCGGCGTCGTTCAGGCCGCGGGCCGCGACGGCGAAGGCCTCGGTCCAGGACGCCGGACGCAGGCTGCCGTCGGTGTCGCGGACCAGCGGGTGGGTGAGCCGGTCGGGCTGCGTCGCGTAGGTGAACGCGAAGCGGTCCTTGTCGGTGATCCACTCCTCGTTGACCTCGGGGTCGTTGCCGGCGAGGCGGCGCATCACCTTGCCGCGGCGGTGGTCGACGCGGATCGCGGAGCCGCAGGCGTCGTGCTCGGCCACGCTCGGCGTCGAGACGAGGTCGAAGGGCCGGGAGCGGAAACGGTACTCGGCCGAGGTCAGCGCACCGACCGGGCAGATCTGGATGGTGTTGCCGGAGAAGTAGGACTCCAGCGGCTCCTTCTCGTAGATGCCGACCTGCTGGAGAGCACCCCGCTCGATGAGCGCGATGAAGGGGTCGCCGGCGATCTCCTCGGAGAAGCGGGTGCAGCGCGCGCAGAGCACGCAGCGCTCACGGTCCAGCAGCACCTGCGCGGAGATGTTGATCGGCTTGGGGTAGGTGCGCTTGACGCCGCCACCGGCGGAGAAGCGGGACTCGCCGCGGCCGTTGGTCATGGCCTGGTTCTGCAGCGGGCACTCGCCGCCCTTGTCGCAGACCGGGCAGTCGAGCGGGTGGTTGATCAGCAGGAACTCCATGACGCCCTGCTGCGCCTTGTCGGCCACCTCGCTGGTGGCCTGGGTGTTGACGACCATGCCCTCGGCGACCGGCAGCGTGCACGAGGCCTGCGGCTTGGGGAAGCCGCGTCCGTTGCCGGCGTCGGGGATGTCCACCAGGCACTGGCGGCAGGCACCCACGGGCGCGAGGAGCGGGTGGTCGCAGAAGCGCGGGATCTGCACGCCCACCTGCTCGGCCGCGCGGATGACCAGGGTGTCCTTGGGGACGCTGACCTGGACGCCGTCGATGGTGAGCGTGACGAGGTCCGTCGTCACGTCAGGGGTGGTCGTCATACGTTCGCTCCTGCGGGCGCGAAGGCGGTCGAGGCCGCCGGGTCGAACGGGCAGCCGCCGTGGCTGAGGTGGGCGAGGTACTCGTCGCGGAAGTACTGGATCGAGCTGGAGATCGGGCTCGTCGCGCCGTCGCCGAGCGCGCAGAACGAGCGGCCCAGGATGTTGTCGCACTGGTCGAGCAGCAGGTCGAGGTCGGCCTCGCTGCCCTGGCCCTTCTCGAGCTTGGCCAGCGTCTGCACCAGCCACCAGGTGCCCTCGCGGCAGGGCGTGCACTTGCCGCAGGACTCGTGCTTGTAGAACTCCGTCCACCGCAGCACCGCGCGGACCACGCAGGTGGTCTCGTCGAAGAGCTGCAGCGCGCGGGTGCCGAGCATGGAGCCGGCCGCGCCCACGCCCTCGAAGTCGAGGGGTACGTCGAGGTGCTCGGCGGTCAGCAGCGGGGTGCTGGAGCCACCGGGGGTCCAGAACTTCAGCTCGTGGCCCTCGCGGATGCCGCCGGCGAGGTCGATCAGCTCGCGCAGCGTGATGCCGAGCGGGGCTTCGTACTGGCCGGGCGTCGTGACGTGGCCCGAGAGCGAGAAGATGCCGTAGCCCTTGGACTTCTCGGTGCCCATCGAGGAGAACCACGCGTGGCCGTTGCCGATGATGCTGGGCACGGACGCGATCGACTCGACGTTGTTGATGACCGTCGGGCTGGCGTAGAGGCCGGCGACCGCGGGGAACGGCGGACGCAGGCGGGGCTGGCCGCGGCGGCCCTCGAGGCCCTCCAGCAGCGCGGTCTCCTCGCCGCAGATGTAGGCGCCGGCACCGGCGTGCACCACGACGTCGAGGTCGTAGCCCGAGCCGTGGATGTCCTTGCCGAGGTGGCCGGCGAGGTAGGCCTCCTGCACGGCCCGCTGCACCCGGCGTACGACGTGGAGCACCTCGCCGCGAATGTAGATGAACGCCTTGTTGGCCCGGATCGCGTAGGAGCTGATGATCACGCCCTCCACCAGGGTGTGCGGCGTGGCCATCATGAGCGGGATGTCCTTGCAGGTGCCCGGCTCGGACTCGTCGGCGTTGACGACGAGGTACTTCGGCCGGGGGTTGTCCTGCGGGATGAAGCCCCACTTCATGCCCGTCGGGAAGCCGGCGCCGCCGCGGCCGCGCAGGCCGGACTCCTTGACCTCCTCGATCACGGCGTCGGGGGTCATGCCGAGCGCCTTGTCGAGGGCGGTGTACCCGCCGTGCTCCTCGTACGACGCGAGCGTCCAGCTGCGCTCGGCGTCCCAGTTGTCGGTGAGGACCGGGGTCAGGCTCACTTGCCCTCCTGCGTGGTCGCATCGGTGGTCGAGCCTGCCGAGACCGGGGCGGTCCAGCCGCGCTCGCGGGCGATCCTGAGACCGGCCAGCGAGGCGGGACCGGCGCCCGGGCCCTCGTCGGCCCGGTCGTCGGGGAAGCCGGCGAGGACCCGCTCGGCCTCGCGCCAGGTGCAGATGCGCGGGCCGCGGGTGGAGGTGACCTCGACACCGGAGCGGAGGTCGTCGACCAGCCGGGTGGCGGACTCCGGGGTCATGTTGTCCATGAACTCCCAGTTGACCATCATCACCGGGGCGTAGTCGCAGGCCGCGTTGCACTCGACGTGCTCGAGGGTGATCTTGCCGTCGGCCGTGGTCTCGTCGTTGCCGACGTCGAGGTGCTCCTTGAGCCGCTCGAAGATCAGGTCGCCGCCCATCACCGCGCACAGCGTGTTGGTGCAGACGCCGACGTGGTAGTCGCCGACCGGCTTGCGCTTGTACATCGTGTAGAACGTCGCGACGCCGCTGACGTCGGCGGCCGAGATGCCGAGGATGTCGGCGCAGGCCTCGATGCCCTCGGGCGTGATCCGGCCCTCGACGGACTGCACGAGGTGCAGCATCGGGAGCAGGCCGGAGCGCTTCTCGGGGTAGCGAGCGGCGATGTCCTCGAGCTCGGCGTAGGTCTTGTCGTCGATGGCGGTCACCTGTCGACGCCTCCCATCACGGGGTCGATGGACGCGATCGCGACGATGACGTCGGCGACCATGCCGCCCTCGCTCATCACGCTCGTGGCCTGCAGGTTGGTGAAGGACGGGTCGCGGAAGTGCGCCCGGAACGGGCGGGTGCCACCGTCGGAGACCACGTGGGCGCCGAGCTCGCCGCGGGGCGACTCGATCGGCACGTAGGCCTGGCCGGGCGGCACGCGGAAGCCCTCGGTCACCAGCTTGAAGTGGTGGATCAGGCCCTCCATCGACTCACCCATGATGTGGCGGATGTGGTCGAGGCTGTTGCCCATGCCGTCGGAGCCGATCGCCAGCTGGCTGGGCCAGGCGATCTTCTTGTCCGCGACCATGACCGGGGCGCCCTCGAGGCCGGCGAGCCGGTCGGCAGCCTGCTCGATGATCTTCAGCGACTCCCACATCTCGGCGAGCCGGACCCGGAAGCGGCCGTAGGAGTCGCACGAGTCCCAGGTCTGCACCTCGAAGTCGTAGTCCTCGTAGCCGGAGTAGGGCTGGGTCTTGCGCAGGTCCCACGGGTAGCCGGTGGCGCGCAGCGGCGGACCGGTCAGGCCCAGCGCGAGGCAGCCCTCGAGGTCGAGGTGGCCGACGTCGACCAGGCGGGCCTTGAAGATCGGGTTGGCGTTGCAGAGGGCGGCGTACTCGGGGAGCCGCTTCTTCATCAGGGCGATGAAGTCGCGGATCTCGTCGAGGGCGCCGGGCGGCAGGTCCTGGGCCACGCCGCCGGGGCGGATGAACGCGTGGTTCATGCGCAGGCCGGTGATCAGCTCGAAGAGATCGAGGACCAGCTCTCGCTCGCGGAAGCCGATCGTCATGACGGTCAGCGCGCCGATCTCCATGCCGCCGGTGGCGATGCAGACCAGGTGGGAGGAGATCCGGTTGAGCTCCATGAGCAGGACCCGCATGACCTGGGCCTTCTCGGGGATCTGGTCCTCGATGTCGAGCAGCCGCTCGGTGCCCAGCACGTAGGTCATCTCGTTGAAGAACGGCGAGAGGTAGTCCATCCGGGTGCAGAACGTGACGCCCTGGACCCAGGAGCGGTACTCCATGTTCTTCTCGATGCCGGTGTGGAGGTAGCCGATGCCGCAGCGGGCCTCGGTCACCGTCTCGCCCTCGAGCTCGAGGATCAGGCGCAGCACGCCGTGGGTCGAGGGGTGCTGCGGGCCCATGTTGACCACGACCCGCTCGTCGGCCTCGTCCATGCTGCCGGCGCGGATGCCGTCGACGATGGAGTCCCAGTCCTGGCCGGTGACCGTGAAGACGCGACCCTCGGTCGTGTCGCTGGTCCCTGCGTAGATGTCCTGAGTCATCAGCTGTACGACCTCCGCTGGTCCGGCGGCGGGATGGTGCCGCCCTTGTACTCGACGGGGATGCCGCCCAAGGGGTAGTCCTTGCGCTGCGGGTGGCCCGGCCAGTCGTCGGGCATCAGGATGCGGGTGAGCGCGGGGTGGCCGTCGAAGACGATGCCGAACATGTCGAACGTCTCGCGCTCGTGCCAGTCGGCGGTGGGGTACGTCGCCACCACGGACGGGATGTGCGGGTCGGCGTCGGGGGCGCTGACCTCGAGGCGGATCCGGCGGTTGTGGGTCATCGAGAGCAGGTGGTAGACCGCGTGCAGCTCGTGGCCCGCGTCATCGGGGTAGTGCACGCCGCTGACGCCGGAGAGCAGCTCGAAGCGCAGCGCGGGGTCGTCGCGGAGGTGGCGGACGACGGCGGGCAGGTCCTCGCGGCGTACGTGGAAGGTGATCTCGCCGCGGTGCACGACCACGCGGCCGATCGCCCCGGCCAGGCCGTCGTCGGCGAGCCGGGCCTCGAGGGCGTCGGCGACCTCGTCGTGCCAGCCGCCGTAGGGCCGCTGGGCGTCACCGGGGTAGACGATCGGCGCGTTCAGGCCGCCGTAGCCGCTGGTGTCGCCGCTGCCTCGGACGCCGAACATGCCCTGGCGGGTGCCGACGGGGCGGACCTCGTCGCGCGGCGCGGGCGTGGCCGGGGTGGTGTCGGGGGTCTGGTCGCTCACCGGAGCAGGCCCTTCATCTCGGAGGTCGGCAGCGCCCGCAGTGCGACGGTCTCCTGCTCCTCGATCTCGGCGAGGCGGTTGCTGCCGAGCTTGGCGTGCTGGACCTGGTCGTGCAGCTTGAGGATCGCGTCGATCAGCATCTCGGGCCGGGGCGGACAGCCGGGGAGGTACATGTCGACGGGGACGACGTGGTCGACGCCCTGGACGACGGCGTAGTTGTTGAACATGCCGCCGCTGCTGGCGCAGACGCCCATCGCGAGCACCCACTTGGGCTCGGGCATCTGGTCGTAGATCTGGCGCAGGACCGGGGCCATCTTCTGGCTCACCCGGCCGGCCACGATCATCAGGTCGGCCTGGCGCGGGCTGGCCCGGAAGACCTCCATGCCGAAGCGCGCGAGGTCGTACTTGGGGCCGCCGCTGGTCATCATCTCGATGGCGCAGCAGGCCAGGCCGAACGTCGCCGGCCAGAACGAGGCCTTGCGCATGTAGCCCGCCACGCCCTCGACGGTCGTCAGCAGGACGCCGGACGGCAGCTTCTCTTCAAGACCCATCAAAAAGCCCCTTCCGGGTCTACCCGTACTGAGAGTTGCGAGGTGCTGTGCATGCCAAGGCCGACGAGGGAAGGCGACCTTTGTGCGGAGCGCAGCGGAGCGGTCGTCGACCGAGGAGAACGCAGGCAGGTGCAGTGCATCGCAGCTCTCAGTCCCATTCGAGGCCGCCGCGACGCCACACGTAGGCGTAGGCGACGAAGACGGTGGCGATGAACAGGACCATCTCGACCAGCCCGAAGAACTTCAGGGAGTCGAAGAAGACGGCCCAGGGGTAGAGGAAGATGATCTCGATGTCGAAGACGATGAAGAGCATCGCGGTGATGTAGTACTTCACCGGGAACCGCCCGCCGCCGACCGGCTGCGGGGTCGGCTCGATGCCGCACTCGTAGGAGTCGAGCTTGGCCCGGTTGTAGCGCTTGGGGCCCACGGCCGCGCTCATCAACACGGACCCACCCGCGAAGAGCGCAGCGAGGAGGGCCAGCGCCAGCACCGGCGTGTAGAGCTCCATGCCGCAGCGTTTCCTCTCTGTCCCGGCGCCTCGCCCGACCGCCGTCGCGATCGGATTGTGACTTTGTGAACTGAATCACTAAGTGGCGCAGGACACAGTCTGCCACTCGCCCCGGGACGTCGCACCCCGGGGTCGGGCTACCGCGTGGCGCGGTGGAGGGCGACGATGCCGCCCGAGAGGTTGCGCCACTCGGGCTTCTGCCAGCCGGCCTCGGCGACCAGGTCGGCCAGGCCCTGCTGGTCCGGCCAGGCCCGGATCGACTCCGCGAGGTAGACGTAGGCGTCCGGGGAGGACGAGACCGCGCGGGCCACGGCGGGGAGGGCCTTCATGAGGTACTCCATGTAGACCGTGCGGAACGGCGCGAAGGTGGGGTGGCTGAACTCGCACACCACGAGCCGGCCGCCGGGCCGGGTGACGCGGCGCAGCTCGCGCAGGCCCTGGAGCGGGTCGACGATGTTGCGCAGCCCGAAGCTGATGGTGACCGCGTCGAAGGTGTCGTCGGCGAACGGCAGCTGCGTGCCGTCGCCGGCGGTGAAGGGCAGGTGCGGCTTGGCCTGCTTGCCGACCTGGAGCATGCCGAGCGAGAAGTCGCACGGGACCACGACGGCACCGCGGTCGGCGAAGGGCTGGCTCGAGGTGCCGGTGCCGGCGGCGAGGTCGAGCACGCGCTCGCCGTACTGCGGGTCGACGGCCTCGATGACGTCGTGCCGCCACCGCCGGTCCTGGCCGAGGGAGAGCACGTCGTTGGTCACGTCGTAGCGGCGCGCGACCGCGTCGAACATGCGTCGGACGTCGGACGGCTGCTTGTCGAGCTCTGCACGGGCCACGCGCGAAGACTACGACCCGACCCGCGCAACCAAATCCCCGGATCGGGCGTCTTCCTGCTGACACTGGAAGCTCGGAATGGCTTCCTCTTCCCCGGGAGTTCGTGATGAGAGCACTGCGCGCACTGTTCCTGACCGTGCTGGTCTCCGCCCTGCTGTGCGGCGCCGCCTACGGCGCCGGCCTGGCCGTGAAGCAGTACGACGCCGGCCGCGCCGGGGCCGCACCGGTCGGCCACCCCGCGGCCGTGGCGACACCGCCGGCGAGCCCCCTCCCCTCGGCCCGGCCCACCCCGTCGGTGGCGCCCACCCCGACGCTGGCACCGGAGCCGACGCCGACCCTCACGCCGGGCCCCACGCTGCTCGGCCCTGGTGCAACGGGTGACGAGGTCCGCGACCTGCAGGCCCGGCTCGTGGCGATCTACTGGCTCTACGGCGACGTCACCGGCACCTACGACGCGGCAACCTTCGAGGCGGTGCGCGGCTTCCAGGACAAGCGCGGCTTCCCGGCGACCGGCGACGTGGACCGGCGCACCCTCGACCGGCTCCACGAGATGACGCTGACCCCGACCCACGCCGCGATGTACAACCTGGGCAACCAGCCCGGCGCCCTGGACGCCCGCTGCAAGGTCGGTCGGGTGCTGTGCATCGACAAGACCAGCCAGACGCTCCGCTGGGTGGTGGACGGCACGGTCCTGCAGACGCTGGACGTGCGCTTCGGGGCGTCGTACTCGCCCACCCGCGAGGGCCTCTTCCACGTCTACGTCAAGGACGCCGACCACGTCTCGCACCTCTACGGTTCCGAGATGCCGTACTCGATGTTCTTCTCGCGTGGCCAGGCCGTGCACTACTCGAGCGACTTCGCCGCGCGGGGCTACGCCGGGGCGTCGCACGGCTGCGTGAACGTCCGTGACCACGACGGCCTGGCGAGGCTCTTCGCCCAGGTCCGGGTCGGCGACGCCGTGGTCGTCTACTGGTCGTGACCCGGCCCCGACCCGGCCCCGACCCCGACCGCCCGGGTGTCGCGGGGGTGGCCTCGGTCACCGGCGTACGCTTCACCCTCGTGACGACCAGCGCGACCCCCGGCGAGCAGGCCTCCCCTCTCGTCGTGCGCACGGTCCGGCTGGACGGCCATGACGGCTCGCTGCTCGACCTGCTGCCCACCGACCGCCCCGTGACGTGGCTGCGTCGCGACGAGGGCCTGGTCGGCTGGGGCGTCGCCGCCGAGATCCGGACGCAGGGCGCGACCCGCTTCGCCGACGCCGTGAAGTGGTGGGCCGAGACGACCGCCCGCGCGGTGGTGCGCGACGAGGTCGGCGAGCCGGGCACCGGCCTGGTCTGCTTCGGCACCTTCGCCTTCGCCGACGAGCCGGGCGACTCCGTCCTCGTGGTCCCCGAGGTCGTGGTCGGCCGGCGCGGTGACACGACCTGGCTGACGACCATCTCGCGCGGCGGCCTGGACCGCCCCGAGGTCCTCACGGTGGCCGACCAGCCGGTGGCGCCCGTCGAGGTGTCCTTCGCCGACGGCGCGCTCGACGGCGAGCGCTGGATGTCGGTCGTCGCCGACGCCGTCGCCCGGATCAACGCCGGCGACCTGGAGAAGGTCGTCCTGGCCCGCGACCTGGTCGCGACCGCCGAGGCGCCGATCGACGTGCGCTGGCCCCTGCGGCGGCTGGCCGAGACCTACGGCATGTGCTGGACCTTCCACGTCGACGACATGTTCGGCGCGACCCCGGAGATGCTGGTGCGCCGCGAGCGCGGGCTGGTGACGTCACGGGTGCTGGCCGGCACCATCCGCCGCACCGGCGACGACTCCCGCGACCTCGCGCTGGCCGCGACCCTGGCCCGCTCGTCGAAGGACCTCGAGGAGCACGAGTACGCCGTCCGGTCGGTCGCCGACGCGCTCGACCCGCACTGCCAGTCGATGAACGTGCCGGAGTCGCCCTTCGTCCTGCACCTGCCCAACGTCATGCACCTGGCCACCGACGTGGCCGGCGTGGTGCACGACGCGGCGACGGTCTCCTCGCTCCAGCTCGCGGAGGCGCTGCACCCCTCGGCGGCCGTCGGCGGCACCCCCACCCCGGTCGCGACCGCGCTGATCGCCGAGATCGAGGGCATGGACCGCGGCCGCTACGCCGGGCCGGTCGGCTGGATGGACGCCAGCGGTGACGGCGAGTGGGGCATCGCGCTGCGCTCGGCCCGTCTCGAGGGCTCGGCCGTGCGGCTCTACGCCGGCTGCGGCATCGTCGCCGACTCCGACCCCGAGGCCGAGCTGGCCGAGTCGCAGGCGAAGTTCGTCCCCGTGCGGGACGCGCTGTCGGCTCCCTGAGGGCTGCGAGTCCGGCTACTCGTTGACCAGGACGGGCACGCCGACCACGGCGGCGGAGACCCGGTCGCGGAAGCGCGCCGGCGCGGTGATCACGAAGGACTCCACCTCCGACGGCGGCCCGGTGTGCTGCTTCTCCTCGGTCTGGTGGTGCACGAAGCGCCCGGTGCCCAGGAAGTGGCCGCGGGCGTCGTAGAAGCCCGCCAGCACCTGCAGCTCGAGCAGGTCGCTCACGTCGCTGGTGATGTGCAGCGACCCGCTGACCACCCCGCCGCGCACGCGCAGCGGGCCGAGGTCGAAGCGGTCGTCGAACGGACCGGCCACGGTGCCGACCGTCCCGGGTCGGGGGTCGGCCGAGCGGAGCCCGGCGAGCTGCGGCTCGCCGCTGGCGGCGACCAGCCCGGGGAACGACGTCCGGGCGGCCGATGCCGGGTCGGGCGGCCGGGTCGCGGCCGCCGAGGCCCCCGCGTCACTGTCGGACCGGGTCCAGGTGACGACGCCACCCGCGACGACGCCGACCACCGCGGCACAGAGCGCCGCGGTGGTCGCCGTACGTCGAGACGTTGCGCTCAGGACGTCAGTCCCAGCGCGCGACCCACGATGGTGAACAGGCGGGTGTTGTCGATGCTCTTGCCACCGAGCTTCTGGGAGCCGGGGCCGAAGGCGAAGAGCGGCACGTCGGCGCCCGTGTGGTTGCCCGACAGGTAGGTCAGCCACAGGCTGGCCTCCGGCGACCCGTCCTGGACACCCGCCGCGTCGTCGGGGGTGCGGAACGTCGCCGGCGCGAAGTTCTTCGGGTCGGCCGATCCCGCGCCGTTGATGATGCCCGTCGACCGCGTCGCGTCCTTCGCGCCGCTGGAGCTGCGCGACGGCGTGGAGTTGTTCGCGGTGTTGCCCGAGTCGGTGTTCGCCGGCGGGGCGACGGCCTCGGCGTTGGTGTAGCTGCCCTTCTCGATGATGTTGAAGCCCGCGCACTCGTGGTCGGCGGTCACGATCACCAGGGTGTGGCCGTCGGCGGCGGCGAAGTCCCGGGCCACCTTGACCGCGTCGTCGAACGCCTTGGTCTCCTCGAGCGTCTGCGCGGCGTCGTTGGCGTGCGAGCGCTTGTCGATGAGCGCACCCTCGACCTGCAGGTAGAAGCCCTTCTTGCCGCTCTTGAGCAGGCTGATGGCCTTGGTGGTCATCTCGGCCAGCGAGGGCTCCTCGGCCTGGACCGAGGTGGGGTTCTCGCGCTTGTACTTCTCGATCGTCAGGTTGCCCTTGTTGAACAGGCCGAAGACCTTGCGGCCGGACGCCCCGGCGAGGTCGTCGCCGGTCGCGACGGTCTGGCTCGCGGGCGAGCCGAGGACCGAGTAGCCGTGGGCCTTGAGTGCGTCCTCGTCGGCCGCGTCGAAGCGCGAGAGGCCGCCGCCGAGGATCACGTCGGCGGTGTTGTTGCGCGCGATCTGGTCGGCGATCGGCGTGACCCGCACGTCGGTGGTCGGCAGCTCGGCGCCGCCGGTGACGGCGGTGTTCTGGCAGGCCGCCGCGGAGTACGACGGGCCCTGGCAGCCCCGCATCAGCGCGTGGCTGAACTGGCCGGCCGGGGTCGCGTCGGTGATCTCGGCGGTGGACACGTTGCCGGTCCGCAGGCCTGCCTGGTGGGCCAGCTCCATGACGGTGGGGACGACGTTGCCCTTGGCGTCGACGCCCAGCGCGCCGTTGTAGCTCTTCACGCCCGAGGACCAGGCGGTCGCCGACGCGGCCGAGTCGGTGACGAGGTTGGGCGCGAAGTCGGCGTCCCCCTTCTGGCCCGAGTTGGGCTCGACGGCGTACGTCGAGACCTGGCCGACGGCGGGGAAGCGCTCCATGTTGAGGCGACCGGAGGCGCCGTAGTAACGCTCGCGGGCGGCGGTGACGTGGGTGCGGCCCATGCCGTCGCCGAGGAGGTAGATGACGTTCCTGATCTCGCGGGGCGGCTGGGCCGCCGCGGTGGCGGAGGTGGCGCCGGACACGGCGACCGAGCCGGCGATGCCGGACACGAGCATCAGGCCGGCGAGCGCGGCGGTGCCGCGGGTGCGGGTGCGCATGAGGGGGCCCTTTCGGGGGGAGGTGGAGCGGCGCCCGTCTGCGCCGCGAGCGCGACGCTAGGGGCGGTGGCCGAAGCGTCACCTCGTCCCAGCCGTCGCGGCACCGTCTGTCAGGTGAACAGCAGGTTCCGACCCCTTGCCAACGCGCCTATTGAACGATATTCATTAGCAATGACCCATCAGGCAGTCATCGTCGGCGCCGGCTTCGGCGGCATGGGCGCGGCCATCCAGCTCAAGCGCCTGGGCATCGACGACTTCGTGGTCCTCGAGCGCGAGGACGACCTCGGCGGGACGTGGCACGTCAACCGCTACCCCGGCCTGGCCGTCGACATCGCGAGCGTCACCTACTCCTACTCCTTCGAGCCCAACCCCTGGTGGTCGCACTGGTACGCCCGCGGCCCCGAGCTCAAGCAGTACGCCGTGCACGTCGCCGACCGCTACGACCTGCGCCGGCACATGCGCTTCGGGCAGGTCGTCGAGGGCGCAACCTGGGACGAGGCCGCCCAGGAGTGGGAGGTCCGGGTTGCCGGCGCCGAGCCGGTCCGGGGCCGCTACCTGATCACGGCCACCGGCTTCCTCTCCCAGCCCCGGATGCCCGACATCAAGGGCGTCCACGACTTCGCCGGGACGGTCCTGCACACGGCGAGGTGGGACGAGGCCGCCGACCTCGACGGCAAGCGGGTCGCGGTCATCGGCACCGGCGCCACCGCCGTCCAGCTGATCCCCGAGCTGGCCCGGAGGGCCGCCCACCTGACCGTCTTCCAGCGCACCCCGATCTGGGTCACGCCCAAGATGGACCGGGAGATGCCGCGGGCCGTGCAGCGGCTCTTCGCCCGGGTCCCCGCCACCCAGCGCGCCGCCCGCAAGGTCAACACCAGCGTGCTCGAGCTCGTCATGGTCGCCGCCGTCCTGCACTACCGGCAGTGGAACCTGCTCAACCGCGGGGCCGCCGCGATCGCGAAGCGGCACCTGGCCAGGCAGGTGGCCGACCCCGAGCTCCGCGCGAGGCTCACGCCCGACTACTCCTTCGGCTGCAAGCGGCCGACGTTCTCCAACGACTACTACCCGGCGTTCACCGAGCCGCACGTCGACCTCGAGACGAGCTCGATCCAGCGGATCACGCCGACCGGGATCGTCACCGCGGACGGCCGGGAGACGGAGGTCGACGTACTCGTCCTGGCGACGGGCTTCGACATGTGGGACGCCAACTTCCCCGCGATCAGCGTCGTCGGGCGGGGCGGCAAGGACCTCGGCGCCTGGTGGCGCGCGACCCGCTTCCAGGCCTACCAGGGGATCGCCGTGCCGGGCTTCCCCAACTTCCTGAGCCTCGCCTCGCCCTACTCCTACTCGGGTCTCTCCTACTTCACGACCATCGAGGGCCAGATGAAGCACATGGACCGGCTGCTCTCGGAGGTGGCGCGGCGCGGGGCGAGCAGCTTCGAGGTCCGCGACCCGGCCAACGAGGAGTTCCTCGGCTGGGTCACCGAGCGGCTGGAGGACTCGGTCTTCTCACTCGGCCAGTGCGCGACCGCGCGCAGCTACTACTTCAACCAGCACGGCGAGGCCGCGCTGCTGCGGCCGAGCTCGACCATCAACACGCACCGCGAGGCGGCGAGCTTCCCGGTCGACGACTACGAGTACGCCTGACCCCTTCGGGTCGGGGGTCACAGGTCGGCGCCGTCGGCGAGGCGCACGTAGGACAGCCCCTCCTTCGGCAGGAACACGTTCATGTGGCCGTCGACGATGCCGAGGCCGGCCTCGCTGTAGACCCGGTCGTGGATCGCGAGGTTCCGCGGTGCCTTCACGGCGCGGGCGAACTCGATCGCCTCCGACGCCCGCATCCACGGCGCCGAGACCGGCACGAGGAGCACGTCGACCGCCTCGCCGGGCGGCGTGAGCGCGTCGCCGGGGTGGAAGACCTTCTCCTCACCGGCGGTCAGGACGTAGCCGGAGTTGTGGAAGCGGGGGAACTCCGGGTGGATCACGGCGTGCAGCTCGCCGACCGCCCGGGCCGGGATGCCGGGGTAGAAGGACTCCCCCGGCGCGACCACGGTGGTGCGCTCGAAGACGTCGGGGGCGTCCTCGCGGATCCGCGCGGCCACGGCGTCGATCGTGAAGACGGGCGCGTCGGTGCGGCGGAGGTGGTCGGGCAGGTAGTGGTCCGGGTGCTCGTGGGTGATCAGCACCGCGTCGGCACCGTCGACGGCCTCCGGGTCGGTGAAGACCCCGGGGTCCAGGACGACGGTGCGCCCGTCGTGCTCGATCCGGACGCACGCGTGACCGAACTTCGTGATCCTCATGGGCCCCACGCTAATCCGCTGGCCGTGAGGGACGTGCCCCCGCCAGAATCCGGGGGTGCTCGAGGTGGTCGTCTCCGGTCTCGTCACCGGCTGGGCGATCGCGATCCCGATCGGCGCGGTCGGGGCGTTCCTCGTGGCGCTCACGGCCAGGACGTCGTTCCGGGTCGGCGCCTGCGCGGCCCTCGGGATCGCCACCGTCGACGGGGTGTACGCCGCCCTGGCCGTCGTGGCCGGCGCCGCCCTGTCGACGCTGCTGGAGCCCGTGGCCACGCCGCTCCGGATCGTCTCGGGCGTCGTACTGCTGGTCATCGCGGCCCTCACCGCGGCCCACGCGATCGCGACCCAGGGCCGTCCGCGGGCGGCCTCCCCGGTGGGGGCGCTGCGCGCCTACGCGATGTTCGTCGGCATCACCGCGGTCAACCCGGCCACCGTCGTCTACTTCGCCGCGGTCGTGCTCGGCAACCGACACCTCGTCTCCTCGGCTCTCGAAGGCTGCGTCTTCGTGCTCGCGGCCTTCGTGGCCTCCGCCTCCTGGCAGCTCGCCCTCGCGGGCGGCGGTGCGGCCCTCGGACGCGTCGCGACCGGGCAGCGCGGGCACCTCGTCACCGGACTGGTCTCCGCGGTGGTCATCGCCGGACTGGCCGTTCATACGATGCTGCCATGAGCACGCCCGACACCCTGACGATCCGCCTCGCGGTCCCCGACGACGCCGAGGCACTGACCCACCTGCACCTGGACTGCTGGGACGACGCCTACACCGGGCTGATCCCGCAGGGGGTGCTCGACGAGCGCCGCGCGAACGTCGCCCAGCGGGTCGACAAGTGGCGCGGCATCCTCGGGCAGAGCACCAACACCATGGTCGCGGAGACGACCGAGGGGCTGGTCGGCTTCGTCTCCTCGGGGCCGGTCCGCGACGAGGATCGCACCGGCCTCGAGCTGTGGGCGCTCTACGCCCGGGCCGAGGTGTGGGGCACCGGCGTCGGGCACGCCCTGCTGGTGGCCTCGATCGGCGACGCCCCCGCGAGCCTGTGGGTGCTGGAGGGGAATGACCGCGCGATCGGTTTCTACGAGCGCCAGGGCTTCCGCCGCGACGGGCACACCGAGCTCGAGCGCGAGGGCCTGCACGCCCGGATGGTGCGGAATCAGGTCGCGCCGTCCGCCGTTGACCCCGCATGACCGCTGGTTCAAGCTTGGCCCTCACCGGATCCACCGGAGCCCTGGGTGGCCTCGTCGCCCCCGCGCTCGTCGACCTCGACCCCCTCCTGCTCGTCCGCGACGCGTCCCGCGCCCCCGCCCTCGGGCTGGAGGTCCGCGTCGCCGACTACGCCGACGAGGCCTCGGCCGTGGCGGCACTGCAGGGTGTCGACCTGCTCCTCATGGTCTCCGGCGCCGAGGCGCAGGACCGCCGCGACCAGCACCGCCGGTTCATCCGCGCGGCCGCGACGGCCGGGGTGGGCCACGTCGTCTACACGTCGTTCGCCGGCGCGGCCGCCGACGCGACCTTCACCCTCGGCCGCGATCACCACGACGCCGAGCAGGCGCTGCGCGAGAGCGGCATGCGCTGGACGTTCCTCCGCGACAACTTCTACGCCGACGTGCTGCCCTTCTTCGCCGACCGGAGCGGCGCCATCCGCGGCCCGGCCGGTGAGGGCCGGGTGGCCGCGGTCGCCCGGGCCGACGTGGCGGACGCCGTGGTGGCGGTGCTGCGCGACCCGGCCGCCCACGCGGGAGCGACGTACACGCTGACGGGGCCGGAGGCCCTGACCCTGGCCGAGGTCGCCACCCGCGCGGGTGCCGTGCTCGGCCGCGACCTGCGGTTCGAGGACGAGACGGTCGAGGAGGCCTACGCGTCGCGACGGGCGGCGTACGACGCCGAGGACTGGCAGCTCGACGCCTGGGTGAGCACCTACACCGCGATCCGGGACGGCTCGGTCGCCGAGGTGACCGACGACGTACGCCGGCTGACGGGTCACTCCGCCCGGTCGCTGGAGGACGCGCTCCGGGGTTAGCGACCCAGGAGGCCCTGGTCGTCCTTGGCCTCCAGGACGCGCAGCGCAGCGCTGTCCACGCGGGTGCGGAAGCGCTTGCTGGTGCGCGCCCGCTCGAGCACGGCGTGCACCATCGCCGGGACGACGCGCGGGCTGACGGTGAGGACGAGGTCGCCGCCGGCGTGCAGGAACTTCACGGCCCTGGCCCCGGGTGACCAGCGCGCGACCTGCCGGGCGTTGGCGAGGTCGTCGGAGACCACGACGCCGTCGAAGCCGAGGTCCGAGCGGAGCATCGTGCGGATCACGAAGCCGGAGAACGCGGCCGGGTGGTGCCGGTCGAGGCGGGCGTAGACGGCCGAGGACATCATCACGAAGGGCACCCCGGCAGTGACGGCGTGCTGGAAGGGCTCGAGGTAGGGGTCGTGCCGGCGCGTCACCCGGTCGACCACGCGGGCGGTCGTGTCGGTGTTGCCGCGGACCCGGCCCAGGCCGGGGAAGTGCTTGACCGTCGGGGCGATCCCGTGGGTGGCCATGCCGCGCGCGAACGCCAGCCCGTGCCGCGACACCCGGACAGGCGTGTAGCCGAACTCCCGGTCGAAGCGCCCGATCGGCTCGTTGAGTGCGGCCGCGCGCGGGCCGGGGACGGTGTCGAGGACGGGCGCGAGGTTCATGTTCACGCCGCTGGTGCGCAACTGGCGCCCCCAGCGGCCGGCCGCGTCGCGCAGGTGGGCCAGGCCCCAGCCGCCCTGACCCAGGGCGGTCGGCATCTCGTCCAGCCCGGGCCCGTGCAGCACCTGCACCTGGCCGCCCTCCTGGTCGGTGGCCACGAGCAGCCGGGCGCCGGAGGTGGCCGCCCAGGTGGCCCGCGACTCGAGGGCGTGGACGACGCGCGCCGTACCCCGGGTGCCGGCGTAGCTGCGTCCGGTCAGCATCACGCTGCCGACGTGCAGCCGCCCGATCTGGCGGCGGGTAGCGGCGTCGACCGAGGTGGCCGGGCTGCCGACCATGAAGAGCTGGCCGACCCGCTGCGGTAGCGTCATCCGGTGCAGGACTCGCTCGGCGCGGGTGCGCTCGGGGGCCGAGGGCTGCTGGCCGGCGTCGGCGGGAGGTGCGGTGAGGACTGCGGCGGCGAGGAGGAAGGCGGTGAGGAGGCGAACGAGAGCAGGGCGGGAGGAGGTCGTCAGCAAGACCGGTGGCTCCTGGGGGATACGGCGGGGGGCCGCACGACCCTAACGGAGGGCCCGTTCGACGCTGCGGTCAGGCCGTCAGGTGGTGCACGTAGCACCAGCGCCAGTCCTCGCCCGGCTCGGCGGACTGCATGACGGCGTGCGTGGACTCGCGGAAGTGGGCGCTCGCGTGCTGGCGCGGCGAGGAGTCGCAGCAGGCGACGTTGCCGCAGTCGAGGCACTGGCGCAGGGCGACCCAGCGGGTGCCGTCCTCGACACAGGCCTGGCACACGCCGACGTCCGACGTCTCGACGGCCGGGTGGTGCTCGAGGTCGGCGCACTGCTCGCCCCGGCGGGCCCGGGTCGTGGCGGTGCTCGCACGCAGCTCCTCGCGTTCCTGGGTCGCCACGTCCAGCATCGACTCCTCGACGTCGAGCATCGTGAGCACCTCCGAGACAACCTCGGAGGCGACCCGCCCGGAGCTGCGGATCTCCAGCACCCGCTTGCGCTCCGCGTCGATCATCGCCAGCCGGATCCGGGCGTAGAGGTCGCTCGGCGCCTCCTCGTCGGCGGTGGTGCCGAGTCGCTCCCAGGCCGCATAGTTGCGCTGGTCGATGCGCTGGCGGATCAGGTCGCAGATGCCGTGCGGGTCCTCGTACTCCATCCGCTCGAGCTCCTCGTAGCCCGCCTTGGACGCCTGCTGGAGCAGGGTGGCCCGGGCCAGGGCGTCGTCCATCGGGTCCGGGGAGGGCACCGCGAGCCGCCGCGCGATGACGGGCAGGGTCAGGCCCTGGACGAAGAGGGTGCCGGCCACGACGGTGAAGGCGACCAGCAGCAGGATCTCGCGGTGCGGGGTGGTGTCGGGGATGACGAACGCCGCGGCCAGCGTCACCACGCCGCGCATCCCGGCCCAGCCGAGGATGAAGGTGAACTGCCACGGCGGGCGGTGGCCGGTGTCCGGGTCGGGCCCCGGCCGGACCAGCAGGTAGCGGGCCAGGAACACCCACACCATCCGCAGCACGACCACCCCGGCCAGCGTCGCTGCGCAGACGCCGACGATGCGCCCGGTCGACAGGCTGCTGTCGCCGACGTCGCGGAAGAGCCACTGGGCCTGGAGCCCGATGAGCAGGAAGACGGTGTTTTCCAGGACGTAGGCGATCGTGCGCCAGTTCATCCGCTCCGCGATCCGCGACTGCGCGGTCTGGATGATCGGCGCCTTGTGCCCCAACAGCAGGCCGGCGACGACGACGGCGATGACGCCGGAGGCGTGCGCCTCCTCGGCCAGGATGTAGGACGCGAACGGGACCACGAACGAGATCGCGGTGTCCAGCAGCGGGTCGGTGATCCGCTTGCGCAGCCAGGCGACCAGCACGAACGAACCGAAGCCGATCGCGGCCCCGCCCCCGGCGGCCAGCGCGAAGTCCGCACCCACCCGCCACATCACGACCCCGCTGCCCGTCGCGGCGATCGCCGTACGGAGGGCGACGAGGGCGGTGGCGTCGTTGAGCAGCGACTCGCCCTCGAGGATCGTCACGATCCGGCGGGGCAGCCCGATCCGGCGGGCGATGGCCGTGGCGGCGACGGCGTCGGGCGGCGCCACGACCGCGCCGATCGCGAAGGCGACCGGCCACGTGACGCCGGTGAGGGTGACGTGGACGAGGCCGCCGATGCCGAGCGTGGTGAAGACGACGAGGCCGACCGACAGCAGCAGGATCGCGCGCCGGTTGGCGTTGAAGTCGACGAGGCTGGTCTGGATGGCGGTCGCGTAGAGCAGCGGCGGCAGCAGGCCGAGCAGCACCACCTCGGGCTCGAGGTGGACCTCGGGCACGCCCGGGACGTACGACGCCGCGACCCCCGCCACGATGAGCAGCAGCGGTGCGGGCACATCGATCCGGTCGGCCAGCGCGGTGACGGTGAGGACGCCGACCGCGAGCGCCACCAGCAAGAAGGCGATCTCCACCCGGCCATTGTCACGGACGGACGGTCGGGTGGGCCGGGCCGGCTCGTCAGGCGGGTTGGGCCACCCACAGCATCGGGTCGCCCCACCCGAGCTCCTCGATGCCGTGCCGGCCGAACGCCAGCACGACCAGGGTGCGGCGGTGGGCGGCGAAGGTCAGCACGTGGGCGATCATCCCGCCGTACGTGAAGACCTCCGCCGGCTCGCACAGCACGTCGACGAAGGTGTCGTCGAGGCGGTTGGCCTCGACGACGCCGCGGACGTGGGAGAGGTACGTCGCCCCCTCGGTCGCGAGGCGTTCGCGCATCGAGGACAGCGACTCGTGCTCCTCGACCGACCAGTCGTAGTCGCGGGTGGCCATCGCGGCGTTCCACATGCCCATCTGGCCGATCAGGCGGGACAGCAGGGAGCGGATCGTCTGCTCGTCCTCGTCGACGTTGAGCTCGATGCGCTCGTCGAGCTGCTCGTCGGTGAGTCGCTCGGCCAGCCGCACCATCTCGCCGGTGAGCCAGACGTGGTGTTCGACCATCTTCGTCAGGAGGTCCATGGAAGTCACCTTGTCTCGTGCCGGCAGCCGGAGGCTGCCGGGTGGGTGGAAGTGCACGTCGCTGGGCGCGGCGATCTGGATGTGGCCGGGCTTGCGCCGCCACGTCGCCGGCGCCACGCCGTAGGCCTTGGTGAAAGCACGGGTGAACGCCTCGTGCGAGCCGTAGCCCGCCTCCACCGCGATGTCGAGCAGCGGCGCCCCGGTCGTGATCATCCGGTAGGCCGCCCGCTCCAGCAGGATCCGCCGGCGGAACGACGCCGGCGGCTCGCCCGCCACCGACCGGATCATCCGGTCGAAGTGGAACCGCGAGAAGTGCAGCCGCGCCGCCCACTCCGCGCCCGACGCCGGCCCGCCGTCGGGGTCGTCCAGCGCCTCGGCGAGGTGGTCGACGAAGTCGGCGAACGTGTCGACCTGCGTCTTCGTGGCGGTGCTCATGCACCGATCATGGGTGAGACCGGGCCCGCTGTCTTGATGCTTCTTGCGCAGGCTGCCGGCGGGTCAGGGGCGGAGCGCGCGGATCCGGGCGTCGAGCTCCCGACGGTTGTCGCGGCGGACCCGCACCTCGACGACCTCGATGCCACCGTTCGGCTGGGCCAGGGCGTGCTCGAGCTCGGGCAGCGACTCGACCCTCCAGTGCGGCGTGCGGGTGGCGGCGCAGAGGCCGGCCAGGTCCACGCCGTGCGGGGTGCCGAAGAGGGTGTCGAACCGGTCGGCGTACTGCTCGTCGCCCTGCTCCAGCATCGCGAAGATCGAGCCGCCGTCGTCGTTGACGACCACGACCATGAGGTCCGGGCGCGGCTCGTGCGGCCCGAGCACCAGGCCGTTGGCGTCGTGGAGGAACGTCACGTCGCCCATCAGCGCGATCGTGCGGCTGCTCCTCTCGCGGCCGAGCGCCGCGCCGATCGCGGTCGAGACGACACCGTCGATGCCGGACAGGCCGCGGTTGGCGATCACCTTGCGGCGTGCGCCGACGTCGTAGCGCGGCACCATGAGGTCGAGGTCGCGGATCGGGCTCGAGGCACCCACGACGAGCTGGCCGCCGGCGGGGAGGGCACGGGCGACCGCGCCGGCGACCTCGTACGGCGTCAGGTCGGCCTCGCCCGCGAGCAACGCGTCCAGCTGCCGGGCCACCGACCTGTCGGCCTCGCGCCAGGCGTCCAGCCAGGCTGGGTCGTCGGCCTCGTCGACCTCGATCGACTCCAGGACGGCGTCGACGCGGAACGGCCGCTCGGCCCACACCCCGAGGGCCGGCGCCGCGACCACCTCGACGTCCTCGCGGGCCAGCAGCCGGGAGACCGGGCGGGACAGGGTCGGATGCCCGAGCACCACCACCCGCTCCACCTGCGCCGCCAGGTCGGTGGCCAGCAGCAGCCGGTAGCACCGCAGCGCGTTGTCGCCGGTGCGCGAGCCGCTCGTCGGCTCGGCCAGAAGGGGCCAGTTGGCGCGCTCGGCCAGCACCCGCGCCGGCGGACCGGCGTCGTCACCGGCCACCACGACGGTGCGGGGGCCGATCGGCAGGCGCGCGTCACCGTTCAATTGCTGGGAAAACGACCCGAATCCGCGCCGCGACGGTGTCTTTCCCAGCAATTGCGGGGAAAAGGACGCCCGGTCGTCGGGCACGAGCGGCTCGTCGAGGTGCACGTTGAGGTGGACCAGCCCGTCACCGACGGCGGGCACGGCAGTCCCCGCCGACACCGCGACCGTCGGCACCAGCGGCCCGAAGATCCCGATCTGGTCGGTGGTCTGGTTGGCGTTGGTGCCGCGCAGCCGCTCGGGCCGGTCGGCGGTCACCACGACCAGCCCGACCCCGGCATGCGCCGCCTCGAGGACGGCGGGGTGCAGGTTGGCGACGCCGGTGCCGGACGTGCACATGACGGCGGCGCGCGAGCCGCCCCGGGTCAGGCCCAGGGCCAGGAAGCCGGCCGACCGCTCGTCGATGCGCGTGTGCAGCCGGAGGAGGCCGGCGTCGGCGGCGTCGAAGCAGGCGAAGGACAGCGGGGCGTTGCGCGAGCCCGGCGCGACCACGACCTCGCGGACGCCCGCCTCGACGAGGGCCGTGACGACGGCGCGGGCGAGCTCGGTCGAGGGGTTCACGAGGCGCCATCCTGCCCGAGCGCGGCCCGCCAGGCGCGCACCTCGGCCAGCCGCGCCTCCCAGTGGGCAGCCCGGTCCGGCGTCGCCGCGAGCGCGTCCAGGGACGGGAGCGACACCGACGGCACCCCCACCCGCAGCGCCCCGTCGACCGGCAGCAGGGAGGAGTCCACGACGTCGGACGTCAGCAGTTGGACGGTGGCGAGCCCACAGGCAAACGGCAGCGTCGGCAGTGCGGCCGCCAGCGCCACCCCGGCGGCGATCCCCACCGACGACTCCAGGGCGGACGACACGACGACCGGCAGCCCGATGTCCTCGGCGATCCGCAGGCACGCGCGCACCCCGCCGAGCGGCTGCACCTTGAGCACCGCGATGTCGGCCGCCTCGAGGTCGCGCACCCGGTAGGGGTCGGCGGCGCGGCGGATCGACTCGTCGGCCGCGATGGGTACGTCGACCGCGCGCCGCACCGTCGCGAGCTCCTCGACCGTGGCGCAGGGCTGCTCGACGTACTCCAGGCCGCCCGCCGCCCGGTCCAGCAGCCGGATCGCGGCCACCGCCTCCTCGACCGACCAGCCGCCGTTGGCGTCGACCCGGACCTTCCCGGCCGGACCCAGCGCGGACCGGACCGCCTCGAGTCGCGCGAGGTCGTCGCCCAGCGTCTGCCCGGGCTCGGCCACCTTGACCTTCGCAGTCGTGCAGCCTCCGGCCCGCACGATCGCGTCGGCGCGCTCCGGCCCGACTGCGGGCACGGTCACGTTCACCGGCACCCACGAGCGCAGCGGCTCCGGCCAGTCGCCCGCGGCCGCCTCCTCCGCACAGCGCAGCCAGGGCTCGGCGACGTCGGGCGGGTACTCCAGGAAGGGGCTCCACTCGCCCCAGCCAGCGTCTCCCTGCAGCAAGGCCCCCTCACGCACCGTGATGCCACGGAAGCGCGTCCGCATCGGGATCGAGAAGACCCTCATGCCAGCTCCCGCAGCCGCAGCCGGTCGGTCTTGCCGTTGGCCAGCAGCGGCAGCTCCTCCACGAGCACGAGCGAGCGCGGCGCCCACGAGCGCGGGTGCATCTCGGCCACCCAGTCGCGGGCCTCCTGCAGCGAGAGGTCACCGACCACGAAAGCGACCACACGATGGCCCCACTCCGCGTCCGGCACGCCCAGCACCTCGACGGCCCGCACGGACGGGTGCGCCCGGAGGCGTACGGCGACCGCCGGGGTCGGCACGTTGACGCCCCCGCTGATCACGACGTCGTCGAGCCGGCCCAGCACGTGCAGGCGACCGTCGTCGTCGAGCCGGCCGGCGTCGGAGGTGAGGAACCACCCGTCGACCAGGGTCTCGGCGGTCAGCTCCGGGTCGCCGTCGTACCCGTCGAAGAGGGTGGGCCCGCCGATCCGGATGCGGCCGTCGGGGCCGATCGCGAGGGCGACGCCGTCCAGTGCGTAGCCGTCGTACACGCAGCCTCCGGCGGTCTCGGACGACCCGTAGGTCCCGACGACCCGCACGCCGGCCGCGGCCGCGCGGGCGCGCAGCGACTCCTCGATCGGGCCGCCGCCGAGCAGCACCGTGTGGAACGACCGCAGGGCCGCCGTGTCGGTGTCGTCGTCGAGCATCCGGTGCAGCTGGGTGGGCACCAGCGACACGAAGCCACCACCCCCGACCCGCGCAGCGGCCTCGGCGAACGAGCCGTGCGCCTCCAGCAGCACCGGCTCCTCCCCGGCGACGAGCGAGCGACAGACCACCTGCAGCCCCGCGACGTAGGACGGAGGCAGGGTCAGCAGCCAGCGACCCGACGCCCCCAGCCGGCGCTCGGTGGCCCGCACCGAGGCGAGCACGGCGCGCCGCGACAGCACGACCCGCTTGGGGCGGCCGGTCGACCCGGAGGTCTCGACGACCAGCGGCTCGGGCTCGGTCGTCGCGCCCAGCCAGGCGTCGAGCGCGGCCACGACCGCGGCGCTCGGCCCGCCCACCGGCCGCAGGTATTCCATGCGACGGACGCTAGTCCACGGTGGTTGAATCCCGTGCCGTGCCCACCCTGGTCGACCGCTACCTGCCACCCACTCCGCTGGCGCGGCGGCTGTCCGCCCAGTCGATCCTGTTCGCGGTGGGCGAGGGCTTCTTCCTCACCGGCAGCGCGGTGTTCTTCACCCACGTCGTGGGCCTCTCGGCCGCCCAGGTCGGCCTCGGCCTGACCATCGCCGGGGTCGTCTCCTTCTTCTTCGCAGTGCCGCTCGGCCGCCTCGCCGACCGGGTCGGCCCCAAGAGGATGTGGGCGCTCGGGGCACTTGCCGAGGCGCTGCTCTACCTCGCGTGGCCGTGGATCCACGGCTTCCCGACGTACGTCGCGATGATGATCGTGCTCGAGCTGGTCGGCGGCGCCGGCGGCGCGGGCCGGGGTGCCTACACGCTCGACATCTTCACCCGCGAGGAGCGGGTCCGGTCGCTGGCGTTCATGCGGTCGGCGCTCAACATCGGCTTCACGCTGGGCGCACTGATGGGCGGCCTGGCGCTGGCGACCAACAGCGACACGGTGATCCGGCTGGTGCCGCTCGCCGCGGGCGCGATCCTCGGCCTCAACGCCCTGCTCATCTCGCGGCTCCCCTCCGCGTCCCACGACGAGACCGCGGTGGCGCCCAAGAAGCAGCTGATCACGCCGGGCGCCCTGCGCAACCGTGCGTTCCTCGCGCTCAACGTCTGCGACGGCGTGCTCGGCACCAACCAGGTGCTGCTCAACGTGGTCATCCCGCTCTGGCTGGTCCAGGAGACCGACGCCCCGCGGGTGCTGCTCGCCTGGCTCTTCGGCACCAACACGGTCCTCGCCGTCCTGCTGCAGGTCTCGGCCTCGCGGGGCGCCGAGACGGTGCCCGGCGCGCTGCGGGCGGCCCGGATCAGCGGCGCCTTCTTCGTGCTGTCCTGCCTGGTCGTGCTGGTCACCCACGACACGATCGGCTGGGTCACCATCGTGCTCGTCTGGGCCGGCCACGTGACGGTCACGGGCGCGGAGCTCTTCCAGTCCGCGGCCCACTGGGGCCTGGTGGCCGAGCTGTCCGACCCCGACCGCCGCGGCGAGTACCAGGGCGCGGCGCGGCTCGGCGGCACCCTCGGCTCGGTGTGGGCGCCCGCGGCGTACACGTTCCTCGCCATCGAGTGGGGCACGCCCGGCTGGCTGCTCATCGGCGCCATCGTGGTGGTCGCGGTCATCGGCATCCACCCGGCCGCGCGCGCGGCCGAGCGCTACCTGGAGCGGCACTCCGCGGTCCCGGCTGCTTGAATCCTCCGGTGGCAACACCGAAGCAGTGGCTCGCCGGCGCGCGGCCCCGCACCCTCCCGGCCGCCGTCTCCCCCGTCCTGGCCGGCACCGGCGTCGCGGCGTGCGCCGACGGCGCGGTCTGGTGGAAGGCCCTGCTCGCCCTCGTGGTGAGCCTGGCGCTGCAGGTGGCGGTCAACTACGCCAACGACTACTCCGACGGGATCCGCGGCACCGACGACGAGCGGGTCGGCCCGATGCGGCTGGTCGGCTCGGGTGCCGCCTCCCCGCGGGCCGTGAAGACCGCGGCCTTCCTAGCGTTCGGCGCGGCCGGCGCGGCCGGCCTCGTGCTCGCCGCCACGACCGCCTGGTGGCTGGTCGCCGTCGGCCTGGTGAGTGTGGTCGCCGCCTGGTACTACACCGGCGGCTCGAAGCCCTACGGCTACCTCGGCCTCGGCGAGGTGATGGTGTTCGTCTTCTTCGGCCTGGTCGCGGTCATCGGCACCACCTACGTGCAGACGGAGACGTGGGAGTGGGCGGCGTTGTGGGCGGCGGTCGGCATCGGCGCGCTCGCCTGCGCGATCCTGGTGGTCAACAACCTGCGCGACATCCCCACCGACACCGTGGCCGGCAAGCGCACCCTGGCCGTGCTGCTGGGCGACGCCCGCACCCGTGGGCTCTACGCGTTGCTGGTCCTCGCGGCCGCCGTCGCGGTGGTCGCGGTCGCCTCGACCACGACGTGGTGCGCACTGGTCGGGCTGCTGTTCCTGGCCGTCACGGTCCGGGCGCTGCGGACCGTGCTCGGCGGGGCGACCGGCCCGGGGCTGATCCCGGTGCTGCAGCAGACCGGCCTCGCCGAGCTGCTGTGGGCCGCGCTCGTGGCGGTGGCGCTCGTCGCCTGCCGCTGACGGGCCGCAGGGGCGGGATCGACGTACGCTTCAGGCATGTGGTTCCTGATCGTCGTCGCCCTCGTGGTGGCCGTCGTGGTCGCGTGGCGGATGCGTGTCCCGCTCCTCGCGAAGATCCTCGGCCAGTCCGAGGGTCGCATCAACCGGCAGCTCAACCGCCGCCGCTGAGGCTGCTGCTGGCCCTGCCTCAGACCTGGGGCTCGTCGGCGTCCTCGCGCGCCCGCATCTCCTCGAAGCGGGACGTCGCGCGGCGCGCCCGCTCGTCGACCCGGCGGGCGAACGCCTCTCGCTGCCGGTTGAGCAGGAAGTACGACGCCACCCCGCTCAGCACGAACGAGATGACGATCGCCCAGATGTCGACCTGGTGGAACGCGAGCAGCCAGATGCCGGTGACGAGCGCCGAGCACGCAACGAACAGGGCGATCCTCAAACCGGTGTAAACCACGAACTCCTTCACCCGTTCAGAGTAGGCGGTGACCAGGTGGCGCCTACATTGGAGGGGTGCTGAAGTTCCTGATCGTCGTGATCCTGATCGCGATCGCCGTCTACATGACGACCCGCGTGATCCAGCGCCGCGGGATCATGCCGCCCGCACCCCGCGCCCCGCGCACCCCGCCCCGGCCGTTCGGGCCCGACGACGACCCGGACTTCCTCCGCGACCTCGACCGGCGGCGCAAGCACCCCGAGGACCCCGACGCCTGAGCGGCTCCACCGGGTGCCTCACCGGGCGCCCGGAGCCCCCGCCGCTTCACCATGTGAAGGTGTCGAAGCGTCACTTCTCATGGTGAGCTCGCCGGGTGAAGTGACGGCTCACCCACTTCTCATGGTGAAGCTGTGACGGCCAGCCCCACACGACCACCCCGGCTCACTTCAGCTGGGAGATCTCCGGCGCCGCGTAGGAGTGCTGGCTGGTGCTCGAGAAGTAGTTGATCCCGATGAAGTTGAACCACAGGGTGGCCAGGCCGAGCAGCGCGAGGAGGGCGGCGTTGCGCCCCTTCCAGCCGGCGGTCGACCGGGCGTGCAGGTAGGCCGCGTAGACGACCCAGGTGATGAACGCCCAGACCTCCTTGGGGTCCCAGTTCCAGTAGGACGACCACGCCTGGTGCGCCCAGATCGGGCCCGTGATCAGCACGGCGAAGGTCCACACCGGGAAGCCGAAGGCGTGGATCCGGTAGGAGACCCGGTCCAGCACGGCCAGCGACGGCACGCGCGCGAGCGGCCCCGTCTCCGCCCCGCCCCACTTGGCCTTGGCGAGGTAGATCGCCGACGTGATGCCACCGAGCGTGAAGGCGCCGGTCGCGAGGATCGCGGACACGACGTGGATCACGAGCCAGTAGGAGTCGAGGGCCTCGGTCAGCGGCGCGACGGGCTCGTAGAGCCACAGCACGGCGACCATCAGCAGCGTGAGGATGAAGCCGACCACGATCGGCGCCATCCACGAGAGCCCGAGCCGGCGGTTCAGCACCAGGTAGAGCATGCCGACGACGAAGGTGCCGCTGAGCGTGAACTCGTACATGTTGCCCCACGGCACCCGGTTGGGGTCCGCGGCCATCCCGCGACCGACCAGCCCCACGAAGTGCAGCGCGACCGCCAGGCCCGTGAGCATGAGTCCGAGCTGGCCGAACAGGGCCGTACGTCGGTTGGCGTCGGCGTCCGGCGCCCCGCCCGTGGCCACGGCGACCCCGCCGCGCGAGGAAGCGCCCGAGCCTGCCTCGATCGTGTCGGCCGGCACCTTGCGCAGCGAGGACCACTCGACGAGGTGCGCGAGCAGCGCGAGGAAGTAGACCACCCCGCAGGCCGCCACGGCCTGGTTGCTGAGGGTCTCCCATGCGGCGTCGGTCACGACTGCTCCTTCTCGGAATTCTTGTCGGCGCGCTCCGGGGCCCCCGGCAGCGCCGCCACGATCTCGTCCAGCACGACGGCGACGTCACCGCCGCCCGAGCGGTCGAGCGCGGCCGCCTCGACCAGTGTGCCGTCCCCCTCGCGCCGGACACGAACCCAGACGCGACGCGGACGGATGAACAACGACCCCAGGAGGCCGGCGAGGGCCAGGATCACGCCGGCGAGCGCGATCCGCTTGCCGGGGGTCTGGCTGATCTGGATCTTGTTCCAGCGCTGGATGCCGTCGAAGCTGACCGTCCCGAGGTGCTGGGGCAGCGTCACGGTGTCGCCCTGGCGCAGGTCGATCCGGTAGGGCGCGCCGTTCTTCTTGGTCAGCATCGTCGTGCCGGCCTTGTTGAGCGCGTAGATCGACTGCGGCGTCCCGTCGTCCATCCCGAGGTCGCCGGTGTAGACGAGCATCGAGACGAGCGGGTCGAGGGTGTCGCCGAACGCCGAGAAGTAGGAGCCGGTCTGCTTGGAGAACGCCACCGTCGGGTAGAACTCGCCCTCCAGCCCGATCTGGGTCGGCTCGGCGTCGGGGGCCTTCACGACGCCGAACGACGCGAAGCTCTGGTCGGTCGGCAGGAAGACCGTCGGGCCGCTGTAGACCTTGTGCCCCTTGCCGTCGCGGATCGTGATGACCGGCGCGTAGCCGTGGCCGATGAGGAACACCTCGGTGTTGCCGACCGTCAGCGGGTGGTTGACCTTGAGGTCGTAGCTCTTCTCCGGCGACGTCGGCGACTCGCGGTAGGTCAGCTGGGTGTCGAACGCGCGCGCCATGCCGGCCCGCGGCCCGGATGTCAGCCAGTCGACCGAGAAGTCCTTGATGTCGAACGAGAACGGCTCCATGTCCGAGGACTTGAACAGGCTGCCGGGCACGAAGTCGTCGTACTGCGTGAGGTTGTTGGAGAAGCCGTTGCCGACCACCAGGATCACGCCGCCCTTGTAGCCGAACAGGCCACCGAGAGCGAAGCCGACGAGCACGACCAGCACCGACAGGTGGAAGAGCAGGTTGCCGGCCTCGCGCAGGTAGCCGCGCTCGGCGGAGACGGCGTCGCCCTCGATGCGGACCCGGTAGCGCCGCTTGCGGAGCACCGCCGCGGCACCGGCGAGGACCTCGTCCTCCGCCACGTCCGTGGTGTACGACGCGTGGTCGGCGAGGCGGGTCAGGTTGCGGGGCGCCCGCGGGGGCTGGGACCGCAGGGCGCGCCAGTAGACGAACGTGCGGGGCACGATGCAGCCGACCAGCGAGACCATCAGCAGCAGGTAGATCGCGGAGAACCAGGCGGAGTCGTAGACCGAGAAGAGCCCGAGCTTCTCGTAGACCGGCGTGAGCTGCGGGTGGGCGTCCTGCCAGCGCGACGTCTTGAGCGAGTCGACACCCGTCTGCGGGATCAGCGAGCCCGGGATTGCCGCGAGGGCGAGCAGGAGCAGCAGCACCAGCGCGGTCCGCATGGAGGTGAGCTGGCGCCACGTCCAGCGCAGCAGCTCGCGGACGTTGAGCTCGCCGGGGCGGCGGACGGGAGCCTGGCCGTCCTCGTCGAGGTTCTCGACGTGCCCCTCGGGGCGCTGGCCGGTCGGCCGGTCGGTCGGGGCGCTCACACGCTCACCTGCGAGGTGTTGACGAGGTGCAGCTGGATCCAGGTGACCGCGTGGTCCCACAGCCCGGTGACGAGCAGGATGCCGACGACGACCAGCATCAGGCCGCCGAGCCGGGTCACCCAGGCCTCGTGGCGGCGTACGAAGGAGAAGGCACCCAGTGCGCGGCGGTAGGCCAGGCCGGCGACCACGAAGGGCAGGCCGAGGCCGACGCAGTAGACGGCAGAGAGGAACGCGCCGCGGCCCGCGGTCGCCTCGTTGAGCGACAGCGTGGTGATCGCGGCGAGCGTCGGGCCGATGCAGGGAGTCCAGCCGAGGCCGAACAGCACACCGAGCAGCGGTGCCGCCGCGAGCCCGACGGCGGGCACCTTGTGCACCCGCCAGTCGCGCTGGAGCAGCGGGATGAAGCCGGCGAAGGCGACCCCGAGCACGATCGTGAAGACGCCGAGCACGAGGGTGAGCGTGTCGCGCCAGGCGAAGAGCCAGTCACCGACGGCGCCGGAGGCGGTGCCGATCGCGACGAAGACGAAGGAGAAGCCGAGCACGAACAGCAGCGACCCGGCCAGCATCCGGCCGCGGCGCACGTCGGCGGCCCCGGAGGCGAGGTCGGCGCCGGAGAGCCCGGTGGCGTAGGAGAGGTAGCCCGGCAGCAGCGGGATCACGCACGGGGAGAAGAAGGACACCAGCCCCGCGATGAGCGCGACCGGGACGGCCAGCACCAGCGACCCGGAGGCCGCGGTGTCGCGGAACCAGTCACCCATCCGCGGACACCTTGCCGGACGTGTCGACGTCGCCCACGAGGTCGACCAGCGTCTGGGTCGAGGGCAGCTCGCCGATGATGCTCGCGGCCACCCGGCCCTCGCCGTCGAGCACGACGAAGCTCGGGATCGAGTTGGGCGTCAAGGTGCCCCGGAAGGCCAGCAGGGCGTCGCCCTTGGGCGAGAACACCGAGGGGTAGGGCACGTCGAAGGTGCGTACGAAGCCCTTGGCCTGGTCGGTCGAGGCGTCGCGGATGTTGATGCCGAGGAACTGCGCCTTGTCGCCGAGCTCGTTGGCGGCGGCCACCACGTCCGGGGCCTCGGCCCGGCACGGGGTGCACCACGAGCCCCAGACCACGACGACGACGGGCTTGCCGTGGAAGGCCGCGATGTCGACGTCCTGGCCGTCGAGGTCACTGCCCGTGAGCCCGACGACGTCGCCGCGGTCGGACGGGGCGACCTCGGTGACCGAGCCGTCGCCGGTCACGAAGCCCTTGTCACCGGTCCCGGACAGGCCGTTGCAGCCCGTCAGCAGGAGCAGGCAGGCAAGCGCGGCGCCGGTCGCGGCGCGGAGTCGGGTGGTCAGGGCCGCTTCTCCTCGGTCGCGCCGCCGGCCGAGAAGGGCGCCTTCTTGTCGCCGGTCGGGATCAGGTCGCCCGCCGGCTCGGAGTAGGAGACCTGGGTCAGCCGGTCGCCCACGAAGTGGAAGGAGGTGAGCGAGCACAGCGTGCACTGGCGCTTGCGGGGGTCGTGGAGGAACGAGCGCTGCTCGACGTGCAGCCGGGTCGTCCAGATCGGCAGCTGGTGGGACACGATGACGGCCTCGTGGCCGGTCGCGGCCTCGCGGGCGTCGTGCACCGCGGACATCATCCGCGCGGCGATGTCCTTGTAGGGCTCGCCCCACGACGGCTTGAACGGGTTCCACAGGTGCCGCCACGTGGCAGGGCTCTTGAGGGCGTTGTCGCCCTTGCCGAAGCGCTTGCCCTCGAAGACGTTGGTCGACTCGATCACCCGCGGGTCGGTGACGATCTGCAGACCGCGGGCGTCGGCCAGCGGCTGCCCGGTCTCCTGCGCGCGCTCGAGCGGCGAGGACACCAGGTGCACGATGTCGCGCTCCTTGATCGCGTCGGCGACCTTCTCGGCCATCCGGCGGCCGAGGTCGGAGAGGTGGAAACCGTCGCGCTGGCCGTAGAGCACGCCCTCGGGGTTGTGGACCTCCCCGTGGCGCAGCAGGTGGACGATCGTGTCGGGCGTCTGGCTCATCGGGGTCCCTCGGAGGCGGCGGCCGCGGCACGGGCGGCCGCGGGCAGTGCGTCCAGCACGGTCTGCACCGCGCGGTCGTCGTGGGCGGAGGACAGGAACCACGCCTCGTACGCCGACGGCGGGAGGTAGACCTGCCGGTCGAGCATGGCGTGGAAGAAGGCGGCGTACGCCGCGGAGTCGGTGCGCGAGGCGTCGGCGAAGTCGCGGACCGGGCCGTCGGCGGGGTCGGTGAAGAAGACCGAGAACATCGTGCCGGTGGCCTGCACGACGTGGGGCACGCCGGCCTCCGCCAGCGCGGCCGCGGCCGCGGCCTTGATGGTCTCGCCGGCGGCCGTGATGTGGGCGTAGACCTCGTCGGTGGCCAGCCGCAGCGTGGTCAGGCCGGCCGTGGTGGCGATCGGGTTCCCCGAGAGCGTGCCGGCCTGGTAGACGGGCCCCTCGGGCGAGAGCCGCGACATCACGTCGGCGCGACCGCCGAAGGCGGCCGCGGGGAAGCCACCGCCCATCACCTTGCCGAAGGTCACCAGGTCGGGGCGCCACCCCTCGACGGCGCCGTCCAGGCCCCACTGGCCGGTGCGGCTGGCGCGGAAGCCGGTCATCACCTCGTCGCTGACGAAGAGCGCACCGTGGCGGGCGCAGGTCTCGGCGAGGAACGCGTTGAAGCCGGGCTCGGGCGGGACGACGCCCATGTTGCCCGGCGCCGCCTCGGTGATCAGGCACGCGATCCGGTCGCCGTGCTCGGCGAAAGCCCGCTCCACCGCGGCCCGGTCGTTGTAGGGCAGGACCAGCGTCAGGGCGGTCGACGACTCGGGCACGCCAGGCGTCCCGGGCACCGCGAAGGTCGCCAGCCCGGAGCCGGCCGAGGCCAGCAGCGAGTCGACGTGACCGTGGTAGCAGCCGGCGAACTTCACCACGACGTCCCGGCCGGTGAAGCCGCGCGCGAGCCGGATGGCGGACATGGTCGCCTCGGTCCCCGACGAGACGAAGCGGACCTTCTCGACCGGGGCCCGCGCCACGATCTCCTCGGCCAGCTCGACCTCCGGCTGGGTGGGCGTGCCGTACGACGTACCGCGGGAGACGGCGTCGGTGACGGCCGCCTGCACCTCGGGGTGGGCGTGGCCCAGCAGCATCGGCCCCCACGAGCAGATCAGGTCGACGTAGTCGTTGCCGTCGACGTCGGTGAGCCAGGCGCCGCGGGCCGACCGGATGAAGCGGGGGGTGCCGCCGACCGCGTTGAAGGCGCGGACCGGGGAGTTCACGCCGCCGGGGGTGACCGCGCGGGCGCGCTCGAACAGCGCTGCGGACGTCGCGGTCTGGGCAGTCTCGACGGGGGTCACACCTGCGATTGTCCTCGACGCGATCAACCGGTCCCCGTCGAGGTCACCCCGGCCCCCGCGTGCGGGTGGGCTGGACCACTCGACAAGGCCCGTTGTTTCGCCGTCACGAGCGGTGGGAAGGGTCGTTTCAGAAGTGCTTCCCCCGAGCGTGTGCGACCGTGGTCACACAGGGGCCGCCCGTAACTCGCTGTGACAGCATTCGTTATCACGTCACACGTGGTGCTTGAGGGAGCACGACAGGTAGCGTGAAACAACAGGGAGAGCAACGCGATGTCAACACCGCGATTCGGTCGCATGCAGAAGGCCTCGGCACTCGTGCCACTGGCGCTCCTGTCGGCTGCCTGGACGGCCAGCATCGCCGGCGTCGGAGCCACGGAGGCCGCCTCCGCCGACGAGAACCCGTCCCAGATCCTGCCCGACGGCACGAGCGTCCCGACCGAGGCCATCGAGGCCCCGGCCAGCGTCTCGGTGCCCGGCACCGTCGCCCCCGGCGTGGGCAACGCCCACCAGGCCGTCACCACCGCCTCCACCTCCGGCATCCCGTCGGCCGCCCTGGCCGCCTACCAGCGCGCGGAGACGGTCATCAACTCCGCCGACAAGACCTGCAACCTGCCCTGGCAGCTGGTCGCCGCGATCGGCCGGGTCGAGTCCGACCACGGACGCACCAACGGCAACCACCTGGACGCCAACGGCGTGGCCCACCCCGGCATCTACGGCATCGCGCTCAACGGCAAGCGCAACACCTCGCTGATCCGCGACACCGACGCCGGCCAGTACGACGCCGACACCCGTTTCGACCGCGCGGTCGGCCCGATGCAGTTCATCCCCTCGACCTGGTCGGTCGTGGGCGTGGACGCCGACGGCGACGCGCAGCGCAACCCGCAGGACATCGACGACGCCTCGCTGGCGACCGCGGTCTACCTCTGCTCGGGCAACGACGACCTGTCGACGGTCAAGGGCCAGCACGCCTCGGTCTACCGCTACAACCACTCCAGCAGCTACGTCGACCTGGTCCTGTCGATCATGCAGGCCTACATGGACGGCGACTTCACCTCGGTGCCGACCTCCACGACGGCCGCCGGCTACCTCGTCCCCGAGACGGGCGTCAACAGCGGCCCGGTCCGCAACCACCACCCGGTCAGGCACCCGCACCACACGACCGGCGGCAACCCGGGCCCCGGCAACGAGCCCACCCAGGACCCCGGCACTCCCACCACCCCGCCCGACACGACCCCGGCCACGCCCGGTGGCGGTGGCGGCGGTGGCGGCCTCCCGGTCCCGACGCCGACCCTGCCCCCGCTCCCGACGCCGTCCGTGCCGCCGGTCGACGAGGTCCTCACCGTCGCCCAGGCGACCGCCGAGTGCCTCGCCCAGGGCCTGGTGGACAACCCGCTCGACGCCAACGACGCCTTCGACCAGTGCGTGGCCGACCTGACGGGCAACTGAGCACCAGCCAGACGCAAGCGAACGGCCCCGGACCATCGGTCCGGGCCGTTCTGCGTGTGCGGGTCCGTCGGTCAGCGACGGGGGAGCAGCCGGGCCGCCTCGGCCGCCCAGTAGGTCAGCACGATGTCGGCGCCGGCGCGGCGGATCGAGGTGAGGGTCTCCAGGATGGCCGGCTCCCGGTCGATCCAGCCGTTCGCGGCGGCGGCCTCGAGCATGGCGAACTCACCGGAGACGTTGTACGCCGCGACCGGGACGTCGACGGCGTCGCGCACCCGGCGGATCACGTCGAGGTAGGCCAGGGCCGGCTTCACCATCACGATGTCGGCGCCCTCGGCGACGTCGAGCAGCGTCTCCCGGACGCCCTCGACGGCGTTGCCGGGGTCCTGCTGGTAGGTACGTCGATCGCCGACCAGCGAGGAGTCGACGGCCTCGCGGAAGGGGCCGAAGAACGCGGAGGCGTACTTCGCGGAGTAGGCCAGGATCGAGACGTCGGTGTGCTGTGCGGCGTCGAGCGCCTCGCGGATCACCCGCACCTGGCCGTCCATCATGCCGCTGGGCCCGACCATGTCGACGCCGGCGGCGGCGTGGGCGAGCCCCATCTCGGCGTACGCCGCGAGGGTCCGGTCGTTGTCGACCTTCCCGTCCGCGGTCAGGACGCCGCAGTGGCCGTGGTCGGTGAACTCGTCGAGGCACAGGTCGCTCATCACCGTGATCGCGTCACCGACCTCGGCGACGACGTCGGCGATCGCGACGTTCAGGATCCCCGCGGGATCGATCGCCCCGGAGCCGACGGCGTCCTTCGTCGACGGGATGCCGAAGAGCATCACGCCGCCGAGGCCCAGCTCGGCCGCCTCGGTGACGGCCTTGAGCAGCGACCCGCGGGTGTGCTGGACGACCCCGGGCATCGAGCCGATCGGGCGGGGCGCGTCGAGCCCCTCCCGCACGAAGACCGGCAGCACCAGCTGCCGGGCCTCGAGCGACGTCTCCGCGACCATCCGGCGCAGGGCCGGGGTGGTGCGCAGGCGACGGGGCCGGACGGTCGGTCCGGACACCGGGGGCACGACGGGCTCGGTCATCGCGAGGTGGAGGCCTTCCGGCGGGCGGAGGGCTTGCGCTCGGACGGCTTGGTGACCGGCTGGCCGGCCTCGACCATGGCGTCGCGGCGGGCGGCACCGAAGTCGGCGAGCGCGTCGGTGAGCGCGTCCACGTCGGGCTTGGGCGACAGCACGTCGACCCGGAGCCCGTGCTCCTCGGCGGTCTTGGCCGTGGCGGGGCCGATGACGGCGATGATCGTCGAGGGGTGCGGCTTGCCGGCGATGCCGACGAGGTTGCGCACGGTCGAGGACGAGGTGAACACGACCGCGTCGAACTTGCCGGTCTTGATCGCGTCACGGGTCGGCGCCGGCGGCGGGGTGGCCCGCACCGTGCGGTAGGCCGTGACGTCGTCGCACTCCCAGCCGAGGTCGATCAGGCCGGCCACGAGGTTCTCGGTGGCGATGTCGGCGCGCGGCAGGAAGACCCGGTTGATCGGGTCCAGCAGCTCGTCGTACTCGGGCCAGTCCTCGAGCAGGCCGGCGGCGGACTGCTCACCGGACGGGACCAGGTCGGCGCGCAGGCCCCAGGCGGCGATGGCCTGGGCGGTCTTGTCCCCGACGGCGGCGATCTTCAGGCCGGAGAAGGCACGTGCGTCCAGGCCGTACTCCTCGAACTTCTCCCGGACCGCCTTGACGGCGTTGACCGAGGTGAAGGCGATCCACTCGTAGCGGCCCTCGACGAGGCCGCGCACGGCCTTGTCCATCTGCAGCGGGTTGCGGGGCGGCTCGACGGAGATGGTCGGGACCTCCTCCGGCACCGCGCCGTAGCCGCGGAGGCGCTCCGAGAGCGAGCCGGCCTGCTCCTTGGTGCGGGGCACCAGCACGCGCCAGCCGAACAGCGGCTTGGTCTCGAACCACGACAGCGTCTCGCGGAGGTCGACGACATCGCCGATCACCGTGATGGCCGGCGGGGCCATCCGGGCGGCGCGGGCGTCGGCCGCGACGTGCTCGAGGTCGGAGACGACCGTGGCCTGCTCGGTGGTGGTGCCGACGCGGGTCATGGCGACCGGGGTCTGCGGGGAGCGGCCGGCATCGACGAGCGCCTTGGCGATGTCGCCGATCATGCCGACGGCCGAGAGCAGCACGAGCGTGCGCTTGTCGGCGTACTGCGACCAGTCGACCTTGTCACCGCACGTGACCACGGCCATCTCGCGGTTGTCCTTGGTGGTGAGCGGGATGCCGGCGTAGGCCGGGACCGCGCTGACCGAGGAGACGCCCGGGACGATCTCGAAGCCGAGCCCGGCCTTCACGCAGGACTGGGCCTCCTCGGGACCGGAGGCATAGAGGAACGGGTCGCCGGCCATCAGGCGCACGACGCGGGCGCCCTTCTTGGCGTGCTTGACGACGACCTTGGCCCGGGCCGCGTGGGTCAGCGGCTGGCCGTCCTCGCCGAAGCCGCCGTCGACGATCTCGGGGCCGGCGACCGGCGCCTGCTCCTCGCCGTCCTCGGCGACCACGGGTGTGGGGAGGCCGAGCAGCCTGCGCACCAGGCCCGCGTGCTCGGGCACCTCGGTGACGACGACGTCGGCCTGCTTGAGCAGGTCGACGGCACGGACCGTGAGCAGACCCGGGTCACCCGGGCCACTGCCGACGAACGACACCCAGCCCCGGGTGGCTCCCGTGGTCGAGGTGGTGGTGGTCTTGCCTCGCGTCATGCGTTCTGCCTCTTGTCTGTGTCTTCCAGGCGGTCTTCCAGGCGGTCTGCCAGCCGTGCAGCCCCGTCGGCGAGCATCTCGCTCGCCAGGCGGGTCCCGACGCCGACGGCGTCGGTCGGGCCTCCCGATGCGGACATCCGCACCGCCAGGCCCCCATCGAGGGACAGGGCGATCGCCCTGACCCAGATCTCGTCCCCGTCTTCTCCCTCGACGACCTCCGCCAGCGCCCCGATCGGCGCCGAGCAGCCGCCCTCGAGGGTGGCGAGCACCGCGCGCTCGGCGGTGACCGCCGCGTGCGTGGGCCCGTCGTCGAGCAGTGCCAGCTGTCCCAGCAGATCGGCGTCGTCCGCCCGGCACTCGATGCCCAGCGCACCCTGCCCGGGGGCGGGGAGCATCTGCAGCGGGTCGAGCACCTCGGTGGCCTCGTCGAGCCGGCCGATCCGGGCCAGGCCCGCACGGGCCAGGACCACGGCGTCGTACTCGCCGGAGCGGACCTTGCCGATCCTGGTGTCCACGTTCCCGCGGATCCCGTCGATCTCCAAACCGAGGCCGAGCGCGTGCAGCTGGGCCACGCGTCGCGGCGAGCCGGTGCCGACGCGGCTGCCGACCGGGAGCTCCCCGAGGGTGAGCCCGTCGCGGGCGACGACCACGTCGCGCGGGTCCTCGCGGAGGGGTACGGCGGCGAGCGCGATGCCGTCGTGCGGGTAGGTGGGGAGGTCCTTGAGCGAGTGCACCGCGACGTCCACGTCGCCGCGCAGCAGCGCATCCCGGAGCGCCCCGACGAAGACACCGGTGTTCGACGAGCCGGCCAGGGGGACGCCCGAGGCCTGGCTGAGGTCGCCCTCGGTGGTGACCTCGACGAGCACTGCCTCGCGGCCGAGACGTTCGCGGACCATCTCGGCGACGTGGCCGGCCTGGGTGGTGGCGAGGAGGGAGCGGCGGGTGCCGATGCGGACGGGCTTGGTCATTCAAGTCCCTCCGGTCGGGTGACGGCGTCGACGGCCTCGGGGTCGAGCGCGAACAGCTCGGCGAGCGCGGCGGCGTAGGAGACGGCGCCGGTCTCGTTGGCCAGCTCCCGGACCCGCACGGTCGGCTGGTGGAGCAGCTTGTCGGCCACGCGGCGGACGGCCTGGAGGACCTCGGCACGGGAGTCCTCGTCCAGGTCCGGCAGCCGGCCGGCGAGCCGCTCCATCTCGGCGTCGACCACGGAGGTGGCCATCGAGCGGAGGGCGACCACGGTCGGGGTGACGCTCGCCTGGCGGCGCGCGGACAGGAAGGCCGCGACCTCCTGCGCCACGATCCGGCGGACGTTGCCGACCTCCTGGCCGGTCACGGACGTGCGCAGCTCCTCGGCCAGCTCGGCGAGGTTGATCAGGGTGACGCCGGGCAGGTCCGCCACGCCGGGGTCGACGTCGTGCGGGAGCGCGAGGTCGATGAGGGCCAGCGGCCGGCCGTCGGGCCGGGCCTCGCGGACCATGTCGGTGGTGACCAGCACGCCGGTGGCGCCGGTGCAGGTGATCACGATGTCGGCCTGCGCGAGCTCGGCGGGGAGCTGGGCCAGCGGCGCCGGGCGGGCGCCGTACTGTCCGGCGAGGCGGTCGGCGTTGCCGGCCGTCCGGTTGACGACGGTGACGTGGGCGGCGCCCAGCCGGGACACCGTGGCGGTCGACAGCCCGGCCATGGCACCTGCCCCGACGACGACGACCCGCTTGCCGGCGACCTCGCCGACGGCGGCACCGGAGCGCTCGAGCGCCGCGGTCACCAGGGAGGGGGCGGCCCGGTCGATGTCGGTCTCGGCGCGCGAGCGCTTGCCGACCCGGAGGGCCTGCTGGAAGAGGGTGTTCAGGCCCGAGCCGACGGTGCCGAGCTCCTGGCCCAGCCGCAGTGCCTCGCGGGTCTGCCCGAGGATCTGCCCCTCGCCCACGGCCATCGAGTCGAGCCCGGCCGCCACCTGGAAGAGGTGGGAGACCGCGCCGTCGTCGTAGTGCACGTAGAGGTGCGGCAGCATCGCCTCGGCGGTCTCGCCGGCCCGCTGCACCAGCAGCCGCGAGACCTCCTCGACGGAGCCGTGGAAGCGGTCGACGTCGGCGTAGATCTCCAGCCGGTTGCACGTCGAGATGACGGTGGCCTCGGTGACGTGCTCGCACGAGGCCGCGTCGTGGACCAGCTTGTGCACGCCGTCGGCGTCGAGTGCCACCCGCTCGAGCAGGGAGACGGGTGCGGAGTTGTGGGAGATGCCCACCACCAGGACGCTCATTCGGGGTCCCCGCGGAAGTGTGAGCGAAGCGAGCAGTTTCGTGGGGTGTAGTGGCTCATGCCGTTGCCTCCCCTGCGTCGGCGATCGCCTCGCCGTGCGCCTTGCGCTGCTCGTGGTAGGCGAGGATCTGCAGCTCGATGGAGAGGTCGACCTTGCGGACGTCCACCCCGTCGGGCACCGAGAGCACCACCGGTGCGAAGTTCAGGATCGAGCTGATCCCGCAGCCGACCATCCGGTCCGCGACGTCCTGGGCGGCGAGCGCCGGCGTCGCGATCACGCCGATGGCCACGCCGTGGTCGCGGACGATCTGCTCGAGGTCGTCGAAGGGGCGTACGTCGATCCCGGCGACCACCTCGCGGTGGCGCTGCGGGTCGGCGTCGAGCAGCGCGACGACGCGGAAGCCGCGGCTGCGGAACCCGGAGAAGTTGGCGAGCGCGTGGCCGAGGTTGCCGATGCCGACGATGACCACGGGCCAGTCCTGGGTCACGCCGATCTCGCGGGCGATCTGGTAGCGCAGGTAGTCGACGTCGTAACCGACGCCGCGGGTGCCGTAGCTGCCGAGGTAGGAGAGGTCCTTGCGGAGCTTGGCGCTGTTGACGCCCGCTGCGGCGGCGAGGTCCTCGGACGAGCAGGTGCCGGTGCCCTGCTCGGAGAGGGTGGTCAGGGCGCGGAGGTAGACGGGCAGCCGAGCGACGGTGGCCTCGGGGATGTCCCGGGCGCTCTCGGGGGATGTCCGTGCGGTCAAGGCTCTCGTCTCCATGCCTATGGATTCGGCCGCGGGATCCGGGCGGGGAACAGCCCGTTCTCGTCCATGCGGCTCGATCACTGTAGGAGTTTGTGAACGTGAGAACAAACCGAGACGGGAGGCTGGTCCGGGCCACCGGCCGGGCCGCACACGGGGTCGGCTAGCACATGTGAGATGACCCACGCGCTCCGGGGTGCTACCGGCGGGTCACGGCGGGGTCAGGGCCGGGTCAGGGCGGCGCGCAGGCGGGCCGGGTCGACCCGCCAGAAGTCGTGCTGGCGACCGTCGACGAAGGTCACCGGGATCTCCTCGCCGAAGCGCGCCTGCAGGTCCGGGTCGTCGTCGATGGAGACCTCGACGTACTCCTCCCCCAGCTCCTCGCAGACGGCGGCGATGCGGATGCGGGCGTCGTCGCACAGGTGGCACCCGGGCCGGGAGTAGAGGGTGACGCGAGCAGCCACCAGTCAGCCCTCGAGCAGCCCGAGGGCGCGGCGGCGCTCCATGGTCCGCAGCCGGCCCTTCTGGACCTTGCCGGTCACCGTGAGGGGCAGCTGGTCGACGACCTCGATCCGGCTGGGCTGCTTGAAGCGGGCCAGCCGCTCCTCGCAGTGGGCCCGCACCGCGGCCTCGACCGTCGCCGGGTCGCCGTCGGCGGAGCGCACGTAGGCGATCACGGCCTCGCCGGTGACGGGGTCGTCGACGCCGATCACGGCCGCCTCGGTCACGCCCTCGACCTCGCGGATGACCTCCTCGACCTCGACCGGGTAGACGTTGAAGCCCGAGACGATGACGAGCTCCTTGAGCCGGTCGACCAGGAAGAGGTCGCCGGTGGCGTCGAGGAATCCCACGTCGCCGGTCGACCACCAGCCGTCGGCGTCGGGGCCGCCGGCACCGTCGGGCCAGTAGCCGCTGAAGAGGTTGGTGCCGCGGATCTGGATCTCGCCCGGGTCCTCCCCCTCGGGCGTGCGTCCGGAGTCGTCGACGAGGCGGATGTCGATGCCGGGCAGGGCGGCGCCGACCGACCCGGCCTGGAGCTCCCGGCTGCACAGCGTGCTGGTCACGACCGGCGAGGCCTCGGTCAGCCCGTAGCCCTGGTGGACCGGGATGCCGGTGCGCGCGGTGAACGCCGTGACCAGCTCGGGCGACAGCGGCGCCGAGCCGGACAGCATCAGCCGGACCGGGCCGAGCCGCTCCTCGAGGCCGTCGACCGGCTGCCAGTAGGCGAAGACGGGCGGCGCGACCGGGACGACGCTGCAGGCCTCGTCCTCGATGAGGTCGAGGGTCCCCTGCGGGTCGAAGCGGTCGACCAGCACGAGCTTGGCCCGGTGCCGGAGCACCCCGCCGAGCACGGCGTTGAGGCCGTAGACGTGGAAGAGCGGCAGCACGCCCAGCACCACGTCGTCTCCGTGGATCATCTTGGGCTCGACCTGGGCGACCTGCTCGATGTTGGCCAGCAGGGCACGGTGGGTCAGCATCGCGGCGCGCGGCCGGCCGGACGTGCCGGAGGTGTAGAGGAGCGCGGCCAGCTTCTCGGGGTCCTGCAGCGGCGGCACCGGCCGCGCACTGTCGGCCCGCAAGTGGTCGTAGGAACGCTCCCCCGGCAGCAGGGTGCCCCCGACCACGACGATCCGCGGCTTCACCGCGCGCGACAGCAGGTCCTGGTCGAAGTCACCGAGCCCGGCGGTGTCCCCGTCCAGGGCCGCGACGACATGGCCGACGGCCTCGCGCACCGTCGGGACCGTGTCGGTGTCCGTCACGACCATTCGGGACCCCGAGTCGGCGATCATCCGGGCGATCTCGCCCGCGGTGGCCCGGGGGTTGACCGGGACGGCGACGACCTGGGCGCGCAGCACCCCGAGGTACGACGTCACGAACTCGATGCGGTTGCCGACGGCGATCAGCACCCGGTGCCCGGCGACGACGCCCGCAGCACCGAGGCCGGTGGCGATCCGCCCGACCTCGTCGTCGAGCTCGCCCCAGGTGAGGCTGCGGCCCCCTGCCTCGACGAGCGCCAGCCGGTCGGGGCTCTCGGCGGCGGCGTCCGCGACGAGGTCGGCCAGGTCCGTGTGCCCGGAGGGCTTGTCAGGCATGGGGGGATGATTCCACACGCGGGCAGGGCCCGCGGAGCCGTCCGGATGGGGTCTACGCTGCGCGTGTGACCCCGCCGCCCGAGAAGAGCCGCCGGCCGCTGAACCTCAAGCAGCGCTCGACCCTGGCCGGCGAGGCAGCCGCTGCCGCCGCCGAGGTCGAGACCGCGCTGGACACCCCGGCGGACCCGACGTCGGCCGCGTTCTTCGACGTCGACAACACCGTCATGCAGGGCGCCAGCATCTTCCACCTGGCGCGCGGGCTGCACCGGCGCAAGTTCTTCACCACCCGCGAGATCGCCGGGGCCGCCTGGAAGCAGGCCTACTTCCGGATCGTGGGCGTCGAGGACCCCGCCCACGTCGCCGACGCCCGCAACTCCGCGCTCAGCTTCATCGCCGGCCACACCGTGCAGGAGCTGGAGGAGCTCGGCGAGGAGATCTTCGACGAGGCCATGGCCCACCGCATCTGGCCCGGCACCCGTGCGCTGGCCCAGCTCCACCTCGACCAGGGCCAGCGGGTCTGGCTGGTCACCGCCGCCCCCATCGAGATCGCCTCGATCATCGCCCGGCGCCTCGGGCTGACCGGTGCGATGGGCACCGTCGCGGAGCACGTGGACGGGGTCTACACCGGCCGCCTGGTCGGCGACCTCCTGCACGGGCCCGCCAAGGGCGAGGCCGTGAAGGCGCTCGCCGCGCGGGAGAACCTCGACCTCTCGGCCTGCTCGGCCTACTCCGACAGCTACAACGACCTGCCGATGCTGGCCATGGTCGGCGACCCCTGCGCCATCAACCCGGACGCGCGCCTGCGCGCCCACGCGCGTCACGAGGGGTGGCGGATCCGCGACTACCGGACGGGGCGCAAGGCGGCCCGGGCCGGACTGCTGGTGGGGGCCCTCGCCGGCGCCACCAGCGGCGCCGTCGCGGCCGGGGTGGCCCTGCGCGGACGTCGTCGCTGACCCGGCTTCTTTACCAACGTGGCATGGCCCACGTTTTGTTACCGAAGGGTTCACATGCCTCGGTGCACAGCCGTACCATGACGAAGGCTTCGGGGGAAGCTATCGGGAGGGCATTCACCATGTCGTGGGGCGGCCATGATTTCGAGCGCGGGTTGGACGCGCTCCGTGCTGCCGTTGCCCAGATGCTCCTCGGCCCCGGCCCGGCCCTCGCCGGCGGTGCCGCAGCCGCACCCGGCGACGCACGCTTCCTCCTCATGTCCGCGGTCGCCGACGACGAGGTCAACACCTCGCTCGGCGACCCGGGCGCCCCGTCGGGTCCCGACGGCTTCGGCGACGCAGACCTGGCGACGTCCTCGGAGGAGTCCGAGGCCGACCGCACCCGCCTGATCGCCCTCGTCGAGCTGGCCCGCACAGGCGACTCCGAGGCGTTCGGCCTGCTCTACGACCACTACCAGACGTCGGTCTACCGCTTCCTCTTCTACCGCACCCGCTCCACGACGCTGGCCGAGGACCTCACCTCGGAGACGTTCTTCCGGGCGCTGCGGAGCATGACCAACTTCCGCTGGCAGGGCAAGGACTTCGGCGCCTGGCTGATGACCATCGCCCGCAACCTCGCCACCGACCACTTCAAGGCCGGCCGCACCCGCCTCGAGCTGACCACCGAGGACATGGGCCTGCACGACGACGCCACCGAGGGCCCGGAGTCCTCGGTGCTGGCCGGGCTCACCAACGAGGTCCTGCTCAAGGCCCTCAAGGAGCTCCCGCACGAGCAGCGCGACTGCCTGATCATGCGCTTCCTGCAGGGCATGTCGATCGCCGAGACCGCCGCGGTCCTGGGCCGCAGCGACGGCGCCGTGAAGCAGCTCCAGCTTCGCGGGGTCCGCAACCTCGCCAAGCTGATGCCCGAGGGGATCCGGGACTGATGAACACCCTCGTTGAAATCCCCACTACCGATGTGATCTGCGCCGTAACCTCGCCAGCCCACACGTCGTTGATGTCCACGTCGGGGCCCCTCCACCGGGACCTCGCCGATGACGTGACAGGACGGACGAGATGACACCCGTGTTCGCGGCGCGACGGCGCGCCGAGGAGTTCGCAGCCCAGGTCGAGGCTCCCTCGACCTCCGGGTCCGACGCGCGGTACGCCGACCTCCTCGAGCTCGTCGGCGCCCTCCGTGACACGCCCCCGGTGTCCGCCCGTCCCGCCTTCGTCGCCTCGCTGCGCGAGCAGCTCCTGGCCGAGGCCGTCACCGCCCTCGTCCCCGCCGAGATCGACGAACAGGCCGCCCGCCTCACGCTCCCCGCCCGCAAGACCGCCCGCGACCGCCGCATCGCCGCCGCCGTCGGTGGTCTCGCGCTGGTCGGTGCCACGACCTCGATGGCGATGGCCGCACAGAGCGCGCTGCCCGGCGACGTGCTCTACCCGATCAAGCGGGCCATCGAGAACGCCGAGACGGGCGTGGCGATGGGCCAGGGCGAGAAGGGCGCCACCCTCCTGGCCAACGCCTCGGGCCGCCTCGACGAGGTCACCCAGCTCAGCCGGGGCGGCGACCTCCAGGACAACCTGGCCATCGCCGACACCCTCAACACCTTCACCGACCAGGCCGCGGAGGCCTCCGACCTGCTGCTGTCCGACTACGCCGACAGCGGCGACCAGGCCTCGATCACCGAGCTGCGCGACTTCGCCGCATCCAGCCTCGACGAGCTGGTCGCCCTCGAGCCGGTCGTGCCGGCCGAGGCCCGCGACGAGCTCATGCACGCCGCCCAGGTCCTGATCACCATCGACGCGGCGGCCCACCAGGCCTGCCCCACGTGCGCGGGCGGCATCACCCAGATCCCGGCGATCCTCGCCCCCGTCGCCTCCGGCACCGACGCCGCCGGGGCCGTGCACACCGCCGGCTCGCCGATCCGTCCGGGCAGCAACCCCGGCGGCAAGAAGAACCACCCGCAGGTCCCGGGCGTCGACGCCAGCCTGCCCCCCGGCAGCGTCCTCACGCCTCCCGACGAGACCACCGAGGCCGGCGGCACCACCACCCAGCAGGGCACCGGCGCCAACGCCAACGACCCCATCGGGACGCTGACGCAGGGCCTCACCGGCGGCGGCACGACCTCGCCGACCTCCAGCCCGTCGCTGCCCGACGTCGGTCAGATCCTGCAGGACGCGGGCGACTCCGTCGGCGACGTCACCGGCGGCCTGACCACTCCCTGACCGGCTGCCGCCTCAGCGGAAGACGGACTGCCGCTTCATCAGCAGCGAGTAGAGCGTCTGCTGGATGGTCTCGCGCACCTGGTCGGTGACGTTGAAGACGAGCATCGGGTCGTCGGCGGCGCCGGGTTCGTACTCGTCGGTGCGGATCGGCTCGCCGAACTCCAGCAGCCACTTGGACGGCAGCGGCACCAGGCCGAGCGGGCCGAGCAGCGGGAAGAACGGCGTGATCGGGATGTAGGGCAGCCCCAGGAGCCGCGCCAGGGACGGCACGTTGCCGACCAGGGGGTAGATCTCCTCGGCACCCACGACCGAGAGCGGCACGATCGGCACGCCGGTGCGGATCGCCGCCGCGACGAAGCCGCCGCGACCGAAGCGCTGGAGCTTGTAGCGGTCGGAGTAGGGCTTGCCGATGCCCTTGAAGCCCTCGGGCCACACGCCGACCAGCTCGCCCCCGCTGAGCATGCGCTCGGCGTCCTCGGTGCAGGCCAGGGTCGCGCCGCCCTTGCGGGCCAGGGTGCTCACGACCGGCAGCTTGAAGACCAGGTCGGCCCCGAGCGGGCGGAGGTAGCGCCCGGTCGTGTCGTGGATGGAGACCATCGTCATCAGGCCGTCGACCGGGATGGTGCCCGAGTGGTTGGAGACCACCAGGGCGCCGCCGTCGGTGGGGATGTTCTCGGCACCGCGGACCTCGATGCGGAACCACTTGTCCGCGATCGGCCGCAGGGCGGCCATGAAGAAGCGCTGGGTGATCTCGGCGTCGAAACCGTACTCGTCGACGACGTAGTCGCCGGTGACCCGGCGGCGCAGGAAGGCCAGGAAGCGCGCGAGCTGCGGCTCCCACTGGTCGCCGAACACCTCGCGCGCGGCGTGCTGGAACGCACCCAGCCAGTCGCCGGCGGGAATGCCTCCCAGGGGCGACCGCTCGGCGGTCGTGACCGGCACCCGCGCCTCGTCGGCCACGGGGACCTCGATCACCTGCTCGTCGTCGTGCTCGAGCACCGGGTCGGCGGGGGCCTTGGGCGCTGCCTTGCGCTGGGCGGCGGCGGCCGGACGCGCCGCGGGAGCGAGACTCCGGGCGGCGGTGCTCGGCGCCTTGCCGGTGCCGCGACCGGGTCGGCCGCGCGTGCCGATCGGGATGATCTCGGCGTCACCCATGGTCGGCTCCTACGGGCTCGGGGGGCGGCGGGAGGGTCGGGCCGGGCGGCGGCAGCTGGCGGGCCAGGCCGGCGAGCACCCGCTCGGAGCGGCCGCCGGTCGGCGGGAGCAGCGAGACGAAGTCGGCGAACGCCTCGGCGGTGGAGTACTTGGGGTCGAAGCCGAGCACCCGGCGCATCCGGGTGGTGTCGACCCCGCGTCCGTAGGTGAGGAAGCTGAGCTGCTCGGGAGAGAACTCCGCGACGCGTGCCTGGCGCAGGGTGGACCCGACCTTGCCCACGGCGAAGGCCGGCATCGGCACGGAGGGCCGCTGCATCCGGCGTACGGCCTGGGAGAGCATCAGCACGCCGTCGCCGGCGACGTTGAAGGTGCCGGGGACGTCGTTGCGCACGGCGTGGGCGAGCACATCCATGAGGTCCTGCTCGTGCAGGAACTGCATCCGGGCGTCGTGCCCCAGGACCGTGGGGATGACGGGCAGCCGGAAGTAGGAGGTGATCGGGCTGGTGACGTTGGGGCCGATCACGTTGGCCGCGCGGAGCATCGTCACGCGCACGTCGGGCCGGCGTCGGGCGAACCCGCGCACGTAGCCCTCGATCTCCGCGACGTCCTTGGCGTAGCCCGCCCGGGGTGCGCGCCGCGGCTCCATGTCCTCGGTGAACATCGCCGGGTCGCGGCTGCTGGCGCCGTAGACCGTGGTCGTCGACTTCACGACCAGGTGCTGGAGGCTGGGTGCCTTCTGGCAGGCCGCGAGGAGCTGCATCGTCCCGATGACGTTGAGCTCCTTCATCGTGTTGCGCCCCCCGGCAGATCCGGGGGTCGCGATCACGCTCATGTGGACGACGGTGTCGACGTCCTCCTTGGCGATGATCTTCGCGATGACGGGGTTGCGGATGTCGGCCCGCACGAACGAGACGTCTCCGACGTCCCCGCGAGGGGGGACGACATCGACGCCGATGACCCGGGAGACCGCCGGGTCGGAGGCCACGGCACGCGCGAACCGCCGACCGAGGTCACGTGAGACCCCGGTGACGAGAACGACCTTGCCGACCCTGCCTACCGAGCCCATGACGGTCCGATGGGGTGGCTACTTGCCGAGCTTGCGACGCTGGACGCGCGTCTTCTTCAGCAGCTTGCGGTGCTTCTTCTTGGCCATGCGCTTGCGCCGCTTCTTGATGACAGAACCCACGGGAAACCTCTCACATGCTGATGAGTCACGCCGGGAGTCGCCCGGCAGACCCGGACAGCCTATCCGTCGTTGTGCGGCCCGCAGAATCCGAGTCTCCGAAGTGGACCACGTGGGTGCTGTTTCAGGGAGCGGCCGGGATCAGCCGGCGTTGTAGAAGCTCTTCCGGATGTAGTCGTTGGCGTCCTCCTCGCGGACGCGGAAGGAACGCCCGACCCGCACCGCGGCGAGGTCGCCGTTGTGGACCAGGCGGTAGACGGTCATCTTGGAGACGCGCATCATCGCGGCCACCTCGGCAACGGTCAGGAACTTCGCTTCGGAGATGTCCCCGGACGAGTTGGTAGCCATCGTGCACCGACTTTCTTTGCGAGGCGCCACTGGCTTCCCCACCAGTGCATGCACGCATCGCGCAGGGTGAGAATAGAGCCTGATGTGACTCGTGGGGAAGGGGTTGACGCAAGAGACACCGTTCGGCGCGGCGTGTCGGGTTGCATTTCACCCCCCACCTTTACTTTGGTTGCCGTCGGAGTCGTCTCACTCTCGGTGGCGCAGCGGCCAGCACGACTCGTCCGGAGCCCCTCGGCGGCCCGGCTCGACCCCTCCCCCGCAGCCCACGGACCGCCCCGCACCCGGTCAGTACGGCAGGGGGTCGAGGCCGTGCAGCGGGAACACCTCGGTGCGGGTCGCGTGGATGGCGCGGTCCAGCCAGGTGTCGGGGTCGTAGCCCTCGGCCCAGTCGCGGTAGGCCGGCACCCGGCCGTCGGTGAGCCGGAACGGCGCCTGCCGCCCCAGCGCGGTGCGGACGTGCTCGCGCCAGCCCGGCGGGGTCTCGGTCGCCGGGTCGAGCGGGTGGCCGGCGACGATGGCCAGCAGGTGGGTCCAGGCGCGCGGGACCACCTCGACCAGCGCGTAGCCACCGCCACCCAGGACCACCCAGCGGCCGTTGCTGACCTCGTGGGCCAGGTCGTGCAGGGCGAGGTACGTCGCGCGCTGGCCGTCGACGGTCAGCATCAGGTGGGCCAGCGGGTCCTCGATGTGGGAGTCGCAGCCGTGCTGGGTCACCAGCACCTCCGGCTTGAACTCGCGCAGCAGGGGCGGCACGACGGCGTGGAAGGCGCGCAGCCAGCCGCCGTCGCCGGTGCCGGGCGGGAGCGCGACGTTCACCGCGCTCCCCGGGGCGTCGGGGCCGCCGGAGTCGTTGGGGAAGCCCGTGCCGGGGAAGAGCATCTGGCCGGTCTCGTGCAGGCTGATCGTCAGCACGCGCGGGTCGTTCCAGAAGATCTTCTCCACCCCGTCGCCGTGGTGGACGTCGACGTCGACGTAGGCCACCCGCTCGGCGCCCTGGTCGAGGAGCGACTGGATCCCGACCGCGATGTCGTTGTAGATGCAGAAGCCGGCCGCCCGGTCGCGCATCGCGTGGTGCAGGCCGCCGGTGATGTTGGCGGAGTGCAGGCTCTCGCCGGACCAGACCTGCCGGAACGCCTCGACGCTGGCGCCGACCACGTGGGCCGCGGCCCGGTGCATGCCCTCGAAGACCGGGTTGTCGTCGCTGCCGAGGCCGCGCTCCTCGTCGTACGCTCCCGGGACGGTGCCGCAGCGCGTGACCGCCTCGATCAGCCCGCGGTCGTGGACCGTGGCGATCAGGTCGTCGTCGGCCATGGGCGCCGGCACCACGGTCAGGCCGCTGTCGAGGACGCCGAGCTCCTCGGCGAGCCGCATCGTCAGGTCGACCCGGATCGGGCTCATCGGGTGGGAGGCGCCGAAGTTGTACTCCGTCAGCGACGGGTCGAAGACGACCGAGGCGGGTCCGGAGCAGTCCATGAGCCGGACGCTACCCCGTCGATCGCCCTATGATCGTCGTGTGCTGACGAACCGCTCCACCCAGTGGTGGCCCGCCTGACGGCGGACCACGACCTGAAGCACGCACTTCACCCGGCCGCCCATGGGCGGCCGTTCGTCATTTCCGGGCGTCCCGTGGGCTCTTCACACCAGGAGACACCCATGACCCGCACCCTTTCCCTGATCACTCCCTCCGGTCGACTGACCCTCGGCAACCTGCTCGGCGCCCTGCGCCCGATGGCGGCCCGGCAGGAGGACGCCTTCTACGGACTGTCCGACCTGCACGCGATGACGACGGCCCACGATCCGGCACTGCTGCGCGACCGCACCTCCGAGATGGCCACCCTGCTCCTGGCGGTGGGGTTGGACCGGGCCACGCTGTTCCGGCAGAGCCGCGTGCGCACGCACGCGCAGCTGGCCTACCTGCTCGAGTGCACCGCCCACACCGGTGAGCTCAACCGGATGATCCAGTTCAAGGAGAAGGGGCGGGGCGTGGCGTCGACGCGAGTTTCGCTCTACACCTATCCGGTGCTGATGGCCGCCGACATCCTGCTCTACCGGCCGAGCGTCGTGCCGGTCGGCGACGACCAGCGCCAGCACGTCGAGCTGACCCGGGACCTGGCGATCCGGTTCAACGCGGCGTACGGCGAGGTGTTCACGGTGCCGTCCATCGCCACCCCCGCGGCCGGCGCGCGGGTGATGGACCTGGCAGACCCGACCCGCAAGATGAGCAAGTCGGCGGACGCGGCGGGGTCGATCTTCCTGCTCGACTCCCCCGACGTCGTACGCCGCAAGGTCGCGCGCGCGGTCACCGACTCCGAGACGGGGCCGGCGGCGGTGCGTGCCGACCGGGCCGCGAAGCCGGGGGTGACCAACCTGCTCGACATCCTCGGGGCGTGCGGCGGAGAGGCGGAGGGCATCACGACCTACGGCGCGCTGAAGAAGGCGGTCACCGACGCGGTCGTGGCCGAGCTCGAGCCGATCCGGAAGCGCTACGACGACCTCGCGGCCGACCCGGCGCACGTGACGGACGTCTTCGCGGCCGGCGCGGCACGGTGCCGCGAGGTGACCGCGCCGGTGCTCGCCGCGGCCGAGGCCGCGATCGGTCTCGCGTGAGCCGTCAGCCGACGCCGATCCGGACCAGGTGCGCGGTCTCGAGCGGGCGCTCGAGCGAGGGGAGGTGGCCCGCCCACGGGAGCTCGACGAGCTCGGCGTCCGGCAGTGCCCGCACCAGCTCGTGTGCGGTCTGCACGAAGAACGGCAGGTCGTGCCCGCCGACGACGACGGTCGTGTGCATGGTCAGGCGCGCCAGATCGACCGGCAGCTCGCCACCCTCGGCGTGGTCGGTCGTGACCTGGTGCTCGAAGATGCCGCGCTGCATCTTCCAGACGAGCTCGCGGGCGTCCTCGGCCGCGTCGGGCCCGACGAAGGTCGCGACGTTGAGGTCGGTGGCGGTGTCGAGGTCGCCGGCCTCCACCAGCTCGCCCTCGCGCCGCCAGAAGTCGCGCAGCCGGTCGTCGGGCTCAGCGACCTCGGCCAGCGGCGCGAGCAGCACGAGGCGCTCGACCCGCTCGGGGACGGCGGTCGCGAGCTGGAGGGCGACGTACGCGCCGTAGGACGCCCCGACCAGCGCGAACTCCTCGGCGCCGAGGTGGTCGAGCAGGGCGAGGACGTCCTCGGCGTCGGTGTAGGGGTCGCCGGGCTCCAGCGGGGTGTGGCCGTAGCCGCGGAGGTCGGGGCGGACGACGCGGTGGCCCGGGACGAGCTCCTCGACCTGGGTCTGCCACATCCGCAGGTCGGCGACTCCGGCGTGGATCAGGACGACGACGGGGCCGGAGCCCTCGTCACGGTGGTGGAGGATCGACATCGCCCGATCGTGTCAGGCGGCGCGGTCCGGGCGCATCCTCTTTGCGGGGGTCAGCTGCCCTCGGCGAGCGCCCGGGAGCGGTCGCGGGCGGCCTCCATGGCGGCCAGGAACGCCGCGCGCACCCGGTGGATCTCCAGCTCGCGGAGCGCGGCCGCGGTGGTGCCGGCCGGCGAGGTGACCTGCTCGCGCAGGACGGTCGGGTGCGTGCCGGTCTCGCGCAGCATCTTGGCCGAGCCGACGAGGGTCTGGACGACGAGGTCGGTGGCCGTGGCCCGGGGCAGGCCGAGGTGGACGCCCGCCTCGATCATCGACTCGACGACGAAGAAGATGTAGGCCGGACCGGAGCCGGAGATGGCAGTGACGGCGTCCTGCTGGCGCTCGGGGATGCGCAGCACCTTGCCGACCGAGGCCATCAGCGCCTCGGCCTCGGCGAGGTGGTGCTCGTCGCAGTGGGAGCCCGGCGAGATCGCGGCCATGCCCTCGTCGACGAGCGCCGGGGTGTTGGGCATGACCCGGACGACCGCGACGCCGTCGGGGACGTGCGACTCGATGAACGCCGTGGTGATGCCGGCCGCGAGCGACACCACGAGCTGGCCGGGCCGGAGGGCAGGCGCGATCTCCCGCAGGAGGTCGGCCATGTCCTGGGGCTTGACGACGAGCGCGAGCGTGTCGGCCTTCGTGGCCGCCTCGAGGTTGGAGACGACGGCGACGCCGTAGCGGTCCTCGAGCTCCTTGGCGCGCTCGGCGCGCTTCTCGCCGACGAGCAGGTTGTCCACCCGACGGCCGGCGCGGACGAGACCGGACAGGAGGGTCTCGCCCATCACGCCCGCCCCGAGGATCGCGGTCTGCTGCGCCATGGGTCTGCCTCCCGTGCTGCTACTTCTTCGAGATCAGGGACTTCGCGAAGAATGACAGGTTCTGCGGACGCTCAGCGAGCCTTCTCATCAGGTAGCCGTACCACTCCTGGCCGTAGGGGATGTAGACGCGCATGGTCTCGCCACTGGAGGCGAGGCGCTTCTGCTCCTCGGGCCGGATGCCGTAGAGCATCTGGAACTCGTAGGACCCCTGCGCGCGGCCGTAACGGCTCGCCAGCGAGCTGGCGATCTCGACCATCCGCGGGTCGTGGGTGGCGATCATCGGGTAGCCCTGGCCGGCGAGCAGCACCTTGAGGCAGCGCACGTAGGACCGGTCGACGTCGAGGCGGTCCTGGAACGCGACGCTCTCGGGCTCCTTGTAGGCGCCCTTGCACAGCCGGACGCGCGACCCCTCGTAGGCCAGCGCGCGGCAGTCGGCCTCGGTGCGGTGCAGGTAGGCCTGCAGCACGGCGCCGGTCTCGGGGAAGTCCTTGCGCAGCTCGCGCAGCGTGGCGAGGGTGCGGTCGGTGGTGGTGTGGTCCTCCATGTCGAGGGTCACCGTGGTGCCGGCGTTGCGGGCGGCCCGGCAGATCGTGCGGGCGTTCTCGAGGGCGATCTTGTCGCCGTTGTCCGGGATCGCCTGGCCGACGGCCGAGAGCTTGACCGACACCTCGGCGCCGCGGGTCAGCCCGTGCGCCGCGAGGGCCTGGAGGAGATCGAGGTAGGCCGCGACGGTCGCGTCGGCCTGCTCCACGTCGAGGGTGTCCTCGCCGAGGAAGTCCAGGGTCACCTTGAGACCGTCACCGACCAGGCCGGCGGTGGCATCCACCGCGGCGTCGGTGGTCTCACCGGGGACGTAGCTCGTGACGATGCCGGCCGAGACGGGCATGGTGCTGACGAGCTTCTTGATCTGCTCGCTGCGGGCGAGCAGCAGGATCGGCTGACGGAGCAGGGACATGCGGCAGAGGTTACGCCGAGAGGCCGGGCAGGTCCCAAGCGGCGGAGTCGACCGGGGGCCGGCTACGGCGTACGACGGCGCAGGGTGGCCGCCCCCAGGCACAGCATCGTGACCGCGAAACCCGCGACGACCGCGAGGTCGCGCCACACGTCGCCGGTGGCGGAGGTGCGGGTGAGGGTCTGCATCGCGTTGACGGCGTAGGACAGCGGCAACACGTCGCTCACGGCCGACAGGACGTCCGGGAGCAGGTCGCGGGGCACGAACAGCCCGCACAGCAGGATCTGCGGGATGACCAGCGCCGGCATGAACTGCACCGCCTGGAACTCGGTGCGCGCAAAGGCCGAGACGAACAGGCCCAGGGCCGTGCCGAGGACGGCGTCGGCGACCGCGACGAGGGTGAGCAGCCAGACCGGGCCCTGCACCTCGAGCCCGAGCAGCCCCACCGCGATGCTCACCGCGAGCACCGACTGGACGGCCGCGACGACCCCGAAGGCGAGGGCGTAGCCGAGCAGGAAGTCGAGCTTGCCCATCGGCATGGCCAGCAGCCGCTCGAGCGTGCCGCTGGAGCGCTCGCGGAGGGTCGTCACGCTGGTCACCAGGAACATCACGATGAACGGGAACATCGCCAGCAGGGCCGGGCCTACCCGGTCGAACAGCGTGCCCCCGGTGGCGTCGTACATCCACCAGAGCAGGGTGATCAGCAGGCAGGGCAGGACCAGCAGCATCGCCAGGGTGCGGTGGTCCCGGCGGAGCTGGGTCAGGACGCGGGCGGCCACCGCCAGGGTGATGCGCGGGGTCATGCGGCGTCCGCTTCCACGATGGCGAGGAACGCGGCCTCGATGTCGGCCGCGCCGGTCTGCTGCCGGATCTCCTGGGGGCTGCCGTCGCCGATGATCCGCCCCTCGCGCATCAGGAGCAGCCGGTCACAGCGGTCGGCCTCGTCCATGACGTGGCTGGAGACGAAGACCGCGGCCCCGTCGTCGGCGAGGCGGTGGAACAGCGCCCACAGGTCCCGGCGCAGGACCGGGTCGAGGCCGACCGTCGGCTCGTCCAGCACGAGCAGGTCGGGGGTCTTGAGCAGCGCGACGGCGAGGCTGGCGCGCGAGCGCTGGCCGCCGCTCATCTGCCCCACGACCTGGTCGCGGTGCCGGCCCAGGTCGACCTGCTCCACGGCCCGGTCGACCTCGCTCCTCCCCACGCCGAGGACGCGGGCGAAGAAGGCGAGGTTCTCGGCGACGGTGAGGTCGTCGTAGACGCTGGCGGCCTGGGTGACGTAGCCGATCCGGTCGCGCAGCGGTGGCGAGCCGGCGGGCTCGCCGAAGACGGTGACGGTGCCGCCGGCGAGGCGCTGCACCCCGACCAGGGCGCGCATGAGGGTGGACTTGCCGCAGCCGGACGGGCCGAGCAGACCGGTCACGCCGCCGCCGATCGTGAGGTCGAGGTGGCGCAGCACGTCGTGCCCGCCGCGCACGACGTCCAGGTCACGCACCTCCACCGCGTTGGTCGTCATGCGTTGCATTGTGCGCCTGCGGAGGGCTGCTGGTGGGTTGCCGCAGCCGAGTCGGGTCAGGGGGTGGGCACGGCCAGGTGCTCGCGGGCGAAGTCGAGCGACTCCCGCAGGTCGGCCTCGCGCTCCTCGCGACCGCTCGCCTTGCGGGTGTTGATCTCGAGAACGATCTCGCCGGCGAAGCCGGAGCGCGCGAGGTGCTGCACGAAGGCGGCGGCCCCCATCGACCCGCGCCCGGGCACGAGGTGCTCGTCCTTGGCCGATCCGGTGCCGTCGGTGAGGTGCACGTGCCGCAGCCGGTCGCCGAGCCGGCGCGCCATCAGGATCGGGTCGGACTGGGCGATCGCGGCGTGTGAGAGGTCGATCGTGGTGTTGGCGTAGGACTCCTCGGAGGGGTCCCAGCCGGGGAGGTACATCTCCATGCCCCGCCGCGAGGAGGCCCGCCACGGGTACATGTTCTCCACCGCGAACGCGATGCCGGTCGACGACTCGATGGCGGCGATCCCGTTGACGAAGTCCCGGGCGTACTCCTTCTGCCACCGGAAAGGCGGGTGTACGACGACCACCTCGGCGCCGACCTCGGCCGCCATCTCGGCCGATCGCTCGAGCTTGCCCCACGGCTCGGTCCCCCAGACCCGCTGGGTGAACAGCAGGCAGGGCGCGTGGATGGCGCAGATCGGGATGCCGTGGTGCTCGGAGAGCTGCTTGACCGCGGAGGTCTGCTGGGACAGGGCGTCGATGCCGACCATGACCTCGACGGCGTCGTACCCCAGCGTGGCGGCGTAGCCGAACGCGTGCGCCGACGACTCGGGGTAGACCGAGGCCGTCGAGAGGCCGATGCGGGGAGAGGTCCGGGAAGTCACGGGACTCAGCCCAGGACGCTGATCTGGTCGAGGCGCTCCAGGATGACGCCCTCGCGCAGCGCCCACGGGCAGATCTCGAGCTCGGTGAGGTCGAAGATGTCCATGCAGGCCTCGGCGACCAGCGCGCCGGGCACGATCTGGTGGGTCCGGCTCGGCGAGACACCGGGCAGGTCGGCCAGCTCGTCGGGCGGGATCGCGATCAGCTTGGGGATCCACTCGCGCAGCTGCTGCAGCGGCAGCGACCGCGGCACGAGGGGTCCGTCACCGGACGGGGCGGCACCGCAGATCCGGGCCAGCGAGCGGAACGTCTTGGACGTGGCGGCCGCCCGGTCGGGGGACCCGGCACGCAGCAGGTTGCCGGCGTCGCGGGCGATCTCGGCCCGGATCTCCTTGCGGAGCTGGCGGATCGCCTCGTCGTCGGGGCGCGCGCCGCCGAAGAACTGCCGCGCCAGCCTCGCCGCGCCCAGCGGCAGCGACCAGGCCACGTCGGGCGCCTCGTCCTTGCCGCCGGCGATCTCCAGCGAGCCGCCGCCGATGTCGAAGACCGCCAGGCGGCCGGCCGACCAGCCGAACCAGCGGCGTACGGCGAGGAACGTCAGCCGGGCCTCGTCCTCCCCGGAGAGCACCTCGATGCGCACGCCGGTGCGTTCGTGCACGTGGTCGAGCACGGCCTCGCTGTTGACCGCGTCGCGGACGGCGGACGTCGCGAAGCCGAGCATGTCCTCGCAACCCTTGTCCTCGGCGACCACGAGGGCCTGCGCAGTGAAGGCGGTGAGGGCGTCGATGCCTGTCTGGGAGACGGCTCCCGCGTCGTCGAGGTGCTCGGCCAGCCGCAGCGGCTCCTTGTAGGAGAACGCCGGCAACGGGGCCGCACCACCGTGCGCGTCGACGACGAGCAGGTGCCCGGTGTTGGAGCCGATGTCGAGGACGCCCAGACGCATGGTCCGAGGCTACCCGGCGGGTAGGTTGGGGGCGTGCCCGAAGTGGACCTCGTCTTTCCCCGCGCCTACGTCGAGTTCGTCAACCCCGGCGACGAGTCCGAGGTGATGCGCTGCGACCTGACCTGGCTCACCTCGTCGTTCATGTGCATCTTCGGCCAGGGCTGCCAGGGCATCTACGAGACCGCCCCCGACACCGGCTGCTGCACCCTCGGCGCGCACTTCGCCGACAAGGACGACGAGAAGCGGGTGGCGTCGTACGTCGAGCAGCTCGACGAGACGCAGTGGCAGTTCAGGCCGCGGGGTCGCGCGGTCCGCAAGAAGGACTGGATCGAGACCGACGACGAGGGCGACCGCAAGACGCTCACGATCGTGGTCGACGGGCAGCAGGCGTGCGTGTTCCACAACCGCGCCGACTTCCACTCGGGAGCCGGCTGCGCGCTGCACGGGCTGGCGCTGCAGCAGGGACGCAACCCGCTCGAGACCAAGCCCGACGTGTGCTGGCAGCTGCCGATCCGGCGGACCTTCCGCAACGTCGAGCGCCAGGACGGCACGACCTACACCGAGGTCTCGATCGGCGAGTACGACCGACGCGGCTGGGGCTCGGGCGGCCACGACCTGGACTGGTACTGCTCGGGCAACACCGAGGCGCACGTCGCCCTCGAGCCGGTCTACGTCACCCACGAGCCCGAGCTCACCGAGCTGATGGGCAAGCCGGCGTACGACGAGCTGGTCCGGCACTGCGAGGCGCACGTGCGGTCCCGCTCGGCGCTGGCGCTGCATCCCGCCGACCCGCACTAGACATCTCGACATCAAGACAACCGGACCCCGGCGTACGGGTGTTGACAGGCACTGTCCGAGAATGCTTGGCATGCGCCTGGACCATCTTTCTTACGCCGCAGGACCGGATGGCCTCGCCAGCACTGCCCAGCGCCTCGGGGGACTGCTCGGCCGGGACTTCGTGGACGGAGGCGTGCACCCACGCTTCGGCACCCGCAACATGATCATGCCGTTGGCCGACAACACCTACCTCGAGATCGTCGAGGTGCTCGACCACCCGGCCTCGGACAAGGCCCCCTTCGGCCAGGCCGTGCGGGCCCGGTCGGCGCTCGGCGGCGGCTGGCTCGGCTGGGTCGTCGCGGTCGACGACATCACCGTCGTGGAGTCGCGGCTCGGCCGTGAGGCCGCCTCCGGCTACCGGCACCGTCCCGACGGCACCGAGCTGCTGTGGAAGCAGATCGGCATCAACGGGCTGATCGCCGACCCGCAGCTGCCGTTCTTCATCCAGTGGGAGTCGCCCGCCGAGCTGCACCCCAGCGCCGGCGCCGACACGGCGTTCTCGCTCGCGTGCCTGGAGATCGCCGGCGACCCGCAGCGGGTCAGCGAGTGGCTCGGTGAGACCGTCGAGGCTCCCCTGGAGGACGTCAAGGTCGAGTGGGTCGCCCCGCACGGCACCCCCGGCATCATCGCCGCGCAGGTCCAGACCCCCAACGGGCTGGTCCGGATCTGACCGTCCCGCCCGGGGCGATCCCGAGCCCCAACATCTGGCACCACGCGGCGACGTACGAGATCGAGAACCGCGCCGTCGACCCCGACGGCCACCTCGAGGCCGCGATGCGCGACATCGCGGACTGGTCCGGGCGGCACGTGATCGACCTCGGCTGCGGCACCGGCTTCCACCTGCCCCGGTTCGCCACGACCGCGGCCTCGGTCACCGGCGTCGAGCCGCATCCGGACCTGGTCGCGATCGCCCGCCGCCGCACCCGGGCCCTGTCTCACGTGACCGTCCTGGCCGGCACCGCCCAGGCGGTGCCGCTGCCCGACGCGTCCGTGGACGTGGTGCACGCGCGGTGGGCCTACTTCTTCGGCCCCGGCTGCGAGCCCGGGCTGGCCGAGCTGGACCGCGTCGTACGCCGGGGCGGGACCGCGTTCGTCATCGACAACGACGCGAGTCGCTCGACCTTCGGCGGCTGGTTCCGGCGCGGCTACCCGACCGTGGACCCCGACACGGTGGAGCGCTTCTGGTCGAGGCGCGGCTGGACGCGGACCCCGGTCGACATGCGGTGGTCCTTCGCGTCGCGGGCCGACCTGGAGGCGGTGGTGCGGATCGAGTTCACCCGCGAGCTGTCCGATGAGATCCTCGCCGGCCACACCGGCACCGAGGTGGACTACGCGGTCAACCTCTGGTCGAAGGGCTTCTGAGCGGGGCTCAGCTGCTGCCGCGCACGGCCAGCGTGGGCTCGAGGAGCACGCCCGGACCGACGTACGGCGGGTGGCCGAGCAGGCCCTCGAGGGCCTTCACGATCTCGGCGGCCACGTCCTCGAGCGGCTGCCGGACCGACGTGAGGCCGGGCGGCACGACCTGGGCCACCTGGCTGTCGTCGAAGCCGACCACCGCCACGTCCCTGCCGGGCGCGAGCCCGCGCTCGGCCAGCGTGTGGAGCACTCCCATGGCCAGGGTGTCCGACGCGCACACGAACGCCGAGGGCTGCGCCTCGTCGAGGAGCACCGCGCTCGCCTCGCGTCCGGAGGCGACGGTGTCCTCGACGCGGGAGGCCAGCCCGGTCGTGGCCAGGCCCCGCGAGCGCAGCGTCCGCGACCAGCCCGAGCGCCGGTCCTCGCCGATGCGGGAGTCCTTGCGCCAGCCGATCCAGGCGATCCGCTCGTGGCCCCTGTCGAGCAGGTGGGTGGTCGCGAGGTCGGTGCCGGCGGCGCCGTCGACGTCGACCCAGGGGTGGGTGGCGTCGGGGTGGTCCCAGGGCCGCCCGAACGCGACGAACGGGGCGCGCCGGGCGCCGAGCCACGATGCCTGCGGGTTGCCGAGGTAGGTGTCGGTGACGACGAACGCGTCCACCGCCGTGGACCGGAGGAGGTCGTCGTAGCCGGCGAGCGGGTCGTCGTGGTCCCCACCGAAGAGCAGGACGTGGTAGCCCGCCTCGCGGGAGGTCTCCACCAAGGAGTGGACGAAGCGGTCCATCGTGGCGTTGGCGGTGCCCTCCTGGGCGGGGTTCATCCGCATGCCGATCAGGTGGGAGGCGCGGGTGCGCAGGTTGCGGGCGGCCCGGTTGGGCGAGTAGCCGAGCTCGTCGATGGCCTCCTGCACGCGCGCGAGGGTGTCCTCGCGGAGCAGGTCGGGATTGTTGACGGCGTTGGAGACCGTCTGGCGCGAGACGCCCGCGAGCTCGGCGACGTCCGCGAGGGTCGGCGGGGTGGCCGACGTACGTCCGGCAGTCGATGACACCGTGACGCCCCCTTCCCGAGGCCGGCCCCGCCCCCGCGGTCCGGCTCACTTGATCGTTCCAACGACAGCATAGGCGAGGCCGGTCGCGGCGCCACGGCTATCGCGTCCCGGTCCTGTCGGTGCCATCGCCTAGCGTTCCCGTCATGTCGAAGTCACCCCGTCCCGCGTTCCGGTGCACCGAGTGCGGCTGGGAGACCGGCAAGTGGGTCGGCCGCTGCGGGGAGTGCCAGGCCTGGGGCTCGGTCGCGGAGGCCGCGGCGCCGGTGCTGCGGGCCGTCGCCGCGCCCGTCACGCGGGCCGCCGTGCCGATCGGCCAGGTCTCCGTGGAGGACTCCAAGTTCCGCAGCAGCGGGGTGCCCGAGCTCGACCGGGTGCTCGGGGGCGGCCTGGTCCCCGGCGCCGCCATCCTGCTGGCGGGCGAGCCCGGGGTCGGCAAGAGCACCCTGCTCCTCGAGGTGGCCGCCCAGACCGCCCGCTACCAGCACCGCACGCTCTACGTCACCGGCGAGGAGTCGGCCTCGCAGGTGCGGCTGCGCGCCGACCGCACCGGTGGCGTCCACGACGAGCTCTACCTCGCCGCCGAGACCGACCTCGGCGCCGTCCTGACCCACATCGAGCAGGTCCGCCCGACGCTGCTGGTGGTCGACTCGATCCAGACCATCGGGGCGTCGGGGATCGAGGGCGTCCCCGGTGGCGTGACCCAGGTCAAGGAGGTCGCCGCCGCGCTCATCCGCGTCGCCAAGACCCGCAACATCACCACCGTGATCGTCGGGCACGTGACCAAGGACGGCTCGATCGCCGGGCCGCGGGTCCTCGAGCACGTCGTCGACGTGGTCCTGCACTTCGAGGGCGACCGCAACTCCCGCTTCCGCATGGTGCGCGCCATGAAGAACCGCTTCGGCCCGGTCGACGAGGTCGGCTGCTTCGACCTGTCCGCGGAGGGCATCACCGCCGTCACCGACCCGACCGGGCTGTTCGTCGAGCGGCACCACGCCAACGTCCCCGGCACGTGCGTGGCGGTGACGATGGAGGGACGGCGGCCCCTGCTGGCCGAGGTCCAGGCCCTCGTCACGCCGACACCGTCGGACAAGCCGCGCCGCACCACCTCGGGCCTGGACTCCTCCCGCGTCGCGATGGTGCTGGCGATCCTCCAGCAGCACTGCGGGATCCGGCTCCACAACAACGACGTCTTCACCTCCACCGTCGGCGGCGCCCGGCTCAGCGAGCCGGCCAGCGACCTCGCGGTGGCCATCGCCATCGCGAGCGCCACGACCGGGGTGCCCGCACCCCGCGGCGTCGTCGCCATGGGCGAGATCGGCCTGGCCGGCGAGCTGCGCCGGGTGCGGGACCTCCCCCAGCGCATCGCCGAGGCCGCGCGCCTCGGCTTCCAGGTCGCGATCGTGCCCGAGGAGCCGGGCCGGCGCTCCACCCGCCAGCCCGAGTCGTGGGTCGTGGAGGGCATGAAGGTGCTCGACGTCCCGGACATCGTGTCCGCATTGCGACTGCTGCACTTCACCAAGCGCGATCAACCCAGCGCGCGTGACCTAGACTGACCCCGCGGCCAGTTCGACGCCGCAAGCCGAAACGGAGGACGGCGTGGTGGCCACGGATCGCTCGGACGACACGCTGCGCCTACGCGCGACGCTGGCGTCCATCGCCCCCGGCACGGCCCTGCGCGACGGGCTGGAGCGGATCCTCCGCGGCCGCACCGGTGCGCTGATCGTGCTGGGCATCGACCGCACCGTGGAGTCGATCGCCACCGGGGGCTTCACCCTCGACGTCCCCTTCACCGCCACGGGCCTGCGCGAGCTGGCCAAGATGGACGGCGCGATCATCCTCGACAAGGACGTCACGCGGATCCACCGGGCCGCGGTGCACCTGATGCCCGACCACATGATCCCCTCCGAGGAGACCGGCACCCGTCACCGCACGGCCGACCGGGTCGCCAAGCAGACCGGCTATCCCGTCATCTCGGTGTCGCAGTCGATGCAGATCATCGCGGCGTACGTCGGGGAGACCCGCCACGTCCTCGAGGACTCCGGCCAGATCCTCTCCCGCGCCAACCAGGCCCTGGCCACCCTCGAGCGCTACAAGCTGCGCCTCGACGAGGTCGCCAGCACGCTCTCGGCCCTGGAGATCGAGGACCTCGTCACGGTCCGCGACGTCGCGGTCGTCGCCCAGCGGCTCGAGATGGTCACCCGGATCGCCCGCGAGATCGAGGACTACGTCCTCGAGCTCGGCACCGACGGCCGGCTGCTCTCGCTGCAGCTGGAGGAGCTGATCACCGGCGTCGACGCCGAGCGCGAGCTCGTGATCCGCGACTACCTCCCCGCCGGCCGGAGCAAGAAGAGCCCGGAGGCGCTGCTCGAGCGACTCGAGTCGCTCTCCCCCACCGAGCTCGTCGACCCCGCCGCCGCGGCCCGCGCGTTGGGCCTGGGCACCGGCGAGCACCTCGACGGCGCGGTCGCCCCGCGCGGCTACCGTCTCCTGGCCAAGGTCCCGCGCCTGCCCACGTCCGTGGTCGACCGGCTGGTCGACCACTTCGGCACGCTCCAGAAGCTGCTCTCCGCGGGCGTCGACGACCTGCAGGCCGTCGACGGCGTGGGCGAGCTCCGCGCCCGCAGCGTCCGCGAGGGCCTGTCCCGCCTCGCCGAGTCGACGATCCTCGAGCGCTACGTCTGACCCGTCGGCAGTTGCGCCGACTCGACGTCCCTGACGCCGGCAGTTGCGCCAGCTCGACTCAGCGCGAGCTGCTGGGCGACGGCGCCTGCGGCCGCCCGCCGTGCTTGGACTGGTGGGGCGACTGGGTCGGCGACGGCGACCGGGTGATCACCGGGCCGGACGGGGCGTCCAGCTTGAACTGCAGGTCGGCGGGCTCGCCGGCCAGCGCGGCCGCCACCACGTGGTAGTAGCCGGGCAGCGCCCAGTCGGTGAAGCGCGAGCAGGTGTCGTCGGAGCGCTTGGCGTTCCAGGTGAGGCCGACCGTCTCGGTGACCGCCCTGCGGACCACGACGTCCTCGGTGGGGACCACCTTCGGGCACTCGCGGCTGGACCAGATCTCGTCCTTGCCGGAGGTGACCTTGACCGTCAGCGTGTCCTTCGAGACCCGCCAGGTGCAGGCCTCCTCGGTGAGGGTGCGCAGCTTCAGCACGATGCGCACGTCCGACCCGGCGACCGGCTGCTTGACGTCGGGCTCGACCGCGATGTCCTCGTCGTCGCACGGGCCGGAGGGGGCCGCCAGGACGGGCGCGTGGCTGTGGTGCTTGCCCGGCTTCTTGGTGGTGGCCGCGGGGGTGCCGCTCGGCGTGACCGTCACGGTCGGCGCGGCGGCCACGGGCGTCGCGCGGGCGTCCGCCGACGAGGCGTCGCTGCCGCCGGTGAGCACGCGGGCGATCACGACCACCAGGGCCAGCGCGGTCCCGAGCACGAGGAGCCGCCGCGTCCAGTACACGCGGGCCGGCAGCGGGCCACGAGTCAGGGCGGTCATGGCGCAACGCTAGTCAAGGCCGGGCCCTGTCCGGCGCTGCCACACCGACGGTCCGCACGAGATCGGGCCCGGATTCCCTGTCGGGACGGGCGTTGCCCAGAATGGAACGCGATGAGCGCCCTCCACGACCCCGTCCTCGCGTGGTACGACGACCACGCCCGCGAGCTGCCGTGGCGTGGCGTGCAGGCGTCGGCCTGGTCGGTCATGGTCTCGGAGTTCATGCTCCAGCAGACGCCGGTGGCGCGGGTGCTGCCCGTGCACGAGCAGTGGCTCACCCGGTGGCCCACGCCCGCCGACCTCGCCGCCGAGTCGTCCGGCGAGGCGGTGCGCGCCTGGGGCCGGCTCGGCTACCCGCGACGCGCCCTGCGGCTCCACGCGGCCGCGACGGCCATCGTCGCCGAGCACGGCGGCGAGGTGCCCGCGTCGTACGACGACCTCCGGGCGCTGCCCGGCATCGGCGACTACACCGCCGCCGCGATCGCCACCTTCGCCCACGGGCGGCGCCACGTCGTGCTCGACACCAACGTCCGCCGCGTCTTCGCCCGTGCCGTGTCGGGCGTGGAGTTCCCCGCCGCCTCGGTGACCCGCGCCGAGCGCGACGTCGCCCAGGACCTGCTCCCCGAGGACGAGCCCACGGCCGCGAGCTGGTCGGTCGCGGTGATGGAGCTCGGGGCGCTGGTGTGCACGGCGGCCAACCCGCGGTGCGGCGACTGCCCCGTCGCCGGGCTCTGCGCCTGGCGGGCGGCCGGCAAGCCGGCGTACGACGGTCCGCCGCGGAAGGTGCAGACCTGGGCCGGCACCGACCGCCAGTGCCGCGGCCGGCTGCTCGCCGTGCTCCGCGACGCCGAGGGGTCCGTGCCACGGGCCCGGCTGGACGCGGCCTGGGCCGACGAGGCCCAGCGCACCCGCTGCCTGGCCAGCCTGCTCGCGGACGGCCTCCTGGTCAGGACCGACGCAGGAAGCTACGCCCTGCCCTGACCCCGGTCACGGCGTCGAGGACCTTCTGGGCGGAGGCCACAGGCTCGCCCGGGTGGAAGGCCCGCTTCGACTCCGCGGCGACCCGCTCGAGCATGCCGCGCACCTCGTCGAGCGCCGGGAAGTCCGCCGGCTGGTGCGTGCCCTGCCGCGGGTCGACCTCGACGAGCAGCCCGAGGTCGCGCAGGGTGTCGAAGTCGTCCTCGGTGGTGCGCTCGAAGATGCGCATGAGGTACGGCGCCGCCTGCTCCTCGGTCAGCCCCTTGCCGATCAGGGTCCGCAGGGCGATCGCGGTGGGCTCGCGGGCCGGGCGGAAGTTGGCCATCGGTCCGGCCGCCAGGATCGAGGTCCACTTGCGCACGAAGTCCTCGCCCGAGAACGACTCGTAGTGCAGCAGCCGGAGCGAGTCGTCCTGGAAGGACGGCAGCTCCTCCTTGGCCGCGTCGACGCCGTGGTGCAGGGTCAGCCAGACGTCGAGGGCCGGCCGCACGCCGGACTTGCCGTCCACGTGGCCGTGGAAGTAGGCGCCGTTGGAGGGCCGGTCCAGGACGCCGAGGGTCTGGAGCAGCGTCAGGTCGTCCTTGTCGAGGAGGCGCTTGAACCACGTCGGGTCGCCGTCCCAGCTCTTGCGGCTGACCGCCTCCAGCGGGGCCAGCTTCACGACCCGGGTGTCGGCCGGCACGGTGTCGAGCACCGAGCGGTCGACCTGGATGATCTCGTCGGCGTCGATGTGGAACACCCAGTCGACCCCGTCCACCGCGCTCAGCAGCGCCCGGACGGTGTTGGCGTTGACCCGCTGCCGGACGTTGAGCTGGTCGGGACGGTCGCCCTGCCACCACGCGCTGTCGGTACGCACGCACGTGACGTGGGGGTGCTCGTCGAGCCAGGCGCGCACCTCCGGGTCGCCCGCGTCGAGGAAGACGAAGAGGTGGTCCACGCCGCCGGCGAGGTTGCCGGTGACGAACCGCTGGATGTTGGGCAGCGTGTCCTTGACCGTGCTGGCGGTGACGAGCATGCCCCGATCATGCCGCAGGCCGTGGGGGCCGCGTCAGCGGCGTCGCGAGCGGCGTCCAGCGCGTGCGTCGGCAAGGCGTCGGCAAGGCGCCGGCGCGACGGCGGGCCGTGGCCCGACGAGCGCTGGCAACGCAGCCGACGTGCGTGATGGGCGTCGCGCAGCAGCCGTGGACGCGGCCCCCACGGCCGCAAGCCCGGACTCCAGGGAGTCCGGGCTTGCGGTTGCCGATCAGTGTCGGGTCAGTCGGTGTCGCCGGACTTCGGCACGTCGATCGGGCCCTCGGAGTCGTCCGGGCCCTCGACCAGCGCGTCGCCGAGCTCGACGCCCGCGGTCTCGAACGGCGGCAGGTCCGGGAGCACCCCGATCTTCTGGCCCTTGAACGTGAAGCTCGCCGTCGGGCCCTCGCCCTCCACGTCGACCAGCACGATCTGGCCGGGGCCGACCTCGCCGAAGAGCATCTTCTCGGCGAGCACGTCCTCGATCTCCCGCTGGATGGTGCGACGCAGCGGCCTCGCACCCAGCACCGGGTCGAACCCGCGCTCGGCCAGGAGGTTCTTGGCGACCTGGGTGAGCTCGAGAGACATGTCGCGGTCCTTCAGGCGCAGCTCGAGGCCGGCGATCATGTTGTCCACCATGGCGACGATCTGCTCCTGCGTCAGCGGCGGGAACACGATGATCTCGTCGACACGGTTGAGGAACTCGGGACGGAAGTGCTGCTTGAGCTCCTCCGACACCTTGCCCTTCATCCGCTCGTAGGAGCCCGCGCCGTCACCCTGCTGGAAGCCGAGGTTGACGCCCTTGGAGATGTCGCGGGTGCCGAGGTTGGTGGTCATGATGATGACGGTGTTCTTGAAGTCCACCACCCGGCCCTGGGAGTCGGTCAGGCGACCTTCCTCCAGGATCTGCAGCAGGCTGTTGAAGATGTCCGGGTGGGCCTTCTCGACCTCGTCGAACAGGACGACGGAGAACGGCTTGCGGCGGACCTTCTCGGTGAGCTGGCCGCCCTCCTCGTAGCCGACGTAGCCGGGAGGGGACCCGAAGAGCCGCGAGACCGTGTGCTTCTCGCCGAACTCGCTCATGTCGAGCTGGATCAGCGCGTCCTCGTCGCCGAAGAGGAACTCGGCGAGCGACTTGGACAGCCACGTCTTTCCGACGCCCGAGGGGCCGGCGAAGATGAACGACCCACCGGGCCGCTTGGGGTCCTTCATGCCGGCGCGGGTACGCCGGATGGCACGGGAGATCGCCTTGACGGCCTCCTCCTGGCCGATGACGCGCTTGTGGAGCTCGTCCTCCATGTTGAGCAGGCGGGTCGACTCCTCCTCCGACAGCTTGACGATCGGGATACCGGTCGCCACGGCGAGCACCTCGGCGATCAGCTCCTCGTCGACCTCCGCGACCTCGTCCATGTCGCCCGCGCGCCACTGCTTCTCGCGCTCGGACTTCTTCAGGATGAGCTGCTTCTCCTCGTCGCGCAGGCGGGCCGCGGCCTCGAAGTCCTGCCCGTCGATCGCCGCCTCCTTGCGCTGGCGGACGTCGCCGATCTTCTCGTCGTACTCGCGCAGGTCGGCGGGTGCGGTCATCCGGCGGATGCGCAGACGGGAGCCGGCCTCGTCGATGAGGTCGATGGCCTTGTCCGGCAGGAACCGGTCGGAGATGTAGCGGTCGGCCAGCGTCGCCGCCGAGACCAGGGCCTCGTCGGTGATGGTGACGCGGTGGTGCGCCTCGTAGCGGTCGCGCAGGCCCTTGAGCATCTCGATCGTGTGGGCGATCGAGGGCTCCGCGACCTGGATGGGCTGGAAGCGGCGCTCGAGCGCGGCGTCCTTCTCGAGGTACTTGCGGTACTCGTCGAGGGTGGTCGCGCCGATGGTCTGCAGCTCACCACGGGCCAGCATCGGCTTGAGGATGCTGGCGGCGTCGATCGCGCCCTCGGCGGCGCCGGCGCCGACGAGGGTGTGGATCTCGTCGATGAACAGCACGATGTCGCCGCGGGTCCGGATCTCCTTGAGCACCTTCTTCAGGCGCTCCTCGAAGTCACCGCGGTAGCGCGAGCCGGCGACCAGGGCACCCAGGTCGAGGGTGTAGATCTGCTTGTCCTTGAGCGTCTCGGGGACGTTGCCCTTGACGATGTCCTGGGCCAGGCCCTCGACGATCGTCGTCTTGCCGACGCCGGGCTCGCCGATGAGGACGGGGTTGTTCTTGGTGCGCCGCGAGAGGATCTGCATGACCCGCTCGATCTCCTGCTCCCGGCCGATGACCGGGTCCAGCTTGCCCTCGCGGGCGTCCTGGGTGAGGTTGCGGCCGAACTGGTCGAGCACCAGCGAGGAGGACGGCGCGTCGCTCGCGGACCCGCTCGCCGCGGCGCCCGAGGCGGACGACTCCTTGCCCTGGAAGCCCGACAGCAGCTGGATGACCTGCTGGCGCACGCGGTTGAGGTCGGCGCCGAGCTTCTGCAGCACCTGGGCTGCGACGCCCTCGCCCTCACGGATCAGGCCGAGCAGGATGTGCTCGGTCCCGATGTAGGAGTGGCCGAGCTGCAGCGCCTCGCGCAGGGACAGCTCGAGCACCTTCTTGGCGCGAGGGGTGAAGGGGATGTGTCCGCTCGGGGCCTGCTGGCCCTGGCCGATGATCTCCTCGACCTGCGCACGCACGGCCTCGAGCGAGATGTCGAGGCTCTCGAGGGCCTTGGCGGCGACGCCCTCGCCCTCGTGGATGAGGCCGAGCAGGATGTGCTCGGTCCCGATGTAGTTGTGGGAGAGCATGCGGGCCTCTTCCTGGGCCAGCACGACCACCCGACGAGCTCGGTCAGTGAACCGCTCGAACATGCGCATCTCTCCTCAAGATCCGGGGCCGCCCCGTGCGTGTGTCCCACGGGACGGGACACCAGGACTAACCCCGGGACCAGCCTACGCGTTCCCGGAGCGCACACATCCGCGCTCCGCTCTCAGCGAACACGCGTCCGGATCACGGCACAGGAGCGGCCCCGTTGTCCTCCGAGATCAGGTCACGGCATCAGGTCGAGCAGCGGCAGGTCGGCCGGTCGGACCTGGTCGCCCTGCTCGGTCTGGAAGGTCTGGGTCCCGAGCTGGCCGGGCTGGCCGGTGAGGAAGTCGTGCATGCTCCCCAGCGACGCCTGGACCGACGGGTCGTCACTGCCGTCGATCGCCGCGCCGATCTGGGCGTAGGTGTCGAGGTCGTGGTCACCCGCGAACGAGCCGTGCGGCAGGTCCGCCGTCACGGTGGTGTGGTGGGCGGTCGCCGGGTTGGGCTCGCCGTCGGTGTGCGGGACGAGGTCGGCGGAGTTCTCCAGCGACAGCACCTGCACGTGGTCGGGGATCCCCGAGGTCGCGATCGGCGCACCGGCGGTCACGACATGGGTCACGTGGTAGGGGAAGTCGGGGTCGGCGGCGAGCGCCGCCGCCTGCATCCCTCCCTGCGAGTGCCCCACGAGCATCACCGGGTCGCCCGGGCTCACGCCGGCGGCCTGCATGGCCTGCTGGATCGCCTCGGCGTACGCCGTGTCGTCGCCGGCGATGAGGTTCATGTTGGACCCCATGTTGCGAATGGCGTGCTCGTCCATGAAGTGGTCCGTGCCCGGCAGGTCGACGATCCAGCGCACGGTTCCGTCGGGGCCGACGACCTGCTGCACGCTGATCACGCCGTCCTCGAGGTCGTTGACGCTGCCGAGGTTGTCCATCAGGCCCTGGACGCTGGTCGGGGAGCCGAGGTGGAAGTCGTCGGGCGGCGTGTAGTCGGGGTTGAGCGTGCCGTGGTAGTCGCCGAAGAGCAGGTCGCCCAGGTCGTCGGCGGCCGAGCCCGTGTCGGGGTGGAAGCCGTCGAGCCCGAGCAGTCCCATCAGCGGGCCGGTGAGCGGGTTGACGGACATGCCGTCGAGCAGCCCGCCGCCGCCGTTGACGAGCGTCTCCGCGAGCCCCGGGTGGTCCTCGAGGAAGGCGATCAGGTCCTCGTTGCTCATCCCGCCCAGCCGCAGCCCACCGTAGACGACCGCCCCGGCGAGGAGGACGCCGGGCAGGTCGACGCCGACGATGAAGCCGAGACCGTAGGACAAGGACTCGATCGCGGCGTGACGCAGGTCGTCGGCGGTGCGGTAGATCTCGACCACCGCGACGAAGCAGAAGCTCTCGGCCTCCAGGACGACAGCCCGGGCGACCAGGCCGCGCGGCCCGTACGTCGCGTCCAGGATGGCCCCCTCGGCCGAGGCGAACGTGCCGGGCGAGAGGATCGCGGACGCGATCAGGTCGCCGTCGGCCGCCTCGAGCTTGTCGTCCCAGGCCTGACCTGCGAGCCGGCCACCGAGGTCGCCGTAGAGGTGACCGAGGCGCTCGATGTCGGTGTAGCGGGCGTCGATGCCCCCAGCACCGCCGCTCACCGTGATGTCGGGGGTGCTCATCGCTCCTCCCCCGCGCCCGCGGCCGGCCTTGCGACCGCGTCGACGACGGGCAGGCTGAACAGGCCCACGTCCCGGGCGTCGCGTCGGCGCAGGACGCTCGTCGCGTCCCGGCCCGGCCGCAGCTCGTGCCAGCCATCGTCGAAGAGGAGCCAGGACAGCACCGCCGGCTTCTCCTCGCGATCGCGACGGAGCGCGAGGAGCCGGAGCCGTCCGCGGGAGGCCCGACCCAGCGTGCCGAGCACGGCCAGGACCTCCTCGAGATCGGCGTCGTGGACGTCGCCGGGCTCGCCGAGCCGGACTCGGCCGACGTGGCTCGCGGCCATCGCCGGCACGAGGTCGGTGCGCTGCTCGTCGTGGGCCTTCGCGTTGCCGGCCAGCAGCTCGCTGGGCAGGGAGACGTAGTCGGGCAGGGCCATCGGCGCCGTCGAGGACGCCCAGGGCTCGACGGTCACGGCCCGGGTGAGCTGGGAGACCCACAGGGCCGGGTCGAACCAGGCGAGCTCGTAGTCCAGCCCGTCGCCGGTCGAGAGCTGGACGACCATGCCGGGCGCGACGCCGAACCAGCAGCGGAGCCGCGAGGTCCCGGCCGCGCGCTCCGCGGCGACGTCGAGCTGGAGGCCGAGCGGTCCGGTCGCGAGCACCACGAGGGCGGACGCGACCGCAGGGTCGACGTCGTCGCCGTCGAGGAGCTCCTGGTCCTGCAGCGACGCCCGGGCCCCGGACGGGCCGTCGTCGTCGACCCGGGCGAGGGAGGCGGCGAGCAGGGAGCGTGCCTGGCTCAGGGGCGTGCCGGAGAGCCGGTCGGAGAGCCGGTGGCCGCCGTCGGTGTCGACCCGCACCGGGAGGGGCACGTCGCCGGCGAGCCGGGCCGCCAGCACCAGCTCGTCCAGGCGCAGCCGGACCCGCCACGGGACGAGCGGGACGGCCTCCGCGGGGCGCGTGGCCACGCGCACGACGGGGCTCACAGCCGGATCCCGGGGATCACGTCGGGCATGTCGAGCCAGTCCTTGTGCCCGGGTGGGGGCAAGGGGGTCTCGGCGAGGCGCTTGTCGTGCTCGTCGCCGGGGGTGAGGGCGTCCTTGATGCCACCGATCACGTCGGAGACGGCGTCCTTCACCCGGTCGATGGCGCCGGCGATGATGGCGCGGGCCTGGTGCTCGATGGTGGCGATCAGGTCGAGGAGCCGCTGCACCTCGGCCGCGTGGTCACGGACCTTCTGCGCGGCCTCGTCGTACTCCCGGGCCACGCCCCGGAGCTCGTCGCGCCGCTGCGTCGCCTGGGCGCGCATGCGGTCGGCCGCGACCGAGACCCATCCGGTCTCCTGGCTGGCTGCGTGCAGGTCGTCGGCCTCCGTGCGCAGCTGGTCTGCGCGACGTTCGAGCCGTTCCGCGACCTCGCGGATCTTGCTGGGTTCCCCGTACATGTCTGACTCCTGGTCTCCGAGCGGACACCGTAGGGATTCCGCAGCCGGAGCGGGGCCAAACCCCGACCCCAGCGGCCTGTGGAGAGCCGGTCGGGGTCACCACCCGCCGCGGCGTACCTCCACCTGGTGCGGAGTCCGCTCCACCAGGGTCACGACCGTCGTGTCGTAGCCGCGGACCTCCGAGTCGTGGACCAGGCCGGCCACGGCCACGGCGGGGGCGTCTCCGGCGCCCTCCCAGCGTCCCGACACGTCGACACGACCGCCGTCCAGGGTGGCCCGGACTCCCGAGGCATCGGGGTAGCGAGCACGCAGGTCGTCGACCAGCGCGGCCAGCTCGGCGGAGCACCCGGGGTCGGCACAGCGCCCCTCGGGCGGAGCCTGGTGGCTGGTGAACTCGACCGGGTGATCGACCATGTCTGCGGGCCGCCACGTCACGGTGACCGCGAGCTGCTCGGGGGCGATGGGCGAGGCCTCGATCACGTCGGCGACGTCGTTGGCGATCGACTCACCCGCAGCGTCGTCGGCCGGGGCCGCGTCGACCTCGACGAGGACGCGCTCCGGCTTGCCGACCACGTGCTCGCGGTGCGCCTCGGTCACCGCGTGGACACCGTCGACGGCCCCGACGGCGTCGACGAGGTCCTGGAGCTCCGCCGTGCAGGTCGACCCGGGGCAGGTCGAGGCGTTGTCGAGGGGGTTGTCCTCCGAGCAGGCGACCGCCAGGCCGTTCATCGTCAGCAGGCCAGCGGCGAGTGCCGCCCGAGTCAGCAAGCGCATGCGACGACGATAGGTCGGCCCGGCGGTCGCCGCACGTGTCAGTTGGCCGCGTCGAAGGCCTGGCGCACCTCGGCGGAGACGCGGCCGCGGTCGGGCACGTCGTAGCCGTTGGAGCGGGCCCAGTCGCGGATCTCGCGGGCGCTCGGGCCCGACGCGGAGGCGGCCGAGGTCTTGCGGCCACGGCGGGAGGCGGCGCCGACCTTGCGGGCGTGACCGGTGTAGCCGGCCAGGACGTCGCGCAGCTTCGCGGCGTTCTTGTCGTTGAGGTCGATCTCGTAGGACGTGCCGTCGAGGCCGAAGGAAACGGTTTCGGTGGCCTCGCTTCCGTCGAGGTCGTCGACCAGGACGATGTGGACCTTCTGAGCCATCTGCATTACCTCATTCATAAAAGTGCATGCATGAATACGGGGGATTTCGAATGCATCATGGCACAGGAGGAAAAGAATTCCCCCGTGCTCGCCGAATAGGCGCTTTCCGGACCTGCGCGATATGCGTCAGCTGTTGCGGGTGAACACCAGCTCGAGGCCGCGCAGGGTGAGCCACGGGTCGGACGCGGTGAAACACCGGCATTCGTCGAATACCAGCGGCGCGAGATAACCGGTCGCAATGACGTTCATCTCATGCGCCTCGACACCGAGCTCGGCGGTCATCCGGGCCACGATTCCCTCGACCTGGGACGCGACCCCGAAAACCATTCCCGACTGCAGCGCCTCGACGGTGTTCTTGGCAATCACCGAACGCGGCCGCAGCAATTCGACCTTGCGCAGCTGGGCACCGCGCGCACCGAGCGCCTCGAGGGAGATCTCGATACCGGGTGCAATGGCGCCGCCGACGTACTGCCCCTGGGTGCTGACCACGTCGAAGGTCGTGGCGGTGCCGCCGAAGTCGACCACGATCGCGGGACCGCCGTACTTCGTGGCGGCGGCCAGCGCATTGATGATCCGGTCCGAGCCGACCTCGCGCGGGTTGTCCATGAGGACCGGCACGCCGGTGCGGACGCCCGGCTCGACGACGACGTGCGGCACGTCGGCGAAGTGCCGGGCCAGCATCTCGCGCCACTCGTGCAGGACCGACGGCACGGTCGAGCAGACCGCGACGCCCGTGACCGTCGGCCGCAGGTCGCCGAGCAGCCCGTTGAGGAGCACCGCCCACTCGTCGGAGGTACGTCGATCGTCGGTGGCGACCCGCCAGTCCGCGCCGACCTCGCCGTCCTCGACCAGGCCGAGCACGGTGTGGCTGTTGCCGATGTCGGCGGCCAGGAGCGGCATGGCCTAGGCGTCCTGCAGGTCGAGCCCGATGTCGAAGACCTTCACCGAGTGGGTGAGGGCACCGACGGAGATGAAGTCGACGCCGGTCTCGGCGACCTCGCGGGCACGCCCGAAGGTCAGCCCGCCGGAGGCCTCGAGCGTGGCGCGGCCGGCCGTGATCGCGACGGCCTCGGCCATCGTCGGGGAGTCCATGTTGTCGAGCAGGATCCTGTCGCAGCCCGCCTCGAGGAGCTCCCGCAGCTGGTCGAGGTCGGTCACCTCGACCTCCACCGGCAGGTCGGGGTAGGCGGCACGGACAGCCTCGTAGGCGGGCACCACGCCGCCCGCGGCGACGACGTGGTTGTCCTTGACCATGGCCATGTCGGACAGCGAGAACCGGTGGTTGACGCCGCCGCCGCAGCGGACGGCGTACTTCTGGAGGGCGCGGTAGGTCGGCAGCGTCTTGCGGGTGTCGAGGACCCGCGCGCGGGTGCCGGCGAGGGCGTCCACCCACGCCGCCGTCGCGGTGGCGACGCCGGAGAGGTGACTGGCGTAGTTGAGGGCGGTGCGCTCGGCGGTGAGCAACCCCCGGGTGGGTCCGCTGACCCGCATCACGACGTCGCCGGCGGCGACGCGCGAGCCGTCGGCGAGCTGGTCGGCGACGACCACCTCGTCGCCCATGACGTAGTGGAAGACCAGGGCAGCGACCGTCAGCCCGGCCACGACGCCCGGCTCGCGGGCCGCGAAGTCGGCGACTCCCCGCGCCGACTCGGGGATCGTCGCGACGCTCGTGACGTCCTCGCCGGGGAGGTCCTCGGCCACGGCGAGGACGACCGCGTCGTAGACGGCCTTGGCGTCCAGGCCCGCGGCAGCCAGCTCCTCCAGGAGCTCGGCGGGGAGGGCGTCGTACGGCGTGCGGGCGATCACGGGTGCTCCTGCGGGGCGGGGTGGGAGGGGTCGGTGGGTGCCGCGGGGACGAACTCGATCGTCGTCTCGCCGTCGGCCATGACGGTGTCGAAGTGCCCGGCGCAGCGGACGTCGTCGCGCTCGGGGAAGTCCTCGCGCCAGTGCGAGCCGCGGGTCTCCTCGCGCAGCTCGGCGGCCCCGGTGAGGGCCGCGCTGATGGTCACGAGGTTGGTGGTCTCCCAGGACTCCTGGTCGACGGCCTCGGCGGGGACGCCCGCCAGCTTGTCGAGGAGTACGCCGGCCTCCTCGAGGCCGGTCGCGTTGCGCAGCACGCCGACGCGGGAGGTCATCACCTCCTGCAGCTCGGCCCGGACCGACCCCGGGACGAGTCCATGCGTGCGGGTGTCGGTGACCGGCTCGGACCAGGGACGGAGCTCCCCGGGCAGGACGGTCGCGATCCGGCGGGAGAAGACCAGGCCCTCGAGGAGCGAGTTGGACGCGAGCCGGTTGGCGCCGTGCACACCGGAGCAGGCGACCTCGCCGGTGGCGTAGAGGCCGGGCACGCTGGAGCGGCCCCACAGGTCGGTGCGGACGCCACCCGAGGCGTAGTGGCAGGCCGGGGCGACGGGGATCAGCTGGATGACCGGGTCGATGCCGTGCGCGCGGGCGGTCGCCAGGATGGTCGGGAAGCGCCGCTCCCAGAACTCCGCACCGAGGTGACGGGCGTCCAGCCACATGTGCGGCTGCCCGGTCTCCATCATCCGGCGCATGATCGCCTTGGCGACCACGTCGCGGGGCGCGAGGTCGGCCAGCTCGTGCACGCCCTGCATGAAGCGGTTGCCCTCGAAGTCGACGAGGAACGCCCCCTCGCCGCGGACCGCCTCGGAGATGAGCGGCTGCTGCCCGCGGGACTCGGGGCCGAGGTACATCACCGTCGGGTGGAACTGCACGAACTCCAGGTCGCGCAGCACGGCCCCCGCCCGCAGGGCGACCGCCATGCCGTCGCCGGTGGAGACCGCAGGGTTGGTCGTCTGGGAGAACACCTGGCCCAGGCCGCCGCTGGCGAGCACCACGGCCCGGCAGCGGACCAGGCCGACGCCGTCGCGCTGTCCCTCGCCCATCACGTGCAGGGTCACACCGGCGATGGCGCCCTCGCCGGCCGGGCCGTCGAGCAGCAGATCGACCGCGAGGGCGTGCTGGACGACCTCGATCTCGGGGGCCTGCTCGATGGCGGCGATGAGGGCGCGCTGGATCTCGGCGCCGGTGGCGTCGCCACCGGCGTGCGCGATGCGGTCGCGGTGGTGGCCGCCCTCGCGGGTCAGCGACAGCTCGCCCTCGGGGCTGTGGTCGAAGCGGGTGCCGAGCGCGATCAGCTCGCGCACCGCCTCGGGCCCCTCGGTGACCAGCGCCCGGACGGCCTCGAGGTCGCAGGCGCCCGCGCCCGCGACGAGGGTGTCGACCTCGTGCTGCGCCGGCGTGTCACCCGGGCCGAGCGCGGCGGCGATGCCGCCCTGTGCCCACTGGGTCGAGCCGGCGGCGAGGACGTCCTTGGTGACGACGAGGATCTTGTCGACCTGACCGCGCAGGCGCAGCGCGGCGGTGAGCCCCGCGATGCCGGAGCCGATGACCACCACGTCGGAGGTCGTGGTCCAGCCCGGGGCGGGCGCGGTCAGGCGCCCGGGGACCCGGCGTACGGGTGTGTCGGCCATGGGCGCAGGTTAGCGCCCCGCCCCCGACGGCTGGACGGAGTCACCGCGGACAAGACCGGCACCGTCGAAGGTCTCGGCCGGGTCGAAGCCCGTCGCGAGGATCTTGTTGTCGGCGTCGACGAAGACGACGTGCGGCTTCAGCTCGCGCGCCTCGGCGGTCTCCATCTGGCCGTAGCCGATCAGGATCACGACGTCGCCGGGGTGCACCAGGCGCGCGGCGGCACCGTTGATGCCGAGCACGCCGGAGCCGCGCTCCCCCGCGATCGTGTAGGTCTCGATCCGGGCGCCGTTGGTGACGTCGACGATGTGGACGAGCTCGCCGGGCAGCAGGTCGGCCGCCTCGAGCAGGTCCTCGTCGACGGTCACCGACCCGACGTAGTGGAGGTCCGCCTGGGTCACGGTGGCCCGGTGGATCTTGCTCTTCATCATGGTGCGGAGCATCAGGCGTCTCCCTGGGTCGGTCGGGCAGCGGGTGCGGCCCCGATGGTGAGGGGCATGTTGTCGATGAGCCGGGTGCTCCCGACGCGGGCGGCGATGAGCACCCGCGCCTCGGTGCCGGCGGGTACGTCGGCGGGGAGCTCGCTGAGGTCGGGGGCGGTGATCTCGAGGTAGTCGAGGTCGACCACGGTGGAGGTGCGCAGCTCCGCCCGGGCCGCGTCGAGGGCGACGTCCACGCCGTACTCGGCGCCCTCGCGGGCGGCCAGCAGGGTGCGGCTGAGGACCACGGCCTCGCGGCGCTGCTCCTCGTCGAGGTAGCGGTTGCGGCTGGAGAGCGCCAGCCCGTCGGGCTCGCGCTCGGTCTCGGCGCCGACCACGTCGACGGCGAGGTTGAGGTCCAGCACCATCCGCCGGATCAGCGCGAGCTGCTGGTAGTCCTTCTGCCCGAACACGGCGACGTCGGGACCGACCAGCCCGAAGAGCTTGGCGACCACCGTCAGCACCCCGCGGAAGTGGCCGGGGCGGGTGCGGCCCTCGAGGACCGTCGCCAGCGGCCCGGGCTCGATCGTCACCTCCGGCTCACCGCCGGGGTAGACCTCCTCGACCGACGGCGCGAAGACGATGTCGACGCCCTCGCGCTCGCACAGCTTCAGGTCGGTCTCGAGGGTGCGGGGGTAGCGGTCGAGGTCCTCGCCCTCCCCGAACTGCAGGGGGTTGACGAAGATCGAGACGACGACCGGGCCGTCGCCGACCTCGTCGCGGGCGACCCGCATCAGGCTGGCATGGCCCTCGTGCAGGGCACCCATGGTCGGCACGAAGCCGACCCGGCGACCCGACGCACGGGCGGCCGACAGCAGGGCGGCCAGCTCCGCACGGGTGCCGGCCAGGGCAGGGGTGGCACTCATGTCAGGGGGACCCCGGAACGGCCGGCGGCGGTGGCGACGGCCTCGTCGAGGGCGAGCCGGATGCTCGCGGCACGGATGGGCAGGAGGCGACCGTCGGTCACCACCCGGTCGAGCGTCGCGCGCGCCATGGCGACGTACGACGCCAGCGTCTGCGGCGCGTTGGCGGCGATGTCGGCGAGGTGGGCGCGCACCGTGTTGACGTCCCCGCGGACGATCGGCCCGGTCAGGGCGGCGTCGCCCTGGGCCAGCGCGTTGTCGAGGGCGGCGGTCAGCAGGGGGCGGAGGGTCCCGGCCGGGTCGTCGGCGCCGGCCGCGGCGAGCACCTCCATCGCCTCGGTCACCAGGGTGACGAGGTGGTTGGCACCGTGGGCCAGGCCCGCGTGGTAGAGCGTGCGCATCTCCTCGGGCACCCACATCGGGCGGCCGCCGAGGTCGGCGACGAGGGACTCGGCGACGGCCCTGTCGGCCGGGCCGGCGGTGAGGCCGAAGACGCAGCCGGCGAGCCGGTCGAGGTCGACGGCCGTGCCGGTGAACGTCATGGCGGGGTGCATGGCGATGACGTGGGCGCCGAGGTCGGCAGCGGGCTCGAGGACCGCGAGGCCGTGGCGGCCGGAGGTGTGCACGACGGTCTGGCCGGCGGAGATCGCGCCGCTGGCGGCGAGCATCTGGACGACGTTGGGGAGCATGTCGTCGGGGACCGTGAGCAGCAGCAGGTCGCAGGCGCGGGCGACGGCGGTCGGCTTCTCGTTGACGGCACCGGGCAGCAGGGCTGCGATGCGGGCGCGGGAGGCGTCGGACTCGCCGGCGGCGGCCACGACGTGGTGGCCCGCGGCGCCCAGCGCGGAGGCGAGGACGGCGCCGACGCGTCCAGCGCCGACGACGCCCACGGTGAAGTGGTGCGTCATGTAGCGAACCCTTTCGTTCCAGTCCCTCCGACCACCCCCTCGCGGGGGCCGGTGTGGGTACCGGACGGTGTGCTCGTCAGTGGTACATCAGTGCAACGTCGAATGTACGCGGGTGCATCCCCGCCTGTGAACGGACCGGGACGTGACGTGTCCGACACCGGTCCGTCAGCGCGGGCCCACCTGCAGGGGGCGCGGGGCGCGCGGCAGCCACTCGTGGGTGACGTAGTCGACGATGTGGGTGCCGGAGGGGGCGCGGAGCTCCACGACACCCTCGGGGACGGTCCCGTCCTTGAGGGCGTTGAAGACCTCCCACTCGCGGCGCTTGCGCTTGTTGCGGAAGCTGGTCGCGAACGACTCCGGGTCGGTCCAGTGCGCGAACTCGTCGCCGTCGAGGTACTTCAGCTCCACGCACATGCCCTGCGGCAGGCCGATCGAGCGGACGCCCTCGGGCGTCGTCCGGATCTCCCACTCGTAGGCCTTGGTGTAGATGAAGTCCGGCCCGATCGGGAAGCCCCACTCCTCGGCGTTGCGCAGGCCGAGGTCGAGATAGCCGGTCCGGTCGTCGGCCAGGTAGAGGCCGTGGCGCGGCACGCGGATGATCGACTGGACGTCGCCGACCTGCCAGCCGAGGTCGGCGATCGAGACCTCGCCCTCGGTGGTCAGCACCATGTCGCCGTCCCACTTCCAGGAGTAGCGGGTCCCGACCTGGGCGAAGCACCAGTTGTAGAAGTAGGCCAGCGAGTGCACCGACAGCTCGTGCTGCGCGAGGTGCTCGGCGCCGGCGCGCGCCACCGAGAAGGGGTACGACGCCTGGGCGAGCTTGTCGGCCAGCCCGACCTTCGCGGCGGTCTCGGCCGCGACCTCGGGCGTGCCGTCGGTCGAGCCGTTGTCGACGACCAGCACGTGGTCGCAGGCCCGCAGCAGCGGAGGCAGCACGAACGGCAGGCTGGGCGCCTCGTCCTTGACCCGCAGCACCGCGGTCGTGCCGGCACGCAGCCCGCCGGGCCGGGTCCAGGGCCAGGTGATGTCGAAGTCGCTGTGGCCCTCGAGGTTGGTCAGCCCGGTGGCCGTGCGGGTCCCCGTCACCGGCTGCGCCCGAGTGCCTTGCGCACGCCGCGGCGCACGCTCGGCGGGATCTTGGCGCGAAGGTCGTGCGGCACCTTGTCGACCAGCGAGGAGGGCGCCGGAGTGGCCGGACGGGCAGCGCCCTTGCCCTGCTTGCGGACGCGCTGCTCGGCGGCGACCACCGACGAGCGCGAGATGGCCTCGGCCTCCTCGTAGAGCTCGACGTAGGCCTCGCGCAGCGAGTCGAGCGCGGCGTGCACCTCGGGGGTGTCGCCGCCGGGATCGGCGAGCTTGTTGAGCTCGTGCCAGGTGTCGCCGGTGATCTCGTGCAGGCGCGGCGGCAGGTTGAGGTCGGCCAGCGACTGGGTCACGCGGCGCAGGCCGGGGTCGACGAAGCGGTGCCCGTCGCGGATCGCCTCGCTCTTGGCGTGCAGGAGGTGCTGCAGGTCGAGCTGCTCCCCGACCTGCATCGTGGTCTTGGTCCAGTCGTCGAGGAGGTCGGCGTACCGCACGAAGGAGCGGCCGCCGTCGGCGACGGACTCGCGGGTCGCACGCTCGGTGTGCAGGAGCATGTTGAGCCACGACGCCGCGAGGTGGGCCGAGCCCAGCCGGTTCGCGTAGTACTTCTGCTTGCTGCCCACGACCTCGGCCGGCGGGCGCAGCATCGTCGCGAAGACGGGGGTCGCGCCGGTGCGGATCGCGGCGACGCGCCACAGCGAGAGGAACCAGCTCAGCCGCGGGTCCTTCACGACCAGCTCGGTGTAGTCCGGGGACTCGGAGAAGTGGCTCTCGAGCCACTCGGCGGTCTTGATCCGCTCCGGCTCGCGGGTGCTGACCCGGCCGGTCTCGAACCACGCGTCGGGACGGGCGTCGCTGACCTGGACGCCGGCCTCCTTCAGGAGGCGGTCGTGGTGCTCGACGGCCCAGGCCGGCTCGCCGAAGCCCTTGGGGTTGGTCTCGTCGGCGACGACCTCGGGCTGCGGGACGTGGAGGCCCAGGATCTGCATGAGACCGGCCATCGTGCTCGTGCCGCTGCGGCCGGCTCCGGCCACGAAGAGGACCTTGCGCGGGTAGGCCTCCGGGGAGAGGTCCGCGGGGTCGGCCGGCGTCGGGGCATTGCTGGGGCCACTGGTGGGGGTCGTCACGAGCAGGGAGCCTACCGTTCTGCGCGCGGGCGGCGACATGTGAAGGTGGGCACCATGACGCACGCCGAGACCCCACTCACACCGCTCGAGGAGCTGCTGGTCGCAGCCGCCGACTCCCGCGACGACGCGCGGGCGTCACAGCGGTTCACGGACGCGGCGATGACCACCATGCTCGGCGTGCCCGGCACCCCCGGCTCCGCCACGGACCAGTTCCACCCGCTCACGATCAACGACCATCGCGACGTGCCGCTCGCGGTCGCCTTCACCTCCCCGGACCGCTACGCCGCCTTCGCGGCCGCGATGGGATTGGGCGAGGGCCAGTACGAGGTGCGCGGGATCGAGGGCCGCGGGCTCTTCGGGATGCTCGTGCGCGCCAACCTGCCGCTGCTGCTCAACCCGCACAACGACTACGGCAAGGAGTTCACCGTCCCGGAGATGTCCGACCTGATGGCCGGCGTCGTCCCGGGCGCCCCCAGCCGGACCGTCGAGGCCGAGACGACCGTCAACGTCGGCCGGCCGGCGAGCGTGCCGGACGGCCTCGTCGACCGGCTGTCGACGTACCTCTCGGGGCTGGGTGGGGTGGAGACCGCGACCCTCGCCTGGATCGAGTACCCCGACGGACTGCAGGGCTACCTCCTCGGCCTGCGCACCACGCTCCCCCGCGAGCAGGTGCTGGCCGGGATGGGCGAGGTCGTCGGCGACCTGGGCGGCCGCACGCTCGACATCATGTACGCCGCTCCGGGCGAGCCGCTCGCGACCGACTCGGTCGACCCGTTCCTGTCGGTAGATTCCGGCGCATGAGGTTCGGACGCCGCCGCGCGCCCCTGGTGAGCGTCGTCGTCCCGGTCTACGCCGTCGAGGCCTGGCTGCCGGCCTGCCTCGACTCGGCCCTCGAGCAGCGGCACCGCGACGTCGAGGTGGTCGTCGTCGACGACGGCTCTCCCGACGAGTCCGGGGAGATCGCCGATTCCTACGCCGCGCGTGACCCCCGCGTGCGGGTGGTGCACACCGACAACCACGGGCTGGGCGCGGCGCGCAACGAGGGACTGCGGCACGTCACCGGCGACTACGTGACGTTCCTGGACTCCGACGACGTGGTGCCGCGCGACGCCTGGTCGACGCTCGTCCGGTCGCTGGAGGGGTCGGGGTCCGACTTCGCCACCGGCTCGATCGTGCGGTGGGAGTCCGACGGCCTGCACGAGCCGCCGTGGATGCGGCGCCTGCACGCGACCCGGCGGCTCGCGGCCGGCATCACCGACCACCCCGAGATCCTCGGCGACGTCTTCGCCTGGAACAAGATGTTCCGCCGGTCGTTCTGGGAGTCCGCCGGGCTGTCGTGGCCGGAGGGCGTCCGCTACGAGGACCAGCCGACGACGACCCGGGCGTTCCTCGCCGGCCGCTTCGACGTCCTCCCCGAGGTCGTCTACCACTGGCGGATCCGCGACGACGGCACCTCGATCACCCAGCAGCGCTCGTCGCTGCAGGACCTCGCCGACCGCTGGGAGACCAAGCGGATGGCACTGCGCTCCGTCGAGGAGTACGCCGATCCCCGGGTGCTGGAGATCTTCCGGGACCGGGTCCTGGCCGGCGACCTGCACCGCTACTTCACCGAGATCCCCGGCTGCCCCGACGAGTGGTGGTCGCTGCTGCAGGCAGGCGTGGTCGAGATGTGGGGCGACCGGTCGCTGGTGCACAGCGGCCTGCCGCCCGTGCACCGGCTGACCGGCTGGCTGGTCGAGCAGGACCGGCGCGCGGACGCGGCCGCCGTGATGGAGTACGCCGCCGGGCTCGGGCGGCCGGTCGACCGGGTCACCGACGACGAAGGGCCGCGGATCGACGTCCCGGTCATCGACCGGCACTCCGTCGACCGCGCGGCCCTCGCCGTGCGTGAGCACGAGGTCTGACAGGTCCGTCGACTCGAGCAGGTGGTCAGCCGGCGGTGTAGGGCGGGATCAGCAGGCCGGCGACCACGACCACCCAGCCGATGAACAGCCACGGGTAGTGCCTGGTGGTCGGGTCCCCGGGCTTGCGGATCTCCCGGAGCCGACCGCGATAGCCGACGATCGCGAGGACCGAGCCGATGACGCCGAGCGGGACTCCGATCCAGAACGTCTGGACGGCGTCGTCCCCCGTGCTGGCGACCCAGGCGTAGAGACCGGCCACGCCGAACCCCACGAAGCAGAGCGGAAGCGCGCCGCGCAGCAGCGCGACCCGCTCCAGCCGCTTGATGGTGCGGTTGATCGCCTCGTCCTGCTCCGGGGTCACGTCCCTGTGGTGGGCGACGTCGGCCCGCCGCCCCTCAGAGCAGGCCCTCGGAGGTCAGGAAGTCGGTGGCCACGGCCTTCGGGTCCTCGCGGTCCACCGAGATCCGGCCGTTGAGCTCGGTGAGCTTCTCGGTCGTCAGCGCCGCCATCAGCGGGTTGAGGACGTCGGCGACGTCCGGGTGGTCGGAGAGGAACTGGGTGCCGACGGCGGGGACGAGGTTCTGGGCCGGCTGGATCTGCTGGTCGTCCTCGAGGACCACCAGGCCCTGGGAGGCGAGGGTGCCGTCGGTGGTGCTGGTCTCGCCGAGCTGGGACTCGCCGTCGATCACGGACTTGTAGGTCTGGTCGCTGGCGTAGCCGAGCGGCAGCAGCTTGCTGATCTTGATGCCGTAGTCGTCGGACAGACCGGCCTCGCAGTCGAGGCGGCCCTCGCAGTCGTCGGCCGCCGCGAGGACCACGGACTTGCCGGACAGGTCGGACAGCTTGGTGACGCCGTTGTCGTCGGAGTACTTCTGGGTGACGAAGAAGGCGTTGGTGTCGGTGGCCGACGAGACGTCGAGCAGCGTGATGCCCGCGTCGTCGAGGAGCTGCTTGCCGTCGGCGGCGAGCTGCGCGCCGTCGCCGGCCTCGAACGGCTTGGCCTTGTCGCCGTTGGCGCGGGCGTTGAGCTCGTTGACGATGCCGCCGACGTACTCAGGCACGACGTCGACGCTCTTGGGGAAGATCCCGATGTAGGCGTCGCGGCTGTCGACGAGCTTCACGTCGACGTGGTAGCCGGCCTTGGTCAGGAGCTGGTTGTACATCTCCGCGACGAGCGCGGCCTCCCCGAAGCTCTGGCTGGCGATCGTCAGGTCGCCCTGGTCGGCGCTGGCCGAGGAGCTGGACGAGGTGTCCTTGGACGAGAGGTCGTCACCCGCGCACGCGGTGGCGAGCAGGATCGAGCCGACGGAGAGCACCGTCAGCAGGGAACGTCGGAGCTTCATGGGCTTCTACCTTCTGTGTCCCGCGGGTCCGGCCCGCGCGTGTCCGGTGGTGCTGGGAACGGCGCTCAGGCGCCGACGGATTCGGCGTCCGACGCTGCAACACTAGGACGTCCCCCGGACATTCCGCCGTCACGATTGCGTCTCGGCGCGCGCGGCACCGGGTCGAGCGCCCGTTGGGCCGCTGCGGCGACGAGCTCGAGGACCAGGGCGACGACGGCCACGACGACGGCGCCGGCGATGCCCTTGCCGAACTCGTTGCGGGCGAAGCCGTCGGTGATCACACGGCCCAGGCCGGGGCCGGCCACGAGCGCCGCGATGGTCGCGGTGGCCCAGACCTGCACCAGCGCGAGTCGGATCCCGGAGAGGACGAGGGGCGTGGCGAGCGGCAGCTCGACCCGTCGGAACTTCTGCAGTCCGGTCATGCCCATGCCGTCCGCGGCCTGCTTCACGTCGGCCGGCACCTCGCGCACCGCGACGTACGCGTTGGTGATGATCGGCGGCAGGGCGAACAACGCCAGCGCCAGCAGGGTGGCCAGGCCGGCGCGCCCGTAGGGCCCGAACTCGCGGGTCCCGGGGAAGTCGGCGGTGACGAAGAGGGCGAGCAGGGCGAAGGTCGGGACCGCCCGGCCGACGTTGGAGATGTTGACGGCGAGCAGGCCGCCACGGCCGAGGTGGCCCAGCCACAGCGCCAGCGGCAGGCCCAGCACGAGCGCGATGACGAGGGCGGTGCCGGTGAGGAGCAGCTGCTGGAGCATCAGGTGCAGCAGGCCGCGGTCGCCGGTCCAGCTCGAGCCGGCGCTGAGGTAGGCCCAGGTGTCGCTGAAGACCCTCATGCGGGGTCCCCGCGGAATCGGGAGCGAAGCGAGCGATTTCGTGGGGTGTTCATGCCTGCGCTCCCCGGGTCCAGGGGGTCAGCAGCCACTGGACCAGCACGATCAGGAGATCGAGGACCACCGCGAGGACGACGCACAGGACGGCCGCCGCCATCAGCTCGGCCCGGAAGTTGGTGAACACGCCGTCCGAGATCAGGTTGCCCAGTCCGCCGTAGGACACGAGGGTGCCGACGGTGGTCAGCGCGACGGTCGAGACCGTGGCGACGCGGAGCCCGGCCATCATCACCGGCAGCGCCAGCGGCAGCTCGACGCGCAGCAGCAGCCGCGAAGCGCCGTAGCCCAGCCCGACCGCCGACTCGCGCACGTCGTCGGGGACCGACCGCAGCCCCTCGAGCATGCTGCGGACCAGGATCGTGAGCGCATAGAGCGCCGACCCGATCACCACGGTCCGCATCTCCAGCCCGGTGAACGGCACGAGCAGCGGCAGCAGCGCCAGCGACGGGATCGTGTAGAGCGCGGTGCTGGCGCCCAGGATGGTCGTCTCCAGGCGTGGCAGGCGGCGGGCCAGCAGCGCCAACGGGAAGGCGATCGCGATGCCCAGCGCCACGGCGTACACCGTGATCTGGAGGTGCTGCACGGTCGCGTCGACGATGTCGGCACGGCGGTCGTGGAGGTACTGGCCGCAGAACCACTCGTTGGTCAGGCGGCTGTAGCAGCTCGGCTGCGCAGCGGTCGCCACCTGCGCGAGTAGGGTCACGGCATGGACGTTACCGGCTCCGGGACGAGCAGCCGATGATCCGACTGGCCGGGGTGGGCAAGACCTACGACGACGGCACCGTGGCGGTGCAGTCCCTCGACCTCGACGTGGAGGCGGGTGAGCTGGTCGTGCTGGTCGGGCCGTCCGGGTGCGGCAAGTCCACGACGCTGAAGATGATCAACCGGCTGATCGAGCCGACCACCGGCTCCATCGAGATCGACGGGCGCGACGTGACGAGGGTCGACCCGGTCAAGCTGCGCCGCGGCATCGGCTACGTCATCCAGCAGGTCGGCCTCTTCCCGCACCAGCGGATCCTGACCAACGTCATGACCGTCCCGCTGCTGTACGGCGAGTCGAAGGCCACCGCCCGGGCGCGGGCCGAGGAGCTGATGGCGCTGGTGGGCCTGGACCCCGCGACCTACGCCGACCGCTTCCCGCACCAGCTCTCCGGTGGCCAGCGCCAGCGGGTCGGCGTGGCACGGGCGCTGGCCGCGGACCCGCCGGTGCTGCTGATGGACGAGCCCTTCGGCGCCGTCGACCCGATCGTGCGGGTGCGACTCCAGGACGAGTTCCTGCGGCTGCAGCGCGACCTGGGCAAGACCGTCGTGCTGGTCACCCACGACATCGACGAGGCGGTGAAGATGGGCGACCGGGTGGCGGTGTTCGCCGCCGGCGGCCGGCTCGCCCAGTACGCCACCCCCGCCGAGCTGCTCGGCCGCCCGGCCGACGACTTCGTGGCCGACTTCGTGGGCTCGACGCGCGGCCTGCGCCGGCTCGCCGTCACCCCCATCGACCCCGCCCACCTCGAGCCGCTCGACGGCGTGAGCATGGGCGACCTGGGCGCCGCCATCGACGTGTCCTCCACGCTCGAGGAGGCGTTGGCCGTCCTGCTGCGGGACGACAAGGCCGTCGTGGGGGTCAAGCAGGGCGCCCAGTTCGTGGGGGTCCTGACGCCCAACGGGATCCATCGGGCGTTGCGGGCGTCCCTAGCCGACTGAGACCGTCCGAGGGAACTGCGGCTGCCCACCTCATGGGTTTCGACGCGCCCGTCGCGACCTCGTTCCTCGGTCGCGGGGCTTGCTCAACCTGGCCGGACGGCGACCCGGTGTTCGTTCCTCACACCGGGTCGACCGGCACATCCCGGTGCCAGGACTCGGTGACGTACTTCGTCTTCCAGCCCATGGACGTGTAGAGCCCGGCGGCGCCGGTCGGGGAGTCGGCGTCGACCTCCAGCCCGACGCGGTCGCGCCCGCGGGCGGCGGCGTCGGCGATGATCGTGCGGAGCAGGCCCTTGGCCACGCCCCGGCCGCGGGCGGCCTCGAGGACGCCGAGGTAGGCGACGTACGAGCCGTCGGGGCCCTGGGCGCTCTCGGAGACCGTGCCGACCAGGCAGCCGACCGGCTGCGGGCCGGGGCCGTCGGTGAGCTCGGCCAGCCACCAGTGGTCCCACCGGTGGCCGGGGTCCTCGCGGAGCCGGTGCACGAACTCCTCGAAGGTCTCCTCGTAGTGGTTGAAGTGGTCGACGAAGGCGCCCTCGAGCACCTCGTGCAGCTCGCGGAGGTCGTCCTCGTCGGGCATGCCCGAGCCCTGGCGGCGGACCAGGCGGAACGTCACGCCGTCCTTCTCCCAGTGGTCGGGGTCGCCGGTCAGGTCGGCCTCGTCGGGGGTGACCGGGCGGGTCATCTGCCACCAGGTGCGGACCCGCTCGAAGCCCGCGCCGGACAGCCAGCGGTGCTGCCGCTCGTCGTCGGCGAACGCGCCGGTGTCGATCTGCTGGACGTCGAGGCCGCGGGCCGCACCCACGGCCTTCGCCTGGCCCACCGCCCACTCGAAGAGCACGTCGGAGCAGGCGTCGGAGACCTTGTCGGGGATGCCTCGCTCAACGATGTGCACGAAGAGCATCCGGCCCGCGGCCCGGTCGTGGACGCTGCCCCAGGCCCGGATCTCGCCGTGGCCGTCGCGGACGACGACGTTCTCGCGCATCCGGAGGCCGTGCTCGGAGACCTCGACCATGACGTCGTCGACGCCGGAGGCGGCCCAGCCGCGGCCTTCGCGCTCGTGGCCGCGCAGCAGCTGCGTCAGGCGGGCGACGTCGAAGCGGTCGGACGGGTCGGGCGTGCCCACCGTCCAGCCCTTCGGGAGGCCCGACTCCTCGAGCGTCTCCTCCAGGACGACGTCGGGGTCACTCTCGAACCTGCTGTCCTCAGGGATCACCCTGCGGATTGTGCCGTACCCCGCAAGAACAACCGACCCGCCCGCTGGCAGCGGACGGGTCGGCGTGGTCTGGGTCTCAGCCCCGGGAGGCCTGCTCAGGCGTGGCGGCGGACCCCGGTGGAGAGCCAGGCGTCCAGCTCGGCACGGAGTACGTCGATCTCCTGCTCCAGCTCGGCCACCCGGACGATCGCCTCGGCGGCGCGCTCCTCGGCCTCGTCGAGGCGGAGCGTGACGTCGCGGCCCTCGGTCTCGGCCACGTCGGCGCGGCGGGCCTCGGCGTTCATCTTGCGGGTGGCCTCGGCGGCCCGCTTCTGGGCCGAGGTGAGCGCGACCTCGAGCTCGGAGATGGAGTGCTCGTGGGCGTCGATGCGGGCCTGCATGGCCGCGGAGAACTCCGCGTGCTCGGCGGTGCGGGCGACGGTCAGGTCGCGGTAGGCCTGTGCCTGCTCGGCCCGGTCACGGGCCGCCTCACGTCGGGTCTCCATCAGCTCGGAGTGGGTGATGCGGGTGGCCGCGGCGCCGAGGACGACGCCGAGCACGGCGGCGACGGCGACCAGCAGCCACGAGCCGCTGAGGACGGCGCCGAGGACGACCAGCGCCGAGATCACGATGAGCGCGACGGCAACAGTGAGGCGGGTGCTCCGCTGCCGACGACGAGCCTTGGGGGCTCGAGACTGAGGGGAAGGCATGAAAGCAGGTTAGGTGTCGTCACCGTCGGAACCGACGCGACACGCTCGCTCGAGGAGCACCGCTGTGATGGCGATCGCCACACCGGCGGCTGCGGCGGCCGCAGATCGCCAGGCGCGCTGGGAGGCGAGGTCGCCCTGGACCCCCAGCCAGGACAGCGCGTAGCCGGCGTACCCACCGGCCATGAGGGCCCCGACCAGCGCGCAGGCGCGCGCCAGGACCAGCCGGTTGACCATCCGGTGCGCCTCGGGCCGCTGGTGGTGGACGTGGATCGAGCGGTAGGTCAGCCAGGCGGTCGTCCCGAGGATGGCCGCGACCAGGAGCAGGGCCAGCGGCTGGGCCCAAGTGACGACGGGGGCGGCCGCCATGTAGCGCTCGGCGTACCCGTGGAGGAGCCAGCCCCCGACGAGGCCGACGATCGCCCACCCGACGAGGACGCCACCGGACGTCGGGCGGAGGTGCCCACCCGAGGGTTCCCCCTCGGGCGGGTCGACCGTCACTGGATCTCGAGCGTCAGGTCGTCCCGACGCGTCACGCCGCTGCTGTCGGCCTTCTCGAGGAGGAGCGCGACCGGGCCGAGCTCGGGGAACTCGGCGTCGGGCTCGAGGTCGAACCACGGCTGCAGCACGAAGGCGCGCTCGGAGGCACGCGGGTGCGGCAGGCGGAGCGCGGGCTCGTCGCTGCGGCGGTCGCCGACGACGATCAGGTCGACGTCGAGGGTGCGGGGGGCGTTCTTGATCTCGCTGCGCTCCCGCTCGAAGGCGTCCTCGATGGCCAGCGCGCGATCCATCAGGCGCGTCGCGGCCAACGTGGTGTCGACGGTGACGACGGCGTTGAGGTAGGACTTGGCGTCCTCGGGGCAGTCCACGGGCTCGGTCTCGTAGACCGGCGAGACGCCGGTGACCCACACGTCCGGGGTGTCCGCGATCGCGTTGACCGCGCCCTGCAGGGCCGTCATCCGCTCACCGAGGTTGGACCCCAGCGCCAGCACCGCACGGCGGATCGGGCGCATCTCACCAGTGAGCGTGTCCGCGTCGATGATGTTGGGGTTGGGGGTCTCAGTCACTTCTCGCCCTCACGTGTTCGGGTGATCGTCAGGGCGACGTCCGCGAACGTCGCCTCGATGGGTGCATCCGGCTTGTGGACCGTGACCCGCACCCATTCAACACGAATGTCCAAGAGGCAGACACCCGCGATCCGCTGGGCCAGGGTCTCGATCAGGTCGACCGGATCGTTCTCCACGGCGGCTTGCACCGAGGCAACGAGACTTCCGTAGTCGACGGTGTCGCGCAAGTCGTCCGAGGCGGCCGCAGGCGTGGTGTCGATGCCCAGTGCGAGATCGATCACGAAGGTCTGGCCCTCGCGTCGTTCGAAGTCGAAGACGCCGTGGTGGCCGTAGCACTCGATGCCGAGGACGGCGAGCTCGTCGGTCACTCCTGGCCTTCCTGTCGCGGGTCGTGCAGGCGGTGGACGACGCTCAGCGCGTCGTGGCTGGACCGTACGTCGTGGACGCGGATGCCCCACACACCGGCCCTGGCCAGCTCGACGGTCAGGGCGACGTTGGCGGCCTCGCGCTGGTCGACGGGGCGGGGCCCGTGCTCGTCGCCCAGCAGCGCCCCGAGGAACGACTTGCGGCTCGCGCCCACCAGGACCGGGTGGCCCAGGGACAGGACCTCGCCCAGGCCGCGGAGCAGCTGCCAGTTCTGCTCGCCCTGCTTGGCGAAACCGAGCCCCGGGTCGAGCACGATCCGGTCGGCCTCGACCCCGGCGGCGACGGCGGCGTCGACCCGCTGGGCCAGCTCGTCGCGGACGGCCCGGACGACGCCGCCGGGGGCGTCGTACGTCGCGAAGTCGGCCATGTGGTCGCTGTGGGCCCGCCAGTGCATCGCCACGTAGGCGACCCCGGCGTCGGCGACGACCGCGAGCATCCGCTCGTCGGCCAGTCCGCCGGACACGTCGTTGACGATCGTGGCGCCGGCCGCCACCGCGGCCTCGGCCACCTCGGCCCGCATCGTGTCCACCGAGACGACGGCACCCTCGGCCGCGAGCGCGGTGATGACGGGGACGACCCGCTCCAGCTCCTCCTCGACCAGCGGCCGGGTCGCACCGGGCCGCGTCGACTCCCCGCCGATGTCCAGGATGTCGGCGCCCTCGGCCAGCAGCTCGCGGCCGTGCTCGATCGCGGCGTCGGACTCCAGCCAGCGGCCCCCGTCGGAGAACGAGTCGGGGGTGACGTTGACGACGCCCATCAGCCGGGGCCGGCCGATCGGCGCGAGGATCCCCGGGGACATCGACGAGCTCACCGGTTGCGGTGGATGAGCGCCATCGCCTCGGACCGGGTGGCGGCGTTGTGCATCATGCCGCGGACCGCCGAGGTGATGGTGCGGGCGCCGGCCTTGCGCACGCCCCGCATGGTCATGCAGAGGTGCTCGGCCTCGATCACGACGATCACTCCGCGTGCCTCGAGGATCTCCATGAGGGCGTCGGCGACCTGGGTCGTCAGCCGCTCCTGGACCTGCGGGCGCTTGGCGTAGACGTCGACGAGCCGTGCCAGCTTCGACAGCCCGGTGATCTTGCCGGTCTCCGCCGGGATGTAGCCGACGTGCGCGACACCGGTGAAGGGGACGAGGTGGTGCTCGCACATCGACCACAGCTCGATGTCACGGACCAGGACCATCTCGTCGTGGCCGATGTCGAAGGTCGTGGTGAGGACGTCCTCGGGCCGCAGGTGCATGCCGCTGGTGAGCTCGGCGTACGCCCGGGCCACCCGGGCCGGCGTCTCGAGCAGGCCCTCACGCTCGGGGTCCTCCCCGATCGCGTAGAGCAGCTCCCGGACGGCCGCCTCGGCGCGGGCGTGGTCGAAGGGGGGCACGTCCTCGGGAGCGCGCTCCACCGAGTGGATCCTGTCGGTCATGGCTAGGCGTTCGGCAGTCCCGCGTCGTTGCCCAGGCCGGGCTGGCCGTGCACGTCGCCACCGGAGCCGGGGGGCGTGATGATCGCGCCCGCACCGGCCTCCTGGCCGTGGGAGGCGCCGTTGGCTGCGGCCCGGTCACGGATCTCCTGCGGCACCTCGACGGGCGGCAGCTCGGAGGGGTTGCGGTCCGGGGAGCCGGTCCAGGCCGGGCGTGCGGGGCGTCGGCGCAGCGGCTCGAAGACGGCGGCCACCTCGGCCTTGTCGAGGGTCTCCTTGTCGAGAAGGGCCAGGACGAGCGCGTCGAGCACGTCGCGGTTCTCCTCGAGGATGTCGAAGGCCTCCTGGTGGGCGGTCGCGAGGAACTTCTTGGTCTCCTCGTCGACGATCGCTGCGACGTCCTCGGAGTAGTTGCGCTGGTGCCCGAAGTCGCGGCCCAGGAACGGCTCGGAGTTGGACTCACCCAGCTTGATCGCGCCGAGGCGCTCGGTCATGCCGTACTGGGTGACCATGGCCCGGGCCAGCGAGGTGGCCTTCTCGATGTCGTTGCCGGCGCCGGTCGTCGGGTCGTGGAAGATCATCTCCTCCGCGGCCCGGCCGCCCAGCATGTAGGCGAGCTTGTCGAGCATCTCCGAGCGGGTCTGGGAGTACTTGTCCTCGTCGGGCAGCACCATGGTGTAGCCCAGCGCCCGGCCGCGCGGCAGGATCGTGATCTTGTGGACCGGGTCGGTGCCGGGGAGCGCCGCGGCCACCAGGGCGTGGCCGCCCTCGTGGTAGGCCGTGATCAGCTTCTCCTTCTCGCTCATCAGGCGGGTGCGGCGCTGCGGACCCGCGATCACCCGGTCGATCGCCTCGTCCAGCGACGCGTCGGTGATGAGCTTCTGGTTGCCGCGTGCGGTCAGCAGCGCGGCCTCGTTGAGCACGTTGGCCAGGTCGGCACCGGTGAAGCCGGGGGTGCGCCGGGCGATCGAGAGCAGGTCGATGTCGGGGGCCATCGGCTTCCCGCGCGAGTGCACCTTGAGGATCATGTGGCGGCCGTTGAGGTCCGGGGCGTCGACCTGGATCTGGCGGTCGAAGCGGCCCGGGCGCAGCAGCGCCGGGTCGAGCACGTCGGGACGGTTGGTCGCGGCGATCAGGATGACGCCGCCGCGGACGTCGAAGCCGTCCATCTCGACGAGGAGCTGGTTGAGGGTCTGCTCGCGCTCGTCGTGTCCGCCGCCCATGCCGGCGCCACGGTGGCGACCGACGGCGTCGATCTCGTCGATGAAGACGATGGCCGGGGCGTTCTCCTTGGCCTGCTCGAACAGGTCGCGGACCCGGCTGGCGCCGACACCCACGAACATCTCGACGAAGTCGGAGCCGGAGATGGAGTAGAAGGGGACGCCGGCCTCGCCGGCGACGGCGCGCGCGAGCAGGGTCTTGCCGGTGCCCGGAGGACCGTAGAGCAGCACGCCCTTGGGGATCTTGGCGCCGACGGCCTGGAACTTCGCGGGCTCCTGGAGGAACTCCTTGATCTCGCCGAGCTCCTCGATGGCCTCCTCGCAGCCGGCGACGTCGGAGAACGTCGTCTTCGGCATGTCCTTGGAGATCAGCTTGGCGCGCGACTTGGCGAACTGCATGACGCCGCGGCCGCCGCCGCCCTGGACCTGGTTCATCAGGAACAGGAACAGCAGGATGATCAGCGCGAACGGCAGCAGCGTGGCCAGGATCGACCCGATGAGGCTCGGCTTGGCGACCTCGTCGGTGTACTTCTCGATCGTGCCCTTGTCGACCTGGGCCTGGACGGCGTCCTGGAAGGTCTGCTGGGTGCCGTCGATCCAGTAGGTCGTGATCTTGTTGCCACCGGACCGGTCGACGCTGTCGTCCAGCGTGGCCTTGATCTGCTGGTCACCGTCGACGAAGGTGACCTCACTGACCTCACCCTTGGCGATGTACTCGCTCATGGTGGACGTGGCGACCTCGTCGTACCCGCCGTTGGGCGCGAGGTACTGCAGGGCGAGCAGGACGCCCACCACGGCGAGGACGATCCACAGCCAGGGACCCTTGAATATGCGCTTCACAGGCTTCTCTCGGACGCGTTGATCTGAACGGTCGACGGTACACGCCCGTCGGCTACCGACATTCTCGCAGGCGACGCCAGCCGGGGGGCGACGGAGCCGATTTCGGTGCCCGGCTCAGGAGTAGACGTGGGGAGCCAGCGTCCCGATGTCGCGCAGGTTGCGGTACTTCTCGCGGTAGTCGAGGCCGTAGCCGACGACGAACTCGTTGGGGATGTCCCAGCCGACGTACTTGACGTCGACGGGCATCTGCAGGGCCTCGGGCTTGCGCAGGAGGGTGCAGATCTCGACGCTCGCGGGGTTGCGCGAGGTCAGGTTGGAGGTCAGCCAGGACAGCGTCAGGCCGGTGTCGATGATCTCGTCGACGATGACGACGTGGCGCCCGGAGATGTCGGTGTCGAGGTCCTTGAGGATCCGGACGACACCACTGGACTTGGTCCCCGACCCGTAGGACGACACCGCCATCCAGTCCATCTCGACGTGGCGGCCGAAGCTGCGGGCGAGGTCGGCCATCACCATCACGGCACCGCGGAGGATGCCGACGATGAGCAGCTCCTTGCCGTCGTAGTCGGCCTCGATCTCCTTGGCCAGCTCCGCGAGGCGACCCTGGATCTGGGCCTCGGTGAAGAGCACGTTGACGAGGTCGTTCTCCACGTGGGACGCGTCCATGCCGAGCAGCCTAGATCAGGGGGTCACCAGGCGTTCGGGCGGGCGACGGAGCGGTGGTGGTGCTTCTTCTTCTTGGTGACGGTGAGCTCCACGGGCTTCGACTTCGAGGGCAGCACGCCGGTGTCGGGGTCGCCCAGGAACAGGACCTGGACGTCATGGGTGCCGGCGCCCAGCTTGGGCAGCGTCAGCCTGCCCGCGCCCTTCTTCAGCGTCACGGTGTCGACCTTGTCGCCGTCGACGGTCACCTTGGCCTCGCCCGGGACGGGGGCGACCTGCTTGCTGACGGTCTTGAAGTTCACCTCACCACGGTCGCCGACCGGGATCGAGTTGTCGGTCAGGGTGGCGGTCGTGGTCGTGGGAAGCAGCCTGGTCATCGTGACCTCGCCGAGGGACACCCGCTGGAGGCGCCGCTTGACCAGGACGTCGTCCACCTCGAGCGGCGCGAAGCCCGACCGCTCGAAGGTGAGCACGAAGTCTCCCTTGTGTCCGACCGCGAGGAAGAAGTAGCCGTGCTGGGGACCGTTGGGCCACTGGCTGGCATAGGTGAGGGACGAGGCGGCGACCTCGCCCGTCGGGCGGGTGGCCTCCACGTTGACGTTGTCCACGGCATTGCCGAACTGGTCCACGACGACTCCCTGGATCAGCGGGAGGTTGGCGTCGTCTGCCTGCGCGGGGGCGACGCCCAGCAGCGACAGCGCCAGGGTGGTCAGGACGACGGCGGTGCGGTGCTTCCCCATGACGGTTCCTCTCGTGGCAGTGGTGCCACCGAGTGACGCTAGGGACTCCGCAACCCCGAATTCAGGGAAATCGGCGCGAATGGCCCGAACGGGTCACTCGGATCGCCGAAAGGCGAGCAGCCTTTCGGCGCGCAGGAGCCGCACGTGGCCGGGCAGGTCGATCCACTTCTGGCCGCGCCAGCCGGTGACGAGGGCGTCCATGGCGAGGACGTGGTCGTGGAAGAGCTCCGCGGCCGGTGAGCCTGCGGCGAGGGCGGCGAGGCGCAGGACCCGACGGCGTACGGCGGTGGGGGCGGGCTCGAGGACGTCGAGGTCGAGCCCCTCGGGGCGGGCTGCGGCGCGGAGCAGGTCGTCGGCGAGGCCGTCGAGGTGCTCCATGTCGACGCGGAGCTGGTCGGCGGTGCGGGCCAGGGTCTCGGCGACGCCGGGCCCGAGCTCGTCCTCGAGGATCGGGAGGACGCGGGTGCGGATGCGGGAGCGGGTGAAGCGCGGGTCGTCGTTGTGCGGGTCGCTCCAGAAGTCGATGCCCTCGACCTCGCAGGCGGTCACCGTGTCGGCGCGGGCGACGTCGAGGAGCGGGCGGCGGTAGCGGTCGAAGGCGCGGCGCATGCCGGCGATCGAGCGGCCCCCGGAGCCGCGGGTCAGGCCCAGCAGGACGGTCTCGGCCTGGTCGTCGCGCGTGTGGCCGAGCAGCACCGCCTCGGCCCCGACCCGCTGGGCGATCTCGTCGAGGACGGCGTAGCGGGCCTCCCGGGCCGCCGCCTCGGGGCCGAGCCCGCCCCCCTCGACGTGCACCCGTGCCGAGAAGGTCTCCGCTGCCCCGAGCTCCGCCATCTGGGCCACGACGCGGGCGGCCCGCTCGTCCGAGCCCTCCTGCAGCCCGTGGTCGACGGTGGCGCCGACGACGCGCCAGCCGCCCTTGCCTGCCTCGAAGACCGTGGCGGCGAGCAGCGCGAGGGAGTCGGCGCCCCCGGAGCAGGCGACGACGACGGTCGCTCCGGGTGGCAGGTCGGCCAGGCTCCGGCGTACGCCGAGGCGGACGGCGGCGACGGCGGGGTGCAGGCTCATGCGGTCGGGTCCGGTCAGGTCTGTCGGCTCAGAGGACGCGGGCCATCCAGGCGGCGTGGTCGGTGATCTCGGCCTTGGAGGGGAGGTTCTCCGGGCGCTCCCAGACGGCGTTGAAGTCGTCCATGCCGACCTTGTCCACGACGCCGCGGACGAAGACGGCACCGTCGCGGTACTGCGCCATCTTGGCGTCGAGACCCAGCAGCCGGCGCAGGATCTTGTCGAGGGTCCCCACGCCCTTGCGGCGCTCGTTGAAGCGGCGACGGATGCGCTCGACGGAGGGGATGACCTGCGGCCCGACGCCGTCCATCACGACGTCGGCGTGGCCCTCGAGCAGCGACATGACGCCGGTGACGCGGTCGACGATCTCCTTCTGCTCGGGCGTCCCGATGATGTCGAGAAGGCTCTGGCCGCCCTCCCGGCCACCCTTGAGCGCCTCGGTGATCCGCTTGAGGCCGTCGTCGAGGAACCGGCTGGGCTCCATCGTCTCGGCGATGGCCTGCATCTCCCCGAAGAGGTGGTCGCGCATCCAGGGGACGGCGGTGAACTGGACCCGGTGGGTCTCCTCGTGGAGGCAGACCCAGAGCCGGAAGTCGGTCGGGTCGACGTCGAGCTCGCGCTCGACGTGCACGATGTTGGGCGCGACCAGCAGGAGCCGGCCGGAGGGGTCGTGGAAGGGGTCGAACTGGCCGAGGACCTTGCCGGCCAGGAACCCGAGCAGCGCACCGACCTCGGCCCCGGTCACCCGGGAGCCGATCGCCAGGGACAGGCCGCTCGGGGGGCCCTTCTTGGCGGCCAGCTTCTCGATCACCGGCGCGAGGATGGTGGCGAAGCCGTCGGCGTTGGCCTGCACCCAGCCGGGCCGGTCCACGATCAGGACCGGTGCCGTGCGCTCGGCCGCGACGAGTCCGGTGAACTCGCGGACGAGGCCGGTCGACCGGTCGGCCCCGGCGCGGAGCTCGGCGACCGCCCGCTCCGCCTCGGCGCGGGTCACGTCGGGGCCCTCCCCCGCCAGGCGCGAGCCCAGCGACACCGCGAGGTCCCAGTCGACCATGCTCGAGTTCATGCCGTGACCCTACGCGGCAGGCGAAGGGGGCGGAGCCGGATGAGGGGCGCTCAGCCGCAGCGGCAGGCGGCCAGCGAGGCCGCGAGGTCGTCGAGGGCCTCGCGGGCGGCGTCGGTGTCCGTGAGCGCGACCCGGTCGGCCATCAGCACGAAGATCATCGGGTGCCCGTCGAGGTCGGTCGTGACCCCGGCGAGGGCGCTGACGCCGCTGAGGGTGCCGGTCTTGGCCCGGACCCGCCCGCGCCCCGCGGGCACGGAGTCGGCGAAGCGGTCGACCAGCGAGCCGCTGAACGCGGCGACGGGCAACCCGCTGAGCAGCGGCCGGAGCTCGGGGTGGTCGGCCGACGCGGCGGCCTGGAGCACCGCTGCCAGGGTGCCGGGGTCGAGGAGGTCCTGGCGGGAGAGACCGCTGCCGTCGTGCAGGACCGCACCGTCCAGGGGGACGCCGAGCTCGTCCAGCACGGCGCGTACGCCGGCGGCACCACCCGTGAACGTGCCGGCCCGGCCGGTGGCGAGCCCGACCTGGTGGGCGAGCACCTCCGCGGCCTCGTTGTCGGACCAGGTGAGGGTCCACTCGACGATCTGGGAGAGGGGCGGCGAGTCGACCGACGCCAGCGGCGGCGCCGTCGACGGGACGGTCGCCTCGGTCGGCCGGCCGACGACGGAGATGCCGGCATCCGCCAGGGCGGCCGCGAAGGCGCGGGCCGCCTCCAGGGCCGGGTCGGCCACGCGGCCGAGGCCGCTGGGGGTGTGGCCCTCGTCGACCCACAGCGGACCGATCGGGGTCACGACGCCGTCGGGCAGGTAGTCGTCGGGCCAGTGGGTGCTGGCGCCGGGGCCGCTGAAGAGGGACGTGTCGTAGCCGACGCTCGTGCGCCGGATCCCCTTGTCCTTGAGGGCCTTCGCGGTCTGACGGGCCAGGTCCACCACGTTGGCGGTCGCCGGGTAGGCGTCCTTCGACGGGGCCGAGGCGAGCAGCGGGTCTCCCCCGCCGACGAGCACGACCTGGTGGTGCCGCCCGGAGACCACCCGGGTCTGGAAGGTGTGCTCCGGTCCGAGCACCTCGAGGGCCGCCGCCGTCGTCAGCAGCTTCATCGTGCTCGCGGGGGTGGCGGCCCCGTCGGCCTGCGAGAAGACCGGCGTCCCGTCGAGCCGGGTGACCAGGGCGAGCACGTCGGGCCCGAGGTCCGGGTCCGCGAGGGCCGGGGCGAGCGCTCGACGCACCTTCGCCGGCGCCAGCGGCCCGTCGACGGCGGTCTGGGCCACGGCAGCGGGGGCGGCGTACGCCGGCAGCGTCAACCCGGCGGGCGGTGCGACGGCAGCCGGGTCGGTGCCCGGGTCGGCGTCCCCGATCCCCGCCCGCTCCAGTCCGTAGGTCGTCCCGGCCGCCACCAGCACGGCGAGCACGAGGACCACGGGAACCCAACGGAGGAAGGGGTCGGGCCAGTGGCGTGTGTCACGTCTCGCCACCCTTTGCCCCTTCCGACTGCGCTTTTGGGGTCATTGTGCGGGAGACTGGCCACGGCCCAGACGCTGGGCCCCATGGACACCCGGCCCGCAGGGGCCGATGACGCTGGCGGAGGAAAGACGTGCTGGAGTTCGACGTACTGGTGGAGATCCCCAAGGGACAGCGCAACAAGTACGAGGTGGACCACGAGAGTGGCCGCATCCGCCTCGACCGGACGCTGTTCACGTCGACGCAGTACCCCGCCGACTACGGCTACATCGAGAACACCCTCGGCCTCGACGGCGACCCGCTCGACGCGATGGTCATCCTCCAGGAGCCGACGTTCCCGGGCTGCCTCATCAAGTGCCGCGCGATCGGCATGTTCCGCATGACCGACGAGGCCGGCGGTGACGACAAGGTCCTGTGCGTCCCGGCGACCGACCCGCGCCAGGAGCACCTGCGCGACATCTCGCACGTGTCGAAGTTCGACCGTCTCGAGATCCAGCACTTCTTCGAGGTCTACAAGGACCTCGAGCCCGGCAAGTCCGTCGAGGGCGCCGAGTGGGTCGGCCGCACCGAGGCCGAGGCCGAGGTCGAGGCGTCGTTCAAGCGCCTCGCCGACAACCCCGGCGCCATCCACTGACGCCACCCCACCGCTGAGCCGTCGCGGGAGTCAGCGGCGCACGCCTCGGAAGTAGCCGATCGCGCCGCTGATCTCCAGTGACACCTCGCCGACCCCTCCGGCGGACATCCAGCGCGTGACGTCGTCGCCGGTGCAGCCGGGCCCGAGCAGGCCCGCTGCCCGGCCCGCCATGCGCAGGGGTTGGTAGCGGGCGCCCGTGTCGTTGAGCAGGGCGCTCCCGGTGATCACGCCGCCCGGTCGCAGCACGCGCACCATCTCGACCATCGCCCGCGCGGGGTCGGGGAAGCAGTGCAGCCCCGTGAACGAGACGACCAGGTCGAAGGACCCGTCGTCGAACGGCAGCTCCTCGACGTCGGCCAGCCGCGGCCGGACCTGGTCGGCCACGCCCCGCTCGCCGGCCGCGTGCATCGTCCGGTCGAGCATGGTCTGGGCGATGTCGGCCGCGACGTACTCGACCCCCTGGTCGCGCTGAAGCCCGCGCAGGGCCACGCCACCACCGCAGGGCACGTCGAGGATGCGCGCCCCGGCCGGCTGTCGGCCGATCTCGGCGGCGGCACGGTAGAGACGGCGCAGGTCGCTGCCGATGCCCAGCCTCCACAGCAGCCCGCCGAGCTGCGGGTGCTCGACGCTCCAGTCGTAGAACGACGCCCAGAGCGGGTCCTCGCTCCAGCCACCGAGTCCCGGGAGGCGCACCCGCTCAGCCGACCAGGTCCGGGGAGCGCAGCATCTCGGGAGGTACGCCGAAGCCGTCGACCAGGTCCTCGGCGATCGGCCGGATCCGGCGGCAGAGCCGGTTGACCTCGCGGCTGATCGACTTGGACCGCTGCACCGTCAGCCGGCCGTGCTCCATGAACCAGGCGCGGTCGGCCTCGATCGTGGACAGGGCGTGCAGGTCGCAGAGCAGGTTGAGCGCCACCTTGAGGTCGCCGTCGGGCAGGGCCCCGACCTTCGCGACGAAGGCCTCGAGGACGAGCCGCTCGACGTGGGCCCGGGCCGCGGCGATCACGTGGTCCTGGACGCGGGAGAAGACCACGCCGGGGTTCATCCCGTTGTCGATCCCGCGCTTGAGGCGGCGCGCGACGCCGGCGAGCATGTGCTCCTCGCGGAAGCGGAGCATCTGGAGCTGGTAGTCGGGATCCATGAGCCCGGCCTCCTGGTCCCAGTCGTCGCCGCCGGGCAGCAGGTCCTTGACCCGCTCGAGGAGCTTGTGGACGTTGGTCCGCTCGATGACGGTCTCGACCGCCATCCCGGCCACGAACCGGACCATGCCGAACTGGTCGAGGTCGGAGAACTCGCTGGAGTAGTCGGTCAGCAGGCCCTTGGCGACCAGCTGGAGCAGCACGTGGTTGTCGCCCTCGAAGGTCGTGAACACGTCGCTGTCGGCCTTGAGCGCGGTGAACCGGTTGACGGCGAGGTAGCCCGCGCCACCGCAGGCCTCCCGGCACTCCTGGATGGTGCGGGTGCCGTGCCAGGTGCCGAGCGCCTTGGTGCCGGCCGCGCGGGACTCCAGCTCGCGACGGGTGTGCTCGTCGTCGCTGATCCCGGAGAAGACGTCGTGGAGCTGCGCGGCCACGACCTCCTGGGCGAAGTGCAGCGCGTAGGTGCGGGCCAGCAGCGGGAAGAGCCGACGCTGGTGCATGCCGTAGTCGAGGAGCAGCTCCTCGTGGTCGTCGGACGACGCCTCGAACTGGCGGCGGCGCAGGGCGTACTTCACCGCGATGGCCAGCGCGACCTTGCTGGCGTTGATGCTCGCGCCGCCGACGCAGACCCGGCCCTGGACGAGGGTGCCGAGCATGGTGAAGAAGCGCTTGTTGGGGTTCTCGATCGCGGACTCGTAGACGCCCGCGGCCGACACGTCGGCGAAGCGGTTGAGCAGGGCGCCGCGCGGGACGCGGACCCCGTCGAACCACAGGCGGCCGTTGTCGACGCCGTTGAGCCCCATCTTGGCGCCGTCGTCCTCGATCCGGACGCCCGGGCAGGGCTTGCCCTTCTCCCGGATCGGCACGACGAAGGCGTGCACCCCGCGGCCCTCGCCGCCCACCTCGAGCTGGGCGAACACGACGGCCAGCTCGGCGTGCTTGGCCGCGTTGCCGATGTAGTCCTTGCGGGACTGCTCGCCGTGGGTGGTGATGACGAACTCCTCGGTCGCCACGTCGTAGGTCGCGACGGTGCCGAGCGCCTGGACGTTGGAGCCGTGGCCGGACTCGGTCATCGCGAAGCAGCCCATCAGCTCCCCGGTGACCAGCCGCGCGAGGTAGGCGTCGTGGTGCTCCTGCGTGCCGAGCTGGAGGATCGCGCCGCCGAACAGCCCGAACTGCACGCCGACCTTGACCAGGACCGAGAGGTCGCCGAGCGCCAGCGTCTCGAACGCCGCCACGGAGGCGCCGATGTCGCCGCCGCCGCCGTACTCCTCCGGGAAGCCCATGCCGGTCTGGCCGGTCGAGGCCATCTCGACCACGACCTCCTTGACCCGCTCGCGGAACGCGTCGCGGTCGAGCGTCTCGGCCTCCTCGAGGATCGAGGCGTACTCGGCGAGGTTGGTGCGGACCAGGCCGCGGACCTCGGCGTACTTGCCGTCGAGCAGCGCGGTCAGCGCGGCGACGTCGACGTCGGGCGGGGTGTGCCGCGGCGCGCTCGCGCCCTCGGAGGCCGGTGGTGCGGCGGTGTCGGTTGCCATGACCGAACGCTACCGGGACGGGGCGGGGACGGTCAGGGGCGTGCGTAGAAGTTGGGCGGGATCCAGTAGTAGAGCGACTCCTCCGACACCGGCCGGCCGGTGCGCGGGGCGTGGATGATCATGCCGCCGCCGACGTACATCGCGACGTGGTAGATCGAGGACGGGTCGCTGGAGGACCCCCAGAAGACCAGGTCGCCCGGCTGCAGGTCGGAGGGCTGGATCGGCGTGGACTGCTCGTACTGCGCGACGGAGTAGTGCGGCAGCGAGCGGCCACCGGCCTGCCAGGCACCCATCGTGAGGCCGGAGCAGTCCCAGGCGTCCGGGCCGGCGGCACCCCACCGGTAGGGCTCGCCGAGCTGGGCGCGGGCGAAGTCGACGGCACCCTGGGCACCACGCGCGGGGGCCGGCGGGGCGGGGGGTGCCGGCGGGGCAGGCGGTGGCGACGGGGGCGTCGGGGGCGTCGGGTTGCTCGGCGCGGGAGCGTCCTGCTGGTCCTGCTGTTGCTGCTGTTGCTGCTGCTGGGCCGCCTGCTGGGCTGCGGCCGCGGCGGCCTGCTGGGCCGCGGCCTGCGCCGCCGCCTCGGCCTCGGCCTGCGCGGCCGCCGCGGCCGCGGCCTGGGCCCGTGCCTCGAGGGCGGCCTGGCGCCGCGCGGCGAGCGTGACGCTGATGTGCTGGAGGTGCGCGAGCTGGGCGATCAGCTCGGTCTTCCGGGCGGCGATCGCGCGGGCGTCCGACGCGGCCGAGGCGGCGGCCGCGCGGGCGGTGTCGCGCGCGGCTCGGGCCTTGTCCTGGGCGGCGGAGGCTGCGTCCCGGGCCTGGTCGGCCTGTCGCGTGGCGATGTCTGCGAGCGTCGCCGCTGCGCGGAACTCGTCGTAGTGCCCGTCGAGCGCGCCCTCGGCGTTCTGCATGGTGGTGGCGCGCTCGATGACGGTCGTGATGCCGTCGGACTTCGCGATCGCGGACAGGGCGGTCAGGCCCGGGGCGAGCTCGTAGGAGGTGACCAGGGCGTCGCTGTAGGCGGCCCGCTGGCGCTCGACGTCGGCGGCGGCCACGTCGGAGTGGACCTGCGCGGCGTGGGCGGCGAGCCGCGCCTGCTGCGCCTCGTAGCGGGCGCCGTTGAAGGCCTCGGCGGCCTGGGCCGCCTTCACGGCCGAGGCCTGGAGCCGCTGGTTGGCCAGCACCAGCTGGGCGCGCACCGAGGCCACGTCGGTGGCCTTGTCGCGGACGGCGACCTTGGCGTCGTGCACGTCCTGGCGCGACGGCATCCCGTGGTCGTCGGCGGCGGCAATCCCCGCGGTGACCCCGGAGGAGACCCCCAACGCGAGGGTCAGCGCGGCCGCCGTTGCGATCCCCATGATCCGCACGTGTGGTCTCCCTGGCTCTTCGACTGGTAGTGCCTCGGGCGACTTCCCCATCGCCCGAGGCACTCGAAGAACGTTAGTGAACTTCTGTCACAAAGGAAACAACTTCCCCAACTTTTTCTTGCGCCACCGGCGTGTCGGCTTGCGAACTACAACGATGTAGTTCTCGAGGAACCGACGTGCGGCGTCAGGCGTCGTGGTCGACGGGAACGGCCGACGTGGTGGAGGTGGGGTGCGAGTGCAGGCCCCGGCGCTCGAACTTCTGGCCGCTGGCGACGCCACCGACGTAGAAGGAGACGAAGGCGATCATGATGCCGGCGATGTCGTCGGCGATGTAGTGCCAGCCGAAGTAGAGGGTGGCCACGACCGTGCAGCCGAAGTTGACCCAGAAGACCCACTTGAGGATCTTCGAGCGCAGCGTGAACTGCACCATCAGGGCGACCAGCAGGGTGATCGCGCAGTGCAGGCTGGCGAAGCCGGCGACCGACTGGACCACGCCCTCGAGGCCGCCCTTGATGACCTCGATCCGGGTGTTCTGCAACGACGCCATCAGGCTCGCGGTCGGGGTGTCCGGCAGGTCGGAGTAGACGTAGCTGTAGGCCAGGCCCGGGCCGAGGGTGGGCAGCGCGTAGTAGGACAGCGTGCCGAGCGCCCAGGCGATGCACTGGGAGGTGGCGAACCAGTAGCCGAACGTGAGGTTCCGCGACCAGACCAGCCACGCGGTCAGCGCCAGCGGCACGAGCGGCAGGAACCACAGGTAGACGTAGGACAGGAAGTAGGCCATGAAGCTGGTGCCGAAGATGTCGTGCAGCAGCAGGCCCGGCTCGTGGCCGAACATCAGGGCCCGGTCGAGCAGGTGGAGGGTGCGGTCGTACTTCGTCGTGGAGACGAACGGCAGGTAGGACTTGAGGTTCCGGTAGCTGACGTAGGTGATGTAGAAGCACACGACGCCCATCACCACGAGCGTCATCCGCTCCCGCGTCCAGTGCGTCCGCACCCGCGCGCGCCAGATGGGTGCCATCAGGGGCAGCTTCCCCTTCGACTGCCACAGCGTCCGGGGGACGAGGTCGATGAGGAAGGCGCTGCCGACCAGCATCGGCAGCCGCAGCCACGAGGGCCCGAGGAAGCCGTCGGGGTCGGCGAGCTTCTTGTCGAGGAGGGCCGCCGTCAGGATCGCCAGACCGCCCATGACGACAGCGATCCCCACGAGCAGGGCATAGGCGCGGCGATACACGGGCGTCAGTCTAGGGATGCGTCGGTCATCGGCAGGATCGCCAGTCGTGTGGCATCCACCGCACAGTGAACCGTCTCACCCGGTGCGGCGTGCGCGTCCAGTGACGCGACCGCGTCGACCTCGCCGACGCCCTCGAGGTGGACGACCAGCCGGACCTGCTCCGGGGTGGCCCGGCTGGCCAGCACGGTGCCGACCAGCCCACCGCCGTCCCGTACGCCGATCGCCGAGCGACGGACCGCGACTGCCGGCGCGGGAGGGAGCCCGGCCGACGCGAGGACGGTGCGGGCGGCGTCGTCGCGCAGGACGCGGGCGTAGCCCAGGAACAACGCGGTCTCCGGGTCCGCCGGCGCCCGCCAGACGTCGGCGATCGGGCCCTCCTGCACGACCCGGCCGTCGCGCATGACGGCGAGCCGGTCGGCGACCGTGAAGGCCTCCTCGTGGTCGTGGGTGACCATCAGCGCGGGGGTGCCGGCTGCCCGGAGGATGCCGCGCAGGTCGACGGCCAGCCGCTCGCGCAGCCCCGCGTCGAGGGCCGACAGCGGCTCGTCGAGCAGCAGCAGCCGCGGTTCGACGGCCAGCGACCTGGCCAGTGCGACCCGCTGGCGCTCGCCGCCGGACAGGGTCGACGGCAGGCGATCGGCGTACCCCTGGAGGCCGACGAGGTCGAGCAGCTCCTCGACGCGGGCGGGGATGCGGGGGGCGCGGCGGAGCCGGAGCGCGTAGCCCACGTTGCGGCCGACCGTGAGGTGGTTGAAGAGCTGGCCGTCCTGGAACATCAGCGCGAAGCCGCGCTTGTGGGTCGGCACACCGCGCAGGTCCGCGCCGTCCCAGGTGATGCTGCCCCCGGCGACCGGCTCGAGACCGGCGACGGCGCGCAGCAGCGTGGACTTGCCGCAGCCGGACGGGCCGAGGACCGCGAGCACCTCCCCGACGGGAAGGTCGAGGGAGACGTCGACGACGGCGGGCTTGCCGTCGTACGACACGGAGACGTGCTGGAGCTCGAGCATGGCGTCAGAAGGCTCCCACGGACGGCACCCGGAGCCGCTCGACCACGAGCATCACGACGGCCGTGGTCGCGGCGAGGACGACGGAGGCGGCCAGTGCCATGCCGTAGTTCATCGGGCCGGGGTGCCCGATCAGCCGGAAGATGACGACCGGGACGGTCGGATGCTCGTCACGGGCGAGGAAGGACGTCGCGCCGAACTCGCCGAGCGAGGCCGCGAACGCGAAGCCGCTGGCGGCCAGCAGCGGCTTCCAGACCACCGGCAGGTCGACGGTCAGCACCGCGCGCAGCGGTCCGGCCCCGAGCGAGGCGGCGGCCTGGCGCTGCCGGTCGTCGACGCCCGAGAGCACCGGCACGATGGTGCGGACCACCAGGGGGAGCGCCACGAGGGCCTGGGCGATCGGCACGAGCAGCGGGGAGTCGCGCAGCTCGAGCGGCGGGTGGTCGAGGGTGATGAGGAAGCCGAAGCCGAGCGTCACCGCCGAGACGCCGAGCGGCAGCATGAAGAAGCCGTCGAGGGTGGCGCGGACGCGGCGCTCGGCCCTCGAGCGGGACCGGCGGGTGACCACGACCGCCACGAGGAGGCCGAGCGAGAGCGACATCCAGGTCGCGTCGACGGCGGTGCGCAGCGAGGTGACCAGGGCGTCGGTCACGGGGACCAGCAGGGCCTGGTGGGTGCCGCGCGTGGTGAGCGCCCGGTAGTTGCCCAGGCCCCAGCCGGACCCCTCGACCTGCAGGGACCCGAGCACGAGGGTGCCGATCGGCAGCGCGACGAGCACGACGAGGAGCAGCGTCGCCATCGCGCCCGGCCAGTCCTGCCGCGAGAGCCGCCGGGGCCGGGGCAGCACGCGGGAGACCGACGGGTCCGGCACGGCCCGCAGCCGTCCGGCGACGAGCAGCAGCGCCACGACGGCGACGAGCTGGAGCACCGACAGCGCCGCGGCACCCTGGAGGTCGAGCAGGTTGGTGGTGAGGAGGTAGATCTCGGTCTCGACCGAGGAGTACCGCAAACCGCCGAGGGTCAGCACGACGCCGAAGGCGGTCGCGCAGAACAGGAACACCACGCTGGCCGCCGACACGATCGCCGGGCGCAGCGCCGGGAGAGTGACCGTGCGGAAGACCTGCGCCGGGCTGGCTCCGAGCGCCGCGGCCGCGTCGGCCGGCCGCTGGTCGAGCGACTCCCACGAGGCGCCGACCGCGCGGATCACGACCGCAACGTTGAAGAAGACCAGGCCGGCCACGATCGCGACCGGCGTGCCGTCCAGGCCCAGGAAGCCCAACGGACCGGACTCCCCCAGAAGCTCACGGAAGGCGACGCCGACCACCACCGTCGGGAGCACGAACGGGACGAGCAGGGCCGCGCGCAGCACCCGCCGGCCCGGGAACTCCCGCCGGTGCAGGGCGTGCGCCGCCGGCAGCCCGAGCAGCACCGACACCACCGTCGCGACCGAGGCCGACCAGACCGTGAACCACAGGACGCGGTGGACCCGCGGCCGGCCGAGCACGGAGATCACCCCGCCGGGGTCGAAGGACCCGTCCGGCCAGAAGCCGCGCGCCAGCATGCCGCTCACCGGCAGCACGAAGAAGACGCCCAGCACCGCGACCGGCAGGAGCGCCAGCGCGGCGAGGGTCAGGGCGCGCCTCATTGCGAGGTGACGTCGCTCCACTCGCGCAGCCACTCGTCGCGGTGGGCGGCGACGTCGGCCGGGTCGACGGAGTAGGGCTGGTCGGGCTGCATGGCGTAGGAGGCCCAGTCGGCCGGCAGCGACGTGCCGTCGACGACCGGGAAGACGTACATGCTCTCGGGCAGCGCCTCCTGCACCTCCGAGGAGGTCAGGAACCGCACGAACGCCTCGGCACCGGGCACGTTGGCGGCGCCGTCGAGGACGCCGGCGTACTCCACCTGGCGGAAGCAGGTGTCGAGCAGCGCGTGGGTGGTGGACGCCGTCGCGCCCTTCGGGACGGTGAAGGCGGGTGAGGAGTCGTAGGACAGCACGATCGGCCGGTCGCCCTTGCCGCCGCCCTGCGTGAAGTCGACCTCGTAGGCGTCGGACCAGCCGGCGGTGACGCGCGCGCCGTTGTCCATCAGCTTCTTCCAGTAGTCCGGCCAGGCGTCGCCGTACGCCGAGACCGTGGCGAGCAGGAACGCCATCCCCGTCGAGCTCGTGGCCGCACCCGGCAGCACGAAGAGGTCCTGGTAGGCCGGGTCGGTGAGGTCGTCGAGGGTCCGGGGCTCGGCCAGGTCGTGGGCCTTGAACCAGGTGTCGTCGACGTTGACGCAGACGTTGCCGTTGTCGACGGGCGTGAGCGCGTGGTCGTCGTCGCCGGGGAGGTCGTAGGCGGAGACGCCGGCCGGGGCGTCGAAGGAGTACGGCGCGAAGACGCCCTCGTCCAGCGCGCGGGAGGCGAAGGTGTTGTCGACGCCGAACGCGACGTCGCCGGTCGGGTCGTCCTTGGTGAGGACGAGCTTGTTGGTGAGCGTGCCGCCGTCGCCCGAGGCCTTGACCACGAGGTGGTAGCCGGTCTGCGCCTCGAAGTCCTTGACCACCTTCTTCGGCAGGAAGAACGAGTCGTGGGTGACCAGCACGACGTCCTTGATCTTGCCGGCGGCGGTGGTGGCGGGGCTGTCGTCGCCCTCGCCGATCACCGAGCAGGACCCGAGGACGGGGACGAGCAGGACCGTGCAGATCGCCGCGAGCGCGCGCGATGACTTCATCTGGGACTCCCTTCGCCGGTGTTAACCGGAGCAGGTTCATAGGGTCTGCGGCGGATCCGCACTCTCAGCACGTCGGACGTGCTCCCCTGTCATGTCCCTCCAGACTAGTGCTCACCGCGTCAGGGCGATCACCCCGTCCAGCCGGGCCAGCTTCTCGGGGTTGCGCACGATGTAGAGGCCGGTGACCTGGCCGTCCTCGACCAGCATCGTGCCGATCGCGTCGACCACCCCGCCGACGAGCAGTCGCAGGCCGGGGGCGCCGTTGACGAGCACCAGCTCGGCCGACCCGTCCTCGGGCATCACGGCCTCCAGGAAGCGCAGCACCTTGTCGCGGCCCAGGATCGGGCGCAGGGCTGCCTTCTTGAACCCGCCGCCGTCGGTCATCAGCACGACGTCGGGCGCCAGCACGTCCATGAGGCCCTGGAGGTCGCCGGTCGCGGTGGCCCCGAGGAACTTCGCGATCACCTCGTCGCGCTGGGTGGGCGTGACGTCGGCGCGGGGGCGTCGCTCGTCGACGTGCGCCCGCGCCCGGCTGGCGATCTGGCGGACCGCGGCCGGCGACTTGTCCACGGCGGCGGCGATCTCGTCGTACCCGACGTCGAAGACCTCGCGGAGCACGAAGACCGCCCGCTCGGTCGGGCTCAGGGTCTCCAGGACCAGCAGCATCGCCATCGAGACGCTGTCGGCGAGCTCGACGTCCTCGGCGACGTCCGGGGTGGTGAGCAGCGGCTCGGGCAGCCAGGGGCCGACGTACTGCTCGCGGCGCCGGGCCATCGTCCGCATCCGGTTGAGCGCGAGCCGGGTCGTGATCCGGACCAGGTAGGCACGTTCGTCGCGCACCCCGGTGAGGTCGACCTCGTGCCAGCGGAGCCAGGTCTCCTGGAGCACGTCCTCGGCGTCCACGGCGGACCCGAGCATCTCGTAGGCGACGGTGAAGAGCAGGTTGCGGTGCGCGACGAACGCGTCGGTCGCAGTGGTCATGACACCTCGCTGGTCGAGCCTGCCGAGACACTAGCGAGCGGCAGCTCGCAGACGTCGGAGTATCCCTGGCTCTGGAGCCCCGCGGCGGAGTTGAAGCGCGAGCGCATGTTCTCCAGGGCGATCATCTGGGTGAGCTCGACGACGGCCTCGGCCCCGAGCTGGTCGACGAGCCGGTCGACCATCTCGTCGGTGACGGTCAGCGGCGTGTGGCTCATGGCCTCCGCATAGGCCAGCACCTCGCGCTCCAGCGGGGTGAAGACGTCCGACTCGCGCCAGCGCGGCACCTCCCGGACCTTGGCGAGGTCGAGCCCCTCGTCGTGGGCGAGGAAGTAGCCGAAGTCCAGGCACCAGCTGCAGCCGATGACCCCGGCGCTGGCGAGCTGGGCGTAGGACTTCAGGGTCGGGTCGAGGCGGTCCCACTTCGCCACCTTCTGCTCGAAGCCGAGCACCGCCTTCAGCACCGGGCGGTGGTGCCACAGGACGTAGGCGTTGTCGGGGACCTGCCCGTAGGTGCGTCGGGCGTAGGCGGACAGGACCCGGCCGTAGAGGCCGGTGATCGTGGCCCGGGGAATCCGGAAGGTGCTGGGCATCGGTGCTCCTGGGTGTCGTGTCTTCGAGCGGTCACCCATCCAGACACCGGCCGCCGCCGATCTGTGACACCGGCCTGTGACAGGGTCGCGGCATGCCGAGTCCCACCCACCAGCTCCTCGCGTGGGGCGTGCCCAAGCTGCGCAAGTCCCGCGAGCTCGACACCGAGGAGGCCGAGCGCGCCCGCGTCGAGCGCTGGCACGCCGGGCTGGACCGCACCCTGCCGACCCGGATCGTGCCGTTCTTCGCGCGCCGGTACGACGTCACGACCGAGACGCTGACCGGACCGGCCGGCGACTTCCCGTCGCACGTCGTCACGCCGCGCGGCATCACGCCCGAGCGCACCGTGGTCTGGGTGCACGGCGGCGGGTTCATGGCCCCGATCGACCCCTTCCACGTGCGCTACGTGGCACGGCTGGCCCGGGCGCTGCGCGCCCGGATCGTGCTGCCCGACTACCCCCTCGCGCCCGAGCACACCTGGCGCGACTCGCACGACGCACTGGTCGACCTCGCCGCCCGCTGGTGCGCCGACGGGCCGGTCGTGCTGGGCGGCGACTCGGCCGGCGGCGGCCTGGCGATGGCGATCGCCCTGGCGCTGCGCGACCGGGGCGGCCCGCAGCCCGAACGAATGCTGCTCCTGTCGCCGTGGATCGACCTGACCACGAGCGCCCCGGACACGGCGGCCTTCGCCGAGCGCGACCCGTGGCTCTTCCTCGGCAAGCTCCACGCCTACGCCTCGTGGTGGGCGGGGCGGGACGAGGACCTGGGACGCCCGGAGGTGTCGCCCGGGCTGGCGCCGCTCGACGGGCTGCCGCCGGCGCTGATGTTCTGCGGCACCCGCGACCTGCTGGCACCCGGGGTGCGGATGCTGGCCGACCGCGCGCTGTCCTCGACGTGGGAGCTCACCTACGTCGAGGCCCCCGACCTGATCCACGTCTACCCGCTGCTGCCGCTGGTGCCCGAGGCCCGGCGGGCGTGGAAGCAGACGCTGGAGTTCCTCCGGTGAACATCACCGCGGTCCCCTTCGCCGCCCTCGACGCCCGGACGGCGTACGACGTGTGGCGGCTGCGGCAGGCGGTGTTCGTCGTCGAGCAGGCGTGCCCCTACCCCGACCTCGACGGTCGCGACGTCGAGCCCGGCACGCGGCACGTGCTGCTGCGCGACAGCGGCGACGCGCTGCTGGGCTACGCCCGGGTCCTCGACGACGCGAGCACCTGGCGGATCGGCCGCGTCGTGCTGACGCCCGAGGCGCGCGGCCGCGGGCTGGCGGACCTCGTCATGGGCACCGCCCTGCAGGTCTGCCCCGACCGCGACGTGGTGCTGGACGCGCAGGTGCCGCTGGCCGGCTGGTACGCCGGGTTCGGCTTCGTGGCCGACGGGGCGGAGTTCCTCGAGGACGGCATCCCGCACGTCCCGATGCGGCTCACGCGCGAGTGAAGACGACCCCGCCGTCGGTCACCTCGCGGGTCGCCTGACCCCGCGCGACCAGCAGCTCGAGGTGGGCCTTGGTCTCCATCGACGCGAGCGCGCCGTTGAACTCGTCGAGGTCGGCGAGCCGGTGCTCGTGGCGGGTCCAGGGCAGCTCGCCCGCGACGTCGTACGCCGTGGCCGGGCCGCCGGCCAGCGCCGCGAGGCAGAGCTCCAGCCGGTGCTCGTGGTGGTCGAGGAGCTGGTCGACCCGGGCGTGGGAGGACGGCGCGAGCGGGCCGTGGGCCGGCAGCAGCCGCAGGTCCGGCAGCTCACGGACCTTGGTGAGCGAGGCCATGAAGTCGCGCAGCGGCTGCTCGACCGGGACCGGCTCGAAGCCGATCGAGGGCGTGATCGTGGGCAGCACGTGGTCGCCGGCGAAGAGGATGCCGTCGGCGTGGTCGGCGAAGACGAAGTGGCCCTGGGTGTGGCCGGGGGTGTGCACCGCGTGCAGGGTGCGGGTGCCGATCTCGATCTCGTGGTCGCCGTCGAGCCAGGTGTCGGGGTAGTGCCACATCGACAGGTCGGGCATCCGGCCGTCGGTGAACTTCTGCCACTTCTCCGCGATCTCGTGGGCGCCCGCGGTGCGGAGCACGGCGAGGGTCGGGTCCTCGTCGACGTCGTCGTGGTGGTGCATCAGGTCGAGGGTCGGCTTGTCGCCGATGCCGAGGCTGACGTGGGCGCCGTACTCCTTGCCGATGACCGCGGCCTGCGTGTAGTGGTCGCGGTGCACGTGGGTGACGAGGAAGCGGGTGATGTCGCGCAGCCCGAAGCCGATCTCGGACAGCGACTTCTCCAGCAGCGTCCGGCTCTCCTCGATCGCCCAGCCGCCGTCGACGAGCGTCAGGCCGTGCTCGGTCTCGAGGACGTAGACGTTGACGGCCCGGAGACCGTCCATCGGCAGCGGCAGCGGGATCCGGTGGATCCCCTCGGCGACCCGCCACGCGCCCGGCTCGGTCCAGTGCTGGCCGGAGTCCGGGGAGATCGCGTGGGCGGTGCTGGTGCTGGTCACCCCCGTGACCCTAGGTGGTGAGGTCGGGGAGGTGGAGGTCGAGGTTCGGCTGCTGGATGCCGCCGTCGACCTCGAGCATCTTGCCGGTGACGTACTGGCCGGCCCGCGAGCAGAGGTAGAGCGCGGCGGCCGCGATGTCCTCGGCCTCGCCGACCCGGCCCAGCGGGGTCTTGGTCTCCATCTGCTCCATCATCTCCGGCACCCCGGCCACGAACTCCAGCGCCGAGGTCATCACCGAGCCCACGAAGATCCCGTTGACGCGGATCCGCGGGGCGAGGTCGGTGGCAGCGAGCCGGGCCCAGTGCGCCAGGGCGGCCTTGGCGGTGCCGTAGGCGAGGTAGCCGCGGCCGGAGGCCCGGCCCATCATCGAGGAGATGTTGACGATCGACTTCTGCCCCTCGTCGCCGCCCTTGAGCATCAGGGGGACCGCCGCGAGCGAGAGCGCGTGGGCGGTCGAGACGTTGAAGTGGAACGCCTCCTCGAGGTAGGCCACGTCGGTGTCGAGGAAGGCGTTGGGGATGGTGCCGCCGACGTTGTTGACGACCGTGTCGAGCCGCCCGAACTCGTCGTACGCCGCCTGCGCGAGCCCGGCCACGGCGTCCGTGTCGCTGAGATCGGCCGGGACGACGAGGGCGCGGCGGCCGGCGGCCCGGACCTGGTCGGCGACCGCGTCGAGCTGGTGGGCGGTCCGGGCGGAGAGCACCACGTCGGCACCCGCCTGGGCGAACGCCACCGCGGTGGCGGCGCCGATCCCGCGGCCGGCGCCGGTGACGACGGCGACGTGGTCGGTGAGCGTGAACCGGTCCAGGATCGTCATGCGTGCGCCACCAGGCCCTTGCCCGTGACGAGCGGCAGGTCGAGCGCGGTGACGAGCCCGCCCGGGCTCGCGACGACGGCGGGCACGGCGTTGACCAGGCGCTGGGCGGTGACGATCATCCCGGAGACGTTGTGGTCGCCGTGCTCGCCGTGGTGCACGAAGTCGCACTGCATGAACGGCTCCCCGGTGATCACGACGCGGTAGCAGCCGCCGCCCTCGGGGGGCTGGGCCCACTCGGGCACCTGGTCCTCGGCAGTGCGGGTGACGTGCTCGAGGACGACGCGCGGGACCCCGTCGACCTTGCCGATCACCTGGAACCGCACGGCCCCCATGGTCCCGGCCTCGATGTCGACGCTGGCCGTCTTGGTGTCCACCTCGGCGGCCCGGCGGTCGACCTCCTCGGTGAGCGGCTCGTCGAGGGTGATGCCGAGGCCGGCCGCGAGCTGGCGGACCACGCTCCCCCACGCCATCGTCAGGATCCCGGGCTCCCAGAGCATCGGGCGGTGGTCCAGGGACTTGCCGAAGCCGTAGATCTCCTGCATGACCACCGGCTGGTAGTAGGTCGAGTAGTCGGCGATCTCCATCACCCGTACCTCGTCGATGCGCTGGGAGAGGCTGGTCAGGCTCAGCGGCAGCACGTCGTTGGCGAAGCCCGGGTCGATCCCGTTGACGTGCAGGCTGGCGCCGGTGCGCGCCCCGGCGTCGGCGAGCCGTTGCAGCATCTCGTCGGGGAGGATCTTGTCCGGCCACTGCAGGAGGACGGGGCCGCTGGAGACCACGTTGACGCCCGCCTCGACGAAGCCGAAGAGGTCCTCGATGCACTCGAAGACCCGGTCGTCGGCCATCGCGGTGTGCACGATGCAGTCGGGTTGCAGGGCAAGCAGCGCGTCGCGGTCGCTCGTGGCCTCGATCCCCAGCTCGCGGCCGAGGTCGGCCAGGATGCCGACGTCGCGGCCGACCTTGTCAGGGTTGCTGACCCAGACGCCGACGAGCTCGAGATCGGGGTGCCGGTCGATCCCGGCGATGGCGTGCCGGCCGACCGTGCCGGTGGACCACACGACGACCTTGAGGGGCAGCCCGGTGGTCGAGCCTGTCGAGACCATGCCAGCAATCTAGAACAGGTTCTAGGTTTGCGGAAGGGTGGTCTCCTCGACGACCGGGCAGCGGGTGCCGGTGTAGATCGTCGGCATGCAGCGGTTGCAGTGGATGCACACGCCGGCGTCCTGGCGGCCCGCCTGGAGCCGGTCGACCAGGTCGGGCTCGCGGAGCAGCGCGCGCCCCATCGCGACGAAGTCGAAGCCCTCGGCCATCGCCTGCTCCATCGTCTCGCGGCGGTTGATGCCGCCGAGCAGCATCAGTGGCATGGCGAGCCCGGCCCGGAAGGTCCGCGCCTTCTCGAGGAAGTAGGCCTCCTCGAAGGCGTACTCCTTGAGGAACGACCCGCCCGCCACCCGCATCCCGACCCGGACCGGCAGCGGCATGGCGGCGGCGAACTCCGCGACCGGCGCGCCCCCGCGGAAGAGGTACATCGGGTTCATCAGCGAGCTGCCGCCGCTGAGCTGGAGCGAGTCGAGGGTCCCGTCGGACTCCAGGAGCCGGGCGGCCTCGAACCCCTCCTCGGTCGTGACCCCGCCCCGGAAGCCGTCGCCCAGCGACACCTTGGCCGTCACGGCCACCTCGCCGTCGACCTCCTCGCGCACGGCGCGGGCGACCTGGCGGGCGAGCCGGGCGCGGTTCTCCAGCGCGCCGCCCCAGCGGTCGCGGCGCCGGTTGAGCCCGGGCGCGAGGAAGCTGGAGATGAGGTAGCTGTGCGCCATGTGCAGCTCGAGCACGTCGAAGCCGGCGGTCACGAGGGTGCGCGCGGTGGCGACGTACTGCTTCGTGATCCGGGTCAGGTCCTTCTCGCTCGCGGAGCCGACCATCTGCATCGACAGCGGGCTGGGCATCCGCGAGGCCGCCAGGGCGCGTACGCCGTTGGAGCGACCGTTGGCGACCGGGCCGGCATGCCCGACCTGGCCCGCGACCGCCGCCCCGGCGGCGTGCACGGCATCGGCGAGCCGGGCCAGGCCGGCCGCGGTCGACTCCCCCACCACGACCTGCTCGCGATGGGTCCGACCCTCGGGGGCGACGGCGAGGTAGGCCACCGTGGTCAGCCCGACCCCGCCGCGCGCCACGGCCAGGTGGTAGTCGATCAGGTCGTCGGTCACCTGGCCGTGCGGCGTGCGCCCCTCGAAGGTCGCCGCCTTGACCGTCCGGTTCCGCAGCCGGACCGGGCCGAGCACGGCAGGGGCGAAGACGTCGGGGACTGCGGCGGTCACGGGCTCAATCTAGAACACGTTCCAGAACCGGGCCTCAGGAGACGTCGGCGGTGAACGTGTAGAGCTCGGTGCCGCCGGCCTCCTCGCCGTTGTCCGGCGCCGCCCACAGCGTGAGGTGCGAGCCGTCGGCCGCCATCTTGACCGGGTTGCGGGTCATCACGTGGCCGGCCTCGGACCACTGCTGGAAGGGGATCTCGTGCACGACGGCGTGCGTGTGCAGGTCGACCAGCGCCAGGCCGCCGAGCTCGTACGTCGCGGCCGAGCCGCCGGCGGTCGGCGTCTGCGGCAGGTTGGCGACGCCGCTGCAGACCGCCTTGGCGGAGGCGACGTACTGGCAGTCCTGGTAGTCGATGAAGTGGCTCGGGTTGGACCACGTGGACTTCTGCCGACCCGTCGGGCTCCACGCGTAGAACTTCCGCGAGCCCCACGTGTTGCCGACCAGGTCGCCGGTCGTGTCGTCCTTGACGATGCCGCCGATGTGGTCCTGCACGCGGAACTGCTCGGAGACCTTGAGGCTGGTGGCGTCGACCTTGTAGATGACCGAGGCGCTGTCGGGGCGGTACTCCGCGACCGGCACCCAGACGGATCGACCGTCGAAGTCGATGCCGCCCGGGTGGTACATGTCGCCCTCGCCGAGCACGATGTCCTTCTGCAGGTGCCCCTGCCGGTCCATCACGAACAGGTGGCCGACGCCCTTGCCGGGTGTGCGGTCGTAGCCGCCGACGGGGCTGGGGTACTTCTGGGTCGGCTCGATGATCTCGACCGACGACAGGAAGATGTGCTGGTCGGTGATCGCCAGGCCCTCGGTGTGGAACGTGTTGAAGTCCAGGTGCAGCTTGCTGATCTCGGTCCAGGGCGTGCTGCGGGTGGTCTGGGCGAAGCCGGTCGCCAGGGCGCTGTCGGTGCCGGTCGTGCCGGGGGCGCCGGCGCTGGTCGCGCTGGTGGCGAGGGCGCCGCCGGCGGCGAGCGCCAGGGCGGCCGAGCCGGCAAGGGTGCGCAGGGGCATGCGTCGCATGGGTCGTCTCCTTCGGGGGATGGGCAGACCCCGCGACGCTGCCCGGCCTGGATGAACGTCGGGCGACCGGGCGACGGCCAGTGGCGGACGACCCCGTTCAGGAGGCTGTGACGCCCGCGACCTTCTGGCGGCGCAGCCAGAGCAGCCCGGCGATCGGGAGGACCGCCGGCACGAAGCCGTAGCCGATGCCGTAGTCGGACCACACCGACGCGTCGGGGAACCAGTCGCGCTGCACCAGCGACAGGGTGCCGACGGTCAGCACGCCGCCGAGCTCGACCCACAGCAGCACGCTGGCCAGCCCGGTGTGGCCGACCGAGGCGCGGCGGATCGCGACCCAGCCCGCGGCGTAGGTCAGCGCGGCGACGGCGGACAGCGTGTAGGCGACCGGCGCCTTGTCGGCGTCGGTGGCCAGCTGGACGGCGGCGCGGGCGCCGGCGGCCAGGGTGAAGAGCGCGTAGAACGCGAGCAGCACCTTGTGCGGGCCGCTGCGGACGGCGTGGTCGGGCTCGGGCGGGGTGGTCGTCTCGGTCACGTGGTTCCTGTCGGGCTTGGGGTCAGGCGAGCGTCATCTGGAGGCGTACGGCGACCACGGTCACCGCGAGTGCCGCGACCGTCACCACGCCGCTGGACCAGCGGCCGCGGTCGTCGGCGATCGACTGCATCGCGATGGGGAGGACGCACACCGAGGCCACGAGGTAGCCGATGTGGGCCGACATCTCGGCCGGCCGGTCGCCCTTGAGCATGGTGCCCAGGCCTGCGACGGCCCGCACGGCCATGAGCAGCTCGAGGACCCACACGGTCGAGTCGAGCAACGGCGGTCGCGGGATGCGGCGCAGGGTCACGACGAGCGCGGCGACGGTGACCACGGCGGCGTACGCGACGCACACCCAGGTGAGCTGGTCGAGCGCCGTGGTGGGCAGGTCAGGCATGCGACCATCATCGTCCAGCGCCCCCACCCGCCTCGCACCGGAGCCGACCTTGACCCTGTCCCCGGCCGCCCTCGCCGCCCTCGTGGTGCGGCTGCGGACGGCCGGCTGCGTCTTCGCCGAGGACGAGGCCCGACTGCTGGTCGAGGCCGCCGCGGACGCCGCCGCCCTCGAGGGGATGGTGACGGCGCGCGTGGCCGGGACGCCGCTGGAGCTGGTCGTCGGGTTCGCGGAGTTCTGCGGGCTGCGGGTCGCGGTGGCACCGGGCGTCTTCGTGCCGCGGCAGCGCTCGGCCTTCCTCGTCGCCCGCGCCCGGGCGTTGCTGCCGCCCGGCGGCGTGGTGCTCGACCTGTGCTGCGGGACCGGCGCGCTGGGGGCGGCCCTGCTGGCCGGCGACCCCGCGGCGGAGGTGTGGGCGGCCGACGTCGACCCCGCTGCCGTCGCCTGCGCCCGGCGCAACCTGCCGCCCGAACGGGTCCTCGAGGGCGACCTGTACGACGCCCTCCCGGGCGGGCTGCGCGGCCGTGTCGACGTGCTGGTCGCGAACGCGCCGTACGTCCCGACCGGGGCGATCGCCCTGATGCCACCGGAGGCGCGCGACCACGAGCACCGGGTCGCGCTGGACGGCGGGCCCGACGGCACGGACCTGCAGGCACGGGTGGCCGCGGGAGCGACCGACTGGCTGCGGCCGGGCGGCGCGCTCCTGATCGAGACCAGCGACCGTCAGGCGCCGGCGACCGCCGCGCTCGTGACCCGGGCCGGCCTGGTGGCCGAGGTCGCCGCCGACGACGAGGTCGGCGGGACCTGCGTCATCGGTCGAGCGCCCCGCTGAGCGCTGGATCAGTCTCGGCGTCGACGTGCGGGTCGGCCACCTCGGCGAACAGGTCGCGGTTGAGCCGGAAGGCCTGCCGGACCTCCTCGACGACCTCGGCCCGGTCGGCGTCCGACAGGGGCAGGGCGTCGAGCCGGTCGCGGTAGTCGCGCTTGTAGGGCACCGGCTTGGGGATCTCCGGGAAGTCGTAGAACGCCAGGCCGGCGGACTCCAGCCCCTGGTCGGCGTACTCGCGACGGAGGGCCTGGGCCAGCACCCGGCCGCCGGACAGGTCGCCGAGGTAGCGGGTGTAGTGGTGGGCCACGAGCAGGTGCGGGCGCAGGCGGGCCGCCTCGATCCGGGCGCAGTAGGCCTCGGCCGCCGGCGACGCGACGGCCGGCTCCCGGCCGGGCGCCCAGTGCGCCAGGTCGGCCTCGAGCGCGTCGCTGCGCGTCAGCGCGTCGTCGTGGACCCCGGCGACGGCGGGGTGCTCGCGGCGGTCCCGGACGGCGTCCTCGAGGGCGGCGTAGACGACGCGCAGCCGGCGCAGGTAGGCGGCGTACTGCGCGGGCCGGGCCCGGCCGCCGACGAGGTCGGAGACGAACGGGCTGGCCTCGGCCTCCTCGTGCTCGAGTCGGGAACCCTCGCGCATCGCGTCGGAGAGCGCGGGCTGGGGCTGGTGGTCCACGCTCCGAACGCTACCCGGCATCGGCCGGGTGTCGGTCGGGGCGGCGGGCGACTATTCTCGGGCCGTGGACGAACAGGCGTACTCCAGCGGCTTCGACGAGACCTCCTCGGTCCTGACCGTCCGGGGCGAGATCGACGAGGTCGCGGGCGTGGCGCTCCGCGAGGACATCGCCAAGTACACCCGCGAGTTCAGCCGCCCGATCCGGATCGACCTCGGCGGGGTCGACTACTTCCCGAGCCTGGCCGTCGGCGTGGTGGCCGCGGCCCAGCGCAAGGCCGCCGCGGCAGGCATCGACATCGGGCTCGTCGCCGCGGAGGGCTCCGTCGCCCAGCGGGTGCTGACGATCTGCGGTCTCCCGCACGAGATGTCCTGAGCGGCCCGGCCGTGAACGACGCGCCCGCGGGCGAGGGCACCCAGCAGGAGACCCGCTTCGAGGTGCACGAGCTGCCGTTCGAGATGGGCAGCAACCGTGCGGCGCGGGTGCTGCTCGCAGGGTTCCTGCGCCACAAGCACCTCGACGCCCAGGTGGTCCAGGACGCCGCGATCGTGCTGGGCGAGCTGGTCGCCAACGGGCTCGACCACGGCCGTCCCGACCGTCACGACGGGCTCGAGGTCTCCTGGGCGCTCCAGGACGAGGCGCTGGAGGTCAGCGTGCTCGACGGCGGCGGGGAGACCGAGCCGCACGTCATGCCCCCCGACGTCCTGGCCGCGCGCGGCCGCGGGCTCGCGATGGTCGAGGCCCTCACCTCCCGGTGGTGGGTCGACCACACGGCCGGCACGCGAGTGACCGCAGTGCTGCCGCTCGCCTGAGAGCCGTCAGGCAGGTACGTCGGCGTCCGGCGGGGTGTCGTCGCGGTCGCCGAGGCGGTAGGGCAGCGCGCAGACCATCAGGACCCGCTGGGCCACGGAGCCCTGAGCGGCCACGAGCGACAGGTCGGCGCCGGTCCGGTCCGCCGAGGCCAGCGCCCGGGTCAGCACCCCGACCGCGACGCTGGGCAGGTAGTCGACCCCGCTGAGGTCCACCACCAGCCGGCTGCCCGGCGCAGTGCCGTGCTCGGCGAGCAGGTTGCGCAGCGCGATGATGCCGTAGTCGTCGACCTCGCCGCGCACACGCAGCGTCCGGTCGAGCAGGTCTGCCTCAAAGGTCCGTTCCAACACGGCGCCCACCCTAGACATCCATCGCGCTTCCCCCATCACCCCCACGGGTGTGCTCACCCTCAGGGGTGGGCACATCCGTCGTGCCCGGGGGCTCGCTACGGGATACGGTGGCCCGATCCGGCCACGGTGGCCGTGGACCGGTTCGGGAAGGGACACATGAGCGCGACCCCGGACGGCCGGCACACGCCGGCCTACGCCCCCGCAGACCTCACCAACTGCGAGGACGAGCCGATCCACATCCCGGGGGCGATCCAGCCCCACGGGATGCTCCTCGCTGTCGACCCGCCGACCATGCTGGTCGCGGTCGCCTCGGCCAACTGCGAGGAGCTCGTGGGAGTCGCCGCGGAGGAGGCCGTCGGCGGGACGCTCGCGTCCCTCGTCGGCGAGGCCGTCGAGGACGCCGTACGCCGCCGGCTCGACGAGGCGACCTTCCGCGAGCCGCTGATCATCAGCCTGCCCGAGACGCTGCCCGGATCGCTGGCCGGCCGCGAGGTCGACGTCACGCTGCACCGCTCGGCCACCCGGCTCGTGATCGAGATCGAGACCGTCGGTCGCCCGCGGTCGGTGCTCCTGACCTACCAGTCCGCCCGCAGCGCCATGGCCCGGCTGTCCGCCGAGAAGAGCACCGTCGGCCTGGCCGCCCAGCTGGCCCGCGAGGTCGCGGCGCTGACCGACTTCGACCGTGTCATGGTCTATCGCTTCGACCGCCAGTGGAACGGCGAGGTGATCGCCGAGGAGCGGCGCGCGGACCTCAACCCGTTCCTCGGCCTGCACTACCCCGCCACCGACATCCCGGCCCAGGCGCGGCGGCTCTACACCGTCAACTGGACGCGGCTGATCGCCGACGTCCACTACACGCCGGTGCCGCTGCACCCGATCCTCGACCCGGTCCCCCAGGCACCGCTGGACCTGTCCCACTCGACGCTGCGCAGCGTCTCGCCCATCCACCTGGAGTACCTCCAGAACATGGGCGTCACCTCCTCGATGTCGCTCTCGCTCGTGCAGGACGGCGAGCTGTGGGGCCTGGTCGCCTGCCACCACTACTCCGGCCCGCACCGTCCCAGCCAGGACGCCCGCGCCGCCGCCGAGTTCCTCAGCCAGGTCGCCTCGCAGCAGATCGCGGAGCGGGAGCGCGCCGACGCCAGCCGCCGCGCGCTCGAGACCAGCGAGCTGCTCGCCCGCATGCTCGGCCGGCTGGCCGGCACCAGCGAGCCGGTCCTCGACGCCCTCCTCGACGACCCGGAGGTGGCCGACCTGATGCAGGCCAACGGCATGGCGCTGTGGGCCGACGGCCGGCTGCAGACCCGCGGCGTCGTCCCGTCGAACGCCGCGCTGCCGCTCATCGCCGGCGCCCTGCTCGGCCCGGAGGACAGCTCGATCGGGAGCACCGAGCACGTCGCGGGACTGGACCCGCGCCTCCAGCAGTACGCCGACCTCCCGGCCGGGGCGCTCGCCATCGGCACCCTTCCCGACCGCTGGCTGGTCTGGCTGCGACCGGAGTTCGAGCAGACCGTCGACTGGGGCGGCGACCCCCGCAACAAGGAGCTCGCCTCGAGCGAGGGCGCCGCGGTGCGGCTCTCGCCGCGCAAGTCCTTCGACAAGTGGCGGGAGGTGGTCCGCGGCCACAGCCGGCCGTGGTCCGACGAGGACAACCAGGCGGCCGACCACCTGCGGGCCCAGCTCAACGGCCTGCTGCTCAAGCGGTCGCGCGAGCAGATCCAGGTGGCCGAGTCGCTCCAGCGCAGCGTGCTCGCCGAGCGGGCCCCTCGCCTCGAGGGCCTCGACGTCGCCGTCCGCTACACCTCGGCCGCGTCCTACCAGCTCGGCGGCGACTGGTGGGACTGCGTGCGCATCGACGACCGCCGCACGGCCTTCGTGATCGGCGACGTGGCCGGCCACGGGGTCGAGGCCGTGGCGGCGATGATGCAGGTCCGGGCGGCGCTGCGCGCCTACCTGCTCACCGGCGACGCGATCGGCTCCAGCCTCGACAAGCTCGACCGCTTCGTGGCCGACCTCGTCGACGACCAGATCGCCTCGGCCCTGGTGGTCGTGGTGGACCGGGAGGCCCGTCGGCTCGAGGCCGCCAGCGCGGGGCACCCGGCGCCGCTGCTGCTCTCCACCGACCCGACGCTCACACTGCGCCCGACCGCGCGGCCGGTGCTCGGGCTGGGCTCCGGGCTGGCCACCGCACTGGCGATCGACGTACCTCCCGGGGCGACGCTGCTGATGTTCACCGACGGCCTGGTCGAGCGGCGCGGCAGCGACCTGTTCGACAACCTGCGCCTGCTCGAGCAGTCGGCCGGGACCGGCCCGGACGAGGACGGGCTCGAGGCCTGGGTGGACCGGGTGCTCGCGGCCGTGCCCGGCAGCGGGGGCGACGACACGACCGTGCTCGCCGTCACCGTGCGCTGAGCCCGCTCCCGCCACGGGAGGCGGCGCGCCCTCGACTGGCCCCATTTAGTAGGACGTCCTACTATTTGGGTGAACTCCTACCCGTGAGGTGACACCCGTGGCAAAGCCCGAGCTCCACACCCCCACCCACCCCGTGCGCCTGGTGACGGCGTCGAGCCTCTTCGACGGTCACGACGCCTCCATCAACATCATGCGGCGGATCTTCCAGAGCCAGGGCGCCGAGGTCATCCACCTCGGCCACAACCGCTCGGTGCAGGAGGTCGTGGACGCGGCGCTGGAGGAGGACGCCCAGGGCGTGGCGGTCTCGTCCTACCAGGGCGGCCACATCGAGTACTTCGAGTACCTCGTCGAGTCGCTGCGCGCCCAGGGCGCCGACCACATCAAGGTCGTCGGCGGCGGTGGCGGCGTGATCGTGCACGACGAGATCGAGCGGCTGCGCGCCTCCGGCGTCACGATCTTCTCCCCCGAGGACGGCCAGCGGATGGGCCTCGTCGGGATGATCAACTCGGTCGTCAAGGACTGCGACTTCGACCTCTGGGCGGGCAAGCAGGTCGGAGCCGAGCAGGTGCTCAGCGGCGACCGGTTCGCCATCGCGCGCGCCATCACCGGCGCCGAGGGCGGCAACCTGCCGGCCGCGATGTTCGAGCAGCTCCGCGCGGCCGGCGCCTCCCACACGGTCCCGGTCCTCGGCATCACCGGCACGGGCGGCTCGGGCAAGTCGTCCCTCACCGACGAGCTCGTACGACGCTTCCGCGTGGACCAGCAGGACAAGCTGCGGGTCGCCGTCATCGCGGTCGACCCCACCCGCCGCAAGGGCGGCGGCGCCCTGCTCGGCGACCGGATCCGGATGAACTCCCTCGACGGCGACCGGGTCTTCTTCCGCTCGCTGGCCACCCGCGGCGCCCACGAGCTGCCCGCCCACCTCGGCGACGTCATCGACGTCGTGAAGGCCGCGGGCTTCGACCTCGTCATCGTGGAGACCCCCGGCATCGGCCAGGGCGACGCCGCGATCGTCCCGTTCGTGGACACCTCGATGTACGTCATGACGCCGGAGTTCGGCGCCGCCTCGCAGCTGGAGAAGATCGACATGCTCGACTTCGCCGACGTCGTGGCGATCAACAAGTTCGAGCGCCGCGGCGCCAAGGACGCGCTCCGCGACGTCGGTCGCCAGCTGGTCCGCAACCGCGAGGCGTTCGGCAAGCAGCCCTCCGACATGCCCGTCTTCGGCACCTCGGCGGCCACCTTCAACGACGACGGCGTCACCGCGCTCTACCAGCACCTGCGCGGCCTGCTCGCCGACCGCGGGCTGCCCGTCGACGAGGGCACGCTGCCGGCGGTCGACGTACGCCACTCGTCGGGGATCCGCCAGGTCGTCCCGAGCGACCGGGTGCGCTACCTCGCCGAGATCACCGAGACCGTGCGGAAGTACCACGCCCGGACCGAGACGCTGGCCGAGGCCGCGCGGCGCGTGCAGCGCCTCGACCTCGTTGCCGGCGAGCTGGTCTCGACGGGCTCGACCACCGAGGGGCTCGGCGACGTCCCGGCCCTGCTGGAGAAGGCCCGCGAGGACCTGCCGACCGAGGTCGCGCAGCAGATCGAGGGCTGGCCGGCCGTCGTGGAGTCCTACTCGGGAGACGAGATGGTCACCAAGGTCCGCGACAAGGAGATCCACACGCGGCTGACGCGGGAGTCCCTGTCGGGCAACAAGATCCCGCGCGTCGCACTGCCGTCGTACGCCGACCACGGCGAGCTCGTCCGCTTCTGGCGCCGTGAGAACCTCCCCGGCCACTTCCCCTTCACCGCGGGCGTCTTCCCGTTCAAGCGCGACGGCGAGGACCCGGCCCGGATGTTCGCCGGCGAGGGCGACCCGGCCCGCACCAACCGCCGCTTCAAGATCCTCTCGGCCGACGGCGACGCCAAGCGCCTCTCGACCGCCTTCGACTCGGTGACCCTCTACGGCCGTGACCCCGACGAGCGCCCCGACATCTACGGCAAGGTCGGCACGTCCGGCGTCTCCGTCGCGACGCTCGACGACATGAAGGTGCTCTACGACGGCTTCGACCTGGTCTCGCCGTCGACGTCGGTGTCGATGACGATCAACGGCCCGGCCCCGACCGTGCTGGCGTTCTTCCTCAACACCGTGATCGACCAGCAGGTCGACGCGTTCCGCGAGAAGGAGGGCCGCGAGCCGTCGGAGGAGGAGCGCGCGATGCTCGCCGCGCACGCCGTCGCCAACGTCCGCGGCACCGTCCAGGCCGACATCCTCAAGGAGGACCAGGGCCAGAACACCTGCCTGTTCTCCACGGAGTTCAGCCTGCGGATGATGGCCGACATCCAGGAGTGGTTCATCCAGCACCAGGTGCGGAACTTCTACTCCGTCTCGATCTCCGGCTACCACATCGCCGAGGCCGGGGCGAACCCCATCAGCCAGCTCGCGTTCACCCTCGCCAACGGCTTCACCTACGTCGAGGCCTACCTCGCGCGCGGCATGGACATCGACGACTTCGCGCCCAACCTGTCGTTCTTCTTCTCCAACGGCATGGACCCGGAGTACTCCGTCATCGGTCGCGTCGCCCGCCGCATCTGGGCGGTCGCCATGAAGGAGAAGTACGGCGCCAACGACCGCTCGCAGAAGCTGAAGTACCACGTGCAGACGTCCGGTCGCTCCCTGCACGCGCAGGAGATGGACTTCAACGACATCCGCACCACCCTGCAGGCGCTCATCGCGATCTACGACAACGCCAACTCGCTGCACACCAACGCCTACGACGAGGCCGTGACGACCCCGACCGAGGAGTCGGTGCGCCGGGCGCTCGCGATCCAGATGATCATCAACCGCGAGTGGGGCCTCGCGATGAACGAGAACCCGCTCCAGGGCTCGTTCGTCATCGACGAGCTCACCGACCTGGTCGAGGCCGCCGTGCTGGCGGAGTTCGACCGGATCAACGAGCGCGGCGGCGTGCTGGGCGCGATGGAGACCGGCTACCAGCGTGGCCGGATCCAGGACGAGTCGATGCTCTACGAGCACCGCAAGCACGACGGCTCGCTGCCGATCATCGGCGTCAACACGTTCCGCAACCCCAAGGCCGACGACGGCACCCCCGTCCACGTCGAGCTGGCGCGCGCGACGGACGCCGAGAAGGAGGGCCAGCTCGCGCGGGTCCGCGCCTTCCAGGCCGAGCACGCCACCGAGGCCGAGGCGGCGATCGCCCGGCTCAAGGAGGCCGCGATCACCGGCGAGAACGTCTTCGCGGTGCTCGTCGACGCGGCGCGGGTCTGCTCGCTGGGCCAGGTCACCGAGGCGTTCTTCGAGGTGGGCGGACAGTACCGCCGCAACGTCTGACGCTCGCCCGGGTCAGGATCCGGGTCAGGACCCGGGGTAGGCGCCGACCGCGTGCAGCCAGGTCTCGGGGTCGGTGCTGTCCTCGTAGAGGCCGCCCCCGACCGGGTGCACCTCGAGGTGGAGGTGGCAGCCGGTCGCGTTGCCGCGCGCGCCGACCACGCCGATCTGCTGGCCGGCCCGCACGTACTGCCCGTTGCTGACGGTCAGCGCCTGCATGTGGGCGTACCACGTGCTGAGCTGCCCGTCGCCGGTGCTGTCGACCAGCAGCCACGGGCCCGACCAGCGCTGGTCGGTGCGGATGGTGACCGTGCCGTCGGTGACGGCCAGGACCGGTGTGCCGCAGGCGGTGGAGAAGTCGTCGCCGGTGTGGACGCTCGCCCAGTGCTTGCTGCGATGGCCCCAGTTGTCCTGGTCGCGGTACGACGCGCCCGCGGGCAGCGGGAAGCTCACGGCCTTCTCGCCCGAGGCGTAGGCGCGTGAGGCGGCCGCGGCCTCGGCGGCGACCGTCGCCGAGCTCGCGCGGATCGTGGACAGCCGGTCGGTGATGACCGAGTCCTCCAGGACGGTCCGCGCAACGGCCATCGCGGCCACGACCTTGCTGCGGGCCGTCTCGGCCGCGGCGAGCGCCGTACGGGCTGCGGCGAGCTCGGTGCGGGCCGCGAGGTCGGCTTTGCCGACCGCGACCGTGGCCCACTCGAGCCGCTTGCGGGCCTTCTCGGCGTCGACGACCACGTTGGACTGGGTGTTGCTGAGCTGCTCGAGGACCACCATCCCGGTGACCAGGTCCTCGTCGGTGTCCGCCGACAGGATCATCCCGAGCGCCCCGACGGAGCTGGAGACGTAGCCCTGGTCGATCGCCGACACGAAGAGCGCCCGCTCGCGCTCGTAGTCCTCGGCGGCCTTCGTCGCCGCCGCCCGGGCGTCGACGAGGGCCTTCGCGGCGGCGTCCGCACGTGCGGCGGCCCTGGTGGCCTCGGTGCGGGCCGCGTCGTAGGCGTCGACGGCCGCGTGCAGGGCGGCGTAGGTCTGGGCGAGCTGCTGACGTGCCGCCGCCGTCGCGGCGCTGTCGCCCGCGTGGGGCACGAGCAGGTCCGGGTCGAGGTGCCACGCGGCGGCGAGCGCGACGGCCCGGTCGGCCGCCTCGGCCTCGCGGTCCGCACGGCTCCCGGCCTCGTCGCTGCCGTGGCCAGCGTGGTGGCGCGGCTTCTGCCAGTGGGCGCCGCCGTTCGCGTGGGTCCGGGTGTCGAGGAGTGGGGCGGGCGCGGCGCTCGCAGGCGCCGTCGCCACCGTCGTCACGGCGAGCACCGCGACACCCGCAGCGATCCCCCTCGCGATCAGGGCGCGTGCAGCCACGGTCGTGTCCCCCCAAGGTCCATGCCTTCGAGGGTTCGGGTCCGACCCCGGATCGCGGGCCGGAACGCGAGCCGGGCTCACCTGAATTGATGACGCGCCGATACGGTCGGGCGCATGAGCGCGCTGTCCCGGGTCGTCTCGCTGGTGCCCTCGATCACCGAGGCGCTGGTCTCGGTGCGCCGCGACGCCGTGCTCGGCGCGACCGACTGGTGCACGCACCCGGCCGACCTCGACGTGACCCGCGTGCGCGGCACCAAGAACCCCGACCTGGCGGCGATCCGGGCGCTCGAGCCCGACCTGGTGATCGCCAACAAGGAGGAGAACCGCGAGCTCGACGTACGACGCCTCCGCGAGGCCGGGGTGCGCGTGGAGGTGACCGAGATCGAGACCGTCCCCGATGCGGTCGAGACGTTCGAGCGGCTCTTCGACGAGGTCCTGCAGTGGCCGCAACCCGCCTGGCTGGCCGAGGCACGGACCCTGTGGTGCGGTCCCCTCCCGGCCGTGACCGAGCGGGTCGTCATCCCGATCTGGCGCGACCCGTGGATGGTGGTGGGCAGCCGGACGTTCACCGGCGACCTGGCCCGGAGGCTCGGTCTGGAGAACGTCTACGCGGGCCACGAGGACCGCTACCCGCACGTGGACGTGGCCGACCTCGATGCGGCCGCGGCGGACGCCGTACTGCTCCCGGACGAGCCGTACGTCTTCACCGCCGACGACGGCCCCGAGGCCTTCACCCGGACGCCGGTCCGGCTCGTCAGCGGGCGGCTGCTCACCTGGTACGGCCCGTCACTGGTGGAGGCGCACCGCACGTTGGCGCGATGACCGGACGCGGCCGCCGCAGGACACTAGGGTCCTGCGGGTGGACGACGCGATCCCGCAACACCTGGTCAGCCAGATCATCGAGGGGCGCTGCGTCGCCTTCGTCGGCGCCGGCTTCGCCGCCCCGGCCGTCCCTGCCTGGAAGATGCTGCTGCGCGGGCTCGGGCAGCGCGCGCAGCTCGACGACGCGACGGCCGCCTGGCTGACCAGCCTCGTGGACAACGGCGGCTCCCGCGACCTCGAGGCCGCCGCCCAGATCCTGCACACCGCGATGGGTGACGGCTTCGACCCGGCGCTGGCCGAGGTGCTGGCCGAGGACGGCCACCCGGAGGCGATCGCCGAGCGCCGTCAGTTGCTCGCCGGCATCCCGTTCGACGCGATCATGACCACCAACTTCGACCCGTTCCTGGTCGGCGACGTGCCCGGGCCGGACGCCTACCAGCGGATCCTGCGCGACCCGCCGCACCGCTGGTGGGAGCCGCGCTACTGGAGCGACGACGCCCCGGGCGCCCCGGTCGTGAAGCTGCACGGCGAGGTCGGGCCGGTCGGCGACAGCGTGGTGTTCACCCAGCGCGACTACCGCGAGCGGCTCTACAGCAGCCCGGCGTACATGACCTTCCTGCGCTCGCTCTTCGCCACCAACACGATCCTGTTCCTCGGCGTCTCGTTCACCGACGCCTACCTCAACGAGCTCCGCTCCGAGGTCCTGGCGATGATCGACCAGCGGGACGAGGACCCGCCGGTCGCGTACGCCGTCCTCCCGGACGTGGCCGAGCACCAGGCCCGCTACCTGCACAGCCACGAGGGGCTCGGTGCGATCTCCTTCGACACCGCCGGGGGCACCGACTGGGGCGGCTTCGACCGCGTGCTGCGGGCCATCCACGACGCCACCAACCCGCGTGCTCAGATCGGCGCCGCGCTCGACGGGCGGACCGTCCTGTGGGTCGACTCGTCGCCGGAGGACACCGCCTACGGTCGCCGGGTGCTCGCCGACGCCGCCGCGGACTCGGGCGGGCGCAGTCGCATGGTGCAGGTCGGGTCGGCCACCGAGGCCGCCGCCTGGCTGCGCGACCACGACGCGGACCTCGTCATCGCGGACTGGGCCGTCGGCTGCGACGGGCTCCCCGTCGCCGAGACCCTGCTGCGCACGATGCGCGCCGCGGACGCCCGCGCCATCGTCGTCGTACTCGCCCAGGAGCCGGTCACCCCCGAGGACCGGCACCGCGCGCTTGCCTTGGGCGCCACGGAGGTGGCGCACGGCTGGGGCGAGCTCTTCCGCGAGCTGGCTCGGGTCTACGCCCCGCTCTGATTCGCCGGGGTCGTCAGAGGAAGCGCTGGAGCGCCGCTACCGACTCCGTCGGGACCTTGACCGCGATGCCCTCGCCGATCGCCCGCAGCCGCCACCCGTCGCCGTCGCGGAAGAGCTTGGCCATCGCCAGGCCGGTCTGCGGCACCCCACCGGTCAGCGTGAACCGCGCCAGCTCGACGTCCTGGTCGTCGACCAGTCGGCAGTAGGCGTGGTTGATCCACTCCAGCGTGTGGCCCTGGTAGCTGCTGACGAGGAAGACGAGGGTGTCCACCTTCGCGTAGACCCGCCCGAGGTCGATGTCGATGACCTCGTCGTCGCCCTCGCCGCGCCCCGTCTTGTTGTCCCCGCGGTGCACCACGGACCCGTCACGGGTCGCCAGGTTGTTGTAGAACGCGAGGTCGAACAGCTTCCCCTCCGCGAACTCCACCACCGACGCGTCGAGGTCCACCTCCGGCGCCCCGGTCCCGATGAACCCCGCCGTCCGCTCCTTGTCCCAGCCCACACCGAGGCGCAGCCGGGTCAGCGGCGTGCCGTCCGCGGTGGTCAGCGCCATCTCCTGGCCCTTGGCGAGCTCGATCACGAGGTCCTCCCGTCGTTGGTGTCTCGAACGTACCCGTCGGGTGCAGGTGGCCGCGCCTACGGCGCGGTTCAGAGAATTACGTGGTCACCGCAGGGCTCGCACGAGGTGCCTCCGGGCCCTGCTTGCCGGCTTTCGGTCGCCTGGCTCGACCGTCGTGATCGAGGTTCACAGAAGATTGGTCGTACGTCGGCCTATGTCCTTCGGGTGAAGGCGACCTTCCCGCCGGCCTGTTTGGTCATCGTGAACTTCGGGTCATGGGCCCTCGCGTGGTGGTGCGGGCAGAGCAGCATCCCGTCTTTGTTGGTCTCCCCGTCCTGGCTCCAGGGGATGGGGTGGTGGCCGTGACACAGCCCCGGCGGCCAGTCGCAGCCCTCGGCGTTGCAGCCGCCCTGCTCGATCGCCATCGCGATCCGCTGCGACTCGCTGTGGAACCGGCGCTTGCGGCCCAGGTCGAGGACCTGGGACTTCCCACCCAGCACGGCCGGGATGATCCCCGCCTCACACGCCAGCCGGCGGGCCTGGCCGGCGGTGATCCGCTCACCGGTGTCCAGTGACGCGGCCCTCAGGCCGCCCATCAGGGTCGAGATGTCCATGGTGACCACCACGGTGGCACTGACGCCGCCGGCCTTGGGGAGCAACTTGGTCGGGTAGCGCTCGATCAGCTCGACGAACGCCTGCCCCATCCGCTCCGCACTCGGTCGGCGTTCGCCAACTGAACCGTCGACGGCGGCGCGGTGCTTCGGGGCGGCGAACGCGAGCAGCGCCTTCTTCAACATCGCGGCCTGCGCCGCCGGGAGCGTGAACCGGCCATGGACCTTGCCGTGACCGTCATCGGTCATCGTCAGCTTCGTCGATCGCGCGGCCTCGCGCTCTTCGGCCTCGAGCTGCTTGGCTTCGTGGGCCTCGGCTGCCTCGGGGTCGAGGAAGTCCAGGATCCGTCGGCCCAGCACCTTCAACGCCTTCGCGTCGTGGTCCGCGGCGAACTTGATCAGCATCGCCTCCGCCTCGTCGCGATGCTCGGCGGGGAGGACCTCGACCGCCTCCACGATCACCCTCGCCTGCTCCACGAGCACGTCCCCGGCGGCCACCGCCGTCCGCAACGCCGGACGCGCCGCGAGCGCGACCGCGAGGCGCATCTTCCCGTGCGCAGACGTCCGGGTCTGGTGGGTCGCGTGCGCCCAGAAGTTCGAGGTCGAAGTCGCCCCGACCGACTCCCCGACCCCGACGGTCTTGGCGTGCTCGGCCACCCGCATCTCCAGCTCCGCGAGCTGAGCGGACAACCGCGTCACCGCCGTCAGCGTCGCAGCGGACTCGTCCGGCGACATCGACCACAGCGACACATCCGAGAGCTCCGCAAGCTGCGACTGCATGGCCTCGACAGCACGCGACACTTGGTGTCGAGGCGGCTGGGTGACCATCGCTGTCATGGATCAATTCCAGCAGGGACCACCGACAAAACCGCAGGCCAGAGCCCCTTTTCGGGCACGACAAAGGTAAAGATTGAAAGGAATCTTGAAACCTAGATCACGACGGTCGAGCGAAGAAGCCGAAACCCGGAAATCAGGGTCCGGAGGCACCTCGTGCGAACCCTGCGTGACCACCCAAATTCTGGAAGTACGCGCCGAAGGCGCGAGGTCCCGCACCCAACGTCGGCGAGCAAGGCCCCACGTCGGCTCACCGGGTTTCGAGACGCTCGCTGGAGCTCGCTCCTCAACCAGCGGGAGTGAGGGGGACGTCGAGGCGGGCGGCAAGGTCGTCGAAGGAGATCCCGAAAGTCTCGAGCACCGTGACCTCGCCGGTCGACGAGAGCTGGAAGGTCGCGACGTCGGTGTAGACGCGGTCGACGCAGCCGACCCCGGTGAGGGGGTACGTGCAGGAGGGCACGAGCTTGGGGGTGCCGTCCTTGGCGAAGAGGGTCATCATCACGAAGACCTTCTTGGCGCCGATGGCCAGGTCCATGGCGCCGCCGACCGCGGGGATCGCGTCAGGAGCACCGGTGTGCCAGTTGGCGAGGTCGCCGGAGGCGGAGACCTGGAAGGCGCCGAGCACGCACACGTCGAGGTGGCCGCCGCGCATCATGGCGAAGGAGTCGGCGTGGTGGAAGTACGACGCCCCCGGCAGCTCGGTCACCGGGATCTTGCCGGCGTTGGTGAGGTCGGTGTCGATCTCGTCGCCGACGGCCGCCGGGCCCATGCCGAGCATGCCGTTCTCGGTGTGGAGCACGACGCCGGAGTCGGCGGCGAGGTGGTCGGCGACCAGCGTGGGCTGGCCGATGCCGAGGTTCACGAACGATCCGGCGGGGATGTCGGCCGCGATTCGGGCCGCGATCTCGTCCTTGGTCAGCGGAGACGTGGTCACTGGAGAAGCGCTCATGCGGGGCACACCACCCGGTCGACGTAGATGGAGGGGGTCACGATCACTTCCGGGTCGAGGTCGCCGACGTCGACGACGCGCGCGACCTGCGCGATCGTCGTGGTCGCGGCCGTGGCCATGACGGGCCCGAAGTTGCGGGCGGTCTTGCGGTAGACGAGGTTGCCCATCCGGTCGGCGACGTGGGCGCCGATGAGGGCGACGTCGCCGCGGATGGGGTACTCCAGGACGTAGGTGCGGCCGTCGATCTCGCGGACCTCCTTGCCCTCGGCAAGTGGCGTGCCGACGCCCGTGGGGCAGAAGAACGCCCCGATCCCGGCGCCCGCGGCCCGCATCCGTTCGGCGAGGTTGCCCTGGGGCACGACCTCGAGCTCGATGTCGCCGGCCCGGTAGAGCCCGTCGAAGACCCACGAGTCGGACTGGCGCGGGAACGAGCAGACCATCTTGCGGACCCGCTTGGCGGCGAGCAGCGCGGCCAGCCCGGTGTCGCCGTTGCCGGCGTTGTTGGACACGACGGTGAGGTCGGTCGCGCCCTGCCGGATCAGCGCGTCGATCAGCTCGACGGGCATGCCCGCCATGCCGAAGCCGCCGACGAGGACGGTCGAGCCGTCGGCGACGTCCGCCACGGCTTCGTCGTACGACGTGTGCAGGGTCGTCATGCGACGTTCTCCAACACCACGGCCAGCGCCTGGCCGACGCCGATGCAGATGGCGGCCACGCCCCAGCGGTCCCCGGACTCCTGCAGTCGCGCGGCGAGCGTGCCGAGGATGCGCGCGCCGGAGGCGCCCAGCGGGTGGCCGATCGCGATGGCGCCGCCCTTGGCGTTGACGATCTCCGGGTCGATCCCCCACGCGTCGACGCACGCCAGCGACTGCACGGCGAAGGCCTCGTTGAGCTCGACGGCGGACACGTCCGCCCAGGTGATCCCGGCGCGAGCCAGGGCGCGGTCGGCCGCCTCCACCGGGGCAAAGCCGAACAGCTGCGGCTCCAGCGCCGACACCCCGCGCCCGGCGATCCGGGCCAGCGGCGCGAGCCCGATCCGCGACGACGCGTCCTCCGAGCCGATCACGAGCGCCGAAGCACCGTCGTTGAGCGGCGAGGCGTTGCCGGCGGTGATCGTGCCGTCAGGCCGGAACGACGGCTTCAGTCCGGCGAGCGTCTCGGGCGTCGTCCCGGGGCGGATGCTCTCGTCGCGGGCGAGGTCCGCGCCGGGCACGGGCACCACGAGCGCGTCGTAGAACCCCGCCGACCAGGCCTCGTCGGCGAGCCGGTGCGAGCGGGCGGCGAACGCGTCCTGGCGCTCGCGGGAGATCGAGAACTTCTCCTGCAGCTGCTCGTTGGCCTCACCCAGCGAGACGGTCCACTCGGCGGGCATGCGCTCGTTGACGAGCCGCCAGCCGAGGGTGGTCGACACGGCCGTCATGTTGCCGGCGGGGTAGGCGCGCGAGGGCTTCGGCAGCACCCAGGGCGCGCGGGTCATCGACTCGACGCCGCCAGCGATGACGACGTCGGCGTCGCCGGACTCGATCGTGCGCGAGGCGAGGATCGCGGCGTCCAGCGACGAACCGCAGAGCCGGTTGACGGTCGTGGCGGGGACGGAGACGGGCAGGCCGGCCAGCAGCACGGCCATCCGGCCGACGTTGCGGTTGTCCTCGCCGGCCCCGTTGGCGTTGCCCCACACGACGTCGCCGATCGCGGCGGGGTCGAGGCCGGGCGCCTTGGCGAGCACCCCGGAGAGGGCCACGGCGGCGAGGTCGTCGGGACGTACGTCGGCGAGCGCGCCGCCGAACCTCCCGAAGGGCGTGCGGGCGGCGGCGTACAGGTAGGACTCGGTCATCAAGCTCTCCGTGGTCAGGCGTCGCCGAGCTCGGCCAGCACCTGCTGGGCGATCCGGAACGCGGTGTTGGCGTCGGGCACTCCGCAGTAGATGGCGGTCTGCAGGAGCACCTCCTTGATCTCCTCCACGCTCAGCCCGTTGGTGCGGGCGGCGCGGACGTGCATGGCGAGCTCCTCGTGGTGGCCGCGCGCGACCAGCGCGGTGAGCGTGACGATCGAGCGGGCCCGGCGGTCGAGGCCCGGACGGGTCCACACCCCGCCCCAGGCGTACTCGGTGATGAACTCCTGGAAGTCGCGCGTGAAGTCGGTCGCGGCGGCGGTCGCCCGGTCGACGTGGGCGTCGCCGAGCACCTCGCGGCGGACGGCCATCCCCTGCTCGCGGACCTGGCCGACGGTCAGGTCGTCGCGGTCCGGCTCGCCGTGCGCGTGGCCGCGGATCAGCCGCGCCACGACCTCGGGAGCCTCGGCCGGCGCGAGGTGGGCGACGCCGTCGAGCACCACGAGGCGGCCGTCGGCGACCCCGTCGGCGATCTCGGCGAGCCCGTCGGTCGGGGTGGCGACGTCCTCGGCGCCGGCCACGGCGAGGACGGGGACCTTGATCTCCCCCAGCCGGTCGCGTACGTCGAACGCCGCGAGGGCACGGCACACCGCGACGTACCCGTCGTCGCGGGCGTCGGCCAGCGAGTGCAGCAGCGCGGAGCCACGGTCGGGCTCGCGGTCGAGGAAGCCGGGGCCGAACCAGCGCTGGGCCGACGCGCTCACCACCGCCGGCGTGCCGGAGGTGCCGACGAGCTCGGCGCGCTCGGTCCACGACTCGACCGTGCCGATCCGGGCGCCGGTGCACAGCAGGGTGGCCGAGGCGACCCGGTGGGGCGCGTCGAGCAGCAGCTGGAGGCCGACCGCGCCGCCGACGGAGTCGCCGGCGTAGTGGAAGGAGACCGGCGTGAAGCTCTCGACCATCGCGTCGACGAGGTCGAGCACGTCGGCGGCCAGGCTGGCGATCGTGACCGGGTCCTCGACCGGGGTGCGGTTGCTGCCGTGGCCGGGCAGGTCCCAGGCCACGACCTGGAAGTCCTGCGCCAGGTGACGGGCCGCGTCGGACCAGAGGGCCGTGGCGGAGGTGCCGAGCGAGGGCCCGAGCAGCAGCAGCGGCAGGTCGGGACGCCCTCCGAGGCGGACGGCGGTGACGGTCACGGGAGTTCTCCTTGGTCGTTCCGGTCGTGGGTCCGGTCGAGGGTCGCGTAGGCGCGGGCCAGCACCGCGTCGACCAGGTCGTCGGTCAGCCCGAGGTAGCTCTCGGCCGGCTCGCGGTCCACGAGCGCGGCCATGGTGCGCTGCTCGGCCAGCATGTCGGACCGGGCCGCCTTCAAGGTGTCCCACATCCGGTCACCGCGGACCCGCAGCCCCGCGAGGAGGTCCGAGGTCTGCCCTCCGGCCACGGCGGTACGACGGAGCAGGGTCGCCAGCGTCTCCCACTCGGCGTGCCACGCACCGTCGGCGCGCTCGTCGACCTGCTGGGCGGCGGCGAGGTGCAGCGTGGCGGCCAGCTGCGGGGTCGTGAGGGCCGCCCGGCGGACCAGCGTCGAGAGCACCGGGTTGGCCTTGTGCGGCATGGTCGACGACCCGCCACCGGTGCCCTCAGCGAGCTCGCCGATCTCCGGGCGCGCGAGGACCAGGACGTCGCCGGCGATCCGGCCCCAGGCATCGGTGCACCGCACGGCGGCGTCGCCGATCCGGGTCACCGCCGTGCGCGTGGTGTGCCAGGGCAGCGACGGGGCGAGCCCGAGGGTGCGGGCGGTCTCGGCCACGCAGGCCCGGGCGGCCTCCGGTCCCCCGAGCTCGACCAGGGCTGCGTGCGTGCCGGCGGCTCCCCCGAGCTGGAGGGGGTAGGCGAGCGCGGCGACGTCGTCGTACGCGTCGAGGACGGAGGTCAGCCAGACCGCGGCCTTGAGCCCGAACGTCGTCGGCACGGCGTGCTGGGTCAGGGTGCGGGCCACCATGGGGGTCGGCCGGTGCTCGTCGACGAGGTAGACGAGGGTCTGCGCCTGGGCCCGCAGCTGGTCCGTGACACGGCCCAGGGCTCGCCGCGCGGCCAGCACCAGGGCGCTGTCCACGACGTCCTGGCTGGTGAGGCCGCGGTGCACCCAGGTGCTCCCGGAGCGGTCGCGCAGCAGCGCGACGAGCGGGATCACCGGGTTGCCGCCGGCCTCCGCGGCCGCGGCGATCGCGGGGAGGTCGTCGGCGGTGACGAGGCCGCGCAGGTCGGCCTTCGCCGACGGCGGGGCGATGCCCGTCTCGACCAGCGCGGACAACCACGCCTGCTCGACCTCGACCATCGCGGCCAGCACGGCCACGTCCGACATCAGGTCACCGGCGCGGTCGTCGCCGGGCCACAGGAGCGCGCTCACGTCCTCAGTGTCCCGGATAGGTGAGGAAGACGGTCTCGCCCTCGCCCTGCAGCCGCACGTCGAACCGGTAGCCCTGCTCGTCGGCCGCGCAGACGAGCGTGGCCCGCCGGTCGGGGTCGACCCCGTCGAGGACCGGGTCGCTCGCACCGTCCGCCAGCGGCAGGTAGGCGCGCGTGAAGAGCCGGTTGAGCAGCCCGCGGGCGAACACCGTCACCGCGAAGTACGCCGGCCTCCCCGGCGCCATCGGGCCGGGCGGCAGGGTCGTGAACGTGTAGCCGCCGAGCCGGTCGCTGCTGGACCGGCCGAAGCCGGTGAACGTGTGGCCGTCGCGGCGGATCGAGCCCTGCGCCTGCACGACCCGGCCCTCGGGATCGGGCTGCCAGATCTCGACGAGCGCGTCGGGGACCGGGTTGCCGGCGCCGTCGTACACCGTGCCGTGGAGGCGGACCGAGCCGGGCGAGCCCGGCGGGACCAGGTCGCGGTCGCCCGGGTAGGGCAGCGCATAGTGGAAGAACGGGCCGACCGTCTGGCCCGGCGTGGGGACGAGCGTGCTCATGCGTGGTCCCCCTCGGGCTCCATCAGCGTGCGGTGGCTGCCGGTCAGCACGATGTCCCAGCGGTAGCCGGTCGCCCACTCGGGCGTCGTCAGGTCGTGGTCGTAGGTCGCGACGAGCCGGGCGCGGGCGGCCGGGTCGACGATGGCCTGGTAGATCGGGTCGAGCGCGAAGAGCGGGTCGCCCGGGAAGTACATCTGGGTGACCATCCGCTGGGTGAACTCCGTGCCGAACAGCGAGAAGTGGATGTGCGCCGGCCGCCAGGCGTTGCGGTGGTTGCGCCACGGGTAGGGCCCCGGCTTGATCGTGGTGAACGCGTAGGTGCCGTCGGCGTCGGTGAGGCAGCGGCCGACGCCGGTGAAGTTCGGGTCCAGCGGGGCCGGGTGCTGGTCGCGCTTGTGCACGTAGCGCCCGCCGGCGTTGGCCTGCCAGATCTCGACGAGCTGGCCGCGCACCGGCCGTCCCTCGCCGTCGACGACCCGGCCGGTGACCAGCATCCGCTCGCCGACCGGCTCGCCGCCGTGCTGGATGGTCAGGTCGGCCTCGAGCGGGTCGATGTCGCGCTCGCCGAAGACCGGCGCCCACAGCTCGATCCCCTCGGGGTCGGCGTGGTGCAGGTCCTTGGTGGGGTGGCGCAGCAGGCTCGAGCGGTAGGGCGGGTAGTCGAGGCGCGGCTGGGGCTCCTCGATCCCCGCGGCCTCGTGGGCCTTGGCGATCGCGGCGATCTCGTCGCTGATGGCTGTCTGGGTCTCGGTCATCGGGTGCTCCTGGCGGTCGTGGCGGGCCAGCCGGTGTAGGCCTCGGCGAGGTACGTCGATCCCGCCTCGGACCCGGTGACGAGAGCGAGCTCGCCGAGCTGGCGGCGTACGTCGAAGGGGGTGGCGTCGGGCAGGGCGTGCAGCATCGTGGTCATCCAGTAGGAGAAGTGCTGGGCCTTCCAGACCCGGGCCAGGGCCCGGGTCGTGTAGTCGTCCAGCGTCGAGGCGTCGTCCTTGCGGATCGCCCGCTCGAGCTCCTCGGCCAGCACCCGCACGTCGGCGAGCGCGAGGTTGAGGCCCTTGGCGCCGGTCGGCGGCACGGTGTGCGCGGCGTCGCCGGCGAGCAGCAGGTTGCCGTGCCGCATCGGCTCCTGGACGAAGCTGCGGAAGGGCAGCACGGACTTCGACGTGATCGGCCCCTCCCGGAGCGTGTAGCCGTTGGCGCCGACGCGGGCACCGAGCGCCTCCCAGATCCGGTCGTCGGACCAGTCGGCGACGTCGGTGGCGGGATCGCACTGGAAGTACATCCGCTGCAGGGTGTCGGTGCGCTGGCTGAGCAGCGCGAAGCCGAGCTCGGAGTGGTTGTAGACCAGCTCGGGAGCGCTCGGCGGCGCCTCGACGAGGATCCCGAACCACGCGAAGGGGTACTCCCGGAAGAACTGGCGGCGGCTGTCCTCGGGGACCGTCCGCCGGCACAGGCTCCGCGAGCCGTCGGCGCCGACGAGGTAGTCGCAGCGCACCTCCTGGGCCACACCGTCCGCGTCGGTGAACGTGAGGCCCGGCTGCGGTGAGGTGAGGTCGTGGACGGCGACGTCGGTGACGCCGAACCGTACGTCGCCCCCGTCGCGCTCCCGCGCGTCCGCGAGGTCGATGAAGACGTCGGTCTGGGGGTAGAGCTGCGCGCTCGCCCCGACCAGTCCGCGGAAGTCGATGCGGTGCCCGGCGCCGCCGAAGGCCAGCTCGATGCCCTCGTGCTCGTAGCCGTCGCGCAGCACCCGGTCGGAGACGCCGGTGTCGACGAGCAGCCGGACGCTGTCCTGCTCGAGGATGCCCGCGCGGTGGGTCTCCTCGATCTCGCGGCGGCTGCGCAGGTCGACGGCGACCGAGTCGATGCCGGCGAGCGCGAGCAGGTGGGCCAGCATCAGGCCGGCGGGGCCCGCACCGACGATGCCGACGGTGGTGCGGGTGCGGACGGGGCTGGTCATGGGGAGAGTCTGCGGCCCGGGTGGCGGTCGTCACCACGAGTCACTTCCGCTGAGCGGAAGTGCGCGGCAGACTGTCACCCATGGCAGGCAACACCGCGCGGCCTGGCGCCAGCGTCACCAGCCGCTCCCTGGCCCTGCTCGGCGCCTTCGACGACGAGCACCGGCGGCTCACCCTCACCGAGCTCGCCGCGCGGGCGGACCTGCCGCTCCCGACCGCGCACCGGCTCGTCGGCGAGCTGGTCGGGTGGGGCGCGCTCTCCCGGACCCGGGACGGTCACTACGTCGTGGGCCGCCGGCTGTGGGACCTCGGCCTGCTCGCGCCCGTGCAGACCGGCCTGCGCGAGCTGGCCTCGCCCTATCTCCACGACCTGTACGGCGCCACGCTGGCCACGGTGCACCTCGCGGTCCGCGACGGGCTCGAGGTGCTCTACCTCGACCGGCTGCGCGGCAACACCTCCGTGCCAATCGTCAGCACGGTCGGGTCCCGGCTGCCCCTGCACGCCACGGCGGTCGGCAAGGTCCTGCTCGCGCACGCCCCGCCGGAGGTGCGGCAGGAGGTCCTGGGCAACCTGACCCGCATCACGGCGTACACGATCACCCAGCCGGGCACCCTCCAGCGCCAGCTGGCGCGGGTGCTGCGCGACGACCACGCCACGACGGTCGAGGAGATGAGCCCGGGCGCCTGCTCGGTGGCCGTCCCGATCCGCAGCGGCACCCGCGTCGTGGCCGCCCTCGGCATGGTCGTGCCCTCGCTGAAGAACGACCGGCCGCGGCTGGTCGCCGCCCTCCAGGTCGCGGCGCGCGGGATCGGCCGGCGGCTGCCCGCGGAGACGAGTGAGCCTCAGAGTCGGTAGAGGCGCTCGGCGTTCTCGTGGCCGATGAGGTGCAGGACGCGCAGCGCGTCGTCGGCCGACCACTCGTCCTCGCCGACCCAGGCGCCGAGCACCTGCGCCATCGCGCGCCGCCAGCGCAGGGCACCGAGCAGGTGCAGCTCGGCCGGCCCCCAGGCGTCAGAGGAGTAGAGCTGCTTGGTGAACGGCGCGAGCTCCAGCGACTCGGCCACCACCTGACGGGCCTGGCTGCCGACCTGGGCCAGCCCCGCCCCGACGTCGACGTGGACGTGGACGAAGACCCGGGCCAGGTAGCCCGCCTCCCGGTGGAACGGGTAGCCGTGGAGCAGCACGACCGGCACCCCGCTCGCCTCGGTGGCCCGCAGCCAGCCGCTCAGCAGCAGCGGGTTGGCGTACGGCAGGTCCAGGTCGGCGTCGCCGTGCCCGCACTGCACCTGCACGGGCAGGCCGAGGTCGATCGCGCACCACAGCAGGTGCCGCTCGAGCACCGGGTCGGTCACCTGCTCCTCCCCGGCCTGAAGCATGCGGTCCGCCGCCTGCCGCACCGCATCCTCGCTCGGCCGCCCGGGGTCGAGGTCGAAGCCGGCCCGGTGGGCCAGCGCGCCGACGGTCGCCTTCGCGTCTCGGGTCGCGGCGTGCAGCGCGGCGGGGAAGGCCGTGACGAACGCGACCGGGTCGTCGGTGCGACGCAGGAGGTACGCCGCGAGGCTCTCCAGCCGCACGACCTCGTGGACCGCGGCGCCGGACGCCGCGGCGTGCTCCGCGGGCGCGAGCACCGAGCCCACGTCGTACCCGGTGTCGAGGAGGTACGTCGACACCGCGGCCGCCCCGAGCAGCCGGCGGTTGACCTCGGGCTCGCCCAAGGTGCTGCGGGCGGACCAGTACTCCTCGGCCGTCGCGTGTTCGTCGAGTCCCAGGGCCGGAGCACACCACCGCCGGACCGAGAAGCCGAGCTGCGAGTCGAGCGGGCTGCCGCCGAGCATCGCCTCGAAGGCGGAGCGGCGCTTGGGGGCGGCGCGCAGCGCGCCGTGGGCATGGTGGTCGACGAGGCGCACCGCGTCGGTCGCCACCTCCATGCAGCCTCCCCAGACCCGGGCGTCGGGCGAGCACCGAGCACCGCCACACGGAGGATCGCGGCTCCGCGGGGCGGGAACGGCGTGGTCGGGCCGCCGGTCCCCACAGTTGGGGATTGAACCCGGCCCCGGGACCGCTTCCATGGGACGAGAGCCACCTGGCGCACCCGGTGCCGCGGCTCGGGAGGCACCCACGGATGTCCGCGTCGCCGCTGCTCCGGTTCAGCCCGGTCGACCTGGTGCGGGTCCAGGTCGGCTACCGGACGCGGCCGGGGAGCCCGGCGGACCTGCAGTTCCTGCTCGACCTGCCCGTGCCCGAGACCGACCCACACGGCGGCCGCCTCCTCGACGAACAGGGCCTCCTCGCCGGTCTCGAGCCGGTCCTCTTCCTCGACGCCGACGCGCCCCGGCACTACTCGCTGCACGAGCACCGCTGGCACACGAGCTGGGGCGCGAGCCCCGGCGTGCTGGAGATCGGCGTCCTCGTCACCACCGGGACCGGCGCGGCCGCGATCGAGCAGGTCGCCACCGACGTGGTCATCCGCGCCTTCCACGGCCTCCTCGCCGCCACCGGCTCGCCCGACTCCGCCCCCATCCCCCGCGACGCGGCCATCCTGCGGGCCCGCCGGGGCGCCGCGACCGCCTTCGGGCTCGACGCCGACTCGCTCTCACTCAGCGCCGAGCAGCACGACCACGGCCGGAACGCCTGGTCGGTCGCGCTCCGCACGCTCCCGGGAGCCGAGGTCGACGTCGTGGTCGGCCTCGTCGACGGGTACGCCGGCTCCCTCCGCCTCCGCCACGTCGGCCACCTCGAGGTGCACGACTCGGTCGGCGCAGAGTGATCGCCGTCGAGCGGGACCGGGCTCAGTCGGTCGGCGCCATCGGCCCGTAGCCGCCGCCGTCGTCGTCCCAGACCTGGCTTCCCCGGTCCTCGCGACCGCGTGCGATGCCGAGGAGATCGGCAGCGGCGCGGTGGCCGTGCTCGTTCGCGGAGCGGGTCATGAGCTCCCGGGCGCGATCGGGCGGGGTGTCGTCCGGCACGACCAGCAGGCGCAGACGCCGCCCCGAGGACATCTTCAGGACCATCAGGTGCGTGTCGTCACTGGGGAACGAGCCCACCTTGATGGGGCCGCGAGCGGTCGGGACCTTGCGTGGCACGGGGCTCCCCGCGGGGCCGAGGTCCCAGTCCGGCCGGGAGAACAGGAGCCGGTCGATCCGGCCGCTGAGGATCGGGAAGTGGTCGACCAGGTCGGCGACCTCGACGTGCAGGTCACGCGAGTGCGGCCACCACGCCCCGTCGATGGGACTCGAGCCGGAGTGGTCCTGGAGTTGGAGGCGCAACGCGGTGTGCGGCGCCGGGACGGTCGGTGACGTCGTCATGACGTCCACCCTTCGTCTGCCCTTGGGAGCTCAGCGAGCTCGCCCTCGACAGGTGGTTGTCCCCAGCCTACGCCGACCCCGGTGATCCCCCTGGACGACGAACCGCCCCTCTCCTGCTGCGCGCAGGTGAGGGGCGGTTCCGTGTCCGAGCCGCCTGTCAGAATCGAACTGACGACCTTCTCATTACGAGTGAGATGCTCTACCGACTGAGCTAAGGCGGCGCGCTGCCCGGGACGATCCGTGGACCATGGGTCCGGGCAACCCGGGGAAGTATAGGTGCGTCTCCATCCGGTTGTGAAACCGGCGCACGTCCCCGGTGGATCGGCACTGCTGGACGCGTGCCGAACGACTGGTTCAGAGGAGGCTCACGCCGCCAGCGTGACCTCACGGGCCTGCGCGGCGGCGCGACCGGTGGTCATCGTCTGGTCCGCACCGCACCAGCAGGTGAAGGCGACGACGATGCCGTGGTCGGTGTTGGTCATGGAGGTGACCTGGCTCGGGAAGATCAGCTCGCGCTTGTCGCAGGACGTGCAGTGGTGGTCGAACATGAGGACCTCCCTCTCGAGGACGGCAGACGGGTGCACCCACAATGATCCGACCTTTCAAGTCATAGGGGTAGCCTCTCTTTCCGATAGAACCCGAAGGAGATTCCTATGCTTTCGCTGCACCAGCTCCGCTGCTTCCTGGCGACCTACGAGCAGGGCTCCCTCACCGCCGCCGCCGAGGAGCTCGGCTATGCCCAGCCCTCGGTCTCCGAGCAGATCCGCACGCTCGAGAAGTCGCTCGGCGCGCCCCTCTTCCACCGCGTCGGCCGCGGCGTCGTCCCGACCGCGGTCGGCGAATCCCTGCGCCCGCACGCCGAGGCCACCATCGCCGCGGCCGAGGAGGCTCGCCGCGCGGCCGAGAGCGTGGTCTCGCTGGAGACCGGGACGATCCGCTTCGGGATGTTCGGCACCGCCCGCCTGTACGCCGGAGCCGGACTCGTGGCCGACGTGCTGGCCCGCCACCCCGGCGTCCGCGTCGAGCTGATCGGCCAGAACTCCACCGACGTGCAGGAGGACCTGCGCCGCGGCCGGATCGAGGCCGCGATGATCGCCGTACCGACCGTGAGCGAGGGCATGCAGGTCACCCCCGTGGCCCGCGACGAGCTCGTCTACATCAGCGCGGACCCCGAGAAGCTGACCTCGCCGGTCACCGCCCACCGGCTCTCGCAGGCCTCCCTGGTGATGCCCGAGACGACGTGGCGCGCGGACGACTCGACCCGCATCGTGCTGCGCCAGATGCTGCACGAGACCGGCCGCAACCCGCAGACCCGGATCGAGGTCGAGGACGTCGAGACCGCCGTCGAGCTGGTCGGCATGGGGCTGGCCGACTCGGTCATCCCGCGCGGCGCCGCCGAGCAACTGCTCCCCCGGCTCGCCCCGGCGGCAGGCTGGGTCTCGCTGCGTCCCCGGCAGTTCGACACGCTCGCGATCGTGCACCGCCAGGGCGCGACCCTGTCCCCCGCCGCCCGGCTGATGATCGAGCTCGCCACCACCCGGATCCAGGCCATCGCCGAGCCGATCCACCCGCGCTGACGATGCCGGGGCGGATCAGCAGGACAGCCCGTCCTGCGGCACCGTGCCGTCGATGAGGTAGGACTCGACGGCCTCGTCGACGCAGTCGTTGCCGGAGTTGTAGCCGGTGTGCCCGTCGCCGTCGCGGCGGATCAGCACCCCGGACTCCAGCTGCGCGGCGAGGTGGACCGCCCACTGCATGGGGGTGGCCGGGTCGCGGGTCGTGCCGATCACCACGATCGGTGCGGCCCCCGCCGCCCGGACCGTGCGCGGCTTCTCCGTCGTGCGTGCCTTCACCCCACCGCAGTTGGTCAGGCTCCACGCGAAGACGTCGCCGAAGGTCGGCGAGGCCTTCTCGAAGGCCGGCAGGTTGGCCGCGACCTGCGACTCCGGGATCGCGTAGGGCTCGTCGAGGCAGCTGATGGCATAGAGCGCCTCCATCGAGTTGTCGTCGTAGCCCCCCGACTGGTTGCGCGAGGTGTAGAGGTCCGAGAGCAGCAGCAGCGTGCTGCCGTCGCCGGAGAAGCCCGAGCGCAGCGCCTGGCTGAGGATGTACCAGTAGTCGCGGTTGTAGAGCGGCGCGACGATCCCGAGGAAGGCGTTGCCGACGGCGAGCTCGCGGTCGGTGCTGGTCTGCAGCGGCTGCTGGTCGACCTGGTCGAGGAACGCCTTGATCCTCGCCAGCCCCTCGTCGACCGTGCTGCCGAGGAAGCAGCCGTCGGTGGAGTCGACGCAGTTCTGGACGTAGGCCTCGAGCGCGGTCTGGAAGCCGGCCGCCTGCTCGAGGGCCAGCTCGCGCGGACCGATCGACAGGTCGACGGCGCCGTCGAGGACGAGCCGCCCGACCTTCTGCGGGAAGAGGTCGGCGTACGTCGCTCCCAGCTTGGTGCCGTAGGACGCGCCGAGGTAGGTCAGCCGCGACTCGCCGAGGGCCGCGCGCAGCACGTCCATGTCGCGCGCCGCCTCGATCGTCGAGACGTGCGAGGCGAGCTTGCCGGAGCGGGCGACGCAGCCGGCGCCCTGCTCGTCGACGTAGCGCATGTAGGCGCGCTTCTCCGCCGCCGTGTCCGGGTCGGGGTCGGAGGCGATGTAGGTGTCCAGCTGCGCGTCGCTGAGGCAGTCGACCGGGTCGGAGTCGCCGGTGCCGCGCGGGTCGAAGCCGACGATGTCGAAGTGGTCGAGCAGCGGCTGGCGGAAGACGTCCTTGGCCGAGGCGGCGTAGGACGTGCCGGGGGCACCCGGCCCTCCCGGGTTGACCACGAGCGAGCCGACGCGGGCGCCGGGGTCGGCGGCGGGGACCTTGAGGAGGGACAGCTGGATGACGGTGCCGCCGGGGCGGGCGTAGTCGAGCGGGACGGTCAGCGTCGCGCACTCGAAGCTGTCACGGCACGGCGACCAGTCGAGCTTCTGGTGGTAGTAGGCGGCGAGGTCGGCGGCGGGCGGCTGGGTGGCGTCGGGCTGCGGCGTCGTGGTGGGTGCGGGCCCGGAGCTGGTCGACGAGGAGGACGGGTCGGACCGGAACGCGACGAGGGCGGCGATGGCGCCGCCGGTGACCAGGAGCCCGACCACGACCAGGATCGCGACGACCTTGACGGCCGTCGACCTCACCGCGCACTCCCGTCGGGCGCCTTGAGCGCCACCATCATCGACTCGAGCGCGAGGGCCACGGGGACATTGAACTCCAGCATCTGCTCCCGTGCCTCGAAGATCCACGAGATCCTCCGCAGGTTGAGCTCGGGCGTGGCGGTGCGGGCCAGCTGCGCGACGTCGCCGCGGATCTCCTCGTTGACCAGGGCCCCGGGTGCCCCGGTCGCCACGGCGATCGCGTCGCGGTAGACCGACACGAGGTCCATGAGGCTCCGGTCGACGACGTCGAGGTGGCGGCGCTTGGCGCGGGTCTTCTGGCCGCGCTCGAGGGCGGCGAGGGCCGGGGAGTACTCCCGGGGGCGACGGCCGCGCTCGACCACGCCGTAGGCGGAGTCGAGGTCGACCTTCTCCCGCGCGTCGAGGTCGCTGGTGATCGCGTCGGCCTCCTCCTTCGTCACGTCGGCGAGGTTGGCCGCGGCGGTCATGCAGGCGCCCAGCGTGGTGAGCCGCGCCGGGATCCCGACGACCTCACGGCGGCGGTTGCGGGTCGCCTCGTCCCGGGCGAGCGCCCGGGCGCGGCCGATGTGTCCCTGGCTGGCGCGGGCGGCGTACGACGCCAGCGCCTCGCCGACGCCGTCGGTGCGGCGCAGGAAGGCTGCGACGTCCTCGGCGGTCGGCGTGGTGAGCGTGACCAGTCGGCAGCGCGAGCGGATCGTGGGCAGGACGTCCTCGACGGTGGGCGCGCAGAGCATCCAGACGGTGCGGTCGGTGGGCTCCTCGATGGCCTTGAGCAGGGCGTTGCAGGCCTGGTCGGTGAGCCGGTCGGCGTCCTCGACGATGAGGACCTGCCAGCGGCGCCCGACCGGGGCGAGCGCGGCGCGGCGGACCAGGTCGCGGACCTCGTCGACGCCGATCGAGAGCTTCTCGGTGCGGATCACCGACACGTCGGCGTGCGACCCGGAGAGCACCGTGTGGCACGCGTGGCAGGTGCCGCAGCCGGCCTGCTCGCACTCCAGGGCTGCTGCGAAGGCGATCGCGGCGTTGGACCGGCCCGACCCGGGCGGGCCGGTGAACAGCCACGAGTGGGTCATCCCGTGCCCCTCGGCGGCGGTGCGCAGCGCCTCGGCGGCGCGGTGCTGGCCGACCAGGCCGTCCCAGACGGTCATCGCCGGCTCGCCTGTCCCAGCAGCGGGCGGACCCGGTCGAGGACCGCGGCCGCGATGTCGTCGACGGCGGCGCGCGCGTCGAGGACGAGGTAGTGGTCGGGGTCGGCTGCGGCCATGGCCAAGAACGCCTCGCGCACCCGCACATGGAACTCCAGCGACTCTCCCTCGATCCGGTCGCGCTCCTCGAAGCGCGCCAACCCCTGCTCGGGCTGCAGGTCGAGCACGACCGTCAGGTGCGGCCGCAGGTCGCGGGTGGCCCACCGGGCCACGGACTCGACCTCGCTGACGGGCAGGGTGCGCCCGGCGCCCTGGTAGGCGAGCGTGGAGTCGACGTAGCGGTCGGTGACCACGACCGCGCCACGGTCGAGCGCCGGCTGGACGACGGTGTCGACGTGCTCGGCCTTGTCCGCGGCGTACAGCAGGACCTCGGTGCGGTCGGACAGCGCGCCGGTCTCGGGGCTCAGGACGATCCGGCGCATCTCCTTGCCGACCGGCGTGTCCCCGGGCTCGAACGTCAGCACGACGTCGAAGCCCTCGGCCTCCAGCGACTCGCGGAGCCGCCGGGACTGGGTGGACTTGCCGGATCCCTCGCCGCCCTCGAAGCACACGAAGACGCCGGTGGAGGCGTAGCTGCCCGGGTAGTCCGTCACGCCGCACAGCCTAGAGGCGGGCACCCACAGCCCGTCCCTCGCCGGGGTGTGGCGGGGTCCGGGGTTGCGCGCGATCGTTCAATTGCTGGGAAAGGCACCGTCTCCGGGCGAGAACAGGTCACTTTCCCAGCAATTGAACGGTTACGGCCGCAACCAGCCCGCCGAGCGGGCCGAGGTCAGGACTTCTTCACGGCGGTCTTCTTGGCGGCGGTCTTCTTGGCCGCCGACTTCTTGGTGGCCGTCTTCTTGGCCGCCGACTTCTTGGCGGGTGCCTTCTTCGCGCCCTTCTTGGCCGTCTTCTTGGCCGGACCCTTCGCGCGCCGCTCGGCGAGCAGCTCGGCCGCCCGCTCGATGGTGATCTCCTCGACGGAGTCGTCCTTGCGGAGCGTGGCGTTGTACTCGCCGTCGGTGACGTACTCGCCGAAGCGGCCCGCCTTCACCACGACCGGCTGCCCGGAGACCGGGTCGTTGCCGAGCTCCTTGAGCGGCGGGGCGGCCGCGGCCCGGCCACGCTGCTTGGGCTGGGCGTAGATCCGCAGCGCCTCGTCCAGGGTGATGGTGAGCAGCTGGTCCTCGGAGGTCAGCGACCGGGAGTCGGTGCCCTTCTTCAGGTAGGGCCCGTAGCGGCCGTTCTGGGCGGTGATCTCCTCGCCGTCCTCGCCGACGCCGACCACGCGCGGCAGCGACAGCAGCTTGACGGCGTCCTCGAGCGAGACCGTGTCCAGCGACATCGACTTGAACAGCGAGCCGGTGCGCGGCTTGGCGTTCTTGGGGGCGTCCTCGGGCAGGATCTCGGTGACGTAGGGGCCGAAGCGGCCGTTCTTCGCCACGACCTCCAGACCGCTCTCGGGGTGGACGCCGAGCTCGATCTCCTCGCCGGCGGGGTTCTCGAAGAGCTCCTTGGCCTTGGCCATGGTGAGCTCGTCCGGCGGGAGGTCGTCGGGCACGTTGGCCCGCTTGCCGATCGGGTTGCCCTCGTCGTCGGGACCCTCGAGGTAGGGGCCGTAGCGACCCACCCGCAGGTTGATGCCGGCCTCGGGGTCGCCGATCGGGAAGGTCGCCAGCTCGCGGGCGTCGATGTCGCCGAGCTCGGTGACCAGCGCGTGCAGGCCCTTGAGCCGCTCGGAGCCGTAGTAGAACTCGCCGAGCTCGGTGTTGCGGTCCTTGCGGCCCGCCGCGATCTCGTCGAGCACGTCCTCCATCTCGGCGGTGAACTCGTAGGAGACCTGGCGCGTGAAGTGCTCCTCCAGCAGCCGGATCACCGAGAACGCCAGCCAGGCCGGCACCAGCGCCGTGCCCTTCTTGTAGACGTAGCCGCGGTTGAGGATGGTGCCGATGATCGAGGCGTACGTCGACGGGCGGCCGATCTCGCGCTCCTCGAGCTCCTTGATCAGCGTGGCCTCGGTGTATCGGGCGGGCGGCTTGGTCTCGTGGCCGGAGGCGCTGACGGAGGCGGCCGTGACGGCGTCGCCCTCGACCAGCGCGGGCAGCCGGGTCTCGGCGTCGTCCTTCTGGGCGTCCTCGTCGGTGCCCTCGACGTACGCCTTGAGGAAGCCGTGGAAGGTGATCACACGACCGGACGCGGAGAACACGACGTCCTCGCCCGTGGCAGCCCCGCCGCCGAGGCGGATCGTGACCGACTGGCCGACGGCGTCCTTCATCTGCGAGGCCACCGTGCGCATCCAGATCAGCTCGTAGAGCCGGAACTGGTCACCGGTGAGCCCGGTCTGCGCGGGCGTGCGGAACGACTCGCCGGCGGGCCGGATCGCCTCGTGCGCCTCCTGGGCGTTCTTGACCTTGGAGGCGTAGGTCCGCGGGCTGTCCGGGAGGTACTCCGCGCCGTAGAGCTCGCGCACCTGCGACCGCGCCGCACCGACGGCGGAGTCCGACAACGTCGTGGAGTCGGTACGCATGTAGGTGATGAAGCCGTTCTCGTACAGCCGCTGCGCCACCGACATCGTCGAGGAGGCGCTGAAGCCCAGCTTGCGCGAGGCCTCCTGCTGCAGCGTGGTCGTGCGGAACGGCGCGTACGGCGATCGCCGGTAGGGCTTGGACTCCACCGAGCGGACGTCGTACGTCGCGTCCTCGAGCGCGGCCGCCAGGGCTTCCGCCCGGGCCCGGTCGAGGTGGACGACCTTGCCGTCGGCCGAGTCCTTGAGGAGCCCGTCCTGGCCGAAGTCGGAGCCGCGGGCGACGCGGGAGCCGTCGACGGAGTGCAGCTTGGCGGGGAACATCCGCTGCTCGTGCTTGCTGCCGGCGTCGAAGGTGCCCTCGAGGTCCCAGTAGGAGGCCATCCGGAACTTCATCCGGTCGCGTTCCTTGTCGACGACCAGCCGGGTCGCGACGGACTGCACGCGGCCCGCGGACAGGCCGGACATGACCTTCTTCCACAGCACCGGGGAGACCTCGTAGCCGTAGAGGCGGTCCAGGATGCGGCGCGCCTCCTGGGCCTCGACGAGGTCCATGTCGAGCTCGCGGGGGTTGTCGGCGGCGGCGAGGATCGCGGCCTTGGTGATCTCGTGGAAGACCATCCGCTTCACGGGGATGTTCTTCGGCTTCAGCTCGTCGAGGAGGTGCCAGGCGATCGCCTCCCCCTCGCGGTCCTCATCGGTGGCGAGGAAGAGCTCGTCGGCGTCCTTGAGCAGCGACTTGAGCTTGGCGATGTGCGACTTCTTGTCGCGCGGCACGACGTAGTAGGGCTCGAAGCCGTTCTCGACGTCGACCGCGAGGCGGCCCCACGGCTTGTCCTTGATCTTCGCCGGCGTGTCCGCGGCGTTGTTCGGGAGGTCGCGGATGTGGCCGATGGAGGACTCGACGACATAGCCCTGGCCGAGGTACCCGCCGATGGTGCGGGCCTTCGCCGGGGACTCGACGATCACCAACTTGTGTGCCACTGGCTGCTGTTTCCTGCCTTCAGATGCGGTTCAGATCCGTTGCCGCGCCCCGCGATGGGGCTCACGGCCGAACACGGTAGCGCGTCGGTCCACCCCTAGCTGTCGCCTGGCGCCTCGAGGAAGCCCTCGACGAGCAGCTCCCTCACGACTGGAAGGTACGTCGTGCGGGTCTCGGCGACGTCCAGGTCCAGCAGCTGGGCGAGCGCGTCGAGGATCTGGCCGACGGTCAGCTCGCCGTCGCAGGCACCCACCAGCGCCGCCTCCACGGTGTCGGCCTTCCGGGCCCGGCGCAGGCCGAGCTGCTGGCGCAGGACGACCGTCTCTGGGTCCTCCGCGCCGGGCTGGCCGATCGTCTCCTGCTGCACGTCGGGGCGTACGACGAGCCGGGAGTCGAGGTCGACGGGCACGTCGACGGCCGCGAACCACTCGCGGATCGCGGGCGCGACCGGCTGCTGCACCTCGTAGGGCCACGACAGGAAGTCCCGGGTGGTCGAGCCTGCTCCGGTGGTCGAGCCTGTCGAGACCCGGCGCCGGAGGTTGATCCAGCCGAAGCCGATCCCCTCGATGCCCTGCTCCTCGAACCACGACAGCCAGGTGTCGTAGCGGACGAGGTAGTCCGCGGCCCCGTGCAGCCCGGCGTCCTTGAGCCACAGCTCGACGTACGACGCGGGGTCGATGACCTCCCGCTGCACCACCAGGGCGTCGCAGTCGTCGGCGACCCACGGCGCGAGCCGCTCGTCCCACGGCTGGCCCTGTGCGATCACCCAGTTGGCCAGCACCTGGCAGACGCCGCCCTCGTTGAGGTGCCGCGGCGCGGCCCGGACGATGTCCTCGACGACGCGGTCCCCGGGGAGGCCGGAGTCGCGGTAGACGAGCCGCTCCCCGGTCGCCGGCGAGATGACGAACGGCGGGTTGGTCGCGATCAGGTCGAAGCGCTCGTCCGCGACGGGCTCGAAGAACGACCCGTCGCGTACGTCGATCGCGGCGGCCAGGTCGTTGAGCGCGGCGTTGAAGCGGGTCAGGCGCAGCGCCCGCTCGTTGACGTCAGTGGCCACGACCCGGGCCGCGTGGCCGGCCAGGTGCAGGGCCTGGACGCCGCAGCCCGTGCCGAGGTCGAGCGCGGTCGCGACCGGCTCGCGCAGGGTCAGCTGCGCCAGCGACGTGGACGCGGAGCTGATGCCGAGCACGTGCTCGGGGCCGACCCGGCTGTGGCTGCCGTCGAGGCCCGGGGTCAGGTCGCTGACGACCCAGAAGTCGCGGTCGCCGGTCGCGTAGGGGCGCACGTCCAGCCGCGCGGCCACCTCGCCGACCGTCTGCTCGATGAAGCCCTCGGCGGAGAGCCGGTCCAGCAGGCCGGGGAGGGCCGCCTCCGCGGCGGCCAGGTCGACCGGGGTCTGGAGGAGGAAGAGCCGGATCAGGGTGTCGAGGGGCGAGCCGCCCGCGGTCTGCCGGAGACCGGGCGTGGTCTCGTTGCGCCCGAGGGCCGCGTGGCCGACGGGCCCGAGCACCTCGGCGACGGCGTCGTAGGTGAAGCCCGCGAGGGCGAGGGCGTTGCGGAGCCGCTGGGGAAGATCGCTCGTCGTCACAACGGACCACCGTAGGGCCGACCACGGGTCTCCGGCACGCCCGGTCGCCGTCGGGGTCAAGGGGACGTGACCCCCCTCTCGGCCATGGTGGGGTAGCCCGAACGGGCCATCTCATGGCCAAAGCGAGCCAGATCGTCCGATCCGCTTCCTAGATTCGCGGGCAGCACCACACCAATCCGCGCGGCACGGGGGCTGCACGGGCAACGGGAGGAAGCACCGCATGAAGCTGCGCCGCGCCATCGGATCGACACTGACATCGGCACTCGTGGCCGCCACCTTCGCAGTTCCGGCGCTCGGGTTCGCCGGGGCCGCCGAGGCCCGGCCGGGCCCGGCCCACCCACCGGCCGCGCGCGGGCTGCTCGACCCGCTGGCCCAGGTGACGGCGCCCGTCATCGCTGGCACCGGCGCCGTCGGCTCGCCGCTGGACCTGACCATGCCGACCTGGAACCTCCCGGGCGTGACCAATGCGGTCCAGTGGCTCAGCGACGGCGCGCCGATCCCGGGCGCGACCGGTGGCTCCTACGTCCCGGTCGTCTCCGACGCCGGCTCCGTGGTGATGGCCAGGGTCACCGGCACGCTGTTCGGCCAGCTGCCTGTGGACACCTTCAGCAACGCGATCCCGGTCCCGGCCGACCCCGGCGGCGGGGGCGGCGGGGGCGGTGGCGGCACGGATCCGGGCACCGACGTGCTCACGCTGGTGAGCGGCCTGGGCCTGCCCGCCACGGCCGAGGTCGGCCAGCTGATCGTCCTGGCCGAGCCGGTGTGGAGCCTTCCGGGCGTCACCACGACCTACCAGTGGCTGCGCGACGGCGCCCCCATCCCCGGCGCCGACGACCCGTTCTACGTGCCCACGCTCGACGACGCCGGCCACCAGCTGCAGGTGCAGCTCACCGGCGCTGTCGCCGGGCTTCCGATGGTCACCGAGACCAGCCAGGCGCTCGGCATCCCGCTCACCTCGAACCCCGCAGTCACCCCCGCCGGCGACGTGACCGTGACCGGCCCGAAGAAGATCGGCACCAGGCTGGCGCTCCAGGGCCCGACCTGGAACCCCGCGGACGCCACCAACAAGTACCAGTGGCTGCGCGACGACGCACCGATCGCCGGCGCCACCCTCGCGACGTACGACCTGACGGCCCTCGACCTCGGGCACGCCATCACCGTGAAGGTGACCGGCCACAAGGACGGCTTCACCGACGCCACGATCACCAGCGCCACGGTGACCCCGCTCGTCGGCGACCCGATCACCTACGTCACCAAGCCGACCGCGTCCGGCGCCGGCAGGGTCGGCCGGTTGCTGACCGCCGCCCCCGGCAACTGGACCGGCGGCACCGACGGCGGCGCGGAGCCGGCGTACGCCTTCCAGTGGCAGCGCAACGGCGTGGCCATCCCGGGCGCCGTGGGCCAGCAGTACCAGGTCGCCCCCGCCGACGCCGGCCGCGACCTGTCCGTGCTGGTGACCGCGACCCGTCCGGCCTACAAGCCCGGGTCGTTCACCACCGCCAACATCCACGTCGCCAAGCTGGCCTCCACGCTGTCGGCGAGCCTCGCGAAGTCCACGATCCGCAAGGGCAGCGCGGCCCTGGTGAAGCTCGCCCTCAAGGTCCCCGGCCAGGCCTTGCCGGGGGGCGCGGTGAAGATCATGGACGGCAGCAAGGTCCTCAAGACCGTCCGGCTCACGGCCGGCAAGGCCTCGGTGCGCCTGACGAAGCTCAAGCCCGGCCTCCACAAGCTGCGTGCGGTGTACGCCGGCACGACCGCCGTGGCCGGCTCGCGCTCCCGCGTCCTCAAGCTGACCGTGAAGAAGTAGCCGGGCGCGACCTCCCGGACCGGGCCGGCGCGTGCTGTTTCAATGCAGCATGCGCCGGCTCGTCCTGCTCCTGCTCCCCCTCCTGCTCCTGGGCACCACGACCGGCCCGCCGTCGTACGCCGGGGACGGCGCGACCGACCGGCGCCCGGTCCGCGCACTGATCACCTTCGACAAGGACGCGCAGCACCCGTGGGACAGCCGGGTCGTCTGGCGGGCCTACCGCCAGGACCCCGACGACACCTGGGAGATGACCGAACGCCGGGAGTGGCGGGCCGGCTCGGGGTTCGGCGGGCCCGACACCACCCACGAGTGCGTGCGCAACCGGGGCTGGCTGCCCAACGGCCGCTACTCCTTCGTCCAGCACGACGACTACGCCGGCAGCCTGATCCACGGCCGCGTGTTCTTCCTCGGCGCCAAGGCCTGCCGCAACGGCACGGTCCGGCGCGACCTGTTCATCCACACCGAGACAGGCGCGGGCAACCAGCAGTGCGCGGACACGAAGGGCGACCAGATCTGCCGCTGGGAGTGGCCGAAGATCAACGACTACCGCTCCGCCGGCTGCATCAAGATGGCGCCGCGCGACCTCCTGGCCCTGACCCGGCACTTCCACCGCTACTTCGACGCCGGCGTGCGCTACGCCCGGCACCGGGTGCAGGTGAAGGTCATCCCCTGACGGAGCACACGAACGACACCGGCCCCGGAGCGAAGCGCTCCGGGGCCGGTGTCGTTCGTGCGTGCTGCCGCCTAGTGCGCGGGCGGCTGGAACTGCCGGGTGGCGTCGGGGTCCTCCACCGGGTCGACCGGGGTCGCCGGACCGGCGTCGGGCACGAAGGCCCGCTCGCGGGTCTCGCCGGCCGGGTCGGCCACGGGGACCGGCGCGGCAGGCACCGCGTCGTCGTCGGAGCCGATCGCCACCTCGCGCTGCTTGGAGATGTAGACCGCCACGGCGATGATCGCCACCGCCACGATCGCGATCACGATGCGGAGCGTGTCGTTCTGGTCCTTGCCGACGCCCATCGACACGACGGCGCTGGCGATCAGCAGCGAGACCAGGTTCATCACCTTGATCAGCGGGTTGATCGCCGGGCCGGCGGTGTCCTTGAACGGGTCGCCGACGGTGTCGCCGATGACCGTGGCCGCGTGGGCCTCGGAGCCCTTGCCGCCGTGGTTGCCGTCCTCGACGAGCTTCTTGGCGTTGTCCCAGGCGCCACCGGAGTTGGCCAGGAAGACGGCCATCAGGGTGCCGGTGCTGATCGCACCGCCGAGGAAGCCGGCCAGGGCCGTGACGCCGAGGCCGAAGCCGACGGCGACCGGGGCCAGCACGGCCAGGAGGCCGGGCGTCACCAGCTCGCGCAGCGAGTCCTTGGTGACGATGTCGACGACCTTGCCGTACTCCGGGCGACCGGTGCCCTCCATGATCCCGGGGATCTCGCGGAACTGGCGGCGCACCTCGAAGACCACGGCGCCCGCGGCCCGTCCGACCGCGTTGATCGCGAGGCCGGAGAAGAGGAACACCACGGCCGAGCCGAGGAGCATGCCGACCAGGACGGCGGGGTTGAAGACGTTGAAGTTGAGCAGGGCGTACTCGTCGCGAGCGGGGTTGGCCTTGGCCAGCGCCTCGCCCACCGAGGTGGAGTAGGAGCCGAACAGCGCCGTCGCCGCGAGCACCGCCGTGGCGATCGCGATGCCCTTGGTGATCGCCTTGGTCGTGTTGCCGACCGCGTCGAGCTCGGTGAGGATCTGCGCGCCGTGCTCGGACACGTCGCCGGACATCTCCGCGATGCCCTGGGCGTTGTCCGAGACCGGGCCGAAGGTGTCCATCGCGACGATGACGCCCACGGTGGTCAACAAGCCGCAACCGGCCAGCGCCACCGCGAAGAGGCTGACCGTGAGGGTCGCGCCGCCGAGCAGGAACGCTCCGAAGACCGCCGCACCGATGACCAGGGTCGTGTAGACCGCGGACTCGAAGCCGACCGAGAGCCCGGAGAGGATCACGGTGGCCGCGCCGGTGAGCGAGGTCTTGCCGACGTCCTTGACCGGGCGGTACTCGGTGCCGGTGAAGTAGCCGGTCAGGGCCAGGATGCCGGCGGCCATCACGATGCCGATGACGACGGCCGTGGAGGCGATCAGCCGCGGGCTGCCGCTGGCGCCACCCATGTCGGTCCCGGTCACGTTGGTGAAGTCGGCGAAGCTGCCCGGCAGGTAGACGAAGGACAGCACCACCGAGGCCACGGCCGCGATGCCCGCGGAGATGTAGAACGCGCGGTTGATGGTGGTCAGGCCGTTCTCACCCGGACGCGGCTTGCAGAGGTAGACACCCGCGACGGCGGTGAGCGCGCCGATGGCGGGGATCAGGAGCGGGTAGACCAGGCCCTTGTCACCGAAGGCCTGCGAGCCGAGGATCAGCGCCGCCACCAGGGTCACGGCGTAGGACTCGAAGAGGTCCGCGGCCATGCCGGCGCAGTCGCCCACGTTGTCACCGACGTTGTCGGCGATCGTCGCGGCGTTGCGCGGGTCGTCCTCGGGGATGTTGTTCTCGACCTTGCCCACCAGGTCGGCACCGACGTCGGCCGCCTTGGTGAAGATGCCGCCGCCGACCCGCATGAACATCGCGAGGAGGGCGGCGCCGAAGCCGAAGCCCTCGAGCACGTGCGGGGCGTGGTCCTTGAAGAGCATCACCACGACGCTGGCGCCGAACAGGCCCAGGCCGACGGTGAGCATGCCGACCATGGCGCCGGTGCGGAAGCCGATGTTCATGGCGGGGTCGCGCCCCTCGGTCTCGGCGGCCGCGGCCACCCGGAGGTTGGCCTTCACCGCCAGCGACATGCCGAGGTAGCCGACCGTCGCCGAGAAGCCGGCACCGACCAGGAAGAAGATCGAGCGACCGATCCTCACCGCCGCGTCGTCCGCGGGCAGGGCCAGGAGCAGGAAGAACGCGATGGCGGCGAAGATGCCGAGCGTCCGGAACTGCCGCTGCAGGTAGGCGTTGGCGCCCTCCTGCACCGCCTGCGCGATGTTCTTCATGTTGTCGGTGCCTTCACCGGCGGCAAGAACCTCTTGGCGGAACATCCACGCCATCGCGAGCGCGCCCAGCGCGATCAGGGCGACGACGATGACCAGGACGAGGTTGCCGCCGGAGACGTCGACGACGAAGGGGTTGATCCCCGCCATGTGATTCCTCCTGCGAGCTCAAGGGAGTGATGCAGATCACGAACGAGCCGGAGTCTACGCACGGGTGAGGTCCCAGCAGCAGGAAGGTGTGACGCGGGCCACACGGCGCGTCGGTGCCGACCGACGTACGTCGGGGCAGGCCGGAGCGAGCCGGGGCCGGCGAAGCGGCCGCGGGCCGCCGGTCAGTCGGCGCTCAGGCGCCGGTCAGTTGCCGGCGAGCGCGGCGTCTGCCGACTCGTGGATCACGAAGACCTTGGCCAGGCCGGTGATCCGGAAGATCTTCAGGAGCCGGTCCTGGTTGCAGACCAGCTGGAGCGAGCCGTCGTGGGCACGCACCTTCTTGAGGCCGCCGACGAGCACACCGAGACCCGTGGAGTCGAGGAACTCGACGTCCTCCATGTCGATGACGAGGTCGTAGACGCCGCCGGCCACGAGCTCGGTGATCTTGTCCCGAAGCTTGGGGGCGGTGTAGACGTCGATCTCGCCGCCGACACTGACGATGGTCTTCCCATCGACGTCTCGCGTTGCAAGAGTCAGGTCCACGGGTTCTCTCCTGATGGCACTGGTTTCACGGAGCCGGATCGGCGAAGCAGATGCAGGGTCGATCATCGGCCAGCATCATCAAACCACGCGACGTGGCCGCGCGCACAAAGAAGTAAAACCTGAGCGTGCGGCCGAGGGCTCTGTCGGCGCCCTTTGCGACACTGGAGGGGTGGATCAAGCCCTCGTCCGACGCCCCCTCGAGGTGGCCGCGCTGGTCGACCGGCTGACGTCCGTCCCCGGTCGCGAGGGGCGGCTCACCCACCTGGAGATGCTCCCGCCGCGCGCCGCGGTCACCGCCGCGTGGCCCGCGTGGGCCGCGCCCGACGTGGTCGCCGCGTTCACCGCGCGCGGGGTGGTGCTTCCCTGGCAGCACCAGGCGGCCGCGGCCGACGCCGCCCACGCCGGGCAGCACGTCGTCCTCGCCACCGGCACCGCCTCGGGCAAGTCCCTCGCCTACCAGCTGCCGGCCCTGTCGGCGATCCGCTCCGCGCGGGGCGAGCGCGGTCAGCGCGGTGCCACGGTGCTCTACCTCGCCCCGACCAAGGCGCTGGCCCAGGACCAGCTCGCCGGGCTGGCCGGGCTCGACCTCGACGTCCGGGTGACCACCCACGACGGCGACTCCGGCCGCGACCAGCGCGACTGGGCGCGTGACTACGCCGAATACGTCCTCACCAACCCCGACATGCTCCACCGCTCGCTGCTCCCCGGGCACGCGCGCTGGGCGTCGTTCCTGGGCTCGCTGCGCTACGTCGTGGTCGACGAGTGCCACCACTACCGGGGCGTCTTCGGCGCCCACGTCTCCCACGTGCTGCGCCGGCTCCGCCGGATCTGCGCCCTCTACGGCGCGTCGCCGACCTTCGTCCTCGCCTCCGCCACGGTGGCCGAGCCCGAGGTGGCCGCCCACCGGCTCACGGGCCTCGACGTGCTCGCGGTCACCGACGACGCCTCGCCCCGCGGCCGCGTCGCGCTGGCCCTGTGGGAGCCCCCCTTCACGTCGCACGCCGGTGAGAACCACGCCCCGGTCCGCCGGGCCGCCTCCTCGGAGACCGCCGACCTGCTGGCCGACCTGGTCGCCGAGGACGTGCGCACCCTCGCCTTCGTCCGGTCCCGCCGCGGCGCCGAGCAGGTCGCGCTCACCGCGGCCGAGCTGCTCGCCGAGGTCGACCCCTCGCTGCCCTCCCGGATCGCGTCCTACCGCGGCGGCTACCTGCCCGAGGAGCGGCGCGCGATCGAGGAGGCGCTGCGCCGGGGCGAGCTCACCGGGCTCGCCGCGACCAACGCGCTCGAGCTCGGCATCGACATCAGCGGCCTCGACGCGGTGCTGATGGCCGGCTTCCCCGGCACCCGCGCGGCGCTCTGGCAGCAGGTGGGCCGGGCCGGCCGAGGCGCCCAGGACGCGCTCGGCATCCTCGTCGCCCGCGACGACCCGCTGGACACCTACCTCGTGACCCACCCCGAGGCGCTGCTCGGGCGACCCGTGGAGGCGACGGTCTTCGACCCGTCCAACCCCCACGTCCTCGGCCCCCACCTGTGCGCGGCCGCCCACGAGGCCCCGCTCACCGAGGCCGATCTGCCGCTCTTCGGGCCGACCACCCGCGACGTGCTCGACCTGCTCACCGGTGCCGGGCTGCTGCGCAAGCGACCGCGCGGCTGGTTCTGGACCGATCGGCGCCGCGCCTCCGACCTGGCCGACATCCGCTCCACCGGCGGTGCGCCCGTGCAGCTGGTCGAGTCCGAGACCGGCCGCGTCATCGGCACCGTCGACGCCTCCAGCGCCCACGGCACGGCCCACCCCGGCGCGGTCTACGTCCACCGCGGCGAGACCTGGCTGGTGCAGTCGCTCGACCTCGAGGAGCACGTGGCGGTCATCGAGCGCGCCGAGCCCGACTACTCCACCTCGGCCCGCGAGGTCACCGACATCGCGATCGTGGGCGAGCGCGAGCACCGCGACTGGGCGGGCTGCCGCCTCTCCTTCGGCGAGGTCGACGTGACCCACCAGGTCGTGTCGTTCCTCAAGCGCCGGCAGCCCGGTGGCGACGTGCTCGGCGAGGAGCCCCTCGACCTGCCCGAGCGTTCGCTGCGCACCTGTGCCGTGTGGTGGACCGTCCCCCAGCACGTGCTCGACGAGGCCGGTCTGGCCGCGGCGGACCTGCCGGGAGCCGCCCACGCCGCCGAGCACTGCTCGATCGGCCTGCTCCCCCTCTTCGCCACCTGCGACCGCTGGGACATCGGCGGCGTCTCGACCGCTGTCCACCCCGACACCGGGATGCTCACGGTCTTCGTCTACGACGGCCACCCCGGCGGCGCCGGCTTCGCCGAGCGCGGCTTCCGGGCGGCCCACGAGTGGCTGACCGCCACCCGCGACACGATCGCGTCCTGCTCCTGCGACGAGGGCTGCCCGTCGTGCATCCAGTCGCCCAAGTGCGGCAACCAGAACAACCCGCTCGACAAGGCCGGGGCGACCCGCCTCCTCGACGTGTTGCTCGGCACCGACAGCGGCGCCCTGCGATAGTCGCGAGTAGTGTCACCACCATGGTGATCCTGGGGCTCCTGCTCATGCTCGGTGGCGCGCTCGTCGTGCTCGCCGGCCTCTTCACGGCCGACGGAACGGCGCAGTTCCTCGGCACCGATGTGTCGGCTGCGGCCGTGTTCTTCTTCGGCGTGGCCGCCGGCGTGGCCGTGCTGTGGGGGTTCTCGATCATGAAGTTCGGCACGAAGCGGTCGATCCAGCACCGCCGCGACGCCAAGAAGCTCAACGAGCTCTCCCGCAAGCTCGACCGCGTCGAGTCCGAGCGTGCCGAGGACGACACCGACACCCGCGAGGAGCACCGGGGCGAGCACTCGCTCTGACCCCGGCTCACCCGGGTCCGGCCCGCGCCTCGGCCTCGAGATCGGCGAGCTGACCCAGCCAGTGCGGGCCGGCGACACGCACGCGCACCTGGACGTCCCGACCGGTCACCGAGCAGCCGACGAGCACCGCTCCGTTGGCCGAGGCCAACACCGATCCCACGCCGCACGGGTCACCCCCTCGGGCCGCCGCCTGCGCGGCCGCGAGGGCGGCGAGGTCGGCGGCCGACTGCGCGTCGCGATGGGCCTTCACGAGTGCCGAGACCACGCCCAGGGCCGCGCCGAGGACGAGCAGGACCCCGGCGCAGGCCACCACGACGAGCGTGACCGAACCGCGCTCGTCGCGCCGGCTCACGGCAGCTCCTCGACCGCGGCCACCGCGGTGGCGTGCAGGTGCACGCCGGGCACGAAGCGAAACAGCCCGCCCGGTCCCGCCACCTCACCGGTCGCGGTCACGGTCACCCGATCACCGTCGGACCCGAGTGTGATCCGGCTGCCGTCGGGGGCGACGGCGAGCCCACGCGCCACCGCCACTCCCTCCGCGTCTCCGCGGGCGGCGGCCCGGGCCGACTCCCGCGCCGCGTCGACGATCCGGACCTGTGCCGCCCCGACGGAGAGCAGCCAGACCAGCCCGACCGTGACCGCGAGCAGCAGCGGCATCGCCAGGGCGAGCTCGGCCGTCGCGGCGCCGCACTGCCCGGGGGCTCGTCTCATCCGATGCCCAGCAGCGAGAGCACGTGGTCGAAGAGCGTGTGCAGCAGCTGGTCGCCGAAGCCGCCGGTGAGGAGCTTGTAGAGCAGGCCGGCGAGCCCGGCGCCGGCGGCGGTGCCGACGGCGTACTCCGCGGTCGTGATGCCGTGCTCGGACTGCCGGGTCGTGGTGGCGGACGGTGCTGTCATGAGGGACCTCCTGGTGAGGGGCGGCCGCGGCGCGGCCTCGTGGTCCGACCCTCGGCCAGGTCGGGGACGTCGCGCCGGGACGCGGACGCCGCCTGGGGACGGAGGACTCGCGGGGGCCGGCGGTGGACGACTCGTGGCCTGGTCGCTACAGGTCGAGCGAGGTGAGCAGGGCTGCCACCAGGGGGACGATCCCGATCAGCACGAAGGCCGGCAGCAGGCACAGGCCGAGCGGGACGGCCGCCTTGACGCCGACCGCCCGGGCGCGCTCCTCGACGTCGCCCCGTGCCCGCTCGCCGAGCTCGTCGGCGAGTCGCTCCACCGAGCGCACGACCGAGGCGCCCGTCGCCTGCGCCCGGGCCAGGGCCCGTCCGAGCGGCGCCAGGTCGGGGTCGTCGACGAGCGAGCCCCAGACCTCGACCGGGTCGAGGCCGAGGGCCAGCCGGGCGCCGACCCGGTCGAGGCGCTCGGCTGCGGGGCCGGGCAGGGCGGCGCACACCAGCCGGAGCGCGTCCTCGGGGGCCGTGCCGGACCGGAGGGCCGAGGCGAACAGGCTGACGAGGTGCGGCAGGTCCCGCCGGACCAGGGCCCGGCGACGGCGTACGTCGGCGGGCTCCGCGCGTCCGGCCACGACCCACGCCGCGACCGCGACAGCCAGCCCCGCCACCGGCCCGGCGCGGCCGTCGACGAAGAGCGCACCGCCCGCCCCGGCGAGGAGAGCGAGCAGGAGCCGGTGGCGCCGCAACCCGCCAGCCCGCGGCGTCGGCGGCGCGGCCGTGGCCGGCCCACGCGACAGACGGGGCCGCCCGGGCACGAGGAGGAACGCGGCCGCGGCCGCGGAGACGCCGGCGAGCCACGCCTGGCTGCTCACGGCCCGGCGTCCACGGCCCGGGCGATGGTCTCGATCCAGGCGAGCCCGACGAAGCCGAACACCAGGCCCGCAGCGAGGCAGGCGAGTCCGACCGGGTGGCCGAGCAGGAAGCCCCAGGGGTCGCCCCCGGCCCCCGAGCCCGTCGCCAGGGACAGCACGGGCAACCCGGCGACCAGGCGCGCCGTCGCGCGTGCCGAGGCCAGCTCGCCGTCCACCACGCGGCCGGTGGCCGCCGCGGCGCGCAGGTCGCGGGCCACCCGGTCGACCGCCTCGGCGAGGCCCTGCCCGGTGCGGTGGGCCACCTGCCAGGCAGCCGCGACCAGCCGGAGGTCCCCGCAGCCCGGGCCGGTTGCGAGGCCACGGAGGGCGGCGGGGACGTCGGCCCCCACCCGGAAGGCCGCGGCGGCGGGTGCGAGGGGGGGCCAGGAGGCGGCGGCCCGGTCGAGCGCGGCACCGGGCGGCTGCCCTGCTGCGAGCTCGGCGGCGAGCAGCTCGCACGTCTCCCGGACACGCTGGGCCGTCGCCCGGACAGCCAGCCGTCGGCGTCGTGCGACCACGAGGTGGGCCGCGCCGGCCAGCACCCCGGCACCGATCACGAGCAGCACCATCCGGCGGCCGGGCACGGCGATCGCCGCCCCGGCGAGAAGGAGCCCGGCGCCGGCGACGGCCGCCGGGAGTGGCACGGCCCGGGGCGTCGGGAGGGACGGTCGACGCGGCAGCAGCAGGAGCACGGCGAGGGCCGCGCACCCGGCCGCGAGGATCACGCCGACCACCGCCGTGCCAGCAGGGCGTCGAGCCGCGCGGCGGCCGGCCCGGGCACCGCCCCACCGTCGGGCGCCAGGTCGAGCGCGGCCTCCATGGCCACCAGGCCGGCCGGCGTCCGCACCGGCACCGCCACCTGCCGCAGCCGGCGGCGTCCATCGCGCCCGCGGCCGAGGTGCAGGACCACGTCCACCGCCGAGGCGAGCTGGCTGTGCGCGGCCTCGCGGCCCAGCCCCGCCGCGAGAGCCAGCGCCTCCACCCGGCTCGGGACGTCCAGCGCCGAGTTGGCGTGGAGCGTGCCGCATCCTCCCTCGTGGCCGGTGTTGAGGGCGGCGAGGAGATCCACGATCTCGCCCCCGCGCACCTCCCCCACGACCAGCCGGTCGGGCCGCATCCGCAGCGCCTGGCGGACCAGGGTGCGGAGGTCGATCGCGCCGGCGCCCTCGATGTTGGGCGGTCGGCTCTCGAGGCCGACCACGTGGGGGTGTTCGGGGCGCAGCTCGCTCGCGTCCTCGACTAGGACCAGGCGCTCCCGCGGGTCGACCAGGCTGAGCAGGGCCGAGAGCAGGGTCGTCTTGCCGGTGCCTGTGCCGCCGGTGACCAGGAACGCCAGCCGCGACTCGACGACCGCCGCGACGAGCCGTGCCGTGGCGGCGTCGAGGGTGCCGGCCTCGACCAGCTCGGGGAGGGAGAAGGCGGTGGCCCGGGGCACGCGCAGCGAGATCACGGTGCCTGGCCGGGACACCGGCGACAGCACCGCGTGCAAGCGGCTGCCGTCGGCCAGGCGGAGGTCGACGTACGGGCTGGCGTCGTCGAGCCGACGACCGCCCAGGGCCGCGAGGCGCTGGGCCAGGCGGCGGACCGACTCCTCGTCGGGGAAGCGGACGTCGGTGGGCTCGAGGCCCTCGCCGCGGTCGAGGTAGACGTGCTCCGCACCGTTGACGAGTACGTCGCTCACGCCCGGCAGCCGCAGCAGCGGCTCGAGCGGTCCCGCGCCGACCACGTCGCGCCGCAGCGCCTCGTAGACCGCCAGCACCGTCGCGTCACCGACCGGCCGGCCCGACTCGCGCAGCGCGACCGCGACCCGGTGGGGCGTCAGGTCGCCCGGCTCGCGCGCCAGCCGTTCGCGGACCGCCTCGAGGTCGCCCGTCATGCCGCGGCCCCCATCACGCGCAGCTGGGCCAGCAGGTCGACGACCGCCCGGCCCAGGGGTCCGCGACGCGACCGGACCGGGCCCATCCCGAGGTCGACGGCCTCCGGGAGTCCCCGCTGGTCGGCCATCGAGGCGAGCACCGGGACCCCGGTCACCCGCGCGATCCGTTCCGGGGCGATGCCGGTGCCGCGGACCACGAGCCGCAGCCGGGACGGATCGGCGAGCCGGGCGCACAGGCGGGCGGCGGAGGCCACGCCCCCGACGGTCGGCACGACCACGACCAGCACCCGGTCGCAGCGGGCCACGACCTCGTCCACCAGGGGGTCCGGGGTGCGGGGCAGGTCCACGACGACGGTGTCGTGCCCACGACGGGCCGCCGAGAGCGCCTCGCGCACCGCGAACGCCTGGAGCGTGGCGGGTCCGGCGTGCACGCCGCGCCCCGGGCGCCAGCCGAGCACGCCGAGGGGGCCGCGGCGCGGCACCGCCTCGCGCAACGACCGGCCGCTGAGCCGCCCGGTCGTCTGCACCAGCGCCTCCCAGCCGACCCCGTCGACGTCCTCCAGCCCGAGCACCCGGTCGCACCCGGGGCCGAGGGGATCGGCGTCGACCACCAGCGCGTCCCCCGCGCGCGCCGCCTCCTGGCCGAGGGCGCAGGCCAGGGTCGTCGCCCCAGCCCCTCCCGAGCCGCCGATCACCCCCAGCACGTGCCCGCGTGACGGGCCCCCCTCCCCGGCGTCGGTGAGCACCTCGGTCAACCACGCGTCCGACCGCGGCAGGTCCGTGACGGTCTCCGCGCCGACCCGCAGGGCCGCCCGGAACATCTCCGCGGGCGCCGGACCCCAGGTGACGACGTGCACCGCACCGCGGCGTGCCGGCGACAGGTGGGCCACCTCGTCCACCAGGTCCGCGCCGAGCAGGACCAGCGAGGCGCCGGTCCACCCCCGCAACGCCGCGCCGCCGTCGTGGGCCACGTCCGGCGTCACCCCCGCGGCCGCGGAGAGCCGCAGCAGGTCGTCGAGGAGCGTGTCGTCGCGGGTGATGAACAGCGGAGTGGTCATGTCGCGGATGGTTCCCGGGCAACCGGCCACCCCAATCCGGAGGTCGCCCGGCCTGTGGACAACGCACGCCGGACACCACGCCCGGGACGAGTGACGGCCCACACGAGGAGGCGCGACCACCCGCGCCCCTACGATGACCGCATGGCGTCCCGCCCGACCGCGGCCTTCTTCGACCTCGACAAGACGATCATCGCCAAGTCGAGCACCCTGGCGTTCTCCAAGCCCTTCCAGGCCGGCGGCCTGATCTCGCGGCGCGCGGTGCTGCGGTCGGCGTACGCACAGTTCGTCTACCTCGTGGGCGGCGCCGACCACGACCAGATGGAGAAGATGCGGCAGTTCATGTCGCAGCTCTGCGCCGGCTGGGACGTCGCGACCGTCCGCGAGATCGTCGCCGACACCCTCCACAACATCGTCGACCCGATCGTCTACGACGAGGCCGTGCAGCTGATCCAGGAGCACCACCTCGCCGGCCGCGACGTCGTCATCGTCTCCACCTCGGGCGCCGAGGTGGTCGGCCCGATCGGCGAGATGCTCGGCGCCGACCGGGTCGTCGCCACCCGCATGGAGATCGTGGACGGCCGCTACACCGGCGACATCGAGTACTACGCCTACGCCGAGGAGAAGGCGCGGGCGATCCGCGAGCTCGCCGAGCGTGTCGGCTACGACCTGTCCCGCAGCTACGCCTACAGCGACTCGGTCACCGACGTGCACATGCTCGAGGCGGTCGGCCACCCGCACGCGGTCAACCCGGACCGGGACCTCCGCAAGATCGCAGCCGGCAAGGGCTGGCCCGTGCTGGTCTTCGTCAAGCCGGTCGCGCTGCGGGGGCGGGTGCCCCTCCCGCCGGCCAAGCCGGCCCTCGCCGCGCTGGCGGTCGGTGGGGTGGTCGCGGTTGGTGGAGTCATCTGGGCCAATGCCCGCAAGCGCCGCCTCGGGGCCTGACGACCGCCGCGATGACCTCAAAAGTCAAGGGTTGAAGGTCGCTCCGGGAGCGCGTAGAAACGAGAACAGAACTCCAGAGCAGCACGTGATCCGGGTACCCACGCGGCGATCTACCCTTCCTTAGGGTGCATGCCACAACGGGAGAATCCCGGGGCAGCAGTTAGATGTTGCACGCTTGGTAGCCATCGGGTTCACGTGTCAGCGGCGGCATCCGAATCCCTGGTGAGTCGGGTGCCGCTCGCATGTCCAGACCAGCTGGGCCTACTCCGCCGCCCGTCGCAGCGGGCTCGCCTCGGCGCCCGCGGCGAACGCCTCCGCGGCGTACAGCACCCACGCCTGGACACCGGGGCGGCCGCCCTCGCGGTAGCCCCGGAGGTTCGACTCGTACGCCGACCGCAGGGCCAGGTGTCCGGCTTCCGGGACGACCAGGGACTTCTCGTCGACGCCGCGCGCCACGAGCACCAGCCGCTCGGCGGCCCGTGCGACCAGCCCGTTGTGGGACGCGAACGGCGCCCCGGTCGCAAGATCGGCGTGCACGACCGCGGCCACCAGCAGGGCCGGGGCGGCGGTCGGGGCGGTCAGGAGCTCGGCCAGGCCGCGCAGGCGGTCCGCGGACGCGGCGTCCCGGGGGCGGCCCAGCTGGTCGGCGGGCAGCGTCGCGGAGCCGGCCAGCGCGTGGATCCGGGCCAGCGCCTGCAGCGGCGTCCGGGCGAGCAGCGGCGCCAGCGACAACAGCTCGGTGGACACCCTCAGGGCGTCCTGGGCGATCTCGTCCCCGGTCCCTTCACGCACGTCGGTCAGCGACGAGGACGAGCCCTCGAGCGCGGCGCTGGCGTGCGCGCCCCGCAGGAGCGACTCAGCGGTCGTCTCGGGCGAGGTGCGGCGCAGCCCGCGGTCGCGCAGCATCACGTCGATGCCGTCCCGCGCGGCGGCGTACGCGGACGGCACGCCCTCGAGGGACGTCAACCAGGCAAGGGGATCCGCGCTCATGGACGTGAAGGCTATCGACCGGTGCCCGGCCACCCAGCCGGTAGCCTGCCGATGATGAGTGACGACAACGCCGCCTGGGCGCGATCCTTCGGCTCCGTGGCCGAGGCCTACGACCGCGGGCGGCCGACGTACCCCCCTGAGGCGGCGGCCTGGCTGGTCGGCGAGCAGCCGGTCACCGTCCTCGAGCTGGGCGCCGGCACCGGCAAGCTCACCGAGCAGCTCGTCGCGCTCGGGCACGACGTGCACGCCACCGACCCGGACCCGGCGATGCTCGCCGTGCTGGGTCGCCACCTCCCCGACGTCCGTACGTCGATCGCCGGGGCCGAGGAGATCCCGCTCGGCGACCGCTCGGTCGACGTGGTGGTCTCCGCCCAGGCCTTCCACTGGTTCGACCTGGACCGCGCCCTGCCCGAGATCGCCCGGGTCCTCAAGCCCGGCGGCCGGCTGGCCGTCGTGTGGAACCAGCGCGACGAGCGGATCCCCTGGGTCCGCAAGCTCGGCCACCTGATCGGCACCCAGGACCAGCTCCGCGAGCCCGCCGAGCCGATCGTGCAGTCGGCGCTGTTCGGGTTCGTCGAGGACATGGCGTTCAAGTCGTGGCAGATCGTCGACCGCGACTCCATCCAGGACCTGGTGCTCAGCCGCTCCAACGTCGCGGTGCTGCCGCCGGAGGAGCGCGAGGCCAAGCTGGCCGAGGTGCTGGCGTTCTACGACGACTACGGCCGGGGCATGGACGGCATGCAGCTGCCCTACGTCGTGAGCTGCTTCCGGGCCACGGTGATCGACCAGCCGCGCCCCGGCGCCGCCGAGGACCCCGACGGTCCCGCCGCTCCCGGGGGGCCCGGCGACGCCGGCGACCCCGCCCCGGAGGGCGAGGTCTCGGACGGCACGGACACCGACATGCTGCTCATCGACTTCCGCTGAGGATCGCAACCTCCCGGCAACCCCTGCGGGGGCAGGCTGGACGCCGCCACCGGCACAGGTCCTAGGGTGGCGTGAGTCACCACAGGAAGCTGTTGAGGGAGTTGTCGTGAGCACTGAGTCCATCGAAGGTGGGACCCTGTCCAACCTGAGCCGTGAGGACCGGACGTTCGAGCCGCCGGCCGAGCTCGCGGCCCACGCGAACGTCACGGCCGAGGCCTATGACCGGGCCGCGTCGGACCGGGAGGCCTTCTGGGCCGCGGCTGCGGAGCGCCTCGACTGGGCCGAGAAGTGGGACCGGGTCCTGGACTGGGACAACCCGCCGTTCGCGAAGTGGTTCACCGGCGGGAAGCTGAACGCGACGTACAACTGCGTGGACCGGCACGTCGAGGCCGGCCGCGGCGACAAGGTCGCCCTGCACTGGGTCGGCGAGCCCATCGAGGACAAGCGGACCATCACCTACGCCGACCTCCAGCGCGAGGTCTGCCAGGCGGCCAACGCGCTGACCGCGCTCGGCGTCGAGGCCGGCGACCGGGTCGCGATCTACATGCCGATGATCCCCGAGACCGTCGTGGCGATGCTGGCCTGTGCCCGGATCGGCGCCCCGCACACCGTGGTCTTCGGCGGCTTCTCCTCCGACGCGCTCGCCTCGCGGCTGGTCGACTGCCAGGCCAAGGTCGTCGTGACCGCCGACGGCGGCTACCGACGCGGCGCCCCCTCCGCCCTCAAGCCGGCCGTCGACGAGGCCCGGGCCAAGACCTCCTCCGAGGGCTTCGACGTCGAGCACGTGCTGGTCGTGCGGCGCACCGGCCAGGACCTCGGCGAGCACGGCTGGGACGACGCCGTCGACGTGTGGTGGCACGACGCCGTCGGCAGCGCCTCGACCGAGCACGCCTGGGAGCCCTTCGACGCCGAGCACCCGCTCTACGTCATGTACACCTCCGGCACCACCGGCAAGCCCAAGGGCATCCTGCACACCACGGGCGGCTACCTCACCGGCACGTCGTACACCCACCACGCCGTCTTCGACCTCAAGCCCGACACCGACGTCTACTGGTGCACCGCCGACGTCGGCTGGGTCACCGGCCACTCCTACCTCGTCTACGGACCGCTCGCCAACGGCGCGACCCAGGTGATGTACGAGGGCACCCCCGACGCCCCGAACAAGGGCCGCTGGTGGGACATCGTCGCCGAGTACGGCGTCACCATCTTCTACACCGCCCCCACCGCGATCCGGACGTTCATGAAGCAGGGTCGCGAGATCCCCGACGAGCGCGACCTGTCCTCGATCCGGCTGCTGGGGTCGGTGGGTGAGTCGATCAACCCCGAGGCCTACATGTGGTACCGCGAGGTCATCGGCGGCGAGCGCTGCCCGATCGTGGACACCTGGTGGCAGACCGAGACCGGCCAGATCCTGATCTCCCCGCTGCCCGGCGTGACCGCCGGCAAGCCCGGCTCGGCGATGCGGCCGCTGCCCGGCATCGAGGCCGACGTGGTCGACGAGGCCGGCGAGTCCGTCCCCAACGGCTCCGGCGGCTACCTCGTCGTCAAGGAGCCGTGGCCGGCCATGCTGCGCACCATCTGGGGCGACGACGACCGCTTCAAGGAGACCTACTGGTCGCGCTTCCCGGGGTCCAAGGTGGGGGGCAAGGGCTTCTACTTCGCCGGCGACGGCGCCAAGCGCGACGAGGACGGCGCCATCTGGCTGCTCGGCCGCGTCGACGACGTCATGAACGTCTCCGGCCACCGGCTCTCGACCACCGAGATCGAGTCCGCGCTGGTCTCCCACCCCAAGGTCGCCGAGGCGGCCGTGGTCGGCGCGGCCGACGAGACGACCGGCCAGGCGGTCTGTGCGTTCGTGATCCTGCGCGACTCCGCCGGCGACGGCGGCGAGGACATCGTCGAGGAGCTGCGCCGCCACGTGCAGAAGGAGATCGGCGCGATCGCCAAGCCGCGCCAGATCATGATCGTCCCCGAGCTGCCCAAGACCCGCTCGGGCAAGATCATGCGCCGCCTGCTCAAGGACGTCGCCGAGCACCGCGAGGTCGGCGACGTCACCACGCTGGCCGACTCCTCGGTGATGAACCTGATCTCGCAGGGCATCGGCTCCAGCAACGAGGACTGACCGACCGGTCGGCGATAGGCTGGGCTGCGGAGCGCCGGGAAGCCTGGTCGGCATGTCCTTGTCATGCCTACCCGACGGAGCTCGATGTCCGACACCGCCGAATTCGCCAGCCAGGTCCTGCTCGTCGCAGCGGTCGGGATCCTGGCGCTGCTGTCCAACCGCCTCACCGAGCGGATCAAGATCCCCGCTCCCCTGCTGGTCCTGGTCGCGGCCGCCGTCGCGGTGCAGGCCATCCCCGCCGTGCACCAGCCGCCGGAGCGGACCGTCGAGCGGCTGGTCACCGTGGCGCTGGTCTGCATCCTGTTCAACGGCGGCCTGCACATGGGCGCTCGGCGGGTCCGCGAAGCCGCCGTTCCGATCCTGGTCATCGGGGTGCTCGGCACGTTCCTGACTGCCGGCGCGATCGCGGTCTTCATCCACGCCGCCGTCGGGCTCGACTGGTTCCCGTCGCTGCTGATCGCGACCGCGATCTCCCCGACCGACCCGGCGGTCGTCTTCTCGGTGCTGGGCCAGCGCGAGGTCTCGGGCCGCAGCGGCACCATCCTGGAGGGCGAGTCCGGCGCCAACGACCCCGTCGGCATCGCCCTCATGGCCAGCCTGATCGCGGCCGGCGGGGTCAGTGGCGGAGCCTTCGTGCACATCGCCGCCGAGTTCACCCTGCAGATGGGGGTCGGCGCGCTGGTCGGCGTGGTCGGCGGACGGGCGCTGCTGTGGTTCATGCGCGCGGTGCCGCTGCCCAGCGAGGGGCTCTACGCCCTGCGCACGGCCGCCGGCGTCCTGGTTCTGTACGGCGCAGCCACCCTCGCGCACGGCTCCGGGTTCCTCGCGGTCTTCGTCGCCGGCATCCTGCTCGGTGACGCGAGGGCGCCGTACAAGCGGGAGATCGAGCGGTTCCACTCGGCGCTCGCCAGCCTCGGCGAGATCGTGGCCTTCGTCGTGCTCGGACTGACCGTCGACCTGGCCGAGCTCACCCGCCTCGACGTGTGGGTGCCGGGCGTCGCGATCGCGGCGGTGCTGGCCTTCGTGGTCCGGCCGGTGTTCGTCGGCCTGTGCCTGCTGCCCGCCCGGCTGGAACGCAACGAGCGGGCCTTCGTCCTGTTCGCCGGGCTCAAGGGAGCCGTCCCGATCCTGCTCGGCTCGTTCATCCTGGCCGACCACGTGGCAGGCGCCGAGCGGCTCTACGCGATCGTCGTCGTGGTCGTGCTCTTCTCCGTGCTCGTCCAGGGCAGCCTCGTGCCGTCGGTGGCCGGCTGGCTGCACCTGCCGATGCGCACGGCCGAGCCGCAGCCCTGGGCGCTGGGCGTGCGCCTCGCCGACGAGCCCGAGAGCGCCCACCAGCTCACCGTCACCCCGGGCTCACCGGCCGACGGACGGCGCATCGACGACCTCGACTGCCTGCCCGAGGACGCCTGGCTCAGCCTGGTCGTGCGCGACGGCCGCCTGCTGCCCGTGCGGGGCGACAGCGAGCTGCGCGCGGGCGACGTCGTCCTGGTCATCGCCGACCCCGACGAGGCGGACGCGCTGACCGCGACGTTCACCGCCCCCGCCTGAGACTGACCTCCGCCGAGCTGTTGGGTAGGGTCTGGCCTGCAAGCCATCCGGCCGAGACGAGGGACACACGTTGAGCAACGAACCGGTCAAGGCAGCCACGCCCCAGGCAGGCGACCCGACCATCGGTCGTCTGGTCACCGATGCCAGCCGTGACATCTCCACCCTGATCTCCAAGGAGATCGAGCTGGCCAAGTCCGAGCTCAAGGTGAGCGTCCGCAACGGTGGACTCGGTGTCGGGCTGTTCGCGGCGGCCGGGTTCCTGGCCGTGCTGGCGATCATCATGCTCTCGGTGTCGATCGCCTACTTCATCAACTGGAACGGCCACGGCCTGGCCCTGCACTGGGCCTTCCTGATCGTCTTCGGCTTCTACCTGCTCGTCGCGGGCCTGCTGGTGTTCGTCGGCGTGAAGAAGCTCAAGAAGGTCGGCCCGCCGGAGAAGGCGATCCAGCAGGGCCGGCAGATCCCCGCCGCCCTCAAGGGCCGTTCCTGAGCCCAGCTGAGCCCCGGGCTCAGCTGGCGCAGTCGCCGGTCGACACCTCGGTGTCGCTGGCCTTCCCGGCCTCGGCACTCTTGGCGACCTGGTCGGCCGTCAGCGCGTAGCCGGTCTGGGAGTCGGTGACGGAGGCGGCGAAGACCACGCCGACCACGTTGCCGGCCGACGACACGATCGGCCCCCCGGAGTTGCCGGGGCGCACCAGCCCGCGCAGCGAGAACACCTCGCGGATCACGGTGCCGTCGCCGTAGATGTTGGGCGACCGGAGCCGCTGCTCGGAGCGGATGCGGCCCGGCTCCACGTCGTACGGGCCGTCCTGGGGGTAGCCCAGGATCGCCACGCCGTCGCGCTCCTTGGCGGTGTCGTCGAAGGACAGCGGCGAGACGCCCCCGTCGTCGAAGGACAGCACGGCCACGTCGATGTCGGGGTTGTAGTAGACGACCTGCGCGGGCACGGAGCCGTCGTCGAGCTCGACCTCGGGGTGGCGGACGCCGGCCACGACGTGGGCGTTGGTCATCAGGCGGTCGTTGGCGTAGAGGAATCCGGTGCCCTCGACCCCGCGGCCGCACACGTTGGTGCCGCGCACCTTGAGCACGCTGGGCCCGGCGTTCTCGACGTCGGGGTCCTTGAGCAGCCGCTGGGGGCCGGGACCGACCTCGACGATCCGCTCGGGCGCGAAGGGCTCGAGGTAGCGGGGGAAGAAGCTGGTGCCGACGACGTTGTTGAAGGCCTGGAGCACGCCGCCCGCCGACGAGGGCAGCGCCCGGTCGACCTCGGCGAGCACCACCGAGTTGCGGACCAGCGGGGTGATGCCGCCGATGCGGGTGCCGGACACGGCGACACCCAGCGCCCACGCGACGAGCAGCACCGCGACCGCCGACAGCGCAGCACCGCCCACGGCGTCGATCGCCCGGATCGGCTGCCAGGTGATCCGGTCGCGGATCTTGGCGCCGACGAACTGCAGCACCGCCTGGCCCAGCGAGGCCGACAGGATCACGATGAACAGCGCCCCGAGGGACACCAGCAGGGACGGCGTGGCGTTGCCGAGTGCGACCGGGGCCAGCCACACGCCGAAGAGGCCGCCGAGCAGCAGCCCCCCGGTGGCGAACGCGCCGGTCACGAAACCCTGCCAGTAGCCCGAGAGGGCGTAGGCCAGGACGAGCACGACCAACAACCAGTCGAGCAGGTTCACCGGCGATCCTCGAATCTGGTGTTGGGCTTGAAGTCCCGTCTCGGGGGATCACCCTGCAGCATGTAGCCCGGAAGGTCACGGACGGGGGCGTCCTCGATGTCCCGTGTCCAGCCGAGGAACTCGAAGAGCCGCGCGATGATGCCGGCGGTGAAGCCCCAGAGGATGACGTCCTTGTCCTCCCCGATCAGGAAGCCCGGACCGACCCAGCCACCGGGGTGGCGTACGGCGATCCGGTGGGTCGGGTCGACCAGCTCGCTGATCGGCACGCGGTAGACGGCGTGCACCTCGTCGGGGTCGACGACCCGGACCTCGGTGGGCTCACGCCACCACCCCAGCACCGGTGTGACCGCGAAGTTGCTGGGCGGCAGCCACAGCTCGGGCAGGTCGGCGAAGACCTCCACCCCGTCGGGGTCGAGCCCGGTCTCCTCCCAGGCCTCCCGCAGGGCGGCCTCGACCGGGGTCTCCCCCTCGTCGATCGTGCCGCCGGGGAAGGACACCTGCCCGGGGTGGGAGCGCATGTGGTGGGCGCGCTCGGTGAGCAGCAGGTCGGGGCCCCGCTGCCCCTCGCCGAAGAGCATCAGCACCGCCCCGTAGCGGCCGTCGTGGTCGTCGGGCGGCATGAAGCGCGTGAGGTCGTGGACCGTGATCGATGCGGCGGCCGCCTCGACCGGCCGCAGCCAGTCCGGGAGCGCGGGGCTCACAGGTCGATCCCGAGGTGCTCGTGGACGAGGTCCACCAGCTCCTGCTCCGAGGAGACGCCGCCGGCCCCGACCCAGGCGAGCGAGCCGTCGGCGTCGACGAACGCCAGGTAGGGCAGGCCGCGGACGCGCGGGAACGCGCCGTTGCCGTTGAGGTCGCCGCCCGGGTCGGCCACGAGCGGGTAGGTCACGCCGGTCTTCTTCACCAGCTGGAGGGCGGCCTCGGGCTGGACGTCCTGGTAGTCGATCCCGACGACCCCCACCTGGTCGCCGTGGTCGGCGTAGAACGCCTGCAGGGCGGGCATCTCCTCGCGGCACGGCCCGCAGAAGGCCTGCCAGAGGTTGACCACCAGCGGACCCTTGAGCGAGGACAGGTCCACGTCGGGCCCGCCGCCGAGGCAGGGCAGGGTCAGCGCGGGGAGGCCACCGTCGACCGCCGTGGCACCGCCGTCGGCGCACGGCTCGACGCCCGCGGCCCTGCGCATGTCGCGCAGCGTGGGGGTGTCGACGTCGACGCTGGACGCGCTCGGGCTCGTCGTGGCCTTCTCGGGCGCGGTGCAGCCCGCCAGGACCACCAGCCCGGCGACCATGAGCACCGACACGAGCGCCGTCAGGCTCCGTCTCATGCGCGGCCCTCGGTCTTCACGAGCTTGGCCGCCGCGACCGGGTCGACCGGCCCCTCACCGTAGGCCGGGCACCAGCGGGCGACCGGGCAGGCCCCGCAGGCGGGGTTGCGGGCGTGGCAGATCCGGCGGCCGTGCCAGATCAGGTGGTGGCTGAGCATCGTCCAGTCCCGCTTGGGGAACAGCTCGCCGATCGCGTGCTCGACCTTGACCGGGTCGGTCTCCACGGTCCAGCCGAAGCGGCGCACGAGGCGGCCGAAGTGGGTGTCGACGGTGATGCCGGGGACGTCGAAGGCGTTGCCGAGCACGACGTTGGCGGTCTTGCGGCCCACCCCCGGCAGTGTCACGAGGTCCTCGAGCCGGCCGGGCACCTGCCCGTCGTACCGCTCGACGAGGGCCTGGCTGAGCTTGAGCAGCGACTCGGTCTTGGCCCGGAAGAAGCCGAGCGGGCCCACGATCTGCTCGAGCTTGTCCCGCTCGGCTGCCGCCATCGACTCGGGGTCGGGGTAGGCCGCGAAGAGCGTCGGCCGGACGGCGTTGACCCGCTTGTCGGTCGTCTGGGCCGAGAGGACGGTGACCACGAGCAGCTCGAAGGGGTTGTCGAAGTCGAGCTCGCAGCGTGCGTCGGGATAGGTCTCGGCCAGCACCCGGTCGATCTTCCGGGCGCGGCGGACCATCCCGGTCCTGGTTTCGGCGGCGGGCACGAGCCCCAGCGTACGGCGCACCACCGACCCCTTCGTCAGGTGCTCGGCCACCTGCCGGGACCGTCCCGAGGACCGACTCCCCGCACGCGGTTGTTCCTGTGACCTATTGCACTGGTTAGGATCAGCGCGGCGCCCGTGTGGGGCGGCACCGTCACAAGGAGGACCCGTGGACAACGACGTACTGCGTCAGGCGCCGCTGTTCAGCGCGCTCGACGACGAGGCTGCCACCGCCCTGCGGTCCTCCATGACCGAGAGCCGGCTCCGTCGCGGCGACGTGCTCTTCCACGAGGGCGACTCCGGCGACAAGCTGTACGTCGTCCTCGACGGCAAGGTGAAGCTCGGCCGCACCTCCTCCGACGGCCGCGAGAACCTCCTCGCGATCCTCGGCCCCGGCCAGATGTTCGGCGAGCTCTCGCTCTTCGACCCCGGCCCGCGCTCGGCCACCGTCACCGCCGTCACCGACGCGTCCTTCGCCTCGCTCTCCCACGAGGACCTGCTCCGCTGGCTCGAGGGCCGTCCCGTCGTGGCGCGTGGCCTCCTCGCCCAGCTGGCCGGTCGCCTCCGCAAGGCCAACGACGTCGTCGCCGACCTGGTCTTCTCCGACGTGCCCGGCCGCGTGGCCAAGGCGCTGCTCGACCTCGCCGACCGCTTCGGCCGCACCGCAGACGACGGCGTCCACGTCCACCACGACCTCACGCAGGAGGAGCTCGCCCAGCTGGTCGGCGCCTCCCGCGAGACCGTCAACAAGGCGCTGGCCGACTTCGCGTCGCGCGGCTGGCTGCGCCTCGAGCCCCGCTCGGTCGTGATCATGGACGTCGAGCGACTGGCCCGCCGCGCCCGCTGAGTCGAATCGGGACCTCTCGTCACTCGAGTCGGTAGTTCCGGTCACCATCTCCGGGTGGTGTACGACGACCGCAGGGCCTCGCTGACCTGCTGGAGCCAGTGGGTCAGTGCGTCCCCGGTGAAGTCACCGGCACGTACGACGATGACGGTCCACCCGTGGGCGCGCAGCCAGGCGCGACGGCGCTCGTCGTACTCGCGCTGGTCGCTGCCCTCGTGCGCCTCCTCACCGTCGTACTCCACCGCCACCCGCGCGCGGCGATAGGCGAAGTCGAGCCGGAACGTGGGCACGCCGTCGACCTCGATCCACACTTGCGGCTCAGGCAGGGCCAGCCCGGCCTCGGCGATCTCGAGGAACACCCAGGCCTCCCGCTGCGATTCCATCCGCGGGTCGACCAGCGCCGCCAGCCGCCGTGCCTGGATCACGCCTCGCCGGCGGCGGTAGCGGCGCGCAAGCTCCTGGAGGAGCTGGGCCCGGGTCAGTCCGTGCTCGTGCGCCAGGGCGACCATCGCGCCGAAGGCCTCACGGCGCCGCAGACAGCAGCCTAGATCGAGCGCGGTGCGCAACGGGGTGGTGACGTGCAGACCCTGGACCGTCATCACGTCGTCCGGCGCGAGGTCCCGGGTCCAGCCGTCGACGCCGGGCAGCGATGTCGGCTCGTGCCAGCGCAGCGCGCACACCTCGACCGGGAGCGGGACGTCGTGCTCAGCGAAGGAGTGGACGTCGACACCATGCAGCCACGCGGCCGTGCGGTCGGTGACGACGTGATGGGGCGTGACGACCTGCGCGACCGCCGCCACCCGCAGCTCGAACGTGTCCGGCAGGTCCGAGCGGAGGTAGACCCCGCGCAGGGGCGAGCTGAGCTCGCCGCGGCGCAGTCCCCGGCGTACGTCCGAGGGCCGGAGCCTCCGCTCCCGGATTGCAGCGAGGGTAAAGGGTTGGTCGGGCCAGATGCTCTCCATCCGACGACCTTCGACGTCGAGCGGGTCCTCGCGCGTCCGTCCTCCCCCACCCTGTGGGGACCCACGTATCGAGGTCCACCTGTGGACGGCTCATGGCCCGTCGACGGCCACAGATCCCGACTCATCTGACGGGAAGTACCGACTCGAGTGGCAGAAAGTCCCGATTCAACCTTGGAGGTGGGCCAGCTGGGCCCGCACGGACAGCTCGGCGGCGCCCCACAGCACCTGGTCGACGTCCTGGTAGACGATCTCGACCACGCGTCGGGGCAGCTCGTCGTCGGTGAGCGGCTCCTCGCCCCCGCCCAGGGTCGCGACCGCGGCCTCGACCTGCGCCAGCCGCTCCCGTCGGTGCGCGATGTAGTAGTCGAGCGCGCCCAGGGCGTCGTCGATGACCGGCCCGTGTCCGGGCCAGATGGCGGCGAGCTCGTGCTCGGCGGCGAGCGCGTGCAGCCGGTCGAGCGAGTCGAGGTAGGCGCCGAGCCGCCCGTCGGGGTGCGCCACGACCGTGGTGCCGCGGCCCAGCACGGTGTCACCGGTGAGGACCACCCGCTCGGCGGGCAGGAGGAACGACAGCGAGTCGGCCGTGTGGCCGGGCGTGCCGACGACGTGCACCTCGAGACCGTCGAGCGCGACGACATCGCCGTCGGCCAGGCCCTCGGAGCCGAGCCGGTAGGCCGGGTCCAGGGCGCGCACGCCACAGCCCATCCGCTCCGCGAACTCGCGGGCCGCCTCGGAGTGGTCGGCGTGGTGGTGGGTGAGCAGCACCATGCCGACCTCACCGGCGGTCTCGGCCACCGCGTCGAGGTGGGACAGGATCGAGGGTCCGGGGTCGACCACGATCGAGCGCCGGGCGTCGGGCTCGCGCAGCACCCACGTGTTGGTGCCGTCGAGGGTCATCATGTCGGCGTTGGGCGCCAGGACGCACGCGCCCCGCTCGCCGAACGTCCCCCCGGACCAGGTCATCGCGAGGCCAGCAACCCGGCGCACCGCTCCGGCACGGACAGCACGAACTCCTCGCCGTCCGAGACCACCTCGGGCATGAACATCTCGACCCCACGGCCGGACGCCTCCGCGAGCACGCCCGCGGGCTCGGCGAACTGTGCCACCTCCAGGCAGGTGAGGTACGTCGGCGGCATCATGAACATGTCGCCGGACTCCACCGCGGAGACGGCCGACATGGCCGGCAGCCACGTGACCGAGGACGACTCCGTGGAGACGTCCCGGGTCACCTGACCCTCGGGCAGCAGCGCGGTGAAGAACCACGTGCGGTAGCGCTTCGGCTCGAAGACGGGCGTCAGCCAGCCGGCCCAGACGCCGAGGAGGTCGGTGCGCAGCACCAGTCCGCGCCGGTCCAGGAACTCGGTGAACGCCAGCTCCCGGGCCTCCAGCGCGAGGCGGTCGGCCTCCCAGTCATCGCCGGTGGTGTCGGCGACGATCTCGTCGGCGGTGCCGGCCAGCAGCACCCCGGACTCCTCGAAGGTCTCGCGGACCGCGGCGCAGACCAGCGCCCGTGCCTTCGGCTCGTCGACCCCCAGCCGCCCCGCCCACTCCGCAGGCGTCGGGCCTGCCCAGGCGACCGAGTGGTCGAAGTCGCGCGGGTCGACGCCACCACCGGGAAAGACGCACATCCCCGCGGCGAACGCCATCGACGCCTGCCGGCGCAGCAGGTAGACCGAGGGTCCCTCGGACGAGGGCCGGAGCAGGACCACGGTCGCGGCGTCGCGCGGCTCGGCGGGCGTCGCCGTCCCGTCGGCGTACGCCGCGGCCTGGTCGACGAGCTGCTGCGGGAGCGGGATGCGCTGCACGGGTCGCTCAGACCTCGACCATGATCTCGACCTCGACCGGGGCGTCGAGCGGCAGGACCGGGACTCCGACCGCCGAGCGGGCGTGGACGCCGACGTCACCGAAGGCCGCACCGAACAGCTCGGAGGCACCGTTGGCGACCTGCGGCTGGCCGGTGAAGTCCGGCGTGGACGCGACGAAGGCGACGACCTTGACGATGCGCTTGACCAGCGACAGGTCGCCGATCTCGGCCTTCACGGCGGCGATCGCGTTGAGCGCGCACTGCTGGGCGCAGGCGACGGCCTCCTCCTGGGTGACCTCGCCGCCGACCTTGCCGGTGACCATGAGCTCGCCCGACTTCATCGGCAGCTGGCCGGAGGTGAAGACGTAGTTGCCGCTGCGGACGGCGGGCACGTAGACGGCGACCGGCTTGGCCACCTCGGGCACGGACAGGCCGATCGCGGCCAGGCGCTCCTCGGGAGTGCTCATGGTGTTCACCCTTCCAGCGGACGCTTGAAGTAGCCGACGAGGTTCTCGGGGTTCATGCCCGGCGCGATCTGCACCAGCTCCCACCCGTCGGAGCCGAAGTTGTCGAGGATCTGCTTCGCGGCGTGCGTCAGGATCGGCGCCGTCAGGTACTCCCATTTGGTCATGCCCGGCACCCTACTCGGGCGATCCGACCGGTCCTGCACGCCTCCCGCGGGCCTCAGGCGAGCTCGGGCTCGGTCTTCTCCCGGACCTCGTCCTCGGTGACGCCGGGGGCCAGCTCGACGAGCTTGAGCCCTCCGCCGTCGGGGAGTACGTCGATCACCGCGAGGTCGGTGATGATCCGCTCGACGACCGCGCGGCCGGTGTAGGGCAGCGAGCACTCGTTGACGATCTTGTAGGTGCCGTCCTTGGCGACGTGCTCCATCAGCACGATCACCCGCTTGGCGCCGTGGACCAGGTCCATCGCGCCGCCCATGCCCTTGACCATCTTGCCGGGGATCATCCAGTTGGCGATGTCGCCGCCGGCCGAGACCTGCATGGCGCCCAGGATCGCGGCGTCGATCTTGCCGCCGCGGATCATCCCGAACGACGTGGCCGAGTCGAAGAACGACGCCCCGCGCCGCAGCGTGACGGTCTCCTTGCCGGCGTTGATCAGGTCGGCGTCCTCCTCGCCCTCGAGCGGATAGGCGCCCACGCCGAGGATGCCGTTCTCGGACTGCAGCACCAGCTCGACGTCGTCGGCGACGTAGTTGGGCACCAGCGTCGGCAGCCCGATGCCGAGGTTGACGTAGGAGCCGTCGGTCAGCTCCGAGGCCGCCCGGGCGGCCATCTCCTCACGCGTCCAGCTCATGCCTGCTCCTCGGTCCGCGGTCGCACGGTGCGCTTCTCGATCCGCTTGTCGGCGGCCTGCTCGGGGGTCAGCGCGACCACCCGCTGCACGAAGACGCCGGGGGTGTGCACGTGGTTGGGGTCCAGCTCGCCGGGCTCGACGAGCTCCTCGACCTCCGCGATCGTGACCCGACCGCACATCGCGGCGAGCGGGTTGAAGTTGCGCGCGGAGTCGCGGTAGACGAGGTTGCCGTGGCGGTCGCCCTTCCAGGCCCGCACCAGTCCGAAGTCGGCCACGATGGCCTCCTCCAGGACGTACTCACGGCCCCCGAAGTCACGGGTCTCCTTCGGTGGCGAGGAGACGATGACGTTGCCGTCGGCGTCGTACTTCCAGGGCAGGCCGCCCTCGGCGACCTGGGTGCCGCCGCCGGTCGCGGTGAAGAACGCCGGGATGCCCGAGCCGCCGGCCCGCATCCGCTCAGCGAGCGTCCCCTGCGGCGTCAGCTCGACCTCGAGCTCGCCGTGGAGGTACTGCCGCGCGAACTCCTTGTTCTCCCCGACGTAGGAGGAGACCATCCGCCGCAGCCGCTTGGCCATCAGCAGCCGGCCCAGCCCCCAGTCGTCGACACCGCAGTTGTTCGACACCGCCTCGAGGTCACTCGCGCCACTGTCGAGGATCGCCTCGATCAGCACCGACGGAATCCCGCAGAGCCCGAAGCCACCGACCGAGAGCGTCGATCCGCTCGCGATGTCGGCGACCGCCTCGGCAGCACTGCCCACGACCTTGTCCACGCCGGTTCCTCCCTGTTCGACTCCGGCGATCCTAGTCATGACGCCGGTCACTCCCGTATGGCTGCCACTCACACTCCAGACGACGACCGCCTACGCTGCGACACATGTCCGACTGGCCGAAGGTGCGCCTCCACGTCGTCACGGGCAAGGGCGGGACCGGCAAGTCCACCGTCGCCGCTGCCCTCGCCCTGGCCCTGGCCTCCCACGGCAGGAACGTGCTGCTGTGCGAGGTCGAGGGGCGCCAGGGCATCGCCCGGATGTTCGACGTCGATCCGCTGCCCTACGAGGAGCGCCGCCTCGCGACCGGCCTCAAGGGACCCGACGGCACCCCCGGCACGCTGCACGCGCTGCACATCGACGCCGAGTCGGCGCTGCTGGAGTACCTCTCGATGTACTACAAGCTCGGCCGGGCCGGCCGGGCCCTGGATCGCTTCGGCGTCATCGAGTTCGCCACCACGATCGCTCCTGGCGTGCGCGACGTGCTGCTGACCGGCAAGGTCTTCGAGGCCGCCCAGCGCAACAGCCGCAACAAGAAGGCGACCCAGTACGACGCCGTCGTGCTGGACGCGCCGCCGACCGGCCGGATCACGCAGTTCCTCAACGTCAACAACGAGCTGGCCGGGCTCGCGAAGGTCGGACCCGTCAAGAGCCAGGCCGACACCGTCATGACGCTCTTCCGCTCCCCCCGCACCGCCGTCCACCTGGTGACGGTCCTGGAGGAGATGCCGGTCCAGGAGACCTCCGACGGCATCGACGAGCTGCGCCGGGCGGGGCTCCCCGTCGGCGGGGTGGTGGTCAACCTGGTCCGGCCCCGCGACCTCGACGCCGACGACCTCGCGGCGGCACGCGAGGGCCGGATCGACGCCGAGCAGGTCCGCGCCGACCTCAAGCAGGCCGGCGTCGAGGACGGCGACGACCTGGTCGAGGGGCTGCTGTCGGAGGCGGCCGACCACGCCGAGCGCCGGTCCCTGGAGGACACGCAGCGCGAGATCGTGGCCGGGCTCGACGTGCCGTCGTACGAGCTCCCGCGCCTGGCGGGCGGCGTCGACCTGGGCGCGCTCTACGAGCTCGCCGCCGAGCTGAAGAGGCAGGGCATGGCATGAGCCCCACCCACTCCCACGCGCGCCGCGGGCCGCAGTCCGACTCGCGAGCCGGCCACCTCGACGTGGACGCGCTCCTCGACGACCCGCACACCGGGATCATCGTGTGCTGCGGGTCCGGCGGGGTCGGCAAGACCACGACGTCCGCGGCCCTGGCCCTGCGTGCCGCCGAGCGCGGCCGCAAGGTGGTCGTGCTGACCATCGACCCGGCCCGACGTCTGGCGCAGTCGATGGGGATCGAGGCGCTCGACAACACCCCGCGGCCGGTGGTCGGCGTCGACGCCGCGGCCGGCGGCGGGCTCGACGCGATGATGCTGGACATGAAGCGCACCTTCGACGAGGTGGTGGAGAGCCAGGCCACGCCGGAGAAGGCGAAGCAGATCCTGGAGAACCCCTTCTACATCGCGCTGTCGAGCTCGTTCGCGGGCACGCAGGAGTACATGGCGATGGAGAAGCTGGGCCAGATCCACCAGGAGGCCCAGCGCACCGGCACCTACGACCTGATCGTCGTCGACACCCCGCCGTCGCGCTCGGCCCTCGACTTCCTCGACGCGCCCGAGCGGCTCTCCAGCTTCCTGGACGGCAAGTTCATCCGGCTGCTGCTGGCGCCGGCACGCGGACCGGCCAAGGTGATGACGGCGGGACTGAGCCTGATCACCAACGCGCTCACCAAGATCCTCGGGGCGCAGGTGCTGCGGGACATGCAGACCTTCGTGGCGGCCTTCGACACCCTCTTCGGCGGTTTCCGCCAGCGGGCCCAGAAGACCTTCGAGCTGCTGCAGGCCGACGGCACGGCGTTCCTGGTCGTGGCCGCACCCGAGCCGGACGCGCTGCGCGAGGCGGCGTACTTCGTCGAGCGCCTGAGCGAGGACGGCATGCCGCTGGCCGGGCTGGTGGTCAACCGCGCCAGCCCCGAGCCCGAGGGCGCCCTGTCGGCCGACGAGGCGATGGCGGCCTCCGCGCGGCTCCGCAAGGCGGAGGAAGGGTCGCTGACGGCAGGCCTGCTGCGGCTGCACGCCGACCAGACCCGGATGGTCGAGCGGGAGGCGCTGCTGCGCGACCGGTTCGCCGCGGCGCACCCGGAGGTGCCCACGGCGGTGGTGCCGGCGCTCGCCGGAGACGTGCACGACCTGTCGGGGCTGCGCCGCGTGGGCGCACTCCTGGCAGGCGAGCAGGCCTGAGACGAGCTCGCCCCGCGTCACCGCGGGGCGAGCTCGTCAGACGTGCAGCGCGCCGGACTTGGCGGTGACCGGGCTGCCCTGCTCGCGGGCGGCCTCGAGGACCGCTCGCCACGAGGCGGCCGGGCGACGACGGAGAAGTGCCCGGCGCTCGCGCTCGGTCATCCCTCCCCAGACGCCCCACTCGATCTGGTTGTCAAGGGCCTCAGCGAGGCACTCGGTGCGCACGGGGCAACCCGCGCACAGCTGCTTGGCCTTGTTCTGCTCCGCACCACGCACGAACAGCTGGTCCGGCTGCGCCTGGCGGCACGCAGCGGCCGGCGTCCAATCTTCTACCCACATGATGATGTCCCCACATCGTCCGGGATCGGTTCACGTCCCCATGACGTGCGATCCGGGAGAGTCCCCTCAAGTAAAGAAGTTAGGCGAGGGGCGAGCAGACAGGCAGACCTCTTCGACTCAAATCTCGTAGTCCGAAGTGACTAGTTCGATGTGATCACGACTAGGTTGGGGCTCCGGCGCTCCCGTACTCTGGAGCGCATGTCCGTGCCCCGCAACGAGCGTCTCTCCGCCGGCCGCATCGCCTCCCACCTGGGCGTCATGCTCGCCGTCGCCGTCGTGATGGGCGTCGTCGTGGCCGGGCTGGCCATCCCCTTCGCGGGCGTGATCGGCATCGGGGCCCGCAACGTCGCGACCACCATGGACGCGCTGCCGGCCGAGCTGAAGACCGAGGCGCTGGCCCAGAAGACGCGCATCGTCGACTCCCAGGGCAACGTGATCGCCTCGCTCTACGACGAGAACCGCATCAACGTCCCGCTCGACCAGATCTCGCGGACCATGGTCAAGGCGATCGTCGCGATCGAGGACTACCGCTTCTACCAGCACGGCGCCCTCGACCTGAAGGGCACGCTGCGCGCCCTCATCACCAACCAGGCCAGCAGCGGCGTGGTCCAGGGTGGCTCCTCCATCACCCAGCAGATGGTCAAGCTGACGCTGCTGAGCCAGGCGAAGACCAAGAAGGAGATGAAGGAGGCGACCGACGACACCTACGCGCGCAAGCTGCGCGAGCTGCGCTACGCCATCGCCTTCGAGCAGCACTACTCCAAGGACTGGATCCTCGAGCGCTACCTCAACATCGCCTACTTCGGCGACGGCGCCTACGGCATCCAGGCCGCCGCCCGGCACTACTTCGGCGTCAACGCCAAGGACCTCAACCTCCGGCAGTCCGCCGTGCTGGCCGGCCTGGTGAAGAACCCCACCGGCTACGACCCGACCAACTCCCCCGACCGGGCGATCGAGCGCCGCAACGTCGTGCTCGACCGGATGGCCGAGCTCAACGTGATCAGCCACGAGAAGGCCGCCAAGACCAAGAAGCAGAAGCTCGGCCTGCACGTCATCCCCTCGAAGAACGGCTGCGTCTTCTCACGGGCGCCGTTCTTCTGCGACTACGTCGTCAACAAGCTCCTCCACGACCCCTCGCTGGGTCGCTCGGTCAAGGACCGCAAGAGCCTGCTCTACTCCGGCGGCCTGACCATCCGCACCACCGTCGACCTGCGCGACCAGGACGCCGCCGACGCGTCGGTCCGCTCGCACGTCTTCCCGACCGACCAGGCCATCGGCGCGCTCGCCATGATCGAGCCCGGCACCGGCGACGTGAAGGCGATCTCCCAGTCCCGCCCGATGGGCGGCGACCGGAAGGCCGGCCAGACCTACCTCAACTACGTCGTCCCCCAGAAGTACGGCGACTCCGCCGGCTTCCAGGCCGGCTCGACGTTCAAGGCCTTCGTGCTGGCGGCCGCCATCAATCAGGGCATCCCGCTGTCCAAGACCTTCAACGCCCAGCACACGATGACCTTCGACCAGGCCGACTACGCCAACTGTCCCAACGAGCCGCCGTTCGCCGGCACCTTCGACGTCAGCAACTCCACCGTCGACGGCGTCATGGACGTCTACCGGGGCACCCAGAAGTCGGTCAACACCTTCTACCTCCAGCTCGAGGCGCTCACCGGCGTGTGCGAGCCGTTCAAGCTGGCCCGCGAGATGGGCGTGGACCTGACCGACCCCAAGGGCGACCAGTACGGCAACGGCGCCGAGCGCGTGCCGACCTTCACCCTGGGTGTCGACAACGCCAGCCCGCTCGAGATGGCGGAGGCCTACGCGACGTTCGGTGCGCGCGGTCTCCACTGCGACGCCCGCCCGATCACCGCGATCGAGGACTCCGGTGGCAACACCATCAAGGAGTTCCCGAGCCAGTGCCAGCAGGTGATGCCGCAGAGCACCGCCGACGCCGTCAGCGACGTCCTGCGCGGCGTCCAGGAGCCGGGCGGCTTCGGCTACGACGTCGGCCACACCAACCTGACGGTGCCGTCGGCGGCCAAGACCGGAACCTCCCAGGACGGCAAGTCCGTGTGGTTCGTGGGCTACACCCCCCACATCGCGACCGCGGGCATGATCGCCGGTGCCGACCAGCTGGGCCGGCCGCTCAAGCTCGCCGGCCAGTACGTCGGCGGCAACTACGTCTACACCGCCACCGGCTCAGGCTTTGCCGGCCCGATGTGGGCCGAGGCCATGCACGTCGTGGACGACACCCTGCCCAACGACGACTTCATCCAGCCCTCGCCCGACGACGTCGCCGGCGTCATGGCCACGGTCCCCGACGTCAACGGCTACGACATCGGCTCGGCCGAGGCGGCGATCGAGGCCGCCGGGTTCACCTACGTCCTGGGTGGCTACCGGCCCTCGACGTACTCCAAGGACACCGTGGCCTACACCTACCCGGCCGGCGGGTCCGAGTCGAGCAGCGGCGAGACGGTGACGATCTACCAGTCGACCGGCAGCCCGCCGCCTCCGCCGAAGCCGCCGGGCCACCACCACGGTGGCGGGGGCAAGCACGGCGGCAAGCACCGCTGAGCCTGCCTCAGGCGAGCTGGCGGCGTACCTCCGCGGCGACGACGCCGCCGTCGGCACGCCCCTTGACCTGCGGGGTGACGACGCCCATCACCTTGCCCATCGCCTTCATGCCCTCGCCGGCCGCGCCGACCTGGGCGATCGCGGCGGTCACGAGGGTGGCGATGTCGTCGGCCGAGAGCTGCTCGGGCAGGTAGTCGGCGATCACCTCGGCCTCGGCCTTCTCCTTGGCCGCCATCTCGGCGCGGCCGCCGTCCTCGAAGGCGGTGGCCGCCTCGCGGCGCTTCTTGCCCTCGCTGGAGAGCACGCCGATGACGTCGTCGTCGCTGAGCTCGCGGGCCTCCTTGCCGGCGACCTCGGCGTTGGTGATCGCGGTCAGGACCATCCGCAGCGTGGAGGAACGCACCTCGTCACGCGCCTTGATGGCGGCGGTCAGGTCGGCGCGGAGACGGTCCTTCAGAGCACTCATGCACGTCATTGTGGCAGCCTTGCCGAGGTGAGCCCCTCCCCCGTCCTGCGCACCCTCCGCGGCCTCGCCGCCGCCGGCGTGGTCGCGGGCGCCGGCCTCACGACGTACGCCGCGTGGGAGGCGCGTGCCTACACGCTGCGGAACGTCTCGGTGCCGCTGCTCCCTCCCGGCCACCGGCCGCTGCGGGTGCTGCACCTCAGCGACGTGCACATGACGCCCGGCCAGACCCGCAAGCAGGAGTGGCTGCGGGGCCTGGCCGGCCTGGAGCCCGACCTGGTGGTCAACACCGGCGACAACCTCGCCCACATGGCGTCCGTGCCGGTGGTCCGCGACTCGCTCGGACCGCTGCTCGACGTGCCGGGCGTGTTCGTGTTCGGGTCCAACGACTACTTCGCGCCCAGCCTGCGCAACCCGCTGCGCTACCTGCTGCCCGACGACGGCAAGCGCAACACCCACACCCCCCAGCTGCCGTGGCGCGAGCTCCGCTCGACGTTCACCGACGCCGGCTGGCTCGACCTGACCAACCGGCACGGGGCCCTCGAGGTCGAGGGCACGACGTTCGCCTTCGCGGGTGTCGACGACCCCCACCTCGACTACGACCGGCTCGAGGAGGTGCGCGGGCCGGCCGACCCGACCGCCAACGTACGCCTCGCGGTCGCCCACGCGCCCTACCTGCGGGTCCTGGATGCCTTCGCCGCCGACGGGTACGACGCGATCATCGCCGGGCACACCCACGGCGGCCAGGTCTGCCTGCCGGGGGTCGGCGCACTGACCACCAACTGCGACCTCGAGCCGGCCCGCGCCAAGGGCCTGCACCGGCACCCGGCCGACTCCCGCGACGGCGACCCCGGGTCGGCGTGGCTGCACGTGTCGGCCGGTCTGGGCACCAGCCCCTACGCCCGGATCCGGGTGGCCTGCCGCCCCGAGGCGACGCTCCTGACGCTGACGGCGCGGCGGTCCTGAGCCCCTCCGTCCCGAGGGATCGGGCCGATTTCAAGAGCCCGTCCGGGCTCGGGTATGCTCCCTTGCTCGTGGGCGGATCGAGTCGATCCGGTCCATGTTCGGGCTGTGGCGCAGCTTGGTAGCGCGCCTCGTTCGGGACGAGGAGGCCGCAGGTTCAAATCCTGTCAGCCCGACAGCAGGTCTCTCCCGAGGCCGTGAGGGGCCGGATCCACCAGGATCCGGCCCCTCACGCATTTCCGGGACGGTCACACCGCGACGACGGGAGCATCTGGCAAACTCACGGCCATGGCTGAAGAGGATCAGGGAAACGGCGGACCGTCGCTGGAGCTGCCCTCGCTGGGGTTCGGCCGCCGGCGGCGCAGGAAGTCCGCACCCGCTGACGCACCGCCCGAGACGCACGACGAGACGCCCACGACGATCTTCGAGCCGGAGCCCGCACCCGAGCCCGCCCCGGTGACCGCGCCGGTGCCAGCACCGGTGCCGGAGCCGGAGTCGGAACCCGCGCCGGGCGTCCGCCGCGCCCGCGCGCCCCGCCGTACGCTGCCGGCCGTCGGCGGGATGACCGCCGCGGTCCTCACCGGCCTCCTGGTCGGCGTCATCACCGTCGGGCTGACCTGGGCCTCGCTGCACCTCTGCGAGGTCGCCAAGGGCACGTCCTCGTGCGGCGGCCCCGGCTTCCTGCTGCTCCTCGCGATCATGATCGCGATGGTCTTCCTGGGGTCGCTGCTGCTGCGGGCGTTCGGGGTGACCGACCCCGGGAGCACCAGCTTCCTGGCCGTCGGCCTGCTGGCCGTCCTCGCGCTGCTGTTCCTCGTCGACGTGCTCTTCAACTGGTGGATGATCATCGTCATCCCGGTGTTCTCGGTGCTCACCTTCGCCCTCGCCCACTGGGTCACGACGGCCTTCATCGAGCCGGCCGACCTCTGAGGATCGGGCCCTGCGTCGGGCTCAGCGTCGGGCGATCAGCTCCGCGATCTGCACCGTATTGAGGGCCGCGCCCTTGCGGAGGTTGTCGTTGGAGATGAAGAGCGCCAGCCCGCGGTCGTCGTCGACGCCCGGGTCCTGGCGCAGGCGGCCGACGTACGACGGATCCTGACCGGCCGCCTGGAGCGGCGTGGGGATCTCGGACAGCTCGACGCCCGGGGCCTCGGCCAGCAGCTCGCGCGCGCGGGCGACCGGCATCGGCTGGGCGAACTCGGCGTTGATCGCCAGCGAGTGGCCGGTGAAGACCGGGACGCGCACGCAGATGCCGGAGACCCGCAGGTCCGGGATGCCCAGGATCTTGCGGGACTCGTTGCGGAGCTTCTGCTCCTCGTCGGTCTCGTTGAGGCCGTCGTCGACGATCGAGCCGGCCAGCGGGAGCACGTTGTAGGCGATCGTGCGGGCGTACTTGTCCGGCTCCGGGAACGTCACGGCCTGGCCGTCGTAGGCCAGCTCACGGGCCTTGTCGCCGGCCGCGGCGACCTGACCCGCGAGCTCCTCGACACCGGCGACGCCGGAGCCGGAGACGGCCTGGTAGGTCGAGGCGATCAGGCGCACCAGGCCCGCCGCGTCGTGCAGCGGCTTGAGGACCGGCATCGCGGCCATCGTGGTGCAGTTGGGGTTGGCGATGATGCCGCGCCCGGCCTCGACCACCCCGGCCATCGCCTCGGGGTTGACCTCGGCGACCACGAGCGGGATCGCGGGGTCCTTCCGGAAGGCACTGGAGTTGTCGATGACGATCACGCCCGCGTCGACGAACTTCTGCGCCAGCGCACGCGACGTGGTCGCCCCCGCGGAGAAGAGCGCGATGTCGAGCCCGGTCGGGTCGGCGGTCTCCGCGTCCTCGACGACCACGCTCCGCTCGCCACCGGGGCCGGTGAAGGGCAGGACCTTGCCGGCGGACCGGGCGGAGGCGAAGAAGCGGATCTGGTCGACCGGGAAGGCGCGCTCCTCGAGGATCTGGCGCATGGCGACGCCGACCTGTCCGGTGGCGCCGACGACGCCGATGTTGATGCCCCTGCTGGCGTCCCTGTTGGCGTCCATGATCAGCGGCCCGTCCCGCCGTAGACAACGGCCTCGACCTCGGTCGAGTCGAGGTCGAAGGCGGTGTGGGTGGCGCGGACGGCGTCGGGGACCTGGGCCTCGTCGACGATCACGGAGATCCGGATCTCGGAGGTGGAGATCATCTCGATGTTGACCCCCGAGGAGGCAAGCGCGGCGAAGAACTTGGCCGTGATCCCCGGGTGCGAGCGCATGCCGGCGCCGATCAGCGACACCTTGCCGACCTGGTCGTCGTAGAGCAGCTTGTCGTAGCCGACCTCGTCCTGGATGCGCGCCAGCGCGCCCATGGCCGCCTGGCCGTCGGCTCGGGGCAGCGTGAAGGAGATGTCGGTCAGCGCCGTGGCGGCGGCGGAGACGTTCTGGACGACCATGTCGATGTTGACCTCGGTCGCGGCCAGGGCCTCGAAGATGCGGGCGGCCTCGCCGACCTTGTCGGGCACGCCGACCACGGTGATCTTGGCCTCGCTGACGTCGTGCGCGACGCCGGCGATGATCGCCTGCTCCATGTCTTCTTCTCCCTTGTGCGAGTCGGGGACCACCCAGGTGCCTTCCTTCTGCGAGAAGGAGGAGCGCACGTGGATCGGCATGTTGTAGCGGCGGGCGTACTCGACGCACCGCAGGTGGAGGATCTTGGCGCCGGAGGCAGCCATCTCGAGCATCTCCTCGGTGGAGACGCGGTCGAGCTTGCGGGCCGTCGGGACGATCCGGGGGTCGGCGGTGAAGACGCCGTCGACGTCGCTGTAGATCTCGCACACGTCCGCGCCGAGGGCGGCCGCGAGCGCGACGGCGGTCGTGTCGGAGGCGCCGCGGCCGAGCGTGGTGATGTCCTTGGTGTCCTGGGAGACGCCCTGGAAGCCGGCCACGATCGCGATCGCGCCGTCCTTGATCGCGGTCTCGATCCGCCCCGGCGTGATGTCGATGATCTTGGCCTTGCCGTGCGCCGAGTCGGTGATCACGCCGGCCTGGGAGCCGGTGAACGACTGCGCCTTGTGCCCCAGCTGCGCGATCGCCATGGCCACCAGGGCCATCGAGATGCGCTCGCCGGCGGTGAGCAGCATGTCCAGCTCACGCGGCGGCGGGAGCGGGGTCACCTGCTCGGCGAGGTCACGCAGCTCGTCGGTCGTGTCACCCATCGCGGAGACCACGACGACGACGTCGTTGCCCGCCTTGCGGGTGTTGACGATGCGCTGCGCCACCCGCTTGATGCCGGCGGCGTCGGCGACGGACGAACCGCCGTACTTCTGCACGACAATGCCCACAGCTGGATCCTCGGAGGTCGATGGCGTCTCGAGGTCGCACGCCCGGACCGGCCGGGCCACGCCGCGCTGCGCTGCGACCGGCCTCGAGTCTAGCGGGGAGCGCTCTCCCCGGACTCCCGCATCTCAGCCTCGAGGATCTCCTCGGCCACGGCGAGCTGCTCCTCCTCGAAGGCGATCTCGGTGTCGAGGCGGTCATGGGCCACGACGGAGAGCAGCGCGTTGAGCGCGGCGCCCGCGAGGTTGCCCCACGAGGAGACGTAGGAGAACTGCCACCACCACAGCGCCTCGTCGATGTTGCCGAGGCGGTAGTGGCGCAGGCCGTTCTCGAGGTCGGTGGCGATGCTGGCGATGTCGTCGGAGAGCTGGCTCTCCACGGCGGCCTCGGGCACGTAGGGGTCGAACACGAAGCTGTAGGTGTCGACGTTGCCGAGGATCTCGGCCAGCCGCAGCCGGAGGGCGTCGATGTCGGGCTCGGGGCCCACGTCGGGTTGGTACTCGGCGCGGGGCGAGAAGTCGCTCTGGGCGCCCAGCCGGGCGCCGGCCAGCAGCACCTGGCTGATCTCGAGCAGCAGCAGCGAGATCGCCCGGCCGCCGTCGGCCTCGCGGGCGATGGCCTGCACCGCGATGAGGAAGCTCTCGACCTGGTCGGCGATCTGGGTCGCGAACTCCTCGGTCGCGCCGTCCATCCGGCTCTCGGGTGTCTCAGTCATCGGCAGACCGCCTCCCAGCGAACGCTCGTCCCAGGGTGACCTCGTCGGCGTACTCGAGGTCACCGCCTACGGGCAGTCCACTCGCCAATCGGGTCACGCGCAAGCCGAGCGGCTTGAGCATGCGGGTGAGATAGGTCGCGGTGGCCTCGCCCTCGAGGTTGGGGTCGGTGGCGAGGATCGTCTCGGTGATGGTGCCGTCAGCCAGCCGCATCATCAGCTCGCGGATCCGCAGCTGCTCGGGGCCGATGCCGTCGATCGGCGAGATCGCCCCGCCGAGGACGTGGTAGCGGCCCCGGAACTCGCGGGTGCGCTCGATCGCGACGACGTCCTTGTACTCCTCCACGACGCACAGGACGGTGCCGTCGCGACGCGGGTCGCGGCAGATCCGGCACTGCTCGTCCTCGGAGACGTTGAAGCAGACCGAGCAGAACTTCACCTTGGCCTTGACCTCGATCAGCACGTCGGCGAGACGGCGGACGTCGGCCGGCTCGGCCTGGAGCAGGTGGAAGGCGATCCGCTGCGCGCTCTTGGGACCGACGCCCGGCAGCCTGCCGAGCTCGTCGATGAGGTCCTGGACGACGCCTTCGTACACGGTGGGTGCTCCTAGAAGCCGAGCTGGCCGGGCATGCCGCCCGGGGCTCCGCCGCCGGCGAGCGGCCCGAGGGCCTCCCCGGCGAGGGCGTCGGCCTGGGCCTTGGCGTCGCGGTAGGCGGCGACGATCATGTCGCCGAGGTCGGACAGGTCGTCGGCGTCGCTGCCGTCGAACTCCCCGGCCTTGATGTCGACGTTGACGACCTCGCCGACCCCGTTGACGGTCACGGTGACCGCGCCGCCGGAGACGGTGCCGTCGACCGTGGTCTCGGTCAGGCGCTGCTGCGCGCTGGCGAGCTGCTCCTGCATCTGCTGCGCCTGCTGCAGCAGCGCGTTCATGTCGAAGCCGCCGGCTCCGCCGAGGGCGTCGAAGGGGTTCTGGCTCATGAGGTCACCTCTGACTCGTGGGGTGGTGCAGGACTGCTGCTCTGGTGGGTCGAACGACCGGGATCGCTCACTGGTGCCGGATCTCCTCGATCACCCTCGCACCCAGCTCGCGCTGGAGGAGCTCCGCCCCGGCGAGGCCCTGGTGGTCGGCGTCGACGTCGTCGAGGCTGGCGTCGGCGTCACGCTCGGCGGCATCGTCGGAGCGGGCCGCCTCCTCCCCCGACTGGCGGGTGGACTGGATGGCGGCCTTGGCCGCCGCGATCGCCTCGGGGCCGGCCTTCTCCCGGGCCGGCGGCGACTCCGGGGCGCTGGCCTCGGGGGCGGGCGACGTCGGCGCCTGGGCCGTCGGGGTCTCCGGCTCGTCGGAGACCCACGCGGGCGGGCTGACCGGCGCCGCCGCCTGCTCGGGCGCCGGCGCGTCGGACACCGCCGGCGCGGCCGGAGCCGGGTCGGGAGCCGCCGGGGCCGGCGCGGGCGGGCGCTGGCCGGCGTCGGCCTGGGCTCCGGGGTCGACGATGGTCACGATCCGCCAGTCGGCGCCGACCACGTCGATCGCCGCCTGGCGCACGATCTCGGCGCTGCCGCCGTTGTCGAAGGACTCCCGGGCGCCGGCGTTGGGGAAGCCCAGGGTCAGCACGTTGCCCTCGATCGAGACGACCTGGCAGTTCTGGGTGAGGTGCATCCACGTGACCCGGCGGCGCAGCTTGGTGGCGTCGACGATGTCGGGCCAGAGGCGGCGTACGTCGATGAGCGAGAGCCCGCCACCGGCCGCGGGGGCCGCGGGGGCGGCGGCGGGGGCGGCGGGGGTGGCGGGGGTGGCGGCGGGGGTGGCCGGCTCGGGCTCGGGCGGAGCCGGTGCCCGGACGGGCTCCGGGGTGGGCGCGGGCTCGGCGACCGGCTCGGCGACCGGCTCGGGGCGGGCCGGTGCCGGGGTCGGGGCGACGACGTCGCTGGTCACGTGGACCTGGGCGGGCCGGTCCTGCTGGGGGACGGCGGGCTGGGGCGCGGGGGTGGCCGAGGGCACGCCGGTGATCGCGATCCGCTTCTCGATCCGGTCGAGGCGCGCGGCGAGGCCGTCGGTGGAGTGGTCGGCGCCGGGCAGCAGCACCCGGGCCACGATCAGCTCCAGCAGCAGCCGCGGCGCGGTCGCACCCCGCATCTCGGTGAGTCCGGAGGCGACGAGGTCGGCGGCGCGGCTGAGCTCGGCGCTGCCGAAGCGGGCGGCCTGGGCGACCAGCCGCTCGCCCTGGTCCTCGGAGCAGTCGATGAGGCCGGTCGCCGGGGCGTCCGGCACGGCGTCGACGATGACGAGGTCGCGCAGGCGGCGGAGCAGGTCCTCGGTGAAGCGGCGCGGGTCCTGACCGGTCTCGATGACCTTGTCGACCACGCCGAACACCGCCGAGCCGTCGCCGGCCGCGAACGCGTCGACGACCTCGTCCAGCAGCGAGTCGGGGGTGTAGCCCAGCAGGCCCGTGGCCAGCTGGTGGGTCACGCCCTCGGGCCCGGCGCCGCCGAGCAGCTGGTCGAGGACACTCAGGGTGTCGCGGGCCGAACCGGCACCGGCCCGCACCACGAGCGGCAGGGCGGCCGGCTCGATGGAGACCTGCTCCTTCTCGCAGAGCTCGGAGAGGTAGGAGGAGAGCAACCGCGGCGGGATCAGCCGGAAGGGGTAGTGGTGGGTCCGGGACCGGATCGTCGGCAGCACCTTGTCGGGCTCGGTGGTGGCGAAGATGAAGCGCAGGTGCGGCGGGGGCTCCTCGACCAGCTTGAGCAGGGCGTTGAAGCCCTGCGTGGTCACCATGTGGGCCTCGTCGATGATGTAGACCTTGTAGCGGCTGCGCACTGGCGCGAAGAACGCCTTCTCGCGGAGGTCGCGGGCGTCGTCGACGCCGCCGTGGGAGGCCGCGTCGATCTCGATGACGTCGATCGAGCCCGGACCGCCGCGCGCCAGGTCTCGGCAGCTGTCGCACTCGCCGCACGGGTCGGCGACCGGAGCGAGCTCGCAGTTGAGCGCGCGGGCCAGGATGCGGGCCGAGGTGGTCTTGCCGCAGCCGCGCGGTCCGGAGAAGAGATAGGCGTGGTTGACCCGGTTGTTCGCGAGCGCGGCTCTCAGCGGCGTCGTGACGTGATCCTGGCCGATGACCTCGGCAAACGTCTCGGGCCGGTAGCGGCGGTACAACGCGAGGGGTGACTCCACGCCTGAACCCTAACCACCCGCGCCGACACCGGGTAGCGCGCGGTGACCGGCGGCCGACGTACGGGGCCGTGGGGACCTCCGGAGACGAAGAGGCCCCCCGCGTACCCGACAGAGCTCGCCTACCCTTGCTGCCTTCCGGCCCTGGGGGAGTTCGGTGAGATGCCGCCACGCGGGGGGTTGGCGCAGAGTCTAGGTGAGGGGCTCGGGCGGACCAACACGGCCACCCGGGGCAGGCCGATTTCATCGCCCGGACGCCGACCGGTAGCCTCCTCCGCGGAGGTATCGCCTAGTGGCCTATGGCGCTCGCTTGGAAAGCGGGTTGGGTTAATAGCCCTCGGGGGTTCGAATCCCCCTACCTCCGCCACTCTCGAGGGCGCCGACGCGGTCGGCGCCCTCGAGTGCATTTCGGGCTGGGTGGCCACGCCGCTTCACCATGAGAAGTGGGCGAAGCGTCACTTCTCATGGTGAGTTCACCGTGAGAAGTGCAGACCCACCCACTTCTCATGGTGAAGCTGTGACGGGTGGGACCGACACCCCTCCAGTCAGGTTGATGGCAGGGCGCCTCAGCGACGGTGGCCGGCATGACGACGACACCGCAGATCGCCACCGCGCGCCGCCAGATGCTCAACAAGGTCCCGGAAGTCACGGTGTTCTTCTGGATCATCAAGATCCTGTGCACCACGGTGGGCGAGAGCTTCGCCGACTACATCAACGAGACCCTCGGCTTCGGGCTCACCAACACCACCTTGGTCTTCTCGGCCGCCCTGCTGGTGGTGATGGTCTTCCAGTTCCGCCTCGACCGCTACGTGCCGGGCGTCTACTGGACGGCGGTGGTGCTGATCAGCGTGGTCGGCACGCTGCTCACCGACAACCTGACCGACGCCCAGGGCGTGCCCCTGGCGGTGTCCTCGACGGTCTTCGCGGTGCTGCTCGCCGCGGTCTTCGGCATCTGGTACGCCCGGGAGCGCACCCTCTCCATCCACTCGATCGTCACCACGCCGCGCGAGTCGTTCTACTGGCTGACGGTGCTGGTCACCTTCGCCCTCGGTACGGCGGTCGGCGACTGGACGCTCGAGCTCACCGGCTGGGGCCCGGGCCAGTCCGTGCTGCTGCCGCTCGGCCTGATCGTGGCCGTGCTCGCCGCCTGGAAGATCGGGATGGGCCCGGTGCTGTCGTTCTGGCTGGCCTACATCCTGACCCGCCCGCTCGGCGCCAACATCGGCGACCTCCTGAGCGCTGACAAGTCCGAGGGCGGCCTGGCGCTGGGCACGCTGTGGACCAGCGTGCTGTTCCTCGGCACCATCCTGGTGACCGTCGTCTACCTCTCCGTGACCCGTGCGGACGTCACCGAGAAGAAGGCCCACGCCGACGTCGCGGAGGCCTGACCAAGGTCACCGGGCTCGACCCTTGCAACTGCGTCCCCCTCCCGCTACAACGGTGAGTGAGGGGGACGCAGTTCTGATTTCGGATCTGGTCCTGGGAGCCCGCATGGCAGGCGTCGTGGTCGGCACGAGCGGCAGGCGCGACACGGGCGCGCCGGTGCGCTGGGCCGCGGACGCGGCCCGGCTCCGCAACACCGGCCTCACCCTCCTGCACGCCTGGCACGAGGACGTCGAGGTGTCCCTCGTCCTCTCCGGCGACGCGCACCCGGACCTACCGGCCGGCACGGTCAGCGCGGCCGTCCACGGGCGCCCGGCCGAGGCCCTCCTCGCCGCCGCGCCCGACCTCCTGGTGCTGGGCGGCCATGCCGGGGCGGGGCACGTCTCGCACGTGACCGCCGAGTGCCTGCGCGGCGCCCGCTGCCCGGTCGTGGTGGTCCCGACCTCGGGGCCGGCCACTCCCCTGCGCGGCCGGGTGGTGGTGGCGGTCGAGGGCGCCGAGGAGTCGCGGCCGACGCTGCTGTGGGCGGCCCGGGAGGCCGGCCGCCGCGGCGCCACGCTCGTCGTCGTCCACGCCTGGCAGTCCCACCTCGTCGGTCGTGGGCTGAGGCACCCGGCGGCCAGCGTGGAGGCCCAGGGACGGGTCGCCACCGAACGCCTGCAGTCCTGGGTGGAGGCGGGCCTGGGCCACCTCGACGTCGAGCTCCACGCCGACCACGGCGGGCCGCTCGACGAGGTGCTCGAGCACAGCTGGGACGCGGACCTGCTCGTCGTGGGCCGCAGCCCGGCCCACGCGGGGCTGGCCCGGGTCATCCACGGTGCCGTCGACCACGACCTGTGCGGGCTGCTGCCCTGCCCCATCGCGGTCGTCCCGGCCTGAGCCCGGCCGTCCTCAGTCGCGCCGGCGGGCGAGCACCGGCCGCAGCATCAGGGCCACGAGCAGCGCGCCGCCGCCCAGGAGCCCCCACCAGACGGCGTGGTGGCGGGTCGAGGCGAGCACGTCCGCCTGGGGCCGGGGGGCCGTGGCGCGGACGTTGCTCTGCTCCTCGCCGGTCGCCCGCGGCAGGGTGCCGTCCTTGCGCGGGTGCAGCGGCCGGGTCAGCGCCTCGACCGGCTGGACCACCCCGTTGCCCTCGAACTTCGTCCGGTCCAGCGGGGTGCCGGTCGCGGTGTTCTCCAGCCGGGCGCGGATCTGGGCCACGGTGTCGCGCGGGTAGGCCGTCCGCAGCAGCGCCACGACGCCGCTCACCTCCGCCGCCGCCCAGGACGTGGCGACCTGGTCGATCCGGCAGGTGCTGCCGTTGACCCCGATGCTGACGCCGTAGAACGTCGGGGCCGCGAGGTCGGTCTGGGAGTTGGGGAGCACCGCGGCGCTGAGCGGCTGCGAGCGGTCGACCGGCCCGCCCTGCGTGGCGTTGACCGCGATGACGTCGTCGTACGCCGCCGGGTAGACCGCGTCGGCAGCGTCCTCGCCGGGCCCGGTGTCGGTGCCGTCCTCGCTGTTGAAGCGGCTCCACAGCAGGTCGGTCTCGTCCTGGGGGCGGTTGCCGCTCGCGGCGACGACGGCGATGTCGAGGTCGTGGACCAGGTGGTGCACCGCCCGCTCGAGGTCGGTCGTCGGGGTCAGCGCCAGGGAGATGTTGACGACCCGGATGGCGTAGTCCGACGCGTGCTGGGCGACCCAGTCGAGCCCCGCGACGACGTCGTCGGTGTCGATGTCGTCGGCGCCGCCGGTGTCGGACCCGTCGTAGACGCGGACGTCGACGAGCCGCGCACCGGGGGCGATGCCGGTCGGCTTGTCACCGCGGGCGCGGGCCGCGATCAGCCCGGCGACGGCGGTGCCGTGCGGGTCGGTGACGTCCCGGTGCGGCCAGGGGCTCCGGCCTGCCACCGTGACCAGGCCGCTGCTGTCGGAGATCCCCGAGTCGACGACGGCGACCGAGAGGCCACCGCCGGGCGACCTGCCCTGGGCCTTGAGCAGCTGTTGCGCCCGGTCGATGCCCAGCAGCTCGTAGGGGACGCTGGTGGAGGAGTCGGTCACTCGGGCGGTGTTGTCACTGAGACCCATGCAGGAGTAGGCCTCCGGCGCCGCGTGGGCCGGCGAGCCCGCGCCCACCGAGACGGCGGCCAGCGCGGCGGCCGCCACCGCGGCGATCCGGGGGGCTACAGGCACGAGGTGTCCTCGACCGGGTGCGGCCGGCACAGCGCGTCGTCGACCGAGAGCGGCACGCCGACCCCGAAGAGCTTGGTCCAGCTGTCGGGGACGACCACGACCGGGTGGTCGCCGTAGCCCAGGCGGGCCGCGGCGTCCTGCCCCTCGAGCGGGTAGCTGTTGCCCTTGGCGTCGACCACGAACGGCGAGCCGGTGTCGCTGCTCTCCCAGTCGCCGGACAGGAAGTAGGCGCCGCGGCCCGAGTCGACCACGGGCACGACCTTGTCGGCGGGCAGCGTCGACGCCGTGGCGGCCTCGCTGGGGGCGGAGGCGAGGGCCACGCTGGGCGCCTCGCCTGGCGCGGTGACGAGCCGGGCGCAGGGGTCGCCCGCCGGGGCGGTGAAGGCCGCGGCAGGCCAGTGGGCGGCCGCGAACGGCGGCTCGGTCTGGGCACCGGTCGGCAGCGGCGCCTCCTGGATCCACGGGTGCTGGCCGACCCGGTGCGTGCCGGGCATCGGGCGACCCGCGGGAGTCTCGGTGTGGGAGTAGACCGCCAGCGAGAACGGGTCGAGCGAGGTCGGCGCATCCGCGGTCAGCAGCAGCGAGCTGTCGCCGTCGACGATGACGTCGCCGACGCGGGCGTCCTCCGGCACGCCGGGGTCGCCGGCGTACGACGGGGTGTCGCCGATCCCCCGGACGCCGAAGGTCGGGAAGTCCAGCGCGCCGCCGGCCGGGAAGAGGTTGAGCCACTCCGTCGGCACCCGGGTCGCGGACTCGCGGATCGGCAGCTGGAGCTCGCGCAGCATGTTGTCGAGGTCGTCGTCGGACCGCGACGCCGGGAGCTCGAAGCGGTAGGCGCCGGGCGTGGCGCCGTTGCCCTCGCGGCTCTGCGCGATGACGTAGTAGGTGCCGGCGTTCTCGACGAGGAAGCCCGTCGTCGGGTCGAGCGGCGCCTGCGGCTCCTCGGCGACGTCGACGCGGGTGCCGTGGCCGTCGGCGGTGCACGCCGTCCAGCCGCCGTCGATCAGCAGTCCCGGGGTCGGCAGGCTGGCCGGGGCGCCGAGGATGCCGATGTCCTCCCCGACGGTCTGTTCGTCGATGGTCTGCTGGGAGACGAGCGTCGGCTCGACGTCGCCCTCGAGGATCAGCCGCGCCGAGGTGATGTTGATGACCGGGCGGAGCACCGGGTGGTCGCTCTCCTGGAGGATGACGTAGGCGGCGCCGGTCTCCTTGGACAGGATCAGCCCGGGCTTGTTCCAGTCCTGGGCGTCGCGCGGCGCGAAGACGCCGGCGATGGCGGCGCCCGCGACGAGCAGGACCGCGAGCGCCAGGCCGCCGACGATGGTGCGGCCGGGGCGGGCGGGCTCGACCTCGCGGCCGCCGGGGGCGCCGGAGACGAAGGCGGTGACCAGCCGCCGGCGGCTGAAGGCGTGGGCCTCGACGAGGTCGCGCTTGGTGGCCATCGCTCAGCCCCGGATCGAGGCGAAGATGCCGACGGCGACCACGAGCAGCGGCAGCAGGGCCAGCAGGCTCACCGACTCGGCGATGTCGCCGAACCGGCCGCGTCGCACCGACGGGGTGGCGGGCAGCAGCGTCACCGCGAGCAGCACGGCGCCGGTCGCGGCCAGCGCGACCGCGGCGGTCGGCCGCCACTCGGGATGCATCCACAGCAGCGAGATCGCCACGGACACGAGCCCGAGGATGCCGGAGACGAGCCCGACCAGGACCTCGGAGCCGGTGCGGTACTGGCGGGTCCGCAGCATCACGACCACGCAGGCGACGAGCGCCAGCAGGGTGCCGGCCAGGCCCAGCGAGACCGCCAGCGGGGCGATGAGCACGAGCAACAGGCCGACCGTGGCCGACACCGCGACCAGGATCTCGTGGGCGACCCGGGCGTCGGCGCCGACCCGGCCGGGGTCGATCTCGGCGGGGTCGGCGGTGATGTCCTCGGTGGTGAAGAGCTGGTCGACGTTGGTGCCGGTGGCGCCGAGGGCCAGCCACGGGAAGACCGACCCGGCCATCACGACCAGGACCAGCGCGACGGTCAGCACGACCGCCGGGTCGAAGGTCGCGGAGTTCATGACGACGCCGGTGGCCAGGAAGATGGCTCCGACCACGACCGGCGGGATGACCAGCGTGCGGCCCTCGCCCAGGCCGACCAGCGAGACCAGGCCGGCCAGCAGCGCCCCCGCGCCGGCGGCGGCGACGGGGAGGCCGAAGAAGCGTCCGTCGGTGACGAGCATCAGCCCGGCGACCGCGGCGTAGAACGACCCCATCCAGGCGACCGCCACCGCGGCCTCGGGCTCGTCCTGGGCCCGCGAGAGCACGATGCCGCCGGTCACGAGGGCCAGCGCGACGACCGCGGCGGCGACCCCGGCGAGCGTCGACCCGCGCTGGATCAGCAGGGCCACGGCGCCCAAGGCCATGAGCAGTCCGGCGGCGGCGAGCGCCGTACGCCGGCCGGAGGCGGGCTCCCAGGGCTTGAGGTCGCGCTCGACGATGTCGGTCATGGCCTCCACGACGTCGTCGTAGACGCGCGGCGGGGCGTCGTCGATGCCGGCGGTGACAGTGAGCAGGCCGCCGTCCTCGACGCCCTGGATGACCAGGCCGGAGTCCGTGGCGAGCTCGCGCCCCTCGGCGGTGACGAGGTGGTAGCCGCCGAAGACGGTGGAGGCGTCGAGCAGGCCGACGCTGCGCGCGAGCTCGGGCACGAGCTCCGCGACGGGCACCGCCCCGGGCAGGACGAGGTCGACGCGACGGGTGCCGGAGGCCACCGTGACCCGCACCAGACCGGATGCGCTGACGGGCGCCTGACTCATCGTCTCTCCCCCAAGATCGTGTGGACCCCGCCGGCGCTCGCGCCGCGGGTCCGGGCCCGGACCGCTGAGATGCTACCGCCCGGGCCGACCCCTGAGGGCCGCCCCGGGCGGGCGCACGTGCTGCTGTGGATCAGTCGATGACTCCGGGCGCGGCGCCCTCGTCATCGACCCAGTCCTGCTCGTCGTCGAAGAACTCCGTGCCCTTCTTCTTCGGGTCCTTCTTGTTCTTGCCGCCCTGGCCGCCGGAGGCTCCGGTGCCGCGGCCTCCGGCCGCACCGCGCGAGCCGGCCTTGCCGCCACCGCGGGTCCCGCCGCCGGCGCTGCGGGCCGACGAGGCGGCCCCGCTGCGGCCGCCGGCCGCGCCCTCCTCGGCGAGGCCGGAGCTGCGTCCCAGCGCACCGCGTGCGACGCCGGCGCTGCGCGAGCTGGCGCCGATCTTGCCGGAGCTGGCGCCGCCGGCGCTGGAGCCGGTGGGCACGGCCATCGGACCGCGTACGGCGCCGCCGATGCCGGTCATGCCGCCGATGGCGCCGCCGCCGACCGCGCCGGCGATGCCACCGGCGGTCGAGCCGGTGATGCCACCGGGTCCGGTCGTCGGCACGCTCGCACCGGGGATGCCGGTGCTGGGCGTGGTCGGGTAGCCGTCGATCGGGGTCGCCGGGAGGCCGCTCTGACCGGTGCCGCCCCCGGTGTCGTGGTTCGGGTCGTGCGGGTCGTAGCCCGGGTCACCCCCACCGTCCGTGGGAGGCACGTGGTGCCCGGTGCCGGTCGGGACGTGCCCGCCGGTGGGCGTGTAGTGGTGGGTGCCCGTCGGCGTCCGCGAGCCGCCACCCGGAGTCGTGCCCCCGCCGCCTCCACCGGAGCCGGTCGGGCTCGTGGGGCCGGTCGGCTGCGGATCGGGCTTGCCGTGGACCCCCATCATCTTCTCGGTGGCTGCGGCGTAGACCGTGTCCATGTGGGTGTTGGCGGCGGCGGCGTCGCTCTCCCGCTTGGAGGCGGCGGCGTTGTGAGTCGCCAGTGCGGAGTGGTAGGCCCGCTGCTGGTCGACGTCGTCCTGGTGGCTGGAGCCTGGAGTCGGCTGGGGCGCCGTCGGCGCCGGGCCGAGGGGGTTCTCGTCCAGCTGACGCTTGACGTTCTGAGCATGAACGATGGCTCCGTGGGCCATCGTCAGCGCGTCGCTGGCGTCCTTCATCTGCTGTGCGCGATCGGAGACCTTCTTCGAAACCTGCCGAAACGCGATCTCAGCCCTGGACCCGGTTTCGCCGAGCTGGTCACCCATGGGCCCGGCGGCGTTGTGCAGCGTCAAGGAGATGGTCCGGAGTGCACCACTCCCGACGTTCCACGCGTGCTGGGCCGCCGTGACGGCTTCCTCGCTCGAGGTGTCGACGATGGAGCGCAGCTTCGCCTCATGGGGGCCGTGGTTCATCGCCGGCCACCTCCGTTGCCGAGGTAGTGGTTGCGCGACTCGTGGTTGCGCTGATCCGCCTCGGAGTGGCGCGTCGAGCCGACGATCGCCTCCACGGCCTGGCGACCGCGGGTGAGGTCGTCTGCAGTCGAGGTGTCCGCCTGCTCGATGAGCTTCTCCGCGGTGACGATGCCGTCGCGGAAGCGCGTGAGGTCCTCGAGCAAGCCCGTCAATGTGTCGCTGATGACTTCATGCGCCAAGGAGTGGTGCCGCCCGAGGGTGTTCCCCGACGGCGCACCACCGAAGGCTGACTCAGGCAGCGCGACGTCGCCGAACCGAATGCTCTCCAGTTCCTGGTGCGACGACCGCAACTGCGCCTTCACGCCGTCGAGGACGGACTGGTCGACCTTGATCTCGTCCGCGATGGACTGGATCACGTTCTCGATGCTGTTGAAGATCCCCATGAAGCCCATGGGCGCTCACCTACCCCGCTGGTGTTGACGAAGAACGCCCCCGACGGGGCCGGACCACCCGGCAGGTGGACCGACCCCGTCGAGGTCGCGATCCGGATCGATCAGATGTCGAAGGACGCGGCGCCGCGCTGGTCGGCGGCCTTGTACTCGGCGTTGGACTGGTAGACCGTCTTGGAGGTCTCCTCCAGCAGGTTGCGCATGTCCTGGATGGCGCCGTCCCACTTGGCCTTGGCCGTGGTGTAGGCCTGCTGGGCGCTACCGGACCAGTCGCTGCGCAGCGGCGCGAGCTCCTGCTCCAGGCGGTTGAGGCGGTCGTCGATGTCCTTGACCGTGCGGCCCATGTCCTCGGCCGCGGTGTCGAGGCCTGCGTGGTTGACGCGAAGTCCGTCGAGGCTCATTTCAGTCACTCCTGTTCCTTGTCGGCTCAGCCGCCGAGGCGGCCGGCGGTCCGGTTGTAGTTGGCCGACTGGGCTTCGTCGGTGCTCATGTTGTCCTTCTCGGTGGACTGCAGCGAAGCCTCGAACTCGTTGAGCGCGTTCGTGATCACGTTCTGCTTCTCGGTCCACGCCTGGTGCAGCTGGAAGAACGCGGAGCCACCGGCTCCGGCCCACTTGCCCTGGAGCCCGGCGATCTGGCCGTCGAGCTTGCGGCTGAAGCCGTCGAAGTCCTTCTTTGCGTCGACCACCATGCCGGCGGCCTTGGAGAGCGTCTTCTCGCCCTGTCCCATTTCGGGAGCGTTGTTCGACATGTCGCCATTTCCTTCCCCCGTGGCGGCATGTCGCCGCTCGAGAATTTGATGGGTGTTTCGTTCGATACTCGTGCCGACCATGTGGCGCAGCCGACACCAGCGGTTTACCCGGGGCCCCGGGCACTAAACCTCCGCTAGACCTGCATGTGGATGGACTCCCACACCGCGCGGAAGACGCCGGTCGCCACCAGCACCGACGCGACGGCGGCGGAGCCGCAGAGCGCCTCGGCGATCTCCGCCCGACGCGACCACCAGGCCGAGCGCCAGCCGCGCCCGGTGGCGACGGCCGCGACCAGCACCGCGACCGCGGTGGTGATGGCGATGCCCGCGAGCGGGGTGCCGGCGCCGGACCGCAACGAGGCCAGCGCGGAGACCAGCACCGCGGACCAGCAGACGAGGCCGGCCGTGCGGAGCAGGGCTCGGGCCGCGGCGTGGCGGTAGCTGCGTCCGGCCAGGACCAGGCCGCAGCCGCAGAGCAGCACGAGGCACCGGGCACCCACCCGGTCGAGGGACAGCGTGGCAGTCCCGAGGAGCAGGGGCGCGGAGACGGACGTGACGGCCAGGATCGCGACGGCGTACGCCGTGACGATGCGGGTGCCCCGGGCGGCCACGGTCGCGACCGCGGAGGGCGGCACGACCGAGCGGCCGCGCCGGCCGGTCGCCCGCTCCCGGGCGGACCACGCGTTGACGGCGAGACGTTCGAGGTCGATGAGGTACTGGTCGGGCACGTCCACGGCGAAGCCGGGCACGAAGCGCGCGGCCAGCATGGCCGCGACCAGCAGCAGCGCCCAGGGCACGCGCGGCGGGAAGCCCAGCAGGGCGGCCAGGCCGGTGACGGCGAAGACCGCGACGCCCACCGTCACCCAGACCTTCAGTGCCTCCTCGTTGCGGCGGTCGAGGGTGCGTGCGACGGCCGCCGCGACGGCCGCGACCAGCGCGGCCACGCCGAGGACGGTGGGGATGCGGGCCGGCTGGGGATCCCAGGCGAGCACGAACGCCGCCGACCCGGCGTACGCCGGCACGGCGAGCAAGCGGTGGGCGGCGTACCGCCCGAGGGGTACGACGCCCACGACCGCCGCGGCGACCAGCAGCAGGACCGTGGCCTCGCGTTGGGCGTCGGAGCCTGACCGGGCGGCGAACCAGGCCGCGAGGACGGCCACGACGACCGCTCCCGCGAACCACACCACGGAGAGCGGGCCGGGCCGGTCCTCGCGCGGGTGGGTCTCCCGGGGGAGCACCGAGCCACCGAGGCGCTGGACCTCGGTGGTGGCGACGAGGACCGAGCCCGTGCCGATGCCGACGTCGGCGAGCGCGACGTCCGGCTGCAGGTGCTGGCCGAGGCGGGTGTAGAGGACGGGGACCGCGGCGAGGCCGGACTGCTCGGCGTACTCCCGGGCGACGTCGGTCGCGGCCGCTCCGGCCGGCACGAGGAGGTCGAGGACCCCCAGAGGACCGTGGACGCTGAGGGCCAGGCTGCCCCCGGTCGCTGCCGCCACGTCGCCCCCCGGTCGTCGACGACGGGCGCCCGCCGCCCGTCGTCACGCAGGGTAGTCGCTCCTCGGCGCCCCGCCTATCATCGCCCGCACAGCCCAATCTCTCGGGGGGGACACATGACCACGACACGCCGCGCCCGCACCACCGGCGTCGCCACCGCCCTGCTCGTCGCCGCCGCGATGCTCTCGGGCTGTGGCGGCAAGGACGCCGCCGCCGACCCTCCCACCGCGTCGGCGGATGCATCCTCGACGTCCGACCCTTCCATGAGCGCCTCCGCCTCTCCGGCGAGTGGTCCGCTTCTCGACAGCGACGTGGTGTCTCTGCACGCCCCCTCGGGCTGGAAGGTCACCGAAGGCGGCGGCCATGTCCTTGCCGAGGACGAGACGGCCCTGTCGGTCATTCAGCTCGACGTCATCGACAACTACGGCCAAGAGTTCACCCTGCAACAGCTGGCCCGGCAGGACCTGCAAGCGGCGGCGGTGCAGTCGCCCAAGGTCGAGGAGCCGGTGACGGTGGCCGCCCAGGCGGCGTACCACGTCACCGGGATGGCCGACTCGACCCGCCATTACGAGGGTTTCGGGTTCCGGCTCGGGGACCGATCGATCTACGTCGGGTTCACGCTGGCCGGCTCGCCGACCCATCGGCAGCAGGTCGTCGACTCCGTCCTCGCCACCGTCGTGCTCAAGTGATGAGTCGTCCACCCGCGACGCCCGGCGCCCGCATCCTCGGCGCTGCCGCCGCACTGCTCGTTTCCATCTCGATGCTGTCCGGCTGTGGCAGCAAGGACGCCGCCGCCGCCGACCCGCCCGCGTCGTCGGGCTCCTCCTCGTCCGACTCGTCCCCGGCTTCACCGAGCCCGTCGGTGGAGCCCGCGAGCGGCGGGCTGCTCGACACCGCGACCGCCTCGGTCAACGCGCCGCAGGGGTGGGCCGTCAGCACGCTGGTCAAGAACCAGACCGTCGACGCCGTGACCGACAACGGGCTCTCGGTCGTGGGGCTCAGCGTGATCAGCACCTTCGGCGCGGAACCTTCCCTCCAGCAGATGGCCCGGCTCGACATCCGCACCGGCAGCTACACCCACGGTCAGGTCATGCCCGAGGCCGAGGTGGCCGGGGAGCCGGCCTTCCACGTGCACGGCAAGGCCACGATCGGGACGACGTACGACGCCTACGGCCTCGAGCACGACGGCCACACCGTCACCGTGGTCTTCAAGCTCCACGAGACCTTGAAGAATCCCCAGGAGATCATCGACTCCGTCCTCGCCACCGTCGCGCTGAAGTAGCAGCCGCCGGCCATGTCCCCCGGCACGAGTCGCGCCTATCATCGTCGGGCAGTCGCAGGTGGTCGCGGCAATCGGGACCGATCATCTTCACGGGGAACAGCACCAGGGGGACATGAGTGAGTACGACGCTTCGCGGGGGACGGGTCGACGAGCCCGAGATGCCCACCGGCCAGATCGTGCTCCAGCCGCCCCCGGAGATCGAGCCCAACGAGGGCGCCAGCGGCGTGCTCATGAACGCCATCCCGATGCTCGGCAGCCTCGGCTCGATCGTGCTGGTCGCGTCGATGGGCTCCTCGGCCGGCGGGCGTGGCTACATCGCGGCGGGCATGTTCCTCTTCGCCACGCTCGGCTTCATCATCGTCCAGCTCGACCGGCAGCGTAAGCAGCGCACCCAGCAGGTCACCGGCTCGCGCACGGAGTACCTCCGCTACCTCGGCAACGTCCGCAAGATCGCCCGCGACGCCGCCGACCAGCAGCGCCGGGCGCTGACCTGGCACCACCCCGACCCGGCCGCGCTGCCCGCGATCGCCGAGGAGCGCTCCCGGGTCTGGGAGCACGGCGCGACCGACCCGCAGTTCCTGCACGTCCGCTACGGCCTGTGCGCCCAGCCGCTGTCCCTCGAGCTGGTGCCGCCGGAGAGCGCGCCCATCGACCAGGTCGACCCGGCCGCGGCGTCCGCGCTGCACCGGCTCCTGGTCGTGCACCGACTCCAGCCCGACCTCCCCGCCTCCATCGACCTGCGTGCCTTCGACCGGGTCGAGATCTGCGGCGGTGAGGAGGAGGCTCGCTCGCTGGCCCGGGCGATGATCTGCTCGGCCACCGCCTTCCACTCCCCCGAGCACCTGGTCGTCGCGGTGCTCTCCTCGGAGCAGAACCTCGCCCACTGGGACTGGGTCAAGTGGCTGCCGCACGCGCTCAGCGGCCGGCAGTCCGACGCCGTCGGGCCGATGCGCCTGGTGACGACCAACCTCGCCGACCTGGCCGCCCTGCTGCCGCCGGACCTGAGCGAGCGACCGCGGTTCGGCGCCGACGAGCGACCGGCGACGCCGCACATCCTGCTGGTCGTCGACGGCGCGACGCTGCCGCCCGGCAACCACGTCATCCCGCCCGACGGCCTGCACGGCGTCACCCTGCTCGACCTGCCTGCCCGGTGGGACGAGCTCGACGACGCCAGCCGGCTGCGGATCCAGGTCGACGGCCCGCCCGCCGCCGACGGGCGCCCCAGCGTGGCGGCACTCCGGCTGCGCGAGGAGCCGATCCGGGCGCGGGCCGACCAGTGCGACCCGGCCACCGCCGAGGCCTTCGCGCGCCGGCTGACCCCCCTCCACACGATCGCCTCCGGTCCCGCGGAGGGCACCGCCGGCGAGATCACCGGTCCGACCGACTTCATGGAGCTGCTCGCGCTGGGCGACGTACGCACCTTCGACCCGGCCGCCGCGTGGCGCCCGCGCCCGGCCCGCGACCGGCTCCGCGTGCCGATCGGCCTCGGCGAGGGCGGCGGCATGGTGCACCTGGACATCAAGGAGTCCGCCCAGCAGGGCATGGGCCCCCACGGCCTGGTCATCGGCGCGACCGGCTCGGGCAAGTCGGAGTTCCTGCGCACGCTCGTGCTCGGCCTGGCCATGACGCACTCCCCCGAGCAGCTCAACATGGTGCTCGTCGACTTCAAGGGCGGCGCGACGTTCGCCGGCATGTCCGAGATGCCGCACGTCTCCGCGGTGATCACCAACCTGGCGCAGGAGCTCACCCTCGTCGACCGCATGCAGGACGCCCTGTCGGGCGAGATGGTGCGCCGCCAGGAGCTGCTCCGGGAGGCCGGCAACTTCGCCTCGATCCGCGACTACGAGAAGGCGCGGGCCGCGGGCGAGGACCTCGAGCCGATGCCGTCGCTGTTCATCGTGGTCGACGAGTTCTCCGAGATGCTGTCGGCCAAGCCGGAGTTCATCGACCTCTTCGTCGCCATCGGCCGGCTCGGCCGGTCGCTCGGGCTGCACCTCCTGCTCGCCTCGCAGCGGCTCGAGGAGGGCCGGCTCCGTGGCCTGGAGTCGCACCTGTCCTACCGGGTCGGCCTGCGCACCTTCAGCGCCGGCGAGTCCCGCTCGGTGCTCGGCGTCCCGGACGCCTACGAGCTGCCGCCGATCCCCGGCCTGGGCTACCTCAAGCCCGACCCGACCTCGATGCTGCGCTTCAAGGCGGCCTACGTCTCCGGGCCGCCGTCGGGTCGTCAGCGGGTCCGCCGTGACGAGGGCGGCCACCTCCAGGGCATCCTGCCGTTCACGATCTCCGAGGTGCACACCCTCGACGTGTCCGAGCCGGAGCCGGAGGTCGTCGCGGCCCCCGAGCAGGGTGAGCAGGCCTCGCTGCTGGACATCGCGGTCGACCACATGGTCGGCCACGGCCCCGCCGCCCACCAGGTCTGGCTGCCGCCGCTCGACGTCCCCGACACCCTCGACGACCTGATGCCCGACCTCACCGAGGACCCCGTCCTCGGCCTGGTCTCGCCGCAGTGGCGCGGCCTGGGCGGCCTGGTCATCCCGCTCGGCACGGTCGACCGCCCGCGCGAGCAGCGCCGCGACACCCTGACCGTCAACCTCAGCGGCGCCAGCGGTCACGTCGCGGTCGTCGGCGGTCCCCGCAGCGGCAAGAGCACGCTCCTGCGCACCATCGTCACCAGCTTGGCGCTGACCAGCACGCCGCTGGAGACCCAGGTCTTCGTGCTCGACTTCGGCGGCGGCACGTTCGCGCCGATGGCCCAGCTGCCCCACGTCTCGGGCGTCGGCACCCGCTCCGAGCCCGACGTCGTACGCCGGATCCTCGCCGAGGTCATCGGCATCGTGGACCGGCGCGAGGCCTACTTCCGCGCCAACGGGATCGACTCGATCGAGACCTACCGGTCGCGCCGCGCCCAGGGCCGCACCGACGACGGCTACGGCGACGTGTTCCTCGTCGTCGACGGCTGGAGCACGCTCCGGGCCGACTTCGACGACATCGAGATCGAGCTGCAGCAGCTCGCCTCCCGCGGCCTGACCTTCGGCCTGCACATCATCACCGGCGCATCCCGCTGGGCCGACTTCCGCGCGGCGATGCGCGACATGTTCGGCACCCGGCTCGAGCTGCGCCTCGGCGACCCGATGGACTCCGAGATCGACCGCAAGATCGCCGCACTGGTGCCGGCCGGGCGGGCCGGTCGCGGCCTGGTGCCCGGCAAGCTGCACTTCCTCGCCGCCCTGCCGCGCATCGACGGGCGGCCCGAGGCCGAGAGCCTCGGCGACGGCGTCGACGAGCTGGTCAAGCGCGTCACCGCCGCGTGGACCGGCGAGTCCGGGCCCAAGCTGCGGCTGCTGCCCGAGCGCATCGACCTCGACACCGTGCTCTCGCAGGCGACGCCCGCTGCCGAGGACCGGCGCCTGGTGCTCGGCATCAACGAGAAGGAGCTCGCACCGGTCGCGCTCGACCCCGACGCCGAGCCGCACCTGCTCGTCTTCGGCGACGGGCAGTCGGGCAAGAGCGCCGTGCTGCGCGCCTACGTCAAGGAGGTCATGCGGACGCGCTCCCCCCAGGAGGCGCAGATCGTGATCGTCGACTACCGGCGCTCACTGCTGGGCGAGGTGCCCGACGAGTACCTCCTCAACTACCTGACCTCCGCGACCCAGGCACAACCGGCGATCCGCGACCTGGCCAGCTACCTCGAGAACCGCATCCCCGGCCCCGACGTGACGCCCGAGCAGCTGCGCAACCGGTCCTGGTGGTCCGGCGCCGAGGTGTTCGTGGTCGTCGACGACTACGACCTCGTCGCCACCCAGCAGAGCTCGCCGATCCAGGCACTGCAGCCGTTGATGGCGCAGGCCCGCGACACCGGTCTGCACATCGCCGTGGCGCGGCGGTCCGGCGGCGCCTCGCGGGCGCTCTACGAGCCGGTGCTGCAGTCGATGCGGGACCTGGCCATGCCCGGCCTGCTGCTCTCGGGCAGCCCCGACGAGGGTCCGCTGCTCGGCAACGTCAAGCCGCAGCCCGCGCCCCCGGGCCGGGGCCGGCTCGTCTCGCGCGACCGTGGCATCGAGGTCGTGCAGATGGCGTGGACCGACAACACGCTGTAGCTCGTGCGGCGGGGGTCAGTGGGTGTGCTCGCCCGGGCCCTTGACCGTGAGGCCCGGCAGGTCGTCGAGGTTCCAGGTCAGCTCGAACGTACGCCGGTAGCCCGTGTGCGAGACGCGCCAGCCGTCCGCCGTGCGCAGGTAGGTGTCCTCGTAGAACGCGGCACCTTCGAGCATGAAGCGGAAGGCCTCGACGACCACCTTGTCCTGGAGGTACCACCGGCCGGTGGCGTGGTCGCCGTCGACGGTCACCTCGGGGTGGTGGACGGTGTGCATGGTGATCATCCCGGGGCCGAGGTTCTCGCGCATGTAGGCCACCAGGGCGTCGCGGTCCTCGAAGCGCAGGCCGTTGTAGTCGGCGGTCGCCTCGGGCAGGAAGCAAGCCTCGAAGTCGTCCCACTGCTTGGTGTCCAGGGTCCGCAGGTAGCGGTACTTCAGCTGGCTGATCGCGGCGATGTCGGCGGCGGGGTCGGCGGTCGGGTCCACGGACGCAATGTAGATCACAGCGATCCGGGCATCGGTTGACCTGGATGTAACGCCTGGTCAACCTTCCGGCGATGTCGGCAGCAGAGGGTGGTCCCGACACCGAACACCAGTCAGGAGGCCGACATGGAGAGCACCAACCTCATCGAGGGAAGCTTCGACAAGGTGGCGGAGCAGCGGACCGCGCTGCGCACCCGTCACTCTGCCGCCCTCACGTCGCTGATGGAGGCCCGCGAGGACCTCCGCGGCGTCCACGCACTCGCCGACTTCGTCGACGACTCCGTGCGGTGGTCCGCCTGACAGCAGCACCTCAGGGGGATTGACCGAGCACGACGGGACCGGTCGTCGGCAGGCGTGTGGGGCGCCTACCGTCGGCCGGTCTTGAACATCCCGCGCACGACCTCGCGGGCGGCGGTGCGCATCAGGTCCTTGAACGCCGACGAGGTGACGACGTCGTGCACGAGCCCCTCGTCCTGCTTGGTCGCCCTGGGCTTCGAGGTCGGCTTCGGGGTCGGCTTGGAGGGCGCCTTCGGCGCGGCCTCGTCGTGGGTCTTGTCCTGCGCCTGCCTGGCCGCGCCGGCCTCGAGCTTGGCGGCCAGCTTCTCGCGGGCCGACTCCCGGTCGACCGCGGTGGCGTACTTGGCGTTGCGGGGGCTGGCCTGCACGACCGCGGCCATCTGCGCCGGGTCGACCGGCCCCATCAGCGACTCGGGGGCGCGTAGCCGGGTCCACGCGACCGGGGTCGGGGCGCCGCGCTCGTTCATCACCGTCACGATCGCCTCGCCGATCCCGAGCCCGGTGATCACCTCGCCGAGGTCGGCGTACGCGCTCCGGGGGTAGGTGTTGACCGTGGCCTTGAGCGCCTTGGCGTCGTTGGGGGTGTGGGCGCGGAGCTGGTGCTGGACGCGGGAGCCGAGCTGGGCCAGGACGTCGTCGGGGACGTCGGTCGGGCTCTGGGTCACGAAGAAGACCCCGACCCCCTTGGAGCGGATCAGCCGGACCGTCTGGGCGACCTGGTCGAGGAAGGCGTCGCTGGCGTCGTGGAAGAGCAGGTGTGCCTCGTCGAAGAAGAAGACGAGTCGCGGGCGGTCGGCGTCGCCGATCTCGGGCAGGTCGTGGAAGAGGTCGGCGAGCAGCCACATCAGGAAGGTCGAGAAGACCGCGGGCCGGTCCTGGAGGTTGGGCAGCTCGACCAGGCTGATCAGGCCCTTGCCGTCCGGCGTGGTCTGGAGGAAGTCGGAGGCCTCGAACTCCGGCTCCCCGAAGAAGGCGTCGGCGCCCTGGTCGGAGAAGGCGATCAGCTCGCGCAGGATCACGCCGGCCGTGGCCGAGGAGAGGCCGCCGAGCTCCTTGAGGTCGGCCTTGCCGTCGTCACTGGTGAGGTGGCTGACGACGGCACGCAGGTCGGCGAGGTCGAGCAGCGGCAGCCCGGCCTGGTCGGCGTAGTGGAAGACCAGCCCGAGGCTGGACTCCTGGGTGTCGTTGAGGCCGAGCACCTTGCTCAGCAGGGTCGGGCCGAAGGCGGTCATGGTGACGCGCAGCGGGATGCCGCTGCCCTGTCCGCCGAGCGCGTAGTACTCCACCGGGAAGCCGGTGGCCGTCCACGCCTGGCCGACGGAGGCGGCCCGGGCCGTGACCTTGTCGCTCACGGCCCCCGGCGCGCCGAGTCCGGACAGGTCGCCCTTGATGTCGGCGGCGAAGACCGGGACGCCGTTGGCGCTCAGCTGCTCGGCCAGCAGCTGGAGGGTCTTGGTCTTGCCGGTGCCGGTCGCCCCGGCCACGAGCCCGTGCCGGTTGAGCATGGCGAGCGGGATCCGGATGCGCACGTCCGAGAGCGTCGTGGCGTCCAGCATCAGACCACCGAGCTCGAGGGCGGCGCCCTCGAAGGCGTAGCCCGGCGCGACGGCCTGCACGATCAGGTTGTCAGCCGGAGTGTCAGCCGGAGTGTCGGCCGGGGTGTCGGAGCCGGGCACGGACGCGGGCGTCTCGGTCATGGGCCGAGAGTAGAGCGTGCCGGGCGCGCCCGGTTGCTCGTTATAGTCGCGACGTGATCTTCAAGCGCGTCGGCGAGGGACGTCCCTACCCCGACCACGGGCTGACGTCCCGGGCCTGGGCGACGGTGCCGCCGCGACAGGTGCGGCTCGACGAGCTGGTCACGACCAAGGACACCCTCCAGCTGGCCGCGCTCCTCGACGAGGACTCCACGTTCTACGGCGACCTCTTCGCCCACGTCGTGGAGTGGCACGGCGAGCTCTACCTCGAGGACGGCCTGCACCGCGCCCTGCGCGCGGCCCTCCAGCAGCGCAACGTGCTGCACGCCCGCGTCCACACGATGGCCTCGTGAGGGCCGCCTGATGCGCCAGGGCGTGAAGTCAGCGGCCACGATGGTGGTCCTCGGACTGCTCCTCCTCATCGGCGGCGCCTGGGGATGGTCGGCGCTGACCGAGCCGTTCCCCGGCAAGGCCGACCTCCCGACCTGCGTGGACACGTCGGTCTCGGCCGGCGACAAGGTCTATCCCAGCCAGGTGACGGTCAGCGTCTTCAACGCCGGCACCCGCGAGGGCCTGGCGGGCCGGACCATGGGGCTCTTCACCAACCAGGGCTTCGGTGCCGGTGACAGCGGCAACGCGCCCCACGGGACCAGCGTCGCCCGCGCGGAGATCTGGACCAAGGAGCCCACCAACCCGGCGGTCCTCCTCGTGGCGAGCAAGCTCGGCCCGGGGACGAAGATCGTGCGTCGCAACGCCTCCGGCGCCGGCGTGGTCGTCATGGTGGGCGACGCGTTCAACAAGCTGGCGAAGGGCAAGGGCAAGGTCACCGCCCGCGAGGACACCACGATCTGCAGCCCGCCGATCCGCTGACGTTCACGTCGTACGGCGCTTCTCGGCGCCCAGCCACTGGGCCAGCCGCCCGCCCTCGCTGACCTGCCGCAGCCGCTGCTCGGTCGCCTCCCGCATCTTGCGCGGGGTCACCACCAGCAGGTCGTCGCCGTGCCGCAGGACGGTGCGCCGCTCGGGCACCAGCGTCTCGCCGTCGCGGATCACCATCGACACCGACGCGCCCTTGGGCAGCCTGAGCTCGCCGACCTCGACGCCGTGCATCCGGGAGGTGGGGGCGATGGAGACCTGGAGCAGGTCGGCCGCGATCCGCTCGAGCGGCGCGGCCTCGACCTCCAGGCCCCGCGGCTCGGACCGGCGGGCCACCTTCAGCCAGCGGGCCACCAGCGGCAGGGTCGGGCCGGTGAGCAGCGTGTAGAGCACGACCATGACGAAGACCAGGTCGAAGAGGCGCTGCGCCCCGTCGACCCCGGCCGCGAGCGGGATGGTGGTGAGCACGATCGGGACCGCCCCGCGCAGGCCGGCCCAGGACAGGAACGTCAGCTCGCGCCAGGGCATCGGCGACACCACGGCGCTGACGAGGACCGACAGCGGCCGGGCGACGAAGGTGAGGATCAGGCCGGCCACGATGGCCAGGCCGACGATCGACGGCGTGAGCCGGTCGGGCGAGAGGAGCAGGCCGAGCATGACGAAGAGCCCGATCTGGGCCAGCCAGGCGACGCCCTCCGCGAAGGACCGGGTGGCCGCGCGGTGCGGGAGCTCGGCGTTGCCGAGGACCAGCGCGGCGACGTACACCGCGGCGAAGCCGGAACCGTGCACCGCGGCGCCGGTGCCGTAGGCCAGGAACGTCAGCGTGATGACGGCGAGGGGGTAGAGGCCGGAGGAGGGCAGCGCCGCGCGGCGCATCACCCAGGCACCGCCGACGCCGACCAGCAGGCCGAGGCCGGCGCCGGCGACCAGCTCGTAGGCGACGATCCCGACCGCGCCGAGGGCGCCGTGGTCGGCGACCGCGCCCGACGAGATCAGCGTGACGAGCACGACGGTCGGGGCGTCGTTGAGCCCGGACTCGGCCTCGAGCGCACCCGTCAACCGTCGTGGCAGCGGCACCACCCGGAGCACCGAGAACACCGCGGCGGCGTCGGTCGGCGAGGTGACCGCGCCGAGCAGGACGGCGAGCTCCCAGGGCAGGCCCAGCAGGTAGTGGCCGCTGAGCGCCACCACCCCGACCGAGACGGCGACACCCAGGGTGGCCAGCGACAGACCGAGCGGCATCGAGGGACGCGCCTCGCGCCAGCTCGTGGTGAGACCGCCCTCGGCCAGGATCACCGCGAGGGCGGCGAAGCCGAGAGAGTGCGCGAGCTCGGCGTTCTCGAAGCCGATGCCGGCGCCGGACTCGCCCAGGGCGACGCCCATCAGCAGGTAGACCAGCAGGCTGGGCAGGCCGGTGCGGGAGGAGAACCGCACGGCCAGGATGGCCAGCAGGGTGACGGCGGAGCCCACCAGCAGGAAGGTGTCGAGCTGGTGGACGTCGAACGTCACAAGTCACCTCGCGTCTGTCGTGGGCGGCTCCTACCGCACTCTATCCAGACGGGGGTCTGCGCCGGGGTCGCACGAGCGGCGCCGGACACCGCCGCGAGGTCAGGTCGTGGGGGTGTAGCCCGGCCGCCCGGAGGCGTCCCACTCCTCCCAGAACGCGGTGAACTCCTCGCCCAGGAAGGGGTCGCCGCCGGTCATGGCGATCCCGCCGCGGCGCACGGTCCAGTCCCAGGGCGCGAGCTCCTGGGCGGCCGCGAGGTGCCGGCGGGCGGCGTCGGTGAGCCAGCGCCGTTGCAGGTGTGCCGCGACCCGTCGCTCGGCGAGGGCCCGCTGCTCCTCGTCGGTGCGGGCCGGCGCGTCGGCCCGGGCGCTCTCGGGCAGCTCCCCCTCGCGGGCCCACCGCCGCAGCAGGTCGTGGTGCTGCTCGCTGTCGATCCGGGTCCACGCGACGAACTGGTCGTCGCCCGGCGCGATGGTCGGGGGCTTGACGATCCGGTCGCGCTCGTCGACCCACACCACCGACGGGACGTTGGTGATGCCGTAGCGCTCGGCGGTCACGTGCGCGGTGTCGACCGCGACGGGGTACGTCGGGTGGCCGGCCTCGATCCACGGCCGGGAGTCCTCCGGGTCGGCGTCGAGGGCGACCGAGAAGAGCCGGAGCCCGGTGTCGGCGAGCTCGTCCTGGACCCGCTGCCAGCCGGCCAGCTCGTGCCGGCAGCCGCACCACGACGCCCAGGTGACCAGGACCCGCTTGGCGCCGGAGAGGTCGTCGAAGCTGACCGGGTTGCCGTCGACGTCGGGCAGCGTGAGGCTCGGCGCCCGTCCGTCGCCGAGCTCCCGGGCCCGGGTCGCGGCGCTCGGTGCCACGGCCACCACCTCGTGCTCGTCGTCGCGGGCCACGAGCAGGCCGAGCGCGTCGGGGACGGACCGCCCCAGCAGCGGCACGCAGGTCTCGCCGCGGCAGAGACCCTGCGGCTTGAGGGTCCAGCCCAGTGCGGCCGCCAGGGCTGCGTCGTCGTCGAGACCGGCCGCCATCTCGTGCTCGCAGCCGTCCACGTCGATCAGGGTCAGCACGGGACAGGATCGCACGAAACTGAAACATGTTCTAGATTGGGCGCATGAGCGCCACCCCCGTCACGTCGGGCACGACCGTCCCCGACGTGCTGCCCGCATCCGTGCTCGACGGGCTCCCGGACTCGGAGTCCTGGGACGTCGTGGTCGTCGGGTTCGGCATCGCCGGTGGCTGCGCCGCGCTCGAGGCCGCCCGGGCCGGGGCGCGGGTGCTGCTGCTGGAGCGGGCGTCCGTGCACGGCGGGACGTCGAGCATGTCCGGCGGACACTTCTACCTCGGCGGAGGGACCGCCGTGCAGCGGGCGACCGGGCACGAGGACTCCGCCGACGAGATGTACGCCTACCTGATGGCCACCACCAAGGAGCCCGAGCCCGACAAGATCCGGGCCTACTGCGACGGGTCGGTCGAGCACCTCGACTGGCTGGAGTCGCTCGGCTTCGAGTTCGAGCGCTCCTACTACGCCGAGAAGGCCGTCATCCAGCCCGGCACCCAGGGGCTGATGTACACCGGCAACGAGAAGGTGTGGCCCTACCGCGAGCAGGCGGTGCCGGCCCCCCGCGGGCACAAGGTGCCGGTCGCCGGCGACACCGAGGGCACCCGGCTGGTGATGGACCTGCTGCGCGCCCGGGTCGAGGAGGCCGGCGTCGAGGTGCGCTACGAGACCGGCGCGACGCAGCTCATCGCCTCGGATGCCTGGGCGGTCGTCGGGGTCGGCTGGCGACGCTTCTCCGAGACCGGCGTGGTCCGGGCCGGGGCCGTCGTGCTGGCCGCGGGCGGGTTCGTGATGAACGCCGACATGGTGGCCGCGCACACGCCGACGCTGGGCTCCAAGCTGTTCACGCTGGGATCGACGTACGACGACGGGTTGGGGATCCGGCTCGGCCAGTCGGTCGGTGCGGAGCTGCGGCACATGGACGAGCCGTTCATCACCGCGCCGTTCTACCCGCCGTCGGTGCTGGTGACCGGGGTGATCGTGAACCGGCTCGGGGAGCGGTTCGTGGCCGAGGACAGCTATCACGCGCGCACGTCGGCGCACGTGCTGGCGCAGCCGGGCCACGCGGCGTACCTCATCGTCGACAGCGAGCACGTCGAGCACCCGAAGATGCCGCTCGTCCCCTTCCTCGACGGCTACGAGACCCTCGCGGAGATGGAGGAGGGGCTCGGCGTGCCGGCCGGCTCCCTCGAGCGGACCCTCGGCCGCTACAACGAGCACGCCGCCCGGGGCGAGGACCCCGACTTCCACAAGCACCCCGACTGGCTCGCGCCGCAGGCGGTCGCCCCGTGGGGCGTCTACGACCTGACGCTCGGCCACGCGCTCTACGCCGGCTTCACGCTCGGCGGGATGCGCACGACCGTCGACGCCCAGGTGCAGCGGCCCGACGGGTCGGTGATCCCCGGGCTGTACGCCGCCGGCGCCTGCGCCTCGAACATCGCCCAGGACGGGGCGGGCTACTGCTCGGGCACCCAGCTCGGTGAGGGCTCGTTCTTCGGGCGGCGGGCCGGACGGCACGCCGCCGGCGGCTAACGTCGCTGCATGAGCAGGCTCGAGGTCGCGTCCCGCGCCAACGTCCCGCCGTTCCACGTCATGGACCTGCTGGCGGCGGCGACCGAGCGCCAGCGCACCCACGGCGACCTGCTCAACCTGCTGGCGGGGCAGCCGATGACGGGCGCGCCGGTGCCGGTGCGCGACGAGGCGGTGCGGCTGCTGGGGTCCGGCGACCCGCTGGGCTACACGCCGGCGGCGGGGATCGTGGAGCTGCGCGAGGCGATCGCGGCCCACCACAAGCGGGCGCACGGCATCGACGTGAGCGCGGACGAGGTGGTGGTGACGACCGGGAGCAGCGGCGGCTTCCTGCTGGCGTTCCTCGCAGCCTTCGAGCCCGGCGACCGGGTGGCGATGGCGCGGCCCGGCTACCCCTGCTACCGCAACGTGCTGACCGCACTCGGCATCGAGGTGGTCGAGATCCCGACCGGACCGGAGACCCGCTTCCAGCCGACGGTCGAGCAGGTCACGGCAGTGCCCGACCTGAAGGGGCTCGTCGTCGCCAGTCCCGCCAACCCGACCGGCACCATGCTGCTGCCGGCCGAGCTCGCGGCGCTGGCCACGTGGTGCGAGGAGCACGGGGTGCAGCTGATCTCCGACGAGATCTACCACGGCATCGAGTACGCCCAGCCCCATCTGGCGCGCAGCGCCTGGGAGACGAGCCGCGAGGCGGTGGTCTTCTCCAGCTTCTCGAAGTACTTCTCCATGACCGGCTGGCGGATCGGCTGGATGCTGGTCCCCGACCGGCTGCGGCGCGCGGCCGACGTCCTCACCGGCAACTTCACGATCTGTCCCCCGGTGATCGCCCAGCGGGCCTGCCTCGCGGCCTTCGACGAGGCGTCGTACGCCGAGCTCGACGGCCACGTCGCCCGCTACGCCGTCAACCGGCGGTTGCTGCTCGACGGGCTGCCCCGGCTGGGGATCACCGAGCTCGCGCCGGCCGACGGGGCGTTCTACGCCTATGCCGACGTCGGCCACCTCACCGACGACACGATGGCCTTCGCCCACGACCTGCTGGCCCGCACCGGCGTGGCGGTCGCGCCCGGCATCGACTTCGACACCGAGCAGGGCGGCCGCTTCGTGCGGTTCAGCTTCGCCGGGCCGGGCAGCGACATCGAGCTCGCGCTCGACCGGCTGGCGTCGGTGCTGCCTCGCTGACTCAGCTGAGCGAGGTCGTGCCGAGGGGCGTGACGAGGTAGGTCCGGCCCGTGGGGTCCGGGTGTCGGTGGTGGCGGGCCGTGCGTTCGCGCCAGCCGGATCGGTGGGGGCGGAATCGCCGGTTAACCGGCGATTCCGCCCCTAAGAGTGGGCAGGATCATCACCGAGCGCCCCGAAATGATGATCCTGCGCACACAGCACCCTCAGCCCAGTCACCAGACCAGAGGCGCCCGCGCATGCGGCCGGCCAGGCCACGCGCGCGGGTGCACACACACCCCGGCACGAGCCACACCTCCGACACCGGACCGACTCCCGGCTCACCGGGTTTCGAGACGCTCGCTGGCGCTCGCTCCTCAACCAGCGAAGGGCGCTGGCGCTCGCTCCTCAACCAACGGGGACCGCGGCTACAGCTTGTCGACCAGGTCCTTGGCCACGAACGCGTTGCGGACCCGCTGCGGGTGGTCGCCCACCCGTACGCTGCTGACGACCCGACCGGTGGCGTAGGAGATCCGGGAGATCTTGTCCGAGCCGCTCCACGAGATGTAGCAGTAGGTGCCGTCCCAGCTGGGGGTGACCCAGTAGGGCTTGAGCCCGTTCTTGAGCAGCTTGCCGGTCTTGAAGGTCCGGGCGTCCACGACGGTGGCGTAGTCCGACATCGTGCCCGCGACGCAGATCTTGGTGCCCTCGGGGTTCATCGCGATGCCGTGGTGGGCGGAGTCGAGGAGGTACTGCTCGCGCGGGGTGTCCTTGACCAGGTTGGGCAGGTGCTTGACCCGCGTGATCTTGCCGCTGGCCCGGTCCATCACCAGGAAGCCGTGGAAGAACGACACCTGGAAGTAGAACGTCTTGTCGTCGGGCGAGAGCGTCATCGGGCGCACCGCGGTCGACGTCTTGGTCATGCCGCGCTCGTCGAGGGCCTTGCGGAGGTCGAACTTCCGCAGCACCTCGTAGGTCGACGCGTCCACGATCTCCAGCACCCGCTCCTGCTTGGTCGGGTCCAGCGCCGGGTCGTCGAGCGGGCTGTAGACCATGCCGATGCTGGCGTGCAGGATCTTGGTGCCGCCGTCGATGAAGACCGACTCGTGCGGCGAGCCGCCGGAGGGGAACTGGCCGACCTGCTGCCCGGTGGCGACGTCGAGGACGTGCACGACGTTGGCGGTCGAGGCGCTGACGACGACGCGCTTGCCGTCGGGCGAGATCGCCATGTGGTCCGAGCGGTAGCCGTCGACGGCGAAGCGCCACACGATCTGCTTGGTCTCCAGGCTGATCGCGACCACGTCGGCGAACGACGGGCGCGAGGCGATCAGCAGCCGGCCGTCGTTGGAGGAGTACATGTCGTCGACGTACTGGTCGTGGCCCTCGCCAATCTCCTCGCGGATGGCCAGGAAGTAGGCCATCCGGTCGGGGTTGGTGGCGATCTCCTGCATCCGGGCGTCCTTGTCCGGGATGACGTTGATCCGGCCGACCTTCTCGAAGGTCCCGGGGTCGACGATGTCGGCGGTGCCGTCCCAGTTGTTGCCGACGAACACCATCCGGCGTACGTCGGGGCCCTTGTGCTGGAGCTCGGTGGCGCCGGCGGGGGAAGCCCCCCAGATGCCGGCGAGGAGGAGGGCGACGACCAGGGCGACGACCGGTGCGGACGCGCGGGCGAGGACGGGGGGCATGGCTGGGCAACGACCTGCCCGGGCCGTCGGTTACGGCGGCCGCATTGCGGACGCCGTGTTTCGCGGTCCGGCGGAGCGGGCATGGGCCCGGTGTCTCGGAAAGGTTGTGAAGAGATGTACGGGGATTCCGACGTGATGCGTCGTCGCGCCAGCCAGCTGCGGGAGCAGGGCGCCGACATCCGCTCGACGGCCGACCAGCTGGTCGCGCAGACCGAGTCGATCGGCTGGACCGGACGGGCCGCCGACGCCATGCGGGAGCGGGTCCGCGACCGCGCCGCCCGGCTCCGGGAGGCGGCCGCCCACCACGACACCGCCGCCGACTCCCTCGAGCGGCACCTCCACGAGGTCGACCGGCTCAAGGACACCATCGCCGACACCGAGCGCAGGGCGAGCCGGCTCGAGGACGCGGGCTCCGGCGGCTTCGTCCCGCCACCCTCGGGCCACCGGGACTGGCTGGCCGTCACCATCGACGACGAGGGGGCGCGCTGATGCCGACCATCGACCTCGGTACCCCACCCCGCCCGACCCCCGGGCTCCTCGAGGCGCTGCCCCGCCGGGTGGCCCTGACGTTGCCCGAGCTCCGGCTCGTGGCGGAGCGGGCCGGCGGCGCACCGCTCCCCTTCGACCCCACGGCCCCGACCGAGCCCATGGGCGGCAACCCGCTGGACGGTCGCCTCGGCCGCGGACCGGGTTCGATCGAGGACGAGGCGTACGCCGACGCGCTCGACTCCCTGCACGACCCGGACACCACGCTGGTGCGCCGCGGGCTGTGCACCCCCGACGGTGCGGTGGACGACGGCCTGGTCGGCGCCGTCGGACTCCTGGCCACGCCCGAGGTCGCCCTCGACCTGGACGTCGCGGTCGTCGGGGTGCAGGCCAAGGCCTGGCACCGGCAGGCCGGCGGCGCCGTGGCGACGCTCGCCACCGTCGACGGGATCGTCTTCGAGCTCGCGTGGTTCGCCACCGACCAGTGGCCGCACGAGCTGGCCCGGGTCGCGGCCGTCCCCGAGGACGTGGCGCTGCACGACTCGGCCGTCCCGGTCGCGCTGGACCTGCCCTTCGAGCTCGCCGACGCCGCCGCCGAGGCGGTCCGCTCCGGCCGCTCCGACCTGCTGCCGGTGCTCGTCTCGCAGCACGCGGGCCAGGCGCTCGACGCCACCGGCACGCCGTACGCCGACGGCGACGTCGCCACCGCGCTGGCGGCGCTGACCACGGAGCACCGCGGCCGGCTGCGCGCGCTGGTCGCCGACGTCTCGGGCTCCGACACGACCGTCGTCGGCGTCGTCTCGTGGGTGCTGCTCGCCGACGGCTGGCGCGCCCTGCACCCCCACACCGTCGACGGCGTGCACCGCGTCGACCTGCGCCGGGTCGAGCCCTTCGACCTCGCGTCCGAGCTGGCCCCGGTCCTCGCGGAGGTGACCGCATGAGCGAGCGCACCAGCACCACGGTGCTCGACGACCTCGACGACAAGTACGACCGGATGCTGCGCCTGGCCGACCTGTTCGAGTCGTCGGGCGACGAGATGCGCGTCCGGGCGAAGCTGGGCGCCGAGGTCCTCGCCGACCCGGACGTGGCCGACTCCGCGGAGCTGTCTCGGCCGACCTGGGCGCAGGCGGAGGGCGACGTACGCGCGGCGACGACCGGTCGCCATGGCCTGCTGTCGCGGTCGGTCGAGCTCGACGCCGACGCGCTGATCGTGCGCGCGACGGTGCTGACCTACCGGTGGATCGACGAGCTCCAGGACGCCGTCTACAAGACGCTGGGCTCGATCGCCGGGCGTGCGGTCGGCTACCTCGCGCCGGGCGTCGCGCTCGGCGGGGCGATCGTGTCCGCCGGCCTGATCGAGACCGACGCGCTGGACCGCGACGGGGTCGCGGCCTACCTCGGCGAGCTGGCCGAGAACAACCCCGAGCTGATGGACCACGTCACGAGCGGGGGCGGCGGGCTGATCGACGGCCTGCAGATGCGCTCGCTGCTGACCACGGCCGTGCTGCACGGCGAGTCCGGGCGGCTGGCCGCGCGAGCTGGACTCCGGGCCGCCGGCATCGTCACGTTCGTGCCCGACCCGGGCGCCGCGCTCCGGGACGTCGCGGGCGCCCTGGTCGAGCCCCCGGCGTCGGACCCGGCGGCGGACCCGTCCTCCTCGTCCGCGCCCGCCTCGCTCGAGGACCTGATGGCGACCCTCGCCGGCACCGAGTCCGGCGTGGCCGTGCAGAAGGTCTCCGGAAGCCGCTACATCGCCTACCTGCCCGGCCCCCACGGCGGGTCCCCGCGGCGGCTGCGGCTCGTCAGCGGCGACCACGCGTCGTACGCCGCCCAGGTGGTGCGTGCGCTGGAGTCGGCCACCGACGGCGACCCAGCGGCGCGGGTGATGCTGGTCGGGTCCGCACAGGGCGGCGCGCTCGCCGCCGAGCTCGCGGCCGCCGAGCCCTCGGACTCGTTCGTGATCGAGCAGGTCGTCACCGCCGGCGCCCCCTCCGCGCAGGTGCCCCGCATCCCGGAGTCCACGCGGGTGCTGTCGCTGGAGGACCGTGCCGACCCCGTCGCCGTCCTCGGCTCGCTCGTCAACGCCGCCGCACCCCACCGGCTGACCGTCGTCTTCGACGGCGGGTCGTCGGTGGGCGCGCCGAGCTACGTGGCCGGCGGGCGGGCCGCCGACCGGGCGGAGCACGCCGAGCTGCGGGCCGAGATCGGGCGGCTGCAGGAGCTGGGCTACCTCGCGGGCTGAGCCGCCTCAGCCCTGTGAGTCCTGCTCCACCGACGCCTCGGTGACCTCAGCGGGAAGGTCGAGGCTCTCGGCATCGGTCTTCCTGAAGGTCGACCCGTCCTGGACCTAGACGCCGGCGAGGTAGCCCGTCGTGACATAGGCGCCGGGCTCCTTCGAGCCGATGGCCGTCAGGAAGAGGATGTAGGTCTTGCCGGGCACCAGCCGGTCGGTCGTGATCGCGCCCGACGAGTCACGAGCCCCCTCGACCGAGACCGTGACCGAGGCGAGACCCTTGGCCCCCTTGATGGCCCGGTCGACCGTCATGGGCACGAGCGCGAACGCGTCGACGTCGTCGGTGTAGACCGGGTCAGGGTCGAGATGGTCGTAGTCGGTGTGCGCGACGACCACCGCGTCGGACCTCGCCGCGAGGGACTCGATGGTCTTGTAGTCGTGGACGCGCGACGAGCCCGGCACCGTGCGGGCGGCGTCCGACGCGTCGCCGCTGCCACACCCCGTCAGCAGCAATGGCACGAGGAGCGTTGCGGCAGTGACGGCCCCCTGCTTCGGCCGACGGGAGGGCGAGGGGTCCGAGATGGTCATGGCCGCATCGTCCTACTCGCGGGCGCCGCACGTCCCTGGATCACCCGATGTGTGCTCGAGGCTGGTCGGCGGGAAGCAGGGTGGCTACAGACACTTCACCCAGGCGGCCTGGGTGCGCCAGCCGCCGTCCGGGCCGGCGACCCGGATGACGCCGACCTCGACGCGGGTCCGCAGGAGCGGGACGCGGAGGCACGGCGGGTCGCCGTCGCTGCCGACCTCCCCGGCCTCCCACCAGATGCGGTCGGCGTCGAAGTCGACCTGGGTGCCGTCGTCGGCGTCGAACAGGACGAGACCGTTCTCGTCGTTGGCACGCATGGCGACGCCCTGCTTCACCTCGGCGTGCTTGGTGCCCCAGGGCGAGTGGAGGCCGGCGTACAGGCCGGTGGCGAGCAGGAGCAGGGCGGTGGCGGAGGCACGGCCGCGGCGGCGCCGCGGGACGGGTCGTGAAGGTTCCGAGATTTGCACCGGCGCATCCTCACACCGGGAGGGGCGGGATGCTCTGCAATTAGAGGATGTCGTGGACCAGCTCGCCGAGCTGGGTGAGGTTGCGGCACTCGACCATCCGGACGATCTCGGCGTAGGTGCCGGCGGCGGAGTCGCCGGTGTCCCAGTGACGGGTGTGCTCGGGGTTGAGCCACCAGGCGTGCCGGCACTGGTCGGCCATCTCGCGCAGGGTCGCGGCGTTCAGGTCGCTGTAGTTGGAGCGCGCGTCGCCGAGGATGAGCAGCGAGGTCTTGGGGCCGAGGGCGTCGGCGTGGTTCTCCTGGAACTTCGCGAACGCCCGGCCGTAGTTGGTGCGCCCCCACAGCGCGGCGTGGGCGGTGCTCGCCGCCAGGTCGGTCATCACGTCGACGACGTCGGCGCCCGGCTTGAAGTGCTCGGTGACCTCGTGGACGTGGTCGATGAACGTGAACGCGCGCACCTTCTGGAACTGGTCGCGCAGCGCGAAGACCAGCAGCAGCGTGAACTGCGCGAAGTTGGCCACCGACCCGCTCACGTCGCACAGCACGACGAGCTCGGTGCGGTGCGGGCGCTTGGGCTTGTGGTGGGTGGTGAGCGGGACCCCGCCGGTGGAGATGGAGGCCCGGACCGTACGTCGGAAGTCGAGCGGTCCGCGGCGGCGGGCGTGGTGCTCCTGGGTGAGGCGGGTCGCGAGCCGGCGCGCGAGCGGGTAGATCTCGCGGCGCATCTCCTCCAGGTCGGCCTTGCGGGCGGCGGTGAAGTCGAGCCGGTCGATGGAGGGGCGGACGGCGACGTTGGCGACGTGGTCGGGCCCCTTCTCCTCCGCGATCCGGCGGCGGGCGTCGTCCTCGACCATCCGGGTGAAGCTGCCGACCCGGCGTCCGGCCACGCGCGCGGCCTCGTCGTCGACGCGACCCTCGGCGAGCAGCCCCTGCACGATCCGGTCGGTGAGCTCGGCAGGAGAGACCCGCTGGAGGGCGGTGTACGCCGACCACGACGACAGGCCCGGCCCGCGACCCGGCATCGCGCCGAACCGGCCGACCATCTCGGCGGCCAGCTGCTGGAGCCGCTCGCGGTCGCCGTCGGCGAGCGCCTCGGCCAGCCGCTCCTGGAAGTCGCGGAGCGCCTGGGCGTTGTCGCGCACGCCGGCGTCCGGCTCGTCCCCGGGGCCCTCCGTTGCACGGGCGCCGTCCCCCACCATCCGCGGGAAGTAGAGGTCGAAGAGGGTGTCGAAGGTGGGTCGCTGCGCGTGCTTCTTGACCAGCGTGGCGGCGTACGCCTCGCGGACGGTGGCTCGCTCGTCCCACGGCAGTACGCCGAGCGCCGCGAACGCGTCGATGTCCTCGGCCAGCGACACGGGCAGGCCGGCCCCGCGCAGCGCCTCGAGGAAGGCGATGTGCCGGTCGACCAGCCCGCTGTCCATCAGGAGCGCAGCTTGAGCTCGCGGACCGCGCGGTCCTGGTCGGAGGCGTGCTTGAGGACGACGCCGAGGGTGTCGGCGATCGCCTTCTCGTCGAGGTCGCGGATCTCGAGCGCGATCAGGGTGCGGGCCCAGTCGACGGATTCGGCGATCGAGGGCGCCTTCTTGAGCTCCAGCTCGCGGAGCCGGCCGATCGTGGCGACCAGCTGCTCGGCGATCTTGTCCTCGAGGCCGGGCACCTGGGAGGTGACGATCTCGCGCTCGCGCTCGGCGTCGGGGTAGTCGAGGTGCAGGTAGAGGCAGCGACGCTTCACGGCCTCGGACAGCTCGCGGGTCGCGTTGGAGGTGAGCACCACGAAGGGGCGACGTACGGCCTCGACGGTGCCGAGCTCGGGGATGGTGACCTGGAAGTCCGAGAGCACCTCGAGCAGCAGCCCCTCCACCTCGACGTCGGTCTTGTCGACCTCGTCGATGAGCAGCACGGTCTGCTCCTCGCGCCGGATCGCGGTCAGCAGCGGCCGGGTCAGCAGGAACTCGTCGGTGAAGATGTCGTCGTGGGTCTCCGACCACGACTGCCCGTCACCCTGGCTGGCCTGGATGCGGAGCAGCTGCTTCTTGTAGTTCCACTCGTAGAGCGCCCGGGCCTCGTCGAGGCCCTCGTAGCACTGCAGCCGGACCAGGTCGGCGCCCGTCGCGCGGGCCACGGCCTTGGCCAGCTCGGTCTTGCCGACGCCCGCCGGGCCCTCCACGAGGAGCGGCTTCTCCAGCGCACCCGCGAGGTACGCCGTCGTCGCGGTGGCCGGATCGGCCAGGTAGCCGTGCTCGCCCAGGCGGGTCGCGGCGTCGGTCGGTGAGGAGAACCAGGTCACCCGTGCAGCGTAGGGCGTGCGGTCCGGGCGGGTCGGCGCAGTCCGCTCAGAACGCCCCGTGCCGCCCCTCACCCGACGCGAACCGGGCGGCGCCGTCGAGCGCGCCGGCCCGCAGCGAGGTGACGCCGTGGTCGTGCTCGACGACGATCGCCCGCTCCTCGGTCAGCCCCTCGGACTCCAGCGCGCTGAGCCGGTCCTGGCGCAGGCACTCCTGGGGGAACGCGGCGAGCTGCCGGGCCAGGTCCTGGGCCGCCGTGAGCGCCGTGCCGGGCGGGACGACGCGGTTGACCAGGCCCATGGCGAGCGCCTCGGCGGCGTCGACCGGGCGTCCCGTGAGGATCAGGTCCATCGCGTGGCTGTGGCCGATCAGCCGGGGCAGCCGGAACGTGCCGCCGTCGATGAGCGGGACGCCCCAGCGCCGGCAGAACACCCCGAGCACGGCGTCCTCCGCGGCGACCCGGAGGTCGCACCAGGCGGCCAGCTCGAGGCCGCCCGCGACCGCGTGCCCCTCGATCGCGGCGATCACCGGCTTGGACAGCCGCATCCGGGTCGGGCCCATCGGGCCGTCGCCGTCGGGGGTCACCTGGTTGCCGTCGGGCGTGCCGACGGCCTTCAGGTCGGCGCCGGCGCAGAACGTGCCCGCCGCGCCCGTGAGGACGGCGACCGACTGGGTCGCGTCGGCGTCGAAGGCCCGGAACGCCTCGGCGAGCGCGGCGGCGGTCGGGCCGTCGACGGCGTTGCGGGCGTGCGGCCGGTCGAGGACGACGGTGGTGACGGGGCCTGAGCGTTCGACGTGGACGGTCACCGGGCCAGCGTAGGCACGAGCGGACGAACCGCACCCGGACCCCGGGACCTTGGGCCCTGATCCGGCCCTCCGCCGCGGCCTAGCCTGAGACAGGCGAGCAGGAGGGGGCTGCGATGGAGGCCGCGGTCAGGACCAACCGGCTCCGCAAGGAGTTCCGCGGGACGGTCGCGCTCGAGGGCCTCGACCTGGTCGTCCCCGCGGGCTCGGTCTTCGGCTACCTCGGCCCCAACGGCGCCGGCAAGACCACCACCATCCGGCTGCTGACCGGCCTGCTGCGCCCCACGTCCGGGAACGCCGAGATCCTCGGCCTCGACGTGGCGCGCCGGCCCGACGAGGTGCAGCGCCGGCTCGGCTACCTGCCCGGGCGCTTCGTCGCGTACGCCGACCTCACCGGCCACGACTACCTGCGCTACCTCGCGTCCCTGCGCGGCGGCGTGGAGTGGACGGACGTGGAGCACCTCGCCGAGCGGTTCGACCTCGACCTGTCCCGGCGGATCGGCCAGCTCTCGCACGGCAACCAGCAGAAGGTGGGACTGGTGCAGGCGTTCATGCACCGGCCCGAGCTGCTGGTGCTCGACGAGCCCACCAGCGGCCTCGACCCGATCATGCAGGCGGAGTTCCTCACCCTCGTGACGGAGGTCAGTCGCGGCGGCGCGACCGTCTTCCTCTCCTCTCACATCCTCTCCGAGGTCGAGGCGGTCGCCGACACGGTCGCGATCCTGCGCGAGGGCAGGCTGGTCCGCACCGCGACCATCCCCGAGCTGCGCGCCCAGGTGGTGCGCCGCCGGGACCTGACCTTCACCCGCGAGGTCCCGGTCGAGGTCCTGCGGGCCTCCGCCCAGGTCAGCGAGGTCCGCGTCCACGACCGGACGGCCCATCTGGTGCTGACCGGGTCGGCCGACGCGCTGGTGCGCGCGGTGGCGCCGTACGGCGTGGAGAACATCGAGACCCACGAGGCGGACCTGACCGAGGTCTTCCTCCGCTACTACACCGACGAGACGCAGGGGGACGACCAGCGCGAGAAGCAGGAGGAGCCATGGCCAGTCGCGTGATGGCGCCGCCCGCACCGGGGACGCCGTTCCTCCTGCGCAACGTCTACCTCAAGACCCTCCGCGACCACCGCCACGGCCTCCTCGGCTGGTCGATCGGCATGGGGCTGGTGGTCCTGCTCGAATCCCTCATCTGGCCGTCCTTCCGGGACATGCAGGACCTCGACAAGCTCTTCGAGCAGTACCCCGACTACATGCAGCGGCTCTTCGACGTCTCCGCGATGACCAGCGGCCTGGGCTTCATCAACGCCGAGCTGTTCACGCTCCTCCTGCCGGCCCTGTTCCTGGTCTACGCGATCGGCCGCGGCGCGCGCCTGGTCGCGGGCGAGGAGGAGGAGGGCACCCTCGACGTCCTGCTGGTCACGCCGCTGTCCAGCAGGCGGATCCTGCTGCAGAAGGCGCTCGCGCTCACCACGTCCGTCCTGGCCCTCGGCGTTGCCCTGTACGTCGTCACCCTCGGCTGCAGCCTGGCGATCGGGATGGGCATCGGCCCCTGGGAGGCCTTCAGCGGCTGCCTCGCAATGGTCCTGTTGGGCACCGAGTTCGGGCTGCTCGCGCTCGGTGTCGGGGCCGCGACCGGGCGCCGCGCGCTGGCCGTGGCGCTGCCCGCCGCGCTGGCGGTGGCGGCGTACGTCCTCTACGTCGCGGGGCTGCTGGTCGCGGGGGTCGACCCCTGGCAGCACGCGTCGCCGCTGGAGCAGGCGCTGGCGTCCGGACCCCTCGGCGGCGGGCTGCCGCTCGACTTCCTCTGGCTGCTGCTGGGCTGCGTCGTGGTCACGCTGGCGACCCTGCCGACCCTCGACCGCCGCGACATCGCCGCGCCCGGCTGACCGCCCGCCATGCCTCCCCTGATCCGTGGCGCCTCGGGGCTGACCTCGGAGGAGGCCGCCCGCCGACTCGCCGAGGTCGGCCCGAACAGCCTGCCCCGGCCGCCGCGGGTGGGGCCGTTCGGCCGCATCCTGGCGCAGTTGCGCGACCCGATGATCCTGCTGCTGCTCGCGGCGGGCGTCGTCACCGTGGTGGTCAGCGACGCGACCGACGCGCTGGTGATCGCCCTGGTCGTGGTCGTCAACACGGCGGTCGGGGTCACCCAGGACCTGCGCGCGGACCGGGCGATCGCCGAGCTCGACCAGCTCACGGCGCCGGTGGCCGAGGTGGTGCGCGACGGCCGCCGGCTCGAGGTCCCGGCGGCCGAGGTCGTGCCCGGTGACGTGGTCCGGCTGGACGCGGGCGGGATCGTCCCCGCCGACCTGCGGCTGCTCGAGGTGGCGGCGCTGAGCATCGACGAGTCGGCGATGACCGGCGAGTCCCAGCCGGTCGACCGGGACGTCGGCGAGGAGCTCCTCGCCGGGACGGTCGCGACCCGCGGGCGGGCGGTCGGCGAGGTGCTGCGGACCGGTGCCGACAGCGGGCTCGGCCGGATCGCCGGGCTGATCAGCACCGCCCGGGTCCGGGACACCCCCCTGCAGCGCCGGCTGCGGCGGCTCTCCCGCGACCTCGTGGTGGCGGTGCTGGCGATCGGCGTCGTCGTGGTGGTGCTCGGCCTGCTGCGGGGCGAGCCGCTCGTCCAGACCTCGATCCTCGCGGTCAGCCTCGCCGTCGCGGCGGTGCCCGAGTCGCTGCCCGCGGTGGTCACGATCTCGCTCGCGCTGGGCGCGCACCGGATGGCCCAGCGGCACGCGCTGGTCCGGCACCTGCCGGCCGTCGAGACCCTCGGCTCGGTGACGGTCCTGGCCTCGGACAAGACCGGCACGCTGACCGAGGGACGGATGGTCGCCGGGGCCGTGTGGGTGCCGCCCGGTCACCGGTACGACGTCTCCGGCAGCGGCTACGCGCCCCACGGCGACGTGGTCGCCGACGGCCATGCCGCCCCACCGGCCGCCCTCGAGCGGCTGGTCCGCGACGCCGTGCTGTGCAACGACGCCCGGCTCGTCGAGCCGGCCGCCGACGGCGAGGCGTGGGGCGCCGCCGGCGACACCCTCGAGGCGGCGCTGCTGGTCCTGGCCGCGAAGGCCGGGGCCCGGCCCGAGGACGTCCACCGGGCGTGGCCGCGCGCCGGCGAGGTGCCCTTCGAGGCAACCCGCGGGTGGATGGCCACGACGCACCGGGCGGCCGCGGGTCCGGGGGCGCTCCGGGTCTGCAAGGGCGCACCCGAGGCGGTGCTGGACCTGGTCGACCCGCCCGAGCCGCTGCGCGGGACGGTCGCCGCGGAGACCACCCGGCTGGCCGAGCAGGGCTTCCGGGTGATCGCCCTCGCCGACGCCACGTCGTACGACGGAGCCCCGACGGACGACCAGCCGCTCGAGCTGGTGGGGCTCGTCGGCATCGCCGACCCGCCCCGCGCGGTGTCCCGCGAGGTCGTCGCGGCCTGCCACGCCGCCGGCATCGCCGTCGTCCTGGTGACCGGGGACCACCCGGTCACGGCCGGCGCGATCGCCGGGCGACTCGGCATCACCGACGAGGGCTCGACCACGGTCACCGGCGCGGACCTCGCGGCCGGAGCGGGCCAGGACGCGCTCGGCGTGGCCCGCGTCTTCGCCCGCATCCGCCCGGAGCAGAAGGTGCAGATCGTGCAGGCCCTCCAGGAGCGCGGCGAGGTCGTGGCGATGACCGGGGACGGTGTGAACGACGCGCCCGCACTGCGCAACGCCGACATCGGGGTGGCCATGGGCCGGGGCGGGACCGAGGTGGCGCGGCAGGCGGCCGACCTGGTGCTCGCCGACGACGACCTGCGCACGGTCGTGGCCGCGGTCGAGGAGGGGCGACGGATCTACACCAACATCCGCAACTTCCTGCGGTACGCCGTCTCCGGCGGCCTGGCCGAGGTCGTGGTCGTGGTCCTCGGCCCCTTCTTCGGCATGGCGCTGCCGCTGCTGCCGGCCCAGATCCTGTGGATCAACATGCTCACCCACGGTCTGCCCGGGGTCGCGTTCGGCGCCGAGCCGGTGGTCGGGTCGGCGATGAAGCGTCCGCCCCGCCCGCCGGACGAGTCGGTGCTGGGCGCCGGTCTCGCGCTGCAGATCGGTTGGGTCGGCGCCACGATCGGGGCGCTCAGCCTGCTGTCCGGCCTGGCCGCCGACCGTGCGGGCTGGGACGTGCAGACGACGATCTTCCTGACGCTGGGCGCCGCCCAGCTCGCGGTCGCGCTGGCCCTGCGCGCCCCCGGCCACCGCGGGGAGCGGCGGGCGCTGGACATCGCGGTCGCCGGCGCGGCGGTGCTCCAGATCGGCGGTGTCTACCTGCCGCCGCTGCACCGGCTGCTCGGCACGGAGGCGCTGCCGCTCCCCGCCCTCGCCGTGGCGGTCGCCCTGGCGCTCGTCCCGGGGATCGCGGTCCGGCTGCGCCGGGGATAGTCGGGGCTAGTCCGCCAGCGACGCCGCGTGGCGCTTGGCGAGCTCCTGGTAGTACGGCGGGTTGGTCTCGACCCAGAACTCCGAGGACGTGCCCTCGATCGGCTTGGTCGGCTTGCAGGGGATGCCCGCCGCGACGACCCCCGGCGGGATCTCGGCGCCCGGCGTCACGACGGACCCGGCGGCGACCAGCGAGCCGGCGCCGATCTTCGCGTGGTCGAGCAGCGTGCTGCCGTTGCCGACCAGGGCCTTCTCGCCGACCTCGGCACAGTGCACGACGCAGCCGTGTCCGACGGTCGCGTCCGGCCCGACGACGAGGGTCTCGCCCGGCGCCGCGTGCAGCACGGAGTTGTCCTGGATGTTCGACCCCTCACGGATCACGATCGTGCAGATGTCGGCGCGGATGACCGCGCCGTACCAGACGCTGGCGCCCTGCTCGACGGTCACGTCGCCGATCAGGGTGGCGGTGGGGGCCACGAACGCGTCGGGATGGACCGTGGGGCGCTTGCCCTCGAACTCGTACAGGAACACGGGCTCCGCCTCGCTGGGTTGGGGTCTGGTGGGGCCATTCCACACCAACCGCCGGGGCGCCCCGGTCAGCGGGCGCGGGCGAGCGGGGTGTGGGAGAGCTCGACGACGCGGGTGGTCCCGCCGGTCGACACGCACGCGAGACCCGTGGCCGCCGCGTCGGGCAGCACCAGCTGGGTCAGGCAGGCAGTGCCGCCCTGCGCGAAGACCTCGACCGAGCACCGGTCGACCCAGACCTCCAGGCGCAGCCGGCCGTCGGCCAGGGCGACCGGCGCCGTGTCGACGGCGGCGAAGGCCGGGCTGAACGCGGTCTCGCCGGACGCCGTCCGGTCCAGGGAGAGCAGACCGGCGGCCGGGTCGTAACGCAGCCGGGTCGCCGCGCCCGGACCGACGCAGAGGTCGAGCCCGAAGTCCCGGGCGTCCCCGTGCTCGAACGTCACGTCGAGCCGGTAGCGCTCGCCGGCGGGCAGCGTGCGCTCCCCCTCGAGGTCGTACGCCGCCCACGCGGTCGCCGTGCCCTCGAGGACGGCGAGCTCGGGGACGGGCCGTTGCACCAGGGTCACCGCCCCCTCGACGGTGCGCAGCGACAGCTCGCGCGGCAGCGCCATCGCGCCGCGCCAGGGCGTGGTGGGCATGTCGTGGGCGTAGGCCCAGTTGCCCATCCAGCCGATCGTGACCCGCCGGTCGTCGGGGGCGTTGTCATAGCTGACGGCCGCGTAGTGGTCGTGGCCCCAGTCGAGCCAGCGTCGCTCGCGGACCGGCGCGTCCACGGCGTCGGCGGCGGTGTCGGCCGCGGTGAAGGTCGTGCCGTCGAAGTCGCCGAGGAACCACCGGGTCCCGGACCCGCCGGCCACCCCGCCAGGGTTGACGCTGACGACCAGCACCCAGCGGCGGTCGGCCGGGTCGCCGTCGACCGGCAGGGCGAACAGGTCGGGGCACTCCCAGAAGTCCTCGGGACCGGTGCCGGGGCCGAACGTGCTGAGCAGCGTCCAGTGCCGCAGGTCGTCGGAGCGGTGCAGCAGCACCAGCCGCTGGTCGGCCTCGACCGCGACCATCACCCAGTGGCCGGTGTCCTCGCCGGTCGCGTGCCAGAACACCTTCGGGTCGCGGAACTCCGTCGACGCGCGGTCGAGCACCGGGTTGCCGGCGTACGGCGTCCAGGTCGCGCCACCGTCGAGGCTGTGCGCCAGCGACTGCGCCTGCCGGTCGGCGTACACGCTGGTGAAGACGGCCACGAGGGGCGGCGTCGTGCCGTCGCCGAGCCCCGAGGTGTCGTGGGCGTCGACGACGGCCGAGCCGGAGTAGATGAGCTCGGACTCGCTGGCGCGCAGGGCCACCGGGTGCTCGGTCCAGTGCACGAGGTCGGGGCTCGAGGCGTGCCCCCAGCTGACGTGCCCGAACTCGTTGGCCTCGGGGTTGTGCTGGAAGAACAGGTGCCAGGTGCCGTCGTGGTGGACCAGTCCGTTGGGGTCGTTCATCCAGTGGCGGGCCGGCGTGAAGTGGAAGCCGGGCCGGAAGTCGTCCTCGGTCACCGCCGCAGTCTGTCGGCCCCGCCGGTCACCGACCAGCCCCCGTCCAGAAGCGGTCGTTTGGGACCCGTCCCTCCGGGGAACGGTCCCCGCGATCGGGGGGATCAGTCCGAGCACAGGAGCACCCACCCGACATGCGTTTCTCGAGCCGCACCGTCCTCGCCGCCATCGCCCTGGCCGCGCCCGCCCTGGCCGCCGCGGGCCACCTCCCCGGGGGCACGCCCCCGGCCGAGGCCGCCGCCGCCAACCCGCCCGTCGGCCACGTCTTCGTGGTCAACCTGGAGAACAAGGGCTACGACCAGACGTTCGGGCCCGGCTCGCCCGCGCCGTACCTCAGCTCGGAGCTCCGCAGCCAGGGCCAGCTGCTCACCCACTACTACGGCACCGCGCACAACAGCCTGCCCAACTACCTCGCCCAGATCAGCGGCCAGGGGCCCAACCCGCAGACCCAGGGCGACTGCCAGACCTACTCCGACTTCGTGCAGACCGCGACGGTGGCGCCGGGCCAGGCGGTCGGCCAGGGCTGCGTCTACCCCACGTCCGTGACGACCGTGGCCGACCAGCTGACCACCGCCGGGCTGACGTGGCGCGGCTACATGGAGGACATGGGGACGCCCTGCCGGCACCCCGCCGCCAACGCGGCCGACGACACCCAGAAGGCCGAGGTCGGCGACCAGTACGCCGCCCGGCACAACCCCTTCGTCTACTTCAAGAGCATCACGTCCTCGCCGTCGTGCGCGCAGAACGACGTGGACCTCGCGCAGCTCCCGGGCGACCTGGCCTCGACCGCGACGACCGCCAACCTGACCTACATCACGCCCAACCTCTGCAACGACGGCCACGACAGCCCCTGCGTCGACGGCCGCCCGGGCGGCCTGGCCACGGCCGACCAGTGGCTGCGCACCTGGATCCCGCGGATCCTCGCGTCGCCGGCCTACCAGCAGGACGGCCTGCTGGTCGTCACCTTCGACGAGGCCGACACCGGGAGCCCGTCCGGCGCCGACGCGTGCTGCGGCGAGGGCCCCGGCCCCAACTCGCCGATGCCCGGCATCTACGGCATGGGCGGCGGCCGCACCGGCGCGGTGCTGGTCTCGCCGTTCATCACGCCCGGCTCGACCAACGACACGGCGTACAACCACTACGGCCTGCTGCGCACCATCGAGGACACCTTCGGCCTGGCGCCGCTGGGCTACGCGCAGAACGCCACGGGCTTCGGCAGCGACGTGTACGCCGGGTAGCGGCCCGCCCCCGGCTGGCAGGCTGGGCGCATGACCCACGAGTTCGACAAGGCGTACTGGGAGACGCACTGGCAGGAGGCCGAGTCGGGCGCCGCGATCCCGCCCAACCCGTGGCTGGTCGCCGAGACCGCGGACCTCGCCCCGGGCACGGCCCTGGACGCCGGCTGCGGCGAGGGCGCCGAGGCGGTCTGGCTGGCCGCGCAGGGCTGGCGGGTCACCGCCGCCGACATCTCCGTGGAGGTGCTCGCCCGGGCGGCGGCGCGGACGGGCGACGCCGGTGCGGGGATCGACTGGGTCGAGGCGGACCTCGGCACGTGGACCCCGGACACGGCGTACGACCTCGTCACCACCCACTACGCCCACCCGGCGATCCCGCAGCTCGCGTTCTACGCGCGGATCGCGGAGTGGGTCGCCCCCGGCGGCACGCTGTTGGTCGTCGGGCACCTGGCGTCCGCCGAGGCCGGGCACGGCCACGGGCACGGACACGGGCACGGCCACCAGCCGCCCGCGGAGGCCACGGCGACTGCCGAGCGCGTCGCCGCCCTGCTCGACGCCGACCGGTGGGAGGTCGTGACCGCCGGGGAGCCCACCCGCAGGCTCACCGACCGCGGCAGCGGCGCGGCCACCCTGCACGACGTCGTCGTCCGGGCGCGGCGGAAATGACACGAGGACCGGACCCCATCGGGATCCGGTCCTCGTCACATGGCGGTGGCGGTGGGATTTGAACCCACGGTGGGTTTGACCCCACACATCATTTCGAGTGATGCACCTTCGGCCGCTCGGACACGCCACCGCGGGAGAGATTACCGGAGCACTCCCGGCGGGTGAAATCGGGCTGCGGACCCACCCGGGTGGGGCGATGCAACGTTGTTGCAACCTCCGGCGGGTGACCCTGCCCGGGAGACGTCCATCACACGGAACCATTCACGAGGTGCGGCCCGGCCATGTCTACTGACCTCATGACCCGTCGCGGCATGCGAGCCGAGGTGGCCGAGTCGTGGCAGCGATCGGCGGCTGCCGGCGTGTCCACCGACCGGGTCGACGCCCCCGTCATCCTGGCCTCCGACGAGCTCCGCGACCTCCGCGAGGCGCATCCGCTGGCCCGGGTCTTCCCGCTGCTCGACGACGTCCTCGGCCAGGCGGTCCGCGACTGCGACGCGATGATGGCGATCTCCGACGCCGCCGGCCACCTGCTGTGGGTGTGCGGCACGCCGGCGACGCTGCGCGAGGCCGAGAAGATCGGCTTCGTCGAGGGCAGCAACTGGGACGAGCGGCTGGCCGGCACCAACGCCCCCGGCCTCGCGCTCGCGCTCGACCAGCCCGTCACGATCACCCGCGCCGAGCACTTCCGCGCCAGCGTCCAGCCGTGGAGCTGCGCGGCGACGCCGATCCACGACCCGCGTACGGCGCAGCTGCTGGGCGTCCTTGACGTCACCGGCGGCGACCGGGTGGTGGTCCCCCAGACCATGGCGATGGTGCGGGCGGCCGCCCGGCTGGCCGAGGCCGAGCTCGCCCGTGAGGTGCTGACGACGACCGGTCCGCGGACCGGGTCACCCCACGGCGTACGCGTCCTGCTGGAGTCGCTCGGCCGGACCGAGTCGCTGCTCACCGTCGACGACGGGCGCGGGCACGTGCGCACCGTCCGGCTGACCCCGCGGCACAGCGAGATCCTGCTGCTGCTCGCGGCCGCGCCGCGCGGGCTGTCGGGCGACGAGCTGGCCGTGCTGCTCTACGAGGACGACGGCGCCTCCTCGACGTTGCGCGCCGAGCTCAACCGGCTGCGCCACCTGCTCGGCGAGGAGCTGCTCGCGTCGCGGCCCTACCGGCTGGCCGCCGGACTGACGGGTGACTGGCTGGCCGTCGAGGCCCAGCTGGCCGCGGGCGACCTGCGCGGGGCGATGCGCACCTATTGCGGACCGCTGCTGCCGCGCTCGACGGCACCCGGCGTCGTACGCCTCCGCGAGGAGCTGGAGGGCTCGATCCGCCATGCCCTGCTGGCCAGCCGCGAGCCCGACCTGATGTCGGCGTGGACGCGGTCGGCCTGGGGACGCGACGACTACGACATGTGGCAGGCCCAGCGCGCGGTCGTCGCGCCGACCTCTCCCCTGCGGCCGCTGGTCGACGGCCAGATCGCGCGCCTGGACCGCGAGCTCGTGTAGTCCGCAACGTCCGCGCAACGTGCCGCGGGCTGTGCTGTGACTCCAGTCACCCGAGACCCAGGAGCACCCGATGACCGTCTACGCACCGCCCGGACAGCCCGACTCGCTCGTCACTCTCCAGAGCCGCTACGGCCACTACATCGGTGGCGAGTGGGTCGAGCCGATCAAGGGCGACTGGTTCGAGAACATCTCGCCCGTCAACGGCAAGCCGTTCACCGAGATCGCACGCGGCACCGCCGAGGACATCGAGGCCGCCCTCGATGCCGCGCACGCCGCCTTCCCCTCGTGGGGTCGTACGTCGACCACCACGCGCTCGAACATCCTGCTGGCGATCGCGGACCGGCTGGAGGCGAACCTCCCGATGCTGGCGGTCGCCGAGACGTGGGAGAACGGCAAGCCGGTCCGCGAGACCCTGGCCGCCGACCTGCCGCTGGCCGTCGACCACTTCCGCTACTTCGCCGGCTGCCTGCGCGCCCAGGAGGGCAGCATCGGCGAGGTCGACGGCGACACGATGGCCTACCACTTCCACGAGCCGCTGGGTGTCGTCGGCCAGATCATCCCGTGGAACTTCCCGATCCTGATGGCCGTGTGGAAGCTCGCGCCCGCGCTCGCCGCCGGCAACTGCGTCGTGCTCAAGCCGGCCGAGCAGACCCCGTGGTCGATCCTCAAGGTGATGGAGCTGATCGGCGACCTGCTGCCCGCCGGTGTGCTCAACGTCGTCAACGGCTTCGGCGTGGAGGCGGGCAAGCCGCTCGCGTCGTCCTCGCGCGTCGCCAAGGTCGCCTTCACCGGCGAGACCACGACCGGGCGGCTGATCATGCAGTACGCCAGCCAGAACATCATCCCGGTGACCCTCGAGCTCGGCGGCAAGAGCCCGAACATCTTCTTCGACTCGGTCGCCGCCGAGCGGGACGCCTTCTACGACAAGGCCCTCGAGGGCTTCGCGATGTTCGCGCTCAACCAGGGCGAGGTCTGCACGTGCCCGTCGCGGGCGCTGGTGCAGCGGTCGATGTACTCGGAGTTCGTCGGCGACGCCGTCACCCGCGTGGAGAAGATCATCCAGGGCAACCCGCTCGACGACGCCACGATGATCGGCGCCCAGGCGTCCAACGACCAGCTCGAGAAGATCCTGTCCTACATCGACATCGGCAAGCAGGAGGGCGCGAAGATCCTCACCGGTGGCGAGCGCACCGTGCTCGAGGGCGACCTGGCCGGCGGCTACTACGTGCAGCCGACGATCTTCGAGGGCGACAACTCGATGCGGATCTTCCAGGAGGAGATCTTCGGGCCGGTCGTGTCGCTGACGTCCTTCGACGACGAGGCCGACGCACTCAAGATCGCCAACGACACCCTCTACGGCCTCGGCGCCGGCGTCTGGTCGCGCGACGGGTCGCAGGCCTTCCGCGCCGGCCGCGAGATCAAGGCCGGCCGGGTCTGGACGAACTGCTACCACGCCTACCCCGCGCACGCGGCGTTCGGCGGCTACAAGCAGTCCGGCATCGGCCGCGAGACGCACAAGATGATGCTCGACCACTACCAGCAGACCAAGAACCTGCTGGTGTCCTACAGCCCGGACGCTCTCGGCTTCTTCTGATGGGCGACCGGGTCGACATCTCCGGTGAGGCGGCGGCGCTCGTCCGCCGCCTCACAGAGGCCCACGGGCCGGTCATGTTCCACCAGTCCGGCGGCTGCTGCGACGGGTCGGCGCCGATGTGCTACCCCGACGGCGACTTCCTGACCGGCGACGCGGACGTGCACCTCGGCTCACTCGATGTCGGGCTGGAGCGGTCCGTGCCGGTGTGGATGTCGGCGTCGCAGCACGAGTACTGGTCGCACACCCACCTCACCATCGACGTGGTCCCCGGCCGCGGCGCGGGCTTCTCGCTGGAGGCGCCGTACGGCGTGCGGTTCCTGGTCCGCTCGCGGCTGATGGACGCCTAGAGCGGGCGCGGGCCGAGCCGGGCCAGCTGCGTGACGTGGCCCGGCTCGAGCTCGTCGAGGGTGCTGACGCCGAGCAGCCTCATGGTCCGCTCGACCTGGCCGCGGAGGATCTCGATCGCCCGGTCGACGCCGGGCCGACCGCCGGCCATCAGCCCGTAGAGGTAGGCCCGGCCGATCAGCGTGAAGTGGGCGCCGTGCGCGACCGCGGCGACGATGTCCTGGCCGGACATGATCCCGGTGTCGAGGTGCACCTCGAGTTCGCTCCCCACCTCCTTGACCACCTGCGGCAGCAGGTGGAAGGGGATCGGCGCGCGGTCGAGCTGGCGGCCGCCGTGGTTGGACAGCACGATCGCGTCGACGCCGGCGTCCGCGAGGCGGCGGGCGTCGGCGGCGGTCTGGACGCCCTTGACCGAGACCTTGCCGGGCCACTGGTCGCGGATCCAGGCGAGGTCCTCATAGGTCACGGTCGGATCGAACATCGTGTCCAGCAGGTCCGCGACCGTGCCCGACCACGAGTCGAGCGAGGCGAAGGCCAGCGGCTCGGTGGTCAGGAAGTTGATCCACCAGGCCGGCCGCGGGATCGCGTTGGCGACCGTGCGCGGGGTCAGGGTGGGCGGGATCGTCATGCCGTTGCGTACGTCGCGGAGCCGGGCGCCCGCGACGGGCACGTCGACCGTGACGAGCAGCGTGTCGTAGCCCGCCTTGGCCGCCCGGTCGACCAGCGCCATCGAGCGGTCGCGGTCCTTCCACATGTAGAGCTGGAACCAGTTGCGGCCGCCCGACGACGCTGGATTGGCGGCGGCCACGTCCTCGATCGACGTGGTCCCCATCGTGGACAGGGAGAACGGGATGCCCGCGGCGCCGGCCGCGGTCGCGCCGGCGATCTCGCCCTCGGCCTGCATCATCCGCGTGAAGCCGGTCGGCGCGATGCCGAAGGGCAGCGCGCTCGGGGCACCCAGCACCTCCCGCGAGGTGTCCACGTGCGAGACGTCGCGCAGGATCGCGGGGTTGAACTGCACGTCGGCGAAGGCCTCCCGCGCCCGGGCCAGCGACACCTCGCCGTCGGCGGCGCCGTCGGTGTAGTCGAAGGCCGGCTTGGGCGTACGCCGCTTGGCGATCCGGCGCAGGTCCTCGATCGTCAGCGCGGAGGCGAGCCGCCGCTCCCGTGGCGAGAGGGTCGGCTTCTTGAACGTGAGCAGGGGCGCCAGGTCGCGTCGCTTGGGCAGCTGCCGCTTCATGCGATGACTCCATCATGGTGCGGGAACGCGCGCGACTCCGCGGCGTCCTGGTCGAGACCGCTGCGGGGTTCGAGCCAGTCGACCATCGTCGTCGAGGCTTGCTGGGAGCGGGGGGTCCGCTCGTGGGCGCCCGATCCGAGCGTCCGGCGCCCTCGGCCTGGCAGACGTCCGCGGACCGGGAGTGCTCCGACCCGCCCTGCCCACGCGCGGAACCAGCCAGTCGTGATGCGGGGCATCGGCGGGCGCGATGCCTCAGACGAGGAGGGTCCCGAAGAGGTCGGCGTACGCCTCCAGGTGGCGGTCGCCGAGGAAGCGCTCGTGCACCGTGGCACGTGCGGCGTTGCCGAGCCCGGCCGCGAGATCGGGCTGCTCGAGCAGGCGGGCCAGGGCGCGCCCCAGGGCGTCGAGGTCGTGGGGGTCCTCGAGCAGGAGCCCGTTCTCCCCGTCGACGATCTGGTCCTGGATGCCGCCGATGGCCGAGGCCACCACCGGCCGGGCCTTCCACATGGCCTCCGTGACGGTCAGCCCGAACCCCTCGACCAGGCTCTTCTGCACGACCACCGAGGCGCGGCGCTGCAGGGCGTTGACGAGGTGGGCGTTCTCGTCGACGTCGTCCATCGACAGGCAGACCAGGTGCACGCGGCTCTGCTCCTCGCGAGCCAGGCCGTCCCACCGGCTCCGGCACTCCGCCAGCACGCCCGCTCCCTCGGGGTCGTCCGAGACGCCGGACACCTCGGGTCCGACCAGGAGGAGGTGTACGTCGCCGGGGAGACCCGCGTCGGCGAATCCCTGCATGACGCCGGTCATGTCCTTGAGGCGGTCCCACCGGCTGATCTGCACCACGAGCCGGGCCTCGCACGGGATCGTGCCCCCGGTGAGGTCGAGGCCCCGATGCGGCCGCGTGGTCCCGACGGTGCCGTTGCGCTTGGTGAACGTGAGGGCTCGGGGGTCACGGGCCCCGCCGAGCAGCCCGGCGTAACCGAGCGTCGCCTCCGCGTCGGCGTCGGAGAGCGGGGCGTTCTTGGCGCTGAACGGGTCGATCGAGGGCGTGATGATGTGCACCTTCTCCGACGCCATCCACCGGGGGACGTAGTTGCGGCGCGAGAAGACGAACGCGTCGGCCGCCTCGATGAGCGGCCGCAGGAACGCCCAGCCCAGGTCGGTCAGCGCGTTGGGGGTGTCGCGACCGATGTGGCACCGCCAGACCACCTTCGCCCCGGTCTCGCGCAGCGGCGTCACCATCGCCGCGGTCTGCGGATCGTGGAGCAGGACGACGTCGTCCGGCTTCACCAGGGTCGCCATGTCCGCGAGGTCGGGCCGCAGTGCCTCCGCGACCACGGCGTGCTCCGCGGCGCCGAGCTCTCCCCCGTCCCCCGGCTCCCCGTGCAGCACGTTGTGCAGGCGCTTGGTGATCGCGAAGAACTCCGGGCTCCCCGACAGCACCAGCCACCGGGTGTCGATGCCGACCCCGCGTGCGTTGGCCAGCAGCGTCTGCAGCATCTCCGCCACGCCGCCGCCGTGGGCGGTCGCGTTGACGTTCCAGACGACGCGGCCCCCGAGGAGCTCGCGCGCACCGGCAGCCACCGCATCGAACTGGTCTTTGCGCTCGCGCGAGAGCAGCCCAGTGAGGCGGTCCACGTCCGCGGGGGCGATCTGAATCTCGTGCACGACCCTCAGCGTCCACCCATCTGACGCGCGGCGACACCCAAGGATTGGTCAGACGGCCTATGTCCTCCTGGTGAAGGCGACCTTCCCGCCGGCCTGCTTGGTCATCGTGAACTTCGGATCATGGGCCCGGGCGTGGTGGTGCGGGCAGAGCAGCATCCCGTCCTTGTTGGTCTCCCCGCCCTGACTCCAGGGGATCGGGTGGTGCCCGTGACACAGCCCCGGCGGCCAGTCACATCCCTCGGCGTTGCAGCCGCCCTGCTCGATGGCCATCGCGATCCGCTGCGACTCGCTGTGGAACCGGCGCTTCCGGCCCAGATCCAACACCTGGGACTTCCCACCCAGCACGGCCGGGATGATCCCCGCCTCGCACGCCAGCCGGCGGGCCTGGCCGGCGGTGACCCGCTCACCGGTGTCCAACGAGGCTGCTTTGAGGCCGCCCATCAGGGTGGAGATGTCCATCGTCACCACCACGGTCGCGGACACACCGCCGGCCTTGGGGAGCAACTTGGTCGGGTAGCGCTCGATCAGCTCGACGAACGCCTGCCCCATCCGCTCGGCACTGGGCCTGCGCTCACCGAGGCCGCCGTCGACCGCGGCCCGGTGCTTCGGGGCCGCGAACGCCAGCAGCGCCTTCTTCAGCATCGCGGCCTGCGCGGACGGCAGCGTGAACCGTCCGTGCACCTTGCCGTGCCCGTCATCGGTCATGGTCAGCTTGGTGGACCGGGCGGCGTCGCGTTCCTCGGCCTCGAGCTGCTTCGCCTCGTGGGCCTCGGCAGCCTCGGGGTCCAGGAACTCCAGGATCCGTCGGCCCAGCCTCTTCAACGCCTGCGCGTCGTGCTCGGCGGCGAACTTGATCAGCAACGCCTCGGCCTCGTCGCGATGCTCGGTCGGGAGGACCTCGACCGCATCGACGATCACCCGCGCCTGCTCGACCAGCACGTCACCCGCGGCGACCGCCGTACGCAGGGCGGGCCTTGCGGCCAGCGCGACCGCGAGGCGCATCTTCCCGTGCGCAGACGTCCGGGTCTGGTGGGTGGCGTGGGCCCAGAAGTTCGTCGTCGAGGTCGCGCCCACCGACTCCCCGACGCCGACGATCTTGGCGTGCGCGGCGACCCGCAGCTCGATCTCCTGCGCCCGAGCGACCATCCGGGTGGCCTCAGCCAGAGTCGCGGCGGCCTCCTCCGTCGACATCGACCACAACGACGCATCCGAGACCTCGTCCAAGCTTGCGTGGACAGCGGCAACAGCGCGCGACACCTGGTGTCGAGGAGGCTGCTGGACCATCGCTGTCATGGATCAATTCCAGCAGGGACCACCGACAAAACCGCAGGCCAGAGCCCCTATTTGCGATCGAGAAAGGTAAAGAATCGAGAGAATTTGAAACCTGGATCACGACGGTCGAGCCAGGCGGCCGAAAGCCAGGAATCAGGGCCCGGAGGCACCCTGTGTGAACCCTGCGATGACCACGGAAATCAATGAATCTACGCGCCGAAGGCGCGAGGCCCCGCACTCGACGTCGGCGAACAAGACCCCAGATTGGTTCACCGGGTTTCGAGACGCTCGCTGGCGCTCGCTCCTCAACCACCGAGGGCGCTGATGGCGCTAATGACAGGTATCGGCGATGCCACGTTCCGCACCATCGAGCGCGCCCCAATGCTGAGCCCATGACCGAATGCACCTTCCCGTCCGACTTCCTCTGGGGCGTCGCCGTCGCCCGCCTCCAGGTCGAGGGCGACAACACCGACAGCGACACCTGGCTCGCCGAGCAGGTCGTGCCGTCGGTGTCAGGGACCCCTCCGGCAAGGCCTGCAACGGCTACGAGCAATGGCGCGAGGACATCGGTCGGGATGGCCCCGATCGTCACGTTCAACCACTCCACGTCGCCGCACTGGTCCGCCATGCGCGGCAGCTGGCTCGACCCCGAGGCGCCGGCTCTCTTCGCCCGCTACTGCGACGCCCGCCAGCTCGAGCGGACGACGCTCGAGGCGGCCACCGAGGCGACCGGTGTGCCGGTCCTCGGCTACGGCCACCAGCTGGGTCTGCACGCGGTCGACCGGCAGACGTTCGAGCGCACGCCCAAGCCGAGCGCCGGGGTCTACGCGGCGTACGTGAGCAGCAGCGGGCCTGATCAGAGCGCATCCAGCACCGGCCGTACGTCGCCCCCGGTGCCGACCCAGCCGACGCCCGGCTCGAGGTGCCGGACCACCCGAGCCGGGTTGCCGGCAACGACGGAGTGGTCGGGCACCTCCCCGCGGACGACCGCCCCGGCCGCGACGACGACGTTCCGGCCGATCTGCGCGCCGGGGAGGATGACGGCCGCGTGGCCGATCCACGACCCGGACCCGATCCGCACCGGCTGGTGCGGCCCGAGCTGCTCGCCGATCGGGCGCGTCGGGTCCTGGTAGCCGTGGCTGGCATCGGTGACGAAGACGCCCTGCCCGCACCACACCGCGTCGCCGAGCTCGATCGAGGAGTGGGCGGTGATGCTGGTCCGGGCGCCGAGGACGCACCGGTCGCCGATCACGAGGGCGCGTGCGGGGATGTTGGTGTCGCCCGGGCCGTAGCCGACGCTCAGCGTCACCTGCCGCCCGATCAGCGTGTCCTCCCCGACGTGGATCGAGCCGGTGTTGAGGAGCGTGGCCGGCGGGAAGCCGATGCTGCTGCCGGCGCCGAAGGTCCCGAAGGCCTCGGCCGCGCGCGTCCCCGGCACGATCTCGCCCGCGCGGTCGATGCCGTGCCAGGCGGCGTGGACGACGGCGTTGACCACTCGACCGACTCGGTTCACGCAGTGACGGTAGCGTTCCGGCGCACGTCGGCGATCCATCGACGGGCTGGCAATCCTGTTGAGCCCGCGTTCACGATCCTGTTGGCTTGAGCGGGAATGCTGGGGCGAACGTCCGGCGTTGCCGACCACAAGCACCTCTCGAACGAAGGACCCCCATGTCTTCTCCGGTCTCCTCGGGCACGGACCAGGCCCCCGACTACGGCGTCCTTCGCTGGTTGGTGGCAGCAGCGTTCGTCGTGATCCTCAACGAGACGGTCATGTTCAACGCGCTGCCGAGCCTGATGCGCGAGTTCTCCGTCGACGTCACGACCGCCCAGTGGCTCTCGACCGCCTTCATGCTGACGATGGCCGTGGTCATCCCGATCACCGGCTGGTTCCTCCAGCGCGTGACGACGCGGCAGGCGTTCGGCCTGGCGATGACGGTGTTCTGCATCGGCACGCTGATCTGTGCGTCGGCCCCCGTCTTCTGGGTGCTGCTGCTGGGGCGCATCGTGCAGGCGTCCGGCACGGCGGTGATGATGCCGCTGCTGATGACGACGCTGATGACGATCGTCGCGCCCGGTGACCGCGGCAAGGTCATGGGCAACGTGACGCTGGCGATGTCCGCGGCGCCGGCCCTCGGCCCGACCGCGTCCGGCTTCATCCTCGAGGTCGCCAGCTGGCGCTGGATGTTCGGCATCGTGCTCCCGATCGCCGCCACCATCGGCATCGTCGGCATCACCCGGCTCCGCAACGTCGGTGAACCCCGCGCCCTGTCGCTCCACGTGCCCAGCGTCCTGCTCTCCGCGATCGGCTTCGGCACGCTCGTCTACGGCCTCGCCCAGTTCGGCCGCGGCGGCGACGCCCGCACCGAGGGCGCGATCTTCGCGGCCGTCGGTCTGGTGTTCGTGGCCGCGTTCGTGCTGCTCCAGGTGCGCCTGCAGCGTGAGGACCGACCGCTGCTCGACCTCCGCACGCTCCGCCGCCCGACGTACCGCCTCGCCCTGCTCACCATGGCGGGCGCCTTCGCCGGCATGTTCGGGTCGATGCTGATCCTGCCCGTTTACCTCCAGAACGTCCGCGACCTGAGCACCCTCCAGACCGGCCTGCTGATGATGCCGGGCGGTCTGGCGATGGGCCTGCTCGGCCCGCGCGTGGGTCGCTGGTTCGACAAGCACGGCAGCCGCCCGCTCGTCGTGCCCGGCGGCCTCGGGGCCATCGCGGCCCTGGGCATCCTCACCCAGGTCAGCCTCACGACGCCGATCCCGATGATCCTCGGCGCGCACGTGCTGCTGATGGTCTCGCTGGCCCTGATCTTCACGCCGGTCTTCACCCTCGGCCTCGGCGACGTCCCGCCGCACCTCTACTCGCACGGCAGCTCGCTGCTCGGCGCCCTCCAGCAGGTGGCCGGCGCGATGGGTACGGCGATCGTGGCGACCCTGATCGCCTGGCGCACCACCCACCTGCTCGGCCAGGGCGACGACCCGCTGACGGCCCAGGTCGGGGGCATGACGGCGGGCTTCTGGTTCGGCGTCGCGCTGACCACGCTGGTCTTCGGCATGCTGCTCAAGCTGCCCAACCGGGCGCACGTCCCCGAGCCCGAGGCCGTGACCGAGGCGCAGCTCCCCGCGCCGGCCGAGGCCGTCCCGCTGACGCAGCACGAGGGCTGAGCGAGGGCCCGCGACGGGTGAGGTCGGCCTCCGCCTCGCGCCCCTAAGGTGAACGGATGCATGACCTGCAACGTGGCGCCGCGGTGTCCGATCCACTCACGCCGTACCTCGACGTCGACCGCTCCCGTCCCGAGCACGAATGCTGGGTGACCGGACACATGGTCGCCGGACTCGACGGCACGGCGGCGGTGGGCGGTCGAGTCGGTTCCCTGTCCACGGCTCCGGACCAGGCGCTGTTCCGCAGGATGCGCCAGATCGCCGATGTCGTGCTCGTCGGCGCCGAGACCGTACGCCGCGAGGGATACGGCCCGGTGCGGCTCGACGAGCAGGCCCAGGAGCTGCGTCGGCGCGACGGTCGGTCATCGACGCCGCCACTCGCCGTGGTCAGCCGGTCGCTCGACTTCGACTGGACCGCCAAGGTGTTCGCCGAGGCGCCCGAGGACGCCCCCACCCTTGTCATCACCTGCGCGTCGGCGGATCCGGTGCGCCGGGCCGAGGCCGAGAAGGTGGCGGTCGTGCTGGTGGCCGGCGAGGACCGCGTCACGCCGGCGGCCGCGATGCAGGCGCTCGCCCAGCTCGGCCACCGGGTCGTGCTCTGCGAAGGCGGACCGACCTGGCTCGGTGAGCTGGTTGCCGCGGACCGCCTCGACGAGCTCTGCCTCTCCATCTCCCCGGTGATGGGCGGCGACCCGCTCCCGGTCGCCGTCACCCCACCGGGCGGTGGGCTCGCGGCGTTCGAGCTGAAGGGCGCCATGGTGGAGGACAGCACGCTCTTCCTGCGCTACGAGCGCGGGTCACAGGGAGGTGGTGGACATGAGTGAGGACGCCTTCAGCACGTTGATGGCCTCGGTCGATCCTCCGTTGGTCGTGCTCACCACGGTGGCCGACGACGAGTGGGCCGGTTGCCTGGTGGGCTTCCACGCCCAGTCGAGCATCACGCCCCAGCACTACTGCGTGTGGTTGTCGAAGGCGAACCACACCTACCGCGTCGCCCTGCGCGCCACGCACTTCGCGGTGCACTACCTGACGCCGCAGGACTTCGCCGTGGCGGAGCACTTCGGCACGCTGACCGGTGAGGACACCGACAAGTTCGCCGACGTGGACGTCGACGTGGACCCGAACGGGGTCCCGCTGCTCAGGGCGTGTCCGAGCCGGATGTCGCTCGAACGAATCGCCCTCCTCGACGACGGCGGCGACCACGTCTGCCTCACCACCCGGGTCGTGTCGGCCCACAGCGACGGCGACTTCGTGCCCCTGCGCGTCTCGGGCGCGGCCCACCTCGAGCCCGGCCATGCCAGCGAGGAGCGGGCGATCCAGCCGTAGGCGGCCCGGTTGCTGACGTTCAGCGACTCGTCGACGGCGAACAGGTCGGCTCGGGGCCGTCGAGCGCGGTGTTCCAGTGCGCCCGCCACACGAAGCACGGCCGGTCCTGGGCGGGGTCAGCCGGGGACGACGTCGGGCTGGTGTCGGTGACCACGCGACCGATCGGGTCGGGCACGGGGATGGCGGCGTGGCTGGGCGGGGCGGCGAGGGCGCCGAGAGCGGTGACGGACACGACGGCCGCAAGGGTGACGTTCATGGTGGCTCCTTCTCGGAGAGTGGCCTCCGGGGGACTGACCCCCGGAGTGGGGACACCACCAAGGTCGAGCGCCGCGACCCCCTGTTGACGCCGGCTGACAGAAGTTGACGGCCGGACTGCTCGTGGACACCCGCCTCGTCCCGGCGCATGCTGGATCCGACGTGTCGTACCTGTCCCGGGAGGTCACGTGGGTGCACTGCCGCGACCCGCGATCCCGCCGGGAGCCCAGCGGGACCTGAACGACGCGCTCCACGACCTGCACCACCGGTCCGGCTGGCCGAGCCTGAGGGTCCTGGCCCGCGAGGCGGGATGCAGCCACACCACCGTCTCCGGCGTCTTCTCCGCACCCCGGCTGCCCGCCTGGGGCGTGCTCGAGGTGCTGGTCGAGGCGATGCACGGCGAGGTCGGGCAGTTCCACTCCCTCTGGCTCGCCGCCAGCACGCCGACCGAAGTGACCGGCCCAGCCCAGCCCAGGATCGCGGGCCGCCGCCGCGAGCTCGCCGTCGTGCGCAAGCACCTCGAGTCCGGCAGCGGCCTGCTGCTCGTGGCCGGCGAGGCCGGGCTGGGGAAGACCCGGCTCGTCGACACCGCCGCCACCGTCGAGGCGGGGGACGTCTTCGTGGCCCGAGGCAGCTGCCTGCCGCTGTCCACCGAGGTCCCGTTCCTGCCGATCGCCGACGTGCTGAGGGCGGTCCACGCGGTCGACGAGGGCCAGTGGCTCAAGGAGGCGCTGGCCGAGTGTGCCGCCTTCGTGCCCGGGGCGCTGCGGGCACTGCTGCCCGAGCTGGACGCGACCGGTCTCGGGGCCGAGCCCCAGGGCGACTGGTCCCGGCAACGCCTGTTCACCGCCGTCGGGGCGACGTTGGGCGCCCTCGCCGGCATCCGGCCGCTCGCGGTGCTGATCGAGGACCTGCACTGGGCGGACTCCGGCACCCTCGACCTGCTCGAGCACCTGCTCGCCCGGGGCGCGAGGTGGCCGTTGCTCGGGACGTGGCGGCTGGACGACCCCGCCACAGCCACGGCCACGCTCGACTGGTTCACCGTCGTACGCCGGCTGCCGGACGCCGACGTCCTCGAGCTCGCCCCGTTGAGCCGTGACGAGACCGGGGAGCAGCTCGCGCTGCTGCTGTCCCACCCTGCCGATCCGGACCTGGTCGACCGCGTCTACCAGCGCACGCTGGGTCAGCCCCTCTTCACCGACCAGCTCTCGGCGACGCCCGAGGGCTCGGGCGACCTGCCCCGGCTCCTGGTCGACCTGCTCGACCGACGCCTCGAGGGTCTGGCAGACGGGGCCTGGGCCGTGGCCGGCGCCCTCGGTGTCGCCGACCGGGCGTTGACCGACAGCCAGCTGGCCGACGTCACGCAACTGCCTCCTGCAGGCCTCGCGAGCGGACTGCGCGACCTCGCCGCACGACGCCTGCTGACGGAGCCCTCGCGACCGCGCGAGGTCGAGCTGCGCCACCCTCTCCTCGCCGAGGCGATCCGTCGCCGCCTGGTCGCCGGCGAGGCCGCGGAACAGCACCGCCGGCTCGCGGAGGCGCTCGCCGCGGGACCGGACCCGTCGCCGGCGGAGATCGCGACGCACTGGCAGGCCGCCGACGACCCCGCGCAGGAGCTGGTCTGGCGGATCCGAGCCGCGCGGGCAGCCGAGGACCGGTTCGCGATGGCCGGCGCCGCGGAGCAGTGGCTGCGCGTCCTGGAGCTGTGGCCGCCCGACGCCGCGACCGCCGGTTCCCCGCCCATCAGCCGGTGGACGGCGTACGCCGCGACCGCCGACGCCCTGGAGGGCTCGGGCCAGATCGGGCGTTCCGTGGACCTCCTCGAGGGGGCCCTCGCGTGGGCGTCGGACCTGTCGTCGGACGAGACGGCCGACCTCTACGGCCGGGTGGGCGGCTACCGCACCTTCTTCCAGCAACCGGCGGCGGGGCTGCCGCTGCTGGACAGGTCGATCGCCCTCTACGAGCAGTTGCCACCGTTCGCGGGGTATCCGCGAGCGCTCAACGAGCGGGCCACGGCCCAGATCAACCTTGGCCGGTCCGCTGAGGCCGTGGCCGACCTCGCCAGGGCGGTCGAGGTCAGCCTCGCGCTCGACGACCCGGCTGCTCAGCGCCGATACCGTGTCGCCCAGGCCCGCCACGACTACTACCTGCCGGGCGACCGGATGGACGCGGTCGCGCGGATCTCCGCCCAGGCGGCGCTGGTCCTCCCCCGTCCCGACCCGGTGGGCGACATCGAGGCGGCCCTGGCCCACACCGACATGCTGCTGCAGGAGGGCGCCGACGCGGACACGGTCGAGGAGGCCGCGCGGCGAGGGCTGGAGGCCGCGGCCACCTGGGGCATCGAGGACTTCCTGACGTCGATGCTGCTCGTCAACGTGTCGGAGGCATTCCTGCGCGAGGGACAGGTGGCCCGTGCCGCTGCCCTCATCGACCCGGTCACCGACGACACGTCGGGCAACGACCGGTATCCCCTCCGCCTGCAGCGCGCCCGGCTCGACGCGCTGCGGGGTGAACCGGGGGCCGTGAGCCGGCTCGGTGCGCTCGACGAGATGGTCCCCACCATCCGGTCCTGGTTCGTCCCCTGGGCCGCCGAGGTGGAGCTGTGGTGCGGCCGGCCCCGTCAGGCACTGGACCAGCTGCTCGCCGACCTGGAGTGGCGGGCCCCGGCGAGCGTGCCGCCGCCCGGCTCCGACACGTTCATGCTCATGGCCCGGGCGGCCGCCGACATCGTCGCGCAGACCGGCACCGCCGCCCGTCGCCGACAGCGTGCCGAGCTCGTGGATCGGCTGCACCGGGCGCGCGCGGACGCGGACGCGCTCCCCCTCGACGACTACTGCATCCGGAACGTGGCCACGTCCGCCTTCGACGCGACGTACGCCGCGGAGCTGGCGCGCCTCACCGGCGAGCAGTCGGTCGAGCCCTGGGTGGCCGCCGCGTCCGCGTGGGACAGGATCCACCGCCCCCACGAAGCGGCGTACGCCCGCTGGCGCGCGGCGCAGGTCGCGCTCGCCGGAGGTCAGGCCTCCACGGCCGCCACGCTGCTGCGCAAGGCGGGTCGGCAGGCCAGGGAGCACGTCCCCCTGCTCAGCGCGATCGCCGCGACGAGGTGAGGTGGGCGGCTCAGGCCTGGACGAGCGAGACCAGCTGGGCCACGAGGACGACCAGGCCGAGCACGCGCCGGAACGGGCTCGCGCCGCGGACGACCTCGTCGAGCGCCCACACCAGCAGCGCTCCGTGCCGGATCCCGGCGACGGCGGTCGCGTGCGTGGTCGAGAGGTCGAACCTGCCCAGCACCACCGCGGCCAGCCACACGCACAGCGCCGGGTTGGGCAGCTGCCACAGGGTCAGCCGCCCGTCCGGGGAGCGGAACCACCAGGACCCGGACGTCAGACGGGCGGCGGGGCTCGGGGCGGTCGTCGCGGAGGAGGTCACCCTCAGAACGTACCCAGACCCTGTGCGGGCGATGTCAGCATGGGCGGATGGACACGGCCCGCGACCTGCTCGACGCCGAACGCCGGGTGGCGCTCCTGCGCCTGGCGGCCCTGACCGGCGACTTCGAGGGTGTGGTGGCGGCGTCCCGGGACAGCAACGCCGACGACGAGCACGACCCGGAGGGCGCGACGATCGCGTTCGAGAGGTCGCAGGTCTCGGCGCTCGTGCTGCAGGTGCGGGGTCATCTGGCCGAGGTCGAGGCCGCCATCCAGCGCCTGGAGGACGGCACCTACGGGACCTGTGAGCGGTGCGGACAGCCCATCGGGAAGGCCCGGCTCGAGGCGCGGCCGGCGGCGGCCACGTGCATCGGCTGTGCCTCCGCGCTCTGACGAAGCCCGGGAACGCGGCCGATGCCGTATCGTCGCTGGAGTTGAAGGGACGGCTCTGCAAGTCGTCCTGGCCGCACACGATGTCGCGGCTTGTGTCTCGTACTCCTGGTTTCCGTTCGCTGGACATCAGCACAGGTGGATGTCTTCAGCAGCTCGGGGGCACCTCGCCCCCGGCACGAGAACAAGGGAACAGATCATGGCCAAGGGCACCGTCAAGTGGTTCAACGCTGACAAGGGTTTCGGCTTCATCTCGCAGGAGGACGGCGGCGAGGACGTGTTCGTCCACTTCTCCGCCATCCAGTCCGGCGGCTACAAGTCGCTCGATGAGAACCAGAAGGTCGAGTTCGACCTCGCCAAGGGCCCGAAGGGTCCCCAGGCCGAGAACGTCCGCGTCTCCTGATCCATCCACGGAGGGCCTCGACCGCTTCTGCGGTCGGGGCCCTTCGTGCGTCTTCTCAGGCGTTCTGACGAGGTCTACCGTCAACAAGTAGGACGTCGTTGCGGAGGTCTGAGATGAGGGGTGCCTGGGAGCTGCTGACCTCGGGGCCAGTCGATGCCGACCGATCGGTGCTGTTGTTGCCGGGCGGGGCGAACGCGGCCCGCTCGTTCGATCTCGTCATGGCCGAGCCGGCGCTGGCCGGCGTACGCATGGTCGCCACGACGCTGCCCGGCATGGCCGGCGCTCCGCTGACTGGCGACCTGACCGTGCCCGGGCTCGCCCGTCGGGCCGGGGAGCTCGCCAAGGAGCACGACTGCGACGTGGTGGTGGGCTTCTCCCACGGAGCCTCTGTGGCCCTGGAGATGCTCCTGTCTGGTCACTTCCACGGGCCGGCAGTGCTGCTCGGCATCAGCATGACCACCGAGGACGAGGCCGGCTTCTTCGTGAAGGTGGTCCGGCTGTCGCAGAAGGTGGGGAGCTGGCCGATGGGCACCCTGCTCACCCTCCTGCCCGTGATGGTGAGGTCCGCCAAGATCCGGGAGCCGCACAAGCGGGAGCTGATCGCCGACCTCAAGCAGAACAAGGCGCGCGACGCGGTCAAGGTGAGCGCGGCGTACCTCGACTACGTGGCGCAGGAGCGGGACTTCGCCGCCGAGCTGGTCGCCACGGGCCAGCCGGTCTGGGTGATGCACGCCGAGAAGGGGGACGGTGACCTCTCGGACGCCGAGCGCGCCACCCTCGAGGCGGCGGCCCACGTCACCATCGTGACCCTCCCCGGCTCGGTCTTCCTGCTCCCCGACGAGGCGCCGCAGCAGTGCGCCGAGGTGATAGCCGCGGCGGTGGCGGCGACGCGCTGATCCAGCCGGCCGGATCGGATGGTCCGATTTCCGTCACCCAGCGTCCGCCTTGGCTCTAACCTGAAAGGACGGTGGCGGGTCATCGGTTCGGGGGGCAAGGGAACCGACTGGGAGGGGGTCACCATGGGCATCTCGACGCTCTACACGATCGGTACCGTGCTCAACCGCGCCCACGACAACGGGCTCGAGGTGGAGCTCCTCGTGGACGGCCACTGGATCAAGGGCGTCGTCGCTGCGGTCGACGGGTTCGGGGTCGTCCTCGCCTCGAACGGCGACCGGCACGCCGTGGTCCGCATGGAGGCGGTCTCGGCGGTGACCATCGCCGAGCGCGTCCCGCAGCGCGAGGAGATCACCGTCGGGGCGCACCCGATGCCTGGGCCTGCCTGACTCAGCCTGACGCTTCGTCGTCGGACCCTTGGCGACGGCGAGTGAGTTCGCTAACCCGGTTGGCGACCTTGCCCGACGTGTTGGCGGCCCGCTCACGGGCCTGGCTGCCGAGGCGCTTGCCGGCGCCCACGGCGTCGGCTCCCTTGGTCCGCGCCCGGTCGCGGACCTCTGCTGCGGCAGCGGCCCACCGCCGCGTCTCCACGGAGTCCCGAGCGGCGCTGATGCCGAGTCGCTCGTTGAAGTCACCCACGGACGTGGTGACGCTGGTGCTCGCCTGGACGACGGCCGGGGACTGGATCGGGTTGAAGAGGACCCGGGAGTTGGCCCTCGCGGCCGCCGCCTGGATCCGGCCGACGAGCTGCTCGGTGCTCCGCGAGATGGTGTCGAGGCGGTCCTGGCGGGCGGCCCGGAGGCCCAGGCGGTGCCCCTCGAGGTCCTCGGGCGCCGTCTCGAGGACGCGGTCGAGCTCGAGGATGCCGATGCCCTCCTGGAGCTGGAAGCAGCGCGCGAGCACGGCGAGCCACTCTCGTGTCTTGGCCTCGGCATCGTTGGCCGTCTTCATCAGGTCGGCGATCGTCGACCTCCGCTCGAGCTTCTCGGCGAGCGCGTCCAGCTGGAGCAGGGCGTAGGCCTGGGTGTCCGCGATCGTGCCCGTCGAGGCCTGGACCTTGGACCAGGTGACCTCGTTGACGCGACCGACGTGCTCACGGATCGCCATGGCCTCCTCGATCTGGAGCCCGACGCCGATCATCTGCGCGAGGACGGAGTCCCGCTGCGCGCGAAGGACCTCGTCGAGCTTGGCATCGATGACGGCCAGGTAGTCCGTGATCTCGTCCATGGCCTGCTGCATCGCGAGCTGGGCCATCAGCGCCGGCGCACCGGCGAGCAGCTTGGGGTTGGCCGGGAGCTGGCCGGGCCCCTTGTCGAGCTGGATCCACGACTTGCTGGCGCCGGGCTTGCCGATCATGGCGTGGCTGACGCCGGGCGTCTTGGTCGGGGTCAGCCCCCCGAGCTCCTTGATCTTGCGCGCGGACTCCTCGGTCAGCCGGACCCAACGGGCGGAGTCGGCGACCTGGGCGGAAGCCGCCGCGTGGGCCGAGGCCCCTTGGAGGCCGGCCGACCCGAGGTTCAGGAGCCTGCTGAGTCGCGGCAGTCCGAGGTCCTTCGACGGCAGGCCCAGCGTTTCGAGGAAACGTTCGACGGCTGAGGACTCTCCGATGACGGCCAGGCCATCGCCGTCACTGATCAGCTCGATTTCGTTGTCCAACGTGGGCTCCTTGTGTTGCGTCCCGAGCAGGTAGCACGGTGTTGCGGACGGCCAACCCGGCCACCCCTGTGTGGCGTGACGTTACGCGGCGGCCGGGGCCTCAGGACCCGGCGCGCTCCTGGGCGTCCCGCGCCCCGGCTTCCACGCGATCGCGGTGGGCCGCCCAGTCATAGCCGTCGATGATGTTGCCGTCGCCGGCGTACCTGCCGACGGCACCATCGATCAGCTCGCGTACGACGTCCATGTGCCCGGCATGGCGGGCGGTCTCGTCGACCATGTGCACCAGCATCCCGCCGAGCGTGACCTCGGCGTGGCGGCTCGTGGGGATCCGGCCCGGAGCGTCCAGGGCGAGCGGCGCGAACGTCTCCTGCGCGTGCTCCCAGCTCGCGCGGTAGAGGTCGATCACCCAGGCCGACGTCGACTCCGGGCGGACCCACAGGTCGTCCTGAGGGTCGGCGTCGTCGTCGGTGAGGAAGTAGAGCTCGCCCTCACGCGGGAAGGGACGGCCGAACGTCGTCCCGAAGTACTCCGCCTGCAGGCTGGCCAGGTGGAGCGTCACCCCGAGCAGGTTGGTCGAGGTGGGTGTCATGGGTCGGCGCAGGTCGTACTCCGTGAGGCCGTCGAGCTTGTGGAGCACAGCCTCGTTGAGTCGATCGAGATGACCGATGAGGTCGGACTTCAGGTCCGGGGTGTCCATCCGCGCCCTCTCACGACATCCGCTGGTCGCGGAAGAAGCCGTCCAGCAGGGCGGCCGACTCGTCGGCGAGCACCCCGGAGACCACCTCGGGCCGGTGGTTGAGCCGACGGTCGCGGACGACGTCCCAGAGGCTGCCGACGGCACCGGCCTTCTCGTCGTACGCCCCGAAGACGACGCGCTCGACGCGGGCGAGGACGGCGGCGCCGGCGCACATCGTGCAGGGCTCGAGGGTCACGACGAGCGTGCAGCCCTCGAGGCGCCACTCGCCGCGAGCCTTCGCCGCAGCCCGCAGGGCGACGACCTCGGCGTGGCCGGTGGGGTCGGCGTCGGCCTCGCGGACGTTGCGGCCGGTGCCGATGACCGTGCCGGTGGGGTCGAGGACGACGGCGCCGATCGGGACGTCACCGGTGGCGAGGGCGGCGCGCGCCTCGTCGAGGGCGGCGAGCATCGGCTCGCGCCAGGGACCAGTCACGCGTTGGTGAGGCCGACCGCGTCGTCGAAGAGCTCGCCGAAGCCGAGGCGCCGGGCCACGTCGGAGAGCATCTCGTCGGGGTAGAGGTCGAAGTCGTCGAGCAGCACGCCGAGGTCCATGGCGTGCATGCCGAGGTCGCCGAGGAGGTCGAGGTCGCCGGCGGGGACCTGGTCGTCCTCGTCCTCCGGCTCGGGGAGGCCCAGGAAGGCGATCGCCGACGCGGCGAGCTCCCACTCGTCGGCGGCGGTGATGTCGGAGAGCAGGACGCGGGTGCTGGACCCGGCCACCCGGACGATCAGGAAGAAGTCCTCGTCGATGGCGACCATCCCGACCGCGCCGCCGTCGCCGGGGAACCGGCGCAGCGCGTGGGAGAGCGTGTCGATGTCGCCGAGCACGTCGTGCGCGAGCTCCTGGACCGTCCAGACGCCTTCCTCGCGGTAGGCCGCGAGAGCGAAGTCAACTCCGTCGATGCTGTCGGACATGTCACTCCTCCGCCCTCTGCACTGGTGTCCTCGGGTTGGGGACGTCTCCAGACTGTCAGAACGTATCCGTGCGGCCAAGCCCCTTTCGGGCTGGTGCAACGGGACTGCTGGCGTCCGGGGTCGGGGCGGACTCGACTAGGGTTTCGCCCATGCGCACCCACGTCGTCGACCACCCCCTCGTGGCCCACAAGCTCACCGCCCTGCGTGACGAGAACACCGACTCGCCGACGTTCCGTCGCCTCGCCGACGAGCTGGTGACGCTGCTGGCCTACGAGGCGACCCGCGACGTGCGCGTCGAGCCGTCGCAGATCAACACCCCCGTCGCCCCGACCACCGGCGTGAAGCTGGCGACGCCCAAGCCGCTGGTCGTGCCGATCCTGCGCGCCGGCCTGGGCATGCTCGACGGGATGATGCGGCTGCTGCCGACCGCCGAGGTGGGCTTCCTCGGCATGGTGCGCAACGAGGAGACGCTGGAGGCGTCGACGTACGCCGAGCGCCTGCCCGACGACCTGTCCGGCCGCCAGTGCTACGTCCTCGACCCGATGCTGGCCACCGGCGGCACCCTCGCCGCGGCGATCAAGTTCCTCACCGACCGGGGCGCCGACCACATCACCGCGATCTGCCTGCTCGCCGCCCCCGCGGGCTGCGCCCGCCTCGAGGCCGACCTGGAGGGGCTCGACGTGCCCGTCACCGTCGTGACCGCCGCCATGGACGAGAAGCTCAACGACAAGGGCTACATCGTGCCCGGTCTCGGCGACGCCGGTGACCGGTTGTACGGCGTCGCCGGCTGAGGCTGCCCCACGCTTCTGCGTGCGCACGATCATCATTTCCCGCTGGGACGTGATGATCCTGCGCACGCACCCGGGAGGGATCACCGGTTAACCGGTGATCCCTCCCTTTGTCCACAGGCAATCCGCCCGCGGGTGCCATCACGGCGCGCCACGGGCATGGATCAGCCATGAGCCCTTGGCGCCCTCGATGCGACCCGCCCCCTCGCCTCGTCCGACCCGTCCCGCTGGACTCGACCGGCCGCACCGGTCCGACGCGCGGTCAGTCGCAGCGCGGGCGATGGCGTCAGACGAGCAAGGGCCTCTACGTCCCGGCCGGTGTGGACTCCACCGTCCCCGAGCAGCGGGCCATCGAGCAGTCGGCGCGGCTCGGGCCGAGCGGCGCCGTGACCGGGTGGGCGAGCTTGCGGCTGCAGGGCGCGGCGTACTTCGACGGCTACGGCCTCGACGGGCGCACGCCGCGCCCCCTGCTGCTCGCGAGCCCGGACCGCCAGCTGCGCCCGTCCGAGGCCGTGCGGGCCCTCCGCGAGCCCGTTCCACCCACCGAGCGCATCCTCGCGCACGGAGTCTGGGTCACCTCGCCCGAGCGCGCCCTGCTCGATGAGATGTGCGGCCTCGACCTGTGGGAAGGCGTGGTCGCGGCGGACATGGCAATGGCGGCCGCACTGACCTCGCTGGCCCGGATGCGGCGGTACGTCGCGAGCCGGCCCAGACGTCGGAACCGGCAGCTCGTGCTGGACATGTTGGCCCTCGCCGACGAGCACAGCGCGTCTGCCCGCGAGACCCTGACCCGACTCGTATGGGTCATCGTCGCCGGGTTGTCGCCGCCGCTGTGCAACCAGCCCGTGTTCTCCCTTCATGGCGAGCTGCTCGGGGTCCCGGACCTGTTCGACCCGGAGTCGGGGACGGTCGTGGATTTCGACGGGTCGGACCACAGGTCGACCGTCGCCCGACACCATGACGTGGGGCGAGAGGAGCTGATGAGGGTCCATGGGCTCGAGTACGTCACCGTCCTCGAACCGGATCTGCGTGACCGGGCCCGACTGGGCGCCCGCTTCGTCGACGCGCGTGAGCGCGGCCTGGGACGCGTGTGCCGCGACGATGCGTCCTGGACGCTCATGCCGCCTCCCGGCTGGCCGATGCCGATCTCCCTCGACGATCGACTCGATGTCGCGGACCTGAGCGCCGAAGCCCGGGCGACCGCGCGATGGTGACCCCGCCCGAGTGCGCACGATCATCATGACCGCGCGCTGCCTGATGATCCTGCGCACTCAGCCGGGAGGGATCACCGGTTAACCGGTGATCCCGACCCACCCCGGTCAGCCCGGGAAGACCTGGACCGTCCCGGTCGCGACGAGCAGCAGGATGACCAGGACGAGCAGGCCGAGCGCGGCGTAGGCCCACTCCTTGTTGATCCGGGTCTCGTCGGACTCGGGGGCGTCGTACCGGTGCCCGTCCGGGCCCGGCCGCAGGTCGTCGTCGTCAGTCATGCCCTGTCAACGCCCGACCTGCCGTTTGGTCACCAACGGCACGTTTTCGGGGCGGTTGGTTGCCGTTTGGTCACCAACGGCAACCAACCGCACCCGGCTCAGAGGGCCTTGACGGAGTTCAGCAGCTTGCCGAGCGAGTCCTTGGCGTCACCGAACAGCAGCGTGGTCTTCGGGTCGAAGAGCAGCTCGTTCTCGATGCCGGCGAAGCCCGGCCGCATCGACCGCTTCATGAAGACGATCTGCTGCGCCTCGTCGGCGTTGAGGATCGGCATGCCGTAGATCGGCGCGCCGGGCGTCGTCTTGGCCGCCGGGTTGACCACGTCGTTCGCGCCGACGACGAGGACCACGTCGGTGTGCTTGAACTCGCCGTTGATGTGGTCCATCTCGATCAGCTGCTCGTAGGGCACCTGCGCCTCGGCGAGGAGCACGTTCATGTGCCCGGGCATCCGGCCGGCGACGGGGTGGATGGCGTAGTCGACCTTGGTGCCGCGCGCGATCAGCACGTCGACGAGCTCGCGCAGCGTGTGCTGGGCCTGCGCGACGGCCAGGCCGTAGCCGGGCACGATGATCACGCGGTCGGCGTACCCCAGCAGGATCGCGACGTCCTCGGGCCCGGCCGACTTGACCGGACGGTCCGAGGCCACGCCGGCGCCGAGGGTCGAGCCGCCCTTGAGGGCTCCGAAGAGGATGTTGGCGACCGAGCGGCCCATGGCCTTGGCCATCAGCAGGGTCAGGAACGTACCCGAGGCACCGACGAGCGTGCCGGCCACGAGGAGCACGACGTTGGACAGCACGTAGCCACCGGCCGCCACCGTGAGGCCGGTGAAGGCGTTGAGCAGCGAGATCACGATCGGTACGTCGGCGCCGCCGACGGGCAGCACGAGCAGGAGCCCGATCAGCAGACCGACGAGGCACAGCACGACACCGAGCCAGACGTGCGACTCGATGACGAGGCGCACCGAGAGCACCAGCGTGGTGGCCAGCGCTATCGGGAAGACGTAGCGCAGGCCGGGGAAGACCACGGGCCGCGACGTCATCAGCTCCTGGAGCTTGGCGAAGGTGACGATCGAGCCGGCGAACGAGATCGAGCCGACCGCGATCGTGAAGGCGGTCGCCACGATCACGAACCAGTTCACCGAGTCCTGCACCGGCACCAGCTCGCGCAGCTCCAGCAGCGCCACCAGCGCGGCCGCGCCACCGCCGACGCCGTTGAACAGCGCCACCATCTGCGGCATCTGGGTCATCTGCACGCGCTGCGCGCCGAGCACACCGCCGGCGGTGCCGATCGCGATCGCCACCAGGATCAGCGGCACGTGCTTCAGGTCGAGGTAGAGGAACGGGATGATCACCGCGACGACGGCCGCGACCGCGCCGATGATGTTGCCGATCCGGGCGGTCTTCGGCCCGGACAGCCCCTTGAGCGCGAGGATGAAGCAGACCGCACAGGCGAGGTAGGTCAGCTGGACCCAGGTCGGCGTCATGCGGCACCCCCGTCGCTGGAGGCGGGAGCGGCAGCAGCCTTGGGCTTCTTCCGCGTGAACATCTGCAGCATCCGGTCGGTGACCACGAAGCCGCCGACCATGTTGACCGCGGCGAGCACGATCGCGACCAGGCCGACGACGAGAGCGACATTGTTGTCGGTCGTGCCGGTGACCAGGATCGCGCCGAGCAGGATGATCCCGTGGATCGCGTTGGCGCCGGACATCAGCGGCGTGTGCAGCGTCGAGGAGACCTTGGAGATCACCTCGATGCCGACGAAGACGGACAGGACGAAGATCGTCAGCCAGACGACGGCCTCGCTCATGCGGACTCCCCCTCGAGGGCGATGCGGGTGGGTTCGTGGCGGATCGTGCCGTCGTGGGTCACGCACGACCCCGCGACGATCTCGTCCTCGAAGTCGGGCGCGAACGCCGGGTCCTGCTCCTCCGAGGCGGTCCGCGTCATCAGCGTGACCAGGTTGACGACGTTCTGGGCGTAGAGCCTCGAGGCCGGCCCGGGCATCTGGCTGGGCACGTTGCGTCCGCCCCACACCTGCGCGTTGCCGATCCGCACCACCTCACCGGGCACCGAGCCCTCGACGTTGCCGCCGGTCTCGGCCGCGAGGTCGACGACCACGGAGCCGGGCTTCATCTGCTCGACCATCTCCCCGGTCACCAGCATCGGAGCCTGCCGGCCGGGCACTGCGGCGGTCGTGATGAGCGCGTCGGCGTTGGCGATGTACGGCGTGAGCAGCTCGCGCTGCCGCGCCGCCCGGTCCTCGGTCATCTCCCGGGCGTAGCCGCCGGCGCCCTCGAGCGTCTCCAGCTCCAGCTCGATGGCCTTGGCGCCCATCGACCGGATCTCCTCGGCGGCTGCAGCGCGGACGTCGTACGCCGAGACCACCGCGCCGAGCCGCTTGGCCGTCGCGATCGCCTGCAGGCCCGCGACACCGGCGCCGAGCACGACGATCTCCGCCGGCGGGACGGTGCCCGCCGCGGTCATGTTGAGGGGGAAGAAGCGCCGCAGCATCCCGGCCGCCACGATCGCGCAGCGGTAGCCCGCGACGAGCGCCTGCGAGGACAGCGCGTCCATCGACTGCGCCCGCGAGATCCGCGGCACCAGCTCCATCGCGAACGCCGTGACCCCGCAGTCGCGCAGGTCGCGCACGGTGTCCGGCTCCTGGTTGGTCGGCAGGAACGAGATCGTGGCGGTGCCCGCGGGCAGCGTCCGGATCGTCGCGGTGCTCAGCGGCTGCACCGACACGACGAGGTCCGCGCCGTGCAGCGCGCCCTCCTCGACGGTGGCGCCGGCCTGCTCGTAGTCGTCGTCGGCGATGAGGGCGGGCTGTCCGGCTCCGGGCTCCACGGCCACGTCGTACCCGAGCTCGGTCAGCTTGCCGACCAGCTCGGGCACCATCGCGACACGTGACTCACCGTCACGGGTCTCCCTGGCTACAGCGATCTTCACGCGTCGCAACCTAGGCCAGATTCCGGATGCCGAACAGGCATCTCACCCGATGTGGTCGTGACGGATCCAACAGTCAGCGGCCGATCGGGAGCTCCTCGACCACCTCGTGGCGCGGCCGGCCGCGTGGTCCCTCGCCGAGATGCGAGGCGATGAGTGCTACCCGCTCGGCCCTCCAGACCGGCCCCGCGTAGCCGTCCAGCAGCCGCACCCAGCTCGACACCTCCGCCGGTCGGCCCAACCGGGCGAGGGTCAGGTGCGCACGGAACCGCTGCCCGTCGACCGCGATCCCGGTCCGCGACGCCGCGGCCCGGGCTCCGGTCGCGAGCCGGTCCAGCTCGGTCCGCCCGTGCTCGTCGAGGTCCAGCCCGGCCCACACGACGCGGGCCCGCGCGACGTTGGGGAAGGCGCCACCGCCGGCGATCCGCACGTCGAACGGCGTACGGCGCCCCGCCGCGCGCCCCAGCCGCTCGACCAGCTCGTCGAGATGGCGGTCGGCGACCTGCGCCAGGAACGCGAGCGTCACGTGGACCTGCTCGGGCGCGGCCCACCGGAAGTCGGCCGCGGCCCGCCGGGGCTCGAGGAAGTCGTCGAGGTGCTCGACCGCCTCGGCCGGCGGCACCAGCGCCACGAACATCCTCATCGCGGGGGTCACCCCACGTGGGTGCCGAGCAGCGCTCCGATCGCGTAGGTCACGGCCATCGCGAAGGCACCGCCGCCGACGTTGCGCACCACGGCGCGGCTCCAGGGCCCGTAGCCCATCTTGGCGCTGATCCAGCCGGCGATGCCAAGGGCGATGAGCACGGCGACGACCGTCACCGGCACCCGCGAGCCGTCCGGGAAGAGCGTGATCGTCAGCAGCGGCAGCAGGGCGCCGACCGTGAAGGCCAGCATCGAGGCCCAGGCCGCGTGCCAGGGGTTGGTGAGGTCGTCGGGGTCGATGCCGAGCTCGGCCTCGGCGTGCGCCCGCAGGGCGTCGTGCTCCGTGAGCTCGACCGCGACCTGCATGGCGAGCTCCTCCGAGAGCCCTTTCTGGACGTAGATGTCGGCCAGCTCGGCGAGCTCCTCCTCGGGCTCCTCGACGAGCTCGCGACGCTCCTTGTCCAGCAGCGCCTTCTCCGAGTCGCTCTGGGTGCTGACCGAGACGTACTCGCCGGCCGCCATCGACAGGGCGCCGGCCGAGAGGCCGGCCACGCCGGCGACCAGGATCGCGTTGGTGTCGCTGGTCGCCCCGGCCACGCCCATGACGATGCCGGCCGTCGACACGATGCCGTCGTTGGCGCCGAGCACGCCGGCCCGCAGCCAGTTGAGGCGGTTGCCGATGCCACTCTCGTGGGGCTCGTCGTCGTGCGGGCCGACCTCGAGGTCGGGCAGGTCGCCGGTGTCCGTCGTCATGGGTAGATCCTCGGATCCGTGTCGGTCCCCCGCAAGCAAGGGAAGGCTGGGCTCACCGGCCTGCGTCACAGTCCGAGGTCGCGCCCGATCAGCATCTTCATGATCTCGTTCGACCCGGCCCAGATCTTCGTGACGCGAGCGTCACGCCAGGCGCGGGCGACGCGGTACTCGTTCATGAAGCCGTAGCCGCCGTGCAGCTGGACGCAGTGGTCGAGCACGTCGTTCTGCACCTGCGAGGTCCACCACTTGGCCTTGGCGGCGTCGACGGGCGTGAGCTCGCCGCGGGTGTGCTTCATGATGCAGAGGTCGACGAACGCCTGGGTGACCTCGATCTGGGTGACCAGCTCGGCCAGCAGGAACTGGTTGTGCTGGAAGTTGCCGATCGCCTGGCCGAAGGCCTTGCGGTCCTTGGCGTACTGGATGGTCTCCTCGAGGATCTGCGCGGCGTGGGCGAGGTTGGTGATCGCCGAGCCGAGGCGCTCCTGCGGCAGGAACTGCATCATCGAGATGAAGCCGGTGTCGAGCTCGCCGATCAGGTCGTCGTTGCTGACCCGGACGTCCTCGAAGGCCAGCTCGGCGGTGTCGGACTCGTCCTGGCCGACCTTGTCGAGCACGCGTCCGACCGAGAAGCCGGCCTTGTCGGTCTCGACGCCGAAGAGCGAGATGCCCTTGGCCTTCTTCTCCGGCGAGGTCCGCGCGGCGACCACGATCAGGTCGGCGCTGCCGCCGTTGGTGATGAAGGTCTTGGAGCCGTTGATGACCCAGTCGTCGCCGTCGCGGACGGCGGTGGTCTTGAGGTTGGCGAGGTCGGAGCCGCCGCCGGGCTCGGTCATGCCGATGCCGGTGAGCAGCTCGCCGCTGCAGAACTTCGGCAGCCAGCGCTTCTTCTGCTCGTCGGTGGTCAGGTGCACGAGGTACGGCGCCACGATGTCGGCGTGGATGCCCACGCAGCTCGGCAGGGTCATGTTGACCTTGGCCAGCTCCTCGGTGAGCACCGCGTTGAAGCGGTAGTCGCCCGCCTCGGACCCGCCGAACTCCTCGGGGATCTCCAGGCCCAGGAAGCCCTGGGCGCCCGCGGCGAGCCAGAAGTCGCGGCTCAGGCCGTGGTTCTGCTCGTACTCCTCGAGGTGCGGCACGACCTCGCGGTCCAGGAACTCCTTGACGGAGCTGCGGAAGGCCTCGTGGTCCTCGTCGTAGATCTCGCGCTTCATGGCCGCGATCCTACTGCCGGGTAACCGGAGCCGAACAGGCGTCGTGGCCCGTCTCACGCGCGCGGGTCGTCGACCCGTCCGAGGAAGAGCGGCGTGCCGTGCACGACGTCGTGGATGACGAAGACGAAGGGCCGGTCCACGTAGACCTGCGCGTCCGGGAGCATCGCCGAGGTCTCGCTCATCACCACCGCGGTCGCGGCCGCCGCCTCGGTGCCGTCCTCGTCGACGGCGACGAACGCCTCGTGGAGCACGGCCGAGATGTAGAGCCGCGCGTCCCGGGTCATGCCGGAGAAGTCGGCGTGGTCGGGGTCGAACGCGGTTGGCATGCCGAGACCGGGCAGCACGTCCGTCAGCGGGCTGGTCGAGCGGAAGGTCCAGCGTGGCAGGAACAGCTCGACCGGCGTGTGCCGGACCGACCCGAGGATGTCCGGGAGTCCGCCCCCAGCGACCAGGGCGAGCACGTCGGCGCGGCGCCCACGGTCAGGCAGCACGACCGTCATGGCGAGCCCACCCCCGGCGTACGGGATCCGCACGGCCTGCCAGCCATCACCGCTGCCCAGCGCGGTCGAGGCCAGCACAGCGGTCATGGTCGGCACCCCGACCGTGGTGCCGTCGGGGAGACCGAAGGCCAGGTCCTTGGTCTGCTCCTCGATGAACGGCTCGGCCCACGGCGCCTTGAGGTAGAGCGCGTTGACGAGCACGAGCCGGGTGAGCGGGTCGAGGACGCCGGCGGGGATGATCTCGGGGATCCGCTCGTGGGTCTGGTCGGAGGCCCACGCGTTGATGAGCCGCCGCACCCCCTCGACGTCGCGCTGGTAGTCGACCACCCGCATCCCGGTGCCGAACCACCGCGCGAGCGCGTCGAGGAAGTCGTCCTCCCACCGCACGTCGCGCTGGCCGAAGACCGCGTTCGCCGCAGACAGCTCGATCTCGGGCGGGTCCTCGCTGCCGTCGTCGACCGGACCGGCCAGCGCCTCGACCTGCTGGGTCAGCGCGTCCAGGCCCTCGTCCAGACCGGTGAGGTCGGCGGCGCCCAGCACGTCCAGCATCTCGCGCGCCGTCCGGCCGTGGGCGCCGTTGGCGGTCATGGTCAGGGCCACGGCCACCGAGTAGGGGCTGAAGGCGACGTTGCCGGGCTCGGCGACCAGGGCGCCGTACAGCCCGGCAGCGAGGGCGTGGACCGAGGCCGCGGCCGCGGGCGCGGCCTCGGGGTCACCCGGCGAGCGGCGCAGCCCGGAGCTGGCGAGCTCGAGCCGCAGCGGGCCCTGGGTCGGCGGCACCGACGGCTCCCGGGTGTCACAGGCGGCGAGCGGGACAAGGGCGCCCAGCAGCACGGCCAGGCGCAGGGTGTCGCGGCGAGTCAGGTCCACAGCGGTCGGACGGACCGGCCGCCACGGTGGTTCCCGTCGTCAGGTGGCGGGCTCGACCCGGCGCGGCATCGCGACCGCGACGGCCACGAGCAGCAGGGCGAAGACCGCCGAGGCGACGAACACCGCGTGGATCGCCGGGTCGAGCGTCGAGGCGGGCAGCCGCTCGAGGTCGGGGACCTTGCCGGCGACCCGGGCCGCGACGACGCCGTTGGCGATCGCACCGAAGGCGGCCACGCCGAGCGCGCTGCCGACCGAGCGGGCGAACATGTTGGCGGCCGTGGCCACGCCGCGGTCCTTCCAGGTCACCGCCGACTGGGCGGCCACGACGGCCGGGCTCGCGACGTACCCGAACCCGATCCCCATCAGGAAGCACGGCGCCGCGAGGTGCACGAGCGAGCTGCCGGGGTCGACCGTCAGCAGCAGCGCCGCGCCGGCGACCGCGAAGGCGGCCCCCATCAGCGCCGTCGCCCGGAAGCCGACGGAGAGGTAGAAGCGGCCCGAGGTGGTCGCGGCGATCGGCCAGCCGATGGTCATCGCGGCGAGGGCGAGGCCGGCGGTGACGGCGTCGTGGTGGAGCACGGTCTGGGCATAGAGGGGGACGTACGACGTGAGCCCGAGCATCAGCACGCCCACCACCAGCGACCCGGCCGACGACGCGTTGAGGACGCGGTTGCGGAAGATCCACGGCGGCAGCACCGGCTCCGCGGCGCGGCGCTCGACGAGCGCGAAGCCCACGAGCAGGACGACCGCCGCCCCGAGCACGGCCAGGCTGGCCGGGGACGTCCAGGCCCAGCGGACGCCGCCCTCGAGCAGGCCGAGCAGGAGCAGCACGCCGCCGACCGAGAGCAGCGCCGAGCCGGCGTAGTCGATGCGGTGGGGGCGCCGCTCGACCTGCTCGTCGAAGCGGCGGACGATCATCCAGGCGGCGGCCAGCCCGATCGGCAGGTTCACGAAGAAGATCCAGCGCCAGGTGAGGTAGTCGGAGAAGACGCCGCCGAGGGTCGGGCCGACGACCGAGGCCGTGGCCCACACGCTGGCGATGTAGCCCTGCACCTTGGCGCGCTCGGCCATCGAGTAGATGTCGCCCACGATGGTCATGCCCATCGGCTGCACCGCACCGGCGCCGAGCCCCTGGATCGCGCGGAAGGCGATCAGCGAGCCCATCCCCCAGGCCACGCCGCACAGCAGCGAGCCGACCACGAACAGCCCGATGCCCAGCAGCATCACCGGCTTGCGGCCGAAGAGATCAGCGACCTTGCCGTAGACGGGCACCGCGACGGCCTGGGTCAGCAGGTAGACGGAGAACAGCCACGGGAACTGCGTGAAGCCGCCGAGGTCGCCGACGACCGCGGGCACGGCGGTGGCCAGGATCGTGGAGTCGATCGCGACCAGGCCGATGCTCAGCATCACCGCCAGCAGCACCGGGCCACGCTCGCTGCGCAGGCCGACGCTGGCGCGGGTGATGGCGGTCTGCTCCTCCGAGGCGGTCATGCCCGGCCCAACCGGGCCTCCGCGCAGGGCATTCCCCGAGGGTGGCTCAGCCCACTCCAGCGTATGGTTTGATCGTTCCAATCACCGGGTACCGAGAGAATGCGACCGCCGCTCGGCGCGTCGTACGACCGGGGGTCGGCGAACGCGTGGAGGCGACATGGTGGAGATCTGGCCCGGAGCGGCGTACCCCCTCGGGGCGACGTTCGACGGGAGTGGCACCAACTTCGCGATCTTCAGCGAGGCCGCCGAGCGCGTCGAGCTGTGCCTGTTCGACAAGGGGCGGGGCAAGAAGCTCAAGGAGACCCGGATCGAGCTGACCGAGGTCGACGCGTTCGTCTGGCACTGCTACCTGCCGTCGATCCGGCCCGGGCAGCGCTACGGCTACCGCGTGCACGGCGCCTACGACCCGAGCATCGGGATGCGCTGCAACCCCAACAAGCTGCTGCTGGACCCCTACGCCAAGGCGACCGCCGGCGAGATCGACTGGGACCAGTCGCTGTTCGGCTACGACTTCGGCGACCCCGACTCGCGCAACGACGACGACTCGGCGGCGCACATGACGCTCGGCGTGGTCATCAACCCGTTCTTCGACTGGGAGGGCGACCGCCGCCTCGACATCCCCTACAACGAGTCGGTCATCTACGAGGCCCACGTCAAGGGGATGACCCAGCTGCACCCGGACGTGCCCGAGGACCTGCGCGGCACGTACGCCGGCCTCGCGCACCCCGCGATCACCTCGCACCTGACCAAGCTCGGCGTCACCGCCATCGAGCTGATGCCGGTGCACCAGTTCGTCCAGGACAGCACGCTGCTGGACAAGGGGCTGCGCAACTACTGGGGCTACAACACCCTCGGCTTCTTCGCGCCCCACGCCGACTACGCCGCGACCGCGCGGGACGAGCAGGCGCTGGGCCAGCAGGTCCAGGAGTTCAAGTCGCTGGTGAAGTCGATGCACGCCGCCGGCATCGAGGTGATCCTCGACGTGGTCTACAACCACACCGCGGAGGGCAACCACCTCGGCCCGACCCTGAGCTTCAAGGGCATCGACAACGGCGCCTACTACCGGCTGGAGGAGGACGACCTCCGCTACTACACCGACTACACCGGCACCGGAAACTCCCTCAACGTCCGGCACCCGCACTCCCTCCAGCTGCTGATGGACTCGCTGCGCTACTGGGTCACCGAGATGCACGTCGACGGCTTCCGGTTCGACCTCGCGGCCACGCTGGCGCGGGAGTTCTACGACGTCGACCGGCTCGCGACGTTCTTCGAGCTCGTGCAGCAGGACCCGGTCGTCTCCCAGGTGAAGCTGATCGCCGAGCCGTGGGACATCGGCCCCGGCGGTTACCAGGTCGGCAACTTCCCGCCGCAGTGGACCGAGTGGAACGGCGCCTACCGCGACACCGTGCGCGACTTCTGGCGCGGCGAGCCGTCGCTGGGCGAGTTCGCCTCCCGCATCGCCGGGTCGTCCGACCTCTACGAGCACAGCGGCCGTCGCCCGGTCGCGAGCATCAACTTCGTGACCGCCCACGACGGCTTCACGCTGCGCGACCTCGTGTCCTACAACGAGAAGCACAACGAGGCCAACGGCGAGGACAGCAACGACGGCGAGAGCCACAACCGCTCCTGGAACCACGGCGTCGAGGGACCGACCGACGACCCGGAGATCCTGGCGGCGCGGGCCCGCGAGCAGCGCAACTTCCTGGCCACCCTCCTGCTCTCCCAGGGCGTCCCGATGCTCCTGCACGGCGACGAGCTGGGCCGCACGCAGCAGGGCAACAACAACACCTACGCCCAGGACTCCGAGATCAGCTGGGTGCACTGGGACCAGGTCGACAAGCCGCTGATGGAGTTCACCTCGGCGGTGCTGCGGCTGCGCAAGGAGCACCCGACCTTCCGCCGCAAGCGCTTCTTCACCGGCAGCACCGTGCGCGCCGTCGGCGAGGAGGGCGACCGCCTCAACGACATCGTCTGGCTGCACCTCGACGGCCGCCCGATGGAGGACGGCGACTGGGAGTCCGGCACGCAGGCGATCGGGATGTACCTCAACGGTCACGGCATCAAGGGCAAGGACGCCCGCGGCGGGGCCATCACCGACGACCACTTCCTGCTCTACTTCAACGCCGACGGCCCGGCCCAGGTGACCCTGCCGCCCGACGAGTACGCCGCGGCGTGGGACGTCGTGATCGACACCGGAGGCTCGGCCGACGGGGACACCCACGTGGCGGGCACGACGCTCACCATGGACTCGCGCAGCCTCGTGGTGCTCCGCGAGCACGGCGAGCCCGAGTCCACGCCCGACCACTCCGTCGCGGCCTCGGTCGCGTCGATGGCCACCCGGACCTGAGAGCGACGTACGGCAAGCGCATGCGGACACCGACGAGCACCTACCGACTCCAGATCACGGCCGACTTCGACCTGTTCGCGGCGGCCTCCCGGTTGCCCTACCTGCGCGACCTCGGGGCCGACTGGGTCTACCTGTCGCCGCTGCTCGCCGCTGAGCCCGGCAGCCAGCACGGCTACGACGTGGTCGCCCACGACCACATCGACGAGTCGCGCGGCGGGGCCGAGGGGCTCGCTGCCCTGTCGGCGGCGGCGCGCGAGCTCGGCATGGGCGTGCTCGTCGACATCGTGCCCAACCACGTCGGCGTGGCGACCCCGGCTGCCGACGCGTGGTGGTGGGACCTGCTCCAGCACGGCCAGGACTCCGAGCACGCGTCGGCCTTCGACATCGACTGGACGGTCGGCGACGGGAAGATCCAGATCCCGGTGGTCGGCGACGGTGACGAGGACGCGATCGTCGTGGCGGACGGCGAGGTCAGGTACCACGACCAGCGCTTCCCGCTCGCGCCCGGCACGACCACCCACGACGAGCAGCACTACCGCCTCGTCAACTGGCACGAGGCCGACGACAACCTCAACTACCGCCGGTTCTTCGCGGTCAACACCCTCGCGGCCGTGCGCGTCGAGGACCCGGCCGTCTTCGAGGAGACGCACCGCGAGATCCGGCGCTGGTTCGACGAGGGGCTCGTCGACGGACTGCGGGTCGACCACCCCGACGGGCTGCGCGACCCGCAGGGCTACCTCGACGACCTGGCCGACCTCACCGGCGGCGCCTACGTCCTGGTCGAGAAGATCCTGGAGCCCGGCGAGGCCCTGCCGGCCTCGTGGGCGACCTCCGGCACCACCGGGTACGACGCCCTCGCGCACGTCGACCGCGTGCTCACCGACCCCGCGGGCGAGGCGCCGCTCGACGCGCTGGAGACGCGACTGCGCGGCGACGCCGTCGACTGGCCCGCGATGATCCACGCGACCAAGCGCGAGGTGGCCGACGGGATCCTGCACTCCGAGGTGAAGCGGATCGTGCGCGACCTGCGCCGGCACCTGCCGCTCGTCCCGGCCCACCGGGCCGAGGACGCGGTCGGCGAGCTGCTCGCCTGCTTCCCGGTCTACCGCTCCTACCTCCCCGAGGGGCGCCACCACCTCGACGAGGCCTTCGCCCTCGCCCGGTCGCACCGCCCCGACCTGGACGAGACGTTCGACGTCCTGCTCCCGTGGCTGTCCGACCCCGACCTGGCCGCGGCCAAGCGCTTCCAGCAGACCAGCGGGATGGTGATGGCCAAGGGCGTCGAGGACTGCGCGTTCTACCGCTGGTCGCGGCTGACGTCGCTCAACGAGGTCGGCGGCGACCCGAGCGTCTTCGCGCTCGACGTCGACGGCTTCCACGCGGCGATGGTGGACCGGCAGGCGTCGTGGCCGGCCGCGATGACCACGCTCTCGACCCACGACACCAAGCGCGGCGAGGACGTCCGCGCCCGGATCACCGCACTCGCGGAGCTGCCCGAGGAGTGGGCGACCGCGCTCGACCGGCTGCTGGAGCTCGTCCCGCTGCCCGACCCGGGCTTCGGGTCGCTGCTGTGGCAGGCGATCGTCGGCGCGTGGCCCGCGTCGCCGCACCCGGACTACCGCTCGCGGCTCCACGCGTACGCCGAGAAGGCGATGCGCGAGGCCGGCGACCGGACCACCTGGACCGAGCCCGACGACGACTACGAGGCGGCCGTGCACGCGGCGGTCGACGCGGCCTTCGACTCGCCGGCGGTGGCGACCGTCCTCGCCGGGCTGGTCGAGCTGCTGGCGTGGCCGGGCTGGAGCAACGCGCTCGCGGCCAAGCTGGTGTCGATCACGATGCCCGGCGTGCCCGACGTCTACCAGGGCTCCGAGCTGTGGGAGCAGAGCCTGGTCGACCCCGACAACCGGCGGCCGGTCGACTTCGACCTGCGGGCCTCGGCGCTCGCGCGGGCATCGTCGGGCCGGCTCACCGACTCCGTCGACGACGACGGGCTCGCCAAGCTGCTGGTCACCCACCGGGCCCTCGCACTGCGGCGCGACCGGCCCGAGCTGTTCACGACGTACGCCGGGATCGCCGCGACCGGGCCGGCCGCCGACCACGTCCTGGCCTTCGACCGGGGCGGGGCCGTCACCGTGGCGACCCGGCTGCCCGTGGGGCTCGCCGAGCGCGGGGGCTGGGGCTCGACCACGCTGGCCCTCCCCGAGGGCGTGTGGACCGACGTGATCACCGGCCGCACCGTCTCGGACCGGCTCGACGACATCCTGGCGACCCACCCGGTCGCCCTGCTCGTCCGGGAGGACGCATGACCCGCGGCCGCTTCGACATCTGGGCCCCGCGGCCCGCACGCCTGCGACTGTCGGTGCGCGATGCGACCGTCGAGATGGCACGTGGTTCCGATGACTGGTGGACGCCGGTCGGCCCCGTGCCGGAGGGGGAGGTCGACTACGGCTACCTGATCGACGAGGAGGACACGCCCCGACCCGACCCGCGGTCGCGGCGTCAGCCGGCGGGCGTCCACGAACGCTCGCGAACCCACGACGCCAAGACGTTCACCTGGACAGATGGCGACTGGACCGGACGCCAGCTGGCGGGGTCGGTCATCTACGAGCTGCACGTCGGGACGTTCACCCCCGAGGGCACCTTCGACGCCGCCCTGACCCGGCTCGACCACCTGCGCTCGATCGGCGTGGACTTCGTCGAGCTGATGCCCGTCAACGCCTTCAACGGCAGCCACAACTGGGGCTACGACGGGGTCGGCTGGTTCGCCGTCCACGAGGGCTACGGCGGTCCGGACGGCTACCAGCGCTTCGTCGACGGGTGTCACGCGGCCGGGATCGGCGTGATCCAGGACGTCGTCTTCAACCACCTCGGGCCGTCGGGCAACTACCTGCCGCTCTTCGCGCCCTACCTCAAGGCCGGGGCCAACACGTGGGGCGACCTGGTCAACCTCGACGGCGAGGACTCCGCCGAGGTGCGTCGCTTCATCCTCGACAACGTGGCGATGTGGCTGTCCGACTTCCACGTGGACGGGCTGCGGCTCGACGCCGTGCACGCGCTGGCCGATGCCTCGCCGGTCCACCTGCTCGAGGAGATGGCGGTCGAGGTGGCGGCCCTGTCCGCCCACCAGCGCCGGCCGTTGACGCTGATCGCGGAGTCCGACCTCAACGACCCCCTGCTGGTCACGCCACGCGAGGCGCGCGGCTACGGCCTCGACGCGCAGTGGAGCGACGACTTCCACCACGCCGTGCACGTGGCGCTGACCGGGGAGACCGACGGCTACTACGCGGACTTCGAGCCGCTCGCCGCCTTGGCCAAGGTCTGCGAGCGGGGCTTCTTCCACGACGGGATCTGGTCGTCCTTCCGCGGCCGCGCCCACGGCGTGCCGATCGACACCGTGGCGATGCCGACGTGGCGCTTGGTGGTGTGCAGCCAGAACCACGACCAGATCGGCAACCGGGCCGTCGGCGACCGGCTCACCGCGAAGCTGGACGACCACCAGCTCGGCTGCGCCGCCCTGCTGACCCTCGCGGGCCCCTTCACCCCGATGCTCTTCCAGGGCGAGGAGTGGGGCGCGTCCGCGCCGTTCCAGTTCTTCACCTCCCACCCCGAGCCGGAGCTCGGCCGGGCGACCGCCGAGGGACGGATCACGGAGTTCGAGCGGATGGGCTGGGACCCGGCCGTCGTGCCCGACCCGCAGGACCCGGCGACGTTCGAGCGGTCGCGGCTGGACTGGTCCGAGGTGGACGGGGCGCGCGGCACCCGCCTGCTGGCGGCCTACCGCCGGCTCGCCGCGCTGCGCCGGACCCGCCCGGAGCTCACCGACCCGGCCTTCGGGTCGGTCCGGTGCAGCGCCGACGAGGTGCTGCACCTGTTCACGATGCGACGCGGCCCCAGCACGATGGTGGTCAACTTCGCCGACGCACCCGTCACGGTCGAGGTCGGGCTCGACGACACCCTGCTCTTCGCCACCGGACCCGACGTCACGCTGACCGACGCCGTCCTCTCGCTCGCGCCGCACGCCGGCGCCTTGGTCGGCGCGCCATGATCATCGGGTGACCTCCTCCGGCGGTACCGCCTGGACCCGCCGCGGTGTGCTCGCCGCCGGGGCCGCTGGACTGGTCACGTCCTGCCGGAGCGAGTCGCCAGGTGCGTCCCCCTCGGCCGGGCCGACCACGACGCCCACCACCACGCCGGTCCCCACGCCACCGACCTGGGCGCGGCTGGCCCGCTCGGTCGAGGGCCGGCTGCTGCTGCCGCGGGAGCCGGCGTACGACGTGGCGCGGCTGCTGCAGAACCCGCGCTACGACGACCAGCGGCCGCTCGCCGTGCTGACGGTGGCCTCGGCGCGCGACGTGGCGACCGCGATCGGGTTTGCGCGGCAGCGCGGGCTGCCGGTGGCGATCCGGTCGGGCGGGCACAGCTATCCCGGCTGGTCGGGCGGCGGGTCACCACGAGCGCTGGTGCTCGACTGCCGCGCGCTCTCGACCGTCGACCTGGCCGCCGACGGCACCGCCACGATCGGCGCCGGCGCCACCCTCGCTCCGGTCTACGACACCCTCGGCAGCCGCGACCGCGCGATCGCCGGCGGCTCCTGCGCCACGGTCGGCGTCGCGGGGCTGACCCTCGGCGGCGGGGTCGGGGTCCTCACGCGCGGTCTCGGCCTGACCTGCGACGCGGTGACCGCGATGGAGGTGGTCACTGCCGACGGGCGCATCCGCCGGGTCACCGCGGACGACGACCCGGACCTGTTCTGGGCGCTGCGCGGCGGGGGCGGCGGCCACCTGGGCGTGGTCACGTCGTTCGAGATGCGTACCTCGGCGGCCCCCGACGTCGGCTCAGCCTTCCTGCAATGGCCGCTGTCGGCGGCCCCGGAGGTGCTACCCGCCTGGCAGGCGTGGGCGCCCGGGGCCGACCCGCGGCTGTGGTCGACCATCAAGGCGCTGGGCGGGACGGAGCACCCCGACGGCCCGGTGCTGCTGGTCTCGGCCACCTGGACCGGGCCGGCGAACGCCTTCGCCGCGCAGCTCGCCGGCCTCCTCGACCACGTCCCCGCCCCCGGCGTACGCGTGGACCACCGGCGGGCCTACCGCGACGCGATGCGGGCCTACGGGGGTGACGACTCGACCCGCGAGGCGTTCGGGGCGACGTCCCACGTGGCCTACGACCCGCTCCCCGACGCGGGCATCGCGGCGCTGGTCGGACAGGTCGAAGACGCCGCCGCGACCGGGCTGCTGGAGGCCGGCATCTCGATCGACGCCCTCGGCGGTCGGGTCCGCGACCTCGCACCCGACGCGACGGCCTTCGTGCACCGCGAGGCGCTGGCGACCGTGCAGTACACCGCGACGTACACCCACGGCCCCCCGGCGACCGCCGACGACTACGTGCGCGGCTTCCGCTCGACGATGTCGCCCTGGTGGGGCCGGCACGCCTACGTGAACTACGCCGACGCGGCGATCGAGGACCCGTCGTCGGCGTACTTCGGCGCCAACGCACCCCGACTTCGGTCGGTGCGCGAGACCTACGACCCGGACCGGTTCTTCACCCAGCTGCAGGACTACTGAGGACCGGCTCGGGCAGGGGTTCGCCCTCGGTCTCGCGGAAGCCATAGCGCTCCCACCAGCGCAGCATCGGCGCGGGCGCCCACCAGTTCCAGCGGCCGAGGAGCTTCATGGTCGCGGGCACGAGCAGGGCGCGGACGACGGTCGCGTCGATCACGAGGGCGACCAGCATCCCGATGCCGATCATCTTCATGAAGATGATCCCGGAGAGCCCGAAGGCACCGATCACGACGGCCAGCAGCAGCGCGGCACTGGTGATGATCCGGCCGGTCTTCTGCACGCCGGTGGCCACCGCGAGGTCGTTGTCGCCGGTGCGGTCGTACTGCTCGCGGACGCGGGAGAGCAGGAAGACCTCGTAGTCCATCGACAGGCCGAACAGGATGGCCAGCATCAGGATCGGGTTGGTCGCGTCGAGGAAGCCCATCGAGGTGAAGCCCAGCAGCCCGGACAGGTGACCGTTCTGGAAGATCCAGGTCACGACGCCGAACGACGCGGTGATCGAGAACAGGTTCATCACGACCGCCTTGACCGGGAGCACCAGCGACCCGAACGCCATGAACAGCAGCACCAGCATGACCACGAGCACGATCAGGCCCATCCACGACAGGTGCGCGCCGACGGAGTCGACCAGGTCGACGGTGTTGGCGGTCTGGCCCCCGACGAGGACGCTGCCGCTCGCGGGGTCGATCCCGCGGACCTGCTGGATCAGCTCCTGCGAGGCCTCGGTCTGGCTGTTGCCGCGCCACGCCGCCCGCAGCAGCGTGGTGTCGCCCTGCTGGTCGACCGCCTGCACGCCGGCGACGCCGGGCAGCGCCTCGACCTGGTCGACGTACGCCGCGACGTCGGCCTGCGAGGTCCCCCGCAGCAGCAGGCTCGCGGTCGACATCTCGGGGCCGAAGTCGGCGTTGAGCTTGGTGGCCGCGACGTGGGCCGGGGCGTCGGAGGGCAGGACGCGGTAGTCGACGCTGCCCCACTTGGCGCCCAGGAACGGCGAGGCGACCGCGAGCAGCACCGCGACCGTCGCGACGATCACGAGCACCGGGCGACGCATCACGCCGTGGGCGAGGCGGGCCCACCAACCGTGGTCGTCGCCGACCGAGACGGCGCGGTGCCGGCGCCACGGGAGGCGTCCGCCGTCCACCCGACGGCCGAGCAGGCGCAGCACCGCCGGGAGCACCGTCAGGGCCGCGAGCATGGCGATGACGACAGCCGCGATGCCGCCGTACCCCATGGAGCGGAGGAAGTTCTGGGGGAAGATCAGCAGGCTCGACAGGGCCGCGGCGACCGTCAGGCCCGAGAAGAGCACCGTGCGGCCGGCCGTGGTCATCGTGCGCCGGATCGCGGTGGCGGCGGCCTGGGGGTCGTCGGCCGGGAGCTTCGCGAGCTCCTCGCGGAAGCGGCTGATCACGAAGAGCGCGTAGTCGATGGCCAGGCCCATGCCCAGCAGCGAGATGACGTTGACCGAGAAGATCGAGACGTCGGTGAACAGCGTGATCACCCGGACCAGCGCGAGCGCGCCGACCACGGCGAGCGCCCCGACGAGGGCCGGCATCGACGCGGCGACGAGGCTGCCGAAGATCAGCAGCGCCAGGACCACCACGATCGGCAGCGAGATCTCCTCGGCGCGGGCGAGGTCCTCCGAGGTGATCTTGTTGACGTCGCCGTACACCGCGAACGCGCCGGCCACGTGGGTGGTGAGGCCGTCGGCCTCGAGCGCTGGCTCGAGCCGGTCGTAGTTGTCGAGGTAGTCGGACTGGCTGCTGCCGGCGAGGGAGATGACGATCTGGGCCGCGTGGCCGTCGGCGCTGACCATGCTCGGGTCGTGGGCGGCGTAGTAGGGCACGACCGAGGCGGTGGTGCCGGCCGGGATGCTCGCGACGACCTGCTTCACCGCCGCCCGGAACTGCGGGTCAGAGGCGGTGAGGGTGTCGTCGCTGTAGATCGCGACCACGTCGACGGACTTGTTGCCGAAGGCGTCCTGCTCGGCGGCGAGCTCGCGCGCCGACTCCGAGCTGCTGTCGTCGAAGCCGCCCTGGGACAGGGAGTCGAAGACGCCCAGGCCGTAGGCCCCCGCGGCCAGCGCCAGGACGATGCCGGCCAGCAGCACGGCCACCGCACGTCGGGCCACGAAGGCCCCCCACCGCTCGATCATCGCGGCCTCCTCGTGAACACACATCAGGAAAGTGAACGGTGTAAACCGTAAACGGTGTAAACTTCCCGCGTCAAGTAAAGATCCCGCCGCTCGGGGCCGGGATCGGGCCGGGACCAGGAGGCAGCCAGTGGCCGCAGGCACGCAGGAACCCACCCGCCGCGAACGCCAGCGCGAGGCGACGTTCGAGGAGATCGTCCGCGCGTCGCGGGAGCTCCTCGGCGAGGGTGCGGAGCTGTCGCTGCGCGCCGTCGCCGGCCGGATGGGGATGACGGCCCCCGCGCTCTACCGCTACGTCGCGAGCTATCAGGAGCTCGTCGACCTGGTCGCCTTCGAGATCGACAAGGCGGCCACCGAGCGGCTCGTCGCCGCGGCGGCCACGGCGCCCGCGGACGACCCGGCCGCCAGGCTGATCTGCGCGTCGGTGGAGTTCCGGGCGTGGGCGCTGGCCAACGCGCGGGAGTTCTCGCTGTGCTTCGCCAACCCGATCGCCGACTCCTCGTGCCTGCGCCGCGAGCTGCTCACCGCCTCCAGCTCCGGTCACTTCTTCACCGACCTGATGCACGACCTGTGGGAGCACCGCGGCTTCCCCATCCCCAGCCTCGACGAGCTGCCCCCCGCCGTCGCCGAGGCGGTCCGCGACCCCCTCATCCCCGCCAAGGTCGAGAAGATCGCGCCCGCCGACCGCGGCCTGGTCTGGGTCTACATGCAGGGCTGGACGATGCTCTACGGCGTCGTGACCCTCGAGGTCTTCGGCCACATGGACCCGCGCGTGATCACCAGCGGCGAGATGTTCATCGACACCGTCCACGCCTTCTGCCAGCGCGTGGCCCTCGCCGACGACTGGGGGCGGCTCGAGGCGTTGCTGCGGGAGCGGCTGGCGGGCTGAATGGAGCGATAGTCCGGCACGTTTCTGTTGTCGATGGTCGGGCGAATTCAACCGGTGGATGCAACAGCGTGCGGATCTGTGGGTTGTGAGAGTAGTTCGTCGAGAGCTTCGGCGGGGGTCTTGAACCCGAGTCGCTTGCGGGGTCGGCTGTTCAGTTTTCGGGCCACGTGCTCGAGGTAGTCGGGGCCGAAGAGGGAGAGGTCGGCGCCCTTGGGGAAGTACTGGCGCAGCAGCCCGTTGGTGTTCTCGTTGGTGCCGCGTTGCCAGGGCGAGTGCGGGTCGCAGAAGTAGATCTCCAGGTCGGTGGCGGCGGCGATCCGGACGTGGCTGGCCATCTCGCGGCCCTGGTCCCAGGTCAGGGTCTGCCGCAGCGTCTCGGGCAGCCGGCTCATCGCCTCGATCATCGCAGCGGCGACGGTGTCTGCGCCGTGGTTCTCCGGCAGGTGCAGCAGCATGGTGAACCCGGTGGCGCGCTCCACCAGGGTCCCGATCGCGGACCGGGAGCTGGCCCCCACGATCAGGTCGCCCTCCCAGTGGCCGGGCACGGCTCGGTCCTCGACCTCGGGCGGACGCTCGCTGATGTTGACCATGTCCGGGATCTTGCTGCCCCCGCGTTGCCCGACCGGTCGACGTGGCTTGCGCAACACCCGGCCGGTGCGTAGCCGTTTGTGCAGGTCCCGGCGCAGTTCGCCGCGTCCCTGGACGAACAGCGCCTGGTAGATCGGCTCGTGGCTCACCTGCATGTCCTCATCGTCGGGGAAGTCGATCTTCAGCCGTGCCGCGATCTGCTCGGGGCTGTGCTCCTCCTCCAACCGACGAGCCACCTCCGCGGCCAGGGCAGGGTTGCCGGCCAGCTTCGTGGTCTTGGGTCGACTCGCTCGCCGGTCCGCCGCGGCCTGCGCGACCGTGGCACGGTACTTGGGCCGCCGGTCGGGAAAGTAGGTGCTGCCGGCTGCCAGCTCCCGCCCGATGGTCGAGCGATGCACACCGACCTCGCGGGCGATCTCAGCCTTGGACATCCCCTCCGACCAGAAGGCGGCAATGTCCTCGCGTTGCTCCAGCGTCAACCGGGGGCGAACAGACCCGGGCTCTTGGCGTGAGGGACACACCCCGCCACGCTCACGGAACCATGCCTGCCCGCAGTTGACCGACACACCGGCGGCTCGCGCGGCCTCCCCGATCAGCAGGCCGGCCCGGATCCCATCCCAGAACCGTGACCGGACCTCGCGGCAATATCCCGGACGGCCCATCTGCAACACCCCTCAAGCCGTGGTGTTGCATCCACCCCTTGAGCCCAAGTCGTTCTCCACAACAGAAACGTGCCGGACTATCCCGACCTACGACCCCAGCAGCTCGTCCACCCAGGCCGGCACCAGCTCCCCCGCCCGGCCGTGGCGGGACTCGGCGAAGTGGTGGGTGCCCTCGCTGGGCTGCAGGTTGAGCTCGAGGGTGCGGGCGCCGTACGCCGTGGCGAGCTGGACGAAGCCGGCGGCCGGGTAGACCGCGCCCGAGGTGCCGATCGAGACGAACAGGTCGGCGGAGGCGAGGGCCACCTGGATCGCGTCCATGGCGTAGGGGATCTCTCCGAACCACACCACGTCGGGGCGCAGCTCGGTGACGCCGCAGCGCGGGCACGGGGGCAGGTCGGCGAGGTCGTCGGCCCACGGGCTGCGCCCGCCGCACGCGCGGCACAGCGCAGAGAGGAGCTCGCCGTGCATGTGGGTCACTCGCGTCGAGCCGGCCCGCTCGTGCAGGTCGTCGATGTTCTGGGTGACGAGCAGGAAGTCGTCGCCGAGGTGGCCCTCGAGCCGGGCCAGCGCGGCGTGCGCGGGGTTGGGCTCGACGGCGGCCAGGGCGGCCCGGCGGGCGTCGTAGAACCGCTGCACCACCATCGGCTGGTGGTCGTACGCCTCGGGCGTCGCGACGTCCTCGACCCGGTGCCCCTCCCACAGCCCGTCGGCGTCGCGGAAGGTCGGCACCCCGCTCTCGGCGGAGATGCCGGCACCGGTCAGGACGACGATTCTCAGCTGACGACCTTGTAGTCGAAGTTGACCATCAGCCCGTCGACGCTGGACACCGTGGCCTCGATCTTGCCGTCGCCGTCGGCCGGCTTCGCCGTACACGTGGTCTTCTCGCCCACCTTGCCGATCAGCTCGTCGTCGCAGGCGATGGAATCGACTTGGTAGCCCTGGTCGGTCAGCGACTTCTGGACGGTCGCCGCGACCGTCTCGGCGGGCACGTAGGACAGGACGTCGAACTTCGCCTCACCCCCGTCGATCGCGGTGACGGTGACGCGTACGTCGGCCTTCTCCTTGCCGACGTCGAGGTGGCAGTTCTGGGTGGCGTCGACCTTCGCGTCGAGGTCGCCGTCGCAGGAGGTGGAGATGGTGGCCGTCGGGTCGTCCGGGGTGTACATGGAGGTGAGCTGCTTCTCCAGGTCCGCCTGCGAGATCGGCTTGGTGCCGCCGACCGAGACGTCGGCGTTGCAGGCGGTGGCGGCGAAGAGGCAGACGGTCACGGCGGCCAGCCTCAGAGCGGGGATCTTCATGGGGCGAACGGCTCCTCAGTAGTACCAGGGGAACGGGGACCAGTCGGGCTCGCGCTTCTCGAGGAACTGGTCACGTCCCTCGGTGGCCTCGTCGGTCATGTAGGCGAGCCGGGTGGTCTCACCCGCGAAGAGCTGCTGCCCCACCAGCCCGTCGTCGATCAGGTTGAACGAATACTTCAGCATCCGCTGGGCGGTCGGGGACTTTCCGTTGATCTTGCGGCCCCACTCCAGCGCCTCGCGCTCGAGGTCGGCGTGGTCGACCACCTTGTTGACCGCGCCCATCCGGAAGGCGTCCTCGGCGGAGTACTCGTCGCCGAGGAAGAAGATCTCGCGCGCGAACTTCTGCCCTACCTGGCGGGCGAGGTACGCCGACCCGAAGCCGCCGTCGAAGGAGCCCACATCGGCGTCGGTCTGCTTGAAGCGCGCGTGCTCGCGGCTGGCCAGCGTCAGGTCGCACACGACGTGCAGGCTGTGGCCGCCGCCGGCCGCCCAGCCGTTGACCAGGCAGATCACGACCTTGGGCATGAACCGGATCAGCCGCTGGCACTCCAGGATGTGCAGCCGGCCGAGCTTGGCCTTGTCCACGGTGTCGGCGGTCTCGCCCTCGGCGTACTGGTAGCCGGCGCGGCCGCGGATCCGCTGGTCGCCGCCGGTGCAGAACGCCCACTTGCCGTTCTTGTCGCTCGGACCGTTGCCGGTCAGCAGCACGCAGCCGACGTCGCTGGAGATGCGCGCGTGCTCGAGGACGCGGAGCAGCTCGTCGACCGTGTGCGGCCGGAAGGCGTTGAGGATGTCGGGGCGGTCGAAGGCGATCCGGACGGTCCCGTGCGCCTTGGCGCGGTGGTAGGTCAGGTCGGTCAGGTCCTCGAACCCCGGCACGACCTCCCACGCGTCGGCATCGAAGATCTCGGAGACTCCGTCGATCGCACTCATGGTGAAGAACCTAGTGCCCGTGGAATCCCCGTCTCACGCACGGTGTTGTCGGAGGCATGGCACTGACAGGCACCTATGTCCCCAGCAAGACCGAGTGGGTCCGCGACAACGTGGCCGAGTACGAGGCGACCGACGGCGAGAAGGGCCGCTTCCTCCGCGGCTTCCCCGTCGTGGTGATCACCTCGGTCGGCGCGAAGTCCGGCAACCTGCGCAAGAACCCCGTCATGCGCGTGGAGCGCGACGGCACCTACGTCGCGATCGCGTCGAAGGGCGGCGCGCCGGAGCACCCGGAGTGGTACTTCAACTTCCTGGCCAACCCGGAGGTCGACCTCCAGGACGGCGCGGAGAAGCACACCTACAAGGCCCGGATCGTCGAGGGTGACGAGCGCGCCGACTGGTGGGAGTACGCCGTGGCGACCTGGCCGACCTACGGGGAGTACCAGCAGAAGACCGACCGCGAGATCCCGGTCTTCCTGCTCGAGCGCACCGACTGACGGTCGGCGAATCCGGGACGCGTCAGGCGTTGCGGGCGATCGAGGCGGCGAGCCCGACCAGGTGGGCCAGCCGGGCGAGCTCGGAGTCGAGGAACTCCGGACCGCCGCGCCGGCCGATGACCACGACCTCGTCCTGGTCGAGTCGGGCACCGCAGTAGATGTTGACCTCGTCCTCGAGGTTGATCCGCTCGGCCCCGTCGACGTCGACGAAGTCGAGGTCCTCGGGGGCGGCCTCGGTGCGGCCGAGCACCTTGCCGCCGCGGTGCACCCGGGCGGCCCAGTCGGCGCGGAAGGTCACGGGCAGCAGGCCGACGAGCCGGTCGAGCGCGGCGGCGGGATCGGTCGTCAGCTCCTCCACGGCCTCGAGGTCGAGGAAGAGGTTGCCGCCGGCGGCGTACCGGCTGATCCACAGCACCTGCACGCCGTCGAGGGCGTTGCAGACCGACACGATCGAGTCGGGCATCGACCCCGGCGCGATCTCGAGCAGCACGTCGTCGACGGCCGTGCCGTCGTCGTGGCGCTTCTCGACGATCTCGATGGCCTCGATGTCGCCCCCGGCCTCACCGATGGCGCTCGCCACCCGTCCCAGGGACCCGGGGACGTCGGGAAGCTCCACGCGCAGCAGGAACGGCATGTCTACTCCAAGATCGGTTGGCTCGACCCTAGCCGTCCCAGATTGCCGGCGGATTTCGCAGCCCAGCACCCGGTCAGGCACCCGCCAGGCGCTGGCGCAGGCCGGTGGCCCGCTGGGCGCGGTTGTCGACGGCGGCGCGGACGGCGGCCTCGGTGCCGACCACCCGCACCGTGAACCGGGCCCGCGTCACCGCGGTGTAGAAGAGCTCCCGCGTCAGCAACCGCGAGCCCTCGTCCGGCAGCAGCACGGTGACCGCATCGGCCTGGCTGCCCTGGCTCTTGTGGATCGTCATGGCATGCATGGTCTCCACCGCGTCCAGGCGACCGGGGGCGAAGTCGTGGAGCCGGCCCGACCCCGCGATGAACGCCCGGAGACGGCCGTCGGGCATCAGCACCGCGGCCCCGGTCTCGCCGTTGTAGATCTCCAGGGCGTAGTCGTTGCTGGTCACCAGCAGCGGCCGCCCGACGTACCACTCCGACCAGATCTCCTGCCCGGTCTCCTCGCCCAGCCAGCGCTCGACCTGGTGGTTCCAGTGGCGGACGCCGTGGGGTCCCTCGCGGTGGGCACAGAGCAGGCGGTGTCGGTCCAGGGCCGCCACGGCGGTGGCGGCGTCGCCCGCCTCGGCCGCGGAGCGTACGGCGAGAGCCGAGGCCACCGTCTCCGCGCGCAGGGCCGAGCCGGGGTCGTCGGTCTCGACGAACTCGACCTCGGCAGACCCGCCCCGCAGCGCGGTCAGCACCGCGTCGGCGTCGCCGATCCGGAGGGCCTCGGCGAGGGTCTTGATGTCCTCGGTCGAGCGGAAGTTCTCGGTCAGGGAGACGACCGGGCTGCCGGGCCGGCCTTCGTAGCCGGCGACCAGGTCGGACAGCACCGCGCCCGCACCGACCGAGGTGAGCTGACGCGGGTCGCCCACCAGGACGAGCCGAGACCGCAGCCGGACGGCCTCGAGCAGCCGCGCCATCATCGTCAGCTCGACCATCGAGCACTCGTCGACGACGACCACGTCGTACTTGAGCCGGTTGCCGCGGTGGTGCCGGAAGCGGGTGGTGTTGTCGGGCCGCCAGCCGAGCAGGCGGTGCAGCGTCATCGCCTCGATCCGGCCGATCCGGTCGCGGTCCTCCTGGGGCATCCCGCGGAGCTCGTCCTCGACGGCCTCCTGGAGCCGCGCTGCGGCCTTGCCGGTGGGAGCGCTGAGCGCGATCGAGAGCCGCTCGCCGCGCGCGTGGGCCTGGTCGGCGATCAGGGCGAGCATCCGGGCCACGGTCGTGGTCTTGCCGGTGCCGGGGCCGCCGGTCAGGACGGTCGTCCACTGGCGGACGGCCTGCACCGCCGCCGCCTCCTGCTCGGCGCTGAGCCGCTCACCGCGGACCCGCTCGACGGCGGCCGCGAGGTGGGCCTCGTCGACGGGCGGGGGCGGCTGGGCGGTCCGCTCGAGCAGGTCGTCGCAGACCTGTCCCTCGAGCCGGTGGTAGCGGTCGAGGTAGAGCAGCCCGTGGTCGAGCCGCACCGCGCCCTCGACCAGCACCGACGAGGCCGCCACGGCTCCGGCCCAGCCGTCGGCCTCGGGCCACGGCAGGTCGGGCGCGATGGCAGGCACCGTGGCGAGGTCGACGCCGACCGAGCCGTGCCGGACGGCCCGGACGGCCAGCGCCACCGCGAGGTGGACGCGCTCGTCGTCCTCGCCGGCCAGATCGCCCAGCCGGGTGGCGACGTGCACGTCGGTCGACTCGACCACGCCCGCGCGGTTGAAGTCGCCGAGCAGCCCCGCCGCGCCGGCCACCAGCCGCCAGTCCTGCTCGGACACCGGCTCGAAGATCTCGGTCATCGGGCACTCCCGTCGAGCAGGTCGGACAGCTCCTCGACCAGCGCGACCGGCGGCCGCCACGAGAACACCCCGCACGGCTCGCCGTCGACGAGCGGTGTCTCCGGCCCGCACATGCCGCGCAGGTAGAGGTAGAGCACGCCGCCGAGGTGGACCGCCGGGTCGTAGCCGGGCTGGCGCCAGCGCAGGAACCGGTGCAGCACCACGGCGTAGAGCAGCGCCTGGAGGGGGTAGTCGCTGTGCCCCATCGCCCCGGCGAGCGCCTCGGGGCGGTAGTCGTGGGCGGTCAGCGGCTGCTCGTGGGCGCCGAGCCAGTTGGTCTTGTAGTCGACGACGACGTAGCGCGGCCCGGCGTCGGTGCGCAGCCGCAGCACCACGTCGACCGAGCCGGTGAGGTAGCCGCGGAGCGCCTGCCCGCCGAGGTGCGGCTGGTCGAGGGCGTCGGCGTAGGCGCGCACCGGGTCGCCGTCGGGCAGGTGGCGACGCAGAATCGGGGCGAGATCGCCGAGGCGTACGTCGTCCGTGCCGGCCGAGCCGGCGAGGTCGCCGCCCGCCAGCGGCAGCTCGAACTCCATCTCGCGGAGCCGGTCGCGCAGTGGCACCTCGCGCAGCGTCGTGGGGGCCAGCGGACCCAGCGGCGAGTCGCACACGGCCACCAGCGCCTCGACGAGGGCCTCGCGATCGACGTCGACCGGCCAGTGCACCAGCTGCTCGGCGAGGTGGGCCGTGAGCTCGGCGCGCAGGTCGTCGGCCTCCGGGTCGGCGTGCTCGAGCACGGCGTGCACCAGCGACCCGAAGGTCGCACCGACGGGCAGGGCCGCCATCGGTGAGGGCACCGACTCGACGGACCCGGAGTCGGGCGCCGCAACCGCGGTGACGGCCTCGTCGTCCTTCGCCTCCACCTCGGGCTCGCTGCCGACCGCACCGCCGAGGCCGGCCGCGAGGGTCGGCGCCTCGACGGCCGTCAGGGAGGAGTACGACGCCCGCCGCCACGTCACGTCGACCGAGCGGCTGAACGTGCGGACGGCCAGGTCGGGCGGGACGGGCCGCGGCGGCTCGGCCCCGGCGGGGGCCCACACCGCGGGCTCGGGGGACGGCCCGCCGGCCGCACGCCAGCGCTCGAAGATCTCGGCGGCCTCGTCGTCGGTGCGGTTCATGAACTCCAGCGGCACGTCGGGCATGCCGGGGCGACGGCCCTGGAGCATCCGGTGCAGCGGGGACGCCGGGGTGTTGCGGGTGGGCGACCACCAGGCCACCAGCTGCGACTGGGCGCGGGTCGCGGCGACGTAGAGCAGCCGGAGCCACTCCCCGCCCTCCTCCGCGTGCCAGCGCTGGACGTGGTCCTGCCAGCCGGCGCCGCCCCCGCCGCCGACGTTGACGCACCGGCGGCCCTCGTCGTCGTGGAAGAGGGGGTTGCGCGGCTTGGGGACGTTGCGGTCGGCCAGCGCGGGGAGGTAGACGACGGGGTACTGCAACCCCTTGCTCGCGTGGATCGTCACCAGCTGCACGGCCGCCGCGTCGGAGTCGAGGCGACGGGTCCGCTCGGTGCCGCGACCGCCGCGGCCCTCGGCGACCTGGCCGCGCAGCCAGGTCAGCATCGAGACCAGCCCGAGGTGCTCGGTGAGCGCGACCTCGTGGAGGGCCTCGCCGATGTGGCGCAGGTCGGTGAGGTGGCGCTCGCCGCCGACCCGGGCCAGCACGCGGGCGGGCAGCCCGGCGGCCGTGGCCGCCTCGAGCACGGCCGCGACCCCGCGCAGCGAGAACACCTCGCCCCACTGCCGGAGCCGGTCGGCCACGTGGTCGGTGAGGTCGTCGCGCTGCTCGTCGAGCTCGCGGGCGGTGTGGCCGACGAACGACGTGAGCGCCGCCGCTCGCACCCGACCGGAGCGGTGCGGCTGCTCGAGCCCCTCGAGCAGCTCGAGCCACTCGACCGCCGCCGGGGTGGCGAACACGCTGCCGCCGCCGGCGATCACGGCCGGGACGCCGACGGCGTGCAGCGCCTCGCGGGCGTTGGCCAGGTCGGCGTGCTTGTAGGTGATGACCGCGACGTCACGCAGCTCCAGCGGCCGCCCCTCGAACGTCGCCCCCGAGGCCAGCAGCGCCCGGATGTCGAGCGCCAGGTCGCGCGCGACGTGGGGCCGCACGTCGCCGACGGTCAGCGGGTTGCTCCCGCGCTTGCCGAGCTGGTCCCGCCGCACCACCCGCAGCCGGAACGGCGCCGGGTGGGGCAGGCCCGCGAGCCGGCCCTTCTCGTGGTGGGCGGCCACGTCGTGGACGACGATGCGGGGGTCGCCGAGCGCGGCGCCGGCGAGCATCGTCTGGAAGGACTCCAGCAGCGGGGCGTCGCTGCGCCAGTTGACCGCGAGCGTCTTCTGGGTCGAGGCGGTCTCGGCGGCCTGGAGGTAGGTGGTGACGTCGCCGCCGCGGAAGGCGTAGATCGCCTGCTTGGGGTCGCCGATCAGCACCATCGTGGCGTGGCCGGTGAAGGCACGGTCGAGGACCTGCCACTGCACGGGGTCGGTGTCCTGGAACTCGTCGACCAGCACGATCGACCAGCGCTGGCGCATCCGCGCCCGGGCCGGGGCGTCGTCGTCCTCGAGGGCGTGGGCGAGCTGGGACAGCAGGTCGTCGTAGGAGAGGATCCCGAGCCGTCGCTTGCGGCGGTCCATCTCGGACCGCACGGCGTTGCCGAAGGCGACCCTCCGGCCCACCGGCGTGGAGGGGTCCTCACCGGCGGGCTCGAGGCGGGCCTGCGGGTCGAAGACGGCGGTGCGGGCGATCTCCATCGCCTCTCCCCGGCTGAAGACCGGCCGGTCGGCGGACCACGCGAACGCGCGGAGGTAGAGGTCGTCGACGACCTCGGTGACCAGGTCGTCGAGGTCCTCGACGAGCCGGGCCCGGGCGTCGGTGTCGCCGGCGACGCCGAGCGAGCCGAGCACCATCGAGCAGAACTGGTGGGTCGTGGCGATCGTGGCCGCGTCGAAGCTGGCCAGCGCCTCGCTGACGCGTCGGTGCCGCAGCACCCGCTCCGCGTCGGGGCAGTCGACCAGCAGGTCGAGGAGGTCGGAGCGGCCGGTCTCGGGCAGGGAGGGGTCGTCGGCGAGCGCCCGCTCGGCCTCGACCAGCTGGGCCCGGACCCGCTCGCGCAGCTCCTGGCTGGCGGCCCGGCCGAACGTCACGACGAGCATCCGCTCGAGCGGGACGCCCTCCTGGGCGACGTAGCGGGTCACGAGCGCGCCGATGGTCCACGTCTTGCCGGTGCCGGCGCTGGCCTCGAGCAGGGTGGTGCCGGTGGGCAGCGGGTCCCGGATGTCGAACGGTGTCGTCGTCACAGCGCAGCCACCCTCTCCCCGCCGGTGAGCAGCGGCTCCCAGATGCGCCAGGCGAGCTCGGGGAGCCCGGCGTCCACGAGCACCGACAGCGGCGCCCGCTCGCCGAAGACCCGGACGTGGGACGCGTCGGCGTCCTCGCCGAGGATCCCGAAGCTGTTGTTGGGGTCGGTCACCCACGCGCGGGCGGCGGCGTGAGCCGGCGGCCGGTCGTCACCGCGGAGCTCGCGTGCGTGGGCATCGGCCCACGCCTGGGCCGTGGCCAGCGGCACGGGCAGCGGGCGCCGCAGGCCGAGGTCGCGCAGCTCGACCAGGTCACGCAGCCACGTGGTCGCCCGGTGGTCGAGCGGGCCGGACAGGGCCCGCAGCGGACCGGCCCGGTCCTTGCCGACGGCGTGGGCGGTGAAGGACTCGTCCGGGAAGGCGGCGCTCAGCGCCAGCAGGTCGACCCAGGAGGAGAGCCGCTGGCGCGCCTTGAGCCGGGAGTAGCCCAGCGAGACGACCTTGCTGCCGTAGATGCCCGAGACGGTGCCGGTCACCCGGCGGCCGTCGCCGAGGTCGATGTCGACGTCGAGGGAGCGGCCCTGGCCCTCGCGCAGCGGGGCCGTGCGGGTGAAGAGCTTCTGCGACTCCTCCACCACCTGCTGCAGCGCGGTGGTGCCGAGCCCGCCGGGCGGGAGGGTGCCGCGGAGCTGCTCGGCGGTCATCACCGCGACGGGGTCCTGTCCGGCCATCACCTCGCGGAGCAGCCGGTCGCCGACGCCCCACAGCGCGAGCGCGTCGAGGTCGATCGGGATCGCGTCGTCGACCTCGTCGGCCTCGAGCGGCGCGGACACGTCGAGGCGGCTGCGCAGGAACTCGCGCACCGGGTGGGCCAGGAAGCGCTGGAGGTCGGCGAGCTGGACGTCCTCGCGCGGCAGCGGGGCGAGCTCGCCGGTCAGGAACGGCTGCGGCGGGATCCGCTCGGCCACCGCAGCCCGGGCTCCGGCCAGCGCGGCCGCGTCGAAGCTGAACGGGCGGTCGCCGGTGAGGGCGCCGGCGGCGAGGTTGCGGGCGTCGTACGGCTGGAGGGGGTGGCGCACCAGCACCTGGTCGCGGACCGGCGCGGCGGCGGTGCGGTCGAGGGCGTCGAGGATCTCGCCGAGCGGCACGGCGGGCGGGCGGCCGGCGCCGGAGTGCTCGTTGGCGCCGGTGTAGGTGACCACCAGGGTCTCGCTCGCCGCGAGCACGGCGTCGAGCAGCAGCTGGCGGTCCTCGCTCCGGGGGTCGCGCTCGCCGGTGAGCGGCCGGCGGGCGAGCACGTCGTCGCCGTCGACCGAGCCGGTCCGCGGGAAGACCCCGTCGTCGAGGCCGAGCAGGCACACGACGCGGTGGGGCACCGAGCGCATCGGCACCATCGTGCAGACCGTCAGCGTGCCGGTGCGGAAGTTGGCGCGGGTGGGCCGGCCGCCGAGCCGGGACTCCAGCAGCGCGCGCACGTCGGCCAGCCGCAGCGGCACCGCGCCGCCGTCGGCGGAGTCGGCCGTGCGGGCCAGCTCGCGCTCGAACTGCGGGACCTGCCACGCGTCGTCGAGCGGCACGTCGGTCAGGCCACGGACGGCCTCGGTCAGGATCGCCATCCACTCACCCACGCCGCCGGCCGCGTCGAGCGCGCGCAGGCAGGTCTCGAGCCGGTGCAGGAACTCCGCCAGCCGGCCGGCCAGGTCGATGTCGTTGCTGCCGACGTCGTCGAGCGGCAGCCCGCGACCGACGTGGCGGTGGTCGTCGCCGCTCATCGCGACGCCGAGCAGGATCCGGTCGAGCCCGGCCCGCCAGGTGTTGTGCCCGAACCGCTCCATCGCGAAGCCGGCCCGCTGCTCGGCGTCGACGCCCCAGCGGATGCCGGCCTCGGTCACCCAGCGGGTGATCCGCGCGAGGTCGTCGTCGGTGAAGCGGAAACGGCGGCGGCAGGCGTCACGCGCCGCCAGGTCGAGTACGTCGCTCGCCGTGACCCGGCCGCCCCCCAGACCCACCAGGGCCGCGGCGACGGCCAGCAGCGGGTTGGTCGCCGAGAGCGCCCGGTCGGCCAGCCGCACCCGGAGCCGGTGGGCCGGGTGGCCGTGGTCGACGACCTCGCCGAGCCCGAAGCCGGCCTGGATCAGCGGCGCGAACGTCTCGATGTCGGGGCACATCACGAGGATGTCGCGCGGCTCGAGCGTCGGGTCGTCCTGGAGCAGCCCGACCAGCACCTCGCGGAGCACGTCGACCTGCCGGGCCGGTCCGTGGCAGGCGTGCACCTGGACCGAGCGGTCGTCGGCGGCCGGGAGCCGGCCGGCCCGTAGGGCCGGGTCGGGCGCGGTGTTGTCGCGTAGGTCGGACTGGAGCCAGCCGAGCAGGGTCTCGCGCTCCGCCTCCGGTGCGCCTCCCGACGATCCCTCGGGGAACTCCGACAGCGTGCGCGCCAGCTCCCGCGCGTCGCGGCCGAGCGAGGCGAGGAGCGGGTGGTGGACGAGATCGGCGGAGTCGTCGAGGTCGCGCGGCAGGTGCGCCCCGAGTCCGGCGAGCGAGTCCCACAGGACGGGCGAGGGCTGCGGCAGCCAGAGGTGGACGTCGCGTGTCTCCCCCAGCGCGGCGAGCAGCTCGACCTCGGTGACGGGCAGCCGGGTGTGGCCGAACAGCGACAGCCGTGGCGGCAGGTCGAGTCCGTCGCCGCCGGACCGCAGCCGCTCGAGCGTCTCGGCGTGCCGGACGTCGGGGGCAGGCTCCGCCACGTGAGCGACCAGCCGCCGCCAGAGCTCGGCCTGCCAGGCGAGGTCGCCGTCGAGGGTGGCCCCCGCCCCGTCCGTGTCGCGCCCCTCGCGCCAGTCGGTGACCAGCGCGGGCCGCTGCACGGCGTACGAGGAGAAGAGGCCCGCCAGCCGCCGGGCAACGGACCAGCGGCGGTTGCGACGCAGCAGCCCCTCCTCGCCCTCCATCCCGTGGCCGAGGTGTGTCGCGAGCGTGGCGCACCACGGCTCGTCGAGGCTCGCGTCGATGACCTCGAGCAGCGGCCAGACCAGCCGGTCGGGATCCCACACGTCGTCGCGCTCGCGGTCGAGCAGCATGCTCACCAGCGAGCGGGGGTTGAGGAACCGCACCCCGGCGCACACACCGTCGCCGCCGCGCGGGCCGGTGCCGAGGCGGTGGCTGAGCCGCTGGGTCAGCCAGCGCTCCACGCCCTTGGCCGGCACCACCACGACCTCCTGGGCGAACGGGTCCTCCAGCGGGGTCGCCAACAGGTCGCCGAGGGCGTCGGCGAGCAGGTCGGTGCGCGGCGCGCGGTGGAGGTGGACGGTCACGGGACGACCCTAGGGGCCGACACCGACATCACATGTGACGCCCGCCGGTCACCTCGAGGACCGTGCCGGTCATGTACGACGACAGGTCGGACGCCAGGAACGTGGCCACCGACGCGACCTCCGCGGGCTCGCCGAAGCGACCCATGGGGATGTCCTTCATCCGCTGTTCGAGGATGTCGGCCCGCATCCCCTCGATCATCGCGGTGCGGATCAGGCCGGGCTGGATCGCGTTGACCCGGACCCCGACGTGCGCGACCTCCTTGGCCGCCGCCTTGGTCAGCCCGACGATCCCGGCCTTCGCGGCGCTGTAGTTGGTCTGGCCGAGGTTGCCGACCTTGCCCGAGATCGACGACATGTTCACGATCGACCCGGACCCCGCCTCGCGCATCACGGCCGCGGCCGCGCGGGTGCCGAGCCAGGTGCCCTGGACGTGCGTGTCGAGCACCAGCCGGAAGTCGTCGAGGGTCATCTTGCGCATCGTCGCGTCACGCAGCACCCCGGCGTTGTTGACCATCACGTCCAGCGACCCGAAGCGCTCCGTCGCGGCCGCGACCAGCGCCTCCATCTCCTCCTCGGACGTCACGTCGCAGCGCACCGCGGTGGCCACCCCGTCCCCGAGCTCGGCGGCCGTCTGCGTGGCCGCGGCGAGGTCGACGTCGCCGATCACGACCCGCGCGCCCTCCGCCACGAACCGCTCGGCGATCGCGCGGCCCAGGCCCTGGGCGCCTCCGGTGATGACGGCCGTGCGGCCCTGAAGGAGTGACATGGCCCGAAGGCTACGACGCCTCGGTCACCCGGTCGTCCAGCCGCCCCTTGGCCAGCGAGGCCACCGTCGCCGCGGCGAGCACCGCCACGATGAACCCGAGCGAGGTCACGATCCCGATCTCGGGCAGCACCCACGAACCGATCGCGTCGACGCCGCTGCCGTGCAGCGCCTCGATCACCAGCTTCACGCCGATGAAGGCGAGGATCGCGGACAGCCCGATGTTGAGGTAGATCAGCCGCTCCAGCAGCCCGCCGACGAGGAAGTAGAGCTGGCGCAGGCCCATCAGGGCGAAGGCGTTGGCGGTGATCACGACGAACGCGTCCTGGGTGAGGCCGAAGATCGCGGGGATCGAGTCGAGCGCGAAGACCACGTTGGCGACGCCGATCGAGGCGATCGCGATCACCAGCGGGGTCCAGCGGCGCTTGCCGGCCGCGTCGCGCACGACGATCGCGTCCCCGGCGTACCCGTCGGTCATGGGGAGGACCTTCCGCAGCCCGCGCACGATGCCGTACTCCTGGAAGTCGGCGTCCTCGTCGTCGTCGACGAGCAGCGTGTACGCCGTGTAGAGCAGCAGCGCGCCGAAGAGGTAGAAGCTCCACGAGGCGGCGGAGATGAACGCGGCCCCGGCCAGGATGAAGACGCCGCGCAGGGCCATCGAGAGCAGGATGCCGATGTAGAGCACCTTGTCGCGGGCCGGCCCGGGCACCGCGAACTTGTGCATGATGATGACGAAGACGAAGAGGTTGTCGACGCTGAGGCTGTACTCCGTGATGTAGCCGGCGAAGAACTGCGTGCCGAGGTCGCCGCCGAGCCCGACGAGCAGCACCACCCCGAACGCCAGCGCCAGGGCGACGTAGAACAGCACCCAGCGGGCAGCGGACGCGAGCGTCACCTCGCCGGTGCGACGCGCGATGACGCGCAGGTCGAGCACCACCACGGCGGCGAGGAAGAGCAGGGTGAGGACCCAGGTGGACGGGGACACGGCACTGATCACGGCAGACTCCGGACGTCGATCGACTCCGGAGGTCTCTTCCGCCGGCCGGTCACGGCTGGCCCGACGCACCGGGTCAGGTCTGGGCCTGTCCGTGATGACGACACGTCGACGAAGGAATACTCCCCTCCAACGCCCGGGAGGTTACCAGCGGAGGGCCGTCGGGCCTGCTTCCCGGACACGTGCGAAGTCCCGCCACGGAGCAGCGGCTGACACGTGGCGGGACCCGCCCGAGGCACGGGGGTGACCTCGGGACCCGACCCGACGGACGCTTGGATCCAGGGGTGAAACCAACGAACCGCCGAGCCGGGCCGGCGGCGCCGGGTCTCGGGGGAGCGTCCCGACGCCACGGCCAAGTCTGCTGGGGGCCGCGGCGGCCCACATGCCACGCAGGTGCCGACTCGGGCTGGCCCCGATGTACTAGAGGGTCTGCCTCACCGATCCGGCAGCAGGCCCTCGCGCACGGCGATCGAGAGCGCCTCCAGCTTGGAGTGGGCGCCGAGCTTGGCCGAGAGGTTGGCGATGTGGTTGCGGACGGTGTGCACGCTGACCACGAGCTTCTCGGCGATCGCGGCGTTGGTGAGTCCGTCGGCGACGAGGTCGAGCACCTCGCGCTCGCGCTCGGTGAGCTCCTCGTGGCGGCGCCCGCCTCCCCGGCTCAGCCGCGGCAGCAGCCGGGCCAGCATCTCGGGGCTGATCACGGCCTCGCCGGTGGCGGCCGACCGCACCGCCGAGGTGACCTCGGCCAGGCTCCGGGTCTTGGACAGGAAGCCGGACGCGCCGGCCTCGATGGCGGCGACCAGCACGTGGTCGGCTGCGCTCGCGGTGAGCACCACCACGCGCAAGCTCGGCCGCAGCGCGAGCAGCTCGGGGATCGCGGCGACCCCGTCACCGTCGGGCAGGCGGTGGTCGAGGAGGAGTACGTCGGGGGCCGTCGAGCGGATCATGCTGCGCGCCTTCTCGAGCGTGCCGGCGACGCCGACGCTCAGGAAGTCGGGCTCGTCGTCGAGCACGTGCGCCAGGCTCGCGGCGAGCACCTCGTGGTCGTCGACGACGAGCACCCGGACGGGCGCGTCGTGCTGGTCGCTGGTCTCGCTCATCGCCCCACCCTGCCCAGGTCCCGGTCGAAGACCGGCGGGGCCGGCCTGTTGATGAGGACATCATGCGTGGCGGACTCCGACGCGTCGCCGCCGGTCAGGACCAGGGTGCCGCGGGCGGCGTTGGTCTCGCGTGCCATCGCGGCCCTCAAGTGCTCCTCGCTGTCCCAGAAGACGGTGGCCAGCACCGCCCCGGTGCCGTGCTCCACCAGCACCGTCACACCCCGGTAGCCCGGCAGCGCCTCGATCCCGGGCAGCAGCGCGTCGAGCATGTCGTCCATCGACGAGCGGGACGGGTAGCCCTCGGACGGGAACCGCCAGGTCCGCGCGAACAACGGCTCGGTCTGCGGGTAGTCCGCCATCCGCCCTCCCCCGAAAGTGGCCCGACACGTGCCCGGGACCGCGCGGTCCCGCGGCCCGTCTAGTGCCAACGTACTAGAGGGGCTAGTGCGCCAGCGGGCTCACGGCGCGATCGGACCCGGAGGACGATGGAGGTTGTGCCCCCGATCCGCGTCGTCGTCGCCGACGACGACCTCTCCTTCCGCGGCGCGCTGGTCGACGTCCTGGAGGACGACCCGCGCTTCGTGGTCGTGGGCATCGCGGGCACCGGCGACGAGCTGATGCAGCTGGTGGACCGGCAGGACCCGGACGTGGTGCTCCTCGACATCCGGATGCCCGGCGGCGGTCCCGAGGCCGCCCGGCGGCTGACCCGCACCGTCGACCCCGCCACCGGCGGCTCGACCGGCCCGGTCGTGGTGGCCGTCTCCGCGCAGGTCGGCGCCAACGGGATCCTCGCGATGCTGCGCGCCGGCGCCACCGGCTACCTCGGGAAGGGTCGCCTCGGCGCCCAGCTCCCCGACCTGGTCGCCCGCACGCTCGAGGGCGAGGTGGTGCTGGCCGTGCCCGGCGCCGTCGACGCCCTGCGCCAGCTCCTCGCAGACGCCCCCGCGCCCACCACTTCCGACGTACCGTGAGGCCTGTCCGCAGCGGTTGACGAGCCCACGGGGAGGTTCGGATGAGCAACGACGTACGCCGCCACGGCATCGACGCGATGACCCGGGCCATCCTCGACGCGGCCGGCCCGGCGGTGATCGGGTTCGACGAGCAGGCCCGCATCGACTACGCCAACCCCGCCGCGCTGACCACGTTCGGCCGGACCGAGGACGAGCTCCTCGGCCGGCCGATCGACATCCTGGTGCCGGAGGAGGACGCCGCCCTCCACCTGGGCAACCTCTCGGCGTACTTCGCCCACCCCGGCGCCCGCAACCGCGGCGGGCACGAGCTCTTCCGCGGCATCCGCAAGGACGGCACCACTTTCCCCTGCGACATCGGCCTGACCCCGGCCTTCACCGACGACGGCCTCTGGACCATCGCCACCATCGTCGACGTCACCGAGCAGCTCGCCGCCGCGGCGCGGCTGCGTGAGCTCAACCGCTCCTACCTCACCCTCGCCCGGTTCAACGACGCCATCGTCCGGGCGGCGGACGCCCAGTCCCTCTACGAGGAGACCTGCCGGGTCGCGGTGGAGTTCGGCCGGTTCCACGGCGCGTGGATCGGCCGACTCGCGCCCGACGGCGCGCTCGAGGTCGTCGCCTCGGCCGGCGACATCGACGGCCCGCGCGAGGGCGGGCCCACCACCCGGGCGCTGCGCGACGGCACGGCGGCGTACGACGACTACCGCGACGACACGTCCACCAGCATCCTCGACGCCGCGGCCATCCCCCTGCACTGCGGCGGCCGCGCCGTGTCGGCGCTGACCCTCTGCTCGGACCGCCCGCACCTCTTCGACGAGGGCATGAGGGCGCTGCTCGAGGCCGTGGCCCACAACTTCTCCTTCGCCCTGGAGGCCTTCGACTCGCGCGACCGGCTCGAGGAGGTGGCCGCGCAGCGCACCGAGCTGCTGCGCCGCCTCGTCCTCGCCCAGGAGGAGGAGCGGGGCCGGATCGCCGCCGACGTCCACGACGACTCCGTGCAGGCGCTCGCGGCCGTCGACCTCCGGCTCGGCCTGCTGCGCCGCCGCATCCACGAGGCCGCGCCCGAGCTCGAGGACGGCGTGGCCCGGCTCCAGGACTCGGTCTCCTCGGTCACGACGGGCCTGCGGCACCTGCTCTTCGACCTCGAGCCGGTGGTGCCCGGCGTCGACCTCGCCAAGATGCTCCGCGACGCCGCCGACCACACGTTCGTCCACGTCCCGATGACCTGGACGGTGGAGGTCGAGGGCGAGGGCTCCCTCGACCTGCCGGACGAGCTGGCGACCCAGGCCTTCCGGATCGGCCAGGAGGCGCTGATCAACGTGCGCAAGCACGCCCGCGCCACCCACGTGCGGGTCCTGATCACCCCCGACGACGAGGGCGTGGAGGTGGCCGTCATCGACGACGGGGTCGGCGTGCCCCCCACGATCGAGCCGCGCGCCGGCCACCGGGGGCTCGCCACGATGCTCGACCGGGCCACGATCACCGGGGGCTGGTGCCGGCTGGAGTCCGACGGGCCCGGGTCCACCCTCCGCTTCTGGGTCCCGCGCCGCGGGTCCGCGGTCGTGACGGTGTCGTGACGGGCCCTGACAGCGCCCCGGCCCTGGTACCCACGCACTAGGCCGGTCGGCACCTCCGCACCTGACGGCGGGACGCGACGACGTCGAGGCTGGGGGCCATGTTCACCGGACTCGGGCTCTTCCTCGTCGGCGCGGCCTGCGCCGCACTGGTCGGGCTCCTGGTCCGCCCCCGGGCGTCGGCGCCCGCTCCGACCACACCGCTGCCCCCGGTGCCACGGATCGCGCCGACGCCCGGGCGGCTGATCGCCCCGATCCCCGCGATCCCCTCCGAGCTGCTCCGCAGCTGGGGCAAGCGGCACGGCTTCGAGCTGCTGGACCTCGCACTGGCGGCCGGCCTCGACGAGTACGACCTGCTGGCCACCCTCGAGGACACCGCCAGCCTGGACCGGGTCTCGCTCGCGCTCGCTGCCGAGCTCAACGGCCACCCGGGGCCCTACGACTGCGACCCGCTCCTCGCCCCGCCGCCGGCGACGACCGTGATCGCGCGGGCGCTGGCCCAGGAGCCCCGTCAGTCGGGGCTATCTCCGCGGATCCGGAAGCGCCGCACGCTGTAGACGATCATCGCCAGCGCGATCAGGCCGGACGCGACCTGCGTGGCGCCGGTCCCCCAGCCGCCGAGGAGCCACCACGACTCGTCGACCGGCCACCAGCCCGGCGCGGCCGGTCCCCAGATCCACAGCACGCCGGCCGCGACGAGCAGCAGCGCGAACACCACCGACATCACGATCCGCGGCACGGTCTCGACGCCCTCGGCGGCGGCCTTGAGCGCACGCTCCTTGACCGGCTCGACCCGGCGCTCGGCCCAGTCGTACTGCTGGGACAGCAGCGCCAGGCCCGCGAACACCATCAGCAGGCCGGGGCCCGGGAGGACCAGGGCGGCGATGCCCGCCACCACGAGGATCCAGCCGAGGGTCTCCAGCACGATCCGGCGTGCGGCGGACTTCATGGGCACACCCTCTCAGACCGCTGGTAGCCGCGCTGCGGTTCAGTAGCCGCGGCGCAGCCCCCACGCCACGAGCTGGGCGCGCCGGGTCACGGCCGTCTTGCGGTAGATCTGGCGCATGTAGGTCTTGATCGAGTTGATCGAGAGGTAGAGCTCGGCACCGATCTCGTCGTTGCTCAGCCCCCGGCACACCAGCGCGAGCACCTCGCTCTCGCGCGCCGTGAGCTCCTCACCGGGCAGCACCGTGGGCCGGAGCGTGACGAGGCCGTCGCGGTGCACCTCCTCGACGGCGGCCACCAGCTCCTCGGACGTGAGCGACTTCGGCAGGTAGCCGAGCGCTCCCGCGGCCAGGGCGCGCTCGACACTGACCGGGTCGACCCGCCAGGAGAAGGCGACCACGCGGGCGCCGAGACCGACCAGCTCGTGCACGCGTACGGCGCCGCCGGGCGCGGCGTGCGGGTCGCAGAGCACGATGTCGGGGACCGGCGGGGCGGCCGGGTCGAAGGCCACGAACCGAATCCGTTCGCTGTGCCGACCGAGCATCGCGCCGAGCCCCGCGGTCACCAGCTCGGAGGACTCGTCGGTCCCCAGGGTGATGGGCGCAGGCACGCTCCAGACGCTAGTGAGTCATCGGCCGTTTCCCCGAGCCGAAGACCTCACCCCAACGGGTGTTTGTCGCTCGGGAGCACCTCGTCGAGGTGCTCGGCCAGGTCGCGCGGGGTGTCGAAGACCGCGATCGCGCCCGCCTCGCGCAGCTCCGACTCGGCGATGCCGCCGGTCAGCAGGCCGACGCACGGGATGCCCGCGTCGGTGGCGGCCTGCACGTCCCAGACGGTGTCGCCGACGAGCACCGCCCGGTCGGCGGCGACCGCGGCCATCGCCGCTGCCACCAGCTCGCCCGACGGCTTCCCGCTGTCGACGTCGGAGCCCGTCACGACCTCGTCGAGCAGCTTCGCCGCCTCGAGCAGGTCGAGCAGCCGCCCGGTGATCTCGGCGCCGCCGGCGCTGGCGAGCACGACCGTCACGTCGCGTTCTCGCAGCGCCTCGAGCAGGTCGCGCGCCCCGTCGGTCGGGACGACGTCGTGGAGTCGCTCGTCGAGGTGGCGGCGGTGCGCGTCGCGGACGGCGTCGCCGACCGCGGCCTCGACCCGGTCGCCGGCGACGTGGGCGACGAGCCGGTCGCCGCTGATGCCGATCGCGCGGTGGATCCGGTGCGCCGGCACGTCCATGCCGACGTCACGGAAGGCCGACTTCCAGGCCAGCGTGTGCGCGTAGACGGAGTCGACCAGCGTGCCGTCGAGGTCGAGGAGGACGGCGTCGACCGTCTCGACGGCGTCCTCGACGTGGGCGTTCGCGGTGGCGGTGTGGTGGGTCATGAGGTCCTCCCGGTGGCTGCGGCACGACCGATGGTTCCAGTGTGCGCACCTGTTCACCTCACCCCGCAAGGTGCTACCACCCGTGAGGGTGTGGTTGGTCCCGAACAGTCCGCTGGACGGTGTTCCCGAGGGTGCCGGCGGCCGGTGACCGAGCGGGGCTCACGCAGTCCGACGGGAGGCACTGCAGTCCGCGCCGCCGGCACCCTCGCCACGCGAGCCACCGGCCTAGAGTGCGACCCATGCCCCTGCGGATCGCCGTCCTCAACGACTACGAGCTCGTGGTCGCCGGCATCGCCGCGGTCCTCCGACCGTTCAGCGACCGGGTCCTGGTCGTCGAGCTGGACAGCCGAATGCCGGTCGTCAGCGATGTCGACATCGTTCTCCACGACACCTTCGGCCAGGTGCAGGGCGACGCCCTGGACGTGGAGGAGCTCGTCCAGCACGGAACGGCCCGGCTGGTCGTCTTCAGCTGGAACCTCGACCCCGGTCTCATCGAGCGTGCGGTCAGCCACGGCGTCGCCGGCTACCTGTCCAAGGGTCTGTCCGGCGAGGAGATCGTCGACGCGCTCGAGCGGATCGCCGCGGGTGAGCGGGTCCTGCCGGACCCGGCCACCCGCGCCGACGAGGACTTCGGCCGCTGGCCGGGCGACACCGTCGGCCTCTCGGCCCGGGAGTCGGAGATGCTGGCGTTGATCGTCCGCGGGCTTCCCAACAAGGAGATCGCCATCCGCGCCGGCCTGAGCATCAACTCGGTGAAGACCTACATCCGCACGGCCTACCGCAAGATCGGGGTGACCACGCGCGCCCAGGCCGTCGTGTGGGCGATGGCCCACGGCTTCGAGCCCGACCGCTTCCGGGCCGTGCGGACGCCGCCCTCCTGACGCCGTCAGGCCTCCAGGGCCGCCGGGTCCTCGGTCCGGCCGCCGATCTGGATCTTGCGCGGCTTGGCCCGCTCGGCGACCGGCACGCGCAGGGTCAGCACCCCTCCGTCGTACGCCGCGTCGATGCGGTCCAGGTCGAGGTTGTCGCCCAGCACCAGCTGGCGGCTGAAGACGCCGCGCGGCCGCTCGGCGGCGAGCATCTCCCAGTCCCCGTTGCGCGGGACGCGCTCGGCCCGGACGGTCAGCACGTTGCGCTCCACGTCGAGGTCGATGGAGTCCCGGGCCACGCCGGGGAGGTCGAACTCGATGACGAACGTGTCTCCCTCACGCCACGCGTCCATCGGCATCACGGCAGGTCGGTTGGTGGTGCCGAGCAGCTGCTGGGCCAGCCGGTCGAAGTCGCGGAACGGGTCGGTCGTACGCAGCAACATCACATGTCCTTCCTGGAGGTTCGATCCACGCCGGGTGCGCAGACCTCTATTCGTGATTACAGGTTTCTTATAGTCTGGGGAACAGGTCGAAATCAAGACCCTCCCTGGAATTTCCCGGGCAGGCAGAAGGAGGAGATCGGATGGTCGAGGGCACTCGCGGGGTCTACGCCATCTCCGTCGCGGCCGAGAAGGTCTCGATGGCGATCCAGAACCTCCGCGTCTACGAGCGCCACGGGCTGGTCCGGCCGAGCCGCACCGAGGGCGGCACCCGGATCTACAGCGAGGACGACATCGAGACACTCCACCGGATCCGCGAGCTGCTCGGAGAGGGCCTCAACCTCGCCGGCATCCGCAAGGTGATGGCCCTCGAGGCCGAGGTGAGGAGCCTGCGGCGACGCCTGGCGGGCGGTCGCTGACCGGACTCGCTCAGGCGGCGCCGAAGACCTCGGCGGTGCCGTCGGCCGCGACGACCAGGCCGACCCGTCCGGCTCGCGTCCGCAGCCAGGGCAGGGCGCGGTCTCCCATCGCGAAGGCCGAGGTCGCGTCGAGGTCGGCCCACGTGAGGTCCGGTGCGACCACGGTGACCGAGGCGACGCCGGACGGCACCTGACCGGTCCGCGCGTCGACGATGTGGGCGCCCCGGTGGGCGAAGCCGGAGGTGGCGACGGCGCCGTCGCGGACGGGGATCCGGGCGATCAGCCGGCTCGGGTCCCGCGGGTCCTCGATCCCGACCTGCCACGGCTCGGCGTCCGGGTCGACGACGCGGCAGACCATGTCGCCGCCGGCGGACAGGCAGTAGTCGGTCCCCTCGAGCGCGGCCAGGCACGCCGCGGCCCGCTGCACGGCCCACCCCTTCACCACGCCGTCGGTGTCCAGCACGTGCGTGCCGTCGGCGGCCACCCGTCGTACGTCGAAGGCGCCGTCGGACTCCAGCCGCGCCGCCTCCGCGAGGCCGAGCACCTCCGCGACCTCGGGGGGACAGTCGCCGAGCTCGATCTCCTCACGGCCCAGCCGGGAGATGTAGGAGTCCTCGCGCCAGGTGCTGAAGACGCGGTCGGCCTCGCGCAGGCTGGCCAGCGCGTCCTGCCAGGCGGCCTCGCCGGCCTCGTCGTCGGCGTGCCGGCCCCGCAGCACGAGGCTGACCGGCATCCCCATCACGTGCTCGACGCGCCTCATGCCGACACCTGGTCCAGGGCGCTCTGCAGCGACTGCACGTAGCCGGTGCTGGTGACCGTGGCCCCGCTGACCATGTCGATCTTGGAGCTCTGCTGGTTCATCGTCTCCTGGACCAGGATCGGCAGCGCGTAGGAGTTGATCTGGCTGTCGGTCCCGTTGCCGCTGGGGTACTGCAGGACCTCGACCTTGGTGATCGAGCTGCCCTGCAGGGTCAGCCGGACCTGGACCGGGCCCCACTGGGTCTGGGCGACGGCGCCCGTGACGGTGCTGGTCTTCGCGGCCTGGGTCGACGTGCCGGAGCCGGTCGACTTCGAGTTGGTGGAGGCGGCGCTGTGGCTCGACGTGCTGCTCGACACGATCGCGGTCGGGGACTTGGTGGCCAGCACCGAGGACGTCGACGTGTGGTAGCCGAACAGCAGCACCAGGACGGACAGGGTGCTCAGGCACCACAGGACGATTCTCTTCATCGGGTCACCACGCAAAGGTCTCGAGATGGATGTGGTCAGGGGTCACGCCGGCCGAGGTGAGGTCCTCGACGACGAGGTCGGCCCAGGGGGTCGGCCCGCAGACGTAGACGTCGCGCTCGGCGATGTCGGGCACCCACCGGTGCAGGTGGTCGAGGTCGGAGCCGTGGCCCACCTCGCCGAGCCAGGAGTCGCGGCCGCGGCGGTGGCCGGGCAGCGGCACGACGCGGAGGCCGCGCTCGTGGGTCAGGACGTCGAGCTCCCGGGCGAAGAGCCGGTCGTCGCCGTAGCGCTGGAGGAGCACCGCGTCGCCGGGTGCGTAGTCGAGCCCCTCGGCCAGCGCGCGGAGCGGGGTGACCCCGACGCCGGCGCCGATCAGCGCGACCTTGCCGCGGCTGCGGGACCGGGCGCTCAGCCGTCCGTAGGGGCCCTCGACCAGGACCCGGGTCCCGGGGTGCAGGCGGAGCGCCTCGGCGCTGCCGTCGCCCACGGCCTGGATGGTGATGCGGAGGCTGCGGCCGTCCGGGGCCGCGGAGAGCGAGTAGGGGTTGGCCCGACTCCAGCCGGACCGGCCCAGGAAGCGCCAGGTGAAGAACTGTCCCGCCTCGGCGCGCAGGAGGTCGAGCCGGCGGCCGGTCAGGTAGACCGAGACGATCCCGTGCCCCTCGGGGACAACGGAGGTGACCCGGAGCTGGTGGCGCAGGTTGACCGCGAGCGGCACCCCGACCCGCCAGATCAGCACGGCCCCGGCGACGGCACCCCACGCGGCCCACCAGAAGACGGTGCGCGCGGTGGAGGAGGTCAGCTCGTGACCGGTCCACAGCTGGTGCGGGAGGGCGAGGCCGACGCCGAGGTAGGCGTAGAGGTGGAGCAGGTGCCAGGACTCGTAGCGGAGCCGGCGCCGGGCGGCACGGAGGCTCGTGACCACGACCATGACGAGGCAGGCGGTGCCCGCGACCGCGAGCAGCATGCCGGGGTAGTTGACCGTCAGGTTCCACAGCGTGCCGGGCGTGCCGGGCAGCTGCCCGCCGGCGTACCCCCACGTGATCGTGACGACGTGGGCAAGCATCAGGTTGAAGGACGTGAAGCCGACGATGCGGTGGAGGTGAGCGAGGCGGTCCTGCCCGAAGGCGGACTCCAGCCGCGGGACCCGCGCCATCAGCGCGACCTGCGCCAGGAGGAGCACCGAGGCGACCAGGCCGGTCAGGCGACCGACCGAGGTCAGGCCGGAGGCCCAGGCGCCGAGGTCCTGGATGCCGCCCCCCGCCGCCCACCAGTAGGTGACGAGGAGGAGACCCAGCCACAGCAGGGCACCCGAGGCCTGCCGGACGACCGCGTCGGCACGCGCCCGACGCCCCAGCGGCGCCGGGGCGTCGAGCCGCCGGGACGCGCGTGGAGGGGTCACCGTGGTCACCCGTCTTCCTGTCCCTGCAGGTCGTCGGGGCCCTGGGGGGCACCCGGCGGCGGGAGCTGGCCGCGGTCGCCGCCGGGCACCGAGCCGTCGAAGCCGCGGTGGTCGGAGGAGAGGTCCCGGTGACCGTCGTGGCCGCCACCGGTCGCCCGGCCGACGGCGAACCCGCCGCCGGCGCTGACGACCAGGAGCAGGGCGGCCGCACCGACCAGGCCGGCGCGGTTCCGCGACACCGACGTCCGCCACCCGGTCCGGGGGCGGGGCGGCTGCCCGGCGGGGGGCACGGCCGCGGCCTCGGCCGGCGGGTCGACGGGCTGGGCCTGCGTCTCTGCATCGGGCTCCCAGCGGCTGCCGCTGGCGGGGGTGCTGGCGGGGATGCTGGCGTCGTCAGGGGTGGGCTTCTCGTCGCTCACGATGTCTCCTCAGGTCTATCCGTCTGAGGACCAGAGTCACCGCGCGGGCTGGCCCACCCGTGGGAGGAACCTGTGGGTCACCTGTGAAGCGGGTCGGCCTACCTCTCGAGGTCCGCGACCGTGAGCGTGCCCGCGATCACGCGCGAGGCGACCTCGCTCAGCGGCACCCGGTGCCGACGGCTGAACGAGCGCAGGTGGGTGAAGGCCTCCTCCACGTCGATCTTGAAGCGTTCGGCCAGCACCCCCTTGGCCTGCTCGACCAGGACCCGGCTGTTCAGGGCGTACTGGAGCTGCTCGGCCAGCAGGTCCTTCTCGTGGACCGCCCGCGCCTGCAGGAGGGCGATGGTCGAGACGTCGGCGAGCGCCTGGCCCAGGGCGAGGTCCTCGGTGTTGAGCTCCGTCTCCCCCACGGAGAAGAAGTTCATGGCGCCGATCACCTCGTTGCGGAGCCGCAACGGCAGGGCGTGGGTGGTCCGGTAGCCGAGGGCCGTGCTCGCCGCGGTGAACATCGGCCAGCGGCGCTGGGACTCCTCGAAGGTGATGTTGACGATCGGATCGCCCGACCGGAAGCAGTCCAGGCAGGGCCCCTCGGAGTTCTGCAGCACGAAGATCTCGATCAGGCCCACCTCGTGGGTGGTGGAGGCGATCGACTGCAGCCCGCCGCGCTGGTCACTGAGGATGATCCCGGCCGCGTCGATCTCGAGCAGCTCGACGCACCGCTCCGTCAGCAGGTGCAGGATGTCGAGCGCATCGAAGTCGTCGACCAGGGTGTCGGCCAGCTCGACGAAGACACGCGAGAGCCGTCCCTCCCTGCTCATGTCCCCTCCTGGGGGACCCAGCGTCGTACTCATCTCTCAGCCTCACCGTCATTGTCAGGATAGAAGTGCAGCGTGCGGTTCACCACGTCCCGGGCCACGTCGCGTGCAGACCGGCTGTGGACGAAGGCATGGGCACGCAGCAGCAGGAGTGCCTCGGCGAGGCCCACGGCCGCCTGGACCGAGATCATCCCCGTGGCCTGGTGGATCTGCGGGGCACTGGCGAGCGGGTCGAGCAGCCGGCCGTCGAGACCCGCGGCGAGGCCGCCCTCCTCCTGCAGGTGGAGCAGGACGGTCACCGCCACCTCGGCATAGGTGAGGCCGGTGGCGAGCTGCTCTCGTTCAAGCCGCCCCGGGGTGGTCCGGCACACGTCGAGGACCCCCAGCCGGATGTCGCCCACCTGGAGCGGGAACACGAAGATCGCCCGGACGCCGGCCTCGAGCAGGGCGGGCGCGAGCCCGGGCCAGCGGGCGGGGGCGACCCGGGCGACGTCCGACAGGAGCACGACCCGGCGTTCGCGCCAGGCGTCCAGGCTGGGCCCCTCCCCCGCCGTCACCTGCAGCTCCTCGACCACCCGTGCCGTGCCGGCAGTGGCGGCCAGCACCTGGCGGTGCCCCCCGTCGCTCAACAGCGTCAGGCCGACGCCGTCGGCCGACAGGTCTTCCGCGGCCCGGCGGCACAGGGTCTCGGGCAGGGAGTCGACGCCGTCCCCGTGGTGGAGCAGCGACAGGAGGATCTCTCCGGGGGTGGGCATCAGGTCAGACGTCCGACCCGGCTGCTGCCGGGCAGGTCGAGGGCGGCACCGTGACGAGCAGACATCTCTCTCTCCCACGGTGTCGACATCGGACCGCTGCCCGAACGCTACACCGGTCGGTCCTCCCCCGGGGGGCGCCCGGCGACGGCGCCCCCCTTCAGGTGGGCGCACCCGTCGCAGCCGGGGCGGCCAGGGCCTCACCGAGGGTGCTGAAGATCGAGATGCCCTGGTCCATGTGGGTGATCGCGAGGAGCTTGCGCACGTGGGCGGTCGCGCCGGAGACGCGCACGGAGCCACCGGCGCGGGCCGAGGCATCGTGACTCGCCCCGAGCAGACCCAGGCCACTGGCGTCCATGAAGGCGACGCGGCGCAGGTCGAAGACGACACGCGGGCCGCTCGCGGCGAGGATGCGGCGACGGAGCGGCAGCGAGGCCATGTCCAGGTCGCCCTCGACCTCGACCACGGACCACGCGGCGCTCTCGTACAGCCGGATGGAGAGCCCGTCCCCGACCAGGACCAGACTGTTCATGGGCATCACTCCCGCTCTGCACGACGGTGGCGGGGGCCGGGCCCTTCGAACCTCCACTCTGCGCCACACACACGGGGGCGTCCATGGCCTGGCCGTGCTGGCCCAGTCGGCACCGCCGAGCGTCAGCCGTCGAAGGAGGCCCACACCGACTTGGCGCCGTCCACGTAGTCCGTGACCCCCCAGTCCCGGCTCAACGCACCCACGAGCGCGATCCCGCGCCCGTTGGTGTCCGTGTCCGCGGCCGCCCCGAGGGAGGGTCCGTCCGGAGACCCGTCGCGCACCTCCAGCACCACCAGGCCGCCGCGCGCCCACAGGAGGATGCCGAAGGACGTGCCGGCATGGAGCAGCGCGTTGGTGGCGAGCTCACTGACCACCAGCCTCACGTCGTCCACCAGGTGGGGCAGGTCGTGGTCCACCAGGTGGTCGGAGACGAAGCGACGGGCGCCGGCCACGCTCTGCGGCTGCGGGTGCAGCTCGAGGTCGTACGACCATCGTGCGGCAGGCATCAGCCCTCAGAACACCACACAGGCGTCGCGGCCTACGTCGGTGCGAGGTCCGGGCATGAGTGGCCGCGTCCTTCGACTGTACGTCGGCATTCTCAAGGTGGGGCGAACATGACTGGAAAATCACAGAACCGCAGGTCAGCCTGCTGGCTGCCTGCGGTCCTGGTCTGCGCGCCTGTAGGGATTCGAACCCCAAACCTTCTGATCCGTAGCCTCGGCGGCCCTGTGCAGGGGCGTGCAGAGCCGTGTACCCAGAGCTGCCGAGTGCGCGTTCGGCAATTGCCGGGTGCAGTCGAGTGCGGCGGTGTTGCAGACGGTGTTGCAGTCGGTGTGCCGCCAAGTTGACGGCCGCCACCGCCAACCTAGAACCTGTGATGAGCTGCACTGACGGGCGCGCGATCAGCGGCATGAGAGTGCGCTTGGGTCAGACGACGATGAGCCGTTCACCGAGGTGGATCTGGTAACTCTCGTAGTGCTCGTTGGAGTCGAAGACCTCAAGGAGCGACCCGTCATGCCAGCGGAGCGTCAACGTCCCGGGCTCTGCGACGCGGGCATCGACAACTTCGACACCGAGTCGATCTGCCAGCGCCTGAGCAGCATCGCGTGGACGTTCGAACACGCTCCTGTCGCCACCACCAGGCGTTATGGCGAATGCGGACTCGATGCTCAGCCTGATCCCGTTCGGGCTGTCCAGTCGCAACTGCACCTGGTGTTCGGTCAGGTCAATCGACTCCAACCGGCACCCCGCCAGCCCGCTCACGTCGGTATCAACGTCCAATCCGAACACGCTCGCAGTGTGTCAGCCGACGATGCCCGCCGTCCGCTCATCGGCATGAGAGCCCTTTCCCTGTCCGCGGCAGAAGCGGACGTTTGCCGCGAGTCAGGCGCCAGCACTTCGACTTCGCCACGTCAGTCAATGCACTGACTCCACGCGCCTGCTCGCCACGCCCCATCGGTACGCCACACATCGACCTGTACCAGGCGTCGCCCTTTACGATTGAGCAAGTCCATGACGCGCACGACTTCTTGGTCCCCCGGCCCACCGTCGGCTTCTTGGCCACGCGCTTGGGTCCGCAACGACGCGACGCGACCCCAATCCTCATTCGCCAGCATCGCTTCCTTCAAGCCAGACCAGGTGCTTGCACTCGCTACTGGTTCGTAGTGGCTGGTGCAGTCGCCGCCCTCATCCGCACCCGAACAAGCGCCGAGCAACGTGCAAGCAACTAGAACCACGGACAATCGCAGCGGCACCGACACAGGCATGGGACGCACTCTGCCTGTTGGTGGTTCCGCACGCCCGCGCATCGGCAGGACCGCGCTGATCGCGGCAGGAGCGTCCGTGTATCGGAGGCGGCTCTAGGGCATCTCGGCCCCATACTGACGGTGTGAACGACGAGGAGACGGATTACGACGGCTTCGACAGCGTGCTGTCGTTCCTGGGATTGCTCATTGCGGGCATCGTCGTCTTTGTCGCCTTTCTGTACGGGTTCTTCTGGCTGATGTTTGACTCGGGCAATTAGGGGTCACGCCTGACGGGCCACAGCGCCCCGGCGGCCTGACCGAGGATGCGCCGCACCGTCATCGGCAGGTCCGCGCACAACGCGGCAGATGAGCACGTTTCGTCAGTAGCGGGGAGAGGTCCTAGGCTTCACGCCGTGTTGAATCGAGCGAGCGTATGGAACCTTCTCCTGAGTCTGTTGGCCTTCCTGGCCTTCATGGTCATTCTCTTGACGGCGCTGGGTGGTTTCGGCGTTGGCACGGTCGAACTGCTCATATGGCTGGCCGTGGTTGTCGTCGGTGTGCTCCTGATCATCCGGCGGTACCGCACCGCGAGCCACGAACGCGTATAAGGCTTGGACGGCGGCAGATGACGACGTCGTTCGCGGTTGGAGTTAACCAGTGCTATCGCTGTCGGACCGTTCGGCCATCTGATCCAGACGTTTCGCTCGGTACGAGCGGCTCAGTGCGGCCACGATCTGGAAGCCCCAAATGCCGAGAGCCAGGTATCGGCTTCTCCCCTCGTCTCCCCACAGGCTGACCCCTAGGCCAACAACGCCAATGGCTGCCACGATCAGCCATGCCAGCCAGCCGTCGTACTTGGAGGTCGAGGTCGTCATGTCCGGATGCTAGGACGATTGGCAATCCCGCGACGAATCACCTGCGCAAACAATGCGGCAGATCCGGTAAACCCGGACGGCGGCACGAGAGAGCGATCAGCGTCCGACCCTCAGCGGGGTTGCCGTGGCGCTGAGGGATGAGGGCTGCTCCGGCCGAGTTCGTAGCACCCCTGCCAGGCCGATGACTAACGGGTCCTTCATGCGTCAGGTCGGAGGGAGTTGGCAATCGCCTGAAGCTCATCTCCAGAGGTACTCGGCGCACCCTCGACCTCGATCATTGTGTCGCTCAAGACCACGAATAATTGCGGGCCGATGTCCCTCGACCCTGGCACGTACCGTGCTGCATGGCCCGCAACTTCAACTATGGTGCCGACCCCGTTGTTCGCGTTCATCTGCTTGAAGGCGGCTTCTGCGTCCACATCGCGCCAGCCGTCCTCGAAGTGGATGGCGAGCCCCTTCCACTCAACCAGGGGCGCACCGCTCGCGCACTTCCAGACCTGCGAGATGGTCCCCTTGTTGTAAGCCTTGGTGTTCGGCAGAAAGATTCGTGCGTCCTGCTGGGCTGCTTCCATCGAACTTGCGACCCCACCGAGACATGGCTGCCCAGGTGCCAGGCTCGGAGTCACAAACATCTGCGGGTGTGTACCCAGCGAGGGCTTCTGAGCCGTGGAGTCGCTACACGCTGTTAGCGCCAGCAAGCATGCGGTCAGCGGCAACAGGCGGCGGACACGGTTGGCCATGGGGATCTCCCGAGATCGAGTCAACAAATGTTCTCGGAGACGCCTTCAACAGGCAAGACGCTTAGGCGTGAACAACGCAAACCACCGTTGTCGCGGTCATGGTCAGAACTGACGCAAGAGGTGATCCGTAAGGGTGCCCCGTCAGTATGCACGTTCCGAAGATGTCACGTACTTCTGACCCCGCCTGGCGAAACGCACTCAATTCGGCATAATGGTGCGGATCGCGGCAGCCTAGAGGTCTTCGGAGCCGCTGCTATCCGTCGTGACCTTCGGGACGGGGACCGCGAAGTGGCAGATCTGGACGAGGCCCCGCTGGCAGAATCGGCGCATGATCGAGTCGACCAGCGCGGCTGCAATTGAGACCTCGTACCGCTGCTTTGTACTGCGCGAGGAGTCCCCCTCCGGCTTGCGGGGACCTCAGGTGCCTGGCAACTCGCTGGTGAAATTCGAAGTCACGGACGACCAACACGAAGTGTGGGTGCTCACCGGGTCTCAGTGGGGTCCTTTCGAGATCACGATTGAGCGGCACGACAGCGCGCCGCCGGATGCCAGCCCTGACTGGTTGGACGTGGTCGAGTTGAGCGTGACCTGCAGCGACGCGATTACGGTCTGCGAGATGGTCGATGGGCCGGTCGCGACGCTGGTCGACCGAGCCGGTGACTTCCGTGTCCGCGTATGCGCACAGGGCCGCCGCGAGGGTTTACTCCGCGACGACGACGCCGACTGGGATCTCGACGAGGACAGTCCGGTTCTGGAGCATTACCTGCTACAGGTGTGGGCGGAGGCTGCGTCGGACGGGCTGGTCGTGCGTGAGGACACCGGGCTGCTGTAGGCCGAGACCAAGGCTGATGACGCACGGGCCTCGGAGAGGGACACCATTGTCGAGGCCGGACTGGCAGCCAGTCGCCGCATCCTCGCCGACGTGGAGGGCGGACCTTCCGCGCGCAGGCTGTCGGGTCGGCGCGGCCATCTCATCGCGACTGGGCATGTGTTCTCGACCGCCCGCCGCGTCTACCCGCGCGCCGCGTTGCTTGTGGCATGGCCCCCGTGTCGTGGTGGGTCGGCTGGGGAGATCGCGGTCGGAGCCACCTGGGGACAGGACGGCAGCCGCCCGGACGGCGACGGCGAGTACGGGTTCATCGTTGCGACCTTCGAGGCAGTCAATGAGCCGGTGATGGTTTCCAAGACGTGGAACTGGCTCCGGCCCTACGACGCTAAGCCGCACGAGCGGGGCTCCATGCTGCTCGACCCGCCGAGCGTCGTCCGGATGGCTTTGATAGAGGACACCGACGCCACCGGCAACAAGGCGACCACTATCCACGTCGAGCACCTCGACGTACCCATCGAATGGGTCGAGGACCTCCGCACCCTGTGGCGTTGGGACCTGCACCGTCTCAACCGTTGAGTCGGGAGGAGCCGGGGCGTCTCGGTTCTTTGCACTCCGGTCCCAGAAACGACGGCTGGTCGAACCTTTGGGAACCTCCCATGCGACCCGCATTGAGGTTTCATCACGAGTAGACGTTGCCGCACTCGATCCGGTTTCAGGTCATGTTGCGAGGGTGCCCTCGCACTCCTCAAGTGCGCGCTCATCGGCATGACCGCGCGGATGGCGACAGTTCCGGATGGCCGCGGGCGCACGTGCGCCGGCATGAGTGGGTACTTCGCGAGGAAGAAGTATCCGATCTGCTGTTCGTCCGTCCGGTGCGCGCGTTCCCGCTTACGATTTCGCCATGACCAGAATCTCGGGGGGTCGGGTGGCGCCTCGCATGAGCGCCATCCTGCTGGCCATGGCGGCGTGCCTGACCATGGCGAATCCGGTGACTGCGGCGTCCCGGCACACCATGGTGGCGGACCGCCATCAGGTGGCCCACCGAGTCGTGTGGGACGCCCGGCATCGGGGTGGGTACGAGCTCTGGTCGTCCACGGTCGCCGGTAAGAACAAGGTCAAGTTGGCCTCCAGCGCGAAGGGGTATGTCGCCAATCTCGCGCTGAGCCCCGACGGCAGCCGGCTCGCCTTCGCGCCGGACTTCCACGCCCGCCGGTCTCCGTTGCTACTGACTCGCTCGACCGGTGGGTCCGTGGTGAACCTGCTCGTCAGGCACCGCCGTTTTGAGTCGATCGGGTCGATCGGCTGGTCGCGCAATGGTCGTCGCCTGGTCTTCGAGGGCTCGATCGACGCTCCCAGCACCGGAAGCTTCTATCCCACCTACCTGTGGACCATCCACGCTGACGGCTCGCAGCTGCACCGGCGAGCGCTCCTCGACAGCGGGCAAGGGGCAGGCGTCCAGCTCTACGGCGACCTCTGGTGGAGCGCCGCCGGGATCATCTACTCCGACGGGATCGACATCCGCCTTCTTCGCGAGGGCCGGTCGACGGTGCTGATTCGCCGTGGCCATCAGATGTACATCTCTGGCAACGGCCACTGGCTGGTGTTCCGCCGATTCGGCCGCAACTCCGACTCCCAAGCGATTTGGCGCGCCCACCCTGACGGCTCACACCTGGAACGCTTGATGTCCTGGCCCGAAACGCCGGTGGGGTACGACGCAGGCTGGGTGCCGAACTACGACGGTTCCCGCCTGCTCGGCACTCGAGTCGCGGATCTCGGCCAAGGTCGCACCGAGACGGTCACCTACCGACCACACAGCCCGCATCACCCACATGTGTTTGAGGCCGACGGTGCTGCGTGGACAGTGGACTGGAACTGATCGGACCCAAAAGGACCCGATGAAGCATGGGCGCACGACGTCCTTCCGGTTGCCGCAGTCCGGGGGCGGTTGGGCCGAGTATTAGCGGTGTAATCGGCACAAAGAGGGTCTTGCTTCGCCTGCGTCGCGGGTTGTTCGCCACACGAGTCGTTGGAGATCAGAATCTTCGTGGGCTGGGCGACGACCAGCTCCCGCTCGTGGGCAGAACCGCGCACCACGCGGCATAAGCCGTTTCAGGAGGGTCGGGGGAATCCGTAGTACGACGGGCTGGCCAGGACTGCATCGACCGTTGCTGCGGCGCTGTCGGCGCTCATCGCAACCTGCTGGAGGACCTTGATTGCGAGCCGCCGGTCTCCTGCGTCGATCGCGGCATCCCACTGGCCGAGCAAGCCTGCCGCGACAAGACGCTCGTTGACCGTCATCCCGCCAAAGTCCGGACTCTGTCCACTCACGTCACCCACGGTAGTGCCCAGCCGTCCGGATCGCGCGACCGCTCATCGGCAGTTCCGGGCACGGATCGCGGCATGAGCGGACGCTCGAATGTCACACTTCAGCGGTGCGCTGGAAGCCCCGCGACGAGATGAGCCGCTTAGAGCACAAGATGATCGTCGAGCACGCCCGCCGTAGAAGCCACCCGGCCCGCAGACGAGATGGAACGAGATTCGACGCCAATCCCTTTCTCCGCTCCACAGATTCGGCACGAACCGCGTTATGGAGTGCATGGAAGTGACCGATGCCGTGGCACAGGCTGACTGGGCCGAGGTGGCTACGGCGTTCGCGCCGGGACTTCTGCGTCTTGCCGTCATGCTGGCCGGCTCGCAACACGATGCCGAAGACCTGTTGCAGGCGACCTTTGCCCGGGCCCAGCGGCACGGATCGCGGATCGCAGCCATGAAGACGCCCGGCGCCTACCTTCGCCGGATCATGCTCAACGAGCACGCGTCCGACAAACGAAGGCGACGGTTGCGCACCGTCCCGCTCACCGACGCTGCCTCCGTTCCTCTTGAGCCCCGAGCGGGGGCCGAAGACGACCTGTGGCCGTGGCTCACGACGTTGCCGAAGCAGCAGCGAACCGTCTTGGTCCTTCGTTACTACGAGGACCTCGACGACGCCGAGATCGCCGACCTGGTCGGCTGCAGCTCCGCCACGGTGAGATCCCACGCCTCGCGCGGCATCTCCGCGCTGCGCGCCCGCCTCAACTCCCTGGAGTCCTGATGTCGCACTGGACCGACGAGCGCGTCGTAGCGCGGCTGACCGAGACCTTCGCCCGTCACGAGCACGAGGCCGACCCCGAGGTGGCGCGACGGATCGCGCTGGCAACCCAACCGGCCCGGCGCCGCCCGTGGCCCCCGGTTGCGGCCGCGGCGGCAGCCATGGTGCTCGTCGCCGGCCTCGCCACCTACGCAGTCCACGCCACTGGGTCGAACCCGGAACCGTCAAACCGGCCCCCCACCGTTGACCGGACCTCCACCGCGAACGCGACCAACCGCGACCGCGCGCTCGCGGAGGCAGTGCGCGTGCTCGAGACCATCCCCGTGCCTCCCGGATCCACGAAGGTTGACTCAGCCCCCACCCGAAGCCTGAGCCACCTGCGCGTGATTGACGGGTACGTGGACCTCTCCCTCAAGCAGACGAACTGGTGGGAGGTGCCCCTTTCCTACGGCGACCTCGTGACCTGGTACGACACCCATTCACCAGCGAACACCGACTCTGCGTTCATGGGGCCGGGCTCGACATCGCCAGAGCCCGTAGGCGACCTCATGTGGGAGACCCACGAGACCTCGGAGGCGTACTCGAGTCCTGCCGTCGTGGTGTCCTACGCACGGCTCGACGACGACACCACCGCGATCCGCACGGACGTCACGCTGGCCGCCCGCTACGACCGCACGGCCGAGACCCTGGTCCCCTCTACGGTGACCAGCGTCGACATCACGAAGTCGGCCATCGACGGACCATCACGGGCGCCGGTGACCGCCACGGTCACCGATCCCAAGCTCCTGGCCAGGATCACGTCGGCCTTCAACGACCTCAACGGCGCCATGGCTCACACGTCCCCCCCGGCCTGTGGCAGCCCGTCCGGCCTGGTCTTCGTCTACGCCGTCACCTTCCACTGGCCACGCCACACACTTGAGGTCGATCCCGGCGCCGCCCTGTGCGGCATCGGAAGGGGACTCAGCCTCGACGGCTCCGCGCTCCCGGAGTCACTGGAGAACGACGACACTCTCGACGCTGCCCTCCAGGCCGCCCTCGGCCCTTCCTGAACACAGTAGGCGAAAGTCTCCGAGCGCACGCTTCGCGGCAAGAGCGGATGTTGGGGAGTGACCTGGCGACAATCGCGGCACCCAGCGGGAAGGACCAGCCGAAGGGCGCATCGGGTGATAGCCGTCGAACCCATGCGGCCCGTACTAGGTTGCGAAGTGCAAGTCAGCGCTATTCCCGCACTCCAGCACAAGGGAGACCAGCCACCCTCGATCGTCCTTGCGGACGTCGACGACTGCCATCGCCTCGCCGCTGGAATTTCGGAGGAGCAGGTGGGCACGCTTCACTGAACGGCTGAGTGTGGAAACTGACGCTCGATCCAGAATGTACGACCGGACCGCCGCCTCGGGAGTTGCGGCCTCGCTAGTGCCCGAGGGAAATGGCGGGCGTCGAACGGGCGTGCCGTTACAGGTCTCGATCACCAACGTCGGTTTGTCCGACGGAGTTTGCCCTCGCTCAATGTTTGAGTCGCCCGACCCACACCCGACTGGGAGCAGCAAGGCACCGAGGGCTACTGCCACACCGGCGCGTCGTGCCACCTTTTCCACGTCGGTCACCGCGCGGTCTCTGGCGGTGCCCCATACACGCTGCAAGTCGGCTGGGTCGGATCGCATGCGCCAAGTATTCAGTGCATCTGGACGAGACGTTCTGACATCGGCAGGACCGCGCACAACGCGGCATGAGCGTGCAGTCCGTTCGCGATACAACCCTTGTCAGGTGGGCTCCGGGGGATACGTCTGGAGGCCCCCACCCGGCAGCGAAACCCACGTGCGGCCCGAGGGCCCAGTGAGTTGCCAGGCTTCGTAGTGAGCAGCAAAGGGAACGCGCAACTTGGCGCCGGAGTCGAGGACGATTCGGAGTGCGCCGCTCTTGAACGCCACCCCGGAGAGGACCTGGGACCCGGGGAGCGATCCCAACACCTCGGCCGTCGCCGCGATGTCCTCGTCGTTGAAACTGACCCCGGCCTGCCCGACCTGGGCAAGTTCTGCCCGTCCTTCGAGCGACAACGCGCCGCCTTCGCTGAAGGTCACCACGACGTTGTACTCGTTGACCGTGACGGACTCCACCTGGGAGCCACGAAGCCCCAGGAACCAGCGATCGTCGAGTTCCTTCGTTTCCTCACTCCCCACGGCTGGGAGTGTTGCATGGGTGAACCCTCACCCGCCCGCTCATCAGCAAGGCCGCGCACCCTCGGCGGCAGATCCGAGCGTTCGCGCATGATCGTGCACGCGTGGCGTCAGACGGTCGAACCGTCTCGGCGCTTGATCGGGAGCCAGGTCTCCAACGAGCGACCTAGGGATGCTCCCAGCCCTTCTCCGATGACACAGAGCGTCTTCTCCCAGGGGTGCCCGAAGGTGCCTTCCGTGAAGTCCGACGTGAGGAAGGCGTAATAGTCCCCATCCGGATACACCGGCACACGCCAGTCCGCCTGCCAGGTCAGTGCCTGATCGGCGGGTCAGAACCGGTAGGCAGGGTGTTGCCAGTCGAGGACGATCAGTTCAGCGTTGGGCAAGGCCCACACGAACGCTCGGAGAGCCTCCGCGTTGATCGCGTCGTACGCAGCACCGCGCTGTGGTCCGTCCGCGATCACGCCCAGGTCGAACGTCACCGACGGAACCGGCTCGTTGATCGCGGGCCACGCATCCGGCGAGACGCCTGCACGGAAGCCGAATCGGGAGCCGAACGTCGCCCAGTAGTCGTCGTACTCGACCTGGCTCAACTCCGTCCACGCGTCCTGGGGCGGCTCTGCGAAGCGTTCACTCACGCCCATACCTTAGGGACCGCTCATCGGCAGATCCGCGCGGATCGCGGCATGTCAGTGCGTTGCGGGTGACCAAGTTCAGTGGGGATAACCTGGATCGAATGGAGGACCCCGATGAGCTGATCGAGACGATTCTGGACTGGGCGCAGGGCGACTCCCGTGTGTCAGCGGTGGTCCTGACCGGGTCGCGGGCTCGCGCTGATCGCGTCGACCGATGGTCAGATCTCGATGTGGAACTCATCGGCCCGGAGCCGCGCGAACTTGCCCGCCAGGATGAATGGCTTAAGTGCGTCGGACAGGCAATGGTGATCCTTCCGTTCGACCTGGAGGACCTGGTCACCCGCCTCGTTGTCTTGCCGCGGGGACGAAAGATCGACTTCAGCCTATGGCCCGAGGTGAGGATCACGACCATGGTCGAAAGCGGTCTGAATGATCTCTACAACCGCGGCTACCAAGTTCTTCTCGACAAGACGGCACTCACCACCGGGTTGCCCGCGGCCACCGGCATTCCCACGGTGCCACCGCGTCCGGAGCAGGCCGAGTTCACCCGCCTGGAGAGCGAGTTCTGGTTCGAGGCCACCCAGGTCGCGGTCTACCTCGCCCGGGCAGACCTATGGGTGGTTAAGTTCCGAGAAAACACAATGCACAGCTGCCTGCTGACCATGCTCGGGTGGCAGGCACAATTCGACCGCCGCAACCCACGCTTCACCTGGCACATCGGGCATCACATGGACGAGTGGCTGTCGGCCTCCGACTACGACGCGGCCGGCGCGGTCTTCACGCACTTCGACCCTCAGGACACCATCCGAGGCATCTCCGCGGCGATGGACCTGTTCGAGTCAGCAACCGCAGCAGCGGCGAGCGAACTGTTCCTCGAGCATCGCCCCGAACTGGCTCAGGACGCCCGCACGCACGTCCTTGCCACGCTTGCGCCGCTCCGCAACCAGGCGTGAGGTGACCGGCCGGACCCGGACGCCCGGACATCGGCATGAGAGGGCGAATCCCGATAGACGATGCAAGAACCGGATATCTCAGCGGACTGGAATCGTCACGTTCATGGCCACGTCGTCCGTGATCGGACGGGGCAGGTGGTGGCTGGGCAGCGAGTAGGTGAACCTGACGTTGCTCAGCACTGCAACACCCGGACGCGTGGGTGTCACAGTGACCATGACGTAGTCGTGCGCGAACGGGTGCGTCGGGTAGGTCATGGTGACCCCAGGGGTCAGGGGGGTCACGGAGGTGCAGTCCAGGCTCAGGCCGCCGTAAACCGGGGTGAAGATCTTGCCCGGGCTTCGCTGGCAGATCTCGAACGTGACGTGGGCTGCCGCGGTGTTAGTGGCGAAGAACGCGTGCGCACTGTGGAATGTCACTGTGGTCGGAGCACCGTCGCTGTCCCACGTGACGGGGATGGAGACGGCTGCCGAGGACAACGGACGCGGCCCCAAGCTGATCCTGACGCCGTCGGGGAAGACGTCCGGATGGGTCCACATCCGCCACCCGACCAGGCCGCCCATTATCAAGATGCTGACCACAGCCGCCGTGACTCCGGCGAGGATCAGTCGTCGACGAGGAGCCGAGACCCTCGGCGTAGCCCGCGTCGGACTCTGACCCTGGGGTGCGTCGACGGTGCTGGGCGATCCCGAGATTGTTTCCACGGCTGCATTCTCCGCCACACGAGGCGGCTTTGCTGGCGACTGCGCGATATGGGTGACACGTCACCGGTTTCGCAGACCGATGGACCGGGAGACGCCGCTTGAACTCCTCGAGGTGGCCTCCGCCGTGCCGCTGGCCGGCAAGCCCGTCCCCGTGGTGCAGCTGACCAGGGAATCAGGCGTCGACAGTGATGATTGGTGCCGATCAGTCGGGCAGAACCGGCGACCTCCAGATCGGGTCCAACGGAGCGTCCTGAGACACGTGAGGCGTCGACGACCTCCACACCTGCGGTCGAATGAAGGCGCCCACAGCCTCCGGTCAGAGTGGTCTCTTCGACCTGGACCCTCTCTCGCCGTGGGACGTCCGTGAACGTCCTGCCGATGTGGTGCCGCCGTCCCCGCTGACTGGCTGTACTGAGGCGATGAGCCGGCGAGTTATCCACAGATATCGATTTGCCTCTTCACCAGCCCGGGGTGTTTCCGGAATGGTCGTGTCCGAGCAGTACAGAACCAAAACCAAGTAGTCCGCGCTCGCTCGGGAGAGGCGGCTGTCCGGCCGTCTGCCTCGACGAGTCCATCTCGGAAGGTAGAAGGAACATGAGCGACTTCGCTGCACAGATCATCGTGATGGCGCCGCAATTCAACTCGGACGGCGTCGTCGCGTGGGGCGTCAAGAACATCATTCCCATCGTCCTGCTCTTCATCGGAATCGGGATCATCGCCAGTGCCCGCAAGGGTCAGATGAGCCAGAACGCCATGACGGTCACCAACATCCTCCTGGGATGCGTCGTCATCGCTGGTGCCGCGTTGTTCTATGGGTTCGCGGACAACATCGCGACCTTCGTCTTCTCGAGCTGATGCGCGCTCTCATTCGACCTGACGACGAGGTCTACCGCGTCGATGCCGTCTGGCTCGGTCCTCGCGGCTTCACCCTGCCCTGGTCGGCCCGCTACTCGGCGTACGGCATCTGGTTGATGTTGTTCGTATCCGTGCTGCTGGTCGAGGCCGCTCTCCCGATGCGGGTCAACGTTCCCCCCGTGTGGGAGATCGTCCTGACGATCCTTGCCACCTACGCGTTGACAGGAGTCATCGATCACGACCGTCCGCCCATCACCGTGTGGGAGCTCCTGCGAGTCGAGCTGGGAGCTCCACGCCGGCGAAAGCGGGCGGACCGTCCCGTTCGCTTGTCCGCGACCTCGATCCGAGTGAGGGAGCTCCATGTTCAGCAAGAAGGCGCATGATCCTTCGGTCGACGCACGGCTGACGCTGCGCAATATCGAGGGCCATCTCTGCTTCAGCCAGCACGAGGTTTGGGCGTGGTACGTCCTGCCGACCCAGCCGTGGTCGTTCCGCTCTGACACCCAACGGGAGCAGTTGCTCTATGGATTCGGCGACGCCCTGTCCTGGCTCGCCGGCCACCGACTCCACCTGCGGGTGACCTCCCGGCCCTACCCGACGGCTGACTGGGCGCGGGGGCTGCACGAGCTCACGCCGAATCCGTTGGTGACTGCCGGGTCTGAGCCGTGGACCGAGCACATGGTCACGATGCAGAAGCACCTGCGTCACCAGACCATGGCCGAGAAGGAGATCTACCTCGGCGTTCGAGTCGCAACCCGGGCGATGTCGCACCGTGTCATCGGGGCTCTGTGGCGGCATCCCGGCAATATCGAGCATGCCCGCCTCCTTCCCCAGGTCGAGCGCATCACCGAGACCATGGGCCTCCCCGGGCTTGACGGTCGTCCGGCGACTGCCCACGAGATGGAATGGCTCCTTCGCCGCTCACTCGGCCTCGGGCTTCCGGCTCCACACGAGCTGGCTCCCATCAGTGCCCCTGACTGGGACAGCGATGACTTGCACAGCTTCGCTGACCAGGTTGAGTACGACGCTGAGCCACTGGGCAGGACCGTGCAACTGACCAGTCGCGGGCCGGGTGAGCCGGTGCAGCGCCACGTGGCGGTGATGTCCGTCGGCCGGCTCGAGGAGATCGAGGTCCCGGACCCAGCTCACGAGCCTTGGTTGTCGCACACCGACCGACTGCCGTTCCCCGTGGAGTGGTCGTGCCAGTTCGACATTCTGACGGGGGTCGACGCCCGCAAGGCGATTCAGCGCAAGCTCCTGGTGGTCCGCGACATGCAACGGCACTTCGCCGAGCACGACCTGGACGAGCCGCTGGCACTGGATCGCCAGGCTCGCCACGCTCGAGAAGTCGAGGACCAGATGACGCGCGGCGCCGACGTGGCGGCCACCCGGGTGCACGGATGGTTCCGAGTGGCTGTGGCCGCCCCCACCCGAGAGGAGTGCCTGGAGCGGGTTCGAAAGGTGACCACGTCCTATCGAGCCCGCAGGGTCACCATCGAGCACCCCCGCGGACAGTTTGGCCTGTTGCGAGAGTTCATCCCTTCCGAGCCCGTGTCGACCTCGGCCTACCGTCGCCGACTCCCCGTCCTCTACGTGGCCGCAGGCGTGCCGACATCTTCGAGTCGGCTGGGTGATCGACGTGGTCCGTACGTCGGTTACACCGCCGGGTCTTCGCGGAGAGCCGTCATGTTCGACACCCACTACGCCACCGAGGTCAAGGAGACGTCTGGGCTGGTTCCCGTCGTGGGTGGCCTCGGAGCCGGCAAGAGCGTGCTCCTCGGCCAGATCACCTACGAGGCTGTCCGGCGGGGGATCCCCTCGGTGGTGCTGGACCCGTCAGGGCCGCTCGCCAGGTTGACGGAGCTGCCCGAGCTGCGCGAACACAGCGAGCACCTCGACCTGACCACCGCTGCCAGTGGCACGCTCAACCCCTTTGAGGTGGTGGCCGAGCCGATTCGCTCGGCGTACCGGAGTGACGATGCGTTCGCGGAGGCTGAGGTGCTGGCCGCGCAGGACCGCAAGCTGCTCGCCATGGACGTCGTCCGGATGTTGCTGCCTGCGTCGGTGGACTCGCTGCCGGAGACCTCCTTGGTCATCTCGGACGCGGTCCGCGCGACTCACGGAGAGCGCGACGCCTCGTTGTGGGACGTCGTGCGCAACCTCGAGGGCATGCCATCGGCGCACGGACGCGTCGTGGCGAACTACCTGAGCGACATGGCGGAGTTGCCGTTGTCGCGCCTCTTCTTCCCCAGTGCTCAGCCGGGCGCCAACCGGTTCGGGGCCAAACTGACCGTCCTCACGATGCCCGGCCTCGTCCTGCCGCCGCGCTCCGTGCCGCGCGACCACTGGTCCACCTCGGAGCAGCTCGCCGTCCCTCTCCTGCATCTAGCGTCCTGGTACGCAACCCGGGCGGTCTACGGCCGGGAGATGCAGAGTCGGAAGTTGGTCGCGCTCGACGAGACGCACTTCCTGGGCGAGTGGTCGGCGGGACGTGCCCTTTTCACTCGCCTGGGCCGGGATTCTCGCAAGTGGAACACCTGCGTGCTCGCCGCGTCCCAGAACCCCTCCGACGTGCTTGGGATGGACGTAGCGAACTTCATGTCCGCAGCCTTCGTCGGAAGATTGGAGGACGAGGACGCTGCGCGAGATGGGCTCCGCATGCTGCGGGTAGCCACCGGTGTCGGCTACGAACGCGCCCTCGCAACCCTGTCGTCCGCCCGGGGAAGCGGCGGCGCACGCGAGTTCGTGATGCGTGATGTCGACGGCAACGTGGACAAGCTTCGCGTCGACCTGACCGCGAACCCCGGCCTCCTCGAGGCGTTGAACACGACGGCTGGCCGAGCCAAGCCCCAGGACGGCGAGGAGCAGGTCGCATGAGAGGCCCTGTCGCGCGAGTTGCCGTGCTGTTGGCCTGCCTCCTGGCGGTCAGCGTGGTGCTGCCGTCCTCGGCGTGGTCCATACCCGGGTTCTCGGACTGCAAGGAGGCGCCGACCCCAGAGGTGCCTGGCCGTGGAATCGCCGGATTCTTCTCACAGCCACCTGATGTGATTCCCGATCAGGGCGATCCGTTCGCCGAGGGCTCGACGACCACGATCTATCAGCAATACGGCTTTGCCGGGCTGCGGTGGCACACCTATGACCTGGGCTGCGGACCCGACGCGATGCGTGCACCGGACGCGGTCATCGGGACAGCGATGAGCAACTGGGTCATGCAGGCACCCATTGCCCTGACCGCCCTGACCGGATCGCTGACGCAGGTCGCCTTCGAGCCGTCGTTCCTTGGATCATTCGATGCCGTGGTCGAGCACGTCTCGTCCGCTCTTCACGACAGCCTGTTTGCCTCGTGGATCCCCGCCATCATTGCGCTCCTCGGCGCAATGATCATCCTGAAGGCTCGCCGCTCCTCGCTGGCCACCACTGCCGGGGCCATCGGCTGGGCCCTGATCGTGGTCTTTGTGACCACAGCACTCTTTCGATGGCCGGTCGAGGCGGGACAGGCTGCCGACGCCACGGTCACCGGCACCCTGGGCGCCGTCGTCAGCCAGCTCGATGGGCACGGTCCGGGAGTCGACCCGGGGACAGCCGTGGCTTCCAACGTCAGCGAGTCGATCTTCTACCGAGCCTGGCTGGCCGGCGCGCTCGGTAGCCCCGACAGCGCGACGGCCAAGAAGTACGGCCCGGAGCTGTTCAAGGCGCAGGCGCTGACGTGGCATGAGGCGTCGATCCTCGAGTCCGACCCCGAGAAGGGCAAGCAGATCATCGAGGACAAGAAGCAGGCCTGGAAGGACACCGCCGACAAGATTCACGACGAGGACCCCGAGGCGTACGAGTACCTGACAGGCAAGCGCTCCGAGACTCGCATCGGGTACGCGATCCTGTCAGCCCTGGGCGCGTTCCTGGCTCTGCCGTTCCTGCTGGTCTCGGCCCTGCTCCTGCTGGGTTGTTTCCTGATCGTTCGGCTCGCGGTGATGCTGTTCCCGGCCTTCGCGACGTTGGGCGCCTTCCCAGCGTCACGCGGCCTCGTCATCGGACTCGCCCGCACGGTGGGGGCCGCTCTGGTGAACGCGATCATCTTCGGCATCGGGGCAGGAGTGACCATCGCCGTTCTCGGCATCCTGTTCCATCCCGGCGGCGGGGCTCCAGCGTGGCTCGGCCTCGTCCTGATGCCGGTGTTCAGCTTCATCATGTGGATGGCACTGCGACCGTTCAGGCGACTCACGTCCATGGTCAGCCCGAACAGCGATCACTTCCGTGGCATGGCCGGCGGGAGCCTCGGTTCTGCCGTCCACACCGGAAGTGATTGGGCCAAGCGGCTCGCCATCGCGGGGATCGGCGCTGCCACGGGAGGAGCTGCCGCCGGCGCCGTTGCCGCTTCCGTGCTTGACGAGGAAGAAGGCGCAGCTCCGCCCGACCGAGTGGAGGCCAGACCGGCTCCGTTCGCCCCCTCAGCCGGCTCGTCCGTGTCGCCGCCGGTGTCACCTGAAGCCCAAGATCCCCCGCCGTGGGTTGCCGCCGGGCACTCGCAACCCGCGACGCATCGCGCCCCCATTCCGGCGATGGCCGGGACGCCTCGGCCGGAAGCGCGAGCATTGAACCCGGGCTTCGTCCCGACACCATCATCCGATGGAGTCCCCCTCCCGCCGACCGAACCCGAGTGGTACGACGGCGAGGACGTCTACACGATCTACCGGCCGGACAACGAAGACGAAGACGTCGACTCGACCGGTGCCGAGATTCGGTAACTCCAATGAAGAAGACGAGCGGCCTCGCCACCGCGCTCCTGCTGACGGGAGCCGCGAGTCTGGTGGTTGTCCCCCTCCTGATGGTGATGGTCCTGATGGGAGGGTCGGCCGACCTCGGCGACGTGTGCGCGCCCGGCTCCGAACCACTCGCGCTAGCTGCCGGCGCTGCGGACGAGGCACTCGACGACAACCAGTTGGCCAACGCCTCGACGATCGTCTCTGAAGGTCTCCGACTCGCCGTTCCGCGTCGCGCGATCGTGGTGGCGCTGGCGGTGGCACACCAGGAGTCCGGCTTCCGGAACTACGCCAACGACGGACTCGGCCACGATCTCGCTCCTGACCAGGAAGGCATCGGGCGATCGATGGACCTCCCCCACGAGGCTGTCGGGTCCGACCACGGATCGCTCGGTGTCTTCCAACAGCAGTGGCCGTGGTGGGGAACCATGCCCGAGCTGATGGATCCCGCCAGTTCAGCCGAGAAGTTCTACACACGGCTACTGGCCGTTCCCGGCTGGGAGCGCATGAGCATCGGTGCGGCGGGACAACAGGTCCAGAAGTCGGCGCACCCCGACGCCTATGCGGATGACGTACCTCTTGCCCAGGCGATCGTCCACGGGGCACCCGCGGAGGCAGGATCCCCCCAGACCGCCGCATACTTCGGGGCCACTGCCGGTGGCGGGTGCGCGGCGGCCGCCGCCTTCTCTGGAGATGTCGTGTTTCCGCTCGCCCCGTGGGCTCACTACGTCGACCTGCAGAACTGGGGACACTCTGGGTCTCACTGGGACTCCGTCCACACCGGCACGGACCTCTCGACTGCGTGCGGGACTCCCGTGCTCGCCGCGACAGCCGGCGTCGTCACCGTCCGAACCGACCAGTCCTGGGCTGGGAAATGGTTGGTCGAGATCAGCACGGGCCCAGGCAACGTCGAGACCTGGTACGCGCACATGCAGGCCATCTCCGTATCGACGGGCGATCACGTGTCTGCCGGGCAGGGCATTGGGGAGGTCGGGGACCTGGGCAACGCGACCGGATGTCACCTCCACTTCGAGGTCCATCCGAACGGCGGATCCACCACCGTCAACCCGACGATCTGGCTGCACGACAACGTCGGACACGCTCCGGTCGTCCTTCCCGTCGACCACGGCAGCGGGTCTTCAGGGATGTACGACGTGGTCACCGTTCTCACCGGGAACGTCCCCTTCACGCTCTCGCCCGGACGAGCGCGAGCTCAGATCTCCTATCTCTTGGCACAACAGCCCGACGTTCTGCTTCTCCAAGAGGTCACAACACGCAACGTGCCGGCGATCGTCTCCACACTTCCTGGGAGTTGGGCTGTCTGGCAGCCGCCCGGGAGCCGCGGCGGTTCGGCAATTGTGTGGGACACCACCAAGTTCCTCGCGACGCGCCACGGGGCACAGCTCGGCTTCAACGGGGCCCGATACGACCGCTGGATGCCGTGGGTGCTGCTCGAGTCCGATCAGGGAACCCTGCCCGTCGTGGGCCTCCACATGCCGACGGACGCCTCGAAGAGCGACCAGATGAGGCACTACTTCCAGACCATGACCCGGAACTACCAGCACCTGTTCAGCACCATGAGCGACGCCGGCTACCCACCAGTGGTCGGCGGCGACTGGAATCATCCCCTCGACACGACTCGCGAGTCCTGGAGTCCGGTTCCCATGCTGCACCGAGTCGGTCTGACCACGAACTGGCAGGCGGGCAAGCCGTGCACCGGCACAAGCGCCGAAGGAGGTCGCATCGATGGCTTCGCCTTCAATCCCCAGTACCTCCGGGTCGTCGACCAGGGTTGTCTCGACCGTCAAGCTTCGGACCACCGGCCGGTCTGGGTTGCGCTCGCGCCGAGCGGATGAGGAGAGCAAGTTGTCGAGCGAAAGTTCGAACCCAACTGAGTCCAGCGAGCGGCTGCCCTTCTTCGGCGCGCCACCGCCACGGACGCCGCGCCCTGCCAGGACCGTGCCTACCCTGAAAGGGAAACGGGTGGTGCTCTCGACCCCGGATGGCTTCGTGTACGACATGCGTGCGATCAGTCAGATTCAGCGAACTCCTGACGGCACGGACGTCGTGGAGATTGCGACCGAAGAGGACTACTTCCGTTGGATGTTCACGCGGCAGCCGCCGAACGCTCGGGCCTTCCCGGCACGCCTGGTGTGGGTCGAGTGATGACCCTCTCCTTGCAAACTCGCGGCGATTCCGACGCTGACCATCGTCTCTCGCTCACGCGCGCCCCGAACGGGTCATCCAGAAGCCGCTGCCAGTGACGCCGTTGCCGTACCTTTCTGGGGTACCGAGGTCGCGGCCCAGTAGAAGCGGCAGAGGATGTCACAGCCTGGTCAGCAATGCAACCTAGAAGAGGTGCCGCGACCAAAAGTCGTCCGAGCGCCAGTCCGCGGGGATCCCCATTGCGTGAAGTGGAACGTTCGGATGGTCCGTCAGTAGCTCGCTGAGGCGGACTGCCCACGAGCTATTCGGCGACAATGTGTCGAGAACCGCCTGGAGAGACACAAGAACGGGGTACAGCCGCTTTGCTCGCATCGGGCTATCTGCGATGACTTCTGGGCGATGCAGCCACGAGATCGCGGGCGAGGAAGGAAGCGCCGGGTAGACGCCCAGACCAGCATTCCAAAGCCGACCGTGGTGAGCACAGATGTTTCGAATGCGGACGTAGGAGCGCAACCACGACATCAGAAGCGGTTCGTTCAGCCCGAGCGACCTTGCGATGGCGGTACGGTCAGATCGATCAGCCAGGTTAGAAATCAGACTTCGGAGCTGGCCGAGCGTCAACGACTCAACCATCAGCCATGATGGCGGCAGTTCCGGAGTCCCGTACGTCGTCAGGTAGTGCTCAAGGGCGGAGCGATGAACGAGACCCTCGAGGTTCGATTCGGCATCACGGTCTAGTTGGTCGCTGCAACTCTTTCGGACAATCTCGAGCAGCCCCGAGTGACGATCGCGTCGGCGGAAGTGAGCGGCATCCAGGAACCAATGCGGGCCACCCTTGTTCAGAGACATGTGATCCGTCAGCGCGCTTCGGATCCCAACCTCGACCCGTTCGAGCGCGTCCATCACCAGAAGTCGAAGCGCACGATCGAACACGTACAGGTCGAGGACATCGTCGAACGATGCGGTAGGCCGCACCTGGTGGTCGCCGCGCTCAGAGTGGAACGGAATTATGTAGGGCGAGAGTCGGTAATAGCCGATGTGGCGCAGGTAGCGCTCCGCCTTAGCGGCATCGGGGACCTGGAGCCCACGCTCCGCCATACGCTTGTTGAGTGCCTGATGACTCAGCGGCGGCTTGGAGTAGATCTTGGTACCCCGAGCGCGGGGCCGGTGATCGCGCATGCAACTCTCTTAGGCAATAAAAAATCCCCCAAGTGCGCATCGCGGAGAGGCGTGGGGGATGTAGTGGCGTGAACGTATCACGAGTGCTTGGCCTCGGGTCCAGATTATCGCGATTGCCACACGCGGCGCGCCGAAACCGTTGGGAACCGCCGCGGGGTGCGCGCAGGGACCGGCGCCAGCCGCACGCCCGGAGCGCGGGGCCCCCGCGGCGCGGCCGGCGAAGCCGGCCGCCTTGACCAGATAGAGGTGAATTCGGCAAAACTTCACGCGCCGCCCATCACGCCCCTTGTTGGCGGCGGCAACACGGCACCGGTCCGGGTTCGAGTGGAACACGTGGCAGATCAGCGCGTCCGGCCGGCGACGAACTGTCAGACCTCAAGCCAGCCAAGATGACTCTGCCCTCGCGTCGTCCTGAGTACGTCGGCACCGACTGCTAAGACGGACTCATGAGCCAAGTCTGCGATCAGTGCGGCAACGACGCACCAACGCTGGGTGGTGAGGGTCGCTTCTCCGTCCACGATATCGACGGCAACTCGGAGGAACTGTTCGGTCCGCGTATCGCGACTGAAGCCACGAGATGCCCCGGGTCACTACTTCATCCCGTGGAGGGCAGAGCACCGAGCTCCGTTCACACGACCTCTGGTGGGCTGCCCGGTCTCGGCAAGCGTCGCTGAGGGAGTGTGGCAAGAGTCAACACCTAGCCTGGCAGTGACACCATGGCGCATTCGCGGCGGAATGACGCAGGCCTGCGCCGCAGAAATGGAGGCACCATTCGGGTCCTTACGTGCTCCCGAACACCCCCCGTCGTGTTCAGACGCGGCTAGCCTCCGACCCTCGCTGACCCGTGGGGTCGACAGCGAGAGTCGTTGGCCTGGAACTGTCGCTGCTCGAACCAGCCAACGACTCTCGAGTTCGTTGAGCGGTGGCCGATCTACGATCACGAGATCGATCCGCGCGTCGCGGCACGCGCCTACACCGCCGCGACCCAAATGGCTCGCCGGGCATCGAGGCGATCTGCGCCGAGCATGGACAAGTGCAGGGCTCTCTTGCTGCGAAGCTCACGGCGTTGAAGAACGCCGGAGTCATTGACGACCGGCTGCATGACTGGTCCGCCGTGGTCCGTGACTTCGGAAACTCGGGTGCCCACGATGTAGACGCGACCCTCAACTACGAAGACGCAGATGACGCAATCGCCTTCTTTGAGGCCCTAGTGCACTACCTGTACACCTTCGAGATGCGCGGACGCCCCTCGATCCTCGATCTACGGGGTGTGCCCGCGCTCTGCGTCCATGGACGCAGCATGGCAGCGGCGCGCCTCATCGGCATGACAAGCAATTGAGGGCTCTGCAGCCGCCGCCGGTTGATCCCCCCCAATTCAGGCCATTCACCGGGGTCAGGCGACGCCGCCACCACCGCTGACCCGCGCCGTGGCCATGAGGTTCTGCGTCACGGTGTACATGGCCTCGAGCTCAGCCGGGTTGGCCCCGATGCTCACTCCGGTGTTATTCGCGGCTACCCGAATGCGCCGCGCCGAGACGACGGAGTCTCGGGCCCGGTCGGAGAGGTGTCGAAGCCTCCAAGTTCGGGTGCCGATGGCGTCGAGCGCCTCCAGGTCCCGCAGGCGGGATCGAACGGCGTGCTGGCGGCGACCAGGACCGAGCATGCTGTCGAACCCGCGCGGGCAACAGTTGGAGTCCAGGCAGCCCAGCTCGCCCTGGTGGACACCGGCGACCTCTGCGAGCGACCGCACCGAGGAGAGCCCTAGTGAGCGGCCGATCGAGTCCACGTAGGCGCCAATGTAACGAGGGCCAGGGCTGGACGCCTGTGCGCGGGAGCTCTGCTTGCCACGCACGTCATACCGCTCACCGCTGCACATGCCGACCTCGTAGCCGTCCGCGCCCATCGTGACCGCCAAGAGGCCCGACTCGCCGGCGTGCCAAGCGAGGAACGGCCCCACGCTGGCGGCACGTCGCCAGATACGGGTCGCCGCGTGGAGGTTGGTCACATTCGGCCCAGTCGTCATCGACAACCCTAGTCCGACCGGGCCGGTCGCGATCCGATGTGCCGCACGCAGCACTCGCCCCAGCCCGAGCTGCCAGGCGGCGGGGTCGAGGGATACCGCGCGCTGGTCGACCGAGATGACTGGGAACAGGGCGAACATCAGGCCGAGGGAGGTCAGGTGGGAGGCCGTCTCCTTGTACAGCAGGCGCTGCACCTGCGCCGCGCTGCCGGCGAAGTCGGTCAGGTGGAGATAGGGGGGCATGATTCCGGTGGCGCCGTGGTCCAGTTGGAACTCGACGACGCTCTCGATGAGCTCGGCGCGGGCATCAGCGTCGAGCAGCGCACGCGGGTCGACAGGCGCGGAGGTGGCGTACGGGAGGTCGGCCCAGTTGTCGGTGGGGTCCTGCCGAGAAGTGAGGAACATGGTCTGCGGGTCGATCAGCAACTGCGTGCCTGCGGCGTAGGCGGCGCGCGTGAATCCGTCCTCATGCACGACGGCGGTGGCGTCAACCACGACGCGGCGGATGTAGCGCGAGTGTCGCGGCGGCAGCGCCGCGGGGTCGGTCAGCAGCTCGTTCAGCACGACATGGTCGTTGTGACCCGCGCGCAGGACCAACTCGGTCATGCCCTCACCTCCGTAGTGGGCTATGCGAAGCCTAGCACGAAGTTTCGTGCGAAGTCCGTTAGCAATCCGAACGAAGATGGCTATGATGTCGTCATGGAACTCCGACCCGCCAAGGAGATGTGACATGCCCTCAAGCGCCCACGCGGAGCGCGCGAGGAGCTCCGACCCCCAAGTCGCCCGCCTGATCGCGAAGCTCAAGGAGCGCGGAAGTCTGAGTGCAGCCGAGATCGGCGAGATCGTCGGCGTCGGCACCCGGCAGGTCCAGAACTGGGCCACTGGCCACGGTGCCCCTGCCAACACCAAGCGCCTACGACAGCTTCTCGACCTGGCTTACGTCCTCGACCTCGTGTCCGAGGTCTTCGACGACGAAGGCGCCACAATGTGGCTCCACGCCCGCAACCGTCAGCTCGACGGCGAGAGACCCCTCGACCTCATCGCCCAGCACGAAACCGACCGTGTCATCACGCTCCTGGACCGACTGGCCGACGGGAACTTCTGATGACGAGCGCCCGGGACCTGACACGAGCCATCGCCAGCCTGAACCCCGTCAGCGTTTCCGGGCGCTACTACCGAGTGACATCCGAGGCTCGACTCCACCGGGCCCTCGACGGCTCCCCGGCAGGCGGCCGCTGGGGGCCCGTCGGCGGGTTCCCCGTCATCTACCTCGGCGACAGCTACGAAGGCGTCGTCATCGAGACGCACCGTCACGTAGCCGACACCGCCGAGGACAAGGTCGCCCCGCCCAAGAAGCTGGGGCTCATCACCGTCGATGTTGACGTCACCGACATCGTCGACCTCACCGCCGCCTCCGCCAGGTTCGCTGCTGGCCTGTCGGACCCGGCCATCGTCTACAGCGAGCCCCAGGACCCCGAGACCGGTGCCGCCTATCTCGCCTGCCAGCAGGTGGCACAGGCCGCGCACCAACTCGGCCGCCACGGCATTCTCGTGCCCTCTGCAAGCCATCGCGGCAACACCCTGGCCCTGTTCGCCGAGAACCTCACCGAGGCCGAGCGACCGACCCCGGTAGGGGGCGCAGCGGTCTGGGAGGCCATGCCGGCAGACCCCAGGCGGCTCCGCATCGTGGAGCCGATGCGTTCTGACGACTGAGCCCAAACCACGCTCTACCCCACCCAGCGGGGCCCCGGGAGTCGAAGGCGGCCGTAAGACGCGCCACGGCGTGATGGCGTCGAGACAGCCGTGTCGGTGCCGGCACCTATCGTTCTGTCAAACGAGAAGGACCACATCGAATCGAGGATCAATGTCACGGAACACGTGGCCACGAGACCGCAGCACCTCTTCAGGTGGGGGACTCTCGACCTCGAGCGGAGGAGGGCTCTCAACCTCGCGCGGAGGTGGCGCGTCCACTTCCAGCGGAGGAGGAATGTCGACATCAAGCGGGGGAGGGATGTCCACCTCATCGGGCGGAGGTCTTTCCACCTCAGCTGGCGGGGGGTTGTCAACATCCTCCGGAGGCGGCCTCTCAACGTCCAGCGGTGGAGGGCTCTCAACTTCCAGCGGTGGAGGACTCTCCACGTCTCCAGGTGGCGGCCTCTACACCGGCTCGTGCGCAAACCCGTACCGCAGTAACACGCCACCGATGCACGTGTTCATTCCTATCCTGCGCCAGCGGGGCCTTGGGCATATCGCGGACCTCCTGGCCCGAGCTCACCACCTCGATTTCTGATAGCCGGAGGCAGCTTCGCCAGCACAGAGACAAGGCCAACTCTGGCAAAGCTGAAGCGTCGAAATGACGCTGTCGTCCGGACGGTCATCTCGTCATTGCCGGAGCGGGCTCGTTAAGGTTAGACGCTCGAGTCGCTTTCCCATGGGACGCGCTTGGGCAAATCTGAACGCACCCAGTTCCAGGAAGTCTCGCTTCTCTCGGTTCGGAACTTCAGCAATTCAGGGTGTCGCTGCTCGTGGAGCATCCTGACCCACTCGCGGAGTTCGGGGCTCGCAGTGCGAAACGCTTTGGCCAAGGCCGTGATCAGCCCGATGACCACGAAGCCCAACACAGCGACCGCCCCCACGACGGGTGGTGCTCCGGATACGTCGATCATGACCCCTCCCTCCGACCCCAGTGGTAGGCATCGCTAGTTCTACGCGCCAGCATCGAGAATGCAAGGGCAATACCGGAACGTATAAACGCCGATGGCCCTTGGATTGCCTTCAGGTCACGGGTCGTCACGACTTCGTCCGGGCGCTCGCCTGCTGCTCGGCGCGCCGCTTGGTTCAGTCGACGACGACGACGAGGCCACCGGCTTTCACGGCCAGAACGCTGGCGGTCAGCATCGCGGCGATGGCGTAGAGCACCCCCGCCGGCCCGCCCGGAACTTGGATCATGGTGTCCGCCCACTCCGTGACGGCACCCATCGGGTGGGCAGCCCAGGAACGAGGACGGGGGGCAATTGGGTGCGTTGAGATAACCAAGCAACGGATGACCTTTGAGACGCGCGGATGAAGGTGGCCCTCTTGAATCCCCAGCAGTCATCTGTCTCAAAGCGCCTGGTCCCCGATTTGTTATCACCTGCGACCGCGTATTTGGGCCATGGTCGCCGCACTCTGGGTTGGGAACCCGCGTATATGCGTCTCCTAGGCGCAAGGCCTAGCAACGCGACCCAGAGCCTACAGCATCGTCCGCGTCAGAACCGATATCTCCTCGCGTTTCACATCCGGTCACAGCTACCCCGTCTTCACGAATGACAGTCCCGGATGCGGGCCCCAGGCAGCGGTAAGACGTGCGTGCAGAGCAAGATGGAAGCGCTCGTGGGCCTAGCGTTAGTCATCCCTCCTTATGCATCAACAGGAGGCGACAGGGCGGCAGTCGCGGTGGATAGACGGACGTGAAAGCTGCTCGGATCGTCGAGGATTGACGAATCCCGGTTGACCGCCCGACGTTCCTGCGGATTCAGTTCTTTGGAAAACTGGACAAGTTCGCCTGTTGAATCCCGGAACTGGCCGATGACAATGTTGTCGAAGTGGTGCAGGCACTTTCTATCGCCTGCCGTGGACAGCACAGTTGAGACCGATGCCGCTAGTGCTGCAGTGGCGTCTGATCCTGGTTTGCGAAGGTAAGTGTCTGACAGCGCCATCGCTGTCGCTTCAGCAAAGAGTCGAGCCTTCTTCTTGGCACGGCGGATAGCCCACTCTCGAAAGACCGATCCTTCTCGTTCGACGCCCTCAACCAAGATCTCGTATCCGGCTTCGGCCAGCATCCCGCGCACTGACTCCCAATGAGGGTCGAGTTCTCCTGGTCTTGCATCGAAGACACGGCTATGGGCGATCGAGATCGCCTGCGCCCGAGCGGCTCCCAGCTCAATCTCTCTCTGGCGCTGCGCCGCCTGGCGCCTCGAGTCAGCTTGAAGTCTTGAAACTTGTCGCTCCAACTTGTCCCGCTCGCGGAACAAGGCCCGGACGTCGTCGAGCGACGCCCTACGCCACCACGTGCCCACGTTATCGTTTCCCATGAAGCGCAGGCTAAATGAGTTCCTTAGGGTGAAGGTTTCCCGACGCGGGCCTACGAGAGCCGGGATCTTGTAGGGCCACCCGATGAGCTCCGGTGCCCCACGCGGTCCTTGCGCGCGGCTGGACACTGGAGGCGCGTGATAGTGGGCCGAATGCCTGGACCGGCCTTGCGCGACCTCGGCCGGGGAACGCTCGTCGCGTGGACTCGCCAGCGCGTCACTCGGGGTGCAGGAGAACGTCTGCCCGAAGCGCGTTGCCCGCTTGGAGGAGTCCGACGTTGATGACGCCGATAGATTCGTCGTCATGAGTTGGACCGCGACCGACTGCGAGTCTGTTGCTAGGGAGTTCGTCGAACCGCTCGGCGATCGTTGGAAGCACGTGCAGGGTGTTGCAGAGACTGCGGCAACTTGGTCGGGAGTCGGGGCCGAAGCTGGATTCATCGTGGGAAGTGCTTGGCTGCACGACATCGGGTATGCACCCGAACTGCACCAGACGGGGATGCACGCTATTGACGGCGCCCTGTTCCTCGACCTCGCTGGGGCTCCGCGCGAGATCGTGTCACTGGTCGCGTTCCACACCGGGGCCGAGTTTGAAGCTGAAGAGCGCGGGTTGATCGACAAGCTCATCCAGTTCGACCGGCCACGCCAGGAATGGATCGATGCGCTGATCCTGGCGGATCTGGTCACCGGCAGCGACGGTGCGCGAGTGACGGTCGGTCAGCGGCTCGATTCCATCTTCGAGCGGTACGAGGCACAGCATCCAGTCCATCGTGCAGTGACCAGGTCGCGGGAGTACCTCGAGACCTGCGCTGCACGGGCCGCAAAGCGGGTCGGCTACCCGACGTAGGGGTGCGAGCTTCCTTCAAGCCCGTGCTCGAGGCGCATGCGCATCGAAGGATGCATCGGCAACGTGGCGATTTCGTCTGATGAGAACCATTCGACCCGCTTGCTCTCGTCACTGGTACGTGCCGTGCCGCCCACGAGCCGTGCGGAGAAGGCAATCGAGAACTGTTGGCGCACCTCGCCGTCCTCGTACGCCATGACATGCGCCGGGTTCGTATAGGTCCCGGTGATGCTCAGGACCTCGACGTCGTATCCGGTTTCCTCCTTGACCTCGCGAACCACTGTGTCCGCGATGGACTCGCCGATCTCGTGGCCGCCGCCGGGCAGCGCCCAGAGGTCGTTGTCCGTCTTGTGAATCAGGAGGACGCGCCCCTCGGGGTCCTGGACGATCGCCACCACTGACGGCACCACGTTGTTGGCCCTAGGAGCATTCGGGTCGTCGATGTAATCGATACGTCGTCCCATGCGAGCACGCTTTCACGCCGACCCGCGCGTCTCCAAGGGAACGGCCGACTCCCACACCCGGTCGAACGACTTCAGGTAGTGGTCGAAGAGGTGGCCGTTTGGAAGCCGTTGCAGATGCAGAACTGGGTTCTGCGGGGCTGGGGAACCGATCACGTGGGTGTTCACCAGCATCTCGTCATCGAAGCGGTAGAGCGAGTTGTAGAGAACCGTCTGATGCTGCCGCACTTCAACACCGGGCACGCCGATAACCGGCTCCATGTACGTCAGGCTCAGCCGGATTCGGGCGGCGAGGTTCTCGCCGATGCCCTCCTCTTCCCCTCGCCACGACACAGTGTCTGAGTCTGGATCGCCGTACAGCAGCCGTGCTTTCAGCCCCTCCTCGGCTCGCGCAGCCAGCTTCGCGGGCAGCTCGGGGTGACTGTCGACGAGGAAGAGGCCGGCGTACACCAGGACGTCGACCTGCTCTTCGGCATCATCCACAAGCCTGCGCCAGAGATCCGGGGGAACGGCCCCACGGTGGGGGTAGACCGATCGCACCTCCGCCTGACTCGCGGCCCGGGCCCGGCCATCGTCCAGGAGTTGCGGCCACAGGTACGCCTCGTCGATCTCGAGTGCGCGGGCGGCGCGCTGCCGATGTCGTTGATGAGGAAGGCGCCCATTGTCGAGCCAGCGCTCGACGGTCTTCGGATCAACCTCGACCACACCTGCGAGGTCGCCGGATGACATTCCGGCCTTCTGCATCTGACTGCGGAGTCGTTCGTTTCCCACGTTGTTCCCCGAGGACGTTTGGGACATTTCACCCTCACGCTAGACCGCCGGAAACTCCCCCGCTAGGTGGTGACACACCCCCTGTGGAGAACCACGCGCATGGGGAGGCTCCTAGGGATCGACACGTTCGAGCAGCTCGGCCGACAGCCACTCCTCCACCACGATCCAGCCGTCGCCCTCTGGGATTGGGTGGAGCACACGGCCACGCCAGACTCCGTCGAGTTGGCGCCATTCGAGCAGGAGCCCGGGAAGCCGGCCGTGACGGTCGGTAACCCAGCAATGCTTGATCCGGGGCGGCTGTGGGGTCGCGATGTCGGCACCTTGGCTTCGTGCCACCTGTTCGGCCATCGAGCCATACCTGCCACGCTTGTTCATCCCGCCAGCCATGGCTCCATAATCACTCATGGTCGAACGTCTGTTCGAGTCCCGTTCAGTCGACCTTGGCCACCAGCGCTACCCGGGGGACACGCTGGAGTCGCGACTTGGGACTTCTCGCTGCGCGAAGCGCTCCCAGGCGGCTTGCCGCGAGACGCCCAGAGCCTTGCCGATTTCGCGCCAGGAGATCTTGCGAGCCCGCGCCAACTGCACCCAGTCCTCCAGAAACGCTGCCACCTGGTCAGCTGTCGCGGAGATCAGGGGCAGCATGCTCAACATCTCAACGTCACTCATGCCTTCCCACGGCGGACGGGAGACGGCGGCGATCCGGGCCGGCGACTGGGAAATCTCGTAGTAGTAGCTCAAGCAGTCGGCGCACATCATCGCTCCAAGGCCACCCGAGAACTTGGTGTCCTGGGTGCCGACAACGCCGCAGAAGGAGCACACCCTTCCGATCGGACTGAAGTCCATCGCGCTTCCTCTCACCTTCCAAGTGCGGACCGCGCTCGGGCCTCACGAGGATAGAACTTCGATCACCTCAGCTGGACTCGACCTTGTCCACCGCAAAGTCAAGAATGCCTTGACAGAAGTTGATTGTCGAAGCGAGGCTCCTCCCGTGGGAGCGCCTCGTGACCAGGGCGGGGGTCTGGTCACGAGGCCGCGAGTGGGTGGTTTGGCAACGGGTCTGGCAGGTCACAGCTCGATCTCGAGGCCTGACAACTCTCCAGGCTGGGGGCACGCTCCCCTTGGAAGGCGGGGGAAGCCATGAACGAGCTCGGGTCGAGGGGAGTCGGGATCCGCTGCGCGGGTGTCGTGCACCTGTACCGCACGTTCGAGGGCCACGACGTAGTGGCGCTGCAGGGTGTGGATCTGGAGATCAAAGCTGGGGAGCGCGTGGCTTTCCTAGGGCCTAGTGGGTCGGGCAAGTCGACCTTGCTCACCCTCCTCGGGGGCATCCAGCGCCCCAGTGCTGGGCGGATCTTCCTCGGCGATGACGAGATCTCCCGGATGAGTGAGCGCCGGCTGGCGCGACTGAGGTCGCGCCGCGTGTCGACCATGCTCCAAGGCGCCACGCGCAACTTGTTGCCGCACACGACCGCCAGGTTGAACCTCAAGTTCGCGCGGCTGGGCATGGACGCGGCGGACCGAGACCACGCGATGCCGGAAACCGAGCTGCTCAGCCGTGTTGGGTTGGAAGGCCAGGCCGACCAGAAGGTCCACACCATGTCTGGCGGTCAACGCCAGCGCCTGGCGCTGGCCTGTGCGCTGGCGACCTCGCCCCAGCTGCTGTTAGCAGATGAACCCACCAGCCAGCTCTCCCACGGCGATCGCGACCACGTTGTCGGGCTGATCCACGAGCTCGGCGAGGACCTGGGTACGACGGTGGTGGTGGTGACCCACCAGGCGGAGGTGGCCACGTCGTTCGCGAGGACGGTGACCATGAAGGGTGGCCGGGTGGGTTCTGAGGGACGCAACGGTTCTGAGTACGCCGTCATCGGCAACGAAGGAGTCATCCACCTGCCCGCGCACATGGTCGCGGAGTGGTCGCCCGGAACTCTGGTCAGGATCGAGCAAGAGCAGCGCAGGATTGTTGTCTCGCACCCTGGTGACGAGCAGGTGGTTGCCCATCCGCACCCGGATGCCACGTGAGCGCGCCCGACCTCGTCCTCAGGGACATCACCTACGAACGCGATCGCCTACTGCTTTCAGGCGTGTCCGTGATGTTTCCGGCGGGGCTGGTGACGGCAGTGTCTGGTCCGAGCGGCTCCGGCAAGACCACGCTGCTCTCGGTCGCTGGCGGGCTGATCTGCCCGACCTCAGGGACCACCGACTACGCCGGGGCATCGATGTGGCAGGGCGATGGTGACCCGCCTGCCGAGGTCGTCTTCGTGCTGCAGGTCTACGGGCTGGTGCCCGTCTTGTCCGCCAGGGAGAACGTGGCGTTGGCCCTGCGGGCCCGCGGCGTGCGAGTGAGCGAGGCCGATGACCGCGCGGAGTCCGCGCTGGAACGCTTCGACATTGCCGACCTCGGCGAACGCCAGGTCGAAGAGCTCTCGGGCGGGCAGATGCAGCGTGTTGCCTGCGCGCGTGCGTTCGTGGTGGCGGCACCAGTCCTGCTGGCCGATGAACCCACCAGCGAGCTCGACGAGCGCAACCGCGACGTGGTGCTGCGCGAGCTGCGGGTCGAAGCCGCGCGCGGTGCGGTGGTGGTGGTCGCCACGCACGACCCAGCCGTGGTCGAGGCCAGCGACCGCCACGTCGTCATCGACGAGGGTCATCTGGCCCCGGCTCACGTGCCGACCGCGGGGGCTGATCCCCGTGACGGTCGCTGGTCCGACGGCGTGGGCTCGAGGCGATGATCGGGGCGCTCCGCGACGGGATGCGGGCCCGCGCGGCCACGCATGCAGTGTTGGCGGCGGTGATGGTCGTCGCCGTGTCGGGACTCGTCGTGGTGCTGTCGTTCGCGCAGAGCGCCGGCACCTCGCGCTTGCTGGCACTTCCACTGGTGATGCTCGCGGTGATTGCCGTGCCTGCGTGTGGCAGCGAGCTGGCCGCGGCGCGTCGGGAGGAGCTCGGTCTGGCCCGGCTGCGTGGAGTCACCGGCGTACGGCTGCTGGGGCTGCTGGCGGCCGAGCCGCTCGTCACCCTCAGCTTCGGGGCAGCCTTGGGACTGGGTCTCGGTTCCATCGCGACCCGGACGGCCGCACGCGCCTGGCTCCACGCATCCGTCGACCTCACCGTCACGTCAACAGTCGTGGGGGTGATGTGCGTGATGGTGCTGATGCTCGGCGGCGTTGTGCTGGCCATGCTGCAGGCGCTGAGCGAGCCACTGCCCGAGCAGGTGAGCCCGGTTGCACGTCCACGACCCCCCAGCGTGCTGGGCCTCTTCGTGGAGGTCCTCATCATCGTGGCCGCGCTGGTGGCGGTCTATCGCAGCAGAGTGGCCCCGAACGGTGACTGGGTGACCTTTGCGGGTCCGGCGCTGGTCGGGCTGGCCGCGGGCCAGGTGGCGGTGTGGCTGGTGCGGGCCGTCGCCCGGTTCGCCGTCGGCGTCGATGGAGATGACCGGGTGGCGAGCTTCCTTGCGGCGCGGAGGCTGGCGCGTTCCGACGGTGTCGGCGGTGCGTTGAGGCTCGTGGTCGCAGCTGGCGTTGTGGCTGTGCTCGCGGCCACGGGCAGCTTGTCCGTCAATCGCTGGGTCGACGAGACAGCACGCATCGACGCCGGGGCACCCCTGGTCGTCGAGTTCGACGGTGACGCCCAGCAGCTGCTCGCCGCCACGCACGCGGTTGACCCCGACGGCCGCTGGCTGATGGCCGCGGTGCGCACCTTCGCCGACGACCGTGGCATCTCTCGACAGGTCTTTCTCGACTCTTCGCGGTACGACGCCGTCATCGGCAACTTCCTGGCAGGCACCCCTGCCTCGGAAGGCTCCCAGGCAGTCCGTGACTTGGCACGCCGCGTTGCCGAGAAGCCAGCCCTGCCGCGCAGCACGAGGGGTCGATGGTCGACAACCGTGACGGCAGGTGCGTTCAACCGAACGGCGGACGTGGCGCTGACTGCGGAGTATGTCGGAGCCAGGGGGGTGACCTTCAAGACCATCCGGCTGCGCATACCCCCGGGTGGGTCCCGCTCGGGCTCGGTGAGGCTCACAGGCTGCGGCGACGGCTGCCGTGTCAGTCGCCTGACGATCGCCGAGGGCAGGACGTGTACCCAGGTCGTGAAGGATCTGGGGCTGTGCGGTCGCCCCGACCTGAGGATCACCCACGCCGACTTTGGTGGGGTGAACCTGATCCGCCAGACCTGGCATCTCGAGGGGCGCGACGACGGCACAAGTCCAGGCACCTACTCCGCTTCGCCCACTGCGCTGCTGGTGCACCCGAGTGTCGCCGGCCAGTCGACTCTGGTCCCGGATCAGTCGGCCTTCGCACTGCAGGTGCTGGCCAGCAGGGGCATGGCCTGGGACGGGAACCCCGTTGTCAAGACACCGGGTGGCGATGCGCGGCCGGCCGAGGTTGTCGGCGTGTACCCAGCGTTGCCTGTCGTCGTCACCGCGGGGACCGTGAGCGACCTCCCTCAGGCCCTCGAGGACTCCTCGCCAACCGTGCCTGCAGCCCAGTCCTTGGTGCTGGCTCGGACCGACACCCCCTCGTCGGTGCTGGACGCCCTCGCGGCATTGGGTGGCGGGGAGCCGCGCACGGCGGGAAATGTGGCCGCACCTGTCATCGACGGTGCCCGGGTGACCCAGGCCCGGGTGTACGCCCTGATGGCGGGCTGCTGCCTCCTGCTCGGCCCGCTCGCACTGGCGATCCCCGTCACGCGCCAGCGACGCGAACGTCGCGTCCAGGTCGCGATCTTGCGGCTGCTGCGGCTGCCCCCTGCCGTCATCGGACGCGCGACCGGAATCGAGCTCGCGCTTCTGGGCATCGTCGGTGGCGTCGGGGCTGGCGCCGCCGGGCTGGCTGCCGTGCTGCTCCTGCTCAGTCGACTCCCATTGATCGTCCAACCGGTCAACCAGATCCCCCTGGACACCGCCCCGCGGTGGGGGGCGGTCCTAGCGGTGGCCACATTCGTCGCGGTGTCGGTCCTGTTGGTCGGGGCGGCCACACGACGCACGGACGACCGACGCAGCTCGCCGTCCATCCTGCGTGAGGAGGGGCGCTGATGAGGCTGCATTCGGACGGGATGGCGACGTTGCTGGCGCACGGACTACGCGCCCGGATGCTGCTGTCGGCGGGATCTGTCCTCCTGACCGCCCTCGCCGTCGCCTCCGCGGTGCTGGGCCCGGCGTTCTCCGTGGCCGTGACCAACTCCTATGCGGTGACCCGGCTGCGGGAGTCGCCCAACCAGCTGACGGGTCTCAGCTGGGAGTTCCGGCTCGCAGCGACGTTTGCTGGGCGCCCGACCAAGGCTGTGCGCCGCGCCGTGGCCGCCATCGAGCCCCGGATCCCGACCGACCACCTGCCGCCGAGCGTGCAGCTCGAGTCCAATCGGATCCGGGTGCCGGGTCACGTCGGCGAAGTGCTGCTCCTGGCCAAGGACGGAGCGTGCGATCACCTGGTGGTGACGGGTCGTTGCCCGAACACCGACGGTGAGGCCCTGATGCTTGAGAGCGATGCCTCCGAGGACGGTGTCAGGATCGGCGACCAGGTCTCCTACGGTGCGCCGATCGGCACGTTGCGACTCGTCGGCACGTATGTGCTGCCTCACCCGGGCCAAGGCGCCGCAGGCAGTCGAACCGCGGGCTACTGGTTCGACCTGGAGCGGCTCTCCTCCAGGCCCTGGTCGTACAACAGCTACACGAACGCGCTGGAACCGCGGCGGCCGGCGCCCTACGTCGTCACGGCAGCCACGTTCGAGCGCCTCCCCGTCAAGCAGTGGCTCGTGCGGGCAGACAGCCGCCTCGACGTACCTGTCGACCTGACTCCCGACGATGTTGCTGCTCTGGAGGCTCGCCGGACTGTCGCGGCGACAGATCCGGAACGGCTGTCCGACGGGGTCCTGACGGAGGTCTCGCTCAACGACCTCTCGGCCATCGCAGTCGACGTCGAGAAGGAGCGCCGTACCGCGGAGTCCTCGATCGCCCCGGCCGTGCTGTCGCTGGTGCTGGTCGCACTGACCCTGTTGCTGCGGTTGCTGCTCGCGGCCGGCGACTTGCGTCTGCCGGAGTTGGCCCTCGGCTCCCTGCGCGGCCTGTCCACGCGGCGCTTGTGGGCGCTCGGCCTGTCCGAACCGCTGGCCCTGCTCGCCCTGTCCGCACCCGTCGGCATCGGTCTCGGGACGGGGTTGTCGAGACTCCTGGTCAACCTGTGGCTGGTGCCCGGACTCCCACTGCGCGTGCCGTGGCAGAGCTGGGTCAGCGTGGCGTTCGTCCTCCTTGCCGCCGGGGCCGTGTCGGTCACCGCCGCGAGCATGGTGCTGCGGCGGTCATTGTCGTCGCAGCTCGCGGGAGTCAAGCGGCCCGGGCACACCAGCCGCTCGACGCTGCTGGCGTCCCTGATCCTGGTGGCGCTCGCCGCCGTGGTGACGCTCTCGAAGCTGAGCGGGGACGGCAGAGGCGCCATGGACCTGACAGACCTGGTGCTCCCGGTCCTGCTGGCCCTCGTTGCCGGCCTCGCGGCAACACGAGGCACCGCGACCGTGGCCCGATGGCGCGCGCGACGCCGCAGGTCCGGGTCACTAGCCGGCTTCGTCGCAGTTCGAGCCATCGCGCGGCGACGCGAGGGCACCCTCGTGATCCTGCCGCTCGCCGTCGCCGTCGCGGTGTGTGTCTTCGGTGCCGGTGTCTTCGGTGTCTCCTCGGCCTGGCGGACCTCGGTGGCGGCCACCCAAGCACCCGCGGCAACCGTGTGGAGCACTGAGCTACCCATGTCACGCGCGGTCGACCTGACCCGCGAGCTGGACCCCCATGGTCACTGGCTGATGGCCGCGGCCACCCTGACGGCCGTTGACGGCGACTACGTCGTCGCGGACACGCCCCGCCTCGCCCAGGTCGGCATCTGGCCGGCACAGTGGACTCCGGGGCGCTCGGTCGGCGACGTAGTCCACGACCTCGCGCCGGGACCCGTCCCACTGGTCACGGGCCGCGAAATCTCACTCACCCTCGAGTCGCCGCCCGGGGAAGACGGTTTGGCCATACAGCTCCGATTGCGGCCCCGTGACTTCGCCGCGCGTGAGGTCTATCTGGGGCCCTACGGCACCGGAACCACCACGCGAACCAAAGCCGTGCCGTGCGCCAGAGACTGTTATGTGGAGGGCATGGTCCTAGCTGGCCCCGCCGGCCTCCCCGCCGACCTCCACGGACGGTTCGTGCTGGGGCCGCTTGTGATGGACAACGTCGAAGTACCTCAGGTGTTGACCGACGGCGGCTGGGTCCCGTCACCCGTCGACGATGGCGTGCAATCACTGGCTGGACTGAGACACCAGACGGGTCGCCTTCTCCTGGACACCGACTCTGGTGACCGCCCGGGCCTCGCCCGCCTCGCCACCGGTGACCTTCCCTCCGAGCGCCCGATTCTCCTGGGGCGCGCCGCGGGGAAGCTGGGCACCACGCCGCTCGGTGCCGCCGTCTCCGCCACGGGAGGGCCCCCGGCCGTCGCAGCATTCGCCACCTCCGAGAGCCTGCCGTTCCTCGGGCCCCGCGGTGGGCTCATCGATTACACGATGCTGAGCAACAACCGGTCCGTGAACGAACAGAACTGGCAAGTCCGCGTGCTGGCCGACGCCGACACTCCCAAGGCCATCTCCTCGGCGCTCGCCGAACGCGGTCTCTACATCGAGACCACGTTCGACGAAGTGCACGACAGGCTCGAGGGAACTGCCTATGCCCTCGCTCTCCGCCTGTACGCCGTGGCTGCCGCGCTCGTCCTGATCATGGCGCTCGCCAGCCTCGCCATCAGCACCGCGGTCCAGCTGCCCGCGCGCCGGATGGACGCCGCAGCCTTGCGGGTGGTCGGCGTCAGTCGCCGGGCCGTGATGTCGGCAACCGCGCGCGAGCTGGCTGCTGTCCTGGGAGCCGCCGCCCTGGCGGGGATGGCCGCGGGATCCTTGGCTCAGTACGTCGTCCTACGGACCATCACCGTGGGTCATGTCGACTCGGTGACTTCGCCCCGCCTGATCGCGATCATCGACGTCCGCGAGCTCTTGCTCTTCGGCCTCGTCGCTGCGGCGGTCCTAACGGTCGCGGCGCTCGGCAGTGCTGCCCTGACTGTCCAGGGAGCGCGCGGCGCCACCCTGCGCGAACGAGGACGCTGAGGTGTGTCTGCCTTGACCTTGAACTCGCCTCGTGGGCTCCGGTTGGACGAACTGTCCTATAGGTACCGGTCACGTGGGCCGTGGGTGCTTGACCAACTCACGTGCTCCGTCTCCTCGAGTGCCATCGCGGTGCTGGGCCCCAACGGGGCAGGGAAGTCCACCCTCTTTGGGGTGCTGTCGACCGTGCTTGAGCCGACCACCGGGTCGTTCGAGGTCGGCACCCACGGGGGGATGCGGGGAAGGGCCCCAGAAATCGACGTGTACCGCCGCGTCATCGGCGTCTTGCCGCAGGACTTCAATGCCTTGGGCGGCTACACCTGCAGGGAGTTCCTGGAGTACGTCGCGTGGCTGCGCAAGGTCCCGGCGCTCGCGACGGCAGCCCAAGTCAGCGAGGCTCTGCACGCCGTCGCTTTGGCCGAATCCTCGTCAAAGAGGGTCCGGGAACTCTCCGGCGGGATGCGCCGCCGCTTGGGCCTAGCACAGGCCCTGGTTTCTCGTCCTGAGCTGCTTCTGCTGGACGAGCCGACCGTCGGTCTGGATCCCGGCCAGCGATCGCAGTTCCTGACCCTCCTCAAGACTGTCACTCAAACAGCGACAGTCTGCCTGGCCACCCACCTGGTTGAAGATGTCGCCCACTTCGCTGACCACGTAGTGCTTCTTGTTGGGGGGCGCTTGGGATTCGCGGGCACGATTGAGGCCTTCTGTGGGGTGGGGCACCGCGAAGAAGTCAATGCCGCAGCCGTCGAGCGCGCCTACTTCGTCCATTCGGGAGCAGGGACGCCTTGACCTCATGGACCAGAACGCAACGTCGCCTCCATCTCCTGATCGTGGAGGCGACCTCGGGTGTCACGTTCTCCTTCGGCGTTGTGATCAGCGCCGTGGCCCTTATGCTTGCTGCCGTCCTGTCGACGTCCGAGATGTTGCCGGGTTGGGCAGACCCGCTCAACCTCACCCTGACCTCATCCATGATCTTCGCGCCGATCTCCGGTGGCGCGGGCGTCATGGTGGCGGGGAGGCTCAAGCGCTCCGGAACATTGGCACTCGCCGCGACCGCCCCCCAAGGTCGTTGGCGAGCCCTCGGGCATGCGACTTTGGCTGCGTACGTGTGGCTAGTCATCGGGTTCGCGCTCTTCTCCGGAGCCGTGCTGGCTATTGCGGACCGTTCCGGGCCACTCTCCCGCGCGATGTGGCTGCTTCCGACGCAGGGACTCATCTTGATCGCTGCTTGCTTGGTCATCGGGGTGGCGGTGGGTGCACGCACTACGTGGTTCCTGACCGGCCCCGTGTTGGCTTTGGCCATCTACGTGTCCTTGTTCCGCCTCGACGTCAGCGGGTCCCGACTGTCACCCGTATACACAGACATCTATTACCAGGTGTGGCTCGAACCCAACGCTCGGCTCGTGATCGCTGTGTCCCTTGTCCTTCTTGCGACGGCAGCGGGGGTTGTCGGCTTCGCCCTGCACCTCTCCGGTTGGGGCTGCCAGACTGCAGCTGGTGTTACCGCTCTCGGGTGTCTGATCGTTGCCATCACGCAATTCCACTTCGCGGGCCCCGGAGACACCCAACTGCGCGCTGCAGCACCCGGCACCTGTGGAGCCCATGATGCGACTGAGCTCTGCGTCTGGCCCGAGGACGGACTACGGCTACGCCCCGCATTGAAGGCCCTGGTAGACGTCCAGCGGGCGTCAGCGAGCCTCATGCCACTGGCTCGCGTCTACTACGAAGTGGGCCTCATTCCGCCCTCAGACGGGGCCCGGCCGTTCCTGATGCCGGGATTCAGGGAGCGAGCGGGGTACGTCAATGCCGCGGTCCACGCCGCAGTGCCGGCTGGCTGCGACCGCGAGTCGGATCGGGCCCACATGGAGTTGTGGGCATTGATCAACGAACGACTGAATCCTCGCTCTACGCTTCCCGAGCTCGGTGCCATCACGGTGGCCGATCGCCAAGTCGCAGCGCAACGTAAGTGGGCCAGTGAACGGCTGGTCATCTTGGCCCGGTGCCAGTGATGCGGACAGTCCGTGTTTGGAAGGTGCGCGCGTCCTGCCTGTGCGTCCACTATCGACGTGCCCGCACGCTCCTCCTCGGCTGGCACATCCCTGCTGTGGGACTCGGCCTAGTGACCGTTGCCGCCTCCGGCGCGTTCTTGCCGCGTCTCCTGCACCTGCCGCAGATGACCAGCGGAGCCGAACTCGCCACCCCGATGGCCGTCATCGCCTCCTGGGGCGCCGCTCTGCTGGCCCTTGTGTCAGCACAAGAGCCCGCGCCGCCCGCACTCTTTGCAACCACACCCCGGACAGCTCACTTGTCGAACGTCGCCCGAGTACTTGTTGTCCTGGCTGTGGGCACTGCGCTCACCCAGGCAACCGCCCACGGTTCCGTCCTCGTCCCCCTTGCTGCAGGGGCCACCTTCGCCGGCGAGGGCCTGGCCTTGGCAGGACTAGCCGGACTACGCCTGGCTTGGCTGCTCCCGACATTTCACCTCTTGGCGTGCATCACCCTAGGAAACGTCAACCGCGCCCACGGGCTGGCCGTGTGGGCATGGCCTCTCGACCAATATCCGGGCCCCAGTCAGCTGGGTGCTTCGCTGGCCCTACTGGCAGTGGGAATCACGTATTGGTTTGGGTCTCTCAGGGTTGTCCGACTTGATTCATGACCTAGCAGCCAAGCCGTGCCGTCATCGCTGGGCGTATCCCATCGACAGCCCCCCCCGTTGATGGCTCACTTCAAGGCCCCGGCGCCCACCGGACCTTCCGAAATTCGGAATGGTCGGCATCAGCGTCCCGCTGAATTCGTCAGGCTCCTGAAGCTCGAAGCCGTGGTTGTGGAGGGGATTGTCAGTCCCGCTGTCACGACCCCCCCCCCGAGGTTGCGACAGCGGGACAGCGGGAGTGTCGATCTCAGTACGGGTATTCCGTGCCGTAGGCCCGCAGGGGTTCGGCGTTCTTGGTAGCAAACTCAATCACCTTGGCGAACTCGCTGGTCGTTGCGAGGCCCGCCAGGTCGGCGACTGAGAACTGACTCTGCCCGGGGGTTTCCTCGATCACGTTGATGATCGTCTGAGTGCCGCCCTCGGTCACGAAGACCTCGGATGCCACTGGCGCCTTCGGCTGGCCGGGGAAGCGGTTGATCAGGATGGTTGCTGATCCGCCCCTACCGGTCGCGACTGTGCGGCACTCCTGCGCGTTGGTGTCAGCACACGATTGCGGGGGCAGACCCGCCGCGATGTAGACGGTGGCCGCAAGGTGCACTGGGCCGTTCCCCCCGTCGGTGATGAACTCCGGTACTTTCCCAGTGTCGCCGCCTCGGTTCTGTGTGAGTGGGGCGAAGCCCTCTGGGAGGGCTGAGTCGAAGTAGGTGAGCAGCAGCGCGTCCCAGTTGGCGCGGACGAGCGAGGTCTCCGTTGCGGTGGTGCTCCGCGACGAAGATTGCCCATCTGCCACCAGGCTCTGAGCCTTGTCGTGATTGGTCAGGGAGACTCCGGTCCACGTCGTGCCAACAGCCACCGCGGCAGCGGCCAGCGCGATCGAGACCCTGCGGGTACGCAGCCGGGCTCGCCCCCGTACAACGACGTCAGTCACGAGACCCTCGGTGACGTCCACGGCGCTGTCCAGCTCAACCGAAAGTCGATCACGCAGGTTGACGGTCATCGGGTGCCTCCTAGTGCAGTTGTTAGGGGGAGGTCGACATCGAAGTCTTCGCCAAGGCACCTCCGAAGCTGGGCAAGGGCCCTGCTGGTGGCGGACTTGACGGTCCCCTCCGAGCAGCCCAGGACGGCGGCGGTGTCGGCCACGGACAGGTCATCCCAGAAACGCAACATGACCGTTGCTCTCATTCGCGGCGGCAACGCTGCGAGCACGTTCAACAGGGTGAGCCGCTCGTCGGTGGGATGTGACTGCTCGATGCGCTCCGGGATGGTCTCCGCCGGCAGCTCGCGCTGACTCACCTTCGCCATCTTGAAGAAGGCTCGGAGCATCGACGTCCTGGCATAGGCCGTCGGGTGGTCGACGCGGGTCCACGCCAGATAGGTGCTCAAGAGCACTTGCTGGACCAGGTCACGTGCCGACTCTTGGTCGCCGCTGAGTAGGTACGCCTTGCGGAGGAGTTGTGCCTGGACATCCGCGGCCCAGGCGCTGAACTCGGCATCCCGGCGCTTACTTCGCATGGTTCTTTGCCCTCATGCCCATGTAGAGACTCATCTGTCCTGAGAGGTTGCCTGCCGGTACGGGGCCAGTCAGAACGAGCTCAGCGCCGAGTCAGGAAGACCGCACTCTGCCACGGGCAATAGGCCATGACTCTGGGTTCGGCACGAACGTGTTGTGCCTCGCCTAGGTTGTCGTGGCGGGCCGCCGACGACAAGGCCTGCTTACGCATCCAGATCGCCACCCAGTCGCAAGATTCCGGCGTCCGCTCATACCGGCGACTAGCACTGTCATGCCGAATTGAGGATGCGGGAGGATTGGCTTTGTCCTGCCATACTCCCGCCGTGCAGATCCCCCTCGAGACGAACTACCTCGTCCCCAGCGCCACCGTCTTCGTCGAACTCTTGGTGCTGCTGGCCGCTATTGCACTGCTTGTCATCTGGCCGCTTGTGGAGACCGTGGTTCACCGTCAGTGGGGTTGGGTTCTCGGTGTTCTGTTGCTCGGCCCGGTTGGTGGACTGCTGTGGTTCTTCGTGGGTCGTCGTACAGTGCGAGGCGCCTGACCGCGAACTAGAGGGAGCGATCCCCTAGCGTCCGAGAGCCGCACAGATCTGTCGCGTTGTGCGCCGTCCTGCCGAGACCCGGCACACCTCTCCGCCGTCAATTCGAAACCGCTTGCAGAGCTTGGGTTCACTTGCCCGTCTTGGCGATGATCGACTCGCCCACCGACCGGTAGTCGGCGGCTGTGAACGATGCGTCTCCCAAGATGTCGATCATGGTGTCCTTGACGCGGACGAGCAGTTCACCCCCGACGTTGTCGTAGATCCGCATAAGTGCTGGCTGACCCGAAAGGTCGATGACCTCGCCCTCACCCGACTCCTTGATCTGGGACGTGAAGTTCTGCACGACGTCGATGGACGACCACCCGTTCTCGTAGTGAACGCTCACGTCCGGGTACTGCAGGAGAGGTGCCCCACTACCGCATATCCAGTAGCCCTCAAGGATGTCCGCATTCGCGCGGGGGCTGTTCGGGGCATACAACGTTGCGCGGCGGCGGGCCTCCTGCTCGGTCGACCGTTCGCCGCCCACGCAGGGATGATCCTTCGATACCGGGACGCGAATCGAGTCCCGTGGGGGTGCTGACGATGCTCCGGTGTCAGACCCACCGCCGTCGCCGCAACTCGGGACGAGAAGCATCACTCCTACGGCAGCCGTGCCCGCAAGCCGACGTTGGGCACGCGACGACACGACGGAGTCCCAAGGCTGCACGTTCATGTTTGATCTCCGTTCCTGCCGCTGGAGGTCGTGGCATGACGCCGGCGGGATGATCTTTGTGCCTGTCGTTGCCCGTGCCACATGTGTCGCGGGACCAGTGTCATCCAGCGCGCCGCGCCCTGGGCGTGGTTCGCCTCTAAAGCGCGACGTTCGCGAAGTCCTTGCCTTGGCCAGCGAACGGGCAGCGCATGGGCACTGCCGGGTCATTCGAAGCTCGGAGCCGTGCTGCACTTCGGGTCGGCGCTAGCCCGGACCCATTCGCCGAGAACCTCGACCGCGACTGAACGAAGCGCATGCTCATGCCGCGATCCGTGCGCTGTCATGCCGATGAGCGGTCGGGTGAAGACCAGAGCAAGTACCTTCGTCCCGTGATAAACGCCGATGTCACGACAGTCGCCACCGACGCCGGGATGCTGGCCCTGTGGCGGGGAACTGCCTTCGCTGAGGTCAATGGGTACGACGCCTGGGAGCAGCGTGTGAACGAGCGGCTCGTTGACGCGATCCAGTCCGGGGAGTTGGTGCCGATCGGCATCCAGGGTGACGGAGCCTTCGGTGTGCGGGTCGCGGTCGCACCTGACGGTGCCACTGAGCGTGAGGCCCGGTACACGGTCGTGACCAGCGAGCCCTACCTGCTGGTGGCCGATGGAGGTCCGATCTTTCTGAGCGGCGTCGAGGTAGTCGGAGACGAGCCATCGAGTCCGATCACGCTCTCGCTGCCTGCGGGGCGCTACGCCGTTCGCGCCACGATCGTCGGCTGGGACGAGGAGCCGGGAGCGAGAGGTGAGGACGGCTTGCCGGGCCCCAACGCGCTGCCTGACTTCCTGGTAGGCATCGCGCCGAGCGACGGTACCGAGACCTTCCGCACCAGCGAGATCACCTTCGACCCGCCGGACTGAAGCGCACGATCATGCCGCGATCCGCGCGGTCATGCCGATGAGCGGTCGGGCCTCGCTGGGTGCGGGACGATGGCAACGAGCCACAACTGCCGAAGGTCACTCGATGGTGCGTGGTCGGCGGCAGCCAGGGTGACAAACTCTTCGGGGCGGTCGTTCGTCCACGTTTGCGGGTCCGCAACGATGACGCGGGCGCGGTCTGGCTCAATAGCGCGGTCCACGGTCTCGGCGGCGGCGAAGTCCCTTGCTAGCCGCAAACCTTGCTCGTGGCTACGCTCGCGGCATGGCTGCGAGTCAGGACCGACGCTTCTATTTGGTCCGCGAATATTGGTTCTACCTGGGGCTGCTGACGTTTGGCGCGTTCAGCGCAGTGGCGCGGATAGCCGGGATCGTTGGGACTTGGTGGTGGTCCATCGCTCCCGTTGCAGTCGTGGTGCTCGTCTATCTGGGCACGTACGTTGTGCTCCGCTTCGAGTACAAACGGCGGTCGGGACGGGCGTCCGGGCCATAGGGCAGGCGTTTCACGAGGTCGTGGGTGTGTTTGACTCCGACGCCTCAGAGGGGCATACCAACTGCACGCTCTGCCGCTGCTCGATGATCCAGACCCTGTTCGGCTCAACCGGGCGCGGTGCGAGGCCGTACTCGATGAGATCGCTTTCGTGGCGGAGCGCCTCGACGACCCAGTGGCCGCAGGCATGGCGCAGTGGATAGCGGACTACCTGACCGTCCGGACTCACCGACCCTCATGGGACGGCCCCATGACGTTAGAGGGCGACTGACGAACCGCACTCACATGCCGCGTTATGCGCGTTCCTGCCGATGAGCGGACGGATGGGCATGAGGTCGAGCAGACTCGGACCGTGCATCCCTACGACCCCCTGCGCTTCCACGGAACCGTGGTCTGGCTGACCGAAGACCAGGGCGGACGGCGCACCGGACCGCCGGTCCCCACCGCCGAACGCGAATACGCCGCCAACGGCTTCGTTCCACCGCTGAACGTGGACACCGGGCTCGCATCGCTGGTGGTTCGTCCGGCAACGCCGGGAGCATGGCGATCAGCCGCAGACGCGGGCTGGCTCGTCGGCGACTACCGATACCCACACGACGTGGCGGCGGGTGACGTGATCGTGGTGACCGAGGGACCGACGGTCGTCGGGTACTTCCATGTCGAGTCGGTGGGCTGACCCCGAAACGCACGAATCTGCCGCATTGTGCGCAGTCCTGCCGATGAGCGGTCGCCTGTCAGGTCGCTACTTCGCGCTCGGCGACATGGAGCGAGATGGTCCCGAGGTCGACCCTCAGATTCACGAGCAGCGCGGACCGTGGAAGAGGCAGGAGCGACCGTGCTACTGAGGTCTTCGGGAAGAACGCTGACGCGGCGCGGTTGCCCTCTTCACTGAGCCGACAGTGGCTCCCGAGCAGTACCATCGACGAGCGAACGCACTTCAATGTCCGAGGCAAGAGCCCGACGCGCGCGGTGGAGCCGAACCCTGGCCGTGCCGGGGCGCACGCCGAGCGAGACCGCTAGCTCAGCCGGGGTTAGGCCCTCCCATGCGACAAGCCGAAGAAGTTCCTGCTGTTCGCGTGGGAGGCGTCGTAGTGCGGCGCTCATGACCTGGGCAGTATGAGCGCGCGTCGCGGTGTCGTGTTCCGGGATGGGCAGGGTTGTGAGTTCCCGCTTGAGGGCGGTCTCACGTTGTTGCTGTCGGCTCGCCGCCACGAGGAGTCTCCGGGCGACGCCGAACAGCCACGCCCGCCGGAACATCTGGGGCGGCATCTCATTCCGTCGTCGCCAGGCCACCGCGTAGGTCTCAGCCACGATTTCCTCTGCATCGCCAGTGCGACGCCGGCGCACGTAGGCGAACACGTCCCGGGCGGTGACGCGGTAGAGCTCCTCGAACTCTGAGGCGGTGATCGTGCCCTTCACCTCGCCGCTCCGCGGTACATCGGGTTCGCTCTCGGCAGATCGGGCACCAGTTCTGCACGGCAGTAGCCGTTGTTCGCGGCCAACACCTCTGCGAGTGCGTCAAGATCCGTCCCGTGGGCGGCTTTGCCGAGCTCAGCCAGGTAGTAGAACTGGCTCTCCTCTTGGACTTGCTGGGAGCTGGTGTCGCCCTGGGCGTCTACCGAGTCCATTGTTTCGATGCGGCTGTACGGGTGGGGATCGATGGCGGTGACGGCTGGCCAGTTCGGCGCCTGCAGGAGCACCCTGATCGCCTCAACACGCGCGTCCTCGTTTCGGTCACGGGTCGCGGCGGCCCACTGATTCGCCCAGGCGCACACAGCGGCGTCGGCGATCCAGGCTCGGATGGCACCGACAGCGACCCGCTCAGAACCAGGCGTCGCGAACCGCGCGTCGTGAACCTGGTCCTGCACCGCGAACTGTCGCGCGTGGGCGGTGGGGAACGGAATGTCTGCGGTCTCATCAGCGATGATGGCGCCGTAGTCCGGGGCCGCAGGGTCAAGACGCTCACCTGGTCCACCCAGTCGTCGGTCCTCAGAGTCCGAGGGGCCGTGGCCGGTGTGGGCGGTGTAGTAGTCGGCCACAGCCAGACCGGACGGGCCGAGCACAACCACTCCGATGCCAACCGCAGCCGCGAGCCGGCGCCCGCGTCGGCGCCCTGCCATGCCCGCACTCATGCTGGCGATGATGCGACTCCATGTGCGATCGAGATCAGCCTGGCCTGGGACAGTCGATTCGGGCACGGTCTCGCTCAGCAGTCGGTCATGGTCATCGGTCCACGGTGTTGATCGCATCATTCCCCCAGGTGGCAGCAGCGTGTGTTCACCCCTACATGTCGCAGCGTTACATGTGTGGGATGCCTGAATGTCGTCTGAGTCCGCTTTGTACGCGGTGCTGTCGAGCGGCTACTTGGTGGGGGCTGGCACTAGAACGCTCCAAGGACGGAGGCGCCTACCGGGCCGCGCCAGTGACGGGCCGGGGTGGCTGCCTTCTGCCGTGCATCGCTGCCCCTTGCCGTCGAGTCACGTCGCCTGGGTGCCGGTGAGTGATGTGTCCTCACCGAGGGGACTGAACGACGGCGTTGTGACTGACGTAGAGGTCACTGGGCGTGTCCCATTTCTCGGACCCACGCCAGCCATGCAAGCGACTGAGGAAACCGTTGTGAGACCTGGTCCGCCGAGCTCGAGGCCGACATCGTGCCCTGGCCGTCCGGATCGCCGACCTCGAGCTCGAACTCGGCGCTAGCCTGCACCCGATCGCTCATGCCGCGACCCGCGCGGTCATGTCGACGAGCGGGTGGGTTAGAGCCACACACCAAGGGCCAACTCAATTGGCATGGGTCGGACCTGCTCTCCAAGCACCGACACGGTCAGATTCTTGCCAAGTCCACGTGCTTGACCGCCAAGCGGCTCTGCGTCGGACAGGCGGAATCGTCGGTCTGTATCGGGGATAGTCGGCGCTAGTTCGCTTGGTCGGCGGTGTCGTTGACGAGCTGGTCCCAGCCGCCCGGATCGAGCGTGACGGGGAGCTGCGTCCCGTCGAGGCTCACCCGGACCTGGCCTCGGCAGTCGGGTTCGAGCTCGGCGACGATGGTGTGAGGCGTGGCGTTGGTGTCGGCAGTCTGGAACGTGACCGTGTCCCGGGCGAGGGGGAGCGACGGGGCCGGACATCCCACGTAGCCACTCGCGGTGATGCTGCCGTAGAGGGCATTGAATCCGGCGACCAAGTCATCCATGAGGCCGGTGTCGGCCGGCCTCGTCAACCGAACCGGCGCCGGGTAAGGATCACCACCCTGCCCACCACGGGTCGAGAGTGGGGCAACGCGGTCGATCCGGATCACCGAGACGTCCGGGGGGATCCTGGCCTCGTCCGGCACGGCGTACCTAGCCGCCAGGAACGTGTCGACGCGAAGCACGGTGCGGTCGCCCATCTGCATGAACTGCACCAGGAGCAGCGGCGCGGTGAAGGCCGCCGGGTCCGGCGACGTCGTCGTCTCGTACGAGGTCGAGGCGATCCCGCCACCTGACGGATCGGAAACGCCCGAGCGGTTCAACATCCCCGCTGGGCTGTGGTCGCTCAGGTAGGCGACGACCTCGGCCTTGCTCATGGGCACGGACCACCAAGCCGTGCGACTCAGGCCGAGATCGGAGGCTCCCAAGGTCATTCCGCCTGCGGGCCACCCCTCGGGCTGACCCTCGAGGCGGGCCGAGCCCTCCGGTGGCGAGAACGCGGCCAGGGTCGCCTCGGAGGCCGCAACTGCCCGACGACGGTTCTCCTCCGTCGTCCCCTGCGGGATGTCACCCGAACCCACCGTCGGACTGCTGCTGGGCGCCTGGCCGGCCGGCGACGGGCCTCGTCCTGCGTTGTGAGCGGCGACGTACGCCGTCAGGCCGCTCAGCAACGCCACTGCGGCCGCCGCCGCAACCACGGCTGGCCACCGGCGCCGCGCTGGCCGGGCCGATTGGGCGAGCTCTCGGGCGCGCTCGGGATCGATGTCGCGCTCGCGTGCCGCCATTGAGGCCTTGAGCAGGACGGCCAGGTCATCGTCGGTCCAGTCCTTCATGACTCCTCCTTGCAGCCGGTCAGCAATGCGCGAAGAGCCGCAAGCCCGTGCGAGGCGTGGGAACGGACTGTCGCCTGAGTGCAGCCGATCAGCTGAGCGATCTCCTGGTCGGGAACGTCCTCGTAGAACCGCAGCACCAGGACCGCGCGCTGTCGGGGTGGCAGGGTGGCCAGCCAGCGCCAGGCCTCATCCCGATCGTCGGCTCCACTAGTCGTAGGCACTGGCGGATCGAGGTCTCCCTCCAACGGGACGGTGGCCAGTCGTCGCCGACGGTGTTGCGAAGCGTGTTCGTTGATCATGATCCGACGCAAGTACGCCGTCGGCGCCGCCATGGCTGCGATCCGCTCACCGTTCCGACACGCACGCGCGAAGGTGGCCTGCAGCAGGTCCTCGGCCGCGTGCGGGTTCCCGCACAGCATGTAGGCGAGCCTCATCAGTCCCGGCGACGCGACCGTCACCAGTCCGTCCCAGTCAGCGTGGACGGTCGACGTCGTTTCGATCCGGATCACCCCCCTTGTCCCCTAGAACGCAACCGAGCCGACAATTGTGGAAGTCATGGACATGTTTCGTGGACCGTTCCTGCCGGAGGCATGGACTAGGCACATCAGCCATCTGCGCGATTCGAACGCTAGCGAGTCAAGACCCCGTCCGGGGGAGCCTCCTTGTAGCCGCACTCATCTTCCGCGGATTGTGAAAGCGCGATCATGCCGATGAGCGGGCGCACAGTGGGAGCATCTTCGCGTGGCCGACGGCGCTGACCTGCCCGAGACTTTGACCCTCGATGAGGCGTACCGGGCTGCCTTCTTCCTGACCGACTTGTACGTCGGCATCGAATCCAGCCCCGACGAGGGCTTGGTGCTCTTCCATCAGTACCTGCAGTCGGACCCTGCTCGCTGGGAAGACTGGAAGCAGGCCGTGCGTCAGGCTCTGAGCCCTGAGGCGGACCCAGACCCGCTTGTCGAGAACCTCCTCCGCGACTGAAGGAAACGCACTCATCTGCCGCGTTGTGCGCGGTCTTGCCGATGAGCGGCCCTCACTTCGGGGGGCAGTACCGAAGAGCGCCCGCGACACGGTTGCCCATCTGCATCCGCTCCACGAGTGCGAGCATGTCGGCCCGCTCGTCTGGGGCGAGCGGCTGCTCGTCCTCGCTCAGAACGTCAGCCATCTGTTCGAGTGCGAGCCCGAGTTCGTTCGCGTCGATGAACTCGGCGATCAGCGTGATGTCCTTGCCCGGAAGCCGATCATCCAGGCGGATGAGGAGGCCGTGCAGTTGCCCGGCGATCTCTTCGTAGGAGGTGAGATCCACGGCGGGATCGTGTCACAAGAAACGCACTCACGTGCCGCGATCCGGGCTGGCATGCCGCTGAGCGGTCGCACCAATACCGTTGCCAGAACGGCCAGGGGCGCGACTCTGCGTAAAGTGCCGTACGAGCCGCTGGCCTCGCTCTGGACTACGCTCGCGACATGACTGCGAGCCAGTACCGCCCGCAGGCTTGACGAATGTCGGGTGAGCTAAAGCCAGGGATGGCAACGAGGAACCCCAGCCATCGACGAACACTTGCGCGTGCGCACTCGCTGACACTCCCTGTTATCGCTCATGCCGATGTGCGCCCGGTCCGGGCTCGACGCGCCCACGCTCAGAGGGCCAACGCATTCCGCGGGCCTGTGGCACCGCATAGCGTGGCAAACGTTGGCGAATCGTGTGGGAATCTACGCCTCGGCGTCATGCCTCCAGCGACAACCAGGTGTCCGTCCTGGTGACGGTCCAGTGTCCCGGTCAGGATCTGTGAATGATTCGCGCGCATCGCTGCCGCAGGCACTCAGGACTGAAGTTGACTGCCAACGTAGAAGAAGCAGACGAGCTCGATGAGGAGGGTGGCCCAACCTGAGACCAGGAGACTCACCCCCCAAGGCCGCTGTCCCCTGTTGCGGAGGATCACCCCAGCGACGAGCGAGACACCAGGAAGCCCCAACGCGTAGACCAGCCAAGAGGAGGACGTCGCAGACTCGACTGCCTTTGCTGTCACCACCAGATCAAGGCTAAGGACAAGAACACCGGAGAGGATGGCGCTGGTCCAGGACAGGTGGCGAGCACGACGTTCGACAGTCGGCATTACGTTCCACCCCTTGATGACTCGCCTGGCGTCGCCGGCATTCCAATCTATCGCGTCATTGAGTGCATGGTGCACCGCTCCGTCCACGCCGATCCCGACTCCATCACCCTGAACCGGGTCAACCCGCGCGTGGTCACGAACACCCCGGACGCGTTGATCACCTGCCGCCGACGTCGAGCGATGAGGTCGCTTTCGTTCTGGCGCAGAAAGACTGGCGCGCCTTGAAGGACGAGCGCGCGGTCGAGCAAGTGCTGCAACATGTACTAGGCGGCCGAAAGGTCTGGGTGGTGGCCTCCGCAGGTGATACAACCGTGCCGTTCTAGGGAACGTCCGGACATGCGCTATCAGCGCGGTCGTGGCGAGAGCGTTCCTCACGGCGAAATTCGGCGGCCCGTGGTTATGCCCGGGCCCGTCGCGACCGGCTGCCCGCCAGCCTGAAGGTTGACGGCCCTCGCCAGCGGCCCGATCCTGAGATCCGGGGCTGTCTGGGTTCAACAACAACACGTCTGTGGACAAATCGCAGTCCTTAGTCGCGACAGCTGTATCAACGGGGGATACATGAGCTCAGTCGATATCAAGCGGGCCCGACGCACGGCCATCGCTGTGACGTTCCTGGGATGCGCCGTGGGCGCAGCAGGCTGGGCCTCCGCATCCGCCCCGTCCCTGTCGTCGCCCCGGTCGGCGCTGCCGTGGAAGAACACCGACGGCCCCTATCCGGTCAACCAATACGGGCAGACGTACGGCTCGGACTTCGGCCGGAGCAACGAGCCTGACCTGGTGCTTGTCACGGGCGACCACGGGGTCTCGGGGTATGTCCTCTCTCGCGACCTCTATCCAGCGACGCCGAACTCCCGGGCCGAGGCGCGGCGCCAATCGGCCCAGGTGGCGAGCACTCGCACCATCCCGGTCTTCGACCAGGACGGCACCGACCAACTCGACACATTCACGACTTCACCTGTCACGGTCGTCAAGACCAGCCCTCGCGGTACTCCCAGCGAGCGGCGCTAGCGGAAGGGGTTGGTCTTGAGTCGACCTACGGAAGCCCGCCGCGATGCGAGTCTGGAACGTCTCAAGGATGCCTATGTTCGCGGAGCACTGACCCTTGAGGACATGGAGAACCGCGTGGGCTGGGCGCTCGTAGCGCCGTCGCACGCCGACCTGGTCTTCCTGACGAGCGACGTCCCGGCGGAGACCGCGATCCTCCCGGTCACGGCTGCGCCGATCCCACACAGCCCCTCACCAGCGGTGCGGTCTGTACGGAGGGCCCGGATCTCGAACAGTGAACGACTGCTCTGGATGGCTGCCTTGAGCGTTGTTGCGTTGCTCGGGGCCGGGACCACGTTCGTGATTGCCCACCAACCGCACTCAGTCCCGGCCCATTGCCTGGCGCCTGGCAAGGACGGCGTCGTGCTTTGGATTTGCGCGGATACACCGTCCCACGCACAGGTGCGCTGACGTCTGGCATAGCGGGCGCGGGTCGAATGGTGGGCCCTGTCAGCAGTCATCGAACCGCTGATCACTCATGGACGATGGGGACCGCCGACTTGGTGATCTCAATCGAGCAGGCGCGCTTTTGCGACCCTGAACTCGGCGTCCGTGAGTGCGCCGGAGCCGCGCAGCTCGGCCAGTTTCTGTAGCTGGTCAGCAACCGTTTGGCCCGAGGCACGTGACACGCCTGCCTGCGGCGGATGGATCGCCCCCGACGGGTCCTGCTCAAGCATTCCCTGCAGATGGTGACTGGCGGTGTCGAGCAGGCGCGCGATGTTCTTCCGCTCCGCTCCCCCGGCAGTGACGTTCGTTCGAACCTTGGCAGCGCCGACGACTCGGACCAGTCCACCTTCTGGCGACGGGATGACGCTCGCAGATAGGCTTGCGCCCCACGAGAAGCCAGACATCGGTGTCGAGAAAGAGACTGACCGAGCGTATTCGTCAGTTGACTTCACGGACCACCGGAGAGCCTTGAGTGCGCGAGTGACCGCGGCAAAGACCCAGTCGGGGTGCGCGGGGAAAAACCGCTCGTTGGCCAGGTTGCTCATGGGCGCATCCTGCCTCGAGGTGCGACGCCTGTCTCAGTTTCCAAGGCTTCGCCGACTCGACAATCGAAGCGCCAACCTAACCCTTTGAGACCGGTGGGGCCTCCCGGCTGGCCGGCGATCTTGCCGACTTTCGGCTCTTGCGCTGGGCGTTCGATCCCGACATATCAGGACATTGCGACCTCGGCCGGACGTCCCAAAAGGTCCGTGACGAGTGGTGACGGCGTCCCACTGCTGGCCGGTGGAGTGGAGGCAATCACCCACCAACTCCCAGGAGTAAGTCATGGCGATGCCCCGCAAGATCCCGGTCGAGTTCGGCGTGGCCTTCCCGTACGGCGCGTACGCCGTCGGCGAAGTGCAGCCGGTCCGCGACTACGACAAGTCGACCCGCGAGCGCGTGGTCCAGGCGGCCGACCCGGACACCGGCGTGCCGCTCTGGTCGGTCGAGGTTGTTGACGGCGACCCGGAAGCGAAGAAGTCCAACCGCACGATGTCGGTCAAGATCACGGCCAAGGTCCAGCCGGTGCTTCCGGAGGCCCTCACCGGACTTCCGTTCACTCCGGTCGAGTTCGACAAGCTCACGGCCACGGCCTACATCGAGGAGAACGGCGACTTCTCCAAGATCTCGTGGTCGCTTCGGGCTGCGGACGTGCACGCACCCGCTCGCGGCGCGAAGCCGGCGCCGGAGAAGGCGAGCGCCTGATGAACGAGGCGGTCCCCGACTGGAAGTGGGGCGCGTGGGTGCTCGGCGACATGGCCGATGTGCTCCGTCGCGCCTGCGACGCGGTTGGCCGTGCCACGGACGTCGTTCGTGTCGAGGCAGCGCCCCCGCGGACCTCCGAGGAGCTACCCCAGGTGACGCTCGTGATCCCGAGCGAGAGAGGCCTGTTCAGGCTGCGCACCGAGATCGCCGAAAGTGAGTACCCGGTTCGCTTCATCGGGCGCCCCACAGGCCAGCGCTGGACGGCTGAGGTCCTTGGTGTGCGGCTCGTGGTCACCCTCGAAGCCGGTGACGCATCGTGAACGGCGGTGGCGCCCACGAGTGGCTCCGCTTCTTCGACACGCAGACACGAGAAGACGCGGTGAGCGAGATCCGACGAATGATCGGACGCCTTGACGAGTCCAGCGACGAGCTCGGCCATGTCCTCAAGATCCTCTCCGGATCTCCGTCCGGTGATGTCGAGGACGTCCTCCGAGTCTCGCGCACCTGCGTCAACGAGGCGATAGGCCTCTTGAGCGGGGTCATCACGCGCATCCGGCTCGGCGACCCCGACGCGGCCTGATCGATGTCGACTCCGATGCAGGAGGCGTATCCCGAGGCGCGATGGTGGCTCCACGCCGTCACGACGGTGGTCAGGCGGGCCCCGGGGTACGCCTGCACCGGCTCCGCCCTGGTCTGGCTCACATGGCCGTGGGGCGGGCTGGCGACTGCCGTCGCTCTTGCCGTTGTGGCGGCGGCCCGTGTCTGGGCGGCTTGCCGTCCTCGGTCCCTCGCCCGGCTCGTGGGTCCACTGCAGTCGAGGTACTGGCGATGGCAGATCCGGCGGCACTGGGAGACCGTGTGCCTGCGCTGCGGGCTCGCTGACCCCGGCGCCCCACAAGTACGGCGAACCTGGGTGACGTCCCCCCACGTGCATCTCCTGGTGCGACCCGGTCTCGGCCAAAAGATGTCGGACTTCGAGGGTGCCGCAGAAGCCTTGCGCGTCGCCGTCGGAGCCTCTCGCCTCCGCGTCGAGCCCCACGGCGTACGCGACGTCCTTCTGTCCTTCACTGTCGGGGATGAGCTGCGCTTCGCATTCGACGCGCGCCCAGGCGATGTCGCATCGTCGCTCGAATCGGTGGCGATGGGCCGCCGCGAGGACGGGCGAGCGTGGCGACTTCCGGTCGGACCTCACACGCTCATCGCGGGCTGCTCAGGCTCCGGGAAAGGGTCCCTGTTCTGGTCGTTCGCCTTCGGCTTGGCTCCCGCCGTCCGGGACGGGCGCGTCCAACTCCACGGGATCGACCTCAAGGGCGGCATGGAGATCCTCATGGGCAGGGACCTGTTCACCACGTCGGCCACCAGCGCGGCCGAGGCAGTGGCCGTGCTCGAGATGCTCGTTGCCTGGATGCAAGAGCGTGCGGGGCAGTACGCGGGACGTCTGCGTACCCATCGTCCAACCGCTGACGAGCCGCTGCACGTCGTCATGATCGACGAGCTTGCAGCACTGACCGCTTACTGCCCTGACCGAGACCTGCAGCGACGTGCCGAGACGGCGATCAACCTGATCTGCTCTCAGGGCCGAGCCCCCGGGTTCATGGTCTTCGCCTGCCTCCAGGACCCACGAAAGGAGGTCATCCCCTCTCGAGGTCTGTTCACCCAGATGGTGGGGCTGCGCCTCAAGGACCTGTCGGAGACCTCGATGGTCCTGGGCGAAGTGGCGGTTCTCAGCGGTGCTCACTGTCACCGAATCACTCGAGACGTCCCTGGCACCGGCTACGTGCTGCCCGAGGAGGGCGGTCACCCGGTGCGGGTCCGTGCCGGCTACGCCTCGGACGAGGCAATCCGGGAGGTCGCGAGTCGGTTCCGCACGTCGACCCAGATTCCTGTCGTGGTCCCGGAGCACGGCGGGGAGCCTTCGACACGGCGGCCGCGACGCCCGAGGGCATCGGAGGTGCGCGATGACTGAGTCCTGGATGGCCGAGGCGCTCTGCCGCCACTTCCCCATGCAGACCTGGATCGTCGAGCCGGAAGATCGGACGTCTGCGTCCACGGCAGCCCTGAGCGCCGTCTGCCTGTCCTGCCCCGTGCGTCCCGCCTGCGCCGGCTACGTGCTGCGCAAGGGCATTGTGAGCGGCTTCTGGGCGGGGGCCGACCGATCGCCCAGCAACGTCACTGATCGGGCGGATGGCGCCGCATGATCGTGGCCGCGCTGCCCACCGAAACGATCCGTGAGCTCGCCGAGGTCAACGGCGTCTGCATACGACCTGTCGTACACGAGGTCACGGACACCGTGACGGGACAGGTGCGCCTCATCCCCACCGCGTGCGGCGCCACGCTGGCCTCCAAGTGCCCGCCCTGCGCCCGCAAGAACCGCGTCCTCAGGATGCAGCAGTGTCGCGAAGGCTGGCATCTCGAGAGCGAGCCAGAGAGGGAGCTGGCCGAGACCGAACCTGACCCGGACGACCAGGATGAAGAGGCCGACGAGGACGAGGAAGGTCCCCCGAGCCGTCGCAGCCGATCAACTCGCCGGCGGCAGGACGCCCCGGACCTGCCACGGCTTCCCGTCGACCAACGCACCGTCGGCACTGCGTTCACCACACCCTCCGGGAAGACCTACCGACCCTCGATGTTCGTCACGTTCACCCTCCCGTCGTACGGCCCAGTCCGAACCGACGGCACCCCCGTGGATCCCTCGACCTACGACTATCGACGGGCGGCACTCGACGCCCTTCACTTCCCGAAGCTCATCGACCGGGTCTGGCAGAACCTGCGGCGGGCAACGGGCTACCAGGTGCAGTACTTCGCCTCGCTCGAGGCGCAGCGCCGCCTGGCGCCCCACCTGCACACCGCGATCAGGGGCGCGATCCCCCGCGAATTGCTGCGGAAGGTCGCCTCGGCGACGTACCACCAGGTGTGGTGGCCCTCGCACGACAACCCGGTCTTCACGGGCGCGGTGCTCCCCGAGTGGGTGGAGGGCCCGGGGTACGTCGACCCCGCCACTGGGCATGCGCTGCCCACTTGGGACCAGGCCCTCGACGCGGTCGACGACGACCCGGACGCGGAGCCCGCCCACACCATTCGTCTCGGCAGGCAGCTCGACATCCAGGGCATCATCGCGAGCGAGGGTGATGCGGATCGGCGGGTCGCCTACCTGACCAAGTACTTGGTGAAGAGCTTCGGCGAAGCGCTCGGCGAGGCCGGCGAGATCTCGCGGCGACAGAAGTGGCACCTCGAGCGCCTGCACGCGGAGGTTCGATTCCTCCCGTGCTCACCGCGTTGCCCGAACTGGCTGAGGTTCGGGATCCAGCCCAAGGACGCCGGCCCGGACATGGCACCCGGCGCTTGCCCGGCGAAGGCCCATGACCGGGAGCATCTCGGCTGCGGGGGCCGCCGGGTGCTGGTCTCGCGGAAGTGGACCGGGAAGACCCTGAGTGGGCACAAGGCCGACCGTGCGGAGGTCGTTCGTCAGACCCTCCTCGCGGCCGGCGCTGACGTCCCCGAGGTCCAACGATTCGCCGCAGACCTCCTACGTCCCGACGGCCGGCCCCGCTACGAGTGGCAGGTCTTCGACCCGCTGCAGTCCTCGGCGCCGATCTACCGCCAGGTCCTCACGCGCGCGCTTGCGGAGCGGCTCCGCTGGAAGAAGCAGTACGAGGCCGCCAAGGCGCGGGCCAGCCCGGCGAACGGACCTCCCCGTCCTCCCGACAGCCAGCCGATCTCGTCTGGGGTGGTGCCTGTCAGGGGTGAGCGGAGCGAATCACGAAGTGACACGAAGTGCCCTTGACGGGCACCACCCCAGACGAATCATCGACCGTCGGGAGGACGGGGACCATGGAACAGCAGCAACTTTTCAACCTCGGCACAGTCGAGCAACCGGTGGACGGCACGGTCACGGTCCGGCCGAACGTATGGCTGATGACCTCGGAGGAGCTGCCACCCCTCCTCCTCACGGTGGAGCAGGTGTCCACGCTGCTCGGCATCGGTCGGCACGGCGTCTACGACCTCATCCGCCAGGGCGCGATCCGTTCGGTGAAGGTCGGAGCCCTACGGCGCGTCTCGGCTCGAGCCCTGTCCGAGTACGTCAGCACGCTAGAACTGGGCGAGACCGGATGAGCGGGGCCGCCAAGAAGGCCAACGGCGAAGGCACGGTGTTCCAGCGCCCCAACGGTCGCTGGTCTGGACAGTGCTATGTCACCCAGACCGATGGCAGGCGGGTCCGCAGGACCGTCACGGGGGCCACGAAGCGCGAGGTCGAGAAGAAGATCTCCGAGCTGATCGAGCGTGAGTCAAGCGGACGGCGCATCGCACCCGCCGACCTCACGGTCGAGAGCTACCTCCAGGAGTGGCTCGGCCAGGTCGTGATTCACCGTGTCCGGGCGAACACGTTGGCGGCCTACCGGTTCCAGGCCGAGCGTTACCTGATCCCGGACCTGGGCAGGAAACGTCTGTCCGCGTTGTCCGCGCGCGACCTCAGGCTCTACTTCGAGTCGATGCGCAGGCGTGACGTCGGCGCGCGCACGATCGGTTACGTGCACGCCACCCTGCGGGCCGCTCTCGAGGACGCAGTCCGGGAGGAGCTCCTCGACCGGAACGTCGCGAAGCTCGTCCGGGTCCCCCGGCCGGAGAAGGTCGAGCGCGAGCCGTTGAGCGTCGACGAGGTCAAGACGCTGCTGCGACACAGTCGAGACGACCGCCTGATCGCCCTGATCATCGTGCTGGCGCTCCTCGGCCTACGCAGGAGCGAAGCGCTCGGCCTCATGTGGACCGACGTCGATCTCGACGCCGGATGGCTCCAGGTTCGCCGCGGCCTTCAGCGCATCAACGGCCAGCTGATCTCCATGCCCACCAAGACGGCCCGTTCCCGTCGCACCATCCCGCTTCCCGACGTGATCGTCGAGGCGTTGCTCAGCCACCGACAGAGGCAGGCGAAGGAACGCGTCGAACTTGCCGAGAAGTGGCCCGACCTCGGCTACGTCTTCACCACTCCGATCGGCACGCCCATCGATCCCCGAAACTGCACCCGCATCGTGCAGAACGCCTGCCGAGATGCCGGCGTCAGGATCGTCCGGCTGCACGACTTCCGCCACGGGTGCGTCTCGGTTCTCCTGGCACTCGGCGTCCCACCCCGGACCGCCATGGACATCGCCGGCCACTCGACGATCGAGATGACCATGAATGTCTATGGCCACGTCACGCTCGACGAGAAGCGCGAGGCTCTGGACCGGCTCGGTGGCCTCTTCGAGGAGGAGAAGTGACCCGGTTGCAGCCGCCTGTTGCAGCACCGGCCCAATCCACCGGCCGGTTCGGCCTTGCGGCGACGCCCCGAAATGCACAAAACCGCAGGTCAGCGCGATGGCTGCCTGCGGTTCTGGTTTGCGCGCCTGTAGGGATTCGAACCCCAAACCTTCTGATCCGTAGTCAGATGCTCTATCCGTTGAGCTACAGGCGCATGCCGTCCGGTTGCCCCGACGACTGGTCGAGGATAGCGGACCCGTTGCGCGATGCCGAAATCAGTACGCCGCTCGCGGGACGTGACGGTGCGCACGGCGCCCGAGCGGGCCCCGTTTCATCCGGATCGGCGATGCGCCCTACCCCGCTGTGACCACGTGCACAAGGCGTTGAACGTTCCAATATGAGGCGCCCCGGACGCGGGAGTACCCTCGCACGACCAGTCGCCGCCAACGTCGCCGCGCGATCTGAACGGCAGCTCCACTTCACCTCCGTCGATACGCTCGACGGCTCGGTCCGGGCCCGTCAGGGACGCACCGGGAAGCGCGAGAGGGAACGATCACGATGGCAGACGTCGAGGCGGCACTGGATGCCGCAGGCCTCACCAACCCACGAGTCCGGGATTACGTCCGGCACTATGCGGAGCTGACCGGCGCCGAGCGCGTCGAGGTCGTCACCGCCGCGGACGACGCACGGCTGATCCAGGAAGCGCTGGACGCCGGCGAGCTGCTCCCGGCCGGCGAGGGTCGCTACTACTCCCGCAGCTACCACAAGGACACCGCGCGCTCCGAGGAGCGCACCATCGTCTGCACCAGCAACCCGCAGGACAAGGGCGTCTACAACAACTGGCGCCCCTCCTCGGAGATGAAGCCCCTCCTGGAGGACCGCATGCGCGGCGCCTCGGCGGGCAAGACGATGTACGTCATTCCCTACCTGATGTCGCCTCCCGGCAACGAGCTGGCGCCCTGGGCAGCCGGCGTCGAGCTGACCGACACCCGCACCGTCGTGCTGCACATGATCCGCATGTCCCGCGTGGGCGTCGACTTCCTCAACGACCTGGAGGATCCCGACAGCTTCGTGCGCGCCGTGCACGTCACCGGCGACCTGGAGAACCTCGGCCAGGGCACCCCCGAGGACCAGCGCTACTTCGTGACCGTCGCCGACGAGCGCACGATCCTGCACTTCGGCTCGTCCTACGGCGGCAACGCGCTGCTCGGCAAGATCGCCCACGGCCTGCGCCAGGCGGCGTACGACGGCTGGACGTCGAAGAAGTTCCTGGCCGAGCAGTACATGCTCATCGGGATCCACGACAAGGAGACCGGCAAGACCTACCACGTCTGCGGCGGCTTCCCGAGCGCCTCGGGCAAGACGAACCTCGCGATGATGCTGGCGCCGGACGCCCTCGGCGAGCGCTACCACGTCTCCTTCTACGGCGACGACATCGCGTGGCTGTGGGTCGACGAGACCGACGGCAGGCTCTACGGCATGAACCCGGAGTACGGCGTCTTCGGCGTCGCGAAGGACACCAACGAGGTGACCAACCCGACCGCACTGCACTCCGTGGACCCGGGCACCGGCACGATCTTCACCAACATCGCCTACAACGCCACGACCGGCGAGGTCTGGTGGGAGGGCCGCACCCCCGAGCCGCCGGCCGACGTCGAGGGCTGGCTGGACTGGATGGGCGCGCCGATCTCGGACCGCAAGGAGGGCGACACCTCGCCCTGGGCCCACCCGAACAGCCGCTTCACCACGACGCTCGACAACGTCCCCAACATCGCGCCCGACTACAACGCGGCGAAGGGCGTGCCGATCGACGCGATCATCTTCGGCGGCCGCACCCGCGACCGGGAGCCGCTGATCCGCGCGATCACCGACCTGGCCGAGGGCGTCTACGACGGCCTCACCCTGGGCGCCGAGGCGACCGCCGCGGCCGAGGGCGTCGAGGGCCAGCTGCGCTACGACCCCATGTCGAACCGGCCGTTCATGGCCTACGGCGAGGGCGACTACGCCGCGCACTACCTCAAGATCGTCGGCGCCGCGAAGGAGCAGCCGATCTTCGCCCACGTGAACTGGTTCCAGCGCGACCCCGAGGACGGCCACTTCCTCTGGCACGGCTACCGCGACAACCTGCGACCGCTGCTGTGGCTGCTGCAGCTCAAGAACGGCGAGGTGAAGGGGCGCGAGACCCCGGTCGGCATCATCCCCACCGAGGACGAGCTCGTCCTCGACGGCATGGACACGCGGCCCGAGGACCTCGAGCGCATCCTGTCGATCGACGTGGACCGCTGGAAGCAGGAGATCGGGTTCCGTGAGGAGCACCTGCGCCAGTTCGACCGGCTGCCGGAGGAGATCTGGGAGGCGCACCGCCGCGTCGCCGCGGCCCTCGAGGCCGCCGAGGACTGATCACCACCGCACCACCCGCACCGGCGACGGTGCCGGCTCCCGTCAGGGGCCGGCTCCGTCGCCGGTTGCGTTGATCGATCCAATAGGGGCCGCCGCAGCGCCCGCGATAGCCTCGCGGCGACCCACCGGGCCGGCAGCGACGCCACCCCGGACCCAGCAACTCCACGACACACCGTCGATACGCTCGACGGCCGGCGGCGCCTTCCACGCACGGAGGCGACCACCGCGAATGCGCGAGAGGGAACATGGCATGACCGCCGAGACGCAGGCACCCACCACCCACCAGGGCATCCTCGACTTCGTCAACGAAGTCGCCGCGATGACCCGCCCCGACTCCATCCACTGGTGCACCGGCTCCGACGAGGAGTGGACCGAGCTCACCAACGCCCTCGAGTCCACCGGGACCTTCACCCGGCTGAACCCCTCCATCAAGCCGAACTCCTTCTACGCCGCCTCCGACCCGATCGATGTCGCACGTGTTGAGGACCGCACGTACATCTGCTCGGTCGACGAGAAGGACTGCGGGCCCACCAACAACTGGATGGACCCCAACGAGATGAAGGCGCTCATGCGCAAGCTCTACGAGGGCTGCATGCAGGGCCGGACGATGTACGTCATCCCGTTCGTGATGGGCCACCTGGACGCCGAGAAGCCGATGTTCGGCATCGAGATCACCGACTCGGCCTACGTCACCGCCTCGATGCGCGTGATGGCCCGGATGGGATCTGCCGTCCTCGCGCGCATGGAGGAGCTGAACGCCGACTTCGTGCCCGCCCTCCACTCCGTGGGCATGCCCCTGGAACCCGGCCAGGCGGACGTGGCGTGGCCCTGCAGCGACACCAAGTACATCGTGCAGTTCCCCGAGGAGCGCGCGATCTGGTCCTTCGGCTCCGGCTACGGCGGCAACGCCCTGCTCGGCAAGAAGTGCTACGCCCTGCGCATCGCGAGCGTCATGGCCCGTGACGAGGGCTGGCTCGCCGAGCACATGCTCATCCTCAAGCTCACCAGCCCGCAGGGCCTCGTGAAGTACATCGCCGCGGCGTTCCCGTCCGCGTGCGGCAAGACCAACCTCGCCATGCTCCAGCCCACCATCCCGGGCTGGAAGGTCGAGACCCTCGGCGACGACATCGCGTGGATGCGCGTCGGCGAGGACGGCCGCCTGTGGGCGGTCAACCCGGAGTTCGGCTTCTTCGGCGTCGCGCCGGGCACGAACTACCACACCAACCCCAACGCGATGAAGACGATCGAGAAGGGCAACTCGGTCTTCACCAACGTCGCGCTCACCGAGGACGGCGACGTCTGGTGGGAGGGCCTGGAGAACCCGCCGGCCAAGGCGACCTCCTGGAAGGGCGAGCCCTGGACCCCCGAGTCCGAGGAGCTCAGCAGCCACGCCAACAGCCGCTACTGCACGCCGATCAAGCAGTGCGACATCCTCGCGGCCGAGTACGACGACCCGCGCGGCGTGCCGATCGACGCGATCCTCTTCGGCGGCCGTCGCAAGACGACCGTCCCGCTGGTCTTCGAGGCCCGCGACTGGACCCACGGCACGTTCCTCGGCGCCACGCTCTCCTCGGAGACCACCGCGGCCGCCGTCGGCGCGGTCGGCGTGGTGCGTCGCGACCCGATGGCGATGCTGCCCTTCATCGGCTACAACGCCGGCGACTACTTCAACCACTGGATCACGGTCGGCAAGGAGAACGACGCAGCGAAGCTGCCGAAGATCTTCTACGTCAACTGGTTCCGCCGCGACGACGAGGGCGGCTTCCTGTGGCCGGGCTTCGGTGAGAACTCCCGCGTCCTGAAGTGGGTCGTGGAGCGCATCGAGGGCCAGGCCGCCGCGGTCGAGACCCCGATCGGCCACGTGCCCGCCCCGGGCTCGCTCGACACCGAGGGCCTCGACATGTCCGAGGACGCCCTCGCGTCGGCTCTGGCCGTCGACGTCGAGGAGTGGAAGGCCGAGATCCCGCAGATCCAGGAGTGGTTCGAGAAGTTCGGCGACGACCTCCCGGCCGTGCTCTGGACCGAGCTCGACGGCCTCAAGGCCCGCCTGGGCGCCTGAGCCGACGCCCCCCGGGGCACCGCAGCACCGACCGAGGCCCCGTCCGTTCGCGGACGGGGCCTCGGCGCGTCTCCCGGCCCATCTCCCGGCGTGTCGGCGGCGTGTCGCGACGCGGCCGGGATGGTGGGGCAGCCGGTGCCAGCGGGACGCATGTGGAATCATCGGTCGCGGAAGTGGTTCCGGGGGCGTGCAGAAGGGGAAGTTCAGGGTGGGCACCTACGGTCCCGAGGATCGTGCGCTCTTCGAATCCGAGGCCACCTCGCTCTACGAGGAGGTCGCGGAGACGGGTGAGCTCTCTGCGCACGACCCACGCGTCGTTCCCGACGGGCCGCTGCACGCGGCCTTCCGGCTGCTGGTCGAGCTCGGTCTGCTGAGCACGGGTCAGGTCGCCGACGTCTACGTCCCGGTCGACCCGACCAGCGTCCAGTCGCGCATCGTGTCGCCGCTGGGCCAGGAGGGCGCCAAGCTCCTGGAGGAGTCCTCGCAGTGGGCGAAGGCCTTCGGGTCCCTGTCCCATGCGTGGCGACGGGCGCCGCAGAGCATCGAGCGCGGCCCCTTCACCCACATCCGCAACGAGGCGATCGACCCCTTCATCGCCGGCCTCGTGGCCGAGTGCGAGGAGGAGATCCTCACCGCGCAGCCCCAGACCGGCCGCGACCCGCAGACCCTGGCCCGCGCCGCTCTGCGCGACACGACCGCCCTCGAGCGCGGCGTCAAGATGCGCACGCTCTACCAGCACAGCGCCCGCCGCTCCGCGGTCACCCACAAGTACGTCGCCGCGGTGACCGAGCGGGGCGCCGAGGTGCGCACCCTCGACGAGTTCTTCAACCGGATGATCGTCATCGACCGCCGGGTGGCGGTCATCCCCGGCCAGGAGGACCTCCGCGCGGTCATGGCGATCCGGGAGCCCTCGGTGGTGGCCTACCTGGTCGACATCTTCGAGCGCACCTGGGAGCGGGCCCGCCCGTTCACCAACCGCGAGACCAGCATGATGAAGGACATCGCCGCCGAGCAGCGGGCGATGACGATCCGGATGCTGATCGAGGGACACGCTGACCCCGCCAGCGCCAAGCGGCTGGGGGTGAGCACCCGCACCTACGCCGGCTACATCGCCGACCTCAAGGAGGAGTACGAGGCGGAGACCCGCTTCCAGCTCGGCTACACGATGGGCAGCCAGGGGATCTCGGGCAACGAGTCGGGCTGAGCCGACACCTCAAGCCGAAATAATCACGAGGGCAGTGACCGGATGGTCACTGCCCTCGTGTGTTTGAGACCGGCCGGGGGGGTGGCGCGAGGACCGAACAAGTGGGGGGTGAGTTGGGTCCCGGTCTCAAAACTGTGGGTGGGGGAAGGTCACTTCCCCGTCGAGATGCACCCGCCGCAGCCCCAGCTGGTGTCCATGGCCTGGGCGGGCGCGGTGATTCCGAGAAGGCCGAGGCTGATGCCGGTAGCGGCGAGTGCAATCGCAACCTTGCGTGCAATGTTCATGGGGGGTCCCTCCACCTTGATGTCCTAGGCCCATCGGGAGGCCCTGGGAAGAGTTTGTGGCAGTTCAGTGCGGCGCGGCAGCCAATCGTTGGCTCACATTTGTGCATTGCACATTCCTGCAGTTCAGGGTGCCCATCTGCAGGTTTCTGCAAACGCCCTGCACCTGAAATGCGGTCGACCCCCGGAGACTAGTGGGTCTCCGGGGGTCGGACACTGGCGGAGGCGGAGGGATTTGAACCCTCGATGGGGTTGTAGCCCCAAACCCGCTTAGCAGGCGGGCGCCATAGACCGGACTAGGCGACGCCTCCCGACAGCGGGACACAGGCTACAAGGCCGGACCTGTCGGGACGAATCAGGGGCGGGTCAGGGGTGGGTCACAGCGGCGTGAGGCCCTGGCCGCGCTGGAGGTGGGCCTGCAGGTCGCGCACGAAGTCCTCGCGGTCCGCGGCCAGCGCCTCCACCGGGATCGTGGTGGCGCGGCCGTCCTTGAGGTGCAGCACGACGCAGGGGATGCCGCGCGGGGAGGCCGTGACGGCGTCCTCCACGTCGGTCCAGCTCGCGGCCGTGACGCCGGCACCCCGCACGAACCGCACCCGGTAGCCGTCGGCGTCGAGGCGCACGACGTACGTCCTGCGGGTCAGCAGCCAGCCGCCGCCGAAGACGCCGACCAGGCCGAGCGCCGCGAGCCCGACCAGGAGGTCGGGCGGCAGGTGGAAGACCGCGACGGCGGCGGTGAGGACGAACAGGAGGATCGCCAGGGCGACCAGCAGCAGGCCCATCAACCGGGCGCCGAGAGCGGGCGAGAGCCGATAGTCGGACGGGGTCGGGAGAGCCATGGAGTTGATTGAACAAGACACCTGATTCGGGCGCCAATCGCCCTTGTTCACGGGCCGTCGCGCGGGTCACACTCGAAGTTCCACCCGACACCGGGAGCGCCGGGAGGCACCATGACCGCTCTGTCCACACCGACGGCCGGGATGGCCGCGGCCCTGCACGGCCTCGACCAGGCCCTCGACGCCCCACGCCAGACCGGCGTCCCGCTCGGCAACTGGCGCTGGGTCGTCCGACAACGCATGGGCGTGCTGCGCGACGCCCTCATCGCCGAGGGCGAGCACTCCCAGGACGGCTGGCTCGCCGCCCGCGGCGGCACCATCCTGCGCGAGCGCAACGCGCTGCTCGGCCGGCTCAGCGCGATGGGGCCGATGGTCCTCGAGAGCCCCGAGGTCGAGGAGATCCGCGTGGAGATGAAGCGGTTGCTCCGCGAGGCCGCACGCCACGTGCAGCGGATGCACGACCTGGCCTACGACGCGGTCGAGATGGAGATCGGCGGATCGGAGTAGCCCGCCGGGTAGCCCGACCCTCCCCTCTAGACTGCTCCCGTGCTCGTGCGCTGACGCGCGCGACACGGAGGGGTGCCGGAGCGGCCGATCGGAACCGCCTTGAAAGCGGTCGTAGGGAGACCTACCGCGGGTTCGAATCCCGCCCCCTCTGCCAGCCAGCCCGATGGACTCGCCTTCACTCGCAGGCGATCCCGTCGCCGTCGCCGTCCAGCTGCGGCCCGTAGCCCGGGTCTCCCCGGTGGAGCGGGGCCGCGCCGGCGGCCCGGGCCGCGTCACAGCTCGCGTAGGACCCGTCCCCGTCGCCGTCCCCGGGGTCGGTGATGTGGTGGGTGACCTCGACCGGGGCGCCGGAGTCCGCCGGCACCGGCTGGTCGGGGCACCGCGAGAGCACCCGCTGGATGGCGCTCCGCTCCGGGGCCGTCACCCACAGGCCGAACTTCGCCTTCACCGCGACCTGCCGGGCCACGTAGGCGCAGCGGTACGCCTTGTTCGGGGGCAGCCAGGTGGCCGCGTCGCCGTCGCCCTTCTGCCGGTTCGCGGAGGCGTCCACGGCGAGCAGGTTCAGCGGGTCGGTCGCGAGCCCGGCCCGCTTGAGCACCGACCACCGGGAGGCACCGGTCGCCCAGGCGTTGCCGAGCGCGACCACGTGATCGATGTCGACCAGGGCGCCGTCGCCGTAGACGTAGTGGATGGTGCGCGCGGTGTACGGGTCGATCAGGGTGCCGTCGAGGATCCGGCAGTTCTGCTCCCGGGTCCCGGTCAGGTCACGCGCGAGGATGTCGTTGCGCTCGTCGCAGCCGTTGCGGTTGACGTCCAGCCAGGCCGGCCCGAACCGGTCGCGGTCGTAGCCGGTCATCGGGGCCCGCCCCTTGACCGGCAGCGTGGCCAGCAGCGCCAGCGCCGTACCGGCCTCGGGCCGCTTGGGTCGGTCGGGCTTGCCCGGCGCGGTGGCATGGACCACGGGCGCGCAGCCGGTCAGCACCGCCAGCAGCCCGGCGGTGGCGAGGGCCGCGACGTACCGGCGCAGCGTGGGCGGGATCGACGTCAGCAAGGGGTGGGCAGTCAGCCCAGGACGAGCTCGATCAGCACGTCGCCCTCCTGGACGACGTCACCGGGGCCGACCTTGACCCCGCGCACGGTGCCGGCGGCCTCCGCGATCACGGGGATCTCCATCTTCATCGACTCCAGGAGCACGACGGTGTCGCCCGCCGCCACGGCGTCTCCGGGAGACACGGCCACGCTCATCACGTTGGCCACCATCTCCGCGAGAATCTCGGTCACCTGTTCGCGGGCCATGCAGCGAACCTAGCCGTTACCGACAGGTACCCGGAATCACCTCAGAGCAGCGCGCGCGTGCGCGCCGGCTCGGGGCGTACGGCGGCGGCCTCCTCGGCACGCCGGGCGCGGGAGCCGCGGGGGCCGGTGATGGCCAGGTCGAGGCGGATGACCACGAAGCCGATCAGCAGACCCACGACCAGGCCGTAGAGCACGGACAGGCCGCACTCGAGGTAGGAGATCGCGGGGTTGAGCAGGGCCTGGGCGACCGGGGCGGTGGCGGCGGCACCGAACGCGCACACCCACCAGCCCTGGCGGCGACGGGCCCGCATGTGGCAGCCCCAGGCGAGGGCGGGCACCCCGAGCATCGCCTCGATCGGCCGGGGGAAGGCGCCGAGGTGGTCGCGGCTCCAGTGCACGCCCGCGAGGAGGTGGTCCACGAGTCCCGGCGGGCCGTAGCGCCGGATCAGCTCCGCGTAGGCGAGCGTGAACGCCAGCACCAGCGACCCGAGCAGCACCGCGAGCATGCCGCGCCGGCCCAGGCCGTGGAGGCCGGCACCGAGCCGGAAGACCACGGCGAAGGCGCCGAGCAGGGACAGGCCGAGGGTGGCGTACTCGAACCGGACCAGGGTGATGACGGGTTCGAAGCCGACCGTGGCGAGCGCGCCGATGGAGGCCACCAGCGTGGCGACGAACGCCTCGCGGCACGCGTTCACGAAGCGCACCGCGGGGACCGTCGCGGTGACGCCCAGGACTGCGGACACCACGCACGTCATCACCGCGGCGCCGGTGCGCAGCACCCGCTCGTCGGAGACCAGGACCGCGACGCCCATCGCCAGGGCGAGGGCGCTGAAGATGACCGGGCGGCCACCGGTGCGCGCGGCGAGCCCCCACGTGTAGGCGGTGGCGACGGCCACCGCTCCGGCACCGCCGAGCCACTCCGGCCCGACCGGGACCATCGCGGTCACGAGCGCGGCCAGCCCGGCCGCCACGACGGCGGCCCACACCAGGAAGGGGAAGCGCGACCGGCGGATCGCGAGGACCCCGCCGGAGAGGCGCGCACGCAGGCGTTCGGACCGCGACGGCGGGCGGATCGCTCTGCGGCGCGGAACGTGCGTGGACACGACGGAAGAGGTTACAGACGCCGGTTGGCGAGCGAGGGGTTGGTACGCCGTGCCTCGTCCAGCACCGCGCGCTCCAACGTGACCGACAGGGCCTGGTCGTCGTCACCGGCCTCGGCGAGCACGTCGCCGAGCGGGTCGACGACGAGCGAGTGCCCGCTGTAGCGCGGGCCCGGCTGGCCGGCCGCCGCCACGAAGACGGTGTTCTCGATCGCGCGGGCGCGCAGGAGGGTGCGCCAGTGCTCGACCTTGCGCGGGCCGGCCACCCAGGCGGCGGGAACCACCAGCACCTCGGCGCCCCGGTCGACGAGGGCGCGGGCCAGCTCGGGGAAGCGGAGGTCGTAGCAGGTCATCAGGCCGACCCTCCAGCCCTGCACGTCGACGACCGTCGGCTCCAGCGGGCCGGCGGTCAGCCGGTCGGACTCGCGGTAGCCGAAGGAGTCGTAGAGGTGGATCTTGCGGTAGGCCGCCTCGGCCCCGCCGCGCACGACCAGCGTGTTGAAGGGGCGGCCCGGGTCGGCGCCCGGCTCGAACATGCCGGCGACGATCGTCGTACGGCGCTCGGCCGCGAGGCGCGCGACCTCGGTGGCGAAAGGGCCGTCGAGCGGCTCGGCGTGGGCGCTGACGTCGGACCCGGCCTCGCCGAAGTCGCGGGCGAACGCCTCGGGGAAGACCACCAGGTCGGCATCGGTGGGGGTGAGCTCGGCGAGCAGCCGGCGGTTGGCCTCCGGCTCGAGGGCGGACGCCTGCTGGACGAGGGCGACGCGCAGCTGGTCCATGGTCCCCAGCCTGTCAGACTGACGGTCGTGGATCTCCCTCCCGGCACCACCGGATTCTGCGCGGTCGTGCTGGCCGGCGGCACCGCCGTCCGCCTCGGCGGCGCGGACAAGGCCTCGGTCGAGTACGCCGGCCGCACCCTGCTCGAGCACGCGCTGGACGCCCTGGTCGACGCCTCCGAGGTCGTCGTGGTCGGCGACCCGGTGCCGACCACGCGGCCCGTCACGTTCACGCGCGAGAGCCCACGCTTCGGCGGACCCGTGGCCGCGCTGCTCACCGGACGGGACGCGCTCCTCCGCGCGCCGCGCACGGTGGGCGTGCTGGCGGTGGACATGCCGCGCGTGACCGCCCTGACCTTCCGACGGCTGCACGAGGCCGCGGAGGGGCACGACGGCGCCTTCCTCACCGGGGCCGACGGACGGCGCCAGCTCGCGGGCGTGCTGCGCGCGGACCGCCTCGACGAGGTGCGGCCCGACCACGAGAGCCAGCACGGCATGGCCTTCCACCGGCTCCTCGCCGGTCTGGACCTCGCGACGATCGCGCCGGAGGGCGACGAGGGCGTGGACGTCGACACGTGGGCCGACCTGCGCGACCTGGCCTCCGATCGCTGATTGCCCCGCGATCGCGGCGGTTGGGGGTTGCGGGCGAGGCCGCCGCGCGCAAGCCTGAGCCCTGTGAACCTGCACGACTGGATCGATGAGCTGTGCGACGCGCTCGACCTCGAGGCCGAGATCGACGAGGGCCTCGTGCTGGACCTGGCCCGCACCGTGGCCCACCAGGTGGAGCGGCCCGCCGCACCCGTGACGACCTTCCTGCTCGGCTATGCCGCCGGGGTGCGCGGGGCCGACCCCGACGGGGTCGAACGCCTCGCGGCCCGCGCCCAGGCGCTCGCCGAGGGCTGGGACCGGCCGGCGGACGCCCCGGACCCCGACGACATCGACGACCCGGTCCCCGACGACAGCGTCGTGGACCACACGGCCGACCTGGCCGACGTGGACGACGAGGACGAGAACGACGACGAGGACCTGCTGGACTCCGACGAGGAGGAGTGAGGACTGCCGCCTAGGGTGGCTGGCATGCGCGCCGTCATCGCCACCGAGCCCGGTGGCCCCGAGGTCCTGACCGTCGCCGAGCTCCCCGACCCCGAGGCGGGTCCCGGGGAGGTCGTGCTCGACGTGGCCGCCGCCGGCCTCAACCGGGCCGACCTCCTGCAGCGGATGGGCTTCTATCCCCCGCCGCCAGGCGCGTCCGACGTGATGGGCATGGAGTGCAGCGGCACCGTCGCCGCGGTCGGTCCCGACGTCGAGGGCTGGTCCGTCGGCGACCGCGCGTGCGCCCTGCTGGCCGGGGGCGGGTACGCCACGAAGGTCGCCGTACCTGCCGGGCAGCTGATGCCGATCCCGGACGGGGTCGACCTGGTGACCGCGGCCGCACTGCCCGAGGTGGCGTGCACCGTGTGGTCCAACGTGTTCATGGTCGCGGGGCTGCAGCCCGGGGAGGCCTTCCTCGTGCACGGCGGCGCGGGCGGCATCGGCACGATGGCGATCCAGCTCGCCTCCGAGCTCGGGGCCAAGGTGTTCACCACCGGAGGCACCGCCGAGAAGCTCGCCGCGTGCGCGGCGCTCGGTGCCGACGTGACGATCAACTACCGCGACGAGGACTTCGTCGAGGTGATCCGTGAGGTGACCGACGGCCGCGGCGTGGACGTCATCCTGGACAACATGGGCGCGAAGTACCTCGGCCGCAATGTCGACACCCTCGCCACCGAGGGCCGCCTGGTCATCATCGGGATGCAGGGCGGCACGAGGGCCGAGCTCGACATCAACGCCCTGCTGCGCAAGCGCGGTGCGATCATCGCGACCACCCTGCGGTCGCGCCCGACGGCGGAGAAGTCCGCCATCTGCGCCTCCGTGGTCGAGCACGTGTGGCCGCTGGTCGCCGAGGGGCTCGTGCAGCCGATCGTGCACGGCACGATGCCGCTCGCGGAGGCGCGCGCCGCCCACGCGCTGATGGAGTCCGGCGACCACATGGGGAAGATCCTGCTCACGACGTGAGCACCCGGCCTCCTAGGGTGGGTGGCATGACGGAACAGCCCGAAGAGCAGCAGGTCGTCCTCATCGGTCCGGACGACGACGAGGAGCGCGCGATCACCGACCTCGTCGAGCAGCCCGCCAAGGTGATGCGGATCGGCAGCATGATCCGCCAGCTGCTCGAGGAGGTGAAGTCCGCGCCCCTGGACGAGGCCAGCCGGATCCGGCTCAAGGAGATCCACCGCTCCTCGATCAAGGAGCTCGAGGCGGGGCTCGCCCCGGAGCTCGTCGAGGAGCTCGAGCGGCTGACGCTGCCCTTCACCGACGACGAGGTCCCCTCCGACGGCGAGCTGCGCATCGCGCAGGCCCAGCTGGTGGGCTGGCTCGAGGGGCTCTTCCACGGCATCCAGACCGCGATCTACGCGCAGCAGATGGCCTCGCGGGCGCAGTTCGAGCAGATCCGCCGTGCCCTGCCCCCGGGCGGGATGACGCCGCCGCAGGCGCACCCGGGCCCCGACGCCGGTGATCACGCCGCGCCGCAGCCGGGCGACTCCGGAGGGATGTACCTCTAGGCCTGCTACCGCGAGCCGACGCGGCGTACGACGAGGAGGCCGAGCAGGCCGACCAGCACCAGCGCGAGGCCCGGGGCCGCCAGGCGGGGCAGCGTCTGCGGCTCGGCGTGCGCGACGCGGGTGAAGGTCGCGGTCTTCGGCTCCGGCGGAGTCGGCGCGTGGCCGTCTCCGAGCAGCCGCTCCACCTGCTTGACGAGCTGGTCGCCGGCGCGGGCGGTGCCGTCGGCGCGGGCGATGGAGAGGTCCGACCCGTCGGCCTGGGCGAAGAAGACGTAGCTACGGCCGTTGGTGAGCTCGACGCCGGTGCAGCTGCGCGCCTTGGCCGAGGTCGTCACCAGCACGTCGGCGGTCTGCACCTCGCCCTTGTAGACCCGGTCGACGCGCACGTCGTAGGTGATCGTCCGGTCGTCGCGGGTCACGCCGGCGACGTCACCGGTGAAGACGTCGCTGACGTTCATCGTGTGGTCCTGGGTGGTGCCGCTGCCGGACGCTGCGGGGCACGCCGAGGCCGGCCCCTGACCGAGCACGACGACGCTGCACCCGGCGATCAGCAGGGTGGCGAAGAGGCGGCGGGCCGCTCTCGGGAGGGACGCGGAGACGGTGTCGAGCACCCGGACATCGAAACAGATCACAGGTCGAAGACACCAGCCAGCACCCGCGCCACCCCGTCGTCGTCGTGGCCCGGCGCGACGTGGTCGGCGAGCTCGGTGACGGTGTGGTGGGCGTCGGCCATGGCGTAGGACGTGCCGGCCCAGTCGAGCATCGGCAGGTCGTTGGGCATGTCCCCGAAGGCGATCACGTCGGCGGCGTCGACGCCCAGGTCGGCGCACAGCAGGGCGAGCGTCGAGGCCTTGGTGACCCCCGCCGCGCTCATTTCCAGCAGCGCCGTCGTCGAGGACCAGGTGATCGTCACGCGGCCCTGGACGACGGCCTCGGCGGCGTCCCAGAACTCCTGCGGGGCGAGGTCCTCGTGGCGGGCCAGCAGCTTGAGGGCCGGCTCGTCGAAGATCTCCTCCACCGCCCCGCGCCGGCTGCCCTCGGGCACCACGTGCCGCTCGAGGAAGTCCGGCTCGAGGCCGATCCCGGCCAGGGTCTCCACCGCGAACCGCGATCCCGGCACGGCCTCCCGGACCAGCCGGCACACCTCGAGCCCCACCTCGGGCTCGATCGGGCGCATCAGGTGAACCGAGGACCGTGCGACGTCCCAGACCAGCCCGCCGTTGGAGACGACCGCGAGCCCGTGCCCCCCGACGTAGGGGAAGACGTCGTCGGCCCAGCGGAGCGGGCGGCCGGTGACGAAGACCACGGGTACGCCGCGGCGCTCGAGCTCCTCCAGCACCCCGCGCGTGTAGTCCGACACCGTGCCGTCGGAGCGGACGAGGGTGCCGTCGAGGTCGGTCGCGACCAGCCGGGGCAGGCTCACCGGGGCAGCGGCCGGGCCATCACGAGCTGGCCGTCCTCGTCGCTGCCGCGCAGCTCGGTGAAGCCGCACTTGGCGAGCACCCGGATGCTGGGCCTGTTGCCGGGCAGCACGCTGGCCCGGATCCTCACGCCCGCGGCGTCGGCCTCGGCCAGCAGGGCCCGGAGCGCCTCGGTGGCGAAGCCCCAGCCGCGCGCCTCCTCGACCAGGCCGTAGCCGACCTCGGTCTCGGGCACCCCGCCTCCGGGTCCGGCCGGGTCGGGCGGGCCGAAGAAGCCGATCGAGCCGAGCACCGTCGCGCCGCGGACGATGCTGCGCGGCCCCCACGGGTCGCCCTCGTGGAACATCGTGGCGGCGTCGCGGTCGTCCTCGCGGGGGAAGTCGCGGTGCCAGCCCTCGCGGCGGCGCCCGGCGACCAGGTCGGCCACCTCGGCGGCGGTCCACAGCGGCAGGGTGAGGCGTTCGGTGGTGACGACGGCGGGCAGGCTCATGCAGGCGTCCCGGGGCCGGTGCCGTTGGGGAACCACTGCGCGAGCTCGACGGCCACGCCGTCGTCGTACACGGAGGCGGTGACGGCGTCGGCCGCCTCGTGGACGGCCTCGACGGACTGGCCCATCGCGACGCCGCGGTGCGCCCACTGGAGCATCTCGATGTCGTTGCGGCCATCACCGATCGCGAGGGTGTCGGTGGCGGCGATGCCGAGCTCGTCGGCGACGTACTGCAGGCCGGAGGCCTTGGAGACCCCCACGGGGGCCAGGTCGAGCCAGGCCGTCCAGCCCACGACGTAGTTGGTGCCGTGCAGGCCGAGCTTGCGGCCGAGCTCGACGAAGTCGTCGGCCGTCGCGTTGGGGTCGCGGATGATCACGCGGCTGACCGGGCCGGACACGATGTCGTCGACCGTGGTCACCTTCATCTCTCCGGAGAGCTCGCCGTCGGGGAAGTGCCGGTTGACGCGGTAGCCGACGCCGCGCTCCTCGACCGCGACCAGTGCGTCGGGGTGGTGCCGGAGCACCGCCTCGACCGCGGCACGAGCGTCGAAGGTCTCCTCGTGGACCACCTCGAGCGGCGGGTAGCGGAAGACGACCGCGCCGTTGCTGGCCACGATCCAGAGCCGCTCGGACTCCTCGTCGTGCAGGCCCAGCAGGTCGGCGATGCGGGTCATGCCGTGCGCCGAGCGGCCGCTGGCGAGGACCACCTGGGTGCCCGCGTCGAGCGCGCGGCGCACGGCGTCGCGGACGGCCGGCGCGATCTCCTCGTGGGTGGTGCCGGAGCCCTCCACCCACTTCAGCAGGGTGCCGTCGATGTCCAGCGCGACGAGCAGCGGCCGCCAGCTCGTCACGGGGCGATCGGCTTCAGGAACTCGCGCCCCTGCAGCCAGGGCTGCAGCGCCTTCGGCACCCGCACCGAGCCGTCGGCCTGCTGGTGGGTCTCCAGGATCGCCACGATCGTGCGGGTCATCGCGCAGAGCGTGCCGTTGAGCGTGGCGACCGGCTTCACCTCGCCCGCGTGGCGGGCACGGGTGTCGAGGCGGCGGGTCTGGAACTCGGTGCAGTTGGACGTCGAGGTGAGCTCGCGGTACTTGCCCTGGGTGGGGATCCACGCCTCGCAGTCGAACTTGCGCTGCGCCGAGAGGCCCAGGTCGCCGGCGGCCACGTCGATGACGCGGTAGGCCAGCTCGAGCTTGTCGAGGAACTGCTTCTCCCAGCCCAGGAGCCGCTGGTGCTCGGCCTCGGCGTCCTCCGGCGTGGTGTAGACGAACATCTCGACCTTGTCGAACCAGTGCACCCGGATGATGCCCTTGGTGTCCTTGCCGTGCGAGCCGGCCTCCTTGCGGAAGCACGGGCTGAACGCGGCGTACCGCAGGGGCAGCGAGGCGCCGTCGAGGATCTCGTCGGAGTGGTAGGCCGCCATCGGGACCTCCGAGGTCCCCACGAGGTACATGTCCTGGCCCTCGATGCGGTAGACGTCGTCGGCGGCCTGGCCGAGGAAGCCGGTGCCGTCCATGGCGCGGGGCTTGACCAGCGACGGGGCGATGACCTGGGTGAAGCCGGCCTCGCGGGCCTGCTCCATGGCGAGGTTGATCAGGGCCAGCTCGAGCTCGGCTCCGACGCCGGTGAGGAAGTAGAACCGCGAGCCCGACACCTTCGCGCCGCGGTCGAGGTCGATGGCACCGAGCATCCGGCCGAGCTCGATGTGGTCGCGCGGCTCGAAGTCGAACTCCCGCGGGGTGCCGACGGTCTCGAGCAGGACGAAGTCCTCCTCGCCGCCGGCGGGCGACTCCTCGGCGGCCAGGTTGGGGATGCTCAGCAGGGCGCCCTGCCACTCCGCCTCGGCGGCGGTCTGGGCGGCCTCGGCGGCCTTCACGTCGGCGGCCAGCGTCTTGGTGCGGCCGAGCAGCTCCTGCTTCTCCTCGCCCTGCGCCTGCGGGATCAGCTTGCCGAGCTGCTTCTGCTCGGCGCGCTTGGCCTCGAAGTCGGCGATGGCCGTGCGGCGGGCGGCGTCGGCGGCGAGGGCGCGGTCCACGACGTCGGCGGAGAGCCCGCGCTTGGCCTGGGCTGCGCGCACTCGGTCGGGGTCGTCTCGGAGCACCTTCGGGTCGATCATCTCGGGGTCCCTGCGGCGAGGGGAGCGAAGCGAGGCTCGTCGTGGGGTGAGGTCATGTGGCAAGGCTAACGGCCCTCCGCGGAGAGGCTCATCCGAGATACGGGTCGGGGGCCCGTCCCCCGGCATACTGTGCGAATGCTCGACCGACCTCGCCTCGTCACGCTGAGCTGGGCACTGGCCTGCTTCGCCGCCTTCTCGCTGATCGCGCTCGCCGTGACGCAGGGCTGGGGCCCGCTCGACAGCTTCGACGACCGGGGCAAGGGCCTGGAGAGCTGGTCGGTCGACACGACCTGGATCCGGCAGCCGCTGAAGGTCATCGAGGTCTGCTTCGCGACCTGGGGCATGACCGTGCTGACCACGATCCTGGCCGGCGCGATGCTGCTCAAGCGGCACCGGCGGGCGGCGATCTTCGCCGTGGTCATCATGGTGTCCACCTCGCTGCTCACGACGTTCCTCAAGGCGCAGTTCGGTCGCGTCCGGCCGCCGTGGCAGAACCCCGAGGACCTGCTGCACAGCCAGTCCTTCCCCAGCGGCCACGCGTCGTCGGTGACGGCGTACGCCGGCATCTGCGTGGTGCTGATCGTGATGCTGATCCGGCGGGCCAGCACGCGGCGCCTCCTCTATGCCGGCCTCGTGGTCGTCGTGCTCGTCGTGATGGCCGACCGGGTGCTGCTCGGGCGCCACTACCCCAGCGACGTCACCGCCGGTGCGCTGCTCGGCGCCGGGATGGTGCTGCTGGGCCTGACGATCTACAGCCCGCTGCCGCGCAGCCACGCCGAGAGCGCTGAGCCGCTGCCCGAGGTGCTGCCGTCCGCGCGCAAGCTCGCGGTGGTGCTGAACCCGATCAAGGTCGAGGACGTCGGGCAGTTCCGGTCGATCGTGTCCACGATGGCGCGCGAGGCAGGCTGGTCCGAGCCGAGCTGGCACTACACGACCGTCGAGGACCCGGGCACCGGCATGGCCGAGGCCGCCTCGATCGAGGGCGCCGACCTGGTCCTCGTCTGCGGCGGCGACGGGACCGTCCGCGAGGTCTGCGCGGAGCTGGCCGGCACCGGCATCCCGGTCGGCATCATCCCGGCCGGCACCGGCAACCTGCTGGCCCGCAACCTGGGCATCCCGCTCTACCTGCGCGCCGCGATCGACGTCGCCCTGACCGGGCAGGACCGCGCCATCGACCTGGTCCGCGTCGGCGGCGACGAGATCGAGGACACCCACTTCATGGTGATGGCCGGCATGGGATTCGACGCCGCGATCATGGAGGGGGTCAACGAGGACCTGAAGAAGCGGGTCGGCTGGGTCGCCTACGTCCTCTCCGGCCTGAAGTCCCTGATGTTCCCGGCCGTGAAGGTCGAGGTCTCGGTCGACGGCGGGGAGTTCACCCGGCACCGCGCCCGCACCGTCGTGGTCGGCAACGTCGGCTTCCTGCAGGCCGGCCTGCCGCTGCTCCCCGACGCCGCCATCGACGACGGGCTGCTCGACGTGGTGATCCTGCACCCGCGCAACTTCTTCTCCTGGATCCCGCTCGCCTGGCGGGTGCTGCTCAAGCTCAAGCACACCGACGACCTGGTCAACCGGATGACCGGCTCGTCCGTGGTGATCCGGTGCTCCACCGACACCCCCCGCCAGCTCGACGGCGACTCGATCGGTCCCGGCCGCGAGCTGCGCATGGAGTGCATCCACGGCAGGGCATTGGTCCGCGTCCCCCGCTGACCGCACCCCCTCGATGGGGGGTCAGGGACGGGCGTGGTCGATCGCCTCGTCCTCCTCCGGCGAGAGCTGCTGCTCGCAGCTCCAGCCGGCGATGCTCTTGGCGTAGGTGCGGGCCTCGCTGCGGCCGTGGATCGAGGTGAGGACCACGCCGTTGCCACCGTCGTCGAGGATCGCCACAGACCAGGACAGGTGGCCGCCCATGTCGCCGAAGGCGTCGTACCGGACGACGGCGAGGTGGCGGAGCGCGTCGCGGGTCTCGGCGCGGAGAGCGGCGACCTCCTGGCGCAGGCCGTGCACGTCCTCGGGCAGGGCGTCGGCACCGGACCCGCGGCGGCCGGCGCTGAGGCGGCGCAGGGCGATGACGGAGAAGATCAGCCCCACCAGGGCGACGACGAGGGCGGCAATGGCGAGGAAGGTCACCGGGAGAGCCTAGGAGCGGCATCCGGTCGGACCGCGCAGGCGCGCTCGCCACCCCTCGGTCGAGCACGGGATCGGGGGGTGCGGCCGTGGGAAACTGGCGCCGTGACCGCTGAGCAGACCCGCCGGATCGCCTACCAGGGCGAGCCCGGCGCCAACTCCCACATCGTGTGCAAGGAGCACTACCCCGCGATGGAGGCGCTCGCGTGCGCGTCGTTCGAGGACGTGTTCGCCGCGGTGGAGTCGGGTGAGGCGGACCTGGCGATGATCCCGATCGACAACTCGATCGCGGGCCGGGTGGCCGACATCCACCACTTCCTCCCGGACTCCGGGCTGCACATCGTCGCCGAGCACTTCCTGCGGATCCGGTTCAGCCTGATGGCCGTGCCGGGGACCTCGCTGGAGGAGATCAAGACCGTGCACAGCCACGTGCACGCGCTCGGGCAGTGCCGCAAGATCATCCGCGAGCACGGCCTGCGCCCGATCATCTCGGGCGACACCGCGGGCGCCGCCCGCGAGGTGGCCGAGGCCGGGGACCGCACGCAGGCGGCCATCTCGCCGCCGCTGGCCGCGGAGATCTACGGGCTGGAGGTGCTGGCCGACGACGTCGAGGACGAGGACCACAACACCACGCGCTTCGTGGTGCTCTCCCGGGAGTACGTCGAGGCGCGACCCGGCAACGGGCCGGTCGTCACGAGCTTCATCTTCAACGTGCGCAACCTGCCGGCCGCGCTCTACAAGGCGCTCGGCGGCTTCGCGACCAACGGCGTGAACATGACCAAGCTGGAGAGCTACATGGTCGGCGGGCACTTCACCGCGACGCAGTTCCTCGCCGAGGTCGACGGGCACCCCGAGGACGTCGGGGTGAGGAACGCGCTCGAGGAGCTGGCGTTCTTCACCACCGACGTGAAGATCCTCGGGGTCTACCCCGCGGACGACTTCCGGGCCTGAGCCCCGGGGCTCAGGACTCGGACGGGTTCTGCATCAGGTTGAACATCGCCCCCTGCGGGTCGGACAGCACGGCCATGCGGCCCACGCCCGGCACGTCGAACGCGGGGGCGACGACCTGGCCGCCGAGCGACTCGGCCTGGGCGACCGTCTCGTCGACGCTGGTGACGTTGAAGTAGACGTTCCAGTGCGGGGGGATCCCCTCCATCGGCGGCAGCATCGCGCCACCCACCGGACGGCCACCGGAGACCAGGGTCGTGTAGGAGCCACCGGGCATGTCCTGGGCCTGCCACTCGACGCCGAGCACGTCGGCGTAGAACTTCGTGGCGGTCTCGAGGTCGGGGGACACCAGCTCGTTCCAGATGGGGGTGCCGGGCTCGTTGGCGCGGATCGTCCCGATGGTGGCGCCGGCCTGCCAGAGGTTGACCCGGGCACCGGTCGGATCCTGGATGGAGGCCATCCGGCCGAGGTCCATCACGTCGAAGGGGCCGGCCTCGACCTTGCCGCCCGCATCGGCGACCTTGGCCGCGGTGGCGTCGACGTCGTCGACGGTCAGGTAGACGCCCCAGAAGGCGGGGTGCCCGGCGAGCTCGGGCATCTGGCCGCTGATGCCGGCGACCGAGTCGCCGTCCTTCTCGGCCGCGAGGTAGACGTTGCCCTGGTCGTCGAGCGGGACGTCCTGGACGTCCCAGCCGAACAGCGCACCGTAGAAGGCCTTCGCGGCCTGCTGGTCGGGGGTCATCAGCTCGACGTAGCTGGGCGTGCCCTGGGTGTAGGACTCGATCTTCGGCATGGGTGGTGCGCCTTCTTCCGTGTCTGCGGACGTGCATCCGGTCGGGTGGGTCTCGACCCCACCCATCAGCCAACACCCGCCCACCGACACTGGCAACGGCGCGCGGGTGAACAGGCAGGTAGGTTCTCTGCGTGGACCAGGACGACCCCCGTACCGCCGATCTCGGCTTCGCCCGCGTCGACGTCGACCGGGCCGCCCGCACGGGCGACCCCGAGGTCGTCTACGGCGCCGGCAAGACCCCCGACCAGGTCGTGGCGATCCTGTCGGCCCTCCACGAGAAGCACCCCGAGCGTGCCGTCCTCGCGACCCGGCTGTCCGACGAGTCCCTCGACGTCGTACGCCGCGCGCTCCCCGACGCGACGATCGACCTCGTGGCGCGCGCGGTCACCCTCGGCCCGCTCCCCGAGCCGCGCGGCACGGTCGCGGTCGTCGCCGCCGGCACCAGCGACGCCCCGGTCGCGGCCGAGGCCGCACTGACCATCCGCGTGCACGGCGCCGGCGTCGACCGCATCGACGACGTCGGTGTGGCCGGCCTGCACCGGCTGCTCGCCGTCCGGGACCGGCTCGCGACGGCCGACTGCCTCGTCGTCGTGGCCGGCATGGAGGGCGCCCTGCCCTCGGTGGTCGGCGGCCTGACCGGCGTCCCGCTCGTCGCGGTGCCGACCTCGGTCGGCTACGGCGCCTCCTTCGGCGGCATCGCCGCCCTGCTGGGGATGCTCAACTCGTGCGCGCCCGGGGTGACGGTCGTGAACATCGACAACGGCTACGGCGCCGGCGTCTTCGCCGCCCGCGTGGCCCGGCGTGCCGAGGTCCGCCCGTGACGATCTGGATCGACGCCTCGTCGGGCGCGAGCGGCGACATGCTCCTCGGCGCGCTCCTGGGCGCCGGGGTGCCGCTGGAGGTGCTGCAGGGCGCGGTCGACGCGATCGCCCCGGAGCCGGTGGCGCTGTCGGTCGAACAGGTGACCCGCAACGGCTTCGCCGCGACCCGCTGCCACGTCGAGATCGCCGACTCGGTCCACCACCGCTCGTGGCGCGACATCCGCGACCTGCTCGCCGCCGCTCCCCTCGACGAGGCCGTCCGCGACCTCGCCACCCGGACCTTCGAGCGGCTGGCGGTCGCCGAGGGCGCCGTCCACGGCTCCGACCCGCTCGACGTGCACTTCCACGAGGTGGGTGCGCTCGACGCGATCGCCGACGTGGTCGGGGTGTGCGCGGGCTTCGTCCACCTCGGGTCTCGGCAGGCTCGACCACCGGTTCAGGCTCGACCAGCGAGCGTGGTCGTCAGCCCCGTCGCGGTCGGGTCGGGCACGGTCCGCGGCGCCCACGGCTCGATGCCGGTCCCCCCGCCGGCGGTCGCCGAGCTGCTGCGCGGCGTGCCGTCGTACGCCGGACCGCCCGGTGCCCCGGCCATGGAGCTGTGCACGCCCACCGGCGCCGCGCTGCTCACCACGCTCGCGACCGGATGGGGTCCGCAGCCGCCGATGACGACCGAGGCCATCGGCATCGGTGCCGGCGGCCGGGACCCCGAGGGGCACGCCAACGTGCTGCGGTTGCTCGTCGGTCGGGGTTTCGAGACGCTCGCTGGCGCTCGCTCCTCAACCACCGACCTGCCGCCGCTGCTCATCGAGTCCAACATCGACGACCTCGACCCGCGGGTCTGGCCGGCGGTGATCGCGGCCCTCCTCGAGGCCGGTGCGTCCGACGCCTGGCTCACCCCGATCCTGATGAAGAAGGGCCGCCCGGCCCACACCCTCAGCGTCCTCGTCGCCGCCGCGAAGGCCGCCGAGGTCCGCGCCGCGATCTTCCGCAACACCTCGACCATCGGCCTGCGCGAGCAGCCGCTCGGCAAGCACGCCCTCGACCGCGAGATGGTCGCGGTCGAGGTCGACGGCCAGCGGATCGCCGTCAAGCTGGCCCGCCTCGGGGACGAGGTCGTCAACGCCCAGCCGGAGTACGACGACGTGGCCCGCGTGGCCGCCGCCCTCGGCCGCCCGGTCGTGGACGTGCTCGCCGACGCGGCCGCCGCCGCCCGCCCCTTCACCAAGCAAGGACACTGATGGACCTCGCCGTCATCGCCCTGACGTTCGCCGCGATCTTCGTCGTCGAGCTGCCGGACAAGACGTTCGTGGCGACCCTCGTGCTCGCCACGAAGTACCGCCCCCTCCTCGTCTGGATCGGGGTCGGCCTGGCCTTCACCGTGCAGACCGTCGTGGCCGTGGCGCTGGGCCACGCGGTGACCTTCCTGCCGCAGGACCTGGTCCGCGGGGTCGCCGCCGCGATCTTCCTCGCCGGTGCGGTGCTGCTCTTCCGCGAGGGGCGCAGCCACCACCTGGCCAGTGAGGACGAGGCGGAGTTCGCCGCGAAGGCGACCGCCGCCACCGGCTGGCGGGCCGTCCTGACCTGCTTCCTGATCCTCTTCGCCGCCGAGTGGGGCGACCTGTCCCAGCTGCTGACGATCTCGCTGGTCGCCAAGTACGACGACCCGGTCGGCGTCTTCATCGGCGCCCTGGGAGCCCTCCTGGTCGTCAGCGGGCTCGCCGCGATCTCCGGGCGCACCCTGATGCGCTTCGTGTCGCTGCACGCGCTGCACTACGTCGGGGCGGCGGTGTGCCTGCTGCTGGCCGGGATCACGACCTACGAGCTGCTGGCCTGATCCGTCTAGAGTTCGGCGCATGAGTCACCCCACGCACGGCGCCGACAGCGAGGTCGGGCGCCTCCGGACCGTCATGCTCCACCGCCCCGGCCCGGAGCTGAAGCGCCTGACGCCCCGCAACAACGACAAGCTGCTGTTCGACGGCATCCCGTGGGTCGCGCGCGCCCAGGAGGAGCACGACGCCTTCGCCGAGGCGCTCCGGGCCCGCGACGTCGAGGTGCTGTACCTGACCGACCTGCTCACCGAGACCCTGGCGAGCGAGGTGGCGCGCAACCACGCAATCACGACCGCCCTGGCCGGCCTGCACCTCGGCGACACGATGCGCACCTACCTCGCGCACGCCCTGCGCGACGCCTCGCCCGAGGAGCTCACCGGCTACCTCACCGCCGGCATCCGCAACGACGAGGTCCGCGGCGGCTTCGGCCTGGTCACCTCGCTGTTCGCCAGCGACGACTTCCTCATCGATCCGCTGCCCAACCTGCTCTTCACCCGCGACTCCAGCGTCTGGGTCCAGGACCGGGTCGCGATCACGTCGCTGGCCATGCCCGCACGGACCCGCGAGACCCAGCTGACCGAGCTCATCTACACCGAGCACCCCCGCTTCCAGGGCACCCGCAAGATCCACGGCTGGCACCACGAGCACGTCGAGGGCGGCGACGTGCTCCTGCTCGCCCCGGGCGTGATCGCCGTCGGCGTCGGGGAGCGTACGACGCCCGCCGGCGTCGAGCGCTTCGCCCGCCAGGTCTTCCACGCCGGCCTGGCCCACACCGTGCTCGCCGTGCCGATCGCGCAGGAGCGCGCGACGATGCACCTCGACACCGTCGCCACCATGGTCGACGTCGACAAGATCGTGATGTACCCCAACGTCGCCGACTCGCTGATGGCGCACGCCGTGACGATGACCAGCGACCACGAGGACGAGGGCCGGCTGGAGCTGCGCGTCGCCGAGGCCGAGCCGTTCCTGGTCGCGGCCGCCAAGGCGATGCAGATCGACACCCTCCACCAGATCGACACCGGTCTGGACCCCGTCACCGCCGAGCGCGAGCAGTGGGACGACGGCAACAACACCCTGGCGCTGGCGCCGCGGGTGGCCGTGGCCTACGAGCGCAACGACGAGACGAACGCCCGCCTGGAGGAGGCCGGGATCGAGGTCGTGCGGATCGCCGGCTCCGAGCTGGGCTCGGGCCGCGGCGGCCCGCGTTGCATGAGCTGCCCGATCTCGCGCGAGCCGCTGCCCGCCGGGTGAGCCCCGGGTGAGCCCCGGGTAAGCATCGTCACGCTGGACCTCCCCGGTCCCGTCCGCGAGGATGTGGCCCGGGGAGGACAACCACGCGAGAGGCACCACCATGGCTGAATCGTTCTTCGACACGTTCACACCGCAGGAGGTCGCGCGCATCAGCGCCGCCGGCACGGGGGTGAAGGTGCCCGAGGGCTGGTCCCCCATCTGGGAGGGCACCACGGCGGACAAGGCCTACATCATCCTGTCCGGCACCGTCTCCGTACGCCGCCACGGCGACGAGATCGCCCAGCTCGGCCCCGGCGACATCGTCGGCGAGGTCGCGATCGTCAACCACTCGCTCCGCACGGCGACCATCGTCGCCCTCACCCCGCTCGAGCTGATCCACCTCAGCGCCCAGACGGTGCGCGAGCTGTGCGGCGAGATCCCGGCCTTCGAGAAGGCCATCAGCTCCGCCACCGACGAGCGGCTCGCGAGCGACCACACGCGCGCGGCCGACTGAGACCCGGGTGGCAGACGGCGGGGACGAGCTCGGTGACAACCTCGAAGCCGTCGAGGGACTGCTGCTGGGCGAGGCGCCCAGCCTGACCCGGCTCGAGGTCGCCGAGCAGGCGGGCGTGCCGATGGAGGTCGCCGAGGCGTTGTGGCGCCAGCTCGGCTTCCCCCACGCGGCCGACGACGATGTCGCGTTCACCCCGGCGGACGTCGTCGCCCTCCGGCAGACACGCGACCTGATCGACCTCGGCATCCTCGGCCCCGACCGTCAGGCGGCCCTGGTCCGCACGTGGGGCCGCAGCTTCGCGCGGCTGGCCGAGTGGCAGACGCTGCTGCTCGCCGACGTCGCCCGGGAGGCCGGCGCCGAACCGGCCACCCAGCTGGAGGTGCTCTCCGAGCAGGTGCTGCCGCTGGTCGACCAGCTCCAGAGCTATGTCTGGCGACGCCACCTGGCCAGCGCCGGCAGCCGGATGCTGGCCGGGGAGTCCGCGGGCCAGGGGGTCTCCGAGCTGGCCGTCTGCTTCGCCGACATCGTCGGCTACACCTCGCGCAGCAAGTCCCTCGCCGAGGCCGAGCTGGTCGCCTGGCTCGAGCACTTCGAGGACGCGGCGACCGGCATCGTGGTCGACCACGGCGGCCGGATCATCAAGACGATCGGCGACGAGGTGCTCTTCGTGGCCGACGACGTCGCGGCGGCGGCCGAGATCGCGCTCGTCCTGACCGAGCTCGGTGCCGACGACTCCGACGACTTCCCGGCCGTCCGGGCCGGGATCGCCTTCGGACCGGTGACCAGCAGGCTCGGCGACGTCTACGGCCCGACGGTCAACATCGCGGCGCGGCTCACCTCGGTGGCCCGGCCCGACACGGTGCTGGTCGACAAGGGCGCCTACGCCGCGCTCACGGGCCTCGAGGAGGACCGGGCCGACGACGCGGCGACGCACGCGGACGCCGGGAGCTCGACGTACCGCTTCCGGCGGATGCGGCGGACCTCGGTGAAGGGCTACTCGCGGCTTCACTCGTGGGTGCTGCGCCGGCCCTGAGCCACGCACGGGGTGTGAGGAAATGTGAAAGCCCGGCCGTTGTCGACGGGGGACACAACAACGACCGGGCAACTACAAAACTACGGGACCCACCCGGGGACCACAACCTGCAGGTCCGACCAATCTGGCGTGATCCACGACAAAGTGGCCGTTCACCTGCCGGCCACCTGCCAGCCGGAGCCGCGCTAGCGGATCGTGACCTGCCGGTTGGCCAGGCCCGAGCGGGCGGCCCGCTGCTCGGCGGTCAGGTCGGAGGTGTCGGCCAGCGCCTCGGCGAGGTCGGCCGCGAACCGGGCTGCCGGCTCCTCGAGGACAGCCGCGCCGGTGCCGACCGGGAGGTCCCAGACGGGCGCGAGCAGGCCGTGGGCGCGGAACATCCCGACGAAGCGCGATCCCTCCGCGACGACGTCCTTGCCGGCGGCGTGCAGGCGGGCGAGGGCGTCGAGCAGCTCGTTCTCGGGCTCGGGCATCACCCAGCGCAGGTGCTCCTTGGAGCCGACGTTGGTCCAGTACGCCGCCTCGACGCTCGCGAGCCGCGCGGTCGGGGAGGCGGCGGTGTTGGCCTGCTCGAGCGCGGCCGCCATCGACTCCTTGTCGTCGACATCGGCGATCCAGTAGTCGAAGCCGTCGTGGACGGTCACGTCGAGGCTGTCGCCCTCGACGAGGTCCTGGAGGCGCGGGCCCTCGCCGGGGGCGTCGGTGAGGCCGACGATGCCGGGCTCGGACTCGAACGCCTTGAGCAGCACCGCGCCGAGGTCGCGGGCAGGGTCGCCGAAGTTGTGCTGGACCTGGAGGCCGAGCCAGATCTGCCCGCTGTCGCGGACCATCGCGGGCGCGGCCATCGGCAGCAGCGAGCAGAGCTGGACGGGTCGACCGTCGCCGACGCCGTCCTTCAGGGTGAGCGGTGCGGTCGCGGCCGGGACCAGCTCGCGCAGCGCGACGACGTCGCACTCGGACGGCAGGCCCTGGAACGGCCGGCCGACGAACACGTCCGGGGCACCGCCCGGCGCACCGTGGCACGCCTTGTAGCGCCGGCCCGACCCGCACGGGCAGGGCTGGCGGGGACCGACCTCGCCGGGGGTGGTCTCAGTGTCACGGGCCTTGGTGCGGGAGCGCTTCGCCATGCGGCGAAACCTATACGCCGAGCAGCTCCAGCATGTACGCCGGGCGGTCGGTGATGACCGCCTTGACCCCGAGGTCCTGGCACAGCGCGAGCTGCTCGGGGGTGTTCACGGTCCACACGTGCAGGTCGTGGCCGGCGGCGGCGATCCGGCGGCCGAGCTTCTTGTGCTCGGTGAGCTCCTCGATGCCGGGGCCCACGATCCAGTCGGGCCCGATGGCGCGGCGCAGCATCGGCCAGTGGTGGGCCTTCTCGACCAGCATCACCAGCGGCACGTCGGGCGCCATCCGCTCGACCCGCTGCAGCGCGGTGAACGAGAACGACATGACCCGGGCCGGCGAGCCGGGCCGGTCCCAGCCGAAGTGCTTGAGCATGTCGACGACCCGGCGCTCGACCAGCCCGCCGTAGCGGGTGGGGTGCTTGGTCTCGATCGCGATCTCGACGTGCCGGTCGTAGTCGGCCACCGTCTCGAGCAGCTTGCGCAGGGTGAGCACCTTGTCGAGGTCGGTGTCACGCTCCGGACGCTCCTCGTCGAGGTCGGCCCAGGGGTTCTTCCACGACGCGAAGTCGAGCTGGTCGAGGTCGGCGAGCTCCATCGTGGACACGAGACCCCGCGTGCTCGCCGTACGCCGCAGGTCGCGGTCGTGCACGCAGACGAGGTGGCCGTCGGCCGTCAGGCGTACGTCGCACTCGAGCGCCTCGGCACCCGCGTCGAGCGCGGCGATGTAGGCACCGAGGGTGTGCTCGGCGTTGTCGTGGCTGGCGCCGCGATGGGCGACGACCTGGGGTCGCACGGTGATGTCCCGGCGGTCAGGAACGGACGCGCTGCTCGACGAGGCCGACGAGGTTGCCCTCGGAGTCGCGGACGAAGGCCTGCCACTCGTCGGTGCCGGCCGGGCCGAGCGTGTCGTCCTCGTGGCCGAAGATGACGTGCGGCTCGCTCTCCACGGCCACCCCTGCCTCACGCAGCCGCCCGACCGTCGCGTCGATGTCGTCGACGGCCAGGTAGTGCAGCGCGCTCGGAGCTACCCGGTCGAGCAGCAGCCGGACCCCGCCGAGGTCGAAGAAGACCAGGCCCGGCGGGTCGTAGGTCGCGCGCGGCGACGTCCCGAGGAGGTCGGCGTAGAACGCGGTCGCGCGCTCGAGGTCCTCGGCGTGCTGGGCGATCTGGACGATGTTCATGGAGTCTCCCGTGACCGTGACCGTGGCGATGTCGGCAAACGGATGCTAGCGGGACGGGGCGCGACGTACGGTGCGCGAGTGAGCCTCGACCCGGTGACGCCGCAGCCGTCCGTGCACCTGCGCGAGGCGACCGCGCACGACGTCGGCTTCCTGACCGACGTGGTGCTGGTGGCGACCATCGCGCAGGGGCGGGTGCCCGAGGACTTCGACGAGCACGAGTTCCGCAGCGGCTTCGCGGCGTGGACCGCCGAGCAGGTGGGCGCGGTGCGGCCGGCCGACCTGGAGCACAGCACGACGTACGTCATCGAGATCGAGGGCGAGCGGGCCGGGAGGCTGCGGGTGGTGCGGGCGCCGGACCACCGCGAGCTCGCGGGGATCCAGCTCCTGCCGGCCCACCAGCAGCACGGCATCGGGACGCACCTGATCGAGCAGTTCCTCGTCGAGGCGCGGGCGGCGGGAGTCCCGGCGCGGATCAGCGTCGAGAAGGACAACCCGCGGGCGCGGGCGCTCTACGAGCGGCTGGGCTTCGCGAAGGTCGGCGAGACCGAGGCCGAGGTCCAGCTCGAGGCGCGCTGAGGTTGTCGCCTCAGGCGTGCTCGAGCAGGTAGCGCCCGAAGTGCGGCACGGTGAACGCGATCCGGCCGCGCTCGCCGGAGTAGATCAGCCCCTTCTTGAGCAGCGAGTCGCGCGCCGGGGAGAGCGACTGCGGCTTCTTGCCCAGCGCGGCCGCCACGTCGGCGGTCGGCACGCTCTGGATGTCGTCGAGCTCCTCCTCGCCCTTCTCGGCGATCGCGACGGCGGCGTCGGCCATGGCGTGGAGGTACTCCCGCTCGCCGGGCGTGGCGCGCTCGAACCGGCTGCCGAAGAACCCGACCGCCAGCTCCGCCTCGGCCTGCGGCGCGGCCACCGCGACGTCGTCGGCGGTGATCGGCGAGGAGGTGGCCAGGTCCCAGACGACCTTGCCATAGGCCTGGATGAAGTAGGGGTAGCCGCCGGTGGCGGCGTACATCGCGGTGAGGGCGTCGGCGGTGTAGGCGGCGTCCTCGTCCTCGGCGGGGGTGCTGAGCGCCCGGTCGGCGGCGTCGCGGGCCAGCCGGTCGATGCGTTGGTACTTGAAGAGCCGCTCGGAGTAGGACTTGCTGGCGCTGAGGACCGCCGGGAGGTGCGGCAGGCCGGCGCCGACCACGATCACCGGGAGACCGGACTGGCTGATCTCGTGGCAGGCCGCGCAGAGGGCCGAGACGTCGTCGGGCCCGAGGTCCTGCATCTCGTCGATGAAGATCGCCACGCCCTTGCCGACGTCGGCCGCGAGCCCGCCGAGGTCGGTGAGCAGCTCGACCAGGTCGATCTCGATGTCGCCGGAGTCGGCCCGGCCGCGGACGGCGGGCGCCTCGATGCCCGGGCTCCACTGGTCGCGCAGCTTGGCGTTGGCGCCCGCGTCGCGCTGGGCGAAGGAGCGGATCACTCCGAGGACGTGGTCGACGTCGTCGGCCTGGGGGTGGCCGAGCTCGCGCACGGCCTGGTGCAGGGCGCCGGACAGGGGGCGGCGCAGCCCCTGGTCGGGTCGCGCCTCGAGCTTGCCGGTGCCCCAGTGGCGTCGTACGGCGGCGCTGCGGAGCGCGTTGAGCAGGACGGTCTTGCCGACCCCACGCAGCCCGGTCAGGACCAGGCTGCGCTCCGGGCGGCCGCGGGAGACGCGCTCGAGGACGACCTCGAAGGCCGAGAGCTGCTCGTCACGGCCCGCCAGCTCCGGCGGGCGCTGTCCGGCGCCGGGGGCGTACGGGTTGCGGATCGGGTCCATGAAAGGCGTGCCTCCTTACCGGCGGACGTCGCGAGCGTCGTCCCCTGGAGTGCCTGGCAAGGCGGAGGAGGGAGGCGGGACGGAGTCCCGGCGACCGACGACAACGCAGTCCAGGTGCCCAGGGGGCGGCGCGCAGCAGAGCGCCGGGTGAGGAGTCACGCCTAAGACCGTATCCCGGACTCTACGGTCGACCTTAGATTGAGCTAGTGAGGGCGATCGTGTCGCGCCGAGCGTGGTCGGCCGTCAGGCGGTGCGGTGCGCGACGGGCTGGGTGAGCACCCGCTCGTACGCCGTGTCGAGCCCGGCCCGCAGCATGCTGATCAGCTCGGGCACCTCGTCGACGGCCAGCCGGAACGACCCGGCGCAGACGTTGTCGCGCCAGAGGGAGAGCACGACCAGACCTGACTCGTGGTGCCAGGAGACCCGCAGCGCGCGGTCGCCACCGCGGGCGTCGAGGAAGATCGAGCCCGCCTCCGGCAGCGGTCGTGCGGTGGCCATGTCCCCATCATCCCCCCGTGTCACAACGTTTGTCAGCAGTTCCGGGGCCCGCTCGTGATCGTTCAATTGCGCGGTTTGACACCTGTTCCGGCCGCGAACCGGTGCCATTCCCAGCAATTGAACGATCACGTGCACCGGCGACACCCACCTAGACTGGCGCCCGTGCCCGAGCTGCCCGAGGTGGAAGCCCTGGCCCTCGACCTGAAGGGCCGGCTCCAGGACCGCGCGATCGTCAAGGTCCACATCGCGGCGTTCAGCGCGCTCAAGACCTTCGACCCGCCGCTGTCCGCGCTCGAGGGGACGCTGGTCGACGACGTGACGCGGCACGGCAAGTTCCTCGACATCCACGCCTCGGGGCTGCACCTGTGCCTGCACCTCGCACGCGCCGGCTGGATCCGCTGGCGCGACGAGGTGCCCACGATCCCGCCCAAGCCGAGCACCAAGAACCCCCTCGCCGTCCGGATCGTCCTGGACAACGACGCCGGGCTCGACATCACCGAGGCCGGCACCAAGAAGAGCCTGGCGATGTACGTCGTCCGCGACCCCCTCGACGTGCCGGGCATTGCCAGTCTCGGCCCCGACCCGATGGTCGAGTCGTTCACGATCGACGTGCTGCGCGAGATCCTCCAGCGCGAGGGCCGCAAGCAGCTCAAGGGGGTGCTGCGCCACCAGGGCACCATCGCCGGCATCGGCAACGCCTACTCCGACGAGATCCTGCACGCGGCGCGCATGTCGCCGTACAAGCCGGCGGGCGGCCTCGACGACGGCGAGCTGGAGACCCTCTACGCCGCGATCCGGGACACCCTCGGCGCCGCCGTCGAGCGCTCGCGCGGGCTGCACGCCAGCGAGCTGAAGGGCGAGAAGAAGTCCAACCTCGCCGTGCACGGTCGGACTGGACAGGCCTGCCCGGTGTGCGGTGACATCGTGCGGGAGGTGTCGTTCGCCGACTCCAGCCTGCAGTACTGCCCGACCTGCCAGACCGGCGGCAAGCCCCTCGCGGACCGCCGGATGTCCAAGCTCCTCAAGTGATCGGGAGACCCATGCACCAGCAGATCCCCACCGTGACCGTCGACGGCGTCCCGGACCCGATCCCGGACGGCCTCGTGGTGCTCGACGTCCGCGAGCCCGTGGAGTGGCAGCACGGCCACATCGACGGGGCCGTGCACATCCCGCTGATGGACCTGCCGCAGCGGCTCACCGAGCTGCCGGAGGGCCAGACCCTGGTGGTGTGCCGGGTCGGCGGGCGGTCGGCCCAGGCGACCGGCTACCTCGTGCAGCAGGGCATCGACGCGGTCAACCTCGACGGCGGGATGGTCGAGTGGGCCGACGCCGGACGCTCGATGGTGAGCGAGTCCGGCGCCGACCCCCACGTGGTCTGACCGAGGGCCCTCAGGGGCTGGACGGCGACGAGGGCAGCGGCAGCGGGCACAGGTCGGTGGCCCAGGTGCCGAACGCCTCGGTGTCCTTCTGGTCCGAGCTGTTCAGCGCCCCGGTGAGCGCCTTGATCTCGTCCTGGGTGGCGTCGTCCTTGATCTTGGCGACCGTGTCGATGATCGCCTCGAAGCCCCGGCGCGCGTCGTCGGGGATGTCCTCCGGCGTCCCGGTCTCCTTCATCTTGGCGGCCCAGTCCTTGATCGCCTTGACGGTCTCGCTGTCCGAGGGCGCGGACGTGTTGTCCTTGAAGGCGTCGAAGAGGCTGTTGTACGCCGTGCAGAACTCGTCCTTGGACGCCGTCGCCGGTGCGTCGGAGGCCTTGTTGCCGCCACCGTCGCCGCAGGCGGTCAGCGAGGCGGCGAGGACCAGGGCGGAGGCCGCGAGCGCGACGCGCGATCGGACGGTCACTGCTGGCACGTCTTCGAGACGTAGTCGTCGAAGGCCTGCACCTGCGCCTGCTCGTCCTTGCTGAGGTCCTCGGCGAGGTTGGAGACGTCCTCGGTGCTGGCGTCGTCGGGCAGCTCGCCGATCTTCTGGACCTCCAGCTCGAAGCCCTTGCGCTCGTCGTCGGAGATGCCCTTCGGCGTGCCGGTGTCCTCGAGCTTGGTGCCGGCGTCCTTGAGGGCCTTGACGATGTCGGCGGGCTTGGCGTCGGCACCCAGCGCGGTGATGTCCTTGGCGATCGACTCGAAGTTGGCGCAGAACTCCTTCTCGGAGGCGTCCGAGGGGGCACCGCCGCTCCCACCGTCGCCGCAGCCGACGGCGGTGCCGGCCACGAGCACGAGGCTGGCGGCGATCAGGGCGTGCTTCATGGGGGGTCTCCTCAAGGTTGGTCCGTCAGTACGTCACCCTGCCCCATCCCGCGGCGTTCATGCACCGCCGGTCAGGCGAAAGCCTCGGCGGCCGGCACCGCGAGGGCAACGGGCAGACGTCGAAGGTACGCCGCCCGGGGCACCTCGATCACCCCCAGGGTCGCCAGGTGAGGCGTGCACCACTGCACGTCCAGGACCCGGTCGTCCGCATACCTGTCGCGCAGCCGCTCGACGAGGCCGACCAGGGCGACCTTCGAGGCGTCCCGCTCGCGGTGGAACATCGACTCCCCGGCGAAGAGCCCGCCGATCGCGACGCCGTAGAGGCCACCGACCAGCCGGTCGTCGCGCCAGGCCTCCACCGAGTGCGCCCAGCCGAGGTCGTGCAGCCGCGTGTAGGCGGCCCGGATGTCCTCGTCGATCCAGCCGGAGTCGCGCCGCGGGTCGGCGCAGGCGTCCAGGACCTCGGCGAAGGCCGTGTCGACGCGGATCTCGTGGTCACGGCAGGCACGGCGCAGCGACCGGGAGACGACCAGCCCGTCCAGCGGCAGCACGCCGCGGTGGACCGGCGAGAACCAGTACATCGGGTCGCCCGGCGTCCCGGAGGGCATCGGGAAGAGCCCGTGCCGGTAGGCCGCGAGCAGCGTGCCCGGGGCCAGGTCGGCGCCGATCGCCACCAGGTCGTCGAGGTCGTCGAAGGACGTGGGGTCGCCGAAGGACCAGGCGGACGGGGGCGGCTCGACGGGCACGCCGCCACGGTAGTGGTCGCCTCCGTAGGATCGCGGCATGAGCATCAAGGGCAGCCTCGGCAAGCAGGTGGCACCGCGCATCACCCAGGTGGCGCCGGGCCTGACCACGTCGTTCGTGCGGGAGGCCCTGCACCGGGCCATCCACGGCGGCGGGCCGTTCCCGCCGGCGGCGAAGGCGGCCGACAAGCAGCTCGCCGAGCAGCGCGGCAACGTCGACCGCGCGGTCCACGAGGTGATCGAGAACCACGTCCGCTACGCCGGCGCCCAGGGCTTCGTCACCAACATCGGCGGCCTGGTCACCGCCGCGGTCACGATCCCGGCCAACATCTCGGGGCTCGCCCTGGTGCAGTGCCGGATGATCGCCGGCATCGCGCACCTGCGCGGCTACGACCTCGACGACCCGCGCGTCCGCAACGCCGTCCTGACCTCGCTGCTCGGCGAGGACAAGGTCAACGCCCTGGTCAAGGCGCGCAAGCTGCCCGCACCGCCGATGGCGCTGGCCACCGCGCCCGCGCACGATCCCGACCTGGACCGGATCATCTCCGCCGAGGTCGCCTCCGACCTGATCACGAAGGTCGCCGGCAAGCGGCTCGCGATCACGGTCGGGCGCCGGGTGCCGGTCGTGGGCGGCCTGGTCGGCATGGGCGCCGACGGCTATGCGACCTGGCGGATCGGCCGCTACGCGGACAAGGAGCTCCTGCCGCGCGCGCGGCGGTAGACCTTCAGCAGCCCGCGGCCGGCCCGGCCGGTCTGGAGCCGGCGTACGAGCTTCTCGCGGAGGCGGTACGTCGGTCGCAGGTAGGAGCGCGACAGCGCGGCCCGGGTCTCGTCGAGCTCGCGCCCGAGGCGCTCCTCGGACTGCCGCAGCCGGGCGTTCTCCAGCAGCAGCGCCCGGACGGCGTCGACGGCGGCACCGGCGACCTGGCGCTCGTTGGGCTGGTCGGGGTCGGCGAAGCGGGTCGGCGGCTCGGGGCCGATGAGGTCCTGGAGGTCGCCGACCACGTCGTAGCCGCGCGCCTTGATCTCCTCGATCCAGGACGCACAGACCTCCTGCGCCCACGGGTGCACGTCGGGTGGCAGGGCCAGCCGCGGTGACGCCGTGCGCTGGGACAGCGTCTGGTGGGCGAGCAGCTCGCGCACGAGCGGGCGGTAGTCGGGCGGCTCGAGCACCCGGTTGACCGACCGGTTGATCCGGCGGAGCAGGGCGGTCTCGGGGACGCCCATCGAGGGGTTGGCACGCTCGGCCTCGAGGTCAAGGTCGAGCCCGTCGAGCCCGAAGGTGCCGGAGAAACGCCGCCACAGGAGGTCGCGCGGGCCGCCCGGCGGCGGGACCGTGACGAGGTGGATCCGCTCCGGCGGCAGGTCGTGGCCCCAGCGGTCCAGGATGTCCGGGACCTCCTGGACACCCCAGAACCAGTTGGCGATCCGGCTCTCGCGGGCCGGGTCCCGGATCTGGTCGAGGAAGCTGGCGTAGCTGATCGTGGAGCGGTGCTTGACGTTCTCCTGCCACTCCGCCGGGATCTGGCGGACCAGGTCCCGCACCGACAGCACGAGATGCACCTCGGTGCCGTCCCGGTGGCCCAGCGACTCCAGCGCCCGCCCGGCCTGGGCCCGCGAGGCGGTGGCCAGGATCTCGTGGCTGATGACGGCGGTGCCCTCCCAGCGGCGTACCTGCTCGGCGAGCCGCTCCCAGGCGCCGATCGCCTCGGTCTCCAGGCCGCCCCAGGGCAGCCGCATCAGGTCGAGGGCGGCGAGGAAGTGCGCGTCGAACCGGTCGGCGGGGTAGAGCAGGTCGGCCTCGCCGAGGGTCCGCTTGTTGCGGAAGAGCACGTCCTGGAGGTAGGACGTGCCGGTCTTGGGGGTGCCGACGTGCAGCAGGACCCGCTTGCTCACGCCGTCTCTCCCCCGTCTCGTTGCGGACCGCGCCCGTCGCGGTCACCCTCCAGCAGCAGCCGCAGCGCCAGCGCCAGGACGCCGGCGTCCGCGGGTGCGGTCACGCCCGGCCGGTCCCGGGGCAGCAACGCGTCCGGATCGCCGTGGACAGCGTAGCCAGCGCGGAGCAGCTGGGCCCGCATCCGCGTGGCGCGACGACGCAGCCACTCCGCGTGCTCCGGGGGCACGACGAGGGGCGGGCCGTCGTCGGCCGCGAGCCGCGGCCGCAGGGTGTCCCGCAGCAGGGCCGCGCGGCGGCTCGGCACGACGAGGAGGCCCAGGACGGCGGCGGTGCGGCGGGCCAGGTCGGTGGCGTCGGCGGACAGCTCCAGCGGCGCCGGGAGCGGCTTGCGGGTGCCGGTGAGACCCGGGAGCAGGGCCGGGTCGAGGACGACCTGCACGCGGGGCGTGCCGATCCGGTCGGACCAGCGCCGCGCGTGCGCCAGGACGTCGACGCGGGGCGGCAGGCCGGGCTGGTGGGTGACCGAGTCCAGCCAGTCGCCCCAGTCGGGGCCGCCCTCGGTGAGGCTGCGGTGGGTCCAGGCGTCCACGACCATCCGGTCGACGGAGCGGCCCACCACCAGGACGACGCAGCCGCGTCCGCCCGGCGGCCGGCCGCGGCGGATCAGTTCGGCGCGGACCGGGTCGGCCACCCACGGGTCTCCGACCAAGCGGTAGCGGGTGCGCCACGGACGCTGGAGCGTCCTGCGCGGGCGCGCCCGGGGCAGTCCGGCGGCGACCACGTCGTCGGCCAGGACGCTGGTGGCGACCCGGATCAGCTCGTCGTCGGGGAGGTCGGCCGGGTCGACCGGCGGCGGCCCGAACGCCGCGTGGTCGATGACGCCGACGAGCTCGAGGTCCGGCCGGCCGCGGCCGGGAGCGGACGCGTCGAGCACGCGCGCGGTCAGGTCCGCGCTCGGACGGCCCGCCTCGTTGAGCCGGCGCAGGAGCTCGAGCTGTTGGGCCCCGGGCAGGATCCGCCCGCGCGCCTCGCCCTCGACGGCCCAGTCCCGCCAGGCGGTGGTGCCGCCGGCACGGAGGTGAGTCACCCACGCCCAGGCACGGCGTACGCCGGGGGTGTCCTCGTGGGCCGCGCCGAGGCTCACGAGCCGCCCGGGGAGCGGAGCCGGCGGGCCTGGGCCCGGACCCGCTGCACCAGCTGGCGCTCGGGGTCGGGCCGGCTGGCGGCCTCGAAGGTCATCGCCGCGAGGGCGTCGATCGCGGCGTTGAGCTGCTTCTTGGCGCCGACCTTGTCGGGGTGCACGAAGACGTCGTCCTCGGCGGGGACGACCGGGCGCAGGTCCTCCAGGTCGCCGATGACGTCGACGCCGCTGGCCCGGACCCAGTCGATCCACTCCTCGGTGCGCTCCAGCACCCACGGGAAGCGCCGCGGCGGCAACCGGACCGCGGCGGAGTCCCGGTTGACCAACTGGTCCTGGGCCAGCATCTGGCGGATCAGGCCGTCGTACTCCGCCTCACGACGGGTGGCCCGCTCCATGCGGCGGTTGAGCTGGCGGATCACCTGCGTCTCGGCGATGCCGAGCGACCGGTTGGTGGCCGTGCTGTCCTGGGGCGCCCAGGCGGGGTCGATGCCGAAGGCCTCGCAGAACCGCAGCCACAGCTCGCCGCCGCTGCGCTGGGTGCTGCCCTTCTGGGGGACCGTGACGACGTGGATCCGCTCGGGCGGGATGCCGTCGCCCCACGTGCTGAGCACGTTGGGGATGTCGAAGGCGCGGAAGAACCACGCGTCGCCGCGCTCGATGCGGTTGAGGTAGCGGCGGTAGCTCCACTTGCGGCCCTGCTTGATGCTCTCCTGCCAGGCCGCGGGGATCTGGCGGGCGAGGTCGCGCACGGAGTAGACGATGTGGACCTCGCTGCCCCGCAGGTCGCGCATCGCGCGGGCGACCTTCTCGGGCGAGGCCGGGGCCAGGATCTCGTGGCTGATCACGACCGTGCCGCTGCGCTTGTTGACCCGCCGGATGAGCGCGTCCCAGCTGCCGCGGGCGTGGCCGGGGGCGCCGCCCCAGTCTTGGCCCAGCAGGTCGAGGGCCGCCCGGAAGTGGAAGAGGCCGGGGCTGACCAGCGGCGAGCGGGTCGGGAAGTGCACGCCGTGCTGGGCCAGCGACTTCGCGTTGAGCGAGAGCCGGTCCTGCAGATAGGTCGTGCCGGTCTTGGGAGCACCGATGTGCAGGTGGACGACCCGACTCATGGGGTGGATTCTGCCGTACGCCGCCTCACGCCGTGGCCAGGGCCCGCACCACCGCGGACGGGCTCGGCCGCCCGAGCTGGCCGGCCATCCACGCGCTGGTCGCGACGACCTTCTCGAGGTCGACGCCGTGCTCGATCCCGAGCCCGGTCAGCATCCACACGAGGTCCTCGGTCGCGAGGTTGCCGGTGGCGCTCTTGGCGTAGGGGCAGCCCCCGAGCCCGCCCGCGCTGGCGTCGAAGGTGGTGATCCCGGCCTGTAGCGCGGCGTACGTGTTGGTCAGGGCCTGCCCGTAGGTGTCGTGGAAGTGCATCGCCAGCTGGTCGGTGCCCATCCCCGCTGCCACGAACGCGTCGAGCAGGGCCGTCACGTGGCCGGCGGTGCCGACGCCGATCGTGTCGCCGAGGCTGAGCTGGCTGGCGCCGAGGTCGAAGAGCCGCTTGCCCACGCTGACGACCTGCTCGACCGGCACGCCGCCCTCCCAGGGGTCGCCGAAGCACATCGAGACATAGGCGCGTACGTCGAGACCGGCGGCCCGCGCGCGGGTGACGGTGGGCTCGAACATCGCGAACTGCTCGTCGAGGCTGCGGTTGAGGTTCTTCTGCGCGAAGGTCTCGGTGGCCGAGCCGAAGATCGCGATGTGCCTGCAGCCGAGCTCGAGGGCCCGGTCGAGGCCGCGGTCGTTGGGGACGAGGACCGGGAGGTCCTGGCCCTGCGCGCCCAGACGCGTCATCAGGTCGGCGGCGTCGGCGAGCTGGGGCACCCACTTCGGGTGCACGAAGCTGGTCGCCTCGACGATCGGGAGACCCGCGTCGAGGAGCCGCTCGATGAATGCGGCCTTCACCTCGGTGGGGACGAGCGCCTTCTCGTTCTGGAGCCCGTCGCGGGGGCCGACCTCGTAGATCGTGACCCGCTCGGGGAGCCCCGCGGCGGGGACGACGGTGGGGGTCCTCATGCGTCCTCCCCCGTGCCGTCCGCCTCGACGTGGAAGAGACGCGCTCCGAGGGCGACCTGGTCGCCGGTCGCGGCCTCGACGGCGGTGACGGTGCCGGCGAAGGGGGCCTTGAGGCTGAGCTCCATCTTCATCGCCTCCATCACGCCGAGGACGTCGCCCTCGGCGACGGCCTGGCCCTCGGTGACGCGGACGTCGAGGAGGGTGCCGGGCATCGGGGAGAGGATCGTGCCGTCGCCGAGGTCGGCGGCGTGGTCGCCGAAGACGTCGGGACGCTCGAAGACGTGGCGGTGGCCGCAGTGAGCGACCTCCACGACGTGCGGTTGCACGTTGACGACCGCGCGCTCGCGGCGGCCGTCGATGGTGAGCACCACGGTGTGCAGCTCGGCCAGCAGCTCGGTGACCTCGTGCACGGTCGTGCCGTCGTCGACGACGCCGCGGGCACGGTCGACGGTGACCGGCCGGTCCAGCTCGACGATCACCGGCGCGGACGGCCCCGCCGAGCGCCAGCCGTCGGCCTGGAACGGGTGCCCGGCGTCGGTCGCGACCAGCATGGCCTGCGTCCAGGCCGCGATCACCCGAGCCGTGTCGGCGGCGGGAGCGGGGACCTCGGCGGTGTCCAGCCAGGCGGTGTCGATGGTGGCGTCGCGGAACTCGTCGCTGGCCGCCAGCGCCCGGAGGAAGCCCAGGTTGGTGGTCAGCCCGAGGATCGCGGTGTCGTCGAGGGCGGCGACGAGGCCGCGGCGGGCGGCCTCGCGGTCGGCGCCGGTGACGATGATCTTGCCGAGCATCGGGTCGTAGGACGTGCTGACGACGCTGCCGCTCTCGAGGGCCGCGTCGACCCGGACCCCGGCGCTGCGCTGCCGGCCCGGCGCGTCGGCGTCGGGCCAGCGCACGATCGAGGCGGTGCCGGCCTGCGGCAGGAACCCGTGGAACGGGTCCTCGGCGTAGACCCGGGCCTCGATGCTGTGCCCGACCACCGACACGTCGTCCTGGGTGAACGGCAGCTCCTCGCCCGCGGCGACCGCGAGCTGGAGCCGGACCAGGTCGACGGGCGTCCCGGCCGTCCCGGTCGCCCGCTGGTGCGGAGTGGTGACGACCACGACCGACTCGGTGACGGGGTGCTCGACCTGGAGGCGGGTGTTCATCTCCAGGAAGTAGACCTCCCCGGTGTCGTCGTCGAGCAGGAACTCCACCGTGCCGGCGTTCTCGTAGCCGACGTGGGCGGCCAGCGCGACGGCGGACTCGGTCACCACGCGGCGTACGTCGTCGGTGATGGTGGGCGCCGGGGCCTCCTCGAGGACCTTCTGGTGGCGGCGCTGGGTCGAGCAGTCGCGCTCGAAGAGGTGCACGACGTTGCCGTGGGCGTCGGCGAGCACCTGGACCTCGATGTGCCGGCCGTGCTCGACGTACTTCTCGACCAGGATCGTGTCGTCGCCGAACGCCGACGCGGCCTCGCGCTTGGCCGCCGCGACGGCGTCCTCGAAGTCGGTCTCGGCCCGGACGATCCGCATGCCCTTGCCGCCGCCGCCGGCGGCAGCCTTGACCAGGACCGGGAACTGCATCGCGTCGCCCGCGTCGCCGGTCCCCCGAGGGACCACCGGGACGCCCGCGGCGACCGCGATCTCGCGCGCGGCGTCCTTGCGGCCCATCTGCTCCATGACGGTCGCGGAGGGGCCGACGAGCTTGATGCCGGCGTCCTCGACGGCCTGCGCGAAGGCGGCCCGCTCGGACAGGAAGCCGTAGCCGGGGTGGATCGCGTCGGCGCCGGACGTCTTGGCGGCGCGGACCACCTCGTCGATGTCGAGGTAGCTCTCGACGCGCACGGCGTCGTCGGCCTCGCGGACGTGCGGCGCGCTGCGGTCGAGCTCGGAGTAGATCGCGACGCTGCGCAGGCCCGCGGCCCGGCAGCCGCGGATGATGCGGAGCGCGATCTCGCCACGGTTGGCGATGAGGACGGAGTTCAACATGCGCGTCACATTCTGAAGATGCCGTAGGAGGGTTCGGGGATCGGCGCGTTCGACGCGGCGGCCAGGCCCATGCCGAGCACCCGGCGGGTGTCGGCGGGGTCGATGACACCGTCGTCCCAGAGCCGGGCGGTCGAGTAGTAGGGCGAGCCCTGCGCCTCGTACTGGTCGCGGATCGGGGCCTTGAAGGACTCCTCGTCCTCGGCCGACCACTCGCCGCCCTTGAGCTCGATGCCGTCGCGCTTGACGGTTGCCAGCACCGACGCCGCCTGCTCGCCACCCATCACCGAGATCCGGGCGTTGGGCCACATCCACAGGAAGCGCGGGTCGTAGGCGCGCCCGCACATGCCGTAGTTGCCGGCGCCGAACGAGCCGCCGATGACGACGGTGAACTTCGGGACCACCGAGCAGGCGACCGCGGTGACCAGCTTGGCGCCGTCGCGGGCGATGCCGCGGTTCTCGTACTCGCGGCCGACCATGAAGCCGGTGATGTTCTGCAGGAACACCAGCGGGACGCCGCGCTGGTTGCACAGCTCGATGAAGTGCGCGCCCTTGAGCGCGGACTCGCTGAAGAGGATGCCGTTGTTGGCGATGATCCCGACCGGGTGGCCCCAGATCCGGGCGAACCCGCAGACCAGGGTCTCGCCGTAGAGCTTCTTGAACTCGTGGAAGCGGCTGCCGTCGACGACCCGGCGGATCACCTCGCGCACGTCGTACGGCGTGCGGGTGTCGGCCGGGACGACGTCGTAGAGCGTCTCGGGGTCCTCGTGGGGCTCCTCGACGGGGTGCACCGGGATCGACCGGGTGACCGGGCGCTCGAAGGTGTCGACGATGCTGCGCACGATCGCGAGCGCGTGGGCGTCGTCCTCGGCGAGGTGGTCCACGACGCCGGAGGTGCGGGCGTGGACGTCGCCGCCGCCGAGCTCCTCGGCCGTCACGACCTCACCGGTCGCGGCCTTCACCAGCGGCGGACCGCCCAGGAAGATGGTGCCCTGCTCCTTGACGATGACGGTCTCGTCGGACATCGCCGGGACGTAGGCGCCGCCGGCGGTGCAGGAGCCCATCACGCTGGCGATCTGCGGGATGCCCTGCGCGGACAGGTTGGCCTGGTTGAAGAAGATCCGCCCGAAGTGCTCGCGGTCCGGGAAGACGTCGTCCTGCATCGGCAGGAACGCCCCGCCGGAGTCGACGAGATAGACGCACGGCAGGTGGTTGTCGGCCGCGACGGTCTGCGCCCGCAGGTGCTTCTTGACCGTCATCGGGTAGTAGGTGCCGCCCTTGACGGTCGCGTCGTTGGCCACGACCACCACCTCGCGGCCGCTCACCCGGCCGATGCCGGTCACGACGCCGGCGCTGGGGACGGCCTCCTCGCCAACGGGGGCACCGGGGGCGCCGTACATCCCCGTCGCCGCGAGCGGGCTGAGCTCGAGGAAGGGGCTTCCCGGGTCCAGGAGCCGGTCGACCCGGTCCCGGACGAGCAGCTTGCCGCGGTCGGTGTGCTTGGTGCGGGCCGCCTCGCTGCCGCCCTGGCGGGCCACGGCCAGCCGGTCTCGCAGCTCGTCGACGAGCGCCCTCATGTCCTGGCTCACGGGGCTAAGGTTAGCGACCGTTAACCAGTGCGTCCATGTGCCCGGCCGTGCCGCGGTGCTCAGCCGCGGCCGAAGAGCCTGCCGAAGAAGCCTCCGCCGCCGCTCGATCCGCTGGCGGCCGCCTTCTCGGCGGGCGAGTGCTGGCCGTTGCACCACTGACCGGCCGGGACGACGGCCTTCACCTGCGCGACGTGCTGGCCGCAACCGGCCCAGGTGGTCTTGCTGCAGGTCTTGCATCGGACTGCTCGGCACATGGTGGTTCTCCTTCTGTGGAGGTGGGTGACGGTCGGGAGCGGGGCGGTCAGCTGTGGGAGAAGCGGATGTCGGGCAGGAGCCGGGCCAGCCAGCCCGGGACCCACCATGCTGCCTTGCCCGTCAGCCGGAGCAGCACGGGCAGCAGGATGAGCCGGACGAGGAAGGCGTCGAGCAGGACGGCGGTCCCGAGGACGATCCCCATCTCCTTGGGCGGCAGCGGCCCGGAGAGCGCGAAGGTGAAGAACACCGCGACCATGACCGCCCCGGCCGCGAAGATGACGCGGCCGGAGTGGGCCAGCGACCCCACCATGGCGTCCCTCGGGTCTCCGGTGTGCTCGTAGTGCTCCTTGGCCGAGGCGAGCAGGAAGACGGTGTAGTCCATGGCGATGGCGAAGATCATCGCGAAGAAGAACACCGGGGCCCAGGCGTCCAGGAAGCCCTGGGACTCGAAGCCGAGGAAGCCCGCGCCCCAGCCCTCCTGGAAGACCAGCCTGGCGACACCGAAGGCCGCGGCCGTGGAGAGCAGGCTGGCCAGCGTCCCGAGCAGCGCGATCAACGGCGCCCGGAGGGCGACGAGCAGCAACAGAAAGCCGAGCGTCAGGATCACGCCGATCACCAGCGGGGTCGAGGCGTCGAGCTGGGACTTCAGGTCCAGGTTCTCCACCGCGGCACCCCCGACGACGGCCGAGGGCGGGAGGTCGGCGCGCAGCCGGTCGACGGTGTCGCCCAGCGTCGGGTCAGAGGGGTCGACGGTCGGGACGGCCTGGATCAGGACGTGGTCGGTGCCGTCGGCGGCGGGGGCCGGGGGCAGCGCGCCGGCCACCCCGGGATCCCCGGAGAGGACCTCGCTCGCCGCAGCGGCGTCGGCCTTGTCGGTCACGATCGTCAGGGTGCCCGGCGCGCCGTCGCCGAAGCCCTGCTGCACCAGGTCGTAGCCGACCCGGGCGGACGCATCCTCGGGCAGCACCTTGATCGAGGGCATCGCCGTCTTCAGCCCGAGGACCGGGGCGGCCAGGGCAAGCAGCACCACCAGTGAGGCGAGCCCGAACGCCACCGGGCGCCTCCACAGGCGCTCGCCCCACGCCTTGAACTTCGGCGAGGCGTGCTCGCCGGTGTGCACCCAGGGCAGGGAGAGCTTGTTGATCCGCTCATCGAGCCTGAACAGGACCAGGGGCAGCAGGGTCAGGGTGGCCGCCAGCACGAAGACGACCGACAGCATGATCCCGCCGGCCATCGAGCGGAAGGAGGGCGAGGGCACGAGCATCACCGCGGACAGCGAGATGAGCACCGTGGCGCCCGAGAGCAGGACGGCCTTGCCCGCGGTGTCCATCGTCTCGGCGATCGCCTGCCGAGGGGAGTCGTGGTCGCCCATCCTGGCGGCTCGGAAGCGGACGACGAGGAAGAGGGCGTAGTCGATGCCCAGGGCGAGCGCGAACATCATGGCGAAGTTCATCGCCCAGATCGAGACCGGGACGAGGTGGTTGATCAGCACCAGCGACCCGGCCGAGGCGACCAGACCCGACAGTGTCAGGAGCAGCGGCAGACCGGCGGCCACCAGGGCACCGAACGCCAGGACGAGGATCGCCAGCGTCACCGGCCACGAGAACATCTCCGACTTCAGCATGGCGCTGAGGTTGGCCTCGTTGAAGTCCGACCACAGCAGGGATGCCCCGGTCGGGTTGACCTGGATGCCCCGGGCGGAGAGGTCCTCCAGGGGGCCCTTGAGGTCGGTGGCGGCCCGGACCATTTCGTTGGTGTCCGCGCCGGCGCCGGCGAGGAGGATCGCGGTGGAGCCGTCCCTGCTCAGGGTCGCGCCGGGCTGGGGCTGGACGACCTCGGCGATCCGGGAGTCGGCTTCGAGCATCCGGGTCGCCTCAGCCAGGACCTGCTTGCCCGCCCCCTGGGTGACCGGTTGCCCGTCGGTCGCATGCACGACGACCTGGATCGCCGAGCTGGCGTTGCCCCCGAAGTGCTGCTGGGCCAGGTCGCGGGCAGCGACGGACTCCGAGCCGTCAGCCTGCCAGCCGGCACCGGACAGCTCGGCCTCGACGCGGGGGGCGAAGGCACCCAGGGCGACGACCACGAGCAGCCACACGAGCATGGTGCCGCGCGCGTGTTCGGCCACCCAGAGACCGAGGCGTCCCAAGGGTCCGGGGGTGGGCAGGGCGTGGTGCATGGGGGTCCTTTCGGGTCAGCCGTGTGCGAGCACGGCCTGGGTGGAGGTGACGAGAGCGGCCGCGAGGACCACGCCTGCGAAGGCGCGGGTCAGGCGGCCTTGGTTGACACGGGTGGCGACCCGCGCGCCGAGCACGGCGCCGAGCGAGGCCGCCAGGGCCAGGAGCAGCACCAGGCCCCAGGCGGGGTGGACCCCTGAGCCGGCGCGGAAGAGCAGGGATGCGGCGCTGGTGAGGGCGATCACCACCAGCGAGGTGCCGCCGGCCACGCGCGGAGCGAGGCCGAGGGCCAGCACCAGGGCGGGGACCACGACGAAGCCGCCGCCGACCCCGAGGAAACCCGTGAGGAGCCCCACGCCCGTGGCCGTCACCAGCACCTTGAGCGCACGGGGGCAGCGGCACACGAACGGGTGGAGCCCGATGATCGGCTCCTCGTCGGCGTCGCCGGGCTCGGGGAGCGGGCGGCGCGCGCGCAGCACCATCGACACCGCGACGACGACCATGAGGAGTGCGAACAGGCCGAGGAGCACCGGATCGGGGACGCGAGCGGCCAGGTGCGCACCCAGCCAGGCACCACCCAGGGCGACGGCACCGAAGCCCAGGCCGCGCCCGACGAGCACGTTGCCCCGGCGTCGGGCGGCCACCGCTCCCAGGGTCGCGCTGGTCCCGACCACGACCAGCGAACCGGTGGTCGCCTCCAGAGGCGTCTGACCCAGGGCGACGAGCACCGGCACCGCCAGCACCGAGCCACCGCCGCCCAGGGCACCGAGGGCGAGGCCGATGACGACACCCGCCACGGCAGCCAGGAGCGCAACGATCACGAGCTGAACGCGTTCTCGAACGTGTCGTCCACGGCCACGACCCGGCGCCCGGCCGCATCGAGCACGGAGGCTGCGACGGACGCCCGGTAGCCGCCGGCGCAGTGCACCCAGACCTCCCCGGCGGGCACGTCGTCGATCCGGTCGAGCAGCTCGTGGAGGGGGATGTTCACGGCGCCGTCGAGGCTGGCCTCGGCGAACTCAGAGGCACGACGCACGTCGAGGACCACCACCTCGCGGTGGTGGCGGACCTGGGCGAGGTCGGCGAAGCTCCCCGTCGGGAAGCCGGCCAGCCGGTCGGCCCACCGCTCGGGGCCGCCGGTCGCCGCGGCGGCCGGGCGCTCGATGCCGATCCGCACCAGCTCGCGCTGTGCCGCGGCGATGTCCTCGGCCCGGTCGGCCAGCAGCGTGAGCGGCGTCCCCCACGGGATCAACCAGCCCAGGTAGGTGACGAAGGGGCCCTCGAGGCCGAAGTTCAGGGTGCCCGGCGCGTGGCCGCGCGCGAACGCGGTCCGGTGGCGCAGGTCCACGACCCACTCCCCGGCGGCGATCCGACGGCGCAGCTCCTTGGCGTCGGCCGGCGCCGGGGGCTCCAGGGCGGGCGCGGCGGGACCGGCAAGGTTGGCCGGCGCCATGTGGGCGTAGTACGCCGGCCAGGCGTCCAGCCCGGCCAACAGCTCGTCCACCCAGGTCTCCTCGTCCTGGCGCAGGACCGGGTTGACCTCGCGCTCGCGACCGATGGTCGACTCGGTCGCCTCGGACTGGGTGGCCGAGCAGAAGGACCCGAACCCGTGCGTCGGGAGCACGCTCGCCCCGCAGGGCAGCAGGCTCGCCAGCCTGCGGGCCGAGGCGTACTGGTGGCGGACAAGGTCGTGGGTGTGCTCGGCGCCGAGCAGGTCGGGTCGACCCGTGTCGCCGTAGAGCAGCGACCCGCCCGAGAACACGGCCAAGGCCTCGTCGAGGTCGTCCACGCCGTCGGTGAGGACGAAGCTCAGGTGGCTGAAGGTGTGCCCGGGCGTGGCCACGGCCGTGACCCGCATGCGGTCGCCCACGTGGATCCGCGACCCCTCGCGCACCGGCGTGCGCTCGAAGGCGACGTCGTCGTCCTCGTTGACGAGGTACGTCGCTCCCGTGTGCCGTGCCAGGGCAAGGCCGCCGGTCACGTAGTCGTTGTGGATGTGGGTCTCGAAGACGTGGGTCAGCCGCACCCCGTGCTCGTCGAGCAGGGCCAGGACGCGGTCGATGTCGCGCTGCGGGTCCACGACGAAGGCGACCTCGCCGTCGTGCACCAGGTAGCTGCGGTCGCCCAGCGAGGGCGTCTCGATGGTCAGGATCGTCAGGTCACGGGTCACCGGCCGACCTCCAGGTCGCGACCCGAACGCGCCCACGCCGTGGTGCCCCCGCGCACGTTGACGGCCGGGATGCCCCGGTCCTCGAGGATCTCGGCGGCGACCCGGCTGCGGTTGCCGGAGGCACAGATGAGGTGGACAGGTCGGGCGGCGTCGAGCTCGCTCACCCGCACGGGGAGCTGACCGAGGGGCACCAACCGGGCCCCGGGCACATGTCCGGCGACGTACTCCTCGGCCTCGCGGACATCCACGAGGTGGGCACCGTCGCGCAGGGCCACGGCGAGCTGGTCGACATCGATCTCCGGCATGGTCCATCCCTTTCCGTTAATACCCCTAGGGGTATACATTGGTTCCAACATAACACCCCCTGGGGTATCGTCAAGTCCAGGACGAGGAGGACCCATCCATGAGTGCCATCACCCTGACCGCCGAGAACTTCGAACAGACCGTCACGGAGAACCAGATCGTGCTCGTCGACTTCTGGGCGTCGTGGTGCGGTCCGTGCCTCCAGTTCGCCCCGATCTACGAGGAGGCGGCGGTCGCCAACCCCGACGTGGTCTTCGGGTCGGTCGACACCGAGGCCGAGCAGCAGCTCGCCGCGGCGGCGCAGATCACCTCGATCCCGACCCTCATGGCCTTCAAGGAGGGCACCCTCGTCTTCGCGCAGCCGGGTGCCCTGCCCAAGGAGGCCCTCGCGCAGGTGCTCACCGCCGTCCGCGAGCTCGACATGGCCGAGGCACGCGCCGCCCAGGAGGACTGATGGAGCTCGACCCGCAGTACATGGGACCCGTCATCAACCGGATCAAGCGCGCCCAGGGCCAGCTGGCCGGCGTGCTCCGGATGCTCGAGGAGGGCCGCGAGTGCGAGGACGTCGTGACCCAGCTCGCCGCCGTCTCCAAGGCCCTGGACCGGGCCGGCTTCGCCATCGTGTCCACCGGCCTGCAGCAGTGCCTGACCCGCGGCGACGGCATCGACAGCCTCGACGTGAAGAAGATGGAGAAGCTCTTCCTCTCCCTCGCGTAGCCGACTCGATTCCCGGGTGCGTTAACGACCGCTAACCTAGATCGCGTGACCATCGAGGCGACCGACAGCGCGCCGCCGCCCGAGACCCCGCCGACCCGTCGCGAGCAGATCCTCGCCACGGCGGCCGAGCTCTTCGCGGCGCGCGGCTTCCACGGCGTCTCGGTCGCCGACCTCGGTGCCGCCTGCGGGATCTCCGGTCCCGCCCTCTACAAGCACTTCGTCTCCAAGGACGCCGTGCTCGCCGAGATGCTGGTCTCGATCAGCCAGGAGCTGCTCACCGTCGGCGAGCAGCGGGTCGCGCAGTCCGCGGACGCCCCCGGGGCGATCGGCGCCCTCGTGGAGTGGCACATCGACTTCGCGCTGCGGCACCGCCCGCTCATCGTGGTCCAGGACCGCGACTGGCAGTCGCTGCCGAGCGAGGCCCGCGAGCGGGTCCGGGCCCTCCAGCGGGAGTACGTCGACCTCTGGGCCGGACAGCTCCGGCGGGTCCACGCCGAGCTCGACCAGGACGGCGCCCGGGCGATGGCGCACGCGGCGTTCGGCCTGATCAACTCGACCCCGCACAGCGGCCTGCTGCCCGACCTGCCCATGCACGACCTGCTCCGCCAGATGGCCCTCGGCGCGCTCGGCGTCCCCGACGCCCGCTGAGTCGTCGCGGGGCGCACCTCAGAAGAGGTGGCCCACGGGCGCGTCGGCGTCCTCCGGGTCGTGGACCAGGTCGAGCACCCGCGCCGCCCGCAGCGCCGCGTCGAGACCGGCCTCGACGTCGCGCTCTGCGTCGTCGTCCGCAGGGGTGTCGTCGGAGCGCTGGTGGAGCCGGGCGAGGAGCTCGTCGCGCGGCAGCCCGCGGAGCTGGAGCAGCACGAACGGGTCGGCCTCGACCAGCCACGCGAGCTGGTAGAGGACCGCCAGCGCGTGCACGCACGGGTCGACCCAGGCCTCGCACGGGCAGCTGGAGCCGAGCTCGCCGCCGTAGGGCAGCAGCTCGACCCCCGACTCCTCCGCGTGCTCGACCAGGTCGTGCGGCAGGTCGCCGCCGAGCAGGGTGGCCACCCGACCGGACTCCGCGGCGACGGTCTCGACGAGGGCCTCCGTGGCGGCGTCGTCGAGGACCGGGACCGTCCCGGCGACGGTCCACAGGCCGTGGTCGTCCTCCACGGCCGCCACGAACCCACCCGGCTGGGTCGTGATGCCGCCGATCCGGCCCGAGCGGGACAGGGCGCGGGCACGCGCCAGGTCGGCCTCGGCGTACGCCGCCTCCTCGACCGCCCGCACCCAGGCCTTGCCCCACCAGCGGGTCGCCCGGGCCGCACCACGACGTGCGGCCACGCGCGGGTGCACGACCGGGCCGGCCATCAGTCGCTCCGCAGGGTGACGAAGTCGCGCAGGTCGTCGTTGCTGAGCTCGGTGAGCGCCGCCTCGCCGCGGGCCAGGACCGCGTCGGCCAGCGCCCGCTTGCGGGAGAGCAGCTCGGCGATCCGCTCCTCGATCGTGCCCTTCGTGACGAGCCGGTGGACCTGGACCGGCCGGGTCTGCCCGATCCGGTAGGCCCGGTCGGTCGCCTGCTCCTCGACGGCGGGGTTCCACCAGCGGTCGAAGTGGATGACGTGGTCGGCGCGGGTGAGGTTGAGGCCGGTGCCGCCGGCCTTGAGCGAGAGCAGGAAGACCGGGACGGGCTGCTCGTCGGGCGCGGACTGGAAGCGGCGCACCATCGCCTCCCGCTCGCGGACCGGTGTGCCGCCGTGGAGGAACTGGTGGGGGATGCCGGCCGCGGTCAGGTGGCTCTCCAGCAGCCGGGCCATGGCGACGTACTGGGTGAAGATCAGCACCGCGCCGTCCTCGGCCAGCACGGTGCCGAGCAGCTCGTCGAGGAGGTCGAGCTTCTCCGAGCGCCCGGCCAGCCGGCTCGACGCCTGCTTCAGGAAGTGGGCGGGGTGGTTGCAGATCTGCTTGAGACCGGTCAGCAGGGCCAGGACCAGGCCGCGTCGCATCTCCTCGTCGGCGCGCTCGATGCGGTCCATCGTGTCGCGGACGAACGCCTCGTAGAGCACGACCTGCTCGCGGGTCAGCCCCAGCGGGTGGTCGGTCTCGGTCTTGGCCGGCAGCTCGGGGGCGATCCCGGGGTCGGACTTCTTGCGGCGCAGCAGGAAGGGCTGGATCAGGTCGCCGAACTGGCGGGCCTTGGTGGGCTCGTGACCCGACTCGATGGGCCCGGCCCAGACCTTGCGGAAGGCCATCCGGCTGCCGAGCAGGCCCGGGGTGGCCCAGTCGAGGATCGCCCAGAGCTCGGTGAGGTTGTTCTCGACCGGGGTGCCGGTCAGGGCGACGCGCGCCCGGCTCGGGATCGCCCGCAGCCCGCGGGCCGTCGAGGAGCGGGCGTTCTTGACGTGCTGGGCCTCGTCGGCCACCACGAGGTCCCACCCGACGCCGGCCAGGGTCTCGTGGTCGACCCGCATGGTGCCGTAGGTGGTGAGCACGAACCCCGGGTCGCTCCGGTGGTCGACCCCTTCCCGGTGGTCGAGCTCGTCGAGACCCTCGAGCGAGCGCTGCGTCCCGTGGAACCGGCGGACGGGCACGCCGGGGGCGAACCGCTCGATCTCGGCCTCCCAGTTGCCGAGCAGGCTCGCGGGGCACACGACCAGCGTCGGCCCGGTCGCGCCGTGCTGGTGGCGGTGGAGGTGCAGCGCGATGAGCGTGACGGTCTTGCCCAGGCCCATGTCGTCGGCCAGGCAGGCGCCCAGGCCGAGGGAGGTCATCTCCACCAGCCAGGTCAGCCCGTGGAGCTGGTAGTCGCGCAGCGTGGCCTCGAGCCCGGCAGGCGGCTCGACCGGCGCCCGGGTGGCGGCGGTGACCAGCTCCTCGCGGACCTTGAGCAGCGAGGCCCCCACGACGACCTGCTCCTCCGCCTGCTCGACCTGGACCACCCCGGTCAGCGCCGCCGCGACCGCCTCGACCGGCTTGACCGTCCGGACCAGCCGCTTGCGGGCCTTCCGGGCGATCGCGGGGTCGATGACCGTCCAGTTGCCGCGCAGCTTGAGGATCGGGGTCGCCGAGCTGGCGAGCTGGTCCATCTCCTCCTCGGTGAGCGAGTCGCCGTGGAGCGCGATCTGCCAGTTGAAGGCGAAGAGGGTCTCGGGTCCGAACATCGTCGGCACGAGGTCGCCCTCGCGGGGCGGACCGGGCGCCCTGGCCCGGTCGAGGACGGTGGTGGCGGTGAGGTCGCGGCCCAGGCTCCTGGGCCACATCACGTCGACGCCACGCTCCTTGAGCGCACCGACCCCGACGTCGAGGAGGCTGACGAGCTCGTCGGTGTCGAGCGTGATCTCGTCGGGCACCCGCAGCTCCAGGAGCCGGTCGAGCACGGGCCAGGCATCAGCGGCGGCCCGCAGGGCGATGCTGGCGTGGGTGCGGGCGCGGGCGCCGAACCCGTGGCTGGCGCCCGGTCCCGACTCGGTCCAGAGCACCCCGGCGTCGCAGACCATGAGGTGGTTGCGCTCGTCGTGCACCTGGAGCACGAGGCGCACCGCCCCGGCGACCAGCTCCTCCTCGTCCGCCTCGACCCGGAGCGAGAGGGTCACGAGGTGGGGACGGTCGTCGGCCGCCAGCGAGCGGTGGCGGTCGATCCGGGCCTGGAGCCGGGCGGCGTAGTCGTCGGAGGGACCGCGGCGCCGCGGTGTGGGACGGCCGGCCCTGGGTGTGTTGCCCGCGACCGGGGCGCTGCGCGGCATCGCGTCGGCGACTGCGTCGAGCACCTGCCGGATGAGTCCCTCCGCCCCGGCGGCGTCGAGGGCACCGTGGGCCGTCGACCTCGCCAGCATCTCCAGCCGGTCGGTGTCGTCGTCGCCGAGCTCGGTGACCCGCCAGCTCCGGGCCTCGGGCGCGGGCTCGAACTTGCCGGCGGCCACCAGCCTCATCCCGAGCAGCACCGCCCCGGAGAGCAGTCCGACCGAGGGGTGCAGGTCGTCACGCGCGTGCGCCTTGGTGAGCACCGGCAGCGCCGCCCGGATCGGCAGCGCCACGGTCCTCCGGTCGTCGCTGAACTCGACGACTCCCTCGCGCGGCGGATCCGCGGCCCGGAAGGTCGCCGGCCCGGTGACGGGGACGAAGGACAAGCGGGCCTCCAGACGGGCGGGCGCGGTGCGGGACTCAGACGCTAACGGGCGCCGGGGACAGTTCGTTCCTCGAGACCTCTCGTGTGGCCCGGTTAGGCTCGAGGACATGAGCCTCCTCGAGCACCCGATCGCCCGCCTCGACGGCACCGAGTCCACCCTCGGCGACATCACCGGCGGCAAGCCCGCGCTCCTGGTCAACGTCGCCAGCAAGTGCGGGCTGACGCCGCAGTACACCGCCCTCGAGCAGCTGCAGGCGGACTACGCCGCCCACGGCTTCACCGTGGTGGGCCTGCCCTGCAACCAGTTCGGCGGCCAGGAGCCCGGCAGCTCGGAGGAGATCGCGGAGTTCTGCTCCGCCACGTACGGCGTGAGCTTCCCGCTGACCGAGAAGATCGAGGTCAACGGCGACGAGCGGCACCCCATCTACGACGCCCTGGTGCAGGTCCCCAACGAGAAGGGCGAGGCCGGCGACATCACCTGGAACTTCGAGAAGTTCCTCATCGACGGCGACGGCACCGTCGTGGCCCGCTTCAACCCCGGCATCCAGCCCGACGACGACCTCGTCGTGCAGGCGATCCAGCAGCTCATCGCCTGAGGAGATCCGTCGGCTGGCCGACGAATCTCCTGCCCCTCTGACGTGTGACGGCCGACCCATTTCAAGGGCGCCGCACGGCGGATCCCCGCGGGGATCCGCCGTTTCGTGAGGTGGGCCACTCACCCGGAACTTGCACCCGGCAGCCCCTTTGGTCACGGTGGAAGATCAAGTTCTGCAGCGCGACTCACGCAGCGCGCCTTTCCGGGAGGCCGGACCCACGTCCGCGCACCCGCCTCGACTCTCGGTGCCAGCAGCACGTCCGTCGACCGAAAGGTTCCGCCGTGACCCACACTCGTCACCCAGACCATCCCGACCACCGCCCCGAGACTCGCGCGACCGCCGACACGGCGGGCCGGGTCGGGACGCACACCGACGTCCTCGAGCTGCCCGCGGCCACGCGGCCGGGGGGCCCGATCCGTCGACGCGAGATCGTCGCCGTGATCGACCCCGTCTGGTCCGCACCGGACGGCGACGTCAACACCCCCGTGCGGCCCGAGCCCGCGACGGTCCGGGCCGCCGCCGAGCGGCTCACCCGCCACCTGCAGCCCGGCGAGATCGTCGCCGCGACGCCCGCGGGCAAGCTGGTCCTCCGGCTCCGCCACGAGGACCGGGCCGCCCGTCCGGTGCGGCTGCAGGAGATGGCCTACCACGCCATCGAGGTCTTCGACGTGCTCACCGACCAGCTGGACGACCGGACCGACCGGGCCGGGGTGACCGACCTCGGTGTCGGCTGGGCGCCGATCACCCGCAAGCAGGACGCCCGCTCCGCCGAGGAGCACGCGACCACGGCGGCGGCCGAGTCGACCCGCCAGCGCGACCTGCAGCCGCGCCAGCTGGGCCTGCACGTCAACCAGCGCACGCCGGTGATCAACCGCTTCACGGTCAGCCGCCAGGTCCTCGCCGCGACGGTCGGCACCATCGTGGTGCCGTTCCTCCTGCTCGTGGCCTTCTACGCCATCGGCCTGGACATCTCCGGCGCGGTCTACTGGGTGCTGGTCGGCGCGCTGGGCCTGACCGCCCTGACGATCTGGACCGAGTGCTCCTTCGCACTGGATCCGCCGAAGCTGCCCGACGCCACCGGTGAGCCGGCGCCCCGCGCGACGGCCGTCATCGCGGCGTACCTCCCCAACGAGGCGGACACGATCGTCGAGACCGTGCACCGCTTCCTCGACCAGGGCTACTCCGGCGGGCTGCAGATCGTGCTCGCCTACAACACCCCCGTCCCGCTGGACGTCGAGGGCGAGCTCCGCGCGCTCGAGCTCGAGCACGAGGACCTCACCGTGCTCAAGGTCGCCGACAGCACCTCCAAGGCGCAGAACGTCAACGCCGCGCTCAGCGTGGCCGAGGGCGAGTTCGTGGGCATCTTCGACGCCGACCACCACCCCGCGCCGGGCTCCTTCGACCGCGCCTGGCGCTGGATCGGCGACCCCGAGGACCCCGCCGACGTCGTCCAGGGGCACTGCGTGATCCGCAACGGCGCCGACTCCGCGATGGCCAAGCTCGTCGCCGTCGAGTTCGAGCAGATCTACGCCGTGGCCCACCCGGGCCGCGCCGCGGCCTTCGGGTTCGGCATCTTCGGCGGCTCCAACGGCTACTGGCGCGCCTCGGCCCTGGAGCGGATCCGCCTGCGCGGCTCCTTCCTCACCGAGGACATCGAGGCCTCCATGCGCGTGCTCGAGGCCGGCGGCCGGATCGTCAACGACCCCGGCCTGGTCAGCCACGAGCTGGCCCCCGACACCCCCAAGGCCCTCTGGAACCAGCGGATCCGCTGGGCCCAGGGCTGGTTCCAGGTCTCGATGCGGCACTTGGTCTCGACCCTGCGCTCCTCCCACCTGGGGCTGCGCCAGAAGCTCGGCGTCGTCTACCTGCTGGGCTGGCGCGAGGTCTACCCCTGGATCGCCATGTCCGCGTGGCCGCTGCTCGGCTTCCTCGCCTGGCGCGACGGCGGGATCGACATGGGCTCGCCCATGTTCCTGCTGATCTCGCTGTTCGTGACCGTCTCCGGTCCGCTCCAGACGCTCGCCGCGTGGCGCCTCGCCGCGCCGGAGATGCGCCGGCACCCGCGGTGGTTCGTCATGGCCGCGATCGCCAACCTCGTCTTCTACACCGAGGCCAAGAACCTCGTGAACCGCGTCGCCCAGCTCAAGCAGATGCGCGGTGAGCACCAGTGGGTGGTCACCCCGCGCACGGCCAGCAGCGCCGGCACCAGCGACGCCCCCGCCGACTCCACCTCCCAGGAGGTCGCAGCATGACGGTCACCCAGCTCCATCCCCGACGCCCGGAACCCACCGAGGCGCAGCCCGCTCCCGCACGACCGGTCTACCCCCTCGGCTGGCTGCGTGGTCTCGCGGCGCTGTTCGTGGTGTTCTTCCACGCCTACCAGAACAACCGGACCGGGCCGACGTACGTCTGGCCGTGGTCGGGCACGGCACACCAGCTGATGCTCGGCACCGACCTGTTCGTGGACATGTTCTTCGTGCTCTCCGGCCTGGTCCTGTGGCTGCCGGTCGCCCGCGCCGCCGCCGAGGGCCGCGAAGGGCGCCCTGGCCGGGTGCTGCTCTACCGCCGGCTCGCGCGGCTCGTGCCGCTCTACTTCACGATCGTGCTGATCGTGTGGGGCCTCACCAACCCCGTGTGGCCCGGCCACTGGCAGGACCTGCTGACGCACCTGACGTTCACGCACGTCTACACCGACACCTACATCTTCTGGACCGACGGACCCGCCTGGTCGCTCGCCGTCGAGTTCCACTTCTACGTGCTGATGGCCCTGGCCGTGCCGTTCGTCAACCGCGCGGTGCGCCGTACGACGTCGCGCGCCGGCCGCCTGGCGGTCGTCTCCGTGCTGCCCGTGCTGGCCGCGGTCGTCGGCCTGGGCGACCTGCTGTGGTCGATCGTGCTGACCGACCAGGATCCGACCAACTGGTCGGTGTGGTTCTCACCGCTGTCCCGCGGCGCCGACTTCGGCATCGGCATGGGTCTCGCGGTCCTCGCCGCGGCCGGCGTACGGCTCGGCCGACCGGCCCGGATCGCCGCGGTCGTCGTCGGCCTCGCTGCCACCGGCGTGCTGGTGATGACCCGCCCGTTCGACTCCAACGCGACCGAGTGGTGGCACCCGCTCTACGCCCTCACCCTCGCCGTCGCGATGTCCGCGATCGTGCTCCACGACGGCCCGTGGCCCCGGGTCCTGGACTGGAAGCCGCTGGCCTGGGTCGGCGGGCTGGGCTACGGCGTCTATCTCCTGCACGAGCCCGTCATGCGCCTCGTCGGCTGGATGGGGCTGCTGCCCGCGGCCCGTCCGGGGGCGTGGTTCATCATCACGTTCGCGATCGTGATCGGCCCGAGCCTGGCGCTGGCCTGGCTGAGCTCGCGCACCGTCGAGGCCGCCGGACTGCGGATGCTCAGCATGATCGACAAGGACGGCCGGCCGCGCGACTACTACGCACACCTCACGCCGGACGCCCTGGAGCAGGACGACTCCGAGGAGCCCGCGCGGGCCTGACCGCCCCGTGGTCGGCAGGTCGGTCAGCCCTGCTCGACCTCGATCGGGTCGTCGGTCCCGTCGGAGACGTCTCCGGCCCCGGTGACGGTGACGACGTCGACGGTGAAGTCGCCGGCGTCGTCGCCGAAGCAGGACTGCGGGACCCGCACGTGAACCTGGCCGTTGCGGCCGGAGGAGACCGCGGCCTTGATGCCGGCGCAGTCGACGGCCGTGGCCTCGGTCGCGTCGGCGGCCGTGGTCTCGAGGGTCGCGCCGACCTTCTTGCCCTGACCGCTGTCGACCGTGCGGACGACGTACGTCGCCGCGCCCTCGGTCGCCGGGGTCAGCGTGGCCACGACGTGGGTCCGCTCGGCCGAGGCCTTGTGCAGCTTCACCCGGACGGTGAAGGTCTTGTCGCCGTTGGTCAGCGTGACGCGGGTGATGTCCGCGGTCGCGGGCGCATCACCCGCGGCGTCCGTGGCGGACTTCTGGCCGGCGAACGCGCCGCCGGCGGTGAGGACCAGGGCGGCGGTCACGGCGGGGACGAGGAGATGACGGGGCTTGATCACGGGGGGCCTACCTTCCGAGTGGTGGTGCCGGAGTCATCGGCAGCGGCGGCCCGGACCTGAGCGGCCCCGCCTCAGGACTCCGAGGCCAGCGCCAGGGGACTGACGTCCGCGGCACCCGCCCGACGGATCGCCCGCGCGGCGAGCGTCATCGTCCAGCCGGTGGCGACGAGGTCGTCGACGAGCAGGACGCCCTGGCCCTCCAGGCCCTCGGCCTCCAACCGGTAGCGACGACCGACGGCCGCCACCCGCTGGGCACTGTTCATCGCCCCCTGGGCAGGCGCCACCGACGGGTCGACGATGGCGTAGCGGCCGGCCACTGGCACCTTGAGGAACCGCGACAGCCCGTCGGCGAAGTCGGCGGTGAGGGTGGGCCGGGTCGCCGACTCGACGACCACGATCGCGTCGACCCGCGGCCGCCAGTCGCCGAGGACCTCGACCACCGCGCGGGCCAGCGACACCGGAACCGGCCCGTCGGGCGTGCCGGGCTTGAAGAGCTCGCGCAACGCCTGGCCGTGGCCGAGGTCGGTGAGCCGGGCCACCACGCGGCCCTCGCTCGCCCCGTCGGCGATCTTGCCCTTGAGGTCGACCCCGAGGTTGGCCAGCGCCGTGGGCCACATCTTGCGGGGTTCCAGCACGACGCCGGGCCGGGACAGCCGGGCCCCGGCCTCCTCCACCGCGCTCTCGCTGACCTCGGCCGACAGGGCGAGCCCGCCGCAGTTGTCGCAGCGGCCGCACGCGGTGGCCTCGGGGTCGTCGAGCTGGTCGCGGAGGAAGAGCATCCGGCAGCGGTCGGTGCGGAGGTAGTCGAGCATCGCCTGCTGCTCGCGCTCGCGCGCTTCCGCCACGCGGCGGTAGCGCTCCTCGTCGTACTGCCAGGGCTCTCCGGTGGCCTCCCAGCCTCCGCGCACCCGGCGGGCCGCGCCGTCGACGTCGAGCACCTTGAGCATCGTCTCGAGGCGGGTGCGATTGAGCTCGACGTAGGTCTCCAGCGTGGCGGTGCTCATCGGCTTGGGCGAGTCGGCGAGCACGGCGAGGGTCTGGCGGACCAGCTCCTCCCGCGGGAACGCGAGCGAGCCGAAGTAGGCCCAGATGTCGCGGTCCTCGATCGCGGGGAGCAGCACGACGGTGGCCTCGTCGGTGCCACGGCCGGCACGGCCGACCTGCTGGTAGTAGGCGACCGGGGACGCCGGCGCCCCCATGTTGACCACGAAGCCGAGCGTCGCGTCGAAGCCCATGCCGAGCGCGCTCGTGGCCACCAGCGCCTTGACCCGGCCGTTGATGAGGTCCTGCTCGAGCGCCTGCCGCTCGGTGGTGTCGGTCTGGCCGGAGTAGGCCTGGACGTCGTGGCCCCGCGCCCGGAGGTAGTCGGCGATCTCCTTGGTGGCCGCGACCGTCAGGCAGTAGATGATCCCCGAGCCCGGCTGCTCGGCGAGGTGGTCGGCCAGCCAGGCCAGCCGCTGCTCCGCGGTCTTGAGCCGCACCACGCCCAGCCGCAGCGACTCGCGGTCCAGGGACCCACGGAGCACGAGGACGTCTCGACCGAGCTGCTCGGCGACGTCCTGGGTGACCCGGGCGTTGGCGGTGGCCGTAGTGGCGAGCACCGGGATGCCGTCGGGCAGGTCGCCCAGGAGGGTGCGGATGCGGCGGTAGTCGGGGCGGAAGTCGTGGCCCCAGTCGGAGATGCAGTGGGCCTCGTCGATGACGAGGAGGCCGCAGGTCGCGGCCAGCCGCGGCAGCACCTCGTCGCGGAAGCCGGGGTTGTTGAGCCGCTCGGGGCTCACCAGCAGCACGTCGACCTCGCCCGCCCGGATCGCCTCCTGGGTGGGCTCCCACTCCTCGATGTTGGTGGAGTTGATGGTCACCGCGCGGATGCCGGCCCGCTCGGCCGCCTCGATCTGGTTGCGCATCAGCGCGAGCAGCGGGGACACGATGACGGTCGGGCCGGCCCCCGCCTCGCGCAGCAGCAGCGTGGCGACGAAGTAGACCGCCGACTTGCCCCAGCCGGTGCGCTGGACGACCAGGGACCGGCGACGGTCGACGGCGAGCGCCTCGATCGCCGTCCACTGGTCCTCGCGCAGGCGGGCATCGTCACGACCGACCAGCGCCCGCAGGTGCTCCTCGGCGCGGTCACGGACGTCGGTCGTGGTGGGGCTCATGCCGCCTGTCTACCAGCGCGTCCCGACAGGCGGCGTACCGCATCCACAGGGGGTCCGCAGGATCGACCTCAGGCCGCCGGGCCCTTGCTGCGTACGTCGGCGACGGCCCCCATCGCGTCGCGGAGCTCGGCGAGCCAGTCCTCCTCGTGCTGCCCGACGAGCCGGACGCACCAGGCCAGCGCCTCGGAGCGTGACCGCGCCACGCCGGCGTCGACGAGGGTGTCGAGGACCAGCCGCTGGGGCTGGCGCAGGCGGGTCATGACGGGGGCCGCGACGTGCGTCCAGAGCTCGGCGTGGTCGCCGACGTGGACGCCCCACGAGACCTTGCGCTCGAAGCGGTGCTCGGCCTCACGGGCGATGGCGATGCGGGCGTCGCGGGTCTCCTCGCGGAACGCCTTGGCGCGGCCGGCGCGGGCCTCGGCGCGCTCGGCGTCGGAGGCGTCCGCAGAGAGCTCGACGTCGGGGACGGCGAGCAGGACCGTGATCTCCTCACGGTCGACGGTGACCTCGGCGGGGCCCTCGGACCCGGCCGACCAGTCGGCGGGGAGGCGGCCGGTGAACCAGCCGCGGACCCGCTCCAGGGATTCGTTCGTAATCATGTAATCAAGATTACGACCCCGTGCAAGGAGTGGCGACCGCCGAACACACCGAACCCCTCGGATCCAGCCCGGGAAGGGCGGATCCGAGGGGTTCGGTGTGTCGTTCGGTCAGCGGCTCACCAGATGCGGACGCGCTGGTCCGGGTCGAGCCAGAGCCCGTCACCCTCGGCGGTCTCGAAGACCTCGTGGAACTCCGCCAGGTTGCGCACGATGTTGGCGCGGAACTCCGGCGGGCTGTGCGGGTCGATGGTGAGGTACTGCAGCTCCTGCTCCTTGCGGCGCTTGGTCCGCCAGCAGTAGGCCCAGTTCATGAAGAGCTTCTGGCGGTCCTCGACCGAGGCCGAGCCCCCCTGCGCGATGAGGTACGCCGTGTGGCCGATCGTCAGGCCTCCGAGGTCGCCGATGTTCTCACCGACGGTCAGCGCGCCGTTGACGTGCTCGCCGGGCAGCGCGCGCGGCTCGAAGGCGTCGTACTGCGCGATCAGGGCCTTGGACTTCACCTCGAAGGCCGCCTTGTCGTCGGCGGTCCACCAGTCGTTGAGGTTGCCCGCGCCGTCGTACTGCGCGCCCTGGTCGTCGAAGCCGTGGCCGATCTCGTGCCCGATCACGGCGCCGATGCCGCCGTAGTTCTCGGCCTGCTCGGCCTCGGGGTCGAAGAACGGCTTCTGCAGGATGCCGGCGGGGAAGCAGATCTCGTTGGTGCCGGGGTTGTAGTAGGCGTTGACCGTCTGCGGCAGCATGAACCACTCGTCGCGGTCGACCGGCCCGCCGATCTTGGCCAGCTCGCGGTCGGTCTCGAAGCCGGACGCCGCCGCCACGTTGCCGAGCAGGTCGTCCGAGGAGACCTGCAGCGCGGAGTAGTCGCGGAACGTGTCGGGGTAGGCGATCTTGGGCCGGAAGGTCGCGAGCTTCTCGTAGGCCCGCTCCTTCGTCTCGTCGGTCATCCAGTCCAGCTGGGAGATCGACTGGCGGTAGGCGGCGAGCAGGTTGGCGACCAGGTCGTCCATCAGCGCCTTGGAGGTCGGCGGGAAGTGCCGCTCGACGTACTGCTTGCCGACCGCCTCGCCGATGGCGCCCTCGACGAGCGAGACGCCGCGCTTCCAGCGGGCCCGCAGCTCGGGGGTGCCGTTGAGGGTGCGGCCGTAGAAGTCGAAGTTGGTCTCGACGAAGTCGTCGGTGAGGTACGGCGCCGCCGAGCGCAGCACGTGGACGACCATCCAGGCCTTCCAGTCCTCGATCGGGACCTCGTCGAGCACCGTCGAGAGGTGCGCGAAGTAGGACGGCTGCCGCACGCACGACTCGGCCGCCGTCTGCTCGTTGCCGCCGAGGTTGCGGATGTAGGCGTCCCAGTCGAAGGACGGGCACAGCTCCTTGAGCTCGGCCATCGTCGTGAGGTTGTAGGTCTTCTGGACGTCTCGGGTCTCCGCGCGCTCCCAGTGGCCGGCCGCCAGCTTGGTGTCGATCGCCAGGACGGTCGCGGCGGCGCCGGCCGGGTCGGCGTGCTCGGCGAGGCCGAGGAGCCGGGTCAGGTAGGCGACGTACTTCTCCCGGACCTCGGCGAACTTGTCGTCGCGGTAGTAGGACTCGTCCGGCAGCCCGAGGCCGCCCTGCACGAGGTGGAAGAGGTAGCGGTCGGAGTCCTTGTTGTCGGTGGCGATGTAGCTGCCGAAGAGGCCGTGCCCGCCGATCCGCTCGAACTCGCCGAGGAACGCCGCCAGGTCGCGGGTGTCGCGCAGGGCGGCGACCGCGTCGATCAGCGGCCGCACGGGCCGCAGACCGCGGTGGTTGATGGTCTCGGTGTCCATGAACGACGCGTAGAGGTCGTGGATCTTGCGCGCCTCGTCGTCCAGCGACGCCGGATCGGCGGACGCGATGTCCTCGATGATCCGGCGGACCTGCTCCTCGGCCACGTCGGCCAGCTGGACGAAGGGTCCCCAGCTCGAGCGGTCCGAGGGGATCTCGGTCTCGTCGAGCCACCGCCCGTTCACGTGTCCGAAGAGGTCGTCCTGGGGACGGATGTCGGGGTTCATGCCCGGTCGGGCGTCATCCAGCATGCTCACGGGACCGACCGTAACCGATCGGTCAGTCGCGCACCCGGACGACCGACTTGCCGAGGGTGCGGCGTTCGTCCATGTCGACCAGCGCCTGTCCGAAGTCCTCGAGCGCGTACGTCGCCCCGATCGGCGGCTTGATGACGCCCGACTCCATCATCGGCAGGATCTCGGCCCACTGCTCGTGCATGTAGCCCGGCCGCATCATCGCGTAGGCGCCCCAGCCGACGCCGCGGACGTCGATGTTGTTGAGGAGGAGCCGGTTGACCTTGACCTCGGGGATGCCCTGGCCGGACGCGAAGCCGACGACCAGCAGCCGCCCCTGCGCCCCGAGCACCCGCAGCGAGTCGGTGAAGGCGTCGCCGCCGACCACGTCGAGGACGATGTCGACGCCCCGGCCCCCGGTCAGCTCCATGACCTTGTCCTTGAAGTCGTCGAGCAGCACCGCCTCGTCGGCGCCGGCGTCGAGGGCGACCTTGGCCTTCTCCTCGGTCGAGACGACCGCGATCGTGCGGGCGCCGTAGCCCTTCGCGACCTGGATGGTCGCGGTGCCGACGCCACCGGCCGCGCCGTGCACGAGCACGGTCTCGCCGGCCTTCACGTCGCCGCGCTCGGCCAGCGCGAACTGCGCGGTCAGGTAGTTCATGGGCAGCGCAGCCCCCTCGTCGAGGCTGATCGAGTCCGGCAGTGCGAACGTCGAGACCGCCGGGTTGCTGACCAGCTCACCGGCAGCGCCGTACGGCGCCACCCCGGCGACCCGCGTCCCCGGAGCGAGCCCGCCGCCGGACACCACGACCCCCGCGAAGTCCACGCCGAGGGTGAAGGGCGGCTCGGGCTTGAGCTGGTACTGCCCCTTGCTCAGCAGCAGGTCGGGGAAGGAGATGCCGACGCGGTGCACCTCGACGAGCACGTCGTCGGGGCCGGGCGTCGGCTCGGCGACGTCGCGGATCTCGAGATCGCTGGGACCGGTGGGCGTGATGACCTGGACGGCGCGCATGCCCGGCACGCTACCGACCGGGGCCCGCTCGCCGACCGGCCCATCCGATCCGCGAGCGGCTCCGAACGGGCTACGTGAGGATCGACGACGCCGTCCGGGCCGGGCTCATGCACGCACTCGCCCGCTTCACCGTCCGCTATGGCGACGAGCTCCGCTTCGCCGGCGAGGACCTGCCGAAGCCGGAGAAGGTCCGCGTGCCCACGCGCTACGGCCACGTGCCGGTCCACCTCTACCGCCCGGTCCGCGCGGCCCGGCGCGCCCTCGGCGCCTACGTGCACTTCCACGGCGGCGCCTTCCTGATGCGCTACCCACAGATGGACGACTTCTGGTGCCGGTACGTCGCCTCCCGGGCGGGCGTCGTGGTCGCCAACGTCGACTTCCGCGCCGGCCCCTACGTGCGGTACCCCGTCGCCCAGCACGAGGCCCACGACGCCGCCGCCCACCTCGCCACCCGCGGCAGTGACCACGGCATCGACGGGACCCGCGTCGCCGTCGGCGGCCTCTCGTCCGGCGGGGCGCTGGCCGCCGCCACCTGTCTGCAGGCGCGCGACCGCGGCTCCTTCGCCCCGGTCCTCCAGGTGCTCGGCGTCCCGGCCCTCGACATGGCCACCGCCGTCGACACCGGGGCGCCCGGGATGATCTCGCCCGCCCTGCGCAGGCTCGTGCGCCGGGTCTACTTCCCCGACCCCGCGACCCGTGCGGACCCCTACGCCTCGCCGCTGCTGACCGACACCGTGCGGGGGCTGCCGCCCGCGGTCGTCCTCACCGCTGAGCGGGACACCCTGCGTCCCGACGGCGACAAGTACGCCGCCCGGCTGCGCAACGCCGGGATCGAGGTCGTCTCCGACATGACGCCGGGTGCCGACCACTACTTCCTCTCGCACGACCTCGACCGGGCGCGACGGACCATGGAGATGGTCGCCGGACAGATCAGGCGTCGTACGTCGCCCGCCTGAGACTCACGCGTGGATTCAGCGGGGGTCGACCAGCGAGTTCATCTCGAAGTGCATCGGGTCGGTGTAGTGCCACCGGCCGCCCCAGGTGAAGCCCCACTTCTCGAAGATCGCGACGACCTGGCGGTCCATCTCGCCGACGGTGCCGCGCTGGTTGCCGGGCACGTTGAGGTCGAGGGCGAGCCCGAAGGAGTGGTTGGACAGCGTGGTCGTGCCGGCGATGAAGCGCGGGTAGTAGCAGCCGGCGTACTCGTCGGGGTGGATCTTGTCGGCCAGCCCCTGGTCGACGACCTCGTTGAGCGCGGCGGTGAGCTGCGGGAAGAGCAGCCGGTTGCAGGTGACGCTGCCCAGGATCGGGACCTGCTGGGTGGCGATGTGGGAGGCGACCCACGAGGCCTCCGGTGCGATCCGGCCGCCGCCGAGCACGGTGTAGTTGAAGGTGCCGACCGCGTCGGCGACCGAGCCGACGAGGAACGCCGTCTGCTTCGCGTGGATGTCCAGGCCGGCGCGCGCGACGATGTCGAGGCTCTGGACCGACGCGGTCGTGCCGGCGACCTTCTCGACGGGCTTGCGCAGCGAGGACGGCGACGTGCTGCCGGTGTAGATCAGCAGCGCGTTGTCCTTCTTCATGCCCAGCGAGTCGGCCCACTTCTCGTTGACGACGGCGTCGATGGCGTTGGGGATCTGCGGCGCGAACGCCCCGACGTGCAGCTCGGGGGCGTCCTTGCTGGAGCCGAGCTGGAGGTAGCCCTTGCCGGTGATCGGCAGCCGCTTCTTCAGCTCCGGGAGCAGCGCGACCTCGCCGCCCGCGACCCGGTCCCAGACGGCCTGCGTGGTGGCCGAGGCGTACGGCGTCCAGTTGCGGTAGGTGCCCGCGTCGACGGCCGCCACGTTGAGGGCGTGGTTCTCGATGCTGACCTGTGCCATCGAGAGGCTCTCGACGCGGGTGACGCCCTTCAGGTGCTGGATCCGCTTCACGACCGCGGGGCTGAGGGTGTCCTGGCTGTAGACGAGCATGTCGGCGGCGTAGAGCCGGCCGCTCAGCTTGCCGGGCGGGTCGACCGCGTGGTCGGCGTCGGCGACGGGGCTGGTGCTGTTGCTGGGGCTCGTGCCCGGGTCACCCGCGCCGGACGTCGCGGCCGCCGGGCTGGTGGCCGGGTCGTGGGCCGCGGCCTTCCCGTCGCAGCCGGCCGTCGTGAGCAGGGCGAGGGGCAGCAGCAGTGCCGCCAGTGCGCGCGCGTTCCGCATGTGCCCTCCCTCACGGGTCAGACTAGGTCGATGCGGCAAGCCGCACAGCCGGGTCCGCCGATCGTGACGTCACCGCGACCTGCCCCCGGACCTGCCCAGGCCGCCCGGCGTCCGGATCGTCGCCCACGACAGCAGCCCGCCGAGCACGAGCAGGACCGCGCAGGCGACCATCGCGGAGCGGTAGGCGTCGTCGAGCACGGCCGGGTCGGCGTAGTCGTCGCCCCGGAGCCCGACCAGCAGCGGCAGCGCCGCGACGGCCAGCAGCGAGCCGGCCCGCGCCACCGCGTTGTTGACCCCGCTCGCGAGGCCGGCGTGCTCGTCGGGCGCGGCCGCCAGCACCGTGGCCGTCAGCGGCGCGACCAGCAGCGGCAGGCCCAGCCCGAAGACGGTGATGCCGGGCAGCACGTCGAGGACGTACGTCGTCCCCGGACCCACTCGCGTCAGCAGCAGCACCCCCGCCGCCATCACCAGCGGCCCGAGGGTCATCGGGATCCGCGGCCCGATCCGGGACGCCAGCCGGCCACCGCGCCGGGCCAGCAGCAGCATGCAGACCGTGATCGGCAGGCTGGAGATGCCCGCGCGGAGGGCGCCGTACCCGACCACGACCTGGAGCTGCAGGACGAGGAAGAACAGCACGGCGCCGAGGGCGGCGTAGACGAGCAGCGTCATCGCGTTGGCGCTGCTGAACGTGCGGTCGGCGAAGATCCCCAGCGGCAGCATCGGGTGGTCGCTCCGGCGCTCGACGAGCACGAACGCGGCCGCGGCCAGCACGGCGACCCCCAACGCAACGGGCACGAGTGGCCGGCCCCACTCGATGAGCGCGTACGTCGTCCCGCCGAGCGTCAGGCACGCGAGCAGCGCCCCGGTCGCGTCGAACCGCGCGGGGGCGTGCGGGTCGAGCGTCTCGGGCACCGACCGGGTCGCGACGACCACGCTCAGCGCGCCGAGGGGGACGTTGAGGAAGAAGATCCAGCGCCAGTCGGCGTACTCGATGAGGGTGCCGCCGAGGAACGGCCCGAGCGCCGCCGCGATGCCGCCGAGGCCCGACCAGGCGCCGATCGCGGCCGCCCGGTCGTCACGCACGAAGGCGCCCTGGATCATCGCGAGGCTGCCGGGCATCAGCAGCGCCGCGCCGGCGCCCTGCAGGACGCGGGCCGCGATCAGCACCTCCGGTGTGGGCGCGAGCCCGCACAGCACCGAGGCGAGCGTGAAGGCGACGGTCCCGACGTTGAACACCCGCACACGGCCGAACCGGTCGCCCAGCGAGCCCCCGAGCAGGATCAGGCTGGCCAGCGAGAGGAGGTAGCCGTTGGAGACCCACTGGAGCTCGGCGAGCGTCGCGTCGAGGTCCGCGCCGATCGTGCGCAGCGCGACGTTGACGACGGTGCCGTCCAGCATGGTCATGCCCGAGCCGAGCAGGGCGGCGGCCACGACGGCCCGTCCGGCATGCGTGCCCATCCGGACCGCGCCCGGCGCCGAATGCTCCACGTGCCCCACACTATGCGCCACGCCGCGGCCCCTGCCCGTACGACGGAGCAGCGACTCGTCGACCACGTCGAGCGCCTGGGGGCCGAGCACCCGCCGATCGAGCTGTCGTCCGTCGACTTCACCGTGCACCGGCCCGCCGTCCTCGCCGAGCGCTACGGCCACGTGCTGGACTACATGGCCCGGGTCGAGCTCGAGGTGGACCGCAACGTCCTCGAGCTCGTCACGCTGCTCCCGGACCCGCCCGAGGTCGACCGCCGCTTCTTCGCGGACGTCTGGCAGCCGCAGGAGGTCCAGCACGGGCTGATCCTCGACCGCCTGCAGGTGCAGGTCGGCCGGCCGCCGGCCACCCCCGACCTCGACACGGTGGGGGCGAAGATCAAGGTGCTGGGGATGCTCGCCCACGTCGCCGCGATCCAGGACGTCGTGCGGATGCTCTACTACCTGACCGGCGCGGCCACCGAGCGCTCCGCGGTGCTGGCCTACAACCTGCTGCACCGGGGGGTCACGGAGATGGGCGAGACGGCGGTGGCCGACACCGTGATCGCCCCGATCCGTCGCCAGGAGCCCGGCCACTTCGCCTTCTACCAGCTCTCCGCGCGCGGTCTGTGGAGCGAGCTCACCGGCTGGCAGCGCTGGCTGGTGCGCCGGTTACGGCGATTCTCGTTCGCCCCAGTGGGCGCCAACCACGACGGCCAGCGGGCCGATTTCGGCGAGGTGATGGCCACCCTGGGCATCGCCGACGAGCCGAGCCGCTTCGCTGGCGAGATCTCCCGGGTCGAGCGCGAGCTGCTGTGGGCCCGCGAGCAGGGCCTCAAGGTCCCGGCGTACGTCGCCCGCGGGTTCCACGAGGCCGTCGAGCTCGCTCATGCCCGGGCCCGCCGCGCGACGGGCTGAGGGCTAGGGGCGCAGCACCCGCGCGGCGATCCAGGCGATGTCGGCGGACGTGTCGGCCGGGGAGGCCGAGGGCTGCATGACATGGCTGAGCACCACCCGGACGACCATGTCGATGGCGGCCTCGAGGTGCTCGTCGTCGAGGGCGAGCGCGTAGGGCTCGATCCGGTCCTTGATGACGATCTTGGCCGCGGCGAGCAGGGACTCGGCGTGGGTCGTCAGCAGCGGCAGCAGCTCGGTGTCGGCGCCGTGCGTCGCGGAGACGACGGCGTGCAGGAGCGGGTTGTCCTGGGCCAGCTCGAGGACCCCGCGGGTCGCCCCCCGGATCGCCTCGACCAGGTCGGTCGGGGCGTCGTCGAAGGCGAGGTTGACCACGCCGAGGAAGCGGTCGAGCTCGTGCAGGATCATCGCCTCGGCCAGGCCCGGCTTGGTGCCGACCTCGTTGTAGACGGTCTGCCGGGAGACCCCCACCCGGTCGGCGATCCGGGCCATCGTCACCTGGGCCCAGCCGACCTCGGTGGTCAGCGCCACGGCGGCCTCGACGACCCGCTCCCGCATCGTCGCCGTCAGGGGGGCTCGGTCGGGGGCGGTCGTCACGGCACCAGTCTAGGGAGCCGGTCGTGCTCAGTCGGTCAGGGACAGTGCGAGCACCGGGCAGGACGCAACGGCCGCGGCCACCTGCCCACGGTGCTCCTCGGCCGGCGTCTCGTCGCGCAGGTGCATGACGTCGTCACCTCCCTCATCCTCACGGAGCTCGAAGAACTCGTGCGCCATCGCCTCGCACATGCCGAGCCCCTCGCACCGGTCGCGGTCCACGTGGATGCGCATCAGAGGGCCTCGCTCCGGCTCAGGGGGATGAAGTCGACCTTCTCGCGCACGCCGCAGTCCGGGCAGCACCAGTCGGCGGGGATGTCGGCCCAGGCCGTCCCGGCGGCGAAGCCCTCATGCTCGTCGCCGGCGTTGACGTCGTAGGTGTAGGAGCAGCCGGGGCAGCGGGCCGCGAGAACCTCCTCGATCGGCTGGTTTCGAGACGGTTGCAGAGCAACCTCCTCAACCACCGATGGCGGGGGCGGGTACGCCGCGAGGATGCGCTCGCGCTTGCGGGGCTGGAGGTTGGCGCGGGTCAGGTCGCCATCGAAGTGGGCGAGGACGCGGGGGTCCATCACCCGGCGCCAGACCGGCGGGAGGATCGCGAGCACGATCATGCCGGCGTACCCCGTGGGCAGCACCGGGCTCTCCTCGAAGTCGCGCAGGGTCTGGTAGCGACGCGTCGGGTTGGCGTGGTGGTCGCTGTGCCGCTGCAGGTGGTAGAGCAGCACGTTGGTCGCGATGTTGTTGGAGTTCCACGAGTGCGAGGGGTCGACCCGCTCGTAGCGCTGGCGCTCGCCGACGCCGACCTTCTGCCGCAGCATCCCGTAGTGCTCCATGTAGTTGACGACCTCGAGCAGCGAGAAACCGACGACCGCCTGCACGACGAGGAACGGCAGGATCCCCACGCCCAGCCAGGCGACCAGGCCGCCCCACAGCACCGCGGACATCAGCCAGGCGTTGAGCACGTCGTTGCCGAGCCGGAAGGGGTGCTGTTGCTTGCGGGCGTAGCGCCGCTTCTCCAGCCGCCAGGCCGAGCGCAGCGACCCGATCACCGTGCGCGGCCAGAACTGGTAGAAGTTCTCGCCGAACCGGCTGCTGGCGGGGTCCTCCGGGGTGGCGACCCGGACGTGGTGGCCGCGGTTGTGCTCGATGTAGAAGTGGCCGTAGAAGCTCTGCGCCAGCGCGATCTTGGACAGCCAGCGCTCGTTGGCCTCCTTCTTGTGGCCGAGCTCGTGGGCGGTGTTGATGCCGATCCCGCCGATGCAGCCGATCGAGATCGCCAGGCCGAGCTTGTCGAGCGTGGTCAGGTCGCCGAAGCCGCCGGCACCGTGGGCGATGACGTAGAAGGCGCCGACGAAGCCGACGTACTGGATCGGCAGGAAGAGATAGGTGATCCAGCGGTAGTAGCGGTCCTTCTCCAGCGCCTCGATCGCGTCGTCGGGCGGGTTGGAGCGGTCCAGCCCCGCGAGCAGGTCGATCGCCGGGACGACGCCGAGGATCACGATCGGACCGATCCAGAACCACACGCCCCACCCGGTCAGCGCCCACATCCCGCCGGCGATGAACGCCAGGCTCGGGACGACGAGGCCGATCAGCCACAGGTAGCGCTTCTTGTCCTTCCACGCCTCGGTCGAGCCGAGGGGGACCGTCGCGTTGGCGGTGCTCATGCGGGAACCTTCCTGCCGGGGTTTACATGACCATAGGGTTTGTAAACCACTTTGACAAGAGGTTCTGGTTTGTAAAGTCAGGCCCAGCGGACCGCCGACAGGTCGCGCCAGTCGTCCAGCACGCCCCGCGTGTCGACGCAGTCCTCCTCGGCGTCCGAGCGGTTCCACAGCGTCAGGTAGAGCCCGACCCGACGGGCCGGTGAGCGTCACGTCGGCCTCCGCCACCGGGCCCGTACGCCGCGTGGTCACCGGCGGGTGCGCGCCGATCTGCACGCGCCACCAGTCGGGTCCGTCCGTGGGAGCCACCACCAGCGTCGTCTCCTCCGGGCGCCGCAGCCGCGACCGGGGCCGGGGCAGGAACCCGCCGAGCAGCTCGTCGATGCCGTCGCGGGCGAGCACGGGGTCGATCCAGGTCTCCGACCCGCGGGGGTAGCGACCCAGTGAGGCCGCGAGCGCGTCGACGGCGTGGATCGTGGTCTCGTGGCACTGCCGCCGCGCCCCAGAAGGCCCGGGCCGGCGGGGCGTCGAGCAGGAACACCGGCGCGGCCACCCGCTCGGGCGCGCTGGTCACCGCCGCGGCCACCTCGACGGCCCCGTCGCGCAGCCACTCCAGCGGGTCGGGCGAGGAGCGACCGTCGCGTTCGAGGTCGTCCGGGTCGACCCGCTCGCCGCGGAGCGCCGCCGCGGCCCCACCGGTGCACCATCCCCTGGTGCGCGACGAGGTGCCGGACGGTCCAGTCGGGGCAGGTCGGGACGGGGCGCGCGAAGGCCGGCCCGCTCGGCGTACCGGACGAAGGAGACCAGGGCAGCACGCAGTCCCTCGAGGTGCTGGGGCGTGGTGAGCTCGGTGGGCATGCCACGAGCCTGACACCTCGGCCGTCCGCAGGCCTCCGATATTTCGTCCGGCGGCCGGCCCGTCAGGCGCTCGTCACTGGAGCCGGGTGCGTGCGGGCGGTACTTCAGCGTCGTGCAGACGTCGACCTTCAGTGGCAGCCGGTAGTAGCGGTCCACGTCGTGGATCTTGAGCCGGAAGGCCGTGGTCGCCTTGGCGTGGCACTGGCTCGGCACCGTCGGCCCCGGGTCGGTCCAGCTCAGCACCGACTTCCACCGTGGCCCCGGCAGAGATCACGACGGGGACGCCCTCGGTGCCGTCGGTGACCGTGTTGGGCGTCGACTCGTGCCCGATCGGGCCGGCCGCGTTGCGGAACCGGTAGGCCGTGTAGCCCATCGTCCTGGCAGGCGGTCTCCGAGGCGTTGGTGACGCGGACCGTGAGGAAGCGCGACCCCGCGGCCCCCTCGAGAGCCCCCTTGGACGCCGTGAGGTCGGGGCCGGTGCACACGCGCACGTCCCCCGAGGACGGTCCGTTGACCGACGCGCTCGCGGCGCCCACGGGGGTGGGGGCGCCCAGGGCCAGCGCGAGCGCGGCGGCGACCGTGGGGGCGATCGCGGCGATCGGGTGCCGGCGGGTCCTGATGTCCATCGTAGTCCTCCGTCCGGGGCCCGGACGGGCCCTCATCTCTGGCACGCAGCCGGGGCCGCGAGGGTTGCTTCCGGGGTTGCTTCCCGCCCTCCGGACGGCGAGATTGTGCCCATGAGCGGCGACCTCCCCTTCGGCATCGACCTTCGGCGGCACCGGCATCAAGGGCGCGCCCGTCGACCTCGGGACCGGCGACTTCGCGGCCGAGCGCGTGCGCGCGACGACGCCCAAGCCCTCCACCCCCGAGGCGGTGGCGGAGGTGTTCGCGGGGATCCTCGAGCAGTTCCCCGACTCTCGGGGTCCGGTCGGCGTGACCGTGCCCGGCGTCGTACGCCACGGGGTGGTGCACTCCGCCGCCAACATCGACAAGTCCTGGCTCGGCACCGACGCGGACGCCCTCTTCACCAAGGCGACCGGCCGCGACGTGCATGTCGTCAACGACGCGGACGCCGCCGGCCTGGCCGAGGTGCGGTACGGCGCCGCCCGCGGGCGCGACGGACTGGTCATCGTCACCACCCTCGGCACCGGCATCGGCTCCGCCCTGGTGTACGACGGCGTGCTGGTGCCCAACTCCGAGCTCGGGCACCTCGAGATCGACGGCCACGGCGCCGAGAAGCGCGCCGCCAACAGCGCCCGGGAGTCCGAGGACCTGTCCTGGGCGAAGTGGGCCCAGCGGCTCACGACGTACTACCGGACCCTGGAGATGCTCTTCTCGCACCGACCTCTTCGTCGTGGGCGGCGGGATCAGCAAGAAGTCCGACGAGTTCCTGCCGCTGATCGACATCGACACCGAGATCGTCCCGGCGACACTGCGCAACAAGGCCGGGATCGTCGGGGCCGCGCTCTGCGCGACCCGCTGACGGGGACCCGGCTCAAGACCCGGCTCAGGACTCGGCGAGCGCCTTCAGCTTCGTCATCGCGTCGAGGGTCTGCCTGGGCAGCGCCCGCTTGATCATCGGCGTGAAGAGCTTGCCGAAGCCCTTGGTCTGGATCGTGATCTCGTGGGTCAGCGACGTCTCGGCACCCATCGGCGCGACCTTGAAGTCGACCGTCACGTCGGTCATCTTGTCGACGAAGTGCAGGGTGAGGTGGCGGTCCTGCTCGCGCGCCGCGACCTCGCCGTCCATCGTGCCGGTGCGGCTGCCGTCCTTGTAGTGGTACTTCAGCGGGCAGGCCGGCGTGGTTGGGGGCCGTCCTCGAGCTTGTCGATGCCCGTGCAGCGAGTCAGCCACTCCGGGGTCCGGGTGAAGTCGTCGATGATCGCGAAGACGTGCTCCGGGGAGGCGGCGACGGTCTCGGTGTGCGCGAAGCTGGGCATGCGCTCAGGCTAGCCCGCCCCGGACTCAGTGACCGCGGATCGCCGCGGCGACCGCCTTCGGCACGTCGGGGTGGAAGACGGTCGGG